>CAWAYI010000006.1:0-310491 GCA_963786245.1 uncultured beta proteobacterium | reverse complement strand
CTCTTGCCGGTGCGCTCGTCCAGCAGGCGGATGCGCACGCCGTTGTTCAGGAAGGACAACTCGCGCAGCCGCTTGGAGAGGATCTCGTAGTGGAAGTCGGCGTTTTCCTTGAAGATGTCCGTGTCGGGCAGGAAGTGCACTTCGGTGCCGCGCTTGTCGGTGTCGCCCAGGATCTGCATCGGGGACACTTCGACGCCGTCCACCTTCTCGATGATGCGGTTCTGCACGAAGCCGCGGCTGAACTCCAGCACGTGCACCTTGCCTTCGCGCCGCACCGTCAGGCGCAGCATCTTGGACAGGGCATTCACGCAGCTCACGCCCACGCCGTGCAGGCCGCCCGAGACCTTGTAGCTGTTCTGGTTGAACTTGCCGCCGGCGTGCAGTTCCGTCAGCGCGATTTCCGACGCCGAGCGCTTGGGCTCGTTCTTGTCGTCCATCTTGATGCCGGTGGGGATGCCGCGGCCGTTGTCCACCACGCTGACCGAGTTGTCCGAGTGGATGGTGACCATGATGTCGTCGCAATGGCCGGCCAGCGCTTCGTCGATGGAGTTGTCCACCACCTCGAACACCAGGTGGTGCAGGCCGGTGCCGTCGGACGTGTCGCCGATGTACATGCCGGGGCGCTTGCGCACGGCCTCCAGGCCTTCCAGGATCTGGATGTCGCCTTCGCCGTAGGCGGCGCTGGCGCCGGCCTGGTGGGCATCGATCTGGGGCTGGAAATTGGAGCTTTCCTCACCGCCGGCGCCCACATGAACGCCGTCGCCTTGCTTGTTTTCTTCAGACATAAATCACTTTTCTCAAACTCTTGAAGGACCAAACCCGCCGGAAGCGGCGGGTTGTGCGTGCGAGGACGCGGCCTTCACGGCCGCGTTTTCTCGCGTTCAAATCCTCATCGGCATCACCACGTACTTGAACGTCGAATTCTCGGGAATGGTGATCAGCGCCGAGCTGTTGGAATCGGCCAGTTCCATCTTCACCATCTCCTGGTCCATGTTCGACAGCGCGTCGATCAGGTAGGTGACGTTGAAGCCGATCTCGATGGCGTCGCCGCCGTAGTCGATGTCCAGCTCGTCCACCGCCTCTTCCTGCTCGGCGTTGTTCGACGCCACGCGCAGCGTGCCCGGCTCGATGTTCAGGCGCACGCCCTTGAACTTCTCGCTGGTGAGGATGGCGGTGCGCTGCAGGCTGGCCAGCAGCGGCGCGCGGCCCAGCGTGACGGTGTTCTTGTGGTTCTTGGGGATGACGCGGTTGTAGTCGGGGAACTTGCCTTCGACCAGCTTGGTGACGAACTCCATGCCGCCGAAGCTGAACTTGGCCTGGTTGCTCGCGAACTGCATTTCGATCGCGCCTTCGGCGTCCGACAGCAGGCGCTGCATCTCCAGCACCGTCTTGCGCGGCAGGATCACTTCCTGGCGCGGCACTTCGACGTCCAGCGTGGCATTGGCAAAAGCCAGGCGGTGGCCGTCGGTGGCGACCAGGCTCAATTGCTTGCCTTCGGCCACGAACAGGATGCCGTTGAGGTAGTAGCGGATGTCGTGCACCGCCATCGCGAAGGCCACCTGGTTCAGCAGGTCCTTCAGGGTCTTTTGCGGCACGCTGAACACGGGCCCGAAGCTCGCCGCTTCCTGCACCAGGGGGAAGTCCTCGGCCGGCAGCGTCTGCAGCGTGAAGCGGCTCTTGCCGCCCTTGAGGATCAACTTGTTGGCGTTCGATTCCAGGCTCACGGTCTGGTCGTTCGGCATGGTGCGCAGGATGTCGATCAGCTTGCGCGCGCCGACGGTGGTGGTGAAGTTGCCGCTGTCGCCATCGAGTTCCGCCGTCGTGCGGATCTGGATTTCAAGGTCGCTGGTGGTCAACTGCACCGAGCTGCCGGTCTTGCGAATCAGCACGTTGGCCAGGATCGGCAGGGTGTGCCTGCGCTCCACGATGCCGGACACCGATTGCAGGACCGAGAGCACTTTGTCTTGCGTTGCCTTCAGGACGATCATGTCTACCTCTTCTTAATTTCTTTAATTCAAACTAGTAGTAGCTAGATAAGGGAGCGGTCCTTCTGTGGACAACCGCTATTTTCCCCTTTTTCATCAAGCACTTGCCCGATTTAAAAGCCTGTGTTGCCGACTGCGTTTCGTGTACCCGGCGCGGGGACAACTTCGGCGTTTTGGCCGGGCGTGTGGATAACCCTTCAGTTGTGCCGGAACGCTCCACAGGGTTGTTAGCTGCGGCCATCGTCAGCCCTTGAGGGTCTGTTCCAGCACGTGCAGCTGCTGGTTCAACTCCGTGAGCTGCTGGCGCTCCCCGGAGATCTTGCGCACCGCGTGCAGCACCGTGGTGTGGTCGCGCCCGCCGAACAGCTCGCCGATCTCGGGCAGGCTCTTCTGGGTCAGCTCCTTGGCCAGGTACATGGCGATCTGGCGCGGCCGGGCGATCGAGGCCGGCCGCTTCTTGGAATACATGTCGGCGACCTTGATCTTGTAGTAGTCGGCCACCGTCTTCTGGATGTTCTCCACGCTGATCTGCCGGTTCTGGATCGACAGCAGGTCGCGCAGGGCTTCCCGGGCCAGCTGGATGGAGATCTCCTTCTGGTTGAAGCGGGAATAGGCCAGGATCTTGCGCAGCGCGCCTTCGAGCTCGCGCACGTTGGAGCGCACGTTCTTGGCCACGAAGAAGGCCACTTCCTCGGGCATTTCGGCGCTTTCGGCGCGGGCCTTGTTGATCAGGATGGCGACGCGCATCTCGAGCTCGGGCGGCTCGATGGCCACCGTCAGCCCGGAGTCGAAGCGGGAAATCAGCCGCTCGTGGATGTCCGTCAGGCCCTTCGGGTAGGTGTCCGAAGTCATCACGATGTGGGACTTCTTGGCCAGCAACGCTTCGAAAGCGTTGAAAAACTCTTCCTGGGTCCGGTCCTTGTTGGCGAAGAACTGGACGTCGTCGATCAGCAGCAGGTCCAGCGAGTGGTACTTGTCCTTGAACTCGTCGAAAGTCTTGCGCTGGTAGGCTTTAACCACATCCGACACGAATTGTTCAGCGTGGATGTAAAGAATCTTGCTGCCGGGCTTGTCCGCCAGCAGCTTGTTGCCCACGGCGTGGACCAGGTGGGTCTTGCCCAGGCCGACCCCGCCGTAGATGAAAAGCGGGTTGTAAAGATGGCCCGGCGTGCCGGAAACGTGCATGGCCGCGGCCCGGGCCATGCGGTTGGCCGTGCCCTCGACCAGGGTGTCGAAAGTCAGGGCGGTGTTCAGGCGGTTCTTGAAGGCGACCGCCGCGCTGTCGTCGCTGATGTCGGCCGGCTCCGGCGCCGCGCCCATCTCGGCAGGCGTCGGGTTGGAGTAAGTACGGTTGCTTTGTTCGCGGAGAGTTAGCGCTAACTCAAGGTGAACGGGCTGGCCATAGAGCTTCTCGAGCAGGCCGGCGATCTTGCCGGAATACTGGGCCCGGACCCAGTCGAGCTTGAAGCGGTTGGCCACGAAAATCGTGACCTTGGAGAAGTCGTCGGAGACCTGCGCCACCAGGGGTTTGATCCAGGTGTTGAACTGCTGCTCGGGCAGTTCCTGCGCCAGCTGGTCGATGCACGCCTGCCACAGGCTGTCGCCCGCACCGTGGCTGGCATTGGCCGCCAGGCTGTTGTGTTGCCCCTCGCTCATTATTGGCTGTCGCCTCTGTGGATATATTTGTTTCGGCAAGCCCGGCGATTCTAGTTTATGAAGACCTTATCCACAAAGACGATTTGGCGATGAAGACGGGCTCTTGCTGTCATGCCGGACTCGATCCGGCATCCACGTGGGCGGGCCGGGCGTGGATTGCGGGTCAAGCCCGCAATGACAGCCAGTTTCCCCGGATTCCCGCCTATCTCGTTGCCGCCATTGGCTTTTTCCGCGATAATCGTGGGTTCCCCTGAGTCCAACTGAGTCCACAGAACATGAAACGCACCTACCAACCCTCCAAAGTGCGCCGCGCACGCACCCACGGCTTCCTGGTCCGCATGAAGACCCGTGGCGGCCGCGCCGTCATCAACGCACGCCGCGCCAAGGGCCGCAAGCGCCTGGCTGTCTGAGCCGGCTGGTTGCTGGCCGGGCCTTGCGGCGCACTTGAAGTGCAGCGGCTGAAAACACGGGCACAGTTCCAGGCCGTCATGGCAGGCACGATCGTCTCCCGTTCCCCGCACTTCGCGTTGCACCGCCTGCAGCTCGAAGCGCCTGCGCTCGCCTCCACGGCCCCGGTGCCCGAGCGCCCCGCGACCGAAGGTCACCTTCCCGTACCGCCCCCAGGGCCGGAGTCCGCAAGACCCGCGGTCCTGTTTGCCGTGCGTGACGCCTGGATCGGCGCGCTGGTGCCCAAGCGCTGGGCCAAGCGCGCCGTGACCCGCAACGCGATCAAACGCCAGATCTACACCGTGAGCCAGTCCCTGACGCCGCCGCTGCCCGCCGCCGCCCATGTGGTGCGGCTGCGCACGGCGTTCGACCGCCAGCAGTTCGTCAGCGCGACATCGGACGCCCTGAAGCAGGCCGTGCGCGGCGAGCTGCAGGAGTTGTTCGCCCGGGCGGCGCCATGATCCGCGCCGCGCTCATGGCCCTGGTCAAGGGCTATCGCCTGTTCCTGTCGCCCGCGCTGGGCTCCAGCTGCCGTTTCGAGCCCACCTGTTCGGCCTACTCGCTGCAGGCGCTGGAGCGGCACGGCGCCGCGGCCGGCACTTACCTCACCGTGGCGCGCATCGCGCGCTGCCACCCCTGGTGCGCCGGCGGCGTCGACGAGGTACCGCCTGAAGCGCCGCGCCTGTTCTCCCGCCTGCTCCCTCCCTTTTCGAAGAAGAAGTCTTCATGAACGATATTCGCCGCACCATCCTGTGGGTGATCTTTGGCTTTTCCATGGTGCTGCTGTGGGACCAGTGGCAGATCCATAACGGCAACAAGGCCACCTTCTTCCCCAGCACGCCCGTTCCGCCGGCGGCCACGGCCAAGGGCCCGGCCTCCAGCGTGCCGGCCGCCGTGCCCGCCAGCACGGTGCCGGCCACCACCCGCCGCGGCCACGACGCCCGGCGGCGTGCCCCCGGTCACCACGGCCGCGCCGGCGCCGGCCGCGCAGAAGGTGGTCGTCACCACCGACCTGCTGCGCCTGACCTTCGACACCGAAGGCGGCTCGCTGGTGCGCAGCGAATTCCTCACCCTGGGCGCCGACACCAAGACCGGCACCTTCGTGCTGCTGGACGACAGCCCCGGCCACAAGTACGTGGCCGAAACCGGCCTGATCGGCGGCGACTTCCCGACCCACAAGACGGTGATGAACGTCAGCGGCGACCGCACGCTGAAAGACGGCGCGAACGAGCTGGTCGTCAAGTTCGAGTCGCCCGACAAGGGCGGCGTGAAGCTGGTCAAGACCTACACGTTCAAGCGCGGCGCCTACGAAGCGGCCGTGCGCCACGAGATCGTCAACACGGGCACCGCGCCCGTCTCGCCGCAGCTGTACCTGCAGCTGGTGCGCGACGGCAACAAGCTGCCCGGCGAGTCGTCGTTCTATTCCACCTTCACCGGCCCGGCCGCGTACACCGAAGCCAAGAAATTCCACAAGATCGACTTCGGCGACATCGAAAAGGGCAAGGCCGAGATCGACAAGGAATCGACCAACGGCTACGTCGCGATGGTGCAGCACTACTTCGCCAGCGCCTGGATCCTGCCCGAGGGCATGAAGCGCGAGCTGTTCGTGCGCAAGGTCGACACCAACCTGTACGCCATCGGCATGATCGCGCCGCTGGACGCCATCGCCCCCGGCGCCAGCAAGGCCGTGGAAGCGAAGTTCTTCGCCGGCCCGCAGATCGAAACCCTGCTGGAAAAGATCTCCCCCGGCCTGGAGCTGGTCAAGGACTACGGCTGGCTCACCATCCTGGCCAAGCCGCTGTACTGGCTGCTGGACGCAGATCCACGCGTTGCTGCACAACTGGGGCTGGTCGATCATGGCGCTGGTGCTGGTGATCAAGATCGCCTTCTACTGGCTGCAGGCCAAGGGCTACGAGAGCATGGCCAAGATGAAGGCCATCAATCCCAAGGTCATGGCGATGCGCGAGCGCTACAAGGACAGCCCGCAGCAGATGCAGCAGGAGATGATGCGCATCTACCGCGAGGAAAAGGTCAACCCGATGGGCGGCTGCTTCCCCATCATGGTCCAGATCCCGGTGTTCATCGCGCTGTACTGGGTGCTGCTGTCCAGCGTGGAGATGCGCGGCGCGCCCTGGATCGGCTGGATCCACGACCTGGCCGCGCCGGACCCGTTCTACATCCTGCCGGTGCTCATGACGCTGACGACGATGCTGCAGACGGCGCTGAACCCCGCGCCGCCGGACCCGATGCAGGCCAAGATGATGTGGTTCATGCCGCTGGCCTTCAGCGTGATGTTCTTCTTCTTCCCGTCCGGCCTGGTGCTGTACTGGATCACGAACAACGTGCTGTCGATCGCCCAGCAGTGGCTGATCAACACCCGCATGGGCGTGCCGCCGCAGTTCAACCTGCCGAAGTTCAAGTAGCGCCGGACGTCGACGAAAACAAGGGCCGCTGCAGCGGCCCTTGTGCTTTGCTGGGGACAATACCGCCATGCCGTCGCGCCACGACCAACCCATCGTCGCCATCGCCACCGCCCCCGGGCGCGGCGCCGTGGGCATCGTGCGGGTGTCGGGCCAGTCGCTGGCCGGGCTGATCGCAGCCGTGTGCGGGCGGGCGTTGAAGCCGCGCGAAGCGACCTACCTGCCCTTCCTCGCGCGCCGACGCGCAGCGCCATCGACCAGGGCCTGGCGATCCACTTTCCCGCGCCCCATTCCTACACCGGCGAGGACGTGCTGGAGCTGCAGGCGCACGGCGGGCCGGTGGTGCTGCAGTTGCTGGTCGCGCGCTGCCTGCAGGCCGCCGCGGAAATCGATCCGGCCACGGGCGGGCCCCGGCTCGACGGGCTGCGCGTGGCGCAACCGGGCGAGTTCACCGAGCGCGCCTTCCTCAACGACAAGATCGACCTGGCGCAGGCCGAGGCGATCGCCGACCTGATCGACGCCAGCACCGAAGCGGCCGCGCGCAGCGCCAGCCGCTCGCTGTCGGGCGAGTTCTCGCGCGAGATCCACGCGTTGCGCGACGCGCTGATCCACCTGCGCATGCTGGTCGAGGCCACGCTGGACTTCCCCGACGAGGAGATCGACTTCCTGCAGAAGGCCGACGCGCAGGGCCAGCTCGATCGCCTGCAGCAGACACTGGCGCGCGTGATGCAGCGCGCGCGCCAGGGCGCGCTGCTGCGCGAAGGCATCAAGGTGGTGATCGCGGGCCAGCCCAACGCGGGCAAGAGCTCGCTGCTCAATGCGCTGGCCGGCGCCGAGCTGGCGATCGTCACGCCCATCCCCGGCACCACGCGCGACGTGGTGAGCCAGACCATCCAGATCGAAGGCGTGCCGCTGCACGTGATCGACACGGCGGGCCTGCGCGACAGCCAGGACCATGTGGAGAAGATCGGCATCGAGCGCGCCTGGGGCCAGATCGAGAGCGCCGACGCCGTGCTGTTCCTGCACGACCTCACGCGCGCGGAGCAAGCGCCCTATGCCGCGGGAGATGCCGCGATCGCGGCAACGCTCGCCGAGAAGCTGCCCCAGGCCGTGCCGGTGATCGAGGTCTGGAACAAGGTGGACGCGGCGCCCGCCACCGAGGTGCCGCCCGGGCCGGGCCATGAGGTCGTGCGCCTGTCGGCCAAGACCGGCGCGGGCCTCGACGCGCTGCGCAGCAAGCTGCTGGAAGTCGCGGGCTGGCAGGCCGCGCCCGAGGGGGTGTACATCGCTCGCGAGCGCCATGTCCAGGCATTGCGCCGCGTCGAAGCGCACCTGCTGCAGGCGGCCACGCACCTCGCGGCGCAGGCCCAGGCGCTGGACCTGCTGGCCGAGGAGCTGCGCCTGGCGCAGAACGCGCTGAACGAGATCACCGGCGAGTTCACGTCCGACGACCTGCTGGGCGTGATCTTCTCGAGTTTCTGTATCGGGAAATAGCGCGCCGCGCTTTTCAGATCAGCCCGCGCGCAGTGGCGAACAGGTAGCCGAACAGGCAGGAGGTGCCGACGCCGATCAGCCCGGGCAGGATGAAGCTGTGGTTGATCACGTACTTGCCGATGTGCGTGGTGCCCGAGCGGTCGAACTGGATCGTCGCCAGGTCGCTGGGATAGGTGGGCAGGATGTAGTAGCCGTAGCTGGCCGCCGCGAACGCGACCACGTAGCCGGGCGACACGCCGATCGACAGGGCCACCGGCACCATGGCGCTCACCGCGGCCGCCTGCGAATTGACCAGTTTGGACACCACCAGCAGCGCGAGCGCGTAGGCCCAGGGGTGGGTCTTCACCACCTCGGACAGCGACGCCTTCAGCGCCGGCAGGTTGGCCTCGAACACCGTGTCGGCCATCCAGGCGATGCCGAACACCGCGATCACGGCGATCATGCCGGCGCGGAACACCTCGTTCTTGCCGATGGCCGTGGGGTCGGTCTTGGTGAGGACGATGATCAGCGCGCCGGCCAGCAGCATGAACATCTGGATGGTGAGGATCATCGACAGGGGCTTGCCCGCGACCAGCGGCCGCAGCGACTCGAAGGCGCCCAGCACGGCCACCAGCACGATGGCGCCGATGAAGATCCACATCGCGACCCACTGGCCGGTGCGCAGCTGCTTGCCCATCAGCGTGGTGGAGTCGCCGTAGACGAGGGCCCGCATTTCCGGGTCGGCGATGCGCGCCTGGAATTCCGGGTCCTTGTCCAGGTCCTTGCCGCGGAACCAGCTGAAGATGCCGATCATCAGAACGCCGACCAGCGTGGAGGGAATCGTGATCGACAACAGCGTGACGAAGCTGATCGTCTGCCCATCCACCGGGGCCTTCGCGAGGAACGCCGCGAGCGACACCACCGCCACCGACACCGGGCTGGCGAGGATGCCCATCTGGCTGGCGATCGAGGCGCCGGCCATGGGCCGCTCGGGCCGGATGTTGTTCTTGATGGCCACGTCGTAGATGATCGGCAGCATCGTGTACACCACGTGCCCGGTGCCGCACAGCATGGTCAGCGCGCAGGTGGTGAACGGCGCGAGGATGGACACGTACTTGGGGTTGCGGCGCAGGACTTTTTCGGCGGCCTGCAGCATCACTTCCAACCCGCCCGAGGCCTGCAGCGTGGCCGACGCGGCCACCACCGCGATGATGGTGAGCATCACTTCCACCGGCGGCTTGCCGGGCGGCAGGTTGAAGCCGAAGACCAGGATGACGATGCCGATGCCGCCGAGCAGGCCCAGCGCGATGCCGCCCTTGCGCGCGCCGTAGAAAAGACAGGCCAGGATGACGACGAGTTGCAGTGCGAATGACATGGTGGGAAGTTGGGTGGGGGCGGTGAAGTCATTCTGGGCGCGCATGCCGCGGCAGCCGTTGAGGTTTGTCAACGGCGCGTGTGGCCCCGAAGTGGTGCGCGTCATGCCTACAATCGCCGCTTCCCACTCACAGCTCACAAGGCCATGATGATTCCTAATGCCTGCGCTGGCGCACTGATCGTGCTCGGCGCCCTCTCCCTGTCCCCGGCGCAAGCCGCCGCCCCGGTCGCGCCCGTGCGCGACGTGGTCGAGACCCTGCACGGCGTGACCGTGCACGATCCCTACCGCTACTTCGAGAACCTCAAGGCCCCCGAAGTGCAGTCGTGGCTGCAGGGCCAGGGTGCGCATGCGCGCCAGGCGCTGGACCGCATCGAGGGCCGGGCGCAGCTCGAAAAGCGCATCGGCGAGATTTCGGCGGCCACCGGCGACAGCATTCACTCGATCGTGCGCATGCCCGGTGAACGCGTCTTCTACATGAAGCGCGGCCGCGGCGAGAAGCAATTCAAGCTGGTCATGCGCGCCGGCGTGCAGGGCCGCGAGAAGGTGCTGGTCAACCCGGAAATCGACGCCGCGCGCACCGGGGTGCCCCAGGCCATCAACTATTTCGTGCCGTCATGGGATGGACGGCACGTCGCCTACGGGCTGTCGGCCGGCGGCTCGGAGGACGCGTCGCTCTACATCCTCGACGTGCGCAGCGGCCGCCAGGTCGGCGCGCCGATCCCGCGGGTGCACGAGGCCCAGGTGAGCTGGCTGCCGGACAGCAAGTCGCTGACCTACAACCAGCTCAGGGTGCTGACGCCCGAGGACCCGGAGACCGAAACCTACCTCGACAGCCGCGTGATGTGGCTGGCGCTCGGCGCCCCCGCGTCGGCCGCGCGGGCGGTGTTCGGCCCCACGGTCACGCCGCAGCTCGGGCTGGCCCGGCTGGATGTCGGCGCGATCCTGTTCACGCCCGGCAGCCGCTGGATGATCGCCCGCACCACCGACACCACGCAGCCGGAAGGTTCGCTGTTCGTGGCCCCGGTGAGCGCCCTGGCGCTGCCGGTCGTGCCGTGGAAAAAGATTTCGGCGTTCGATGACCGCATCGTCGAGATCGAACTCAAGGGCGACGACCTCTACTTCCGCAGCCGCAAGGATGCGCCGCGCGGCAAGATCATGAAGCTCGACCTGCGCAGCCCCGACCTGGCCCGCGCCGGCGAAGTCGCCCTGCCGCCCGACGGCGGTGTGTTCGAAGGCTTCGTGCTCGGGCGCGACGCGCTGGTGGCTGCGGTGCGCGAAGGCGCATCGATCGGGCTGCGCCGCTACGCGGCCGGCGACCGCACGGGCCGCCCGATCGCCCTGCCGTTCCCGGGTGCGGCGCGCCCGCACGACGATCCCGCCCACGTCCACGCCGACCTGCTGTACACCCTGAGCGGCTGGACGCGGCTGCCACGCACGTTGCGGCTGCGCGGCGAGCGCTCGGTGGACGCCGGCCTGCGCGCCCCGGTCCCGTTTCCGGCATTGCCTGAAATCCAGGTCGAGGATGTCAAGGTGCCGAGCTACGACGGCGCGCTGGTGCCGATGACGGTGCTGTCCAGGAAGGGCCTGAAGCGCGACGGCACGAATCCGACGCTGCTGAACGCCTACGGCTCCTACGGCCACTCCGAGACGGCGGGCTTCAATCCTTCGGCGATGGCCTGGCTGGAGCAGGGCGGCGTGATCGCGCTGGCCAACGTGCGCGGCAGCGGCGTCTACGGCGAGCCTTGGCGCATGGCCGGCTTCAAGGCCACCAAGCCCAACACCTGGAAGGACGGCGTCGCCTGCGCGCAGTACCTGGTCGCACAGGGCTACGCGTCGCCGAAAACGCTGGCGGTGATGGGCACCAGCGCCGGCGGCATCTTCGTCGGCCGCACGGTCACCACCGCGCCGCAACTGTTCGCCGCCGCGATCTTCAACGTCGGCGTGATGGACGCCGTGCGGGCGGAAGACAGCGCCAACGGGATCACCAACATCTCCGAATTCGGCAGCTACAAGGACCCGAAGGACTTCCCCGCCTTGCTGGAGATGAGCACCTACCACCAGGTCATGGACGGCACGCCCTATCCCGCGGTGCTGGTCGTTCATGGATTGAACGATCCGCGAGTCGACGTCTGGCACAGCGCCAAGGTGGTGGCGCGGCTGCAGGCCGCGAGCACGAGCGGCAAGCCCGTGCTGCTGCGGCTCGATGCGCAAGCCGGCCACGGCATGGGCAGCACCTCGACCCAGCGCAACGCCATGGGCGCGGACATCTACAGCTTCCTGCTGTGGCAGATGGGCAAGCGGCGCGGCGCCGACTGAAGGCGGCAGTTACAGGGCTCCGTGGGTGGGTATCAGGTGTAAGGGGCCGTTAACGTCCCTTGCGCCTGGCTCAGCCGCCCGATACTGTCGCGCTTCATGAATGCACCGTTGCGCGCCCCCCTCAAGTTCGACATCCAGGGCTTGGTCCAGGCCATCGCCAACAATCATTCCAGCGACAGCTTCACGCCGGGCCTCACGCCCGCGCAGTGGGAGCTGCTGAGCAGCTACATGCAGCCCTTCGCGCTGATGCAGGGGCAGGTGCTGATCGAGCAGAACGCCGTGGACCGCACGCTGTACCTGATCGAAACGGGCGGCCTCACGGTGCACTACGAAGACGCCAAGGGGCGGGTCCGCCTCGCGATCGTCGGCCCCGGCTCGGCGGTGGGCGAAGGCGCGTTCTTCACCCGGCAGCCGCGCTCGGCCACCGTGCAGGCCGCGAGCGCGAGCAAGATCTGGTGCCTGACGCCGATCCGCTTCACCGAGTTGAGCAACAGGCACCCGGGCGTCGCGCTGGAAATCGCGATGGCGCTCGGCTCCCTGGTGTCGCGGCGCCTGGTCAACAAGCCCAAGCGGGTGGCCGTTACTTGAGCCGGCCGCGCGCCAGCGCGGTCGCCGCATCGGGTGCACGGCAACTATTTCACGAAGTGCGGGACGGCGCTGCGGCAAAGCACCCCCGGCGCCAATTAGTTGACGCTGCCGGCGCAGCCCAGAACTACACTAACAACCCTGCGGAACGAAAGTCTACGTTTCCGTGCCCCGACCTCCGCTCCCGCCCCGCAAGCAGAAAGCCCGCCATGTCATTGTTCAGCTGGTTGTTCCCGCCCCAAACGCCGGCCAAGGCCATTGCGGAAAGCTCGGGCTTGTCGCGCATGGAGCCGACACGGCCGGCCAAGCGCGACGCGAAGGAGGCGCCGCCCAGCAATGCCCAGCCGGCCAACCGCAAGACCGAGCGGATGGCGCGGCGCGAGCTGCTGTACGGCGTGGTGCGCGAAGCGATGGTCAAGGCCGGCGTGCTGTCGGCTGCCTACCGGTTCAAGGTGCTGTCGCTGGACGCGCGCGGCCGCCAGTTCCTGGTGATGGTGGACCTGGCGCGCGGCCACGGCGGCGAAACCGGCCGGCTGGCCGAGATCGAGGCCATGATCGCGCAGGCCGCCAAGTCCCGGCACGACATCGTCGTCACCGCGGTGTACTGGCGCACCAACGAGCATGTGGCCGTCGGCGATCCGGCTGCGCGGCCCGCCCAGCGCGCTGCCGACTCGCAGCCGGCCGCCCTGGATTCCCAGCCCGGCGCGCTGGAATCCAACCCCGCGCCGCTCGTCTCGCAGCCTGCGCCGCTGGGCGCCAAGCCGGCGTCCCCGGCACGTCTCGCGCTTCGAGCCGATCCGCCCGGACGAAGTGGCTGCCTTCAAGGAGGCGCTGGCCGCCGGGGCCGCGAATCCGGCTGCTGCGGCTGCGGCGGCCGTGGGTGTGCAGCATGGCGCCAGCGCCCGCACGTTCGACGGCTCGGCCAAGCACGGGCCGCAAAGCTACACCCTGCTCACCGGCTTCGAAGACACCGAGCTGCCGGACCCCGAGCAGCGCACGCCTCCCGTCCTGAGCGGCACCCAGTACGGCGACCTGCGCTGAGCGCCGGGCGGCCGCCGGCGTGGCCTTACACTGCCCGGCAAAGCCAGCGCAGGCCGGCCAGGAGACACGATGAACGTAGAACAGCTGGTCCAGGCCATCGGCGCGCTGGACGCGAAGGACGCGCTGCAATGCAAGCTGACGCTGCAGGAATGGAAGTCCCTGGCGCCGTACCTCTCGATCCGTTTCCTCCAGGCCGGTGACCCGCTCATGCACGAGGGCGACTGCGAGCGCGAGGTTTTCATCCTGGCCGAGGGCGAGCTGCAGGTCACGATCCTGGGCAGCCCGATCGCCACGCTCGTGCCCGGCACCGTGGTTGGCGAGGGCACTTTCTTTTCGGGCGCGCCCCGCAGCGCCACAGTGACGCCGACGCAGCCGGGCGTGGCCTGGGGCCTGAACTGGGCCAAGTTCGACGCGATGACCCACAAGCACCCCAAACTCGCGGTCGACCTGGTCAAGGGCCTCGCGGCGGTGCTCGCTGTGCGCATGCGCGAAGCTTTGCTGGTCGGCCAGTTCACCTGACCGCGCCCGCTACCCCCTCAGCAGCTTTTCTTCCGCCACGGCCAGCGTTTCGGGCCGGCCCGACAACACCAGGGTGTCGCCGTCCTCGAGCGGCGGGTCGGCGCCGGGGTCCACCGATTGGCCGTTGCTGCGGCGCAGGCTGACCACCCGAACGTCCACGTCCGGCAGCGCCATCCGGCTGAGCGCCTGGCCGAGCGAGCCGGAGCCGGACGGCAGCGTCACCGTGGACAGCCGTTCGTTCTGCTGGTCATCGGCGGTGTCGTCGTCGGCGCCGTGGAAATAGCCGCGCAGCAGGTTGTAGCGCGCGTCGCGCTGGTCCTGCACGATGCGGATCACCCGGCGCATCGGCACGCCCACCAGCGCCAGCGCGTGGCTGGCCAGCATCAGCGAGCCCTCCAGCGCTTCGGGCACCACTTCGGTGGCGCCCGCGGCCCGCAGCCTTTCCAGGTCGCGGTCGTCCTGCGTGCGCACGATCACCGGCACCTGCGGCGCGTGGCTGCGCGAGCAGGCCAGCACCTTCATCGCGCCGGGCACGTCGAGGTAGGTGACCACGACGGCGCTGGCGCGCGACAGTCCGGCCGCGACCAGCGCCTGCATGCGTGCCGCGTCGCCGAACACCACCGAGTCGCCCGCGGCCGTGGCCTGGCGCACGCGGTCGGGGTCCAGGTCCAGCGCGATGTAGGGAATGCCCTCGCGCTCGAGGATGCGCGCCAGGTTCTGTCCGCAGCGCCCGTAGCCGCAGATGATCACGTGCTTGTTGGTGTTGATCGACTTGCGCGCGATGGTGGTCATCTGCAGCGACTGCAGCATCCATTCGCTGGACACCAGCTTCATCACGATGCGGTTGCTGTACATGATGATGAAGGGCGTGGCCAGCATCGACAGCACCATGCTGGCCAGGATCGGGTTGAGCAGCGCCGGCGGCACCAGCCGGTTTTCCTGCGCCAGCGTGAGCAGCACGAAGCCGAACTCGCCCGCCTGCGCCAGGTACAGGCCGGTGCGCAGCGAGACACCCGCCGTGGCCCCGAAAACTCGGGCCAACACCGTCACCATCACCAGCTTGAACAGCACCGGCAGGGTCATCAGCACCAGCACCAGCAGCCAATTCTCGGCCACCAGGCGCCAGTCCAGCCGCATGCCGATGGTGATGAAGAACAGGCCCAGCAGCACGTCGTGGAACGGCCGGATGTCGGTCTCCACCTGGTGCTTGTATTCGGTCTCGGAGATCAGCATGCCGGCGATGAACGCCCCCAGCGCCAGCGACAGGCCCGCCAGCTCGGTCAGCCAGGCCAGGCCGAGCGTGACCAGCAGCAGGTTCAGCACGAACAACTCCTCGCTCTTGCGCCGTGCCACCAGCGTCAGCCACCAGCGCATCACGCGCTGGCCGCCCACCAGCAGGAAGCCGATGAGGACCGCGGCCTTGATGGTGGCCACGCCGAGCGAGTACAGCAGCATCTCGGGCGGGCTGCCCAGGGCGGGGATCAGCACCAGCAGCGGCACCACGGCCAGATCCTGGAACAGCAGCACGCCCATCACGCGCTTGCCGTGCTCGCTTTCCAGCTCGAGCCGCTCCGCCATGAGCTTGACCACGATGGCCGTGCTGCTCATCGCCAGGGCCCCCGACAGCGCCAGCGCGGTCTGCCAGCCCATGCGCCAGACGGTGGGCGCCAGCGCCGCCAGGAACAGCGAGCCGGCCGTCACCAGCACGATCGTCATCAGCACCTGGAACAGCCCCAGCCCGAACACGTGGGCCCGCATCGCCCGCAGCTTGGACAGGTTGAACTCCAGCCCGATCACGAACATCAGGAACACCACGCCGAACTCGCCGAGGTGGCGCAGGCCGCCGGAGTCGTCGCCCAGGGCCAGCGCGTTGGGGCCGATCACCACGCCGACAACCAGGTAACCCAGCATCGGCGGCAGCTTGAGCGACCGGCAGGCCACCACGCCCAGCACTGCGGCCAGGAGGTACAGCAGCGTGAGTTCGAGCGAGGTCATTCCTGCATGCTACCAAGGCCCGATGACAGGCCTCTATAGAATCGCGCCATGGTCGCCCGGCAAGCTCAGGACAAGTCTTTCGACGCGGCGCGGGCCTTGCGGCTGGCGCAGGAAACCTTCGAGATCGAGGCCGCGGCGGTGCTGGGCCTGCGGGCGCGCACCGGTGAGGCTTTCGCGCGTGCCGTCGAAGCCATGCTGCGGGTGCGCGGCCGGGTGGTCGTCATGGGCATGGGCAAGAGCGGGCACATCGGCCGCAAGATCGCCGCCACCCTGGCCTCCACCGGCACGCCGGCGATGTTCGTCCACCCCGCCGAGGCCAGCCACGGCGACCTGGGCATGATCAAGCCGATCGACCTCGTGCTGGCGGTGTCCAACAGCGGCGAGGTCGACGAAGTCACGACCTTGCTGCCGGTGATCAAGCGCATGGGCGCCACGCTGGTGGCCATGACCGGCAATGCCGAGTCGACGCTGGCGCGCCACGCCGACATCGTGCTGGACAGCGGCGTCGAGAAGGAAGCCTGCCCCCTGCAGCTGGCCCCCACGGCCAGCACCACGGCGCAACTCGCGCTCGGCGATGCGCTGGCGGTCGCGCTGCTGGACGCGCGTGGCTTCGAATCCGAGGACTTTGCCCGCTCGCATCCGGGCGGCGCGCTCGGGCGCAAGCTGCTCACGCACCTGGGCGACGTGATGCGCACCGGCGACGCCGTGCCGTGCGTGGGGCCGGACACCTCCTTCAGCGACCTGATGCGCGAGATGAGCGTGAAGGGGCTGGGCGCCTCCGCCGTCGCCGATGCCGAGCGGCGCGTGCTGGGCATCTTCACCGATGGCGACCTGCGGCGCCTCGTCGAAAAAGGCATGGACCTGCGCGGCCTCACGGCGCGCGAGGTGATGCACCCGCGCCCGCGCACCATCCGGCGCGATGCGCTGGCGGTGGAGGCGGCCGAGCTCATGGAGCAGCACCGCATTACCAGCGTGCTGGTGGTCGACGAGGGCGGCAAGCTCTGCGGCGCCGTCAACAGCAACGACCTGATGCGCGCCAAAGTCATATGACCCCCGCGCTCACGTTCCCGCCTGAGCTGTTGCTGGCGGCGCAGGGGGTGCGCGTGGCCTTCTTCGATGTCGACGGGGTGCTCACCGACGGCGGCCTCTACATGTCCGACCAGGGCGAGACGCTCAAGCGGTTCAACATCCTGGACGGGCTGGGCCTGAAATTGCTGCAGCAGGCGGGCATCACGCCCGCGGTGATCACCGGCCGCGATTCCAAACCGCTGCGCGGCCGCCTCCAGGCGCTGGGGATTGCCCACGCGCACTACGGCACCGAGGAAAAGCTCGCGGCAGCGCAGCAGACGCTGGAAGCACTGGGGCTGGACTGGGCGCAGGCCGCCGCGATCGGTGACGACTGGCCCGACCTGCCGGTGCTGCGCCGCTGTGCCTTCGCGGCTGCGCCGGCCAACGCCCACGCCGAGGTCAAGGCGGTGGCGCGCTACGTCACGCAGGCACCGGGGGGCCACGGCGCCGCACGCGAATTCTGCGACCTGCTGCTGATGGCGGGCGGGCGCTACGCGCAAATGCTGGACGGCTACGTGTGAGCGCTTCCGCAGCCCGCTCAACGATGTCCAGCGCTTCGACGCTGCTGCGCGCCGCGTGGGAAAGCGTGGCGGTGTACCTGCCGATCATCCTGATGGGGCTGATGGCGCTGGGGACCTACTGGCTGGCTCGCAACACCCCGGCGCTCGGCATCGTGGAGGCCCAGCGCGCCGCGACCCACGACCCGGACTATTCCATGCGGCGCTTTTCGGTGAAGACGTTCGACGCGGCCGGGCGCATCAAGAGCGAGGTCTACGGCACCGAGGCGCGCCATTACCCGGATACCGACACGCTGGAGATCGACGAGCCCCGCATTCGCTCCTTCAATGCACGCGGTGAGCTCACCGTGGCCACCGCCCATCGCGCGCTGAGCAATGCGGACGGCTCCGAAGTGCAGCTTTTCGGGGACGCCGTGGTCACGCGCGATTCGGCTGCCGACACCCAGGGCCATGTGCGCCCGAGGCTGGAATTCCGCGGCGAATTCCTGCATGCCTTCATGGACACCGAGCGCGTGAAATCCCACAAGCCCGTGGAGCTCACGCGCGGCACCGACCGCTTCACGGCCGATAGCCTGGACTACGACAACATCGAGCAGGTGCTGGATCTGCGCGGCCGCGTGCGGGGCGTGCTGCAGCCGCGCGCGCCCAACTAGCCGGGCCGCCGCATGGACAAGCTGGCCTTCATCACGGGCGCCTCCAGCGGCATCGGCCAGGCGCTGGCCTGGCGCTACCACCAGGCCGGCTGGCGGCTGGCACTGACGGCGCGCCGCACCGGAGACATCGAGGAATGGGCGCGTTCCCGGCAGCTCGCGCCCGGCCGCTACGCGGTGTACGGCGCCGACGTGGCCGACACCGACAGCATCGTGGCGGCTGGAAAAGCCTGCATCGCCGGCCAGGGCCTGCCCGACGCCGTGATCGCCAATGCGGGGATCAGCATCGGCGTCGACACCGCGACGCGCGAGGACATCGACGTGATCGCCCGCACCTTCGCCACCAACAACGTGGGGCTGGCCGCCACCTTCCAGCCGTTCGTGGCGGCGATGGCGCAGCGCGGGTCGGGCGCGCTGGTGGGCATCGCCAGCGTGGCCGGCATCCGCGGCCTGCCGGGCCACGGCGCCTATTGCGCCAGCAAGGCCGCGGTGATCAGCTATTGCGAAAGCCTGCGCGGAGAGATGCGATCGAGCGGCGTCAGGGTGGTCACCATCCTGCCGGGGTACATCGCCACACCGCTGACTGCCCGCAACAAGTACTCGATGCCGTTCCTGATGCAGCCCGAGGACTTCGCCGACCGCGCCTTCCAGGTCATCGAAGCGGGCGCTAGCTATCGAGTCATCCCTTGGCAGATGGGCGCGGTCGCAAAGCTGCTGCGGCTGTTGCCGAACGGGCTGTACGACAAGCTAATGGCCGGCCGGCCGCGCAAGCAACGGCAATCCCCGGGCTGAGCCTGCCCGAAGGGGGGCCATCCTCGGGCTTGGCGGGCACCCGGACCCCCAACGAAAAAGCCCCCCAGCGCGCCGAGGGGCTTTGCATTCGTTGGGCCTGGCTGGGTGTCAGTACCCGCCGCGGCTGCCGCCGCCGCCACCGCCGCGCGGGCCGGATCCGTAGGGGCTGCGGAAACCTCCGTCGCCGCCGCCGCCTCCACCACCGCCCCGGCCGCCATAGCCGCCGCCACCGCCGCCGCCTTCACGGCGACCTCCGCCGCCACCGCCGCCGCCGTAGCCACCCCCCCCGCCGCCTCCGCCGCCATAACCGCCGCCACCGCCGCCGTAGCCACCCGTGCGCGGGGGACGCGACTCCATCGGGCGGGCTTCGTTGACGACGACACTGCGGCCGCCCAGGGGCTGGCCGTTCATGCCTGTGATAGCGGCCTGCGCCTCCGCGTCACTGCCCATCTCCACAAAGCCGAAGCCCTTGGAGCGGCCGGTGTCGCGTTCCATCATCACCTTGGCGCTGGTCACGGCGCCGAACTGGCTGAAAGCCTGTTCGAGGTCGCTGTCGCGCACGGAATACGGCAGATTGCCGACGTAGAGTTTGTTGCCCATCGATTGGGACTCCTAAAAAAACGTGTGACCTGAGCGATGGAGTCCCGAAAACGCAATCAACTGGAGCATGAGCGACGCGAAAAGTGACCTGTTCACCGCAATCCTCGCGTGAAACTGCAAACCACGCTTTTCCATTATGGGACAGATACCCGGGGCTCGGGCAAGGCCAAAAGGGCGCCCCGGGACCGCGAAAACCCTAGATTCCAGGCAAGAAAAAAGGGCCCGTAGGCCCTTTTTATTGCATTTGCCGCGAAGCGGCGTGCGGATCAGTAACCGCCGCGGCTGCCGCCACCGCCGCCTTCGCGACGGCCGCCACCACCACCGCCGCCGTAGCCGCCGCCACCGCCGCCACCACCGTAGCCGCCGCCGCCACCACCGCCGCCGAAGCCGCCGGTGCGCGGGGGACGCGATTCCATCGGACGGGCTTCATTGACCACGAGGCCACGGCCGCCGATTTGCTGGCCGTTCATGCCTTCGATGGCAGCCTTGGCTTCCGCCTCGGTGCTCATCTCGACAAAGCCGAAACCCTTGGAGCGGCCGGTGTCACGTTCCATCATGACCTTGGCGCTCGACACGGTGCCGTACTGGCTGAAAGCCTGCTCCATGTCACTGTCGCGGTAAGAATAGGGCAGGTTGCCCACGTAAAGTTTGTTGCCCATGAATAGGGACTCCTCGAAAAAGAAACGCTACTGAAGCGATGGGAGTCCGAAAAACGCTATAGAAACAAACCACGCGAAACCGACCAATCACCGCAAACCATATGCCACGCTGGGCGCGACACCCCGCGATTATGGGGCAAAAGGGGGTTTCGTGGGCGGGATCGTGCCGCCATGGCCTTTTATTCTTCCGAGTAATGCCGCCAGCGGCCCAAAGCGTTGCGCATGGTCAACAGCTGGCGCTCGAACCTGGGGCAGGCGTCGCAGATGGCCAGGTGCAGGCGCAGGGCCACCCTCTCGAGCAGCGGCAGTGGCCGGTCCTCCCGGGCGATCAGCAGGGCGGCGGCTTCCTTGCAGGTTCGCATCAGCATCATGGGGCGGCGCGGCTTCCAAACCAGTTGAGTTCAAGGCATTCGCGCAGCCGAAGGCGGGCGCGATGCAGCTGGACGTAGAGGTTCGTCGGGGTGAGCTGGAGTTCCTTACAGATCTCGTCGCTCCCCATCTCGAGCCATTCTCGCATCAGGAAGACGCGGCCCATCGCGGCCGGCAGCTTCTCGGCGCAGGCCTCCAGCACGGCGAAGAACTGGCGCGAGCTGAGGTCCTGCTCCGGGTTGCCCCAGTCGGCGGGCTGGCTGGCGTAGTGGCCGTCGGCCTTGAACATCAGCGCCTCGATCTCCTCGGTGCCGTCGCCTTCGTCGTCCGCCAGGCTGACCTCGCGCCGGCGCTGGCGCAGGACGTCGATCACCTTGTGCTTGAGGATGCCCACGAGCCAGGTCTTGAGCTGGCTGCGGTTGCCGAACGACTGGGGCTTGGCCAGGGCGGCGAGCATCGTTTCCGACACCGCGTCTTCCGCCCAGGCGTCGTTGCGCAGCTGCAGCCGCGCGAAACGCAGCAGATACCCCCGGTGTTCGGCCAATTGGCTTGCGATGGTCATGGTGCGGTCTGTAAGGTTGAAATGATCGCATACGACTCATCGGGCATGAAAGCCTCCACCTTGTTCGCCGCCCTCCTCATCACCGCCGCCATCGCTCTGCCCGTTCAGGCCCAGGTCCAGGCCGCTGCCGCGCCGGCGTTGGAAGGTCGGACGATCGAGGGCAAGCCTTTCCGGCTCTCCTCGCTCAAGGGCAAGGTGGTGCTGGTGATGTTCTGGTCCACCGGCTGCGCCGTGTGCCGCGACAAGATGCCGGAGCTGCGCCAGAACTACGAGGGCTGGGCCGGCCAGCCCTTCGAGATGGTGCTGGTGAGCACCGACCGCAAGATGCAGGACGTGGAGGACTACGAGCGGATCATCTCGCGCACGGTTCCCGTCAGGCAGCGCTTCGTGCAGCTGTGGACCGGCGAGCCCGGCTACCAGGACAACCTCGGCAAGCCGGGCCAACTGCCCGCCACCTACGTCATCGACAAGGCGGGCAGGGTGGCGCAGCGCTACCAGGGCCGAATCCCGGCCGAAGCCTGGGACAAGATCGCGGACCTGCTGTAAGAAGTTGCCCGCGTCCCTGACCAACGGGCAACCAGGCGCACCCGCGCGACTGGTTATTCATTCAACCCTTGAACCGGAGAGATCCATGAACCAACGTGCCCTCGTCGCCGCCGCCGCGGCTTCCCTGCTGTCCACTTTCCTCGTCGCCACGCCCGCTGCCGCGCAGGAGAAGGAGAAGTGCTACGGCATCGCCAAGGCGAGCCAGAACGATTGCGCCAACCTGAGCGGCAGCCATTCCTGCGCCGGCCAGTCCAAGGTGAGCGACAGCGCCGACGAGTGGAAGTACGTGGCCAAGGGCACCTGCGCCGGCATGAAGGGCCTCACGGCGGCCCAGGCGAAAATGAAGGTCAAGGAAAGCCCCGCCAAGACCGACATGGACGGCATGATGTCCAAGGAAGGCAAGAAGGGCTGATCGGCCTTGCGCACCGGCCGGGCTGGAAACGCCATGAACGCGATCGGCATCGGCTGGCGGCACCCGCACTACGGCGAGCTGCTCGCCACGCGGCCCGCGCTGGACTTCATCGAGGTTCATTCCGAGAATTTCTTCGGTGAAGGCGGCGCGGCGCTCGCATTGCTGGACGAGGCGCGCGGCCATTACCCGGTCAGCCTGCACGGCGTGGGTCTCGCCCTGGGCTCGGCCGCCGGCGTCGACGCGTGGCATCTCGACCAGCTCGCCAGGCTGGTGGCGCGCATCGAACCCGTGCGCGTGAGCGACCACGCCTGCTTCGCCCGGGCCGCCGCCGATGGGCGCACCGTCCATGCGGCCGACCTGCTGCCGATCCCCTTCAACCGCGAATCGCTCGACGTGCTCGCCGCCAACGTCCAGCGCGTGCAGGACCGCCTCGCGCGCCCCCTATTGCTGGAAAACCTGTCCGCGTACATCGAACTGGCGGGCAGCGACCGCGGCGAAACCGAATTCCTCGCCGAGCTGGCCCGCCGCACCGGCTGCCGGCTGCTGGTGGACGTGAACAACATCTACGTCAATGCGCTGAACGCCGCGAAGCGCGGCGGCCGGCAAGACCCCGTGGCCGCTTGCAAGCGCTGGCTCGACGGCATCCCTGCCGACGCGGTCGGCGAAATCCACCTGGCCGGCCACTGCGCCATGGACGACATCGTGATCGACGACCATGGCAGCCGCGTGTGCGACGCCGTCTGGCGGCTCCATCGCCACGCGCTGCGGCGCTTTGGCGCCGTGCCCGCGCTGATCGAGTGGGACACCGCCATCCCGCCGCTTGCCGTGCTGCTGGAGGAAGCGCAGCACGCGCGCGAGCTCGCTCCCGCCACCGTGGAGCTGGTCGAATGAACCCGTCGCTGGCAGAGCAACAGGACGCGCTGCTGCAGGCGCTGCGGCAACCGCGGCACGAGGACGCGGCCGCATACGCGGCTTCGCGCCGCGGACTCATCGCCGATGCGGCCAGTTCCCAATGGCGGCGCGGGCTCACGGCCTACCGCAGCAGCGGCCACGAACTGGCCCGGCGCGCGCTGGAAGGCGCGTACCCGGCGGTGGCGCAACTGCTGGGCGAAGACAATTTCGCGGCGCTGGCGCGCTCATTGTGGGCCGCGAGCCCGCCCTCCCGCGGCGACGTCGCGCAGTGGGGTGGTGAGCTCGCGGTGCACATGGAATCGCTGGCCGACCTCGTCGCCGAGGAGCCGTTCATGCCCGACGTCGCGCGGGTCGAGTGGCTGCTGCACCTCGCTGCCACGGCCGCGGATGCGCAGTTCGATGCACCCTCGCTGCAGTTGCTCACCACGCAGGATCCCGCGAGCTTCACGCTGCTGCTGTGCCCCGGCGCCGGCTGCGTGGCGAGCGCGTACCCCGTAGCCAGCATCGTCAATGCGCACATCGACAGCGAACCTTCGCTGGAAGAAGCCGGGCAGCTCCTGCGTGAAGGCCGCGCCGAGACCGCCCTCGTCTGGCGCGAAGGCTTCAGGCCGCGGCTGCGCGAAGCGCCGGGCGGCGAAGCGGGCTTCGTGGCGGCGCTGCAGCACAGGCGCTCGCTCGCCGACTCACTGCAAGCGGCGCCCGGGCTGGACTTCGGCGCCTGGCTTGCCAACGCGGCGCGCAGCGGCCTGCTCGTGGGCGCCGCCACGCTTTGAACGAACCCTGGAGAAGACCGAAATGAACATGACCGACTCGCCCCTGGTGCAACGCGCGCTCCAGGCATGGCGCCTGCTGGCAACCGCGCTGGACTCGCTGCAGCCGCTTGCGGCGCTGGCCGCCCGCATCTACGTGGGGCAGGCTTTCTTCCTGTCGGGGCTCACGAAGATCCGCGACTGGGACACCACGATCGCCCTTTTCACCGACGAATACAAGGTTCCGCTGCTGCCGCCCGCGCTGGCCGCGCTCATGGGCACGACGGGCGAGTTGCTGCTGCCGGTGCTGCTGGTGCTGGGCCTGGGCGGGCGCTTCGCCGCGCTCGGCCTGTTCGTGGTGAATGCCGTTGCCGTGGTCTCGCTGCAGGAGGTCGCGCCGGCCGCCCTGCAGCAGCATGTCTTCTGGGGCTCGCTGCTCGCGGGCATTGCGATCTTCGGGCCCGGCGCATGGTCGGTGGAGCGGCTGGTGTGGCCGCGCGCCGTGGGCGCGCGGCCGGCCTGATCACCAGTTCGCTTCGCGCTCCGGCGTCGAGCCGATCTTGTGGATCGCGAGGTCGGCGCCTTCGTACTCTTCCTCGGGTGAGAGGCGCAGGCCCATGAATGCCTTGATCGCGCCGTAGACCGCGAAGCCCGCGATGAGCGCCCAGGCCACGCCCAGCAGCGTGCCGAGCAGCTGCGCGCCCAGGCTCACGCCGCCCAGGCCCCCGAGTGCCTTGCTGCCGAAGATGCCGGCGGCGATGCCGCCCCATGCGCCGCACAGGCCGTGCAGCGGCCACACGCCCAGCACGTCGTCGATCTTCCATTTGTTCTGCGTCAACGTGAACATCATCACGAACATCGCGCCCGCGACGGCGCCCACGGCGAGGGCGCCGAGCGGGTGCATCAGGTCCGAGCCGGCGCACACCGCGACCAGGCCGGCGAGCGGGCCGTTGTGCACGAAGCCCGGGTCATTGCGGCCGGCGACCAATGCGGCCAGCGTGCCGCCCACCATCGCCATCAGCGAATTGACGGCGACCAGGCCCGAGATCTTGTCGATGGTCTGTGCGCTCATCACGTTGAAGCCGAACCAGCCCACGGTGAGGATCCACGCGCCCAGCGCCAGGAACGGGATGTTCGACGGCGGGTGCGCGGAGATCGCGCCGTCCTTGCGGTAGCGGTTGCTGCGCGCGCCCAGCAGGATGACCGCGGGCAGCGCCAGCCAGCCGCCCATCGCATGCACGACCACCGAGCCGGCGAAGTCATGGAACTCCTCGCCGGTGGCGGCCTTGATCCAGGCCTGGATGCCGAAGGCCTGGTTCCAGGCGACGCCCTCGAACAGCGGGTAGACGAAGCCGACCAGGACGGCGGTGGCGATCAGCTGGGGCCAGAAGCGCGCCCGCTCGGCGATGCCGCCGGAGATGATCGCGGGGATGGCCGCGGCGAACGTGAGCAGGAAGAAGAACTTCACCAGGTCGTAGCCGTTCTTCGCCGCCAGCTGCTCGGCGCCCACGAAGAAGCTGGTGCCGTAGGCCACGCCATAGCCGACCACGAAGTACGCGACGGTGGAGACCGAGAAGTCCACCAGGATCTTCACCAGCGCGTTGACCTGGTTCTTCTTGCGCACGGTGCCGAGTTCCAGGAACGCGAAACCCGCGTGCATGGCGAGCACCATGATGCCGCCCAGGAGAATGAACAAGGCGTCCGAGCCCTGTTTTAGTGCTTCCATAAAGCCCTCTTTGGATGAAATTGCCTGTTATTGGTGCGCGACGGGGTGTTTCCCCACCGGCGCACCACAATGAAGCAAAAACTGCGCCAGAAGCGTGCGATTCGCTCGGCGAGGTACAATAACGCCCTGTCATCGGGGAGTAGCCTCCCTTCAAGCTTCGAGAGGGGCTTGCGTCAACACACTTGGATGTCCTCATCCATGGCGCAGGCGATTTCCGGATTTGGCGAGACCTTTGACTGCGCAGCCTCCGTTTTTGGCCGGGGATGCTGTGCGGTCAATGCGTGCTCATGCCGGCCTGGACCCAAGACATGGAAGCTTTCCTCATCTCCACCGGCATCGTCGCCCTTGCCGAAATGGGCGACAAGACGCAGCTGCTCTCCCTCGTCCTCGCGGCGCGCTTTCGCAAGCCCTGGCCGATCGTCTGGGGCATCCTCGTCGCCACCCTGGCCAACCATGCGCTGGCCGGCGCCGCCGGCGCCTGGGTGACCACCCTGCTCGGCCCCGATGTCCTGCGCTGGGTGCTGGGCGGCTCCTTCATCGCCATGGCCGCGTGGATGCTGATCCCGGACAAGCTGGACGAAGGCGACGGCGACAAGCCGCTGCGCCTGGGCGTATTCGGCACCACCGTCGTGGCGTTCTTCCTCGCGGAAATGGGCGACAAGACGCAGATCGCCACGGTGATGCTGGCGGCGCGCTACAACGTGTGGTTGCCGGTCGTCATGGGAACGACGCTCGGGATGATGCTGGCGAACGTGCCGGTGGTGTGGCTGGGCGAGCGCATCACCCGGCTGGTGCCGATCCGCGTCGTGCACATCGTGTCGGCGCTCATCTTTGCCGGGCTGGGTGTCGCCGCGCTGGTCTGGGGCTAGGACCGCTCCCCGTCCGCAGGCTTTTCGGTGCGGCCGTAGATCACGTGGTACGTCAACCCCACCAGCACGCTGCCGCCCAGCAGGTTGCCCGCGACTACCGGCAGCAGGTTGCCGGCCATCCCGCCCCAGGTGACGGCGGCCTGCCCGGCCTGTGGGCCGGCCTGCTGGACCAGCATGGCCAGGGGCATGAGGTACATGTTGGCGATGCTGTGCTCGAAGCCGGCCGCGACGAAGGCGGTGATCGGGAAGATCACGGCCACGGCCTTGTCCACCACGCTGCGGCCGGCCATCGCCATCCAGACCGCCATGCAGACCAGCACGTTGCACAGCACGCCGCGAACGAACGCCTCCCACCAGGGCAGGGCCTGCTTGGCCAGCGCGATGCGGACCACGGCGCGGCCGACGGCGCCGTCGCCCATGGCGGTGTGGCCGCTCGCGAACACCAGCAGAGCCAGGCCCGCGGCACCGGCGAAGTTGGCCGCGCAGACCAGCGCCCAGTTGCGGGCCACCTCGGCCGAGGTGATCCGGCCGTCGGCCCAGGCCATCGCCAGCAGGTTGTTGCCGGTGAACAGCTCGGCGCCCGCCACCACGACCAGCAGCAGGCCCAGCGAGAACACCAGGCCCCCGACGAGCTGGCCGGCCGCCAGGCCGAGCGTCGTGTCGGCGCGCACGATCACGAACAGCATCGAGCCCAGGCCGATGAACGCGCCGGCGAGCACGCCCAGCATCAACAGGGGCAGCGTCGCCATCCGCGCCTTGGCGACGCCCACGGTCGCCACGCGCAGCGCCACGTCCGCCGGGGCGTAGGCGTCGGATCCATACAGTTCGTTCATGCGGCCTCCAGGGGTCTGCCCGTATACTAGGGGCGCGCCGATTTGCTACAGCTTGCGGGCGCTCAATAAATTCAGCTAAAGATCCGAATGCCCGACAACCCGGCCTCGCCTCTTTAGCGACGCCGGGTTTTTTTCATGTTCGTTTCGCCCCAGTCGATGTCGTTCGCCGAGCCGCTTGCCCTGCAAAGCGGCGCGAGCATCCGCGGCTACTCGCTGGCCTACGAAACCTACGGCACGCTCAACGCCGACAAGAGCAACGCCGTCCTGATCTGCCATGCGCTCAACGCCTCGCACCATGTGGCGGGCGTGTACGACGGCCAGGACAATTCCGACCGGGCTGGTGGGACACGATGATCGGCCCCGGCAAGCCGGTGGACACCGACCGCTTCTTCGTGATCGGCGTGAACAACCTCGGCTCGTGCTTCGGCTCGACCGGCCCGATGCACGTGAACCCGGATACCGGCAAGGTCTACGGCGCCGATTTCCCGGTGGTCACGGTGGAGGACTGGGTCAATGCGCAGGCCCGCCTGCTCGACGGCCTGGGCATCCACACCCTGGCCGCGGTGATGGGCGGCAGCCTGGGCGGCATGCAGGCGCTGTCGTGGACGCTGCAGTACCCCGAGCGCGTGCGCCACGCGGTGGTGGTGGCGAGCGCGCCCAACCTCACGGCCGAGAACATCGCCTTCAACGAAGTGGCGCGCCGCGCCATCGTCACCGACCCCGATTTCCACGGCGGCCATTTCTACGAACATGGCGTGATCCCCAAGCGCGGCCTGCGCATCGCCCGCATGATCGGCCACATCACGTACCTGTCCGACGACGTGATGAACGAGAAGTTCGGCCGCAGTTCAGGGCCCACGCTCCCCGCTTCGCGTGGTTCGCTGCCCCGAGGGGCTGGTCCGGCTCGGGCGGCCCAGCGCCGGACCTGCGCGACTATCTGTACACGACGCAGGACATCGAATTCCAGATCGAGAGCTACCTGCGCTACCAGGGCGACAAGTTCAGCGAGTACTTCGACGCCAACACCTACCTGCTGATCACCCGCGCGCTCGACTACTTCGACCCGGCGCTGCGCCACGACGGCAACCTGGCCAAGGCGCTGGCCGCGGCCACCGCGAACTTCCTGCTGGTGAGCTTCACCACCGACTGGCGCTTCGCGCCGCGCCGCAGCCGCGAGATCGTCAAGGCGCTGCTGGACAACCGCCGCGACGTCAGCTACGCGGAGATCGACGCGCCGCACGGCCACGACGCCTTCCTGCTGGAGGACGCGCGCTACCTGGGCGTGGTTCGCTCGTACTTCGATCGCATCGCCAAGGAGCCGGCCCATGAGCGACCGGCTGACCATGCAATCGATCGCGCGGCTGGTGCCGCCCGGTTCGCGCGTGCTCGACCTGGGCTGCGGCGACGGCGCGATGCTGGACCTGCCTGCAGCGCGAGCGCGGCTGCAGCGGCTACGGCATCGAGATCGCCGACGACAACGTGCTGGCCTGCGTCAAGCGCGGCGTCAACGTGATCCAGCTCAACCTCGACGAGGGCCTGTCGATGTTCGACGACGCGTCGTTCGACGTGGTGCTGCAGATCGACACGCTGCAGCACCTGCGCAATGCCGAGACCATGCTGGTGGAAACGGCGCGGGTCGGGCGCACCGGCATCGTCGCCTTCCCGAACTTCGCGCATTGGCCCAACCGGCTGTCGATCGCGCGCGGGCGCATGCCGGTGACCAAGCGCCTGCCCTACCAGTGGTACGACACGCCCAACATCCGCGTGGGCACCTACAAGGATTTCGAGGTGCTGGCCACCAAGAACCGCCTGGCCATCCTGGACAGCTACGGCCTGCAGGAAGGCCGCGAGGTGCGCTTCCTGCCCAATGCCCGGGCCGGCACCGCGGTCTTCAAGTTCGAACGGGGTTGAATTCGCACGGCTTGTAGCATTCATCCATCGGGAAGACAGCCTCCCGGTTCTTCACGGATAGACGGTGTCCCGTCCAAGCGCTGGCAGCTTCACTCATGGAGTTTTCATCGTGGACACGCGCATCGTTCCCTTCGATTTCCCCGGCGTTCGCCGCCCTCTGGGCAGCGCCGACGCGCCGCTCGTCCTCGACGTGCGCCGCGAGGAGCGTTTCGCCGAAGCCGGGATCGCGCCGCGGCGCTCCCTGCGCGCCCGGCGGGTCGCGCGTCGTCGCCGCCACGCCGCCGGGCAGCGTCACTGCGTGCGACGGCCTGGATCGGTGGGCAGCCGCGCGCCGAGCTTCGCGCGGCCGGCTGGAACGCTCGCTACCTGCAAGGCGGCATCGACGGCCTGGTCGAGCGCGGCCTGCCGACGGTGCGCAAGCGCCCCGACCTCGGCGTGACCGGCGAGACGCCGTCGCGCTGGATCACGCGCGAGCGGCCGAAGATCGACCGCATCGCCTGCCCGTGGCTGGTGCGGCGCTTCATCGACCCGGCGGCGGAGTTCTTCTACGTGCCGACGGCCGCAGGTGTTCGACGAGGCGAAGCGGCTGGGCGCCGTCGCCTACGACATCCCGGGCGCGCCGATCACGCACGAGGGCGAGCTGTGCAGCTTCGACACCTTGCTGGCCGCGTTCGACCTGAGGGATCCCGCGTTGCTGGCGCTCGCGCGCATCGTGCGCGGCGCCGACACCGACCGCCTCGACCTGGCGCCGCAGTCGGCGGGCTTGCTCGCGTTCTCGCTGGGGCTGTCGCGGCTGCACGCGGCCGACGACCACGCGATGCTCGAAGCGGCGATGCCGCTCTACGATGCGCTCTACGCCTGGTGCCGCAGCGCGCAGGGCGAGCCGCACAGCTGGAACCCGGACCTGATGAAAGACGCGAAGCAGTGACCGCGGCCACCCTCTGCCGACGCACCGGCCGCGCGCGCAGTCAGCTTCGGCGAAGCGCTGAAGTTCTGGCTCAAGCTCGGCTTCATCAGCTTCGGCGGGCCGGCCGGCCAGATCGCGATCATGCACCGCGAGCTGGTGGAGCAGAAGCGCTGGATCTCCGAGCGGCGCTTCCTGCACGCGCTGAACTACTGCATGCTGCTGCCCGGCCCCGAGGCGCAGCAGCTGGCCACCTACATCGGCTGGCTGATGCACCGCACCTGGGGCGGCATCGTCGCGGGCGGCGCTGTTCGTGCTGCCGTCGCTGTTCATCCTGATCGGCGCTGAGCTGGGTCTACGTGGTGTTCGGCGAGGTGAGCTGGGTGGCGGGCATGTTCTACGGCATCAAGCCGGCGGTGGCGGCCATCGTGCTGCAGGCGGTGTGGCGCATCGGCAGCCGCACGCTGAAGAGCCCGCGCAAGGTGCCGCTGCTGTGGGCCATCGCGCTGCTGAGCTTCGTGGCCATCGCCGTCCTGCACGTGCCGTTTCCCTGGGTGGTGCTGGCGCGGCGGCGCTCGCCGGCGCGCTGGGCGGCAAGTACCTGCCCGGCGCAGTTCGCGGCCGGCGGCGGCCACGGCGCGGCGCCAAGGCAGTGCGCGCGCACGCCGCGGCGGCTTCCTGATCGACGACAACACGCCGACGCCGGCGCACGCGCGCTTCAGCAAGATCGCGGCTGGCCGGCTGTCGTCGCGGCCGGCGCCTTGCTGTGGCTGCTGCCGATGGCCGCGCTGGTGGCCGCGCAGGGCTGGGACGGCACGCTCGCGCAGATGGGCTGGTTCTTCACCAAGGCCGCGCTGCTGACCTTCGGCGGCGCCTACGCGGTGCTGCCCTACGTCTACCAGGGCGCGGTGGAGCATTTCCAGTGGCTGACCGGCGCCGCAGATGATCGACGGCCTGGCGCTCGGCGAGACCACGCCCGGCCCGCTGATCATGGTGGTGGCCTTCGTCGGCTTCGTCGGCGGCTGGGCGCGGCAGGTGCTGGGGCCGGACATGCTGTTCGCCGGCGCGGCGCTGGCGGCGACGCGTCGTCGACCTGGTTCACCTTCCTGCCGTCGTTCCTGTTCATCCTGGCCGGCGGGCCGCTGGTGGAGGCCACCCACGGCAACCTGCAAGTTCACCGCGCCGCTCACGGCGCGTCACGGCCGCGGTGGTCGGCGTGATCGCCAGCCTGGCGCTGTTCTTCCTGGCGCACATCGCGCTGGCGCACGTCCGCCGGCGGCGGCCGCGCCGCAGCTGGACTGGGTCGCGCTCGGCCTGGCGGCCGCGGCCGCGGTCGCGCTGCTGCGCTACAAGCTCGGCGTGATCCCGGTGATCGCCGGCTGCGCGCTGGCGGGCCTGGCTGCTGCGGCTGGCCGGCTGGGCCTGAGATCTCCGCCGCACCGGCGCGGCGAGCAGGTATCCTTGTCATACCAATCCGGTTTCTTGTATGACAAACCAGTTCTCCCCCGTCACCAGCGGCGCCCGCCTGTCGGACCAGGTGGCGCAGCAGCTCGCGGCCGAAATCCGCGCGGGGCGGCTGGCCGCGGGCGAAAAGCTGCCCGCCGAGGCGCGGCTGGTCGAACAGTTCCAGGTCAGCCGCACGGTGGTGCGCGAAGCGGTGTCGCGCCTGAAGTCGCTGGGGCTGGTCGATTCGCGCCAGGGCAGCGGCGTCTACGTCAGCGCCCGCGCGCCCTACGCGCCGCTGAACTTCGACGCCCGCCACACGCGCGTCGCGCGAAGCGGTGGTGCAGATGGCCGAAGTGCGGCGCGCGCTGGAGGCCGAGGTCGCGGCGCTGGCCGCGCAGCGCCGCACGGCGGCCGACGTCAAGCGGCTCAAGCAGTCGGTGCTGGCGCTGGACAAGGCCGTGAAGGCCGGCGGCGACGGCGTGGAGGAGGACCTGCACTTCCACCGGGCCATCGCCGGCGCGGCGCACAACCCTTTCCTGGTCGGCACGCTCGACTACCTGGCGCAGTTCATGCGCGGCGCGATCGGCGTCACCCGCGCCAACGAGGCGCGCCGCGCCGACTTCGCGGCGCAGGTGCGCGACGAGCATCACGCCGTGGTGCAGGCCATCGAGGCCGGCGACGTGGCCAAGGCGCGCCAGGCCGCGGCGCGCCACATGAACAACGCCATCCGGCGCATCGAGATGGCGGACCCGGCGTTCTGGAGCCAGGAAGGCGCGCGGCTGGCGCAGCCGCTGGTGACCCGGCGCTAGATCCCGGCGGGCCGCTGCGGGTGGGCAAAGAGGTGTCCGCTCCAGGCGCAAAAGTTGTATGATAACCATACCAATTCAAGCGGCGCGAAGCATGGACAAGACAGTGGGTGTGATCGGTCTGGGCGCGATGGGCGGCGGCATGGCGCGTTCGCTGCGGCGGGCCGGGCACGAGGTGCAGGTGTTCGACGTGCGGCCGGAAGCCGCGGCGGCATTTGCCGCCGAGGGCGGCACGGCCTGCGCCACGCGCGGCGGAACTTGCGGCGCGCTGCGACGTGGTGGTTTCCGTCGTCGTCAACGCGGCGCAGACCGAGGACCTGCTGTTCGGCGACGGCGGCGTGGCCGCCGCGATGCGCCCGGGCAGCGTGTTCGTCATGTGCTCGACCGTGGACCCGGGCTGGTCGGCGGCGCTGGAGGCGCGGCTGGCCGAGCGCGGCCTGCTCTATCTCGACGCGCCGATTTCCGGCGGCGCCGCCAAGGCGGCGTCCGGCCAGATCACCATGATGACTTCCGGCCGGCCCGAGGCCTACGAACGATGCGGCGCCCTGCTCGACGCGATGGCCGCCAAGGTGTACCGGCTGGGCGACCGCGCCGGCGCCGGCAGCAAGGTGAAGGTCATCAACCAGCTGCTGGCGGGCGTGCACATCGCCGCCGCCGCCGAGGCGATGGCGCTCGGACTGCGCGAAGGCGTGGACCCGGCGGCGCTGTACGAGGTCATCACCCACAGCGCGGGCAACAGCTGGATGTTCGAGAACCGCATGGCCCATGTGCTGGCGGGCGACTACACGCCGCTGTCGGCGGTGGACATCTTCGTCAAGGACCTCGGCATCGTGCTCGACCTGGCGCGCGCCAGCAAATTTCCGCTGCCGCTGTCTTCCACCGCGCACCAGATGTTCATGCAGGCTTCCAGCGCCGGCTTCGCGAAGGAAGACGACAGCGCCGTGATCAAGATCTTCCCCGGCATCGACTTGCCGCCGTCCCGTCCGTGATTCAACCCCCAGAAGCGAAATGAACATTCTCATCACCGGAGGCTGCGGCTTCCTCGGCGCCCGCCTCGCCCGCACCCTGCTGTCGCAAGGCAGCCTGTCCATCGGCGGCCAGCCGGCCCGTGCCATCGAATCGATCACGCTGGCCGACCGCGCGCCGCCGCCCGAAGACCTGGCGGCGGACAAGCGCGTTCGCTTCGTGGGCGGCGACCTCAACACGCAGGTCGCGGGCGGCAAGCTGCCGGCGCGCGGCACCGACATCGTGTTCCACCTGGCCGCCGCCGTCAGCGGCGAATGCGAGGCCGACTTCGACCTCGGCATGCACAGCAACCTGGACGCGACGCGCGGCCTGCTCGACGCCTGCCGCGCGCTGGGCACCCGGCCCGCCTTCGTGTTCGCCAGCTCGCTGGCCGTGTTCGGCAACCTGCCCGGCCAGCCGCTGCCCGAGGTGATCGAGGACTTCACGCTGCCGACGCCGCAAAGCAGCTACGGCATCCAGAAATTCATCGGCGAGCAGCTGGTGGCCGACTACGCGCGCAAGGGCTTCGTGCGCGGCCGCAGCGTGCGCCTGATGACCGTGAGCGTGCGCCCGGGCAAGCCCAACGGGGCGGCATCCAGTTTCCTCTCCGGCATGATCCGCGAGCCGCTGGCCGGGCAGAAGGCCGCGTGCCCGGTTCCCGCGGAAACGCCGGTGGCCCTGTCGTCGCCGGCGCGCACGATCGAAGGCATCATCCGCGCCGCGCAGGCGAGCGACGCCGAATGGGGGCCGCTCACGGCCGTGAACCTGCCGGCGCATGCGCACCACGGTCGGCGACATGGCCGGCGCGCTCGAGCGTGTGGCGGGCAAGGCGGCCACGGACCTGCTGGACTGGACGCCCGACCCGGCCATCCTGCGGCTGGTGCGAGACCTGGCCGGGCAACGTCGCCTCCGCGCGCGCCCGTGCCCTCGGCCTGCAGCCCGATACCGATTTCGAATCCGTCGTGCGTGAGTACATCCGCGAGAATCCCGGCGCCGTGAAGCTGCCGTTGCGCTGATGGAATCGCCCGCTCCTGCTCGGCTGCATCGCCGACGACTTCACCGGCGCCACCGACCTGGCCAACAACCTGGTGCGCAGCGGCATGCGCGTGGTGCAGACCATCGGCGTGCCGCGGGGCCCGCTCGATGCCGCCGCCGACGCCGTGGTGGTGGCGCTGAAGTCGCGCACCATCCCGGCCGCCGACGCGGTGGCGCAATCGCTCGACGGCGCTGCGCTGGCTGCAGCAGCAGGGCGCGCGCCAGATCTATTTCAAGTACTGCTCCACCTTCGACAGCACCGCGCAGGGCAACATCGGCCCGGTGACCGAGGCCCTGATGGACGCCCTGGGAGCGGATTTCACGATCGCCACGCCGGCGTTCCCGGACAACCAGCGCACGGTGTTCAAGGGCCACCTGTTCGTGGGCGACGTGCTGCTGAGCGATTCGGGCATGCGCAACCACCCGCTGACGCCGATGACCGACGCCAACCTGGTGCGCGTGCTGCAGGCGCAGTGCCGCCGCAAGGTGGGGTTGATCGACTACAAGGCAGTGGCCGCGGGCGAGGCGGCCATCGCGCAGCGCATCGGGCAGCTGCGCGCCGAAGGCGTGGCCATCGCCATCGTCGACGCGCTGGGCAACGACGACCTGCTGCGGCTCGGCCCCGCGCTGAAGGACCTGCCGCTGGTCACGGCGGGCTCGGGCGTGGCCATCGCGCTGCCTGCCAATTTCGGCCTGCAGCCTTCGGCCGCCGCCGCCGGGCTGCCGCCCGCGCAGGGCCTGCGCGCGGTCGTGTCCGGAAGCTGCTCGACGGCGACCAACCGGCAGGTGCAGGCCTTCATCTCCGCCGGCGGCCAGGCCCTGGCGCTGGACCCGCTGCGCATCGCCGCGGGCGAGGACGAGGTTGCGAACGCGCTGGCCTGGGCCGGGCCCCGGCTGACACACGGCCCGGTCCTGGTGTATTCGACGGCCGATGTGCAGGCCGTGAAGGACGTGCAGGGAAGGCTCGGCGTGGAAGCGGCGGGCAAAATGGTGGAGCGGACGCTGGCCGCGATCGCACGTGGCTTGGTGGTGTCGGGCGTGCGCCAGCTGGTCGTGGCCGGGGGCGAGACTTCCGGCGCCTGCGTCCAGGCGCTGGGCATCACGCAGATGCAGATCGGCCCGCAGATCGACCCGGGCGTGCCGTGGTGCCACGCCCAAGCCGAAGGCGGCGCGCCCGTGCACCTGGCGCTGAAGTCGGGCAATTTCGGCAGCGACGACTTCTTCGACAAGTCCTTCAGGATGCTGGCATGACGGAGTCCGAGGCCCGCGAGGAAATCTGCCGCGTCGGTGCCAGCCTGTTCGAGCGCGGCTATGCGCACGCGACGGCAGGCAACATCAGCGTGCGGCTGGACGATGGCTTCCTGATCACGCCGACCGACGCCTGCCTGGGTTTTCTCGACCCGGCCGCGCTGGCGCGGGTGGACCTGGAGGGCGTGCAAGCTCCGGCGCGCCGGCCAGCAAGACGCTGGCGCTGCATGCGGCGATCTATCGTGCGGCGCTGCGGTTCGATCCCGGCACGCGCTGCGTGATCCACACCCACAGCACGCACAGCGTGGCGCTGAGCCTGCGCTGCCAGGAGCCGGAGCTGCTGCCGCCGATCACCCCCTATTTCGTGATGAAGGTCGGCCATGTGCCGATGGTGCGCTACCAGCGGCCCGGCGCGGGCGCGACCGTCGAGGAGGTGCCGCAGGCTGATCGCGCACTACGGCGCAGAGCGGGCGCCCGATCCGCGCGGTGATGCTGCAGCGGCTGGGCCCCAACGTCTGGCACGACACGCCCGCGCAGCCATGGCACTGCTGGAAGAGCTGGAAGAGACGGCGCGGCTGGTGCTGCTGGCCCAGGGGCCCTGCCCCTCGCTCACCGCGCTGCAGATCGAAGAACTGCGCCGCACTTTCGCCGCGCGCTGGTAACCCGAGGAATCCGCCATGCCCCGCTTCGCAGCCAACCTTTCCATGCTCTACCCGGAGCTCGATTTCCTGGACCGCTTCGAGGCCGCCGCGCGCGACGGTTTCCAGGCGGTCGAGTTCCTGTTTCCGTACGCCCACGAGCCGCGCGAACTGGCGGCGCGGCTGAAGGGCAACGGCCTGCAGCAGGTGCTGTTCAACGCGCCACCCGGCGACTGGGACCGGGGCGAAAGAGGCGTGGCCTGCCTGGCCGGGCGCGAAGCGGAATTCCGCGAAGGCTTCGGCAAGGCGCTGGCCTATGCGCAGGCGCTGGCTTGCCCGCGCATCCACGTGATGGCCGGGCTGGTGCCCGCGGGCGCGGACCGCGCTGTCCTGCGGCCGGGCTATGTCGCCAACCTGAAATGGGCCGCGGCGGAAGCGGCGAAGCACGGCGTCGATGTGCTGGTCGAGCCGATCAACACGCGCGACATCCCCGGCTTCTTCCTCAACCGCCAGGACCAGGCGCATGAACTGGTGGCCGAGATCGGCGCGGCCAACGTCAAGGTGCAGATGGACCTGTACCACTGCCAGGTGGTCGAGGGCGATGTCGCGACGAAGATCCGCCAGTACCTGCCCACCGGGCGTGTCGGTCACTTCCAGATCGCTGGCGTGCCCGAGCGGCACGAGCCCGACGTCGGCGAGATGAACTATCCCTACCTCTTCAAGGTGATCGACGAAGTGGCGGCCGGTTGCGGCTGGACCGGCTGGGTCGGCTGCGAGTACCGCCCGCGCCTGGGGGCGCAGCCCGGCGGCACGTCCCAGGGCCTGGGCTGGTTCGCGCCCTGGCGGCGCTGAGACAATCGGCGGGTGCCGTTCTCCCTCGCGCAAGCCGCCCACAGCGACCTCGTCATCAGGAAGAGCCGTTTCATCGGCTGCGTGCAGGCCGTGGCCGACCGTGCCGCAGCGCAGGCTGTCGTGGCGCAGCTGCGCTCGGACCATCCGGGGGCGACGCATGTGTGCTGGGCGTTCCTGGCCGGCGGCCAGTCCGCCGCGAATGACGACGGCGAGCCCGGCGGCACGGCGGGCCGGCCCATGCTCGAAGTGCTGCGCCGTCAGGACCTCGAAGGCGTGCTCGCCACCGTGGTGCGGTACTTCGGCGGCGTGAAGCTGGGCGCCGGCGGCCTGGTGCGCGCCTACACCGACGCCGTGGCGCAAGCCCTGCTCACGGCGCAGAAGGTTCCGATGCAAAGGACCCTGGCGCTGCGCTGCGCGGTTCCCTACGCGATGGAAGGCATGGTGCGGCGCGAATTGCAGGGGGCGGGCGCGTCACTCGGCGAAGTGAGGCACGGCGAGACGGTGGATTTCGACTGCACGGTGGACGAGGACAAGGCGCCAGCGCTGGTGGCGCGCCTGAACGAGGCCGGGCACGGCTTGCTGCGCTGGCTGGAATGAGCGCGGGCTGCCGCAGGCGTGCGCCGTTCAAACGGTCACGATGTCCTTGCCGTCCAGCAGCTGCTCGACCTTCGCGGCCGAATTGCCGACCTGGACCACGGCCCGGCGCAGCTGGTCCTGGCTGCAGCCGAACTGCTTGCTCCACCAGTGCACCTCGCGCGGGTCGTCCAGGTCGATCAGGCCGCGATCGGCGGGGACGGTTTCGAATACATAGGCCATGGCCGGTCTTCCTGATTCTTTTCCTGGGTGGGACGGCCCTATTTGACGACCGCGGCGCTGCCGAGCTTGACCGCCGAAAGCGAAACAAGGTGTCATCCCCCTCCTACCGTCAGCTATGATTTTGATAGCGTCAAGCCAGCTGCCGCAGCAGCTCCACCGCAGCGGCGGGGGCGCGCTCCTTGGCGCCATTGATGAGGTAGACGAAGACTTCGCGCGCCGGCCTCTGCGCGGTCCAGGCCCGCGCGCCACTCGCCCATTCGGCCAGCGCAGCCGGCGGGTAGCCTGTCGGGCAGGACGCTTCGCTGCGCATCAGGCGGATGTAGGCCAGGTCGCCCTGCGCATCGGCGATCGCGGGGAATTTCTCCGAATCCGTATGCACCGTGGCGCAACCGTAGCGGCGGGCCAGCGGCAGGTAGGCGGGCGAGAGAAAACTTTCATGGCGCACGTCCAGCACGTGACGCAACCGCCGGCCTTCCACGCTCGGCGGCAACAGGGCCAGGAAGGCCTCGAAGTCCTGCGCGTCGAACGCCTTGGTGGGCATGAACTGCCAGACGATCGGGCCGAGCTTGTCGCCCAGCTGCGCGATGCCGCTGCCGACGAAGCGCGCGATCGATTCTCCGGCGGTGGCCAGCACCTTGCGATTGGTGGCGAAGCGGTTGGCCTTGAGCGAAAAGACGAAACCTTCCGGCGTCTCGTCGCGCCATTTCGCGAACGTCGCCGGCTTGAACGTGCTGTAGTAGGTGCCGTTGACTTCGATCGCGGTGAGCCGGCGGCTGGCGTACGCCAGCTCCTGGCTGTGCGGCAGCCCCTGCGGAAAAAAGTTGTCACGCCACGGCGCATAGGTCCAGCCGCCGACGCCGACGCGGATGCGGCTCGGGCTGCTTGGGCTGTGTTGCATGTCGCTCCTCGGGCGCTGGAAATACACGCACTCTAGCGCGCCCGCAGCGCTCGGCGTACAGTCGCGGATTGCCCTCCTGACAAGATTCCCATGAACGCTCCCCTGCACCGTGAAATCCCGGCCGGCGTGCTCGACGCCGGCGCCGCCTTGTCCCACGCGACCGCGAAGTGGGACGGCGACATCGTCAAGCAGTTGACGGACTACATCGCCATCCCTGCCAAGTCGCCGGGCTTCGACAAGGACTGGGTGCAGCACGGCTACATCGAGACGGTCGTGCGCAACGCGGCGGCCTGGGTCGAGGCGCAGAAGGTCGAAGGCCTGTCGCTCGAGATCGTGCGCCTGCCGGGCCGCACCCCGGTCCTGTTCTTCGAGATCGCGGCGACCAAGGCCGCCTCCAGCCAGACCGTGCTGATGTACGGCCACCTCGACAAGCAGCCGGAATTCACCGGCTGGCGCGCCGACCTGGGCCCCTGGACGCCCAAATACGAAGACGGCAAGCTCTATGGCCGCGGCGGCGCCGACGACGGCTACGCGGTGTACGCGAGCATCGCCGCCGTGCAGGCCCTGAAGGCGCAGAAGGTGGCGCACCCGCGCATCGTCGGGCTGATCGAAACCTGCGAGGAATCCGGCTCCTACGACCTGCTGCCCTACGTCGACGCGCTGCGACCGCGGCTGGGCGACGTGGCCCTGGTGATCTGCCTGGATTCGGGCGCGGGCAACTACGACCAGCTGTGGCTCACGACGTCGCTGCGCGGCATGGCCAGCGGCACGCTGAAGGTGGAGATCCTCACCGAAGGCGTGCACTCCGGCGACGCTTCGGGCCTGGTGCCCTCGAGCTTTCGCATCATGCGGCAAGTGCTCGACCGGCTGGAGGACAGCAAGTCGGGCCGCCTGCTGCCTGCGAGCTTCCATTGCGAAGTGCCCCCCGACCGGCTGGCGCAGGCCAAGGCCACCGCGGCGATCCTCGGCGACGAGGTCTACAAGCGCTTCCCCTGGGCGCATTTCGACTGCGGCGGCTCCACGGCTTTCGCCCTGCCGACCACCACCGACCCGCTGCAGGCGCTGCTGAACCGCACCTGGACGCCCACGCTCTCCGTGACCGGCGCGGAAGGCTTTCCCTCGCTGCAGGATGCGGGCAACGTGCTGCGCCCCTACACCGCCTTCAAGCTTTCCCTGCGGCTGCCGCCGCTGGTGGACGCGGCCGGCGCCGTGCAGGAACTCAAGGCCCTGCTCGAGGACAACGCGCCCTACCAGGCCCGGGTGACGTTCGAGCCGGGCAGCGCGGCCACCGGCTGGAACGCGCCGTCGACCGCGGCCTGGTTCGAGCAGGCACTCGATGCGGCGTCGCAGGCGCACTTCGGCGCGCCTTGCGGCTTCATCGGCCAGGGCGGCACGATCCCGCTGATGAACATGCTGAGCACCGGCTTTCCCAAGGCCCAGATGATGGTGTGCGGCGTGCTCGGCCCGAAGAGCAACGCGCACGGCCCCAACGAATTCCTGCACGTGCCCTATGCCAAGAAGCTCACGGCGGCCGTCGCCCAGGTGATCGCGCAGCTGCCATGACGAAACCTGTGACCTGCCGCACACGGATTGTGCGACGCAGTTCACAGGTATTTGCTCACATCACGCGTTCGGCTACCCGATGCGGCCGTTGGTCCGGCGCGCATTGCACAGTCCTTGCCGTCGGGCCATCATGACGCCGGTATGAGCCAGGCAGTCAGCGACTCAACGCTTTCCACCTTCACCGCCAGCGACGGCGACAACATCGCCCTGCAGGATTGGCCGCTGCCGGAGGGCGTCGCCCTGCGCGGCGTGGTGCTCCTGGTGCACGGCCTGGGCGAACACGCCGGCCGCTACGAACGCCTGGCCCGCCGCCTGAACAGCTGGGGCTTCGCGGTGCGCGGCTACGACCAGTACGGCCACGGCGAGTCGAACGGCGAGCGCGGCAACATCACCGGCACCCCCCGGTTGCTCGACGACCTGGCCGACGTGATCGAAAGCACTCGCACCCGCATTCCGCAGGGGGTGCCGCTGATCCTGCTGGGCCACAGCATGGGCGGGCTGGTCGCCGCCTGCCTGGTCGCACTGCGCAAAGTGCAGATCGACGCCCTGGTGCTGTCCTCGCCCGCGCTCGATGCGGGACTCAACGCTTTCCAGAAACTGCTGCTGGCGACGCTGCCGCGCATCGCGCCCAACCTGACGGTGGGCAACGGCCTGGACCCGGATTTCCTCTCGCACGACCCCGACGTGGTGGCCGCCTACAAGGCCGACCCGATGGTGCACGACCGGGTCTCGGGCCGGCTGGCGCGCTTCATCGCGGACGCCGGCCCGGTGGTGATCGAGCACGCGCCGCAATGGAACGTGCCGACGCTGCTGCTGTACGCCGGCGCCGACAAGCTGGTGAACCCGCGCGGCAGCCGCGCCTTCGCTGGCGCGCGCCCCGGCCTCGGTGGTCACGTCGCACTGCTTCGAGGACCTGTTCCACGAAATCTTCAACGAAGCGCGACTCCGAGCCGGTCTTCGACGTGCTCAGGCAGTGGCTGGACGAGCGGTTCTGAACCCGAGCCAGGCCAGCGCCGCGCCGTCAGCACCACCGGCACCAGCGAGCCGTAATTCAGCAGGGTCCAGCCCTGCGTGGTGACCAGCACGCCGGACGAGAACGAGCTCACGGCCAGCGTCGCGAACACGAAGAAATTGAGCGCGCCCTGCGCCCGGTCCTTCTCCTCGGGACCGTAGGCCGACAGCGACAGCGTGGTGCTGCCGGTGAACAGGAAATTCCAGCCCACGCCCAGCAGGAACAGCGCCACCAGGAACTGGTGCAGCTCGACGCCCGACAGCGCCACCAGGATGCACGCCAGGTTCAGCGCCACGCCCACGCCCATGACCGGCAGCGTGCCGAAGCGCTTGATCAGGTGGCCGGTGAAAAAGCCCGGCGCGAACATGCCGATCACGTGCCACTGCAGCACCAGTGCGGCGTCGGAGAACGGCAGCCCGCACTGCTGCATGGCGATCGGCGTGGCCGCCATCAGCAGGTTCATCACGCCGTAGCCCAGCGCGCCCGCCGCGGCCGCCACGATGAACACCGGCTGGCGCATGATCTGCCGCCAGCGGCCGGCCCTCGCGGCGCCGCGCTTGGCGGCGGCGCCGGCGGGAACTCGATGAAGGCCAGCAAGGCCATCGCCAGCAGCGCCACCAGCGCCAGCGCCAGGTAGGCGCCGACGAACGGCACGTCGGACAGGTTGCGGGTGCGCGCGGCGAGGTTCGGGCCCGATCACCGCGCCCAGCAGGCCCGCCGGCCATGCACCAGCGACACCGCCTTCTCGCGCGCCGCGGGCCGGGCCAGTTCGGCGGCGGCGAAGCGGTACAGGTTGGCGTTGGCGTTGTAGTAGCCGGCCACCACGGTGGCGAAGCACAGCAGCCAGAAGTTGCGGTGACCGGCCGCATAGCGCGCACAGCAGCGCCGACAGCAGCGCGACCCCAGGCCCGCCTGGAACGACGCCTTGCGGCCGAACCGCGGCTGGGTCCGGGCCACCACGCCGGTGGACAGCGCGCTGCCCACCACATAGCCCATCACCGGCAGCGTGGCCATCCAGCCCAGCGGCGCCAGGGCCAGGCCGACCAGGCCGTTGATCGCGATGAAGGTGACGTTGTTGGTGAGGAAGAGCCCCTGGCAGATCGCCAGCAGCCAGAGGTTGCGGTTCATGCCTCCATTGTGCAGGCGCGGCGAATCCTCACGCCAGCGCGGCGAGCGCCGCCAGCGGCGCGGTCTCGGCGCGCAGCACGCGCGGGCCCAGGGACACCGGCCGGAAGCCCGCCGCCAGCGCGGCGGCTTCCTCGTCGGGCGCGAAGCCGCCCTCGGGACCGCTGAGAGCAACGCGACACAGGTTCCCTCGTCGCCGGCCGCGTCGCGCAGCGGCTGCCGCCTGCGAGCCAGCGACAGCAGCAAGCGCCGGGCGGCGCCGGCGGCGCGCCTTGCGCCAGCCACTCGCCAAAGGCTGGCCACCTCGTGCACGACGGGCACCCGGTTGCGCCCGCACTGCTCGCAGGCCGCGACGGCGATCGCCCTGCCAGTGCGCCTGCTTCTTTCCGGCGCGCTCGCCCGCCAGCCTGAGCACGCTGCGCTCCGCCATCAGCGGCTGGATGCTGGCCACGCCCAGTTCGGTGGCTTTCTCCACCAGCCAGTCCATCCGCTCGTTGGCGGGCATGCCCACGGCCAGGTGCACTTCGCGGCCGCGCTTCGCGTTCCACGGCGTGGTGCGCGCCGACGCGCACGTCGCACGTCGCTGCGGCCCATGTGCTCGACCACCGCGTCGAACTCGCCGCCTGCGCCGTTGAACAGCGTGATGGGCGCGCCCGGCTGCAGGCGCAGCACCTGCACATGCCGTGCCGCGCCCGCGGGCAGGTCCAGCGATTGGCCGGTGGCCAGCGGCGACGGCGCAGTAAAAGCGCGGCATGCGGCGCCGCGTCACATCCGGCCGAAGGCGTAGCCGGTGACGGCCTGCGTGCCTTCGACCTCGTCGACCAGCCGCAGCAGCGGCGCGAGTTCGCGGTAGCGGCCGGCGGTGGCGCGGATGTAGGCGATGAAGCGCGGCGTGTCGGCCAGGTACCTGGGCTTGCCGTCGCGCAGCGTCAGCCGGGCGAAGATGCCGGCCACCTTGAGGTGGCGCTGCAGGCCCATCCACTCGACGCCGCGGTAGAACTCGCCGAAGTCCGGATCGACCGGCAGGCCGGCCTTCTGCGCGCTTCTGCCAGTAGCGCACCGTGATGTCGAGCACGAATTCCTCGTCCCAGCTGAGGAACGCGTCGCGCATCAGGCTGGCGATGTCGTAGGTGATCGGGCCGTACACCGCGTCCTGGAAGTCCAGCACGCCCAGCCGCGGCTCGGCCGGGTCGCCGGGCATCATCAGGTTGCGCGGCATGAAGTCGCGGTGCACGTAGACGCTCGGCGCGGCCAGGTTGCGCTCGATGATCAGCGCGAACAGGCTGTCCAGCGTCTCGCGCAGCGCGCGCCTTCGACCGGCACGCCGCGGTGCCGCGCCAGGTACCAGTCGGGGAACAGCGCCAGCTCGCGCGCCAGCAGCGCCTCGTCGTAGGCGGGCAGCACGCCCGGCCGCGACGCCGCCTGCCAGGCGACCAGCGCGTCGACGGCGCGCAGGTACAGCGGCTGGTTGGCATGCGGGCCGCTCGCGGTCGATCGCTTCGATCATGGTCTGCGATGCCCAGGTCGTCCAGCAGCATGAAGCCCTGCGCCTCGTCCCAGGCCAGCACGCGCGGCACGTTCAGGCCGGCCTCGCGCCATCAGCCGCGCCACCTTCACGAAGGGGCGGCAGTCCTCCTTGTCGGGCGGCGCGTCCATGATGATGCGGCTGCCGCCCGGCTGCGTCGATGCGCAGGTAGCGCCGGAAGCTGGCGTCGGCCGACGCCGGCGCGCAGGCTGGCCGGCACGCAGGCCGTGCGGGCCGGCGATGCCGTCCAGCCAGCGCGTCGAAGGCGGCTTCGCGTTGCGGATCGGCCCAGGCGACGGCGCGCGGGTGCGGCGGGAGGCGGGTTCGGAGAGGTGCGCTCATGGATAATCCATTCTACAAATCCAGTCCTGCCGGCCGGGCGCCCGCTGCCGCCGATAGCCCACATGTCCTCGATGCACGACTTGAAACCCAAGGCGTTTCGCGCCCGCTTTGCCCTGACGCCGGTGGCGCTGGTGGCGTGCGCCGCTGCTGCACGCCGGCGCGGCCCGTGCCCAGGCGCGAGCCGCCGCTCGCGCTCAAGCCCAGCCCCATGCTGCGCGAGGACATTGCCGCCCGAGGCGCGCGACAAGCTGCCCACCTTCCTGTCGGGCGAGCGCGCGTCCGGGCGCACCGACCTGGAAACCGTGATCGAGGGCGACGCGCAGCTGCGCCGCGGCGACACGGTGATCCGCGCCGACCGGCTGGAGTACTACCAGCCCGACGACCTGGCCCGGGCGCCGCGGCAACGTGCGCATCAACCGCGCCGGCAACATCTTCGAGGGCCCGCTGCTGGAGCTGAAGGTGGACGCCTTCGAGGGCTTCTTCAACGAGCCGCGCTACCGGTTCCTGAAGAACGACGCCTACGGCGAGGCCGAGCGGGTCGACTTCATCGACGACAAGCGGGCGATCATCCGCAACGCCACCTACACCACCTGCCAGCGCCGGCCGGGCCCGAGCTGGCTGCCCGACTGGATCCTGCGCGCCGCCAGCATCCGCATCGACAACGAGGAGGAAACCGGCCAGGCCAGCGGCGCGGTGCTGAGCTTCATGGGCGTGCCGATCCTGCCGGTGCCGGCGCTCAGCTTTCCGCTGTCCGACAAGCGCAAGTCGGGCCTGCTGCCGCCCACCATCGGGCTGGACAGCCTGAACGGCGTCGAGCTCACGATGCCCTACTACTGGAACATCGCGCCCAACCGCGACGCCACCTTCTACCCGGCGCTGATGACCAAGCGCGGCGTCGACCTGGGCGGCGAGTTCCGCTACCTCGAGCGCGACTACGCGGGCCAGCTGCGCGCCAATTACATGCCCAACGACCGGCTGCGCGAGCGCGACCGCTGGGGCTACGCCCTCCAGCACGATGGCGCAGTCGGCGCCGGCCTGCCGACCGGCCCGCTGGGCCTGAACCTCAACCTCAACCGCGTGAGCGACGACAACTACTGGCGCGACTTCTCGCGCACCACCGCCTCGCTCACGCAGCGCCTGCTGGCCAACGACGGCACCCTGTCCTGGGCGCGGGGCGACTTCTCGGTCGTCGGCCGCGCGCCCTGAAGTGGCAGACCCTGCAGGACGTGACGTCGCCCATCGTGCCGCCCTACGACCGCCTGCCGCAGGTGGTCGGCGCGCTATTCCCGCGCGCAACCTGGCCGGCGGCCTGGAAGCCTATGTCGAAGCCGACTACACGCGCTTCGAGGCGGACCGCCGCTGCACCGGCCAGCCCAACGCGCAGCGCAGCCTACACGCTGGCGCAGCTCAGCCGGCCCTGGCAGGCGCCGGGCTGGTTCGTCACTCCCAAGATGCAGCTGCACGCCACGCCAGTACCAGTTCGACGCGCCGCTGGCCAATGGCGCGCGCGTCGGCCAGCCGCACGGTGCCCGACCTTCAGCCTGGACAGCGGCCTGGTGTTCGAGCGCGACACCAGCTTCTTCGGCCGCAGCTTCCGCCAGACGCTGGAGCCGCGCGCCTTCTACGTCTACACGCCGTTCCGCGACCAGAGCCTGCTGCCCAACTACGACTCGGCCGCCAACGACTTCAACTTCGCCACCATCTACACCGAGAACGCCTTCGGCGGCAACGACCGCATCTCGGACAACAACCTGCTGACGCTGGGCGTCACCACCCGCCTGCTCGACCCGGACACCGGCGCCGAGGCGGCGCGCTTCGGCGTCGCCCAGCGGCTGCGCTTCAAGGACCAGCGCGTCACCCTGCCCGGGCAGCGCGCCGGTCAGCGAGCGCCTGTCGGACCTGCTGTTCGGCGCCGTCGATCAACTGGACGCCGCAGTGGAGCGTCGACTCCACGGTGCAGTACAACCCGAAGACCGCGGCGCTCCATCCGCGCGACCATCGGCGGGCGCTACAGCCCCGGCAACTACCGCGTGATCAGCGCCGCCTACCGCCTGCAGCGCGGCATCAGCGAGCAGATCGACGTCGGCTGGCAATGGCCGCTGAACGACCTGTGGGGCGACAAGGGCCAGGACCTGGGGCCCGGCCGCGGCGAAGGCGAGGGCCGCTGGTACAGCGTCGGGCGGCTGAACTACAGCCTGCAGGACCGGCGGCTGGTCGATGCCGTGGTCGGGCTGGAGTACGACGCGGGCTGCTGGATCGGCCGCGTCGTGGTCGAGCGGCTGCAAAGCAGCACCACGACGTCGAACAAGCGCATCCTGTTCCAGCTCGAATTCGTGGGCTTTCACGCCGGCTGGGCTCCAACGCCCTGCAGACGCTCAAGGAGAATATTCCCCGCTACCAGTACCTGCGCGAGCAGGTCACCACGCCCAGCCGCTTCAGCAACTACGACTAGTCACAGTGCAGCACCATGAACCAACGCCCTTACGTCCCGTGGCTGGCCTGTCGCCGCGCCTGGCCGCTGGCCGCTGCCGGCGCGCCGCGCAAGGCCTGCGCGCGTCGCCCCAGCCGGGCGCTGGCCGGCCGGCCGCCGCGCGCCGCCGACAGCGGGCCGCGCCCGGCCGACTACATCGTGGCGGTGGTCAACTCCGAGCCGATCACCAACAACGAGGTGCGCTCGCGGATGGTGCGCTTCGAGCAGCAGCTGGCGCAGCAGGGCCAGGCCGGTGCCGCCGCGCGCCGGAGTTCGCGCGCCAGGTGCTGGAGCGGCTGATCAGCGAAAAGGCGCAGCTGCAGCTGGCGCGCGAGACCGGCATCAAGGTGGACGACGCCACGGTGGACCAGGCCGAGCAGAACGTGGCGCGCCAGAACCAGATCGACGTGGCCGGAGCTGCGCCGCCGGCTGGCCGCCGACGGCATCGCGCTGGCGCAGTTCCGCGAGGACCTGCGCAACCAGCTGCTGCTGCACGCGGCTGCGCGAGCGCGAGCTCGAAGCGCGCGTCAAGGTGACGCGACCTGGACGTCGACCAGTACCTGCGCGAGCAGCAGCAGGGCGGCAACGACGCCGCGCCGATCGAGATCAACCTGGCCCACATCCTGGTGGCCGTGCCCGAGAACGCGAGCGAGGCGCAGGTCGCCAGCCTGCGGGCCAAGGCCCAGCGCGTGCTGGAGCGCGCCCGCGCCGGCGAGGACTTCGCCAAGCTGGCGCGCGAGTTCTCCGATGCGCCCGGGCGCGGCGGCCAGCGGCGGCGAGGTCGGCCTGCGCACGCGCCGACCGCTATCCGCCGCTGTTCGTGCAGGCGACCGCAGGCGCTGCCGGAAGGCGGCGTCGAGCGAGCGTGGTGCGCTCGGGCGCCGGCTTTCACGTCCTCAAGGTGGTCGAGAAGCGCCGCGGCGGCGTGCCCGGCATCCACGTGACGCAGAGCCACGCCCGCCACATCCTGCTGCGCCCGAGCGCCGCAGCTGAGCGAAGCCGCGGCGCGCGCAGCGGCTGGCCGACTTCAAGAAGCGCATCGAGGCCGGCCAGGCCGACTTCGCGCAGCTGGCGCGCGAGTACTCGCAGGACGCGAGCGCCGCGCAACGGCGGCGACCTGGGCTGGGCCAACCCGGGCCTGTTCGTGCCGGAATTCGAGGAGGCGATGAACGCGCTGGCGCCCGGCCAGATCGCCGAGCCCCTGGTCTCGCGCTTCGGCGTGCACCTGATCCAGCTGCTGGAGCGGCGCGCAGGCGACGCTGAGCCCAGCGCGAGCAGCGCGAGATGGCGCGCAACCTGGTGCGCGAGAAGAAGCTCGACGAGGCCTACGCGCAGTGGGCGCAGGACGTGCGCGGCCGCGCCTACGTCGGAGATTGCCGCGAGCCGCCGCAGTGAACCGCGGCGGCGCCGAGCCGCATGAAGCACATCGCCCGCAAGCGCTTCGGCCAGCACTTCCTGGCCGACGCCGGCATCATCGACGCCATCGTGCGCGCGATCGATCCGCGGCCCGGCCAGGCGATGGTGGAGATCGGCCCCGGGCCTGGCGGCGCTGACGCAGCCGCTGGTGGAGCGGCTGGGCCGGCTGACCGTGATCGAACTCGACCGCGACCTGGCGGCGCGCCTGCGCAGCCACGGCCAGCTGGCGGTGATCGAGGCCGACGTGCTGAAGGTCGATTTCGCCGCAGCTGGCGCGCGTCGCTGGGCGCTGCCAAGCTGCGGGTGGTGGGCAACCTGCCCTACAACATCTCCACGCCGATCCTGTTCCACCTGCTGGGCTTCGTGGACGCGATCGAGGACCAGCACTTCATGCTGCAAAAGGAAGTGATCGACCGCATGGTGGCGCGGCCGGCCACCAGCGACTACGGCCGGCTGTCGGTGATGCTGCAGTGGCGCTACGCGATGGAAAACGTGCTGTTCGTGCCGCCCGAAGCCTTCGACCCGCCGCCGCGCGTGGACAGCGCGGTGGTGCGCATGGTGCCGCTGCGCGCAGCCCGCGGCCGTGGACGCCGAAGCTGCTGTCGCGAACTGGTGCAGGTGGCCTTCAGCCAGCGCCGCAAGCTGCTGCGCCACACGCTGGGCAAGTGGCTGGAGCAGAGGAGCTTCGCCGGCGCTTTCGACGTGCAGCGCCGCGCCGAGGAAGTGCCGGTGGACGAGTACCTGGCGCTGGCGCAGCTCTGCGCCCGGCTGAGCCGTCGCGCGAGTAGGCAGCGGACCTGCGGCAACAGAACAAGCCCGGCGCCAGGCCGGGCTTCTCGATCGTCATGCGGCCTGATCCGCAGCCTGGCAGCTGGACGCGCGTCGAGCGCTCGGGATGACAGCCGTTCAGGCCGCCGCCAGCCAGTAGCCCGCGTTGAAGGGGCTGCTCATGCGCAGCGCCAGGGGCGACACGTCCACCAGTTTGTCGGTGGGCATCTTCTCGCCGTTGTCGGTGGACCGGAACGCTGCTGCCGCGGCGCCTCGGTGCCCTGAGCCTCGTTCGCCCGTTCTGCTTGGCTGGTGTGTGCAGAACGGGCTACAGAAAAGAATAGAAACACCGGAACGGTATCTTTCGGTCCGCCCAGTAGTCGGCGGTGTCGCGGAAGATGTCGAGCAGCTGCTCGCGCGCTTCCTTGTCGAACTTGGCGTTGGCCGGGATCTGCTCCAGCACCACGATGAAGCCGGGCTGCGGGCCCGACTTGTGCACCGGGTCGGTCATGCAGTCGTACAGCGCGTCGAAGTTCTTGCCGAAGTGCGCCGGCAGGATGAACTGCTGCGCGATCAGGTCCAGCACGTCCTGCTTGGTCTGGGCCTTGGCCAGGTTGGCGTACAGGAAATGCTGGCCCGAGCGCCGTGCGCGGCGTCCTGCAGGTCCTGCACCCGGAAGGCGCGGATCGACTGCACGATGTTGGTGCGCACGCCCTTGAGGGGCGTTTCGGTGGTTTCCTGACGAAGTGGTGTATCCATCTCCGCGTCTCTTTCCATAGTCAAAAACAGGTCCCGCTTCATTTGGGGGTCACTCCACGATCTTGCGAAAACTGGCGTAGTGGTCAGCGGTGTAATAACAGGCATGCGGCGCCCTGGGCTGGGCCGCCACACACGATGCGCCGGGCGCCCCGGTCGCGCGATCCTGGTGTCGTCACGGTGTACTCGCGGTAGTAGCCGCGCTTCTCGGCCGGCAGCAAGCGCTCCCGGTTGCCGAACACCGCGCCGTCCTTGTCGTACGGGAACGGTCCGCCCTGGCGGATCAGTTCATAGGTCTCCCGGCCCTGCCGGGGCAGCTCGGCGACCTGAATGACGGCTGGCCTGCCATCGCGAGGCGGTCCGTCGGGCACCTGGCTTGCGCCAGGGGGCTGCGCGATCGCTGCTGCCAGCAAGAAGCTAGTGAGCGCAAACTTGACAGCCGCGATGCGCGCCATGAACGGACCTTCTTCGGTGACCTTGGGACGCCATCCCGGGTTTCCCGAATCCACGTCCGGGCCTCCGGAACCTCAAATCTCCGGGTTAACCCGGAAAATTCAAGGCGGTAGTGTGACGTATCTCGCCCCAAAAGCGCAAGCGGCTGCCCAATTTTTGGGCAGCCGCCAAGGCCATTGCGGCGCTAAAGCCCGACGCTAGCAAGTTAGTGCCAGCTGTCTAAGACAGCCTTAGCGCGCCGCGTTGGCGTCGGCCACCGTCAGCGCCGTCATGTTGACGATGCGCCGCACCGTGGTGCTGGCGGTCAGGATGTGCACCGGCTTGGCCGCGCCCAGCAGCACCGGGCCGATGGCGATGTTGCCGCCGGCCGCGGTCTTGAGCAGGTTGTAGGAGATGTTGGCGGCATCGATGTTGGGCAGCACCAGCAGGTTGGCGTCGCCGGCCAGGGTGCTGTGCGGCATGATGCAGGTTGCGGGCATGCGCCGTCCAGCGCCACGTCGCCGTGCATCTCGCCGTCCACCTCCAGCCAGGGCGCCTGCGTCGCGCAGCAGCTCCAGCGTCTCGCGCATCTTCACCGCGCTGGGCTGGTTGCTGGTGCCGAAGTTGGAGTGCGACAGCAGCGCGGCCTTGGGCTTGAGGCCGAAGCGCATCATCTCCTCGGCCGCCATCACGGTGATCTCGGCCAGCTGCTCGGCCGTCGGGTCGTAGTTGACGTGGGTGTCGACCAGGAAGACCTGGCGGCCGGGCAGCATCAGCCCGTTCATGCAGGCGTAGGTGCTGACGCCGGCGCGCTTGCCGATCACCTGGTCGATGTAGTGCAGGTGGATCGGCCGTGGTGCCCCAGGTGCCGCAGATCATGCCGTCGACCTCGCCCTTGTGCAGCAGCATCGCGCCGATCAGCGTCAGGCGCCGGCGCATCTCGATCTTGGCCATCTGCGCCGTGACGCCCTTGCGCTCGGTCATGCGGTGGTAGGTCTGCCAGAAGTCGCGGTAGCGGTGGTCCTGCTCGACGTTGACGACGTCGTAGTCGAGCCCCTCCTTCAGGCGCAGGCCGAACTTCTCGATGCGCTGCGGCGATGATCTCCGGCCGGCCGATCAGCGTCGGCCGCGCCAGGCCTTCGTCGACCACGATCTGCGCGGCGCGCAGCACGCGCTCTTCCTCGCCCTCGCAGAAGGCCACGCGCTTCTTGGCCGCCGCTTGGCCGCCGCGAAGATCGGCTTCATCGTCGTGCCCGAGGCGTAGACGAAGCTCTGCAGCTTCTCGCGGTAGGCGTCCATGTCGGCGATCGGGCGCAGCGCCACGCCGCTGTCGGCCGCGGCCTGGGCCACCGCCGGCGCGATCTTCATCATCAGGCGCGGATCGAACGGCTTGGGGATCAGGTACTCGGGGCCGAAGGCCAGCTGCTCGCCGGCATAGGCCGCGGCCACCACCTCGCTCTGCTCGGCCTGCGCCAGCTCGGCGATGGCGTGCACCGCGGCGATCTCCATCTCCACCGTGATGGTGGTCGCGCCCGAGTCCAGCGCGCCGCGGAAGATGTACGGGAAGCACAGGACGTTGTTGACCTGGTTCGGGTAGTCGCGTGCGGCCGGTGGCCATGATGGCGTCGTCGCGCACCGCCTTGACCTCCTCGGGCATGATCTCCGGGTTCGGGTTGGCCAGCGCGAAGATCAGCGGGCTTGGCCGCCATCTTGCGCACCATCTCCGGCTTGAGCACGCCGCCGGCCGACAGGCCCAGGAAGATGTCGGCGCCGTCGATCACCTCGGTCAGCGTGCGCGCCGGTGTCTTCTGCGCGAACTGGACCTTGTCCTCGTCCATCAGCTCGGTGCGGCCTTCGTAGACCACGCCGGCCAGGTCGGTGACCCAGATGTTCTCGCGCGGCAGGCCCAGCTTGACCAGCAGGCCCAGGCAGGCCAGCGCCGCGGCGCCGGCGCCCGAGGTGACCAGCTTGACCTTCGCGATGTCCTTGCCGACCACCTTCAGGCCGTTGAGGATGGCCGCGCCGACGACGATGGCCGTGCCGTGCTGGTCGTCGTGGAAGACCGGGATCTTCATGCGCTCGCGCAGCTTGCGCTCGACGTAGAAGCAGTCCGGCGCCTTGATGTCTTCGAGGTTGATGCCGCCGAAGGTGGGCTCCAGCGCGGCGATGATGTCGACCAGCTTGTCGAGGTCGTTCTTCTCGTTGATCTCGATGTCGAAGACGTCGATGCCGGCGAACTTCTTGAACAGCACGGCCTTGCCTTCCATCACCGGCTTGGCGGCCAGCGGGCCGATGTCGCCCAGGCCCAGCACGGCGGTGCCGTTGGTGATCACGGCCACCAGGTTGCCGCGGCTGGTGTACTTGAAGGCGTCGGTCGGGTCCCTGACGATCTCCTCGCAGGGCGCGGCCACGCCGGGCGAATAGGCCAGCGCCAGGTCGTGCTGGTTGATCAGCTGCTTGGTCGCGGCGATCGCGATCTTGCCGGGGGTCGGGAACTCGTGGTACTCGAGGGCGGCCTGGCGCAGTTGCGCGCGTTTGTCGTCGGCGTTCACCGCGTTGATGGGGGGCATGTGTCGGGGTCTCCTGGGGCGCAGCTTAGCGTTTGCAGCCGCCGCGCCGGTTCTTGGGGGCCTGCGATTGTAGACCCGTTGCGGGAAAACCCTAGTACGAAATTACACGTAGCGGCTGCGGCGCCACCGCCCCTTCTTCAATAGCGGCGCTGGCTGGGTGGCACGCCCATGCCCTGCTCGTAGGTCTGGCGGTCCTGCAGGTAGCAGCGCAGGCTGCTCTCCAGCAGTGCCCGGGCGGTCCTGCACCACGATGTGGCCGCGGCTGCCGCTGATCTTGCCCGCGCTGCTCCAGCTGGCCCGACGGCGACCGTCACCCCGGCGCGGCGCGCGCCCAGCATCAGGGCCAGCTGGTCGTGCGTGACCGGCAGATCCTCGACCAGTTGCGGTCGCTGTGCGTCAACAGCCAGCGTGCCAGCCGCTGCTCCAGGGAGTGGAAGCGGCAGCACGCGACGCTGCGGGCGGTCTGCACCAGCACCACGTGCAGGTACTTCAGCAGAAGCGTGTTCAGGCTTTCGTGGCGCGCGGCCAGGTGCTGCAGCGTGCGCCGCGTCCACCCGCCAGGCATGGCCCGAACCCTGGATCCAGCCCTTGAGCTCGAACGACTCCACCTCCGATGCGCGACTCGGGCCCGAACAGGCCCTCGCAGCCGACCGCGCCGATCTCCAGGCTGCGCCGCTTGTCCGCGGGTGCCAGCACCGAAATCGTGCTGTCCACCGGAAAGTAGGCGTGGCGAAGCCGCCCATGGCCTTCCTGCAGCGGCAACGGCGCCGTCAGCTCCACGTACTCGCAATGCGCCAGCAGCGACTGCCGCTCCACGCGCGGCAAGGCCGCCAGCAATCGATTGGCCAAGGTCTGATCGATGGTGAATCTCCTGCGCGCCTGCAAAGGCGAACGCCGTGCGGTCAAGAATAGGTCGGTCACGCCCGGCGTTGTGTTCGGAAGCGAACATACCGCGTGAGCCCACCGCAGGACGGCCCGCGCCGGCGCACGTCCATCGGTGCGCCAACGCACCATGGGCGCGGAGGCCGCCTGCAAGCCGCGCGTCAGGATGTAAGGGTGGTGTCGATGTTGGCGGCGCGCCAAACCCGACTACGTTTGTTTCGCGCACTTGCGGGAAAGACGAACTGCTTACGTTGCACCCTTCGCATGAATGCCGGATGTTCGCACAACAAAGGCGGCAAAGGTCCGTTGAGCTGCGGTATCCGCCAGCCCCCGGCTCAGCGGGCCCCAAGCTCTGCGATAGGGCGTCATAGGCGTCGTCCTACGAAATGATGTGTTACGTGGCTACGTGTACGGTCAACGCTGAGGCTAGAGTCAGTCGCATGCCAGCCCACTCTGCTCCCCATGCGCTTGAGCGCGCCCGCCACGCTTGCTCGCGCAAAGCACCCTGCTTGCGGCATTGCCTGCCGACGTTCATGCAGCGGCTCCTGCCGCACTTCAGCCTGGTGGAACTGCCGGCCGGCCAGGAACTGGGCGAGGCGCACAGCGGCCCGGCGCGCGCACTGTTTCCCCTGGCGGGGGTGATTTCGCTGGTCCAGGAGCTGCCCGACGGCGACAGCGGCCAGGTGGCCGTCGTCGGCCGCGAAGGCCTGCTGGGGCTGCCGCTTTTCATGGGCGGCGAGATGCCCTCGCGCGGCGTGGTCCAGTGCGCGGGCTACGGCCTGGCCCTGGACCGCGACGAACTGGTCGAGGAGTTCGAGCGGGGCGGCACGTTCATGCGCCAGCTGCTGCGCTACACCCAGGCCCTGATCACGCAGATCTCGCTGCTGGTGGTGTGCAACCGCCACCATTCGATCGAGCAGCAGCTGTGCCGCGTCCTCCTCATGAGCCTGGACCGGTTGCAGGGCCACGAGGTGCCGCTGACGCAGGAGTTCGTGGCGCGCCTGCTGGGCGTGCGCCGCGAAGGCGTGACCGAAGCGTCGGGACGCCTGCGCGAGGCCGGTGCTCTGACCTGCCGGCGCGGCGTATTCGTGGTGCAGGACCGCAAGGCGCTGGAAACGCGCGCGTGCGGCTGCTACCACGTCGTCAGGCGTGAATACTCGCGCTTGCTGCCCGTGCACAGCCACGAGGGCCCGTGCACCACCACTGCGGTGCGGCCGGCGGCGCCGGCTCCCGCCTGGCGCGAGCTGGCAGAAGCCACGGCCTGAGCCGGCGGCGGGAACCCCGCCTTCGCGCCAGCTGCGCCGGCGCGAAACCCGCGCAGTATCATCGGCCGACATTCCACGCCCGAGGAGCTGACATGGCCCTGATGGACTTCATCAAGAAACAGTTCATTGACATCATCCAGTGGACCGAGGATGGCCAGGGCACCCTGGCCTGGCGCTTCCCGATGCGGGACATGGAGATCCAGTACGGCGCCTCGCTCACCGTGCGCGAGTCGCAGATGGCCGTGTTCGTCAACGAAGGCAAGGTGGCCGACGTGTTCGGCCCCGGCATGTACAAGCTGACGACGCAGACCATCCCGGTCCTCACGTACCTCAAGAACTGGGACAAGCTGTTCGAGTCCCCGTTCAAGAGCGACGTCTACTTCTTCAGCACGCGCCAGCAGGTCGACCAGCGCTGGGGCACGCCCCAGCCGATCACGATCCGCGACAAGGACTTCGGCGCGATCCGGCTGCGCGCCTTCGGCAACTACGCGTACCACATCGCCGACCCGAAACCGTTCCACACCCAGATCTCCGGCACCCGCGAGCTCTACACCGTGGGCGACCTCGACGGCCAGCTGCGCGGCATCTTCCTGCAGCACATCTCGGACGCCATCGCGCAAAGCGGCGTGCCCTTCCTGGACCTCGCCGCGAACCAGAATGAATTCGCCAAGGCGCTGGCCGCCGAGCTCACGCCCGCATTCGCGGCCCTGGGCCTGGCGCTGGATGTGGTCACGGTCCAGAACCTCTCGCTGCCCGAAGAGCTGCAGAAGATCCTCGACCAGCGCATCGGCATGGGCATGGTCGGCAACGACATGGGCAAGTTCGTGCAATACCAGACCGGCCAGGCGATCCCCGAGATGGCCAAGGGCGTGGGCCAGGGCGGCGGCGGCGTGGCCGGCGACGCGATGGGCCTGGGAGCGGGGCTCGCGATGGGGCAGGTGCTGGCGCAGAACATGCAAAAGGGCATGCAAGGTCACGCCGCCCGAGGCGCAGCCCGCAACCGCTGCGGCGGTGAAGCCCGACGACGTCATGGCCACGCTGGAAAAGCTCGGCGAGCTCAAGGCCAAGGGCATCCTCACCCAGGAAGAGTTCGACGCCAAGAAGGCCGAGCTGCTGAAGAAGCTGGTGTGAGGCATTAGCCCACCCGTGGCCACCGACTCCCCCCAACGCGTCTACCGGGCCGCGTGCCCGGGCTGCGGCGCGCCGGTCGAATTCCGCAGCGCGCAGTCCGCGTACGCGGTGTGCAGCTACTGCCGCAGCACCGTCGTGCGCAGCGGCGACACGCTCGCGCGCGTCGGCAAGATGGCCGAGCTGTTCGAGGACCACAGCCCGCTGCAGCTGATGGCGGCCGGCCGCTGGCAGGGCCGGGCCTTCACGCTGGTCGGGCGGCTGCAGTACCGCGGCGAGACCGGTCGCCTGGGCCGAATGGAACGCGCTCTTCGACGACGGTTCGGCCGGCGTGCTGGGCGAGGACAACGGCGCCTACGTGTTCTCGCTGCCAGCGGCGATGCAGCGCGACGTGCCGCAGGCCTCGCAGCTGCGCGTGGGCGCCGCCACCGCCATCGAGGGCAAGCCCTTCAACATCGCGTCGAACCAGCAGGTCACGCTGATCTCGGCGCAGGGCGAGCTGCCCCGGCTGCCGCCGATCGGCCAGGCCTTTCGCGATGGTCGAGCTGCGCAGCGCGGACGGCGAGGTGCTGAGCATCGACTACGGCTCCCAGCCGCCCCAGCTCGCGCGCGGCAGCGCCGTGCGGCTGGAAGACCTGCAGTTGTCGGGCCTGCGCGAGGACAGCGCCCGGGAAGAGCGCGGGCGCCAGTTCTCCTGCCCGAACTGCGGCGCGCCGGTCGAAGTGCAGCTCGCTTCCAGCAAGAGCATCACCTGCCGCGCCTGCCACAGCCTGATCGACCTCGCGGGCGGCGTCGGCGGGGAGCTGGGCCACGCGCTGCAGGAGCAAGCCGTCGAGCCGGTGATCCCGCTGGGCAGCATCGGGCAGCTGCAGGGTGTGCAATGGCAGGTGGTGGGTTTCCAGCATCGCAGCGGCCACGAGCCCGGCGACGACGAAGAGTTCGGCTGGGACGAATACCTGCTGTACAACCGCAAGCGCGGCTTCATCTTCCTGGTGGATTCGGAGGAAGGCTGGAGCGTCGTCAAACCCACCACCGGCGCGCCGGCGCTGTCGCCGGGCGAGCAGGGCGCGCGCTATCTGGGCACCCAATACGACCTCAAGTACAGCTACGAGGCGCAGACCCACTATGTGGCCGGTGAGTTCTACTGGCCGGTGGAGCGCGGCCAGAAGACTTTCAACCGCGACTTCGCCAAGGGCGACAGCCTGCTGTCCATGGAGCGCAGCCCGCGGGAGGTGACCTGGTCCAGCGGCAGCAAGATCGACAGCGAGGCCGTGGCCAAGGCGTTCGGCCTGGAGCAAAAGAGGGAGATGCTCAAGCGCGGCGATGCCGGCCCGACCACGGCGGGCGGCGCCGGCATGGGCTGCGGCACCATCATCGTGCTGATGGTCATCATCCTGGTCCTGCTGCTGGTGATCAGGGCCTGCGTGGACGACACGGGCTCCGGCCTGTCCTCGGGCGCCGGGCGCAGCAGCGGCGGCTCCTTCGGCGGGTATTCGGGTGGCGGCAGCCACAAGTGAAGCGGCAACTGGTGTGAATCTTTTCAGGAGAGCGACATGGGCATTGAGTGGCTGAAACCCGGGGCCTTCTTCGGCTCCATCCTGTACGCGCTGATCGGCGTGCTGGTGTTCTGGCTGAGCTTCCTCATCATCGACAAGCTCACGCCCTACAAGCTGTGGGATGAGATCGTGGAAAAGCAGAACGTCGCGCTGGCCATCGTGGTCGGCGCGATGGCGCTGGGCATTTCCATCATCGTGGCAGCAGCCGTCCACGGATAGACATGACCCACCCCCGAAGCGGCTGCTGCCGCCTCCCTCAGGGGGCGCCACCGCGGCGCGGAGCCGGTTCCGCGGTGGCCCACGAATTGCTGACGATGACCGCCACGCAGCACGCGCCGCGCCCGGTCGAGGTGGCCCTGCTCGCGTCGGTCTTCGTCGTCGCCGCGTGCGGGCTCGTCTATGAGCTCGCGGCCGGCGCGCTGGCGTCGTACGTGCTGGGCGATTCGGTGCTGCAGTTCTCCACCGTCATCGGCACTTACCTGTTCGCCATGGGCGTGGGCTCGTGGCTCTCGCGCTTCTTCGAGCGCCAGCTGCCCGCGCATTTCCTGCGCATCGAGCTGATGGTGGCGCTGGTCGGCGGCGCGATGCCGGCGCTGCTGTTCATGGCCAACGCCTATGTGCCCGACGGCCTTCCGGGTCCTGCTCTACGGCCTCGTGCTCGCGGTGGGCACGCTGGTCGGCCTGGAGATCCCGCTGGTGATGCGCATCCTCAGGCGCAACGTCGCGCTCAAGGAGCTGGTCTCGCAGGTCCTCACCTTCGACTACCTGGGTGCGCTGGCGGTTTCGCTCGCGTTTCCGCTGCTGCTGGTGCCGCAGCTGGGGCTGATCCGCACCGGCCTGCTGTTCGGCCTGATGAACGCGGCCGTCGCCCTCTGGGCGCTCTGGCTGTTCCGCCACGAGCTGCGGCGGCTGCGCGCCCATGCGGCCGCCTGCTTCGCGACCCTGGCGGCGCTGGGCGCGGCATTCGCCGGCGCGCAGGCCATCACGTCCCTGGCCGAGGACAGGTTCTACCAGGACCCGATCGTGTTCGCGGCCACGTCCCCCTACCAGCGCATCGTGGTGACCCAGGGCCGCGCCGGGCATCGCCTGTTCCTCAACGGCAACCTGCAGTTCGCCGAGCGCGACGAGTACCGCTACCACGAGGCGCTGGTGCACCCGGCGATGGCGGCGCACGGCGCGGCCCGCAAGGTCGCGGTGCTGGGCGGCGGCGACGGCATGGCGGTGCGCGAAGTGCTGCGCCATCCCGGCGTGGAAAGCGTCACCCTGGTCGAGCTCGACCCGAACATGACGCGGCTGTTCTCCACGCACGAGACGCTGGCGCGGCTCAACGGCGGCGCACTGTCGTCGCCCAAGCTGAAGATCGTGAACGCCGACGCGTTCCAGTGGCTGCAGCAGACCCCCGAGATGTTCGACGTGATCGTGGTGGACTTCCCCGATCCCACCAACTTTTCCATCGGCAAGCTCTACACCAGCTCCTTCTACGCGCTGATGGAGCAGCACCTCGCGGCCAGCGGCTACGCGGTGGTGCAGACCACTTCCCCGCTGGTCGCGCGCCAGAGTTTCTGGACCGTGGTGGCCACGCTCGAATCGGTGGGCCTGAAGACCGCGCCCTACCACGCGCATGTGCCCAGCTTCGGCGAATGGGGCTACGTGATCGCCGGCCGCCGGCCGTTCCGCCTGCCCACCGAACTGCCGGCGGGCCTGAAATTCCTCACGACTGCGCGGCCTGCCGCCGCTGTTCGACTTCCCGGGCGACATGGCGCGCGTGCCGGCCGAAGTGAACCGGCTTTCCAACCAGGTGCTGGTCACGACCTACGAGCACGAATGGGGCAAGGTCGCGCCATGAGCCTGCCGCGCAACGTGCCACTGCTGACGCGCCGCGCCCTCCTGGGCGCGGCCGCGCTGCCCCTCGCGGGCTGCGCGCCGGAGCGCGAGATCACCGGGCGAATTCAACGGCCCCTCGCCCGAGCGCGGACACCTGCTGCGCAAGCCCCTGCCGTCGGGCTCGCCCCCGGTGAGCCGGCGCTGCGATGTGCTGATCGCGGGCGGCGGCATCGCCGGGCTGTCGGCGGCACGCGTGTTGCGCCAGGCGGGCGTCGAAGATTTTGCGCTGCTCGAACTGGAGGACGGGGCCGGCGGCAACAGCCGCGGCGGGCGCACCGGCGGGCTGCCCTGCCCGCTCGGCGCGCACTACCTGCCGGTGCCGGGGGACGGGGCGGGCGAGGTGCGCGACTTCCTCGAAGAGCTCGGCCTGGCTCGCCGCGCCGCGGGCCGCTGGGTGTACGACGAACGGCACCTGTGCCACAGCCCGCAGGAGCGGCTGTTCCTCAACGGCCAATGGCAGGAGGGCCTGCTGCCGCTGCAGGGCGTGGGCGCGGCGACGCTGGCCCAATACCGCACGTTCTCGCAGCGCGTGGCGCAGGCGCAAAAGCGCGCCCGGTTCACCCTGCCCCTGCGCGGCAGCGTCGCGGCCAGCCATCGCGCGCTGGACGCGATCACCTTCGCCTCGTGGCTGGACCGCGAGGGCCTGACCGACGAGTACCTGCGCTGGTACCTGGACTACTGCTGCCGCGACGACTACGGCGCCGGCATCGCCACGGTCTCGGCCTGGGCCGGGCTGCACTACTTCGCCAGCCGGCATGGCTTCCAGGCGCCGGGCGAGGCGGGCGAGCGCGACGCGGTGTTCACCTGGCCCGAAGGCAACGGCTGGCTGGTGAGCCGGCTCGCGCAGCCGCTGGGGGAGCGCATCCAGGCGGGCCGGGTGGTCACGAGGATCGCGGCGCTGCGCCAGGGCGTGGAAGTCGACGCCTGGGACGTGGCGGGCCAGCGCATGGAACGCTGGCAGGCGCAGCAATGCATCATCGCGCTGCCGCTGTTCGTCGCGGCCCGGGTGATGAATGCGCCGCCGCGGGCCTTGTCCGAAGCCGCGCTGCGCGTGCGCTACGCGTCCTGGGTGGTGGCCAACGTCCACATCGAGCGGCCGCTGCACGACCGGCCCGGCGCGCCGCCTTCCTGGGACAACGTGCTGTACGGCGCCGCGGGCCTGGGCTATGTCGACGCCGGCCACCAGAACCTGAACCCGCTGCCCGAGCCCCGCGTGCTGACCTGGTACCGCGCCCTGGGGGACGACCGGGGCGTGCGCGCGCAGTTGCTCGCGCGGCCCTGGACAGCCTGGCGCGACGAGGTGCTCGAGGAGCTGTCACAGCCGCACCCGGACCTGCGCGCCAAGACGCTGCATGTCGACGTCGCGCGCTACGGCCATGCGATGGCCATTCCGGTGCCGGGCATGCGCACCAACGCCGCGCTGGCCGCCCTGCGGCGCGCGCAGCCGGGCCTGTGGCGCCGGGTGCACTTCGCGCACGCCGACCTGTCGGGCTATTCGGTCTTCGAGGAGGCGTTCACGCACGGCCACCGGGCCGGCGAAAGCGTGCTGGCCGCGGTCGGCATGGCGGGCAAGAAGGGGCGCTGAGCGGCGGGCTCAGGCGCGCATCAGCGCTTCGATTTCGTCGGGCTTCACCGGCACGCCGCGCGAGATCAGCTCGCAGCCCTTTTCGGTCACGATCGCGTCGTCCTCGATGCGGATGCCGATGTGGTGGAACTGCTCGGGCACGCCCTCGGCGGGCCGCACGTAGATGCCCGGCTCGATCGTCAGCACCATGCCGGGCTGGAGGATGCGGCTCGGCCGGTTCTTGATGACCTCGCCCGACAGCGGGTCCTTGCGCTCGCTCACCTCGCCCACCTGCGACGGCTCGACGTAGCTGCCGCAGTCGTGCACGTCCATGCCCAGCCAGTGGCCGGTGCGATGCATGTAGAACTGGAAATAGGCGCGCTTCTCGATCACGTCGTCGACGCTGCCGACCTTGTTCCGGTCGAGCAAGCCGACGTCGAGCATGCCCTGCGCCAGCACCTTCACCGTGGCGTCGTGCGGGTCGGTGAAGCGGGCCCCGGCGCGGGTGGCATCCACGGCCGCCTGCTGCGAAGCCAGCACCAGCTCGTACAGCGCGCGCTGCGGCCCGCTGAACTTCCCGTTGGCCGGGAAGGTGCGGGTGATGTCGCTGGCGTAGCCGTCGAGCTCGCAGCCGGCGTCGATCAGGACCAGCTCGCCGTTGCGGATCGGGGCGGTGTCGGCGCGGTAGTGCAGCACGCAGGCGTTGGCGCCGGCCGCCACGATGGCGCCATAGGCCGAGTACTGCGACCCGCCCATGCGGAACTCGTGCAGCAGTTCGGCGTCCAGGTGGTATTCGCGCACGTCCTTGCCCTCGCGCAGCATGCGCGCGGATAGCTGCATGGCGCGCACGTGGCCGCGGGCGCTGATCTGCGCCGCGCGCCGCATCGTGTCCTGCTCGTGCGCGTCCTTGACCAGGCGCATCTCGTCGAGCACGGCGCACAGGTCACGCTGCTGCTCGGGGCACAGCGCGCCGTAGCGCACGCGCGAGCGCACCTTGTTCAGCCAGCCGCCCACGCGCGCTTCCAGGCCTTCGTGGATGGCGAACGGGTACCAGACCGCGTCGCGGTTTTCCAGCAGCCTGGGCATCTGCGCGTCGAGCTCGCTGATGGAGTACGCGGCGTCCACGCCAAGCGCCGCGGGCGCGGCCTCCGGGCCGAGGCGGAAGCCGTCCCAGATCTCGCGCTCCAGGTCCTTGGGTGCGCAGAACAGCGTGCTCTTGCCGTCGCCGGTGAGCACCAGGCAGGCATTGGGCTCGGTGAACCCGGTGAGGTAGTAGAAGTAGCTGTCGTGGCGATAGATGAAATCGCTGTCGCGGTTGCGCGGGCGCTCCGGCGCGGTGGGAATGACGGCGAGGCCGTCCTTGCCGAGCTGGGCGGCGGCGCGCGCGCGGCGCTGGGCGTACATCGAAGCAGGGACGTTGGTGTTCATACGGTGGGTCCGGTCGAAGCGCTCGATTGTGCCAAGCGCCCGAGTTGCTGGGGGGTGCCAATGTTATGCCACTCACCCAGGTAGGGTTCCACGCTGATGCGCTTGCTGCGCATGCCCTCGTAGAGCAAGGGCCCGAGCGGGGCGCGTTGGCCGCCGGGAATATGGGCGCACAGCTGCGCGCGCATCAAGGCGATGTTGCCGTAGGTCCAGCGCAGGCCGTCCGGCCCCGTCCCTTCGGCCAGGCCCATCCCGTCGGGGCCGATGCCGAAGTCGCCTTTCTCATGGAACGGCGGGTTGGGCACCAGCCAGAGGTGGGCCAGCAGCGAGCCTTGGGCAAAGCGCCGGGCCGCCGCGGTGTCGAAGGCGAATCCCGGGGCGAAGATGTCGGCCGACACGACCCAGAACGTCTCGGCCAGCAGGGGCAGCGCCTTGGCGATGCCGCCCGCGGTCTCGAGCGCGCCGCCATGGTCGCGCCCCTCCATCGAATACGCGATCTCCAGGCCCCAGCGCGAGCCGTCGCCCAGCGTCGCGGGGATCTGCTCCTCCAGCCACGCCGTGTTGATGACCACGCTGCGCACGCCCGCCGCGGCCAGCGCCTGCAGGTGCCATTCGATCAGGGGCTTGCCGCCGACCTCCAGCAAGGGCTTGGGCCGCGTGTCCGTCAAGGGCCGCATCCGCTCGCCGCGGCCGGCCGCCAGGATCATCGCCTGCGCACCGCCCGAACGCGCCGCGCCCTTCACGCTTCGTCGCTCCCGCGATCGAGCGAGCGCTGCTCCGTCCATTCGGGCTGGAACCGGTTGACCAGCGCGTCCATCAGGCCGCGCGCCTTGGCCGAATGGTCGCCGCTGAAATTGCACACGTACACGTCCACGGTGACGGCCTTCTGCTCGGGCCAGGTGTGCAGGCAGACATGCGATTCCGCCAGCAGCACGGTGGCCGTGACCCCGCCGGGCTGCCCCGGCGCGCCCGGGAAGGTGTGGAACAGGTGGTTCACGGTCTGCAGGCCGACCGCCTGCACCGCCTGCACGCACCAGTCGCCCAGCTGCCGGGCATCCGTCAGCCACTGCGCGTCGCAGCGGCAGCGGTACAGGTCGGCAGTGAGGTGGAGCCCTTGCATGGGACATCACTGTAGACGAAGCGCGGTCCGGATCCGGTGCGAATCGGCCGTCACGATGCGAAAGGTAAAATCTGGGGTTTCCCCTGATCACACCCCCCGGAGCAGCCCCTGATGGCCAACGATTCACCTATGGCAAACGCAAACCGCGAAAACATGGCGAATGCCATCAGGGCATTGGCCATGGATGCCGTACAACAAGCCAACTCGGGACATCCGGGCGCCCCCATGGGCATGGCCGACATCGCCGTCGCGCTGTGGGGCCGGCACCTCAAGCACAACCCGAAGAACCCGCACTGGTTCGACCGCGACCGCTTCGTGCTGTCCAACGGCCACGGCTCGATGCTGGTTTACGCACTGCTGCACCTGACGGGCTACGACCTGCCGATGGACGAGCTGAGGAATTTCCGCCAGTTGCACAGCAAGACGCCGGGCCACCCGGAAGTGGGCGTCACGCCCGGCGTGGAAACCACCACCGGGCCGCTGGGCCAGGGCATCAGCAACGCGGTGGGCATGGCGCTGGCCGAGAAGCTGCTGGCGGCCGAGTTCAACCGCGAGGGCCACACGGTCGTCGACCACCACACGTATGTCTTCGCGGGCGACGGCTGCATGATGGAAGGCATCAGCCACGAGGCTTGCGCCCTGGCCGCGGCCTGGAAGCTCAACAAGCTGGTCATCGTGTACGACGACAACGGCATCTCGATCGACGGGCAGGTCGCGCCGTGGTTCGTCGACGACACGCCGGCGCGCTTCCGCGCCTACGGCTGGAACGTGATCGGGCCCGTCGACGGCCACGATGTCGCGGCGATCGACCGCGCGATTGCCGATGCGCGGCGCAGCGCCGACCGGCCCACGCTGGTGGTGGCCAGGACGCAACATCGGCAAGGGCAGCCCGAACCGGGTCAACACCGCGAAGGCCCACGGCGAAGCCCTGGGCCTGGAAGAAGTGAAGCTCACCCGGGCAGCGATCGGCTGGCCGCACGAGCCCTTCGTCGTGCCGCCCGAGGTGTACCGCGAATGGGACGCCAAGGCCAAGGGCGCCGCCGCGCAGGCCGAGTGGGACAAGCGCTTCGCCGCCTACGGCGCCGCCCATCCGGAGCTGGCCGCGGAATTCGCGCGCCGCATGAAGGGCGAGCTGCCGAAGAACTTCGCGCAGGTCGCCGTGGACGCGGCCATCGGCGCGCACGCCAAGGCCGAGACCGTGGCATCGCGCAAGGCCTCGCAGCTCGCGCTCGAAGCCTTCACCGCGGCCTTGCCGGAAATGCTGGGCGGCTCGGCCGACCTGACCGGCTCCAACCTCACCAACACGAAGAGCACGGCGCCGCTGCGTTTCGACCTCGCCGGCGACGTCGTGCGCACGGCCGACGGCAAGATCGGCCGCCACATCAACTACGGCGTGCGCGAGTTCGGCATGGCCGGGGTGATGAACGGCATCTCGCTGCACGGCGGCTACATCCCCTACGGCGGCACCTTCCTGACTTTCAGCGACTACAGCCGCAACGCGATCCGCATGGCCGCGCTGATGAAAAAGCGCGTGATCCACGTGTTCACGCACGACTCGATCGGCCTGGGCGAGGACGGCCCGACCCACCAGTCGATCGAACACGCCGCCAGCCTGCGCCTGATTCCCAACCTCGACGTCTGGCGCCCCTGCGACACGGCGGAGACCTGCGTGGCCTGGGCCGTGGCCTTGCAGAACGTGAACCGGCCCACGGCCCTGCTGCTGTCGCGCCAGAACCTGCCGTACGCGCCCAAGGCCGGGCTCGAAGACATCAGCAAGGGCGCCTACGTGCTGGCCGATGCCAGCGAAGTGGGGCTGAGCAGGAAGCCGCAGGCCGTCATCATCGCCACCGGCTCCGAAGTGCAGTTGGCGCTCAAGGCGCAGGAACTGCTGGCGGCGCGCAAGATCGCCGTGCGCGTGGTGTCCATGCCCAGCACCAGCGCGTTCGACCGCCAGGACGCGGCCTACAAGAGCCACGTCCTGCCCGCCGGCGTGCCGCGCATCGCCGTCGAGATGGGTGTTACGGATTACTGGTGGAAATACGGCTGCGCCGCCGTGGTCGGCATCGACACCTATGGCGAGTCGGCGCCGGCCAGCGTGCTGTTCAAGCATTTCGGGTTCACGCCCGAGAACGTGGCCGACACCGTGCGCGCCGTCCTCGGGCAATAATTTCTCAACTTCAGTCGGGAGCATTTCATGACCATCAAGATCGGCATCAACGGTTTCGGGCGCATCGGGCGCAACGTGCTGCGCTCGGCGCTGCAGAATTTCAGCGACATCGAGGTGGTCGCCATCAACGACCTGCTCGAGCCCAACTACCTGGCCTACATGCTGCAGTACGACAGCGTGCATGGCCGCTTCAAGGGTGAGGTCTCGGTCGATGGCAACACGCTCGTCGTCAACGGCAAGAAGATCCGCCTGACGCAGGAGCGCGACCCGGCCAACCTGAAGTGGAACGAAGTCGGCGCCGACATCGTGATCGAATCCACCGGCCTGTTCCTGGACAAGGCCACGGCCGAGAAGCACCTCACGGCCGGCGCGAAGAAGGTCATCCTGTCTGCGCCGAGCAAGGACGACACGCCGATGTTCGTGTACGGCGTCAACCACCAGAAGTACAAAGGCGAGGCGATCATCTCCAACGCCTCCTGCACCACCAACTGCCTGGCGCCGATCGCCAAGGTGCTCAACGACAAGTGGGGCATCAAGCGCGGCCTGATGACCACCGTGCACGCCGCCACCGCCACGCAAAAGACCGTGGACGGCCCGAGCAACAAGGACTGGCGCGGCGGCCGCGGCATCCTGGAAAACATCATTCCCTCCTCCACCGGCGCGGCCAAGGCGGTGGGCGTGGTGATCCCCGAGCTGAACAAGAAGCTCACCGGCATGAGCTTCCGCGTGCCGACCTCGGACGTGTCGGTGGTCGACCTGACGGTGGAGCTGGTGAAGGAAGCCAGCTACAAGGAAATCTGCGCCGAGATGAAGGCGCAAAGCGAAGGCGCGCTCAAGGGCATCCTCGGCTACACCGAGGACAAGGTGGTCGCCACCGATTTCCGCGGCGACACGCGCACCTCGATCTTCGACGCCGACGCCGGCATCGCGCTGGACGGCACCTTCGTGAAGATCGTGTCCTGGTACGACAACGAGTGGGGCTACTCGAACAAGTGCCTGGAGATGGTGCGCGTGGTGGCCAAGGGATAACGCAGCCCCCCGAAGCGCCTTCGGCGCCTCCCCCTCAAGGGGGCGCCACCAGCGGCCCGGCAAAGCCGGTTCCGCGGTGGCCCGTCGGGTCCACGCCGCTCGATGACCACCTTCTCCGACGCCACCTTTCGCGACCTGATGGCGCAGCGGGCCTTCCTGCGCCTGTGGGGCGCGCGGCTGGCGGGCACGACGGCCAACCAGATGCTGATGGTGGCCGTCGGCTGGCAGATGTACGAGCTCACCGGCAGCGCCTGGGACCTGGGGCTGATCGGCCTGTACCAGTTCACGCCGGCGCTGCTGCTGTCGCTGTGGGCCGGCCACGTGGCCGACCGCCACCATCGAGGGCGCATCGTCGCGGCCTGCCTGGCGGTGCAATGCGTGGCGGCGCTGGTGCTGATGCAGGCCAGCCGCGGCGAATGGGCCTCGCGCGAATTGCTGCTGGGCGTTTCCCTCGTTCTCGGCGCCGTGCGCGCCTTCCAGATGTCCGCGCAACAGGCGCTCACGCCGCTGCTGGTGCCGATGTCGCTGCTGCAGCGCGCCACGGCGTTCAGCTCCGCCGGCATGCAGGCCGCGATCATGGGCGGGCCTGCCCTCGGCGGCCTGATCTTCGTCGCCGGCGCCGACAAGGTCTACGCGACCGGCGCCGTGCTGATGGCGATCGGCAGCGTGATGATCCTGCGGCTGCGCTACGCGCACGTGCCGCCGCCGCGCGAGCCGGTGACGCTGCGCTCGCTGCTGGCCGGCGTCCATTTCATCTGGCAGCGCAAGGTGGTGCTGGGGGCGGTATCGCTGGATCTCTTCGCCGTGCTGCTGGGCGGCGCGACGGCGCTGCTGCCGATGTTCGCGCGCGACATCCTGCATGTCGGGCCGGAGGGCCTGGGCATGCTGCGCGCGGCGCCGGCGGCGGGCGCGGTGGCCGTGTCGATCGTGCTCAGCCGCTGGCCGCTGCGCCGGCGGGTGGGGCGCACGCTCCTCATGGCCGTGGCGCTGTTCGGCGTGTGCATGGTCACGTTCGGCATTTCCACCAGCTTCTTCATTTCATTGGCGGCGCTCGCGGTCTCGGGCGGGGCCGACATGATCAGCATCGTGGTGCGCCAGACGCTGGTGCAGCTCGAAACGCCGGACACCATGCGCGGGCGCGTCGGCGCCGTCAACGGCGTCTTCATCGGCGCGAGCAACCAGCTGGGGGAATTCGAATCGGGCGCCACGGCGGCGCTGCTCGGCCCGGTCGGCTCCGTCGTCGTGGGCGGAATCGGCACGGTGCTGGTGGCGTTCGGCTGGCGCCATCTCTTCCCGGCGCTGGCGCAGCGCGACCGGCTGGAGCCGGGCACGTCGAGGGCCTAGCCGCGCAGCTTTGCGTGCTGCAGCAGAAGTGCCAGCGCCGGGCCTTGCATCAGCTGCACGTTGTTGTGCTTGGCAAAGCTCAATGCGTTGGTGCTGAGTTCCCCGAGTGTCACGTAAAGGCAGTTGCCCGCGCCCTGCGACTGCGCGGCGGCCTTCAGCATGCGAAGGGCGTCCTCGCCCGGGCGCGCCGCTTTCCAGCGGCGCGCGGCCACCAGGGTCGTGCCGCCTTTGCGCCGCAGCGCGAAGTCGGCCGCGCCGGTCGCGCGTTCCACCGCGTAGCCCTGCCGGGTGAAACCCTCTTCGAGCAGCGCGGAAAACTCGGGCCAGTTCATCGCGGCGACGGCCTGGAGGATGGTTTCGGAGCGAGCCGCGCTGGGCCGGTGCAGCTGCTGCCAAAGCGCGATCGCGCCGATGATCGCGAATGGGGCGCCGCCCATGGCGCCGACGAAGCGGTATTGCACGGGCAGGAGCGTGAAGGCCACGACCACGAACAGCGCGCAGATCAGGAAACTGATCCACCAGGGCGACCGCAGCAGCACCGCGAACAGGGAATTGGGAGCCATCTTGAACTTCATGGCTCCCTTTGTAGCAGAGAGAGTGTGCGCGGCTAGGGCCGCTCTTCGCGCCCGTCCGGGTGTTTCGCAAACCTTGCCGCGTCGCGGCCGTGCACGGGCGCATGGTCGGGCCAGGGCCAGCCGCCGAACTGGGTGCGGCGGTAATCCTGCATGGCCTGCATGATCTCGGCCTGCGTGTTCATCACGAACGGCCCGTATTGCGCCACCGGCTCGCCGATCGGGCGGCCCTGCAGCAGCAGGAACTCCGCCTCGCCGTCGCCGTTGGCCAGCTCGACCGGAACGCTGGCCTCCAGTTCGATCGCGACCGGGCCGCTGACCTGCTGGCCCGCCACGCCGACGCTGCCGCCCTTGAAGAAGTACAGGGTGCGGCGCGTGCCGTCGCCCTTCGCCGCAGGCAGCGTCCAGCGCGCGCCCGGCTCCATGCGGATCGTCCAGATCGCGACGTCGGCCTGCGGCTGCGCGGCCCACGAGTCGGGCGGCGGCGGCAGCGGGGCGGCCGCGCCCTGCAGCTGGCCGGCCACCGTGGCGATCTCGGTGGTGCGGCCCGCTTCGTCCTTCACCGCCAGGCGCGGAATGTCCCGCGACCAGAACATGGTGAAGTGCGGCGGCACCATCTTGTTCTTCGCGGGCAGGTTCAGCCAGATCTGGAACAGCTCCAGCGGATTGGGCTGCTCCTGCTCGAGCAGCGGAAACATCTCGGAATGCACCACACCGCCGCCGGCGGTGAGCCACTGCGCATCGCCCCGGCCGAAGCGCGCGGCGGCGCCGAGCGAGTCGGAATGGTCGATCAGGCCCTTGCGCACGACGGTCACGGTCTCGAAGCCGCGGTGCGGATGGCCGGGAAAGCCCGGCACGGTCTCGCCGTGGTACATGCTCCAGCCGTCCTTGCGGCTGAAGTCCTGGCCGATGTCGCGTCCGGCGAGACTCGCCTGCGGCGCCATCCGTTCATCGCCCTTCGGGTACGCGTCGTCGTGGTACGCGCAAAAGAGGAACGGGTCCATGGTGACCCACGGGAAGCCGAGAGGCTTGATGCTGAGAACGGGACTGTTGGCCATGCGATGCTTTTCAAGGTGGATTGGAAACGTCCCACTCATATGGAGATTTTCCGGCCCCTGCAAAAGACCTGCGGCCAAGACGGACTGGCCCATCGGCAGGACAATCCAGGGCCACCGCGGGACCGGCTTTGCCGGACCGCTGGTGGCGTCCCCTTGAGGGGGAGGCGCCGAAGGCGCTTCGGGGGTGCATCAATGATGATGTCCGTGTTCGCCGTGCACGTGCTTGTGCTCTACCTCTTCCGGCGTCGCCGCGCGCACGCCCAGCACCTTGAGCGCGAAGCGCAGCTCCTTGCCGGCCAGCGGGTGGTTGCCGTCCAGGTGCACGGTGTCGCCCTTGATCTTCATGACATGGAAGACATGGGGAGTGCCGTCGTCGGTGCGGCCTTCGAGCTGGCCGCCCACCTTCACGCCGGGCGGAAACTCCTTCTTGGGGATGGTGCGCACCAGCGATTCGTCGCGCACGCCGAAGGCGTCCTCGGGCTTGAGCTGGAGCGTGACCTGGTGGCCCGGCTCCTTGCCGTCCAGCGCCTGCTCGATCTTGGGCAGGGTGTTGTCGTAGCCGCCATGCAGGTAGACCATCGGGTCCTTGCTTTCCTCGATGAGCTTGCCGCCGGCTTCGGCCACCTTGAAGTGCAGGGTGACAACGGTATCTTTTTCGATTTTCATGGTCTGCGATTCTGCCGCACGAAAGTGCGTACAGTCTGGGGCTCCAGAGATTGCCCTTATCCCGATGCCCGACACCCCGATCCCAGACGCCCAGGCCCCGGCCGCCCCGGAAACCCCGCCCCAGGCTGCCCAGCCGGCGAAGCAGCCCAGCGAGCCCCGGCCGCCGCGCCCCGCGTTCGCGGTGCTCGAGCGCCTGTTCCAGCTCTACCCGAAGATGTTCGGCGCGCGCTTCCTGCCGCTCAAGCTGGGTGTGTACCAGGAGCTGCTGGCGCTGCACCCCGACGAATTCAAGAAGGAAGACCTGAAGGCCGCGCTGGGCCTGCATGCCCGCTCGACCCGCTACCTCGAAAGTGTCGCCGCCGGCCACAAGCGCCATGACCTGAACGGCGAACCGGTCGAGGACGTCGCGCCCGAGCATGTGCACCACGCGATCATGGAAGTGTTCCGCCGCCGGCAGGCGCGTTCGAAGGAAGACCTGCGTCCGTGGGTGCGCCAGCGGCTGGTCCAGGCCATCGAGGCGTCGGGGCTGCCCCGCGACGAATACACCGAACGTGTCAATGCCCGCGACGAGCAGTCGGCCGCGCTGCTGGACGAAGCCTTCGCGGAGCTGGCCGAGCAGGCGGCCAAGCGCGAAGCCCTGCGGCGTGCCTACGAAGGCAGCGGCAAGAGCGTCGAGGAGTTCGCCGGGATGTACGGCATGGACCCGGCCGTGGTGCGCAAGACGCTGGGCCCGAAGAAGTGAGGCGCGCGAGCGCGCTCAGCCTTCGTCCTTGACCCGGTACTGCGAGGCCAGCTGCGCCTGCACCGTGGGCGGCACCGGCTCGTAGTGGCTGAAGGCGATGGTGTAGCGGCCCTGCCCGCCCGTCAGCGCGTTCAGGCGCGACTGGTAGCTTGCGAGTTCCGACAGCGGCGCCTGCGCCACCACGGCCAGGCTGCCGGTGGCGGACGTGGTGCCGCTGACCTGGCCGCGGCGTGACGCCAGGTCGCCGGTGATGTCGCCGATGTTCTGCTCCGGCGCCGAGATCTCGACGTTGACGATCGGCTCCAGCACGCTGGGGCGCGCCGCCTGCACCGCCGCTTGCACCGCTTTCTTGCCGGCCTGGATGAACGCGATTTCCTTGCTGTCCACGGTGTGGTGCTTGCCGTCGTACACGATCACCCGCAGGTCCACCACCGGGTAGCCGGCAACGACGCCCGCCTCCAGCGCCTGGCGCACGCCCTTCTCGACCGCGGGCATGAAGTTGTAGGGAATCGCGCCGCCCTTGACCTGGTCGACGAACTCGAAGCCGGTGCCGCGCGGCAGCGGCTCCACCCGCAGGAACACCTCGCCGAACTGGCCGGCGCCGCCGGTCTGCTTCTTGTGGCGGTGATGCCCCTCGGCCGGCGCCGAGATGGTCTCGCGGTAGGCGATGCGCGGCGGCCGCGTGGTGACCTCGCACTTGTGCACTTCGGCCAGCCGGTCCAGCAGCGTGCGCAGGTGCAGGTCGCCCAGGCCGTAGATCACGCTTTCATTGGTGGCGGCGACGTGCTCGTGGCGCAGGCAAGGGTCCTCGCTGACCAGCTTCTGCAGGATGTCGTGCAGCCGCTGCTCGTCGCCGCGCCGCTTGGGCTCGATCGCCAGGCCGTGCACGGGGTAGGGGAAGTCCAGGGGCTTGAGGTGGATGTGGTCGTCCTCGGGCGAGTCGTGCAGCACCGCGTCGAAGTGCAGCTCCTCCACCTTGGCGATCGCGCAGATGTCGCCGGGCAGCGCGCGCTGGATTTCCTTGAAGTCCTTGCCCTGCAGGGTGAACAGGTGGCCGACCTTGAACGGCCGCCGCGCATCGCCCACGTAGAGCTGGCTGCCGGCGCTCAAGGTGCCCTGGTGCACGCGCAGCACGCCCATCTTGCCCACGTAAGGGTCCTGCGTGATCTTGAAGACATGGGCCAGCACGTGGCGTGCCGGGTCCGGCTCGGCGCGCAGCGGCTGGGCATCGGCGCCCTCGCCGTTCAGGAACGCCGGCGGGTTGGCCTCGTTCGGGTCGGGCATCAGGCGCACGATCACGTCCAGCAGCTCGGGGATGCCCGCGCCGGTGCGGGCGGAGACGAAGCAGATCGGCACCAGGTGGCCTTCGCGCAGGGCCTGCTCCAGCGGCGCGTGCAGCTCCTGCGGGTCGACGTCGCCGTCGTTGAGGTAGCGCTCCACGAACGCGGCGTCCACCTCCACCACCTGCTCCACCAGCGCGCGGTGCGCGGCCGCGACGTTCGAGAAATCCGTGGCGGGCGCGTCCTGCGCCATGTTGTAGAAGCAGTCCACGACCTTCGCGCCGCGCTCGGCGGGCAGGTTGACCGGCAGGCATTCCTTGCCGAACTGGGCCTGGATCTGCGCCACCAGCGCTTCCAGGTTGACCCCCTGGGCGTCGATCTTGTTGATGATGATGAGGCGGTCGCGCTCGCGCTGGGCGGCCCAGTTCATCATGCGCACGGCCATCGGCTCGATGCCGGTGGTGGCGCTGATCACCACGGCGGCCGTTTCCACGGCTTCCAGCGCCGGCAGCGACTGGCCGAGGAAGTCGGGCGCGCCGGGCGTGTCGATCAGGTGCACGTGGACGCCGCGATGGTCGAAATGCAGCAGCGATGCGTTGAGCGACCGCTGGGCCCTTTTCTCCAGGGGATCGAAGTCGCTCACGGTGGAGCCGCGCTCCACGCTGCCGGCGGCGCCCAACGCCCCGGCTTTCCACAACAGCGCTTCCACCAGGCTGGTCTTGCCCGCGGTCGCCGGACCGACGAGGGCCAGCGTGCGCAGCGCGGCGATTTCCGCAGGCGTTTGCATCGGCATCTCTCACTCTCCTCAAGTGGATGGAACGTGTTTCAGCTTGAGTGGATGTTAAGCCAGCACGGGCGGGCCGGGAACGCCCGCACGGCAGTGCTCGTGTTTCTATTGATTTACATCCAATTGGCGCTGTCCGAATCCCCCCGAGGAAACCGTCCTACACCACGTGAGCGCTCGCTATCTATCCTTGATTCATGGCACCCGAGAAGGACAAGGACAAGCGTCGCAAGGCCCCTCGCGAGGAATTCGAGGTGGCCTGGTACACCAAGGAGCTGGGACGCCCGCTGCAACGCAAGTTGCTGCAGGGCCGCTTCAACGATCTGTCCCGCAGCACCATCAGCGCGGCCGGCCACGGTGAGGACGTGGCCCCGGACATCCACGGCGCGCCGCCGCCGGAAGACCGCGCGGGCTGAGGGCCCCGGCCTGCTCCGATCAGGCTGCGGGGGGTGGCCAGCGGTCGTACAGCAGCACGTCCACCCGGTCACCCCAGAGCTCGATCTGTGCGGGCGTGCCGTCGTGCGGCCGGTTCGCGGCGGGGCCGCGCACGTAGCCCAGGCCCACGCAGGCGCCGGCCAGCGGGCTGTGGCCCACCGAGGAAATTTCCCCCACCGGCTCATGGTCGAGCAGGATGGTTTCGCCGCCCCAGGCATACGCCGCCGGCGCCCGCACGACCAGGCTCACCAGCTTCTTGCGCAGGGCGTGCCCGCGGCTGGCGCGCAGGGCCGCCTGGCCGATGAAAGCCGCCGTCTTGTCCAGCTTCACGCTGAAAGCCAGCCCCGCTTCCCACGGCGTTTCGTCGGGCCCCAGCTCCGCGCCCCAGGCCCGGCGCCCCTGTTCGATGCGCAGCGCATCCAGCGCGTAGTAGCCGGCGTCGCGCAGCCCCAGGTCCTGCCCCGCCTCCATCAGCGCCAGGTAAACGTGGCGCGCCATCTCCACCGGCACGTACAACTCGAAGCCCGGCCCGCCGACGTAGCTCATCCGCGCCGCGCGCACGCGCGCGAAGCCCAGGTCGATCTCCTTCGTCCAGGAAAACTTCAAGGCCTCCGGCGACAAGTCGTCCGGGCTGAGCCGCGCCAGCAGCTCCCGCGCCTTCGGCCCCATCACCGACAGCACGCAATACAGGGCCGACACATCGGTCAGCACCGCGCGGTCGTCGCCGCCGATGTGACGCCCGATCCAGTCGGCATCGCGGGTGGCCTGGGCCGAGCCGGTGACGATGAGGAAGCGGTCCGCCGCCTGGCGCATCACCGTGAGGTCGCTCTCGATGCCGCCGCGCTCGTTGAGCATGGGCGTGTACACCATCCTGCCCACGGGCACGTCCATCTCGTTGGCGCACAGGCGCTGCAGCAGCGCCAGCGCATCGCGGCCTTGCAGCAGCAGCTTGGAAAACGAGGTCTGGTCGTACAGGGCGACGGCCTCGCGCGTGGCCTTCTGCTCCTCGACCATCCAGGGCAGCCAGCCGGGGGACCCAAGCGTGTATTCCGGGCGTGCCGCGCCGGCCGGCCTGAAGTAATTGGCGCGCTCCCAGCCGTTCTTGTTGCCGAACTCGGCGCCCTTCGCGGCCAGCAGGTCGTACAGCGGCGAGGTGCGCAGCGGCCGCGCGGTCTCCAGTTCCTGGCGCGGCCAGCGCATGGCGTAGTGCAGGCCCAGTGTCTCGCCGGTGCGTTCGGCCAGTGCGCGGCGGTTGCCGGTGAACGCGCCGAATCGCCGGATGTCCACGTCCCACAGGTCGGTGCCGGGCTCGCCGCCGACGATCCACTCGGCCATCAGCCGGCCCGCGCCGCCGCTGTTGGCGATGCCGGCCGAGTTGAAGCCGGCGCAGACGAAGTAGTTGCGCAGCTCCGGCGCCTCGCCCAGGATGAAGTTGCCGTCGGGCGTGAAGCTCTCGGGCCCGTTGAGCAGCATCTTGATCTCGGCCGTCTCCAGGCAGGGCGTGCGGTGCATGGCGTTCGTCATCAGCGGCTCGAACTGGTCCCAGTCCTCGTCCAGCAGCTGGAACTGGAAGGTGGCGGGGATGGGGTCCATCTTCCACGGCTTGGCCTTCGGCTCGAAGCCGCCCATCACCAGCCCGCCCACCTCTTCCTTGTAGTAGATGAAGCCGTCCGGGTCGCGCATCACCGGCAGCATGGGGTGCACGCCGGGGATCCTGCCGGTGACGACGTAGAAATGCTCGGCCGAATACAGCGGCACGTTGACGCCGGCGAGCGCGCCGAACTGGCGCGCCCACTGGCCCGCGCAGTTCACCAGCACTTCGCAGCGCACGTTGCCTTGCGCAGTGGCGATGCCGGCCACGCGCCCGTGCTCGACCATGACGCCCGTGACTTCGACGCCCTCGGCCACCTTCACGCCGCGCAGGCGCGCACCCTTGGCCAGCGACATGCACAGGTCCGCCGGGTTGGCCTTGCCGTCGCCGGGCAGCCACAGCGCGCCCTGCAGGTCGTCGGTGCGCATGACCGGGAAGCGCTCGCCGGCCTCGGCCGGCGAGATCTCATGGCATTCGACGCCGAAGCTGCGCGCCATCGCCAGCTGCTTGCGCAGCACCTTCATGCGTTCGGGCGTGCGCGCCACGTTGACGCTGCCGCATTGCTTCCAGCCGGTGGCCAGGCCGGTCTCCGCCTCCAGCGACGCGTACAGCTCGATGCCGTACCGGCTCATCTGCGTCATGTTGCGGTTGGGCCGCATCTGGCCGACCAGGCCGGCCGCGTGCCAGGTGGTGCCGCTGGTGAGCTGGCCTTGCTCCAGCAGCAGGACGTCGGTCCTGCCCAGCCGGGCGAGGTGGTAGGCGACCGAGCAGCCCACGATGCCGCCGCCGACGATGACGATCTGGGCTTGTGTTGGAAGTGTCATGGGCGTCATCACCCCATGCGCAGCGCCATCACGCCGGCGACGATGGCCGCCGTGCCGGCCGCGCGGCGCAGGTTGAAGGCCTCCTTGAGGAACCAGGCGCCCAGCAGCGCGGCGAACAGCACCGAGGTCTCGCGCAGCGCCGCCACGGTGGCAATCGGCGCTCGCGTCATGGCCCACAGGGCGATGCCGTAGGAGCCGAGCGAGGCGGCCGCGGCCAGCGCGGCGACCGGCGCGCGCGCCCGCGCATACGGCCACGCCACCGCGCCGCCGCGGCGCATGAACACCAGGAAGGCGAACGGCCAGCCATCGAACACGAACAGCGCGACCACGTACTGCAACGCATTGCCGCTGGCGCGCACGCCCAGCCCGTCGACCACGGTGTAGACGGCGATGACGACGGCATTGGCGAGCGCAAAGCCGACCGCGCGCGGCGAGTCCAGCGCGTGGCGCGACAGGCCCAGCGCCAGCACGCCGCAGCTCACGCCCAGCACGCCGGCCCACGCCAGCGGCGAGAGCGTTTCGCCCAGCATCGTGGCGGCCGACAGCGCCACCAGCAGCGGCGCGGTGCCGCGCATCAGCGGGTAGGTCAGGCCCAGGTCGCCGTGCTTGTAGGCCCCGGTGAGCGCGATGTAATAGGCGATGTGGATGACCACGGAGGCGAGGATGAAAGGCCAGGCGGTGGCCGGCGGCCAGCCGACGATCAAGGCCAGCGGCAAGGCCAGCACCGAACCCACCAGGTGGATCACGGCGGTGTCCAGCGCCTTGTCGCTGCTGGACTTGACCAGGGCGTTCCAGCTGGCGTGCAGCAACGCCCCGAAGAGCACGGCCGCGACCACCGGCCAGGTCAGCGTCATGCCGCCGCCTGAGTGCCGGCCGCCCGGGCACAGCGGCGCGCCCGCTCCAGGAAATGCGACAGCGGCGGCGTCGCCAGGCCGGCGGTCTTGGCCTGGTCGTCCCAGGTGCGCAGCCGCACCGCCTCCGGCGCGCCGCGCTGGGCGATGAAGGCCTCGGCCTGGCCCTCGTTGAAGATGCCGCCTTGCAGGGCGAGCGAACGCTTGGAGTCGTCGGACAGCGCGGCGAAGTAGCCGGGCCGGACGGCGCACAGGTAACGCTTGGCGTCGACATGCAGCCCGATGGGGGCGATCACCGCGTCACCGAAAAGGCCCCGCAGGAAGGGCAGGGCGCGGTACTGGTGCAGGTCGTCCACGCCCTGCAGGCTGGGCGTCTCGCCCAGGTCGTGCAGCAGGTGGCCCAGGTCGTGCAGCAGCGCCGCGGTCACGAGGTCATCGCCGGCCCCGTCGATTTCAGCCAGTTGCGCGCATTGCAGGGCGTGCTCGAGCTGGGTCACCGCTTCCCCGGCATAGCGCTCGCCGCCGCGCTGCGCAAAGAGCTGTCCGATGTCGCCGAAGGTCAGGGCCATGGCAGTGATGTCCTTGGCACTCACTCCCAAGGGAGCGAGTAGGTCTTGAGGTTGGTGAAACTCTTCATCGCCTCCTGCACCCCCTCCTTGTAGCCCAGGCCCGAATCCTTGATGCCGCCGAAGGGCGTGAGCTCGAGCCGGTAGCCGGGCACTTCGCGCACATTGACGCTGCCCACCTGCAGTTCGTTGACGAAGCGGGTGATGTAGTCGAGGCGGTTGGTGCAGACCGAACTCGACAGGCCGTAGGCCGTGCCGTTGGCGATCGCGATCGCCTCGTCGATGTCCTTGAAGCGGATGATGGGCGACACCGGGCCGAAGGTCTCTTCCCGCACCAGCGTCATCTCCGGCCGCACGCCGTCGACCACCGTCGGCGCGTACAGGGCGCCGCTGCGACGGTGGCCCGCCAGCACGCGCGCACCCTGCGCCACGGCTTCGTTCACACGCGACTCGAACAGGCGGGCGGCCGCCTCGTCGATCACCGTGCCCATGTCGTTGCCCGCATCCATCGGGTCGCCATGCCGCCACGCCAGCGTCTTGGCGACGACCTGCTCGGTGAAGCGCGCCGCCACCGAGTCGTGCACCAGCAGGCGCTTGACGGCCGTGCAGCGCTGGCCGGAATTCTTGTAGGAGCCCTGCACCGCGAGCGTCGAGGCCTCGTCGATGTCGGCGTCCTCCATCACGATGATCGGGTCGTTGCCGCCCAGCTCCAGCACCACGCGGCGATAGCCGGCCCGGCCCGCGATGTACTTGCCGATCGCCACGCCGCCGGTGAAGGTGACGAGGTCGGCGCGCTCATGGGTGATCAGCTCGTCGGCGATCTCGCGCGGATCGCCGGTCACCACGCTGAGCATCTCCGGCGGCAGCCCGGCCTCGTACAGGATGTCGGCGAAGAAGATCGCGGAGAACGGCACCTTCTCGGAGGGCTTGAGCACCATCCGGTTGTTGGTGGCGATGGCGGGCACGACCTTGTGCGCCACCTGGTTCATCGGGTGGTTGAAGGGCGTGATCGCGGTGATCACGCCCAGCAGCGGCGAGCGCTGCGTGTACACGCGCCGCTTCTTGCCGTGCGGCGTCAGGTCGCAGCTGAAGATCTGGCCGTCGTCCTTGAGCACTTCGTTGGCGCCGAACAGCAGCACGTCGCTGACGCGGCCGGCTTCGTACACCGAATCCTTCAGGCACAGGCCCGACTCGGCGGTGATCAGCCTGGCGATGTCGTCGAGCCGCTCGCGCACGAGCGCCGCCGCCTGGTTCAGGATGGCCGCGCGCTCGTAGCGGGTGAGCGGCGGGCCGGAAGGCGTGCGCCGCCTCGAAGGCCTGCCGCACTTCCTCCAGGGTGGCCTTGGGCACCGTGCCGATCCGCTGCGCGGTGAAGGGGTTGAACACCTCGATCGCGCGGTCGCGGCCGGCGCCGATCTTCTTTCCTGCGATGCGCATCGCATCGAGCTGGTGGTCGCGGATGAAGGTGGCGGCGGCGTCCATCACTGCGCGTAATTGAGGGCCAGGTCGAACGCGTCGAAGTTGCGCAGCCGCCGGCTGGTGTCCAGGCCCGGCAGCTTGCGGTTGACGATCAGCGGCACGCGCTGCTCGCTGATGCCGCCGTGCGAGCGCAGCGGCGCATCCAGGCCCGACAGGTCGTGCCGGCTGGCCGAGGTGCCGATGACGGTGAAGCGTTCGGACACGCAGACGATGTCGCCGATGCGGTCGGGCGGCAGCTCGAAGCGCCGCGCCGCATCCTCGCGGGTGAGCACGACCTCCATGCCGCGGTGCCGCTGCAGCGCGCCCACGATGGCGCCCGCCGCCACGCCGGCCGGCAGGTAGACCGTGGCGAACGAGCCCAGCGCGCCGTGGTGCACGACATAGGGGTCGGTGATCGGCAGGATGACGCGCGCCCGGCCGGCGCCGAGCCGCGCGTCGCACCAGTCCTGCAGGTAGATGACGTCGGGCGTGCCGTCCAGCGCGACCTTGGCGTTCATGCCGTGGTCGGCCGTGAGCGCGATCACGCAGCCCATCTCGTCGAGCCGCGCCAGGTAGCCGTCCATCATCGCGTAGAAGGCGTTGGCGCCGGGCGTGCCGGGCGCGTGCTTGTGCTGGACGTAGTCGGTGGTCGACAGGTACATCACGTCGGGGCGGCGCGTGCTGCATCAGCTTCACGCCGGCGGCGAACACGAACTCCGACAGCTCGGCGCTGTAGACGCTGGGCACCTGCATGCCCGACCAGCTGCGGCACGTCGTCGATGCCGTTCTCGCTGAGCGTGGCTTCATCGGACTTCTCCGACGAAAAGCAGATGCCTTCCATGCCGTGGCCGAGCAGCCGGCGCAGCTTGTCCTTGGCGGTGACCACGGCCACCGTCTGGCCGGCATCGGCCAGCGCCGCCAGCAGCGTCGGCGCGCGCAGCCACTTCGGGTCGTTCATCATGACCTCGGTGCCGCTGGCCGTGTCGAACAGGTAGTTGCCGCAGATGCCGTGCACGCTCGGCGGCACGCCGGTCACGATCGACAGGTTGTTCGGGTTGGTGAAGCTGGGCACGACGCAGTCGGCGACCAGCCCCGTGCCCTGCGCCAGCGTGCGCTTGAGCCACGGCATGTGGCCGGTGGCCACCGCCTGGGCCAGGTAGTCGGGCTCGCAGCCGTCGACGCAGACCACCACCGTGGGCTGCGCCGGCAGCCGGTAGCTGCGGTCATTGACGTTCAGCACGGCCCGCCCTCGTGTTCTTCCCGGCGCCCGCGCGCTCGCGGGCGCGCTCCTGCCGGCGCAGGTCGTTTTCGATGGTGCGCTCCTTGCTGTCCATCACGTGGTCGAACATCGCCTTGCCGGCGGCTTCGGGGTCGCCGGTGGCGATGGCCTTGACGATCTGGCGGTGCTCGCTGGCGGAAATCGGCAGCAGCCAGCCGTCGGCCAGGTTCAGGCGGCGGAACAGCGACAGCTCCTTGATCAGCTTGCGGTAGATGGCCGTGAGCTTGCTGTTGCCGGCCATCTCGACCAGCCGGTCGTGGAACGTGAGGTTGAGCAGGTGGTAGCTTGTGCGCGTCCTCGGCCTTCACGGCCTTTTCCATCGCGTCGACCAGGCCCTTGATTTCCTTCAGCTGGGCCGGCGTGATGTCCGTGGCCAGCTTGCGGCCCACCAGTTCGTCCATGGCCGCGCGCAGGTCGAAGATCTCCACCGCTTCGTCGATCGGGATGTCGCGCACGAACACGCCGCGGTTCTTTTCGTTGCGCACCAGGCCGGCCTCCTCGAGCATGCGGAAGGCCTCGCGCACCGGGCCGCGCGACACGCCCATGGTGTGCGCGAGCGTGGCCTCGATCAGCTTGCTGCCCGGCGCGTACTCGCCCTGCAGGATCGCGCGCTCGATCTCCTGCTGCACCACGGTGGTGAGCGAGCTGCTCTGCAGCAGCGCGATGGTGGGGTGGAGCACCGCATTCATGCCCGCCATTAGAGCAGCATCGCGCGGATTGTCAACAATCTGCAAAAAACAATTGACACATCTCGAGGGCCGGCGTCAAATGAATCCGAAGGCGCGTGCGATGAGGGGGAAGCAGTCGAGTGTCATCGCGCCGTCACCCGTGGTCCGCAGCATCGCTTACCTTTTGCCCTTGAGGAGTCCCCATGCGTCCATCGATCGCCATCCAGTCCCTCGTGCTCGCCGGCCTCGCGGCCTTCTCGGCCGGGGCCTTCGCCCAGAAAACCCAGCTGCTGGTCTACACCGCGCTGGAGACCGACCAGATCAAGGCCTACCAGGAGGGCTTCAACAAGGCCTACCCGGACATCGAGATCAAGTGGGTGCGCGACTCCACCGGCGTCATCACCGCCAAGCTGCTGGCCGAAAAGGCCAACCCGCAGGCCGACGTGGTGATGGGCGTGGCCGCATCCAGCCTCGCGCTGCTCGACAGCAACGGCATGCTCATGCCCTACGCGCCGCTGAACCTCGACGCGATCATGAGCCAGTACCGCGACAAGAAGAACCCGCCGGCCTGGTTCGGCATGGACGTGTGGGGCGCCACCGTCTGCTTCAACACCGTCGAAGCGCAGAAGAGGAACATCCCCAAGCCCGAGAGCTGGAAGGACCTGACCAAGCCGGTCTACAAGGGCCAGATCGTCATGCCCAACCCGGCGTCCAGCGGCACCGGCTACTTCGACGTGACGGCCTGGCTCACCCTGTTCGGCGACGACAAGGGCAAGGGCGGCGGCTGGAAGTACATGGACGGCCTGCACGAGAACATCGCGCAGTACACGCACTCGGGCTCCAAGCCCTGCAACATGGCCGCAGCCGGCGAGTTCGTGGTGGGCATCTCGTTCGAGTACCGCGGCAACACCAACAAGGCCAAGGGCGCGCCGATCGACCTGGTCTTCCCCAAGGAAGGCCTGGGCTGGGACCTGGAAGCCTTCGCCATCCACAAGGGCACCAAGAAGCTGGACGCGGCCAAGAAGCTCGCCGACTGGGCGTCGAGCAAGGACGCGATGCTGCTGTACGGCAAGAACTTCGCGATCACCGCGCAGCCCGGCGTCGCGCCGCCGCTGGCCAACGTGCCCAAGGACTACGAGGCGCGCCTGGTGAAGATGGACTTCAAGTGGGCGGCCGACAACCGCGAGCGCATCCTGGCCGAGTGGACGAAGCGCTACAACGGCAAGAGCGAGCGAAGAAGTGAACGGCGAAGGGGGCAGGCGAGGGTGACGCAACAGCTCTCTCTGGAGCTTCGCCACATCCGCAAGGAGTTCGGCGCCTTCACCGCCCTGCAAGACATCGACCTGGGCATCCGGCAGGGCGAGTTCGTCTGCTTCCTCGGGCCTTCGGGCTGCGGCAAGACCACGCTGCTGCGCATCATCGCCGGGCTGGAGGTGCAGACCTCCGGCGAAGTCTGGCAGGCCGGCCGGCGGCGCCCGCGACATGTCGCGGTTGCCGCCGGCGCAGCGCGACTACGGCATCGTGTTCCAGAGCTATGCGCTGTTCCCCAACCTCAGCGTGGCCGACAACGTGGCCTACGGGCTGGTCAACCGCAAGACGCCGCGCGCCGAGATCCGCCAGCGCGTCGACGAACTGCTCAAGCTGGTCGGCCTGCCCGGCAGCGAGGAGCAAGTACCCGGCGCAGCTGTCCGGCGGCCAGCAGCAGCGCATCGCGCTGGCGCGCGCGCTGGCCACCTCGCCCGGCCTGCTGCTGCTGGACGAGCCGCTGTCCGCGCTCGACGCGCTGGAGCGGGTGCGGCTGCGCCAGGAAATCCGCGCCCTGCAGCAGAAAGTGGGCGTCACCACCATCATGGTCACGCACGACCAGGAAGAGGCGCTGTCGGTCGCCGACCGCATCGTGGTGATGAACCACGGCGTGATCGAGCAGGTGGGCACGCCGCTGGACGTCTACCGCGAGCCGGCTTCGCCCTTCGTCGCCGACTTCGTCGGCAAGGTCAATGTGCTGCCGGCCCGGGTGGCCGGCGGCGAGTTGCGCTTCGGGGCCTGTGCATTCCCTGCGAAGGCGCCGACCGCGAGGCGCGTGTCTACCTGCGGCCCGAGGACGTGCTGGCGCGGCCGATCGCCGAGGGCGACCCGCATGTGTTCGACGCCAGCATCGAGAAGATCGAATTCCTCGGCTCCTACTGCCATGTGCGCGTGGCCTCGCCCGCGCTCGACGCGCACAGGCTCACCGTGTACCTGTCGCTCAACTTCCTGTCCGAGCAGTCGCTGCAGGTCGGCTCGCCGCTGAAGCTGAAGCTGCTGCCCGAGCGCATCAAGGTGTTCTGATGCATGGCGGCCGTCCTGTCGGCCCCCCATGCTGCGCCGGTCAGGCAGTCGGCGCACTGGACCGACCGCGTCGCGCACCTGGCGTTGGTGGTGGTGGCGCTGGCGCTGGTGGCCTTCCTGGCGCTGCCCCTGCTCACCATCCTGATGCAGGCCGTGCAGGGCAGGCAGGACGAATTCGTCGGGCCTGCGCAACTTCATCGAATACGCCAAGACGCCGTCGCTGCTGAACAGCCTGTGGAACAGCCTGTGGGTCTCGGCCCTGGTCACGGCCGTCGCCGTGCCGCTGGCCTTCGGCTTCGCCTACGCGCTGGCGCGCTCGTGCATGCCGCTCAAGCCCCTGTTCCGCGGCATCACGCTGATCCCGCTGCTCGCGCCCTCGCTGCTGTCGGCCATCTCGCTGATCTACTGGTTCGGCAACCAGGGCGTGCTCAAGACCTGGATGACGGGCGTCGGCATCGCCGAGATCTACGGCGCGCCGGGCATCGTGGTGGCCGAGTGCTTCGCCGTGTTCCCGCACGCGCTGATGATCCTGGTGACGGCGCTCAGCCTGTCCGATGCGCGCCTGTACGAGGCGGCCGACGCGATGGGCACCAGCGCCGCGCGCAAGTTCTTCACCATCACGCTGCCGGGCGCCAAGTACGGGCTGATCTCGGCGGCGCTGGTCACCTTCACGCTGGTCATCACCGACTTCGGCATTCCCAAGGTGATCGGCGGCAGCTTCAACGTGCTGGCCACCGACGTGTTCAAGCTGGTGATCGGCCAGCAGGACTTCTCCAAGGGCGCCGTGGTCGCCATCCTGCTGCTGGCGCCGGCGCTGCTGACCTTCGGCGTGGACGGCTACGTCAGCCGCCGGCAGACCGCGATGCTCACCGCCCGCGCCGTGCCGTACGCGCCCAAGCGCGCGCCCAGCTACGACGCGGCGATGACGCTGTACTGCTCGCTCATCGCCTTCCTGGTGCTGGCGATGCTGGGCATGGCCGATCTTCGCGTCGTTCGCCAGCTTCTGGCCCTACAACCTCACGCCCAGCCTGCGCCACTACGCGCTGGGGCTGGTGGACGCCGAAGTCAGCGTCGCCTTCGTCAACAGCCTGAAGATGGCGGCGGGCACGGCGGTGTTCGGCACGGCCCTGGTGTTCTGCGGCGCCTACCTGCTGGAAAAGACCAAGGGCATGGACGGCCTGCGCAGCCTGGTCAAGCTGCTGTCCATGCTGCCGATGGCGGTGCCGGGCCTGGTGCTGGGCCTGGGCTACATCTTCTTCTTCAACGAGCCCAACAATCCGCTCAACGGCCTGTACCACACCGTGACGCTGCTCACGCTGTGCACCATCGTCCACTTCTACACCACCGGCCACCTGACCGCGGTCACGGCGCTCAAGTCGCTCGACGGCGAATTCGAGGCCGTGAGCGCCTCGCTGAAGGTGCCGTTCTTCAAGACCTTCTGGCGCGTCACGCTGCCGATCTGCACGCCGGCGCTGGTGGACATCGCGCGCTACTTCTTCATCAACGCCATGACGACGATCTCGGCCGTGGTGTTCCTGTATTCGCCGGAGACCAAGGTGGCGTCGATCGCCATCCTGAACCTGGACGAGGCCGGCGAGATCGGCGCGGCCGCCGCCATGGCGGTGCTGATCGGCGCGGCGTCTCGGCGATGGCGACGCTGCTGTTCATGGCGCTGGCGTGGTGGGTCAACCGCCGCACCCAGGCCTGGCGAATCACATCGAGATAGGAAGCCGCAACAATGGACAGAGACAGGATCCTCCTCACCCCCGGGCCGCTGACGACCACGCTGCGCACCAAGCTCGCGATGCTGCGCGACTGGGGCTCCTGGGACAGCGACTTCAACGAGGTGACGGCGCGCGTGCGCCGCAGCCTGCTGAAGATCATCCGCGGCGAGGACACGCACGTGGTCGTGCCGCTGCAGGGCAGCGGCACCTTCAGCGTCGAAGCGGCGGTCGCCACGCTGGTGCCGCGCGACGGCCATGTGCTGGTGCTGGACAACGGCGCCTACTGCAAGCGCGCCGCCCGCCTCACGACGCTGATGGGCCGCACCTGCACGGTGATGGCCTTCGACGAGGCGGCGCAGGTGTCGCCGGCCGCGCTGGCCGAAAAGCTCGCCGCCGACAGCACCATCACCCACGTCATCCTGATCCATTGCGAGACCGGCGCCGGCGTGCTGGAACCCGCTGCAAGCCGTCGCCGACGTCTGCGAGACGCACGGCAAGGGCCTGATCGTGGACGCCATGAGCTCGTTCGGCGCGCTGCCGATCGACGCGCGCGAAACGCGCTTCGACGCGCTGATCGCCGCCAGCGGCAAGTGCCTGGAAGGCGTGCCCGGCATGGGCTTCGTGTTCATCCGCAAGGCCGTCCTGGAAGGCTGCGCCGGGCAGCAGCCAGTCGCTGGCGATGGACCTGCACGACCAGTACGCCTACATGGAGAAGACCGGCCAGTGGCGCTTCACGCCGCCGACCCATGTGGTGGTGGCGCTGGCCGAGGCCATCGCGCAGTTCGAGGCCGAAGGCGGCCAGCCCGCCCGGCTGGCGCGCTACACGCAGAACTACCAGACGCTGATCCACGGCATGTCGCGGCTGGGCTTCATGCCCTTCCTCGACCCGGCCGTGCAGGCGCCGATCATCGTCACCTTCCACGCGCCGGGCGACTCGCGCTACGACTTCAAGACCTTCTACGCGTTCGCCCGCGAGCGCGGTTTCATCCTGTATCCGGGCAAGCTCACACAGGTCGAAACTTTTCGCGTAGGCTGTATCGGCGCGATCGGCCCCAACGAGATGGAGCAGGCCGTGCAGGCCGTGGCGCTCGCGCTGGAGGACATGGGCATCGCTTCGGGCGAGCCTGCGATCTGAAAGCGCTCGAGCCGAGAAACAAGGAACAACATGGCAACGCAAAGTTCACCCCGCCCTCGCGGCGATCCGCAAGTCCGGCGCCGCCAAGGTCAAGGTGGCGTGCAGCGACATCGACGGCATCCTGCGCGGCAAGTACCTGCACAAGGACAAGTTCGAGGGCGCGGCCGACCAGGGACCGGGGGGCGGCTTCGGCTTCTGCGACGTCGTGTTCGGCTGGGACTGCGGCGACATCACGTTACGACAACACGCAGGTCACCGGCTGGCAGCACGGCTTTCCCGATGCGCTGGCCCGGCTGGACCTGGACACCCACCGCCACGTGCCCTGGGACGGCGGCGTGGACTTCTTCCTCGGCGAATTCATCAATGCCGACGGCAGCCCCTTCCCGGTGTGCCCGCGCCAGACCCTCAAGCGCGTGCTGCAGCGCGCGCGACAAGCTCGGCTTCCAGGTGATGACCGGCATGGAATACGAGTGGTTCAACTTCCGCGAGACGCCGCAGAGCTGGGCGGCCAAGAAGGGCGTCGGGCCCGAGACGCTGACGCCCGGCATGTTCGGCTATTCGCTGCTGCGCGTGAACGAGAACCGCGAGTTCTTCAACGCGCTGATGGACGAGATGCTGGCCTTCAACGTGCCGATCGAGGGCCTGCACACCGAAACCGGCCCGGGCGTGTACGAGGCCGCGATCGGCTTTTCCGAGGCGCTGGAGCAGGCCGACCGCGCCATCCTGTTCAAGACCGGCGCCAAGGAGATCGGCTCGCGCTTCGGCATCATGCCCAGCTTCATGGCCAAGTGGAGCCAGCAGTACCCGGGCTGCAGCGGCCACATCCACCAGAGCCTGTCGGACGGCAAGGCGAACCTGTTCTTCGATGGCAAGGCGCCGCGCAAGATGAGCAAGCTGTTCGAGAGCTACCTCGCCGGCCAGGTGGTCTGCCTGATGGAATTCGCGCCGATGTTCTGGCCGACCATCAACAGCTACAAGCGCCTGGTCGACGGCTTCTGGGCGCCGGTCAAGCCGACCTGGGGCATGGACAACCGCACGGCGAGCTTCCGCGTCATCGCCGGCAGCCCCAAGGCCACCCGGCTGGAGACGCGCTGCCCCGGCGCCGACGTCAATCCCTACCTGGCGATGGCCGCGGTGATCGCGGCCGGGCTGTACGGCGTCGAGAAGGGCCTGAAGCTCACCGCGCCGCCGATCACCGGCACCAACCAGGGCGCGGAGAACATTCCGCGCGCCCCGCGCACCCTGATCGAAACCACCCGCAACTTCAGCAACTCGAAGATCGCGCGGGATTTCCTGGGCGACACCTTCGTCGAACATTTCGCCGCCACCCGCGACTGGGAGTGGCGCCAGTGGCTCGACGGCGTGACCGACTGGGAATTGAAGCGCTATTTCGAGATCATCTGAACCCATGGATATCCGCAGGCTGACTCCCGCCGACGCGTCCGCCTACCGGGCGCTGCGGCTGCGTGCGTTCCGTGAGCACCCTGAAGCGTTCACCACGAGCTTCGAGGAACTGGAGCAGCAGCCCCCCGGGGAAACGCAAAAGCGCCTGGTGGCTGCCGACGCCGCGTTCTGGGGTGCATTCAACGATGGCGCGCTGTGCGGCTATGTCGGCCTGGACCGGGAGTCCCGCGTCAAGTGCCGCCACAAGGCCACCCTCGTCGGCATGTACGTCGCGCCCGAGCACGCGGGCGGCGGCGTCGGGCGAGCCCTGGTCGATGCCCTGCTCGCGCACGCCCGCGCCAGCGGCCTCGAACTGCTGGTGCTCACCGTCACCGAGGGCAACAGCCGTGCCGCGCCAGCTTTATGAACGCTGCGGCTTCCGCTCCTTCGGCGTCGAGCCGCGCGCCATCAAGGTCGACGGCCGCTACTACGCCAAGAATCACATGTACCTGGAACTGTCCCCATCATGAGCATCACCGGATTCTCGTTTCCCACCGCCATCCGCTTCGGCCCCGGCGCGCGCAAGGAAGTGGCGCAGCACCTGCTGGGCCAGGGCCTGAAGCGCCCGCTGATCGTCACCGACAAGGCGCTGGCGCAATTGCCGGTGCTGGCCGAATTCAGGACGCATCTCGCGGGCCTGGACGTCGCGGTGTTTGCGGGCGTGTTCGGCAATCCCACCTGCAGCCAGGTGATGGAAGGCGCGCGCGGCCTTCAAGGCCCACCGCGCCGATTGCGTGATCGGCTTCGGCGGCGGCGCCGCGCTGGACGTGGCCAAGGTGGTGGGCGTCGCCGCCACCCACCGGGCGACATCCTCGAGTACGCGTGGGACCACCCGCAGGTGCGCGCCATCGACGGGCAGCTGCCCTACTTCGTCGCGCTGCCGACGACCTCGGGCACCGGCTCGGAAGTGGGCCGCTCGTCGGTGGTGAGCGAAAACGACACGCACCTGAAGCGCGTGATCTTCAGCCCGAAGATCCTCGCCAGGATCGTGTTCGCCGACCCGGAGCTGACCCTGGCCCTGCCGCCCACGTCACGGCCGCCACCGGCATGGACGCGCTCACGCACAACATCGAAAGCTACCTGTCGCCGGCCTACCACCCCCTGTGCGACGGCATCGCGCTGGAAGGCACGCGCATCGCGGCGCGCGCGCTGGTCACGGCGGTGCACGAGCCCGGCAACCTGCAGGCGCGCAGCGACATGATGATGGCCTCGATGATGGGCGCGATCGCGTTCCAGAAGGACCTGGGCGCGGTGCATTCCTGCGCCCATGCGCTGGGCGCCGTGTGCGACCTGCACCACGGCCTGGCCAACGCGCTGATGATCGACACGGTGCTGGCCTGGAACTACGAGGCCGCGCCGGAGAAATTCGACGAGCTGGCCCATGTGTGCAAGGTCTCCGGCGGCGGCGATGAATTCGTGCCCTGGCTCGGCCGCGCTCAAGCCGCGCGTCGGCATCACCGGCAAGCTGGCCGCGCATGGCGTCAAGCGCGAGCAGATTCCGCGGCTGGTGGAGATCGCGGTCGCCGACATCTGCCACCAGACCAATCCCCGGCCCTGCACGGCGGCGGACTTCCAGCGGCTCTTCGAGGAGGCGATGTAATGGACTCGGGGGAGCGCCTGAAGATCGGCATCTCGGCCTGCTTCATGCACGCCGACCCGGCGCGCCCGCTGTTCACCGGCAAGACGCTGCAGTACGTCGAGCAGTCGATCGCCCACTGGGTCATGTCCACCGGCGCGCTGGCCGTGATGATCCCCAGCCCGACCGGCGCCACCCAGCGCGGCGACGTGACGCTGGAGCACTACGCGCAATGGCTCGACGGCCTGGTGCTGCACGGCGGCGCCGACGTGTCGCCGCTCAGCTACGGCGAAAAGCCGCTGCAGGAGCGCTGGGCCGGCGACAAGATCCGCGACGAGTACGAGATCGACCTGGTCGCCGCCTTCGAGCGCCGCGGCAAGCCGGTGTTCGGCGTCTGCCGCGGCCTGCAGCTGATGAACGTCGCGTTCGGCGGCACGCTCTACCAGGACATCGAGACCCAGATGCCGAAAGCCCTGCGCCATCGCGATGCCCAGGTCTACGACAACAACTTCCACGGGGTCGAGATCCCGCCGGGCTCGCGGCTGGCGGCGCTGTACCCCGGCGACAGGCGGGCCAAGGTCAACAGCATCCACCACCAGGCCATCAAGGACCTGGCGCCGGGCTTCGAGGTCGAGGCCCTGAGCCACGAGGACGGCATCGTCGAAGCGATCCGCCGCAGCGACCGCACCTTGCCTTACCTTGCCGCCGTGCAGTGGCACCCCGAGTTTCACCGGAGCGATTCCGACACCATCGACGACGCGGCCCTGCTGGAAGACTTCCTTGCCGCAGCCGCGGCCGCCCGAAAGAAGCTGCAGAACCCATGAACACCCTTGCCATCCACAATCCCGCCAACGGCCAAAGAATCGCCGAGGTGCCCGCCGACGATGCCGCCTCGGTCGCGGCCAAGGCACGGCAAGCCCGTGCCGCGCAGCCGGCCTGGCAGGCGCGGCCGCTGGCCGAGCGCAAGGACTGCATCGACCGCTTCCGCGAGGGCGTGGTGCGTGACCTGGAATCGCTGGCCGGCATCATGACGCGCGAAACCGGCAAGCCCATCAGGATGTCGCGCAACGAGCTCAACGGCCTGCTGGGCCGGCTCGACTTCTTCGTCGGCATGGTCGAGCCGGTCACGGCCACGGAAACCGTCTGGGACGAAGGCGGCATGAAGGAGCGGATCGAGCATGTGCCGCTGGGCGTGGTCGCCAACATCTCGGCCTGGAACTACCCGTGGTTCGTCGGCTGCAATGTGATCGTGCCGGCGCTGCTGACCGGCAACGCCGTGCTGTACAAGCCGTCCGAATACGCCACGCTGACGGGCCTGGAGATCGCGCGGCTGCTGCACGAGGCCGGCGTGCCGCAGGACGTCTTCATCCCGCTGGTGGGCGGCGGCCCGGTGGGCGCCGCATTGCTGGAGCAGAAGATCGACGGCGTTTTCTTCACCGGCTCCTACGCCACCGGCGCGCGCATCGCGCAGGTCGTCGGCCCGCGCCTGATGAAGCTGCAGCTGGAGCTGGGCGGCAAGGACCCGACCTATGTCTGCGACGACGCCGACCCCAAGGCTGCGGCCGAGTCACTGGCCGACGGCGCGATGTACAACACCGGCCAGAGCTGCTGCTCGGTCGAGCGCATCTACGTGCACGAAAAGATCCACGATGCCTTCGTCGCCGCCTTCGTCGAGACGGTGAACGGCTTCAAGACCGGCGACCCGATGCGCGAGGACACCTACATCGGCGCGATCACGCGCGCGCCGCAGCTGGACGTGCTGGACGCCCATGTGGCCGATGCGAAAGCCAAGGGCGCGACCCTGCACACCGGCGGCCACCGCCTCCCGGGGCCGGGCAACTGGTATGCGGCCACGGTGCTCAGCAACGTCAACCACCGGATGGAGCTGATGCGGGAGGAGAGCTTCGGCCCCATCATCGGCATCCAGAAAGTGGCCGGCGACGAGGAAGCCGTGGCGCTGATGAACGACACGCGCTACGGCCTCACGGCCGGCGTGTACACGCCCGACGGCGCGCGCGCGGAGAAATTGCTGTCGCGCGTCAACGCCGGCAGCCTGTACTGGAACTGCTGCGACCGCGTCAGCCCGCGCCTGCCCTGGAGCGGCTACGGCGACTCGGGCATCGGCCTCACGCTGTCGACCTATGGCATCGAGACCTTCACGCGGCCGCGGGCCTGGCACCTGCGCGCCGGCGGCTGACGCCGCGCCGGGAAGCCGCTTGAGCAAGCCCCGCCTCACGCTGTTCGACCTGGACCACACGCTGCTCGCGGGCGACAGCGACGTGCTGTGGTGCGACTTCCTGATGGACAAGGGGCTGCTCGGCCGCGAAGCCTTCGCCGGGCGCAACGCCGACATGGAGGCGCGCTACCGGGCCGGCACGGTCGACGCGCAGGAGTTCGCCCATTTCTACATCGGCACGCTGGCCGGCGGCACGCCCGCCCATTGGGAGGCGATGCGCCAGGAGTTCCTGGCGACGCGCGTGGCGCCTCGCATCCCGGCGGGCGCGCTGGAACTCGTGCGCACGCACCTGGGTGCCGGGGACCTGGTGGCCATGACCACCGCCACCAACCGCTTCATCACCGAACTGACGGCGCTGCATTTCGGCATCGCGCACCTGCTCGCGACCGAGGCAGAAGTGCTGGAAGGCGTGTTCACCGGCCGTTCCTGCGGCACGCTCAACATGCGCGCGGGCAAGGTCGAGCGGCTGCAAGCCTGGCTGGCCACGCGCGCGGGCAGCCTGGATGCCTTCCACAGCACCGCGTACAGCGACTCGATCAACGACCTGCCGCTGCTGGAGGCGGTGGACGAGCCGGTGGCCGTGGACCCCGATCCGCGCCTGGCCGCGATCGCGCAGGCGCGCGGCTGGCGCACGCTGCGCCTGCGTTGACGGGCAGCGGGGCGCCGGGTGTAATGGGATCACTGAACCCGGAGTACCCCAGATGTCCGCACGCGACGTGTCCCCCAGTTCCCTGATCGACGACATCGACCGCGCGGCGCAAGACGTCGAAGCCCGCGTGCTCGCGTGGCGGCGCGACCTGCACCAGCACCCCGAACTCGGCAACCGGGAATTCCGCACCTCCGCCATCGTCGCCGCGCACCTGCGCGAACTGGGGCTGGACGAGGTGCGCACGGAGGTGGCGCACACCGGCGTGGTCGGGGTCCTGCAAGGGCGCGCTGCCCGGTCCCACCGTCGCGCTGCGCGCCGACATGGACGGCCTGCCAGTCACCGAACAGGTCGACGTGCCCTTCGCCTCGAAGGTGCGCACGCAGTGGAACAACGAAGAGGTCGGCGTGATGCACGCGTGCGGCCACGACTGCCACGTGGCCATCCTGATGGGCGTGGCCGAGGTGCTGGCCGGCCTGCGCGGCCAGTTGCGCGGCACCGTCAAGTTCATCTTCCAGCCCGCCGAGGAAGGCGCCCCCGAGGGCGAACAGGGCGGCGCCCAGATGATGATCGCCGAGGGCGCGTTGGAAAACCCGCTGCCGCAGGCCATCTTCGGCCTGCACGTGACGTCCCGGCTGCCGGTCGGCATCGTGGGCTACCGGCCCGGACCGACCATGGCCAGCGCCGACCGTTTCAGGATCACGGTGCACGGCAAGCAGACCCACGGCGCGGCGCCGTGGCTGGGGGTGGACCCGATCGTGACGGCGGCGCAGGTGGTGCTGGGGCTGCAGACCGTGGTCAGCCGCGGCATCGACATCGCGCGGGAGCCCGCCGTGGTCACCGTGGGCATGATCCGCGGCGGCGTGCGCGAGAACATCATCCCCGACGAGGTCGAGATGCGCGGCACCATCCGCGCCTTCGACGAAGCCATGCGCGACGACATCCACGAGCGGGTGACGACGCTGGCCGAGGCCATCTCGCGCGGATCGCGCGCCGGCTGCACCGTCTGCATCAACAAGAACTACCCGGTCACGGTGAACGACCCGGCGCTCACCGCAGCGATGGTGCCGACGCTGCAGCGCGTGGCCGGCGAGGGCCGGCTGGAGCTGGTGCCCAAGGTCACCGGCGCCGAGGACTTTTCCTTCTTCCAGCGGGTGATCCCGGGCCTGTTCTTCTTCGTCGGCGTGACGCCCGAGGGCATCGATCCGGGGAAGGCTTCTTCCAACCATTCGCCGAAGTTCTTCGCCGACGAGCGCGGCCTGCTGATCGGCGTGCGGGCACTGGCGCACCTGGCCTGCGATTTCCTGGAATCGGGCACGGCTCCGGCTGCGCCGCTTGTAAGATAGACCTTCCACGGCGGGGCGCATTTGTGCCCGGTCCCCGCGACAACGAAGGATTGACCCATGGCCCTGATCATCGTCATGGAGGACGATGCCAGCACCCGGATGCTCGTCGCCTCCGTCCTGAAGAAGGACGGCCATGACGTGTTGACGGCGGAGGACGGCGTGCAGGGCCTGCAGCTGGTCGGCCCGCGCCGCCCCGACCTGATCATCAGCGACGTGCAGATGCCCGGCATGAACGGGTTCCAGATGCTGGCGGCGCTGCGCGCCGACGCCGCCAACGCTTCCATCCCGGTGATCCTGCTCACGTCGCTGCAGGAGCGCGCCCACATGCGCATCGGCATGACCACCGGCGCCGACGACTACATCACCAAGCCCTTTCGCCCGGCCGAATTGCGCGAGGCCGGTCGCCGCCCAGCTGAACAAGCGGTCGGTGCAGGCCAACCTGCAGGCCCTGGCCGTGGACGCCGCCGTGCAACGCGCGCTGGTGGAGCAGCGCCACCAGCTGGCCAAGCTGTACGAGGAGCGGCTGGCCGCCGAGTTGAGCGAGCGCTGGCCGGGCGGCGACGGCGGCGACGGCGACCAGCGCCTGCCCAGCGCCACCGTGCTGTTCGTCGACATCCCCAACTACGCCTCGGTGGCCGAGCGGCTGGATTCCGACGAGCTGGCGGAGCTGGTCAAGAAGTTCTACGGCAGCGCCAACGACACCATCCACCTCTTCGGCGCGCGCCACATGCGCTTCGTCGGCGAAGGCCTGCTCGCGGTGTTCGCCGCCGACAGCGACACCCAGACCGTCAACCACGGCCTGCGCGCCGTGCGGGCGGCGCTCGGGCTGGTCGAGTCCACCCGCGGCATCCGCGAGTACCTTCAGGCGCGCTACCCGGGCGCAAGCTGCCGCCGTTCGAAGTGAACGTGGCCGTGCACACCGGGCCGGTGGCACTGACGGTGCTGCAGGACCCGCTGCACGGCGGGCCCGCGCAGACCCTCCCGGTGGGGGACGCCGTGAGCGCGACCATGTTGCTGCAAAAGCAGGGCCGCACGCTCGGCTGGCACATCATCGCCAGCGTGGCCGCGCTGCGCCCGATCACCGGCGCCGTGAAGACCGGCGCGCGCGCCATGGTCGACCTGCCCGGCCGCAGCCTGCCGATGGACGCGGTGGAACTCGTCGGCCTGGCCCTGTGAAGCGCGCACGCCCATGAGGATGTTCTCGCTGCGCCGCATCCTGACGGCCAGCCTGGTGCTGCTGGCGACCGTGCCGGCGCTGCTGGTGCTGTGGCTGATGGCGCGCGCCAGCACGCAGGCGGTGGAAGACCTCGCCGGCAAGATCCTGACCCAAGTGGCCGCGCTGGTGCAGGTCGGCACCGAGGCCCATGTGCAGCAGGTGCATGAGGTGCTGGACGGCCTGTTCCCCGAGCGGCTGTCCGGCGCCGAGCTGGAGCGCGCGCGCAGCTGGCTGCGCAACCCGGCGCAGTTCGAGGCCATGGCCTTCGCGCTGGCCCGCCAGTCGCCCGCCGTGCCGGCGGTGCATTTCGGCAACCTGCGCGGGGAGTACCTCGGCCTGGAAAGGACGGCCGACGGCGCCAGGATCGGCATCCGCAAGCCCGACGGCCTGGGCCGCGTCTTCTACCAGGCGCGCTTCCCCGGCGATCGCGCGCGGCCCCTGGATTCGGAGATCCGCAATTTCGAGCCGCGCTCCACCCCCTGGTATGCCGGCGCCCTGTCGGCCAAGGGCCGCGTCTTCACGCCGGTGCAGGTGTCGGCCGTGCGCCGGCAGCTGATGGTGAGCCTGTCGCAGCCGGTGTACGACGCCGACGGCGGCGCGGCCGGCGTGTTCAGCGCCGACCTGTACCTGCAGGACCTCGCCGACGTGCTGCGCACCCAGCGCATCAGCTCGCGCGGCGCGGCCTTCGTCGTCGACGAAAAGGGCCTGCTGGTCGCCAGCTCGGCCGGCGACGCCGCTCTTCACCGGCTCGCCCGGGCAGTTCCAGCGCACCGGCCCGCAGGACAGCATCAACCCGGTGATCCGCGCCGGCTTCGCGGCGCTGCAGGGGCTGTGGGCGCGGCGCGGCGAGGACACCGTCGCCACCGACAAGGCCCTGCAGCGCCTGCCGATGGCGGGCGATTCGCTGCTGATGGTGCAGCGGCCGTTCGGCGAGGCGCTGGGCCTGCGCTGGACGCTGGTGGTGGCCGCGCCGGAGAGCGATTTCACCGCCGACATCAACCGCGCGTTCAAGGTGTCCTTCGCCGCGATGGTGCTGCTGATCCTGCTGGGCACGGCGATCGCCTTCTTCATCGCCAAGGGCATCGGGCGGCGCCTGCGCCGCCTGTCCACCGCCGCCGAGCAGCTGGGCCGCGGCGAGGTGCCGGTGATCGAGAACCGCACGCGCATCCACGAAGTGCACCGCCTGTCGCAGGTGCTGCACGACAGCGCGCAGCAGCTGGCCGCCTACCGCGAGCAGGTGGCGGCCGACGCACGGGCGCTGCAGGAGGCCAACGAGACGCTGGAAGCCCGGGTCGAGCGCCGCACCGCGGAGCTGGCCGCCTCGCGCGAGGAGGCGCTCGGCGGCGGCGCGCGCCAAGGCGGCCTTCCTCGCGACCATGAGCCACGAGATCCGCACGCCGCTCAACGGCGTGGTCGGCATGAGCACGCTGCTGGCCGAGACGCCGCTGGACGCCGAGCAGCGCGACTACCTGCAGACCATCCGCCTGTCCAGCGACCAGCTGCTGGCGGTGATCAACGACGTGCTGGACTTCTCCAAGATCGAGTCGGGCAAGCTGGAGCTGGAGATCGAGCCGGTGAGCGTGCGCGGCGCCGTCGAGGAAGCCTGCGACATCGCCGCGCCGCGGGCCCGGGAGAAGGGGCTGGAGCTGATCATCGACGTGCCCGAGGACGGCGAGCCGAACGCCGTGCCCGCCGCGATCAAGGGCGACGTGACCCGGCTGCGCCAGGTGCTGATCAACCTGGTCAACAACGCGGTGAAATTCACGCCCTCCGGCGAAGTGGCCGTGCACGCGCGCCAGCTCCGTGCCGACGACGGCCATGGCAACTGCGTGCTGGAATTCCGCGTGACCGACAGCGGCATCGGCATCCCGCCCGAGCGCGTCGGCTCGCTGTTCGAGGCGTTCACGCAGGTCGACGCGTCCACCACCCGCAAGTACGGCGGCACCGGCCTGGGGCTGGCGATCTGCAAGCGCCTGGTGGAGCTGATGGGCGGCGAGCTGGGCGTGGAAAGCGAGCAGGGCAAGGGCTCGACCTTCTGGTTCACCGTGGCGGCGCCGGCCACGGTGCTGGCGCCGAGCCTGGGCATCGCCGACGCCGGGCTGCTGGGCGGCAAGCGGGTGCTGGTGGTGGACGACCACGCCACGAATGTGCGCGTCCTCACGCGCCAGCTGCAGCTGTGGGCCATGGAGGTCGCGAGCGCCGATTCCGGCGCGCAGGGCCTGGCCTGGCTGGACAGCGCGGCCCGGGCGCCGGACATCGTCATCACCGACATGCACATGCCCGAAATGGATGGCGTGGCGTTCGCGCGCGCGGTCAAGTCGCGGGCGCCGTGCAAGGAGGTCCCCATCGTGCTGCTGAGCTCGGGTTTCATGCCCGCCGCCGACGAGAGTGCGCAGCTTTTCAACGCGCGCCTGCTCAAGCCCGCGCGCCAGAACCAGCTGTTCGAGACGCTGGTGCGCTGCCTCTCGCCGCAGGGCGCGGATGGCGGGCGCACCGGCGGTGTTGCGGCCGACACGCGCAAGCACGTCACGGTGCTGGTCGCCGACGACAACGCCGTCAACCTCAAGGTGGCGTGCGCCATGCTGCTCAAGCTGGGCTACGACATCCTCACGGCCACCGACGGCCGCGAGGCGGTGGAAGCGGTGGCCCGCGCCGCCGCCGGCGGCCAGCGCATCGGCGCGATCCTGATGGACGTGAACATGCCCGAGGTCGACGGCCTGCAGGCCACGCGCCAGATCCAGGCGGCGCTGGGCGCGCAATCGCCGCCCATCATCGCCCTCACCGCGGCGGCTTCGGCCGAGGACCGCCTGCGCTGTGAGGAAGCCGGCATGGACGATTACCTGACCAAGCCGCTGCATGTCGCGGCCCTGGCGCAGGCGCTGGAGCGCTGGGTCGCGCAAGGGCAGGCGCGCCACCGCACGCCATCCGTCCCGGTGCATGCGCCGGCGCCCGAGGCGCCGCTGATGGATTTCGCGCGGCTGGAGGAATTCAAGGAGTTCGACGACGCCGACCTCAGCATGACGCGCGAGGTGATCGCCCTCTTCATGAGCGACACGCCGCCGCGCATCCAGGCGATCGCCGACGCGGTGGCCGCGCGCGATGCCGGCGCGCTGTCGCGCGCGGCGCACGCGCTCAAGGGCGGCGCGAGCAACGTCGGCGCCAAGGCCATCCAGCTGCACGCCGATGCACTGGAGGCGGCGTCGAAGGAGGGCATGCCCGACGACGCGGCCAAGCGCGCGGACAAGCTGCGCGAGCTGTGGGAAGAGACAAGGGCGGCGCTGGCGGGCTGGGGCTGAGACGCAGCTTTGGGGGAGATGTCGCGTTCGATCCAAAGCGGGCATCGACAAGCGGGCGCTCATCCTTGCACGCCACAGGACTTGCCTGGCGAAACGCTTCTGCGTTCGCTCGCCCATGTCTTGCGGTACATCAACGTTCTTCGAACGGGGCGAACTAGTCTTTCAGCAAAGACGCGAGCCGACGACACAGCATTTGCATGGCAGGGCCGGCAGCGCGTCAGCTGTCCGGGAGTCTCCATGGCCTTCGCCCACCTTCTCGCAATTCCATTGTTCGGCGCCGTGATGCTTTTCAGCCACTCAGCGCAGTCGCAAGCGCCTGCCCCGCCTTCCGCGGGGTTGATGCCGGGCGAAGTGCAGGGCCCCGCCGAGCTCATCAGGCGCGGAGCGTATGTGGCCCAGCTGGGGGACTGCATCGCGTGCCACACCTCAACGACCGGAACAACAATGGCCGGGGGGCTCGCGCTTCAGACGCCTTTCGGGGTGCTCTATTCGACCAACATCACGCCGGACCGCCGGACCGGAATAGGCAACTACTCTTTCGAGCAGTTCGATCGCGCCATGCGCAAGGGCGTTGCCGCCGATGGACACAACCTGTATTCGGCGATGCCTTACCCGTCTTACGCCAAGATGACCCCGGACGACATGCGGGCGCTGTACGGGTATCTCATGCACGGGCTGGCCCCGGCCGACCGGCCCAACAAGCCATCGGAGATGTCCTGGCCGTTCAACATGCGCTGGGGTCTGACGCTCTGGAACTGGGCTTTCATCAAAGACGTTCCTTTCCAGCCCGACGCAGCCCGCGACAATGCGTGGAACCGCGGCGCTTACCTGGTCCAGGGGCTGGGACATTGCGGGGCCTGCCACACGCCGCGCGGCATCGGCTTCCAGGAAAAGGCCATGTCCCACGACGGCTCGCCAGGCAAGTTCTATCTGGCCGGCGAAACGGTGGATGCGTGGCGGGCGCCCAGCCTGCGCAACCTCTGGACGGTGGCCGACACCGTCCAGATGCTCAAGACCGGGCAGAACCGCTTCGGCAGCGTTGCGGGCAGCATGGTCGAGGTCATCCACAACAGCACGCAGCACTTCAGCGATGGAGATCTCATGGCCATCGCCACGTACCTGAAGTCGCTGCCGCCGGGCGAGAAGGAAGTTCCCATGCCATCGGTGCCGATCGAAGGCGCACCGGCCATCATTCCCGCCAGCCTGTTCACCACGCCGGGCGGCCTGGGCTACGTCCAGTTCTGCGTCGATTGCCATCGACAGGATGGATCCGGCGTGAAAGGGATATTCCCGGGGCTTGCCGGCAACGCGTCGGTCGCGTCCACCAATCCGGCAACCCTCATTCACATCGTCCTGACGGGATGGAAGACGGCGGAAACGGCTGCATACCCCCGGGTCTACACCATGCCCGCGTTCAGCCGGTTGTCCGATCAGGAACTGGCCGAAATCCTCAGCTTCGTACGCGAGATTTGGGGCAATGACACCGCGCCGCTGGGCGCTTCCCAGGTGAAAAAGCTGCGCACCCAGCTCGATCCGAAGGTGGATTCTTCGCCCTTCGAGACGCCGCGCCTGGCGAAGATGCTGCTGCAAGCCAATTCGCAGCAGCTGGTGCGGGGCGCGCGATTGCACCTGGAGACCCGGGCCTTGCTGCCGCAGAACGTCGGCAACCAGCTGAATTGCACGAGCTGCCACCTGAACGCCGGGACTGTGGCGGACGGCTCGCCTTTCGTCGGCGTCTCGGCTTTCTTCCCCAGCTACGCGCCGCGGGCCGGGCGACGTCATCACGCTCGCGGATCGCATCAACGGTTGCTTCCTGCGCTCCATGAACGGCAAGCCGATCCCTGCGGAATCGGCCGACATGAAGGCGATGGTGGCCTATTTCGACTGGATGAAAGGCGAAACCAGGCCGCAAGACAAGGTTGCCGGACGAGGCGTCGGGAAGATCGACACGGCGATCAAGCCAGACGCGGAGAGCGGGCGCAAGGTGTATGGGTCGCAATGCGCGGCCTGCCACGGCCTTCAGGGCGAGGGGCTGGTGCTGGCGGATGGACGTGTCATCTACCCGCCGCTGTGGGGCGAGCAGTCGTTCAACATCGGGGCGGGCATGGCCCGCACGTACACCGCGGCGGCGTTCGTGAAGCGCAACATGCCCATTGGTCTGCACGAGAAGTTTCCGCTGGGCCAAGGCGGGCTGTCCGACCAGGAGTCGGTGGACGTGGCCGAGTATTTCAGCCACCAGCCGCGTCCCGATTTCGTCGGGAAGGCGAAAGATTGGCCGAAGGATCCAAAGCCTGGAGATGCGCGCTACTGACCTTGGCGCAGCGGATCCGGCTCCCCCTGACGCGAGCTGGCCGGCGCCGGTCGAATCAAAGATCCTTCGCCTCCCTTCCGAACCGATCGAGCACGAACCGCCAGTAGGGCAGCACGCATTGCGAGTGACCGGCCGGCTGGGCGACGCAGTCCGTCAGCGTGACCAGATGGCCGGCGCCCCGCGCTTGCATGGACTGCAACGTATTTGTCGCGCTCAGGTAGGGAACGGTGAGGTCGTCACGGCCGTGGAACAGATCCAGCGGAACCTGCGGAGCCCAGTCGGACACACTGCTCAAGGTGTCGATGGCCGCCCGGTTGTCGGCCAGGAAATAGTCGATCACCGTCGGCGAGATGACGGCATCGGCATCGGCATCGCCCACCAGCAGCGCCATCAGCAGGTCGCGCGCATGGCGCCGATCCGTATCGCCCAGGAAACGCAGGAAGCCGGGGTCGAGCAAGTAGCCCAGCGGAAAATAGTCATGGCGCATGATCTCGAGCAGCTGGTCCAGGGTCGCTCCGACGTCGTACGGACCGGCGCCCGCAAGGACACGGACAAGGTCGCTGCGATGCGTCGACGTGCCGGCTTGCAGCGCCCGATGGGCAGCCACCGTCACATAGCCGCCCTCCGAGTAGCCTGTCAAGAAGAGCTGCTTGTTGTCAGGCACATGCTGCGTTTGCCGCCAATACTTCGCCGCAGTCAGGAAGTCGATCACTGCCGATGCGGACGGAGCAGACATCAAGTAAGGGTGGGGCGTCCCCGCCGATACGCCGTAACCGACGTAGTCAGCCGCCTCCACGATGTAGCCCAGCGATGCCAGCACCACCGGCGGGTCTCCAAGATGGGTCAGGCTGCTGGGTGCACCGGCCTGCGTCTTGATGGTGGCGTGTTGATAGCTCAGGACCGGGCTGAGCGCATTGGCGGGCTTCTGCGGAATGCCAACCAGCCCGGAGGCCACGGTCTGCCGGCCCTCTTCATCCACGGTGAGATATGTCAGGCGCCAGGCCTGCACTGAATAGACGGGAGTGGCGAGAAACGCTGCCTCACCGGCGTTTGCGAGCGCAGCAGTGACCTCGGCGGCCGTGATCGTCTTCAGCAGAACGGCGTCGATGAACTGGCCGGGGCCCACCACATTGACTGCCGTTGCCGTGATGCTGACCGTCGCAGAACCGGTGCCGTTGGGCTTGCCATCATTGACGACCAGCATCGCGGTATAGGTGCCGGCCACATCGGGGACGAAACCGGCCTTCGCAAGGGTAGGGTTGGCGAGCGCCACGTTGCTCCCGGCGGGCTTGTCCGTGAGGGTCCAGGCATAGCCAAGGACATCGCCGTTCGCGTCCGAGCTCAGGCTGCCATCCAGCGTCACGATGGTATTGATGCTCGCGCTCTGGGGCGCAACGGCGCTCGCGACCGGCGGGGTGTTGGCATTCAACTGCGCGATGTCCTTGGTGCCACCGCCTCCGCCCCCGCAAGCGCCAAGGAGCAGCGCGAGGAATACGACGGAGAAAAGTTTTGGGGCGTTCATATGAAGGGTCCTGCAATGCGCGGTGGAGGGCGGCACTGATCGGTCTCCACGGGCGCACAAACTTTAGCGACCGCGTGTGTCCCGGACGTAAAGCGCCGTCGGCCAGGAAGATGATCCGGTCGCTGGTCACCAGCGCTGGGCCCCGTACCCGCGAGGCCCAAGCCCTTGAACTCCCCCGTGGCGAACAAGAGCGCGAAGCGTATGATTTCCACCATGACTCGATCCAAAGCCCAACTCAAGGCCGCCCAGGTCCGCTGGGAGCTGAATCTCACCGTGCTTCAAGAGGAGGAGCGGCGACTCTTCAGCATGCTGGAAGAGCAGTCTCGCGAGTCGGCGACGCTGCCGCAGGACATGCTGGATCGCCTCAAGGCGGCCCGAGCTCAATGTAACGAGGCGTTCAAACTGCTCATGGGGGCCATTGAAGATCGGGTCACCCACGTGGCCAGTGCACAAGGCGCCGGTCGCCAGGACGACGCCGCCTGACACCCCGCTTCGGGCGTTGACACTTTGGGCGGGCGAATTGGCACCCGAACGACGGGCCGGCAGCAGTGTTTCACGTCTACTTCTGCCCGAAGGCAGTCGCGACGCCCGTTCAGCATTCGTTCATGAACGGACGAGCACACTGACTGCATGTTCCTTCACCACTGGCAACACACGCGACACACCTCGGAGTCAACCCGACGCCCATCTGCCCCGTTTCATCAACAAGCACCCAGTTTTTCCCAGGAGTTCTCAATGAAGACCGCCTCCATCCTCGCCGCCGCTGCGATGTTCGCCTTCTCGATGGCCGCCGGCGCCGCTGTCGATGCCGATGCCGCCAACAAGGCGCTGAAAGACAACGGCTGCACCAAGTGCCACTCGGTCGACAAGACCAAGAAAGGCCCGGCCTTCAAGAAGGTCGCCGCCGACATGAAGGGCAAGGCCGACGCCGAAGCCAAGCTGACGACGTTCCTCACCACCGGTCCCAAGGTCAAGATGGACGACGGAACCCAGGAAGAGCACAAGGCCGTCAAGGATCCGGGCGTGGTCAAGACCCTGGTGCAGTTCATCCTGGCGCAGTAAGCGCCCCTCACGGTGGCCGCCGGCGGTTCGCGCCGGCGCCCGCCGCTGTCGCATCCCCTCCGCCCGGCGGCCCTTTCAGGCCGTGTTCGGCCCGCGGCGCCACTTGGTGACATGCGGCAGCGCGAACAGGTACAGGCCGGTGAACAGCAACAGGGCGAACGGCAGCAGCGTCGCCAGGCCCACCCAGACGGCGATCTCCCCCCGTCCCAGGACGAGGAGGTTGGCGATGACGGCGACCGAAAACGCAATGGACAGCCAGCGGTGGAGCTGCCGCACCCAGTCGTTCGAGCTCATTGGGACTTCCCCGGGTGACGGCCCGCCTGGATCATCTTCCACCCGTTGCCGGACGGATCGCGAAAGCCGGCGTCCACGTTGCCGTAGCGGTCGACGGGCTCCTGCGTGAACTCCACGCCCAGCGCGAGCATCCGGTCGTAGGCCGCGCGGCAGTCGTCCACGGCCAGCACGAGCGGCGGCATCGCGCCTTTGGCCACGATCGCGCGCAGCGCCTGCGCCGTCGCCTCGTCGAGCACCGGCGGCCCCGGCGTGAACAGGCCGAGCTGGAACAGCGGCTGCTCCGGGTGCTGCACCGTCAGCCAACGGTAGTCGCCGTTGCGCACGTCCGTGTGGACGCGAAAGCCGAGCTTCTCCACATAGAACGCGAGCGCTTCATCCTGGTCTCGCACGTACAGACCGACCACTTCGATACCTTGGCTCATGGGATCTCCTTTTGTTGGGTCCCGTTTTTACCGCCCGCCATGCGGCGGCGCTTCTCCGAAACTGCTGTCGTGAGGTCGGGCCGGTGCGCGGCGCCCAGGACGCAGGCGGGCACGCGGCCGAGCTCGTGCGCCGCGGCCCTGGCGCGCGCGCGGACCGCGCTCGGGCTCTCGCCGGTGATGTCGCGGAAGGTGCGGCCGAACGTGCCCAGGCTCTCCCAGCCCGTGGCGAAGGCGATCTCGGTGATGGACAGGTCGGTGTCGCGCAGCAGCGCCGTCGCCCGCTCGATGCGCCGCGTGAGGAGGTACCGGTGCGGCGGGACGCCGAAGGCCTGCTTGAACGACCGCGCGAAGTGGGCATCGGACACGCCGCTCACGCGCGCCAGCCGCTCCACGGGCCATTCCTCGTGCGAGGCGGCGTCCATCCGGTCCTTGGCGCGAAGCAGGCGGCGCAACAGCTCGGGGGCCTGGCTGGTTGTCGCATCCGGATCCGGTTTGGGAAGCATGTGAGCCGATCGCAAAACCGCAGTTTACGAATGTTTCCTGCCGGCTTCGACGCCGGGAAGCATGTCTGCGGCAGCAATCCGGGCGATGATGGCGCCATCGCTCTCACCGGGGGTAAGACATGACTGTCACCGTTGCCTGCCTGCAAGCCTTCGCCGATGCCTGGAACGCACACGATGCCGAGGCACTCATGAGCTTCATGACGGAGGACTGCGTGTTCGAAGCGTCCGCCGGGCCTGACGCCTGCGGGACTTCGTACGTGGGCGCGGAGGCCGTCCGGGCCGGGTTCACCGATGTCTGGCAGAACTATCCCGATGCGCAGTGGCTTTCCGCCCGCCACTTCGTCTGCGGCGACCGTGGGGTGTCCGAGTGGACATTCACCGGCACGCGGGCGGACGGTGCCCGGGTGGAGGTCAACGGATGCGACCTGTTCACCTTCCGGGACGGCAAGATCGCGGTGAAGAACTCGTACCGCAAGAACCGCCCGCCGCTTCCGGCAAGGTAGCCAGGGCTGCAAGAAGGCACAGCAAGGAACTCAGTCTCTCTTTCGTTCGCCCCGCTCTCCTTCACCACCCTTCCCGGGCTCGACGCGTGGGTCGCGATGGCATTCCACGCAGTTCTCGAAGTTCTGGATGCCTTCCTCGACATGCTCCGCCCGCACTTTCGCCTGCGAGTGCTCATGGCATCCGTAGCACGTGTACCGGCTGTAGTCGCTGTTCTTGTGGCAGGTCTCACAGGGGGCTTCATGGTCACGGTCGAGCACGAAATACTTGTTGTGGTCGAAGGTCGCCGGTCTCCAGGCGTCGGTCTTGTGGCAGGCCTTGCAGCTCCCCTGGATCTGGCGATGCAGCCGGTCGGTCGGCGCGCTGTGGCAGCTCTCGCATCGATCGAGCGCGGCCTGGGCCAGGAGGGCGTGATCGAAGTGCGCCGGCTGCCAGGCCTTGCCCTGGTGGCATTGCCCGCATTCGATCCTGAGGTCGCGGTGCACGGTGTCCCTGGGCGCCGCATGGCATGACGAGCAGCGGTCCCGCACCGCCTCCTTCAGCAGCACATGGGAGAACGGCTTGCGGCTGCGCTTGGTGAGCTTGGGTCCCTGATGGTCACTGTGGCAGGCCATGCAGTCCTGCTCGATCAGCGCCTGGTGGAACGAGCCCTTGATGGTGCCGGCGGCAATGGGGACGCCCTTCGTGGTCCTCAGGCCGACATCCGCGACGGCGTGACACTGGATGCATCGCCCCGGCGAGGCGCCACGCCAGGCGGCATGACAGGCAAAGCAGTCGGTGGCAAGTTCGGCATGTCCCTTGACCAGCGGCCCCGGGCTCACCATGAGGTGGGGGTAGGCGAAGGCAAGCGCCACCAGCACGAGGAGGTTGAGCGCGATGACGATCAGCAGGACCGGGCGCTTTTTCACTTCCAGCCCCAGAACATGAAGATCGCCACGATGTGCGCTGTCGCCAGAACGGCGAAGGCCAGCGTGATCGGAAAGTGCACCACACGCCACTGCTTGACCGCGTCGAACGTCAGGCTGTCCCAATACAGGCGGTCCTCCAGTTCCTCGTCGGTGAGACCGCGCTCACGCATGCGTTGCCGGGCCTCTTCCATGCGACGGCGCGCGCGGTCCATGAGGAACTTGCCGGTCAGCCCGCTGCCCACGTTGATGAGCATGGCCCCTACGGCGAGCCAGCCGAGGATGGCGTTGAAATGAACGCCCGCGTGCACCAGGACCAGCAGCGACCCGAGCCACGCCAGCGCCTCATGCCAGCGTAGCAGCGTGGCCGGGTGCCCGCGCTGGATCACCTTGCGCTTTCGCAGCGAATAGGCCGTGGTGAACCCGATGATCAACAGCGTGCCGGGAATGCCCAGCCAGCGGCCGACCCACAGCAGGTCGAAGAGATGCAGCAGGCCGTCGATGGCCAGTGCGACGAGTACCAGCGCGGCAAAGCTCGCCAGGAAGGGCAGCACCTCGCGACGCAGGAGTCGGGCGGGCAGCGGCATCAGGCCTCCAGCACCAGTGGTGAGGACGGCCGCGCCACGCACAGCAGGCAATGGCCTGGGGCGACGTCGTGGTCCGGGGCGTGTTCGTAGTTCACTGAGCCCTCGAGCAAGCGGGTCTCGCAACTCCCGCAGCCGCCCGAGCGGCAGCCGGAGTCGACCTCGATGCCGTGCCGCTCCGCAAAATCGAGCAGCGATGCATCCTTGCCGTCCCAGGTCAGGGTCCGCCCCGATCGCTGGAATCCCACTTCGACGCCGGCGGCGGTGGGCACACCGGCTCCGCCGGCGCCAGGCAGCTTGACGGACGCCGGACCGAAAGCCTCGTAGCGGATGTCGTCGACCGGCACGCCCCACGCCGCCAGCGCCGGCACGAGTGTCTCCATCATCGCGCAAGGCCCGCAGACATAGAACTGGTGGCGTCCGTGCGGGAGCGTGCGCCGCAGCAGTTCGACGTCCACATGCCCTGCGTGCTGGTAGTCGCGGCCCTGGAGATCGGACGCGCTGGGACGGCTGTAGACAATGTTCAGGTGCAGCTGCCGGGTGCGACGCCGCGATGTCCTCGAGCTGCGGCAAGAAGGCATGCTCGCGGCTGTTGCGCAGCCCGTAGTAGAGGTGAACTACCCGCTGCGGCTGCTGGGCTATGCACCAGCGCAGCATGCTCATCATCGGCGTGATGCCGATGCCGCCGGCGATCAGCACCGCGGGCAAGTTCGATTCGGGATCGATGAAGAAATGGCCGGCAGGGGCCTTCACGCGCAGGATGTCACCGACCCGCACATGATCATGGAAGTGGCTGGACGACAGGCCCGGCGGGAATTCAGGATGATCCGCCGGCGCGCGCACGCGTTTGATCGTCACCCGGTAGTGCGCGGGATCGGGTCGATCCGACAGGGAGTAGCAGCGCGTGATCGCGCGCGAGCTTGCCGGCCCGTCCAAAGTGCGCGGCGCGACCTCCAGGGCGAAGGTCAGGAACTGGCCCGGCTTGAATGTCGGCAGGGGCAGGCCGTCCACCGGCTGCAGGTAGAAAGAGCACTGCGACTGTGCCGCGTCCTCGAATGCACGCTGCGAGACCCCAAACTCTCGCCACCCCGCCCACGCCGCATCGGACTTGACGCTCGTCGCCACCGGGGCGGCCGGCACAAGCCTGGCCGACCGTGAGCGATGTCGCAGCACCGTCCAGGCTATCCCCACCGCCAACTGCAGCAGCAGCGCGCCGGCTATCAAGGCAAGGAGCTCGGCGGCAGTCATCGATTGAAGTGCGCAGGAGGAGCGATGGCCGGCAAGGACATCACAAGGCAATTATGGGTTCCGGCGTCGTCAGTTCCTTGACCGTCCTCAATGATCGGCCCGTCCGCGCCTGCCGCTCACGGTTCCTTGACCTTAACGGGCCGGGCCAGGCGCATCGCCACCTGATGCCAGTTCACCCTGTCCATGACCTCCCACGTCATTGCCGGCATGCCGCGGCGCGACGAGGATGACTCGCATGGCCGAAACACTGCTCACCACCAATGCGGCAATCGGCGCATCACGCGCCGCTCGCACGCCGCGGCTTCCGCTCTTCGTGATGCTCAGCGGCACCTTCATGGTGGTGCTGGACTTCTTCATCGTGAACGTTGCGCTGCCGTCCATCGAGCAGCAGCTGCTCGCGCCACCGAGCGTCCTGCAGTGGGTCGTTGCCGGCTACGGACTGGCCAACGCGGCGGGGCTCATCACTGGCGGGCGTCTGGGCGACATGTTCGGCCGCAAACGCATGTTCATGCTGGGAATGCTGCTGTTTGGCCTGGCTTCTGCCGCCTGCGGATTTGCGACGACAGGCGCGACGCTGGTGGCCGCTCGCGTGGTGCAAGGCGTCGCCGGCGCACTCCTGCAGCCCCAGGTGCTTGCGATCCTGTCGGTCACCTACACCGGCGCAGCCCGCGCCAAGGCCTTCGCCGCCTACGGATTGACCTTGGGACTCGCTGCCACGCTGGGTCAGTTGGTGGGCGGCGTCCTGATCGCCTTGGACCTGGCCGGCCTTGGCTGGCGCACCTGCTTCCTGATCAACGTCCCGATCGGCACCCTCGCGCTGCTGCTGGCTGCCCGAGGATTGCCGCACGACGCACTGGCGCGCACGGGCCGGCGCCTCGACGTGTTCGGCGCACTGCTCGCAGCGGGAGCGGCCGTCTCGTTGGTGTGGCCTCTGGTCGAAGGGCCGCGGGCGGGTTGGCCCGGCTGGGCGGGATGGATGCTGGGCTCGTCTCTCGCACTCCTGTGCGCCTTCGCCCTGCACCTGCGGCGTCTCGACAGGCAGGGCCGCGATCCGCTGGTGCCCTGGGCCCTGCTGCGGGACGGGCGCTTCGCCGCCGGCCTGCTCACGGCACTCGCCTTCTATTGCGGCAATGCTTCGCTGTACTTCGTGCTCGCCCTCTACCTGCAGCAGGGGTTGGGACTGTCGCCGCTTGCCTCCGGGATGGTTTTCACGGTACTCGCGCTGGGCTTTCTTGCCACCTCGCTGGCAGCGCCGCGGCTCGCGAACGCGCTGGATGGCGCGCCTATCGCCCGCGGCGCGCTGCTCCTCGCGCTGGGTCATGCGCTTCAATGGTTCGTCGTGTCCCATGCGGCCGGCCCGCGGGAACTGGCCTGGGGGTTGCCCGTGCTGCTATTGCAGGGTGCGGGGTTGGGCATGGTGATGGCTCCGCTGTCGTCGGCGGTCCTGGCCGGGTTGCCCTTCCACCATGCCGGGACAGGCTCGGGCGTGTTGTCCACCATTCAACAGGTCGGAAATGCGCTCGGCGTGGCCTTGATCGGGCTGGTGTTCTACGGCGCGCTCCCGGCGGGGAACATGACGCGCGCCTGCTCCGCCGCGCTGGTTTATCTTGCCGCCTCGGCACTGCTCGTCGCAGCAATCCATGGGCGCGCCCGGCGGACGGGCTAGCCCGCGTCAGTCCCCGCGCACCCGGGCCGGCGCGACGGCAAGGCCCAGCTCCTGCTCGATCGGGCACTCGCGGATAGTGGAAACCCACCGGCCCCTCGGGAAGCGAATTCACGTACTGGTGCACCAGTTCGTCGGTGCTGCCGCGGATCTCTCCGGGCGAGCCTTCGGCCATCACCTTGCCGTCGGCCAGCAGGATCACGTGGTCCGCGATGTCGAAGGTTTCCTCGATTTCGTGCGACACGAAAAGACTGGTCAACCCCATGGAGTCGTTGAGCTGGCGAATCAGCCGCGCCACCGTGTGAAGCGAGATGGGGTCGAGGCCGGAGAAAGGCTCGTCGTAAAGGGTCAGGTCCGGGTCCAGGGCAATGGCCCGCGCCAGCGCGACGCGCCGGGTCATGCCGCCGGACAGCGAGCTGGGCATCAGGTCCCGCGCGCCGCGCAAGCCCACGGCGTGGAGCTTCATGAGCACGATGTCGCGGATCAGGGCTTCCGGCAGGTCGGTGTGTTCGCGCAGCGGAAACGCCACATTCTCAAAGACGCTGATGTCGGCGAAGAGCGCGCCGAACTGGAACATCATGCCCATGCGGCGCCGCATCGCATGGAGCTGCTTCGCGTCCATGCGGGTCACGTCCTGGCCTTCGAAGAGCACTTCGCCGGACTGCGCCCGGTTCTGGCCGCCGATCACGCGCAGCATGGTGGTCTTGCCCGCGCCCATCGGCCCGATCAGCGCCGTGATCTTCCCCTGCGGGACGCTGAGGGACACGTCGTGCAGGATGACGCGCTCCCCGTACCCGAAGGTCACGTGGCGCAATTCGACGATCGGTGGTGTGGAGCTGTCCATGGTTCGGGCGCTGGTTGGCACGCGCTGCCCTGATCATACGGCGCATGCCTGGCGCCCGCGCCTGGCCGCATGGTGTCCAATCCGGTCTAATCGTCATCTCCAAGGAGTGCCGCGTTGAAAGTCAAGAAAATCGCCGTGGGGCTGCTCGCTGCCCTCGCCGTCGCCGGCGCCGCCGGCTGGTTCAGCCTCGACAAGGAAACGCGCGGGCTGCTGGCGACGCTGCCCACCAACCGCGACCTGCTGTTCTGGAGCCAGCCGCAGCGCGACGCGGCCTTTCGCGCGCTCGACCGGCTGCCCGTGCTGGCCAAGTGGCGCGTCGTGCCGGCCGGCGGCACGCCGATGCCGCTGCCGCCGGGGCCGCCGCTGAAGCTGCCGCTGGACGTCGACGCCTACATGGCCGGCCAGCGCAGCGCGGCGCTGCTGGTCGTGCACGACGGCAAGCTGCGGCTGGAGCGCTACGGCCTGGGCTTCGACAGCAGCGGGCGCTGGACCAGCTTCTCGGTGGCCAAGTCGATCACCTCCACCCTGGTGGGCGCGGCCATCCGCGACGGCCACATCCGCAGCATGGACGACAAGGTCAGCGACTACATCCCGCAGATGAAGGGCTCGGCCTACGACGACGTCAGCATCCGCCAGCTGCTGACGATGACCTCGGGCGTGCGCTGGAACGAGGACTACGCCGACCCGAACTCGGACGTGGCGCAGTTCAACAACCACAAGCCCGAGGACGGCGTCGATGCGCTCGTGAGCTACCTGCGCCGCCTGCCGCGCGAGGTGCCGCCCGGCACGCGCTGGCACTACAGCACCGGCGAAACCAACCTGGTCGGCATCCTCGTCAGCCAGGCGACGAAGAAGCCGCTGGCGGCCTACCTGTCGGAAAAGATCTGGGTGCCGGCCGGCATGGAACAGCAGGCCACCTGGATCCTCAGCAAGACCGGGCAGGAGATCAGCGGCTGCTGCATCCAGGCCGCGACGCGCGACTTCGCGCGCTTCGGGCTGTTCATCCTCGGACGGCGCCCGGGTCAACGGCCAAAGCATCGTGCCGGACGGCTGGCTGGCCGAGGCCACCACCGAGCGCACCGGCATCGGCCAGCCGGGCCGCGGCTACGGCTACCAGTGGTGGACCTACGCCGACGGCAGCTTCACCGCCCGCGGCATCTTCGGCCAGGGCATCTTCATCGACCCGAAGCGCAAGATCGTGATCGCCTCCAACGCCAACTGGGCCGGCGGCGCGCGCGACCCGCGCCGCCAGCGAGGCGCGCGAGGCGTTCTACCGGGCGGTGCAGAAGGCCATCGACGACGAGGCTGCGCACTGACGCGCGCCGAACTCCTCACGGCAAGCTAAACCCGCGCCGCCGTTGCGGCTATGGCGCGCGGGGTTAATGATTCATCTATGATGCATCTATTAGCTCATTGCACGTCCACATGGCCTACACCGAACAACAGGAGCCCCTCGCGCGGGCGCTCGACCAGTCCTACCGTCACGGGTTCGTCACGGACGTGGAGTCCGACGCGCTGCCGCCGGGGCTCGACGAGGCGACGGTCCGCGCGATCTCGCGCAAGAAGCGGGAGCCCGACTTCCTGCTGCGCTGGCGCCTGGCCGCCTTCCAGCGCTGGCTGGCGATGGCGCCTCCCGACTGGGCACAGCTGCGCATGGAGCCGATCGACTTCCAGGCGCTGTCCTACTACTCGGCGCCCAAGTCGCTGAAGGACGGGCCCAAGAGCCTGGCCGACGTCGACCCGAAGCTGCTGGAAACCTACGAGAAGCTCAATGTGCCGCTGCACGAACGCGCCCGCCTGGCCGGCGTGGCCGTCGATGCGGTGTTCGACAGCGTCTCGGTGGGCACGACCTTCCGCGAGCAGCTCGCCAGGGTCGGGGTCATCTTCTGCTCGTTCTCGCACGCGGTCGAGCACCACCCCGAGCTGATCGAGCGCTATCTCGGCACCGTGGTGCCGCCGGGCGACAACTTCTACGCGGCGCTGAACTCCGCCGTCTTCTCCGACGGCTCGTTCGTCTACATCCCGGCGGGCGTGCGTTGCCCGATGGAGCTGTCGTCCTACTTCCGCATCAATGCACGCAACACCGGGCAGTTCGAGCGCACGCTGATCATCGCCGAAGCGGGCAGCCACGTGAGTTACCTGGAAGGCTGCACGGCGCCCCAGCGCGACGAGCACCAGCTGCACGCCGCCGTGGTGGAGCTCGTCGCGCACGACGACGCGTCGATCAAGTACTCCACGGTGCAGAACTGGTACCCGGGCGACGAAAACGGCCGCGGCGGCATCTACAACTTCGTGACCAAGCGCGGCCTCGCCGCCGGCAAGCGCTCGCGCATCGCCTGGACGCAGATCGAGACGGGCTCGGCGATCACGTGGAAGTACCCGAGCGTCGTGTTGCGCGGGGACGAATCGAACGGCGAATTCCACTCCATCGCCGTGTCGAACCACTTCCAGCAGGCGGACACCGGCACCAAGATGATCCACCTCGGGCGCAACACGACCAGCCGCATCGTCTCCAAGGGCATCAGCGCCGGCCATGCGCACAACAGCTACCGCGGCCTGGTGAAGATGGCGCCGACGGCGGCGGGCGCGCGCAACCACACGCAATGCGATTCGCTGCTGATCGGCCCGAACTGCGGCGCCCACACGTTCCCGTATGTCGAGGCGGCGCGCGACGACGCGGTCGTCGAGCACGAAGCGACCACCACCCGGATCTCGGAAGAGCGCCTGTTCTATTGCCGGCAGCGCGGCATCGCGCCCGACGAGGCGACGAGCCTGATCGTCGGCGGCTTCTGCCAGGCGGTGCTGGAGGAGTTGCCGATGGAGTTCGCCCTGGAGGCGAAGGCGCTGCTGGCCGTGTCGCTGGAAGGCGCCGTGGGCTGAGGAAGAAGAAAAGGAATGACGATGAAAACCACTGAACCCCTGCTGTCCGTGCCGGAACCTGGCCGTCGAAGTCGGCGAGCGCCATGTGCTCGGCTCGGTCTCCATGGAGATCGCGCATGGCAGCGTGGCCGTGCTGATGGGCGCCAACGGCAGCGGCAAGAGCACGCTCGGCCTGGCGCTGGCCGGGCATCCGCGCTACCGCGTCACCGGCGGGCAGGCCCGCCTGGACGGGCGCGACCTGCTGGCCATGAACGTCGAGGAGCGCGCCCGCGCCGGCCTGTTCCTCTCGTTCCAGGCGCCGCCCGATATCGCGGGCGTCAAGAACAACCTGTTCATCCGCACCGCCGTCAACGCCGTGCGCGAGGCGCGCGGCGAGACGCCGCTGGACGCCTTCGACTTCCTCGGTGAGGCGCGCTCCGCGGCAACGCAGCTCGGCCTGCCCGAGGCGATGCTGAGCCGGCCCGTGAACGACGGTTTCTCCGGCGGCGAGCGCAAGCGCAACGAGCTGCTGCAGCTGTCGCTGCTGCGCCCGAAGCTGGCGATCCTCGACGAGATCGACTCGGGCATGGACGTGGACGGCCTGCGCGCCGTCGTCGAACTCGTGCGTAGCCTGCGTGCGCAAGGCACGTCGTTCCTGGTGGTCTCGCACTACCTGCAGCTGATCGAATCGCTCGAGCCGGATACCGTGATGCGGCTCGACCAGGGCCGCATCGCCGAGCAGGGCGACTTGTCGCTGGCCCGCGAAATTGCGCGCACCGGCTTCGTCCGCGCGGCCGAAGCGGTGGAGGCCTGACGATGAACCACGCCCGCGCCGATGCCTTGGCCGCTCGCAGCCACCTCGCGGTGCACGGCTGGATCCCCCGCACCGCGGAGGCCTTCCGTCACCTGCCGCCGCCCGATGCCGCGCTGTGGCTGGGTGAGGCCGGCGCGTACCCGATCGAGGCCACGCCGCAGCGCAGCGGCTGGGAGCTGGAGGCGCTGGCGCCGGCCGCATCCGGCTGCGTCGACGCGCGTTGGCTGGACGCGGCCCATCCGGCCCAGCGCCACGAGCTGCTGGCGGACCTGCCCCTTCCGGGCGACGACGCCGCCGCGCCGTTCGCCTGGGCGCATCGCGCGCTGCTGCGCCAGGGCTTGCGGCTGACCGTGCGGCCCGCGCCCGACAGCCGCGAACTTGTCCTGCGCGTGCAGCGGCGGCCGGGCGACCCGGTCGAAGCACCGTTGCTCGTCATCGAGCTGCTGCCGGGGGCACGCTGCACGCTGCTGGAAACCCACGACGCCGGCGACGCCGGTCCGCGAGGCGCCATCGTGCAGAACCTGCAGGTGCATGTGATGGCCGGCGAGCGCGCCTCGCTGCGTCACGTGCGCGTGGCCATGCCCGGCGTGGAGGACCGGCTCGCGCACCATGTGCACGTCCGCCTCGGGCAGGGGGCGCGCTACCAGCAGGCGCTACTGGCGGGTGGCAGCGGCTACCACCTGCAGCGCAGCGTGCTGCAGCTCGATCACCCGGACGCGCAGGTGAACCTGGGAAGCGTCCTGCTGGCGGCCGAGACCTGCATCGACCAGCAGGTGCTGGTGCACCACGGCGCCCGTGATACCGGCAGCGGCATCGACGTGCTGGCGCTCGGCAGCGGGACGGCCCGGCTCGTCGCCAACGCGCACACCACCATCGCCCCGGGGTCCGACGAGGCGCACACCCGCCAGCGCCTGGCCGGTGTGCCCATGCGGGGCCAGCCGCGGCTGGTGCTGCGGCCGCACCTGGAAATCCATCACGACCAGGTGCAGGCCGCGCACGGCGCAACCTGGGGCGCGCTGCCGGAAGACGCGCTGTTCCATGCGCGCCAGCGCGGCATCGGCGAGGTCGATGCCAAGGCCATGATCGTCGAGGGCATGGCGGCTGCCGTGTTCACCCGCGCGCTGGGCGACACCGGCGCGCTGGAGACGTACGGTCTCGGCGCGCAGCTGTCGAGCGCCATCGCTGCCCATCTCGCACCCGAACGCAAGGAGCATCGCCATGGGTGATCTGCTGGAAAGGACGACGCTGCCGGGCGTGTTTCCCGGCCTGGCGCAGCAAGTCAACGATGCCCCGCTGGCCTACCTGGACAACGCGGCCACCACCCACATGCCGCTTGCGGTGATCGAGGCGATGCGCGAGTTCGAGGCCACGAGCCGCGCCAACATCCACCGCGGCGTGCACACACTGAGCCAACGCGCCACCGACGCGTACGAGCAGGCGCGAGCCGGGCTGGGCCGCTTCATCGGCGCCGGCCCTGCGCACGAACTGGTCTTCACGTCCGGCACCACCGAATCACTCAATCTCGTCGCGCACGGGCTTTCCGACGGCGCCGGCGGCCGCGCGTACCTGCAGCCGGGCGATGAAATCATCGTGAGCGGCCTGGAGCACCACGCCAACCTGGTCCCGTGGCAGCAGGCGGCGCGCCGCAGCGGCGCCACGTTGAAGATCCTGCACCCCGACCGGCAGGGGCGGCTGCGCGTGGACGATCTCGCGCCGCTGCTCACGCCCCGCACGCTGGTGTTCGCGGTGACGGCTTGCGCCAATGCAACCGGCGAGCGTCCGCCCTACGAAGACCTGCTCGCGCTGGCTGGCGAAGCCGGCGCGCTCACGGTGCTCGACGCGGCGCAGGCGGCCGCGCACGAGATGCCGCAGCTGCAGGCGCTGGCCTGCGACTTCATGGCGTTCTCGGGGCACAAGATGTACGGCCCGATGGGCATCGGCGCGCTCGCCGGCCGTCGCAAGTCGCTCGAGCGGCTCACGCCATTGCGGTTCGGGGGCGACATGGTGACCTGGGTCACCGAGCAGGAAGCGACCTTCGCCGACCTGCCGGCCCGGCTCGAAGGCGGCACGCCCAACGTGGCCGGGGCCGTGGGCATGGCCGCGGCGGCAGCGTACATCGACGGCATCGGCCGCAGCGCGATCGACGCGCACCTGCGCTCGCTGCGGGCCCACGCCGTCGCCGGGCTGTCGGCGCTGGAGGGCGTCACGGTGCTGGCGCCCCATGCGGAGCAATCCGCGATCGTTTCCTTCGTGGCGAGCGGTGCCCACCCGCACGACCTGGGCACCCTGCTGGACGAACGCGGCGTCGCGGTGCGCACCGGTCACCACTGCGCCCAGCCGTTGCTGGAACACCTGGGGCTCGGGCCGACCACGCGCGCGTCGTTCGCGCTCTACAACACGCACGACGACGTCGAGCGCCTCGTCGCTGGCGTCGCACAGGCACTGGAGGTCTTGCGATGAGCCCCGCACGGCCGCCCGAAGGGGCTCGCACCGCAGTGCGTTGCACGGAGGTTTCCGAATGAGCACCGAGCAGCTGTACCAGGAAATGGTGGTCGAACACAAGCGGGCGCCGCGCCACTTCGGCACGCTGCCCGCGCCCACCCACGAGGCGCGCGGGCGCAACCCGCAGTGCGGCGATGACGTGCACGTGCAGTTGCGGCTGGAGGCGGGCCGCGTCGCCGACATCGCCTTCGATGGCCAGGGCTGCGCGATCTGCATCGCGTCGGCCTCGATGATGACCGAGGCAGTGCTCGGCGGCGACGTGCAGGCGGCCCGCGCGCTGCAGCAGCGCTTCCGTGCCGTGCTCACGGGCCAGGCACAGCCGGAAGGCGCGCAGCTGGGCAAGCTGGTCAGCCTGGCGGGCGTGTGCCGCTATCCGGGCCGGATCAAGTGCGCGCTGCTGGGCTGGCATGCACTGATGCACGCGATCGACGAGACCGCCGATGCGGCCGAGGCAGGCCCGGGATCCGCGCCATGAGCCGTCATCGCGAATCGGTCGTCGTGCGCCGTCCCGTGCAGGTCGAGCTGATCCCGCAGGGCACGCCGGTCGAACTGGCGCAGGGCACGCTGGCGGAGATCACCCAGGCGCTCGGCTCCAACTTCACCTTGCACGTGGAGGGGCAGCTGGTACGGCTCAAGGGCGCCGATGCCGACGCGATCGGCAAGCCGGTGCCGACCCGGGCCGCAGCCGCGGAAGGCCAGATCGCGGACCTGCCGACGCAGGTGCGCGAAGTGCTCAAGACCTGCTACGACCCGGAGATCCCGGTCGACATCGTGGAGCTGGGCCTGATCTACGACTGCGAACTGACGCCGATGGACAACGGCTTGACCAGGGTGAGGATCGAACTCACGCTCACGGCGCCCGGCTGCGGCATGGGCGACGCGCTCGGCAATGAGGTGGCCGAGAAGGTGCTCGCACTCGAGGGCGTGGGCGAAGTCACCGTCGACCTGGTTTTCGAGCCGCCGTGGGATCGCTCCCGCATGTCGGATGTCGCGCTGCTCTCGCTGGGCCTCTGACGGCCGCGGCGCTCAGGCGCGCTCGACGCGCAGCGGCAGCGACGAATAGCCGCCGGTGGGATAGCAGGCCCTGACGGGCGCCCTGCCCGGCACGCGCCCGATCGAGCGGACCTGCGCCAGCAGCGTCTCCATGGCGATGCGCAGCTGCAGGCGCGCCAGCGGTGCGCCGGGACACACGTGGATGCCCGCGCCATACAGCAGGTTCAGCGCCGGGTCGCGGTCGGGCCGGAACTCGTCCGGGTCGCCGAAGGCCGCCTCGTCGCGATTGGCCGATGCCCACATGAGCGACACCCGGTCGCCCGGCGCGAACCGCCTGCCGCCGATTTCCACAGGCTCGCGCACCACGCGGCGGTTGGCGATCAGCGGCGCATCCATGCGCAGGATCTCGTCGATGGCTGCGGGCAGGCCGGCCGGCGCGGACCGCAGCGACCGCTGCAGTGGCGGGTGCGACGCAAGGTACTCCGCGAGGATCCCCAGGCTGGCGGCCATCGTCGACAGCTCCCCGACCGTCCAGTTGCGCACGATGCTGACGATCTCCGCATCGGCCAGCGGCTTGCCGTCGATGCGCTCCTTCAACAGGCGCGTGGTCACGTCGTCGCCCGTGAGGCCGGCCGCCCTGCGCAGCGCGAGTTGCGCGCGGATGTGGCCGTCGAAGTCGAACGCGACGTCCGCCATCGCGGCGCGGTCCTGCGCCAGCGTGGCGGCGTGGTTCTTGCGCACCCATTCGCGCAGCGGCTCGTGCAGCGCGGCCGGCCAGCCCATGAACGCGCACAGCATCTGCATCGCGCAGTCGCGCGCGAAAGCGTCCATCCATTCGACATCGCCGCTCGCCGGCAGGCGATCGACCAGGTCCCGCACCACGCGCCGGCACTCCGGTTCGAACGCGGCGAGCGCTTCCGGGGCGAAGTACGGTTCGATCAGGCGACGGTAGGCGGTGTGCCGGGGCGGGTCCATGCCGTTGGGCACGTTCAGGTGCGTCGACACGGCGCTGCTGAAAGTTGCGGGGTCATCCAGTACGCGCACCACATCCGCGTGCCGGAACAGGGACCATTGCAGGTAATCGCTGTGCGCGACCGGGCAGCGGCGGCGGATGTCGTCGTAGGCCGCCACCTGGTCCGCCAGCACCTCGGGCGCGCGCGGGTCCCAATCGTGGATCGTGGGTTCGGGGGAGATCGTGGGGTGTGTCACTGCGGGACCGGTGGCGGCCATCAGCCGCACGCCGCCTTTAACATTCAGGTAGAATGCATGTTATAGCACTGCCGCTTTCGGCGCAATGCGATTGCGCACTTCCGGAGCTTTTTCCATGCGCCTTGCCGAATACACCGACCACACCTTGCGCGTGCTGATGTACTGCGCATCGAGCCCCGGTCGCCTGGTCACGATCGCCGAAATGGCGCAGGCGCAGGAGATCTCGAAGAACAACCTGATGAAGATCGTCAGCGACCTGGCGCGGCAGGGCATGGTCGAGACCACCCGGGGGCGCAGCGGCGGCGTGCGGCTGGTGAAGCCGACGCACCACATCCGCATCGGCGACGTGGTGCGTGGCGCCGAGACCGACTTCCGCCTCGTCGAATGCTTCGACGAAACCACCAACTCCTGCACCATGGCGCCGGCCTGCCGGCTCAAGGGGCTCTTCGGACGGGCGCTTGCCGCGTACCTGAAGGAGCTGGACGACGCGACGCTGGCCGACATCGTGACGCCGCCACCGCGTCGCGCATCCAGCGCGGCAGGCGCCGTGATCCCGATCCAGCCCGCCAAGCGGCCGGCCGGCCAACCTCGCCGCTGAGGCGGACGATCCACCATGAACAGCAACAGCTTCCCTGAATTCTTCGCCGACGCCCCGCGCATCGCCGTGCGCGATCCGCTGGCTTCCTTCCTCGGCGCGGCCGAAGGCGGCGTCATCGAATACACCTATGCGGACGTGGTCAAGCTCGCCGGGCATTCCTGCCCGACGGTCGCGTCCGCATTCCTGATGGCGCGGGCCGGGCTGGCGGCGCTCTATCCCGGCGCACTGCCCGAACGCGGCGCGGTGCGCGTCGAGATGCCCGATCCGGCCGACGAAGGGGTGAGCGGCGTCATCGGCAGCGTGATCGGCATGATCACCGGCGCGGCCGGCGAAGGGGGTTTTCACGGCATCGGCAGCCGCTTCGACCGGCGCGGTCTCCTCGCATTCGGCAGCACGGAGTCGGGCCGCGTGCGGATGTCCCGCGTCGACAGTGGCGCGGCGGTGCAAGTTTCCGTGCGCACGGACCGGGTTCCTGGCGATCCGCGGCTGCGCGCGTTGCTGCCCCGGTGCATGACTGGCGCGGCCACGCCGGAGGAAGCGGCGCAGTTCCGGTCGTTGTGGCAGGACCGGGTCCGCAGAATCCTGGTGGAACATCGGGACGACCCGGAATTCGTGGTCGTCGGGCACGAATGACATCCGGCCGCGGCGCGTGGCTATCATTTGCACATGAATGAGGCACGGCCAGCGATTCCCCACAGCGGCCTGCGCCCGCGCCTGACGGCCCTGCTCGACCATCTCGAGGCCGGCCTGATCGAACGCGGCCGCATCGTCCGGCTGGCATTCCTGGCCGCGCTGGCCGGGGAACACACCTTGTTGGTCGGCCCGCCCGGCACAGCCAAGAGCGACCTGGCGCGGCGCCTGCACCTGGCATTCGCCGGGGCCCGCTACTTCGAGCGCCTGCTGACCCGCTTCACGGTGCCCGAGGAGCTGTTCGGCCCCTTGTCCATCTCCGCGCTGGAGCAGGACCGCTACGAGCGCATGACGGCGGGCTTCCTGCCGCAGGCGACCATTGCCTTCATCGACGAGGTGTTCAAGGCCAACAGCGCCATCCTCAACGCGCTGCTGACCTTGCTCAACGAGCGCGAATTCGACAACGGCGCCGGGCGCGAGCGCTGTCCCCTCATCAGCGTCATCGGCGCCACCAACGAGGTCCCTGCCGATGAAGTGGCGGAAGCCTTCTTCGACCGTTTCCTGATGCGCCTGCCGGTGGGGCCGGTCTCGGCCTCCGGGTTCCGCAGCCTGCTGGCACTCGATGGCGTGGCGCTGCCGGCCGCCGCCGACCCCCTGACCGAAGCCGACCTGGCGGCCCTGCACGCCGCTGCGGCTGCCGTGACGTTGCCGGACGACGTGGCCGGCCTGTTGGCCGAACTGCGGGGGATGCTCGCTGGCGAGCAGGCCTATGTGTCCGACCGGCGGTGGGTCAAGGTGGCCTGGCTGCTGAAGGTGGCTGCGGCCAGCGAGGGCCGCCCGGCCGTCGCGCTCTGGGACTTGTGGCTCCTGCCCTGGTGCGTGGCGCCGGGGTTCGAGCGGCAGGCGGCCATCGCCGACTGGCTGGCCGGCCGCCTCGGGCTCGAGGCCGGCATGGCGCCGCCGCTTTTGACGCGCGTCGTGGAGGCGTTCGAGGCACAGGCCGCGCTCGAACAGCAGGCCGAGGACCTCGACTACGACGAGAGCGGCCGGCTGCGGTTCAGCGCCGATCTCGACTCCAGCGTCAATGACGCCAAGGGCGCGAGCCAGGCCATGCGCATGAGTTACCGGCGCCAGCGCCGCTACGGCGACATCCACATCGGCGCGCGGGTGAGCCAGGTCGACGAACTGATCGCGCGCATCGCTGGGTACACGCAGGCCATCGATGCCAATCGTGCCGGACTCGCCGCCTACACCGGTCAGGGCATCTGGCTCGACCGCGAGTTCGCGGCGCGGGCCGATGCCAGCCTGGCCGCGACCGCCGAAGCCATCGAGGCGCTGAGGCTGCGCGCCGTCGCTGCGCGGCATGCGTTCATGACACTGCCGCGCCGTGAGGGAGATGCCGGCGGCGTGCCCGAGCCGGTGACGGTGTCGGCCTTGCCGGCCTAGCGGGGGGCCCTTGCGCACGTCCCTGGTCTACGAGCGCCTCGAAGCACCGCTGGCGCCGCTGGATCGCCTGCCGCGGGGCTTGTGGCTGTGGAGCCTGGTCCATTCCCAGGGCCGGCTGGCGCCGCGCCTGGCGGGCATGGAAAGCTTGCGCGCGTCATTGCTCGGCGGCGACGCCACGACCAACGCGCATTGGCCACCGCCGCCCCTGGCCGACCGCGTGACGGCGACGCTCCAGACGGCGGACTTGCCGCGCCACTGCGCCGGGGAGCCGGCCCTCACCGAGACGGTGCTGCGGTCCCTGTGCTTCCACCTGGACATGATCGTCGACTACATGGACCGTGGCGATGGCGAGGAGGAAGCCGCCACGCGGGCGCTGGAGGCCTTCGCCGCGGACTGGAAGGACCGCGGCGACACGATGGACGAGCTGTCGGCGATCTTCGGCGAGTACGCCGACCTGGTGAAGAACTCGCGCTGGGACATGATGCGCGGGCTGCTGCGCAGCGGCGGCTGGCAGGAGGTGGTCCGCGCCCGGCGCCTGATCGAGGCGCTGCCCGAGCTCGCGCGCATCGTGCGCCAGCTCGGGCGCGCCCGTGAGACCGAAGAGCCGGATGCGTCGAATCACAGCGACGTGCAGGTCATGGAGGAGCACCTGGCGATGCGCCCGGTCGTGCGCATCGTGCAGGTTCCCGACTACCCGGGCGAGACCCTGGGCGTGCGCCGGTCCGGGCGGGTGGCGCGCATGCTGCCCGCCGAGGCGATGCTGCTGCTGCACCCGCGCCTGCGGCTGGTGTGGCATGCGCGCCATGCCGAACGCACGCTGCTGAGCTACCAGGACGACGACCGCATGCCCGAGGTGACGAACGAACTGGCGCCTGCCTGGCGCCCGAGTTCGCGTCGCGTGTCGAACAAGCGCCGCGAGATGGGCCCGATGCTGGTCTGCGTCGACACTTCGGGTTCCATGCAGGGCGGCGCCGAAGCCGTGGCGAAGGCCGTGGTGCTGGAAGCCGTGCGCACGGCGCACGCGCAAAAACGCGCCTGCCACCTGTTCGCGTTTTCGGGGCCGGAGGAAATCGTGGAAATCGAACTTGGCGTCGACTGCGACAGCATCGCCGGCCTCACCGGATTCATGGGCCAGACTTTCCGCGGCGGTACCGACATCTCCGGGCCGCTGGAGCGGGCGCTGGACAAACTCAACGAGAGCAACTGGCAGCTTGCCGACTTGCTCATCGCATCGGACGGCGAGTTCGGCGCGACGCCGGCCGTTGCCGCGCAGATCCGCCGCGCGAAGGACGAAATGGGCCTGCGCATCCAGGGCGTGCTGGTCGGGGACCGCGAGACCATCGGCTTCCTGCAGATCGCCGACGACATCTACTGGATGCGCGACTGGCGCCGCTACGGCGAGAGAAACACGGAGCTGTCGGGCCAGACCCGCAGCCTCACGGCGACCTATTTCGCCGGCGCCTTGCACACACCGGAAAACCGCGAGCGCACCGTCTCCGGCGCGGAAGCGGCCAAGTCCATCGCAGCCGGGCCCGCAGCCCCCAAGCCATGACGGCAAGACCGCTCCATCGACGTCGCGCACGAACTCGTCGGCCTGCTCGAACGCTTCGCCGACGCGTCGCCGTTGCCGAAGGTTCGCAAGCTGCACCTTCCGCCTGCGGCGATGGCCCATACCAAGGCCGGCGAATTCGGTGCCATCGAACTGGACGACGGATCGCTCGGCTTGAGCTACGTGCTGCTGGATCCATCGACAAAGGGCCTGCTCGCCAACGCCAGCAACCCCGGCCTAGGACTGGAAGGCGCCGACGCGCTGTCGGTGGCGCGCTGGTTCACCGGCGCCCCGGGGTCGCGCCGCGCGCTCGGCTTTGCTGCCGTCAACGCGCTCACGCGGTGCCTGTTCGACCGCGCCGGGTTCCGGCCCGGCGCCAGCCCCGATTCAATCGGCATGCTCGCGCCGGTCGCGGGAGACCACGTCGGCATGATCGGCCTGTTCCCACCGCTGGTCGACGGCATCGTGAGCGCGGGCGCGAAGCTGACCGTGGTCGAGCTCAGGGCGGACCTGGCCGGCGAGCGTGCAGGCTACCGGGTGACCCTCGACCGGAACGAGCTCGCCGCCTGCAACAAGGTGATCGCCACCAGCACCATGCTCCTGAACGACAGCCTGGACGCCATGCTGTCGGTGTGTTCCCAGGCGCGCAGTTTTGCGCTGATCGGCCCCGGCGCCGGCTGCCTGCCGGACCCGCTGTTCGCCCGGGGCGTCACGCTCGTGGGCGGCACCTGGATCGCCGACCGCGAGGCGTTCCTCGCCGCCCTCGCGGCCGGTGAGTCCTGGACCGCGGCCGCGCGCAAGGTCGCCATCCGGCGCGCGGACTACCCGGGCTTTGACGCGCTGCTCGCCCGGGTGTGACGGGCTAGCCGGCGCGCGGCGGAAATGAGCTGTCAAGGACAATCGCTGCATGTCGAGCCCACCCCTCCTCTCCTTGCTGCAGACCGCTGTCGAGGCCAGCGCGACCCTCGCCTTTGCCCTCTCCGGCCTGCTCGAGGCCGCCCGCAAACGCCTGGACGCGGTCGGCGTGTGCCTGGTCGCGGGACTCGCTGCCTTCGGGGGCGGCACGCTGCGAGACGTGTTGCTCGACCGGCGACCGTTCTTCTGGGTGGCGCACTTCGAATGGCTGTGGGCCCTGCTGGCGTTGTGCATCGCCGCCATGGCATTCCTGCGCGCCCGCCACTTCGCGCCCACCGAGAGGGCGATGCAGTGGCCGGACGCGCTGGGCCTGGGCCTGTTCAGCGCCGGCGGCACGCAGCTCGCCCTGGCCCAGGACCTGCCGAGCATCGTGGCCGTCTTGATGGGCGTGATCACCGCCACCTTCGGCGGTGTGTTGAGGGACATCGTCTGCAATGAAATACCCACGGCGCTGCGCGACCACCGTCCTTACGCCATCTGCGCATTCGCGGGCGGCTGGGTGCTCGTGCTCGCGCAGCACGCAGGCGTGCCGGACGGGCTGGCGCTCGTGCTCGCCGCCGCTGCGGCCAGTGGCCTGCGCGTGCTGGCGCTGGTCACCGGCTATACGCTGCCTCGGTGGTCGTCTGAAGACAAGTGACGGCGATCGTGCCGACGCTCGCGGAGTCCGGGTTAGCGCGCAGCGGCGACGACGGTGATCTCCACCCGCAGGCTCGGCGACGCGAGCTGCGCCTGCACGGTGGTTCGCGCGGGCGCGGTGCCCGGCGCCACCCAGGCCTCCCACACCGCGTTCATCGCCGCGAAGTCGGCGATATCGCGCAGGTAGATGGTCGCGGACAACATCCTTGCACGGTCGCTCCCCGCCTCGCTCAACAGCGTGTCGATACGCGACAGCACCTCGTGCGTCTGGGCGCTGATGTCCGCATCGGCATGCGGTCCGCCGCCGGCCGTCTGGCCGCATAGATAGACCAGCCCACCGTAGCGCACGATCTTGCTCATGCGGGCGTTGGTGTGGCGGCGTTCGATGTCGTTCATGTGGTTTCCTCCGGTTCGGGTGCTCTCGATCGCGTCGTCGTCGGCCAGCGCCGCGATCGACGCCAGCGGCACCGGCTTCAGCGGGGCGCGGATGCGGTACGCGCCTACTTCCCCGGGGCTCTTGTTCAGTGCTCTTCGCCAGCACCTGTGTGACCGGTATGCCGCAGACGCGCCCCTGGCACGGCCCCATGCCGCAGCGGCTGAAGAACTTGGTCTGGTTCGGCCCCTGGCAGCCCAGCCGCGCCATCTCGCGCACGCGGCCGGCCGTGACCTCTTCGCACCGGCACACGATGGTGTCGTCGGCCGGGTCGGCCAGCCATTCGGGCGGGCGGTACAGCGCGTCCAGGAACGGACGGATGCGCAGCTGGCGGGCCAGATTGCCGGTGCCACGGCGCGGCCAGGCGCGCGCACTCCGTGGCCCCGAGCTTTCCCAACGCCTGCGCCGCGCCCAGCGCCGCGAGCGCGCCGCTGGCCTCGGCCGCCAGTGCGCCGGCAATCGCCGCGCCGTCGCCCGCGATGCGAAAACCTGGCAGCGAGGTTTCGCCCCACGCGTCGACGCGCGGCAGCCAGGCCAGTTGGGCGTCGCTCCAGTCATGGTCGACCCGCAGCAAACGGCTCAGCTGCGTGTTGGGCACGACGCCGTGGTGCAGCAACACCACCTCGGCGCCGAGGCGGTGCTCCGCGCCGCCGGCGAAGAACTTCAGCGCCCGAACCCGCTCCCCGCCCTCGATGCGAAGCATCGGTCGGCCTGCGAGTACATCGGAACGCCCGCGCGCCGCAACTGCCACAACAGGCGCAGGCCCTTGGCCAAGAGTTCCGGCGCGCCCAGCGCCGCGGGGAGATGACGCAGCGCGCGCCGGCGATTGGCTGCTGGCGAGGTTTCGACAATGCCCGTCAGCGTGGCGCCGGCCTCCAGCAGCTGGCAGGCCACCAGCAGCAGCAGCGGGCCGCCACCGGCGAGCACCACGCGGCCGGCCGGCACCGAGGCCGCGCCCTTGAGCGCAACCTGCGCCGCGCCGGCATTGAGCACGCCGGGCAGGGTCCAGCCCGGCAGGGGCGAAGCGCGCTCCATCGCGCCGCCGGTGGCGAGCAGTTGCGGCGCACGCACCTGGAACGAGCGGCCCGATTGCTGGGCCGTCACGGTGAGGTCGCGCGCCACGTCCCACACCAGCGTGCCCTGGCGCACGTCGATGCCCGAGCCGGCCAAGCGCGTGGTGAGCGCCTCGCCTTGGGCGTAGTCGGGGCCCAGCAGCGCCGCGATCGATTCAGGTGCCACCGTGACGTTGCGATAGATCTGTCCGCCCGGCCGCGGTTGCTCGTCGAGCACCAAGGCCTTCAAGCCGCAGGACGCCGCCGTGAGCGCGGCCGACATGCCCGCCGGGCCCGCGCCGACGATCACCAGGTCGTGCGTGCGATCCGTCATGACCGCTCTCCCGGGCGCCGCGCGCCTTCGGGCAGCCGCACCTGCATGCCGTCCCGCACTTCGACCATGCAGGACTGGACGTTCTGCACACCGTCCACTTCGACCAGGCAGTCGAAGCACACACCCATCAGGCACAGCGGTGCGCGTGGCGCACCGGACACGGCGGTGCGGCGGAACGGCACCACGCCCGCGCCGAGCAGCGCCGTGGCCAGCGTCTCGCCCTCGCGCGCCTGTACTTGCTGGCCTTCGACGCTAATGGCCACCGCGCGCCGCCGCTCGCCGGCGGGAAGATCAAGAGCCCTGAACATTGAATCGCTCCGCTTTGAAACCCCGGATGTCATGAGGCTCGGCGCCGCCGCGCATCCAGTCCACCAGGGGTCCTGCATGCATGGCGGCCAGCGTGATGCCGCTGTGGCAGGTCACGACGAAGGCGCCGGGACATTCGCTGGACGCCTGGTAGATCGGGAAGCCGTCCGGGCTCATCACACGCAGCGCGCCCCAGGTGCGCACCACGTTGACGTTGGCCAGCATCGGAAAGCAGCGCGCCGCGCGCCGGGCGATGCGCGCCAGCTGCTCCAGCGTGGTGCCGTCGTCCAGGCCCACCTCTTCCTTCGAGTCTCCGATCTGCAGCATGCCCTCGCCGGTCTGGCGCACATACAGCGATGGGTGGCGCAAGAAGGGCTGGACCCGCTCGCTGACCAGGATCTGCCCGCGCACGGGCGCAACCGGCGCGTTCAAGCCGACCTGCGGCGCGAGCTCGAGATTGCCCAGGCCGGCGGCCAGCACCAATCGGCCCGCCGAATGCGTGGTGCCGCCCGCATGCACGCGGAACTCACCGGCGCGGTGTTCGACGCGATCGACTTCCACGCCGGCGCGCAACTCGCCACCCCTGGCTTCGAAACCCTGCACCAGCGCGCGCAGCAGCCGCAGCGGATTGACATGGCCGTCCAGCGGACAGAACACCGCGCCCACCACATCGGGCCCGGTGTGCGGCGACAGCTCGCGCAGGGCCCGCGCGTCGAGCACCTCGTACGGATAGGGCGTGCCCAGCTCCTGCCTCACCGACTCGAGCGCTGCCGCGCGCTCGGCCAGTTCGGCCTCGTCCAGGCACATCGTCAGGCCGCCGATTTGCGAGAGCTCGACATCGGTGCCGGTCAGCCGTGCCAGTTCCTCCGCCAGCACCGGCCAGCGCCGCGCAGACTCCAGCGTCCAGCGCGCATAGGCCGGCCGCCCGCGTCCTTTGCCCTGCACCCAGACCAGGCCGAAGTTGCCGCGCGAGGCGCGAAAGGCGTCGTCGCTGCCGTCCAGCACGCGCACCGACTCGCCGGCACGGGCCAGCCCATAGGCGATCGACATGCCGACCACGCCCCCACCCAGCACCAGGGTGTCGATGTCCCGCGCGCCGGTCATGGCTTGCCCGCCAACACGCGATCGAGGCCGTAGAAACGGTCCAGCAACATCATCAGCACCAGCGTCAGCACGATCAGCAGCGTGGAGATCGATGCCAGCAGCGGGTCGATGGTGTTGGCTATGTGGTGATACATCGCAACCGGCAGCGTCTGCGTGCTTGGTGACGCGACAAAGATCGACATCGTCAGCTCGTCGAAACTGTTGATGAAGGCGATCAGCCAGCCGCCGGCGACACCGGGCAGGATCAGCGGCAATTCGATGCGACGAAACACCGTCCAGCCCGAGGCGCCCAGCGACTGCGCGGCTTGGGCCACGCTGCGATCGAAGCCGGTGGCCGCCGCGACGACCAGGCGCAACACATAAGGCAGCACGATGACGGTGTGCGCCGCGGCCAGGCCCCACATCGTGCTGGAGCCGCCGATCTGCGTGAGGAAGCGCAGCAGTGCGATGCCCAGCACCACGTGCGGCACCATCAGCGGCGACAGCAGCAGCCCCAGCACCGCTTCGCGGCCGGCAAACCGGTTCCATGCGATGGCCATGCCGGCGGGAATGGCGAGGGCGGTGGCCAGCGTGGCCGAGACGGTCGCCAGCGCCAGGCTGCGCCAGAAGGCATCGACAAAATCGCGGTTGTCCAGGATGGCGCGGTACCAGCGCCAGGACGCGCCGTCGAACGGCATCGAGATGTATCCCTTGTCGGTGAACGACACCAGGGCCACCATCGCGAGGGGCGCCAGCATGAAGGCGCCGAAGAGCCAGTGGAACACCAGCAACGGCGACGGGGTGCGCTTCATTGGAACACCTGCTTGTAGCGTCGCTCGATGAAGCGGTTCATGCCCAGTGACACCACCAGCACGATCGTGAGAAGCACCACGGCCAGCGCGGCGCCCAGCGGCCAGTTGAGGTTGCCCAGGAACTCGTCGTAGATCGTGGTGGGCACCACCTTCAGCCGCCGCCCGCCGATGATGGCCGGCGTGGCGAACGCGCTGGCCGCCAGCGAAAACACGATCAGCCCGCCCGACAGCACGCCGGGAATCACCTGCGGAAAGACGATCCGGCGCAGCACGGTGGGCAGTCAGGCGCCCAGCGACTGCGCCGCCTGCTCGGTGGCGCCGTCGAGCTTTTGCAGCGAAGCCCACACCGCCAGCACCATGAACGGAACCAGCACATGCACCAGCGCGATGACGACGCCCGTGAAGGTGAACATCAGCTTCACCGGCTCGGCCACCAGGCCGGCACCCAGCAGCAGCTTGTTGATTACGCCTTCGTTGCCCAGCAAGCACGGCCCAGCCGAGGGTGCGGACCACCACCGAGATCAGCATCGGGCCCAGCACGATCACGATGGAAACCGCGCGCCAGCGCTCGGACAGGCGGCTGAGCACATAGGCTTCCGGAACGCCGATCGCGATGCAGATCAGCGTGACCAGCACGGCCATGCCGAAGGTGCGCGCGAAGATGGTGTGGAAGTATTCGTCGCGCACCACGTCGGCGTAGTTGGCGATCGTCATGTGCTCGCCCACGCCGCCGCCGGGCACGAAGGGGTAAAGGCTCAGCGACAGGGTGATCACCAGCGGCAGCGCCACCAAAGCCAGCATCGCCAGCACGCCGGGCGCCGTCAGCCAATAGGGCAGCAGGTTGGCGCGGGGGTTCATGATCCGGCTGCCGCAGCGCGGCACCAGCCGCGCATGCCCGGGCGCCCAGCGCAGACCCACCGCGTCGCCTTCCCCCGCTTGCGGCAAACCCGTATTGGCGTGCGTGAGCTGCAGCGTGCCCAGCGGCGTGTCGACCTGGAACAGCCAGTGGTTGCCCAGGAACACCCGCGCGCTGACCCGGCCGGAAACCAAGGCGGTGGCGGCGTCGGCAAATTCCATCTTCTCCGGCCGCACGATGTATTCGAGCATGCCGCTGTGCTGCGCGTCATCGCAGGGCAACTCGTGTCCCTGCACCAGCACCGGCCCGTGCGGGCCATTGCGCGTCGCCTCGAACACGTTGGCCTTGCCCAGGAAGGTGGAGGAGAAGCGGCCGTTCGGGTGTTCGTACATCTCGAAGGGGCGTCCGATCTGCTCGACGCGGCCCTTGTTCATCAGCACGACGCGGTCGGCCAGCGTCATCGCCTCGGCCTGGTCGTGCGTCACCATGATGGTGGTGATGCCCACCCGGTGCTGCAGCGCGCGCAGCTCGATCTGCATCTCCTCGCGCAGCTTGGCGTCCAGCGCGCCCATCGGCTCGTCGAGCAGCAGCACCGGCGGCTGGATCACCAGGGCCCGCGCCAGTGCCACGCGCTGGCGCTGGCCGCCGGACAGCTCGCGCGGATAGCGTCCGGCCATCGCGCCCAGGTGCACCAGTTCCAGCGTGGCGTCGACGCGGCGGCGCCGCTCGGCTGGCATCGACCTTGCGCATCTCCAGCCCGAACGCCACGTTCTCGCCCACGGTCATGTGCGGAAACAAGGCGTAGCTCTGGAACACGATGCCCAGCCCGCGCTGGCTCGGCTTGACGCCGGTGATGTCGGCGCCGTCCAGCAGGATGCGCCCGGCCGTGGGCTCGACGAAGCCCGCCACCATCTGCAGCGTCGTGGTCTTGCCGCAGCCGGAAGGCCCGAGCAGGCAGACGAACTCCCCCTCGGCGATGGAAAGGTCGCACTCGGCCACCGCCGGCACGCCGTCGTAGCGCTTGGTCAGGCCCTTGAGTTCCAGGAAGCTCATGGTGGGGTCGGTGCGATGGCGCTCAGCGCTCGACGACCCGGTTCCAGCGCTGGGTCCACTCGGCGCGGCGGGCGTTGATCACGTCGTAGTTGGGCGAGATCAGCGCATTGACCTTCTCGGGGCCGAAGACGACTTTCTTCGCCACGTCGGGCGCCAGTTTGGTGGTCTTGTTGACCGGGCCGAAGCCGACTCCCTGGGCCATCAGCGCCTGCGATTCGGCCGACACCACATGCTGGAGGAACTGCTGCGCCAGCTTTGGCTGCGGCGCACCTTCAACGACGCAGCCCGCCACCATGATGACCACCGCGCCCTCCTTGGGGTAGACAAACTCGACCGGCGCGCCCTGGTCCACCACCGCTTGCACGCGGCCATTGCCCCAGACCACCAGCGCCGCCTCGCCGGTCTGCAGCATCTGCGCCATCTTGCCCGGCGAGGGCTCCCAGGCCAGCACGTTGGGCGCGACCTTCCTGGTCATCACGTCGAAGCCCGGGTCCATCTTGTCCTCGCCGCCGCCGTTCAGCCGCGACATCATCACCAGGGTGAGCAGGCCGTAGCCGTTGGTGATCGGCGGGATCACCACCTTCTGCTTGTACTTCGGGTCGGCCAGGTCCAGCCAGGACGTCGGCGCCTTCCAGCCGTTCTTCGCGAACGCTTCCTTGTTGTAGGCCAGGCCCGTCGCGATGAAGCCGATGCCCACCGACTTGCCGCCGATCATGTGGGCGTTGGGGTACAGCTCCTTGATCGACCCGCTGTCCTCGACCTTGGCGCACAGGCCCTGGCCCACGGCCTGGTACATCGGGCCGTCGTCGATCAGCGCCACCGAGATTTCCTGCTTGCCCTTTTGCGCCTGCAACTTGGCCAGGATGTCGGTGGAATTGCCCGGCACGTAGACCACCTTGGCGCCGGTCTTTGCCTCGAACGGCGGGATGATCTTGTTCCTTGTACAGCTTTTCGGTCGACCCGCCCGAGCCGCCGACATACAGAGTTTCCGCGCCATGGGCGCCCAGCGAGGCGGCCATTGCCAGTGTGCTCATGACCTGAAGGTATTTGCGCATTGAAATCTCCGTGAGGAAAAGGGTTGGAGGCCGTCCCCCGGGGCGCGGGCGCCGGGATGGGAGTAGCCGAATCGTAGGCGTCGTCCTGGCAAAAGAAAATTCAAAACAACGGGCCTGCTTATGCTCAAATGTTATGTATGAAGCCGTCGTTGAACCTGAGGCAGGTCGAAGCATTCCGCTCCGTGATGCTGAGCGGGCACGGTGGTGGGCGCGGCGCGCCTCATGAGCGTCACCCAGCCGGCGGTCAGCCGGGCCGTAGGCCTGCTGGAATTGCGCATCGGCTACAAGCTGTTCGAGCGGCGCGGCCGGCGCCTGGTGGCCACGCCGGAAGGCGAGGCCCTCTACCGCGAGATCGAGCCGCTCTACGGCAGCCTGGACCGCATCGCCCAAGTGGCGCAGGACATCCGTTTCCAGCGTGCCGGCGCGCTGCGCATCGCCACCCTGCCCGCGCTGGCGCAGTGGCTGGTGCCGCGGGCCATCGCCCGATTTCTGTCGTCGCGGCCCAAGGTGTCGGTGTTCGTGCAAAGCCTGCCCTCGCGCCAGATCGCGGAGCTGGTGTCCACGCGCCAGTTCGACGTGGGCCTGGTCGAACTGCCGATTGTCGCGGCCCGCCATCGCGATCGAGCCGCTCGATCCCGCGCCGACCATGGCCGTGATGCCCGCCGGGCACCGGCTTGCCGCCAAGCGGCAGGTCTCGCTGAAGGACCTGGATGGCGAACGCATGATCATGCTGTCGCAGCACAGCTTCGTGCGCTACCAGATGGACGAGGCCTTTTCGAAGCTGGGCGTGGCCCCGAACGTGGTGATCGAAACGCCGAGCTCGTCGATCGCCTGCGCGCTGGTGGCCGCGGGCGCGGGCGTCACGCTGGTGTCGCGCTGGACAGCCGAGCCCTTTGCCGGGCCGCAGGTGGTGGTGCGGCCGGTCAAGGAGGCGCTGGCATCGCGCACGGCCATCATCTTCCCCGAGCCCGGCGCGCGGTTCTCGCTGGCGGAGGCGTTCGCAAACGAACTGCGCGAGGAAATCCGCACCACGAACCGGCGTTGAACGCGCGGGATCAGCCCCTGCCGAGAAGCCGGTCGAACCAGCCGACCCTGTGCTTCGGCGGCGGCGCCGTCATCCGGATCGCGGTGTCCTTGCGCTGCTCTATGTACCAGCGCCCGAACCGCAGGTCATGGGTGAGGATATGCCCGACCAGCCACTTGTTGAGGAATCTCCGCAGCTCCTGGATGCGCTCGTCCGACCACTCGTCGCTGCCGGAAAGAAACTCCGCCACCTGCGAGCTGAAATTCTCATGCAGGGCCAGGTGCTGGTGGAAGTCGGGAAAGCCGCTACTCTCCATCAGGTCCTGTTCGTGGGTGAAATGGGTCACGACATAGTCGAGCAGTTCGCCCAGTGTGTCCTGCACGCTGTTCACGTTCAGTGACTTCACCAGGATGAACAGGTGGCGGTGCTCGGCGTCGATCTGGTCGACGCCGATCCTGAAACCATCCCTCCACTCGACTACGAATCCCCCGTGCGCCGGCCTCTCCAATACGGTCATAAGTGCTTCTCTCCGTTCCTTGTCAACGGAGCCTCCATTGCGATGGCTCCCCAATATTTGGTGTTTCACCTTTTTTGTGTTCGAGAGTAGCGAATCCTCGCGCCGGCCGTCTTGACGCAGCGCAAATCGATTTTGAAAACGGCTCGCCATGAACACGGCATGCCCGGCATGCGACATCCGGGCGGCGTGCCGGCCCGCTACGGCAGCAGTAACGCGTGCTGGGTTGCGGTGTGGAAGTCGCGCCACACTCGATTGATCTGGCTGCGCCCATCGGCCGCGCGCAAACCGCAATAGGGGTAGAGGCCGTCCACGCCCTCGCGCGCCGCCCGGACCCAGGCCAGGGACGCCGTCTCCACCTGCTGTGCATCCGCGCTGCCGAGGGTGACGCCTAGCTCGACTTGCTCCCAGGCGCTGTCGAGCCGGGCGTACAGATGCTGACGCGCTAAGGCCAGATCCTCTTGGGCGTCCTGCACGAGCCTTTGCATCCCAGCCTGCCGATCGCCGGACAGCTGCTTGCGCTGCGCGATGATGTGCGTCGCCTGTTCGATGAAGTTTCGCGCCATGCCGCCGAGGTTGGCGGCCAGGGTCACGAAGGCGAGCGCCCGGAACGGAAAGCGGTACAAAGGACCCTCGGCTGTCGCGGCTGCTGCATCGATGTCGAAGGCATGGCTCTCGGGCACCCACTGGTCATCGATCCGATAGCTGTGCGAAGCCGTGCCGCGCAAGCCGATGCTGTGCCAGGTGGGCACGACCTCCACCTTCGCAGCGGGCACGATGAACGCGCGAATGCGCGGCGCACCGCTTGAATCCCGCAGGGTCTGTCCGCCTGCGCGCAGCACCGCGTTCAGGGTGAAGTGGGTCGCCATCGGCGCGCCGCTGGCGTGGGCCCAGCAGCCGTCGATGCGCCAGCCCGCGCCGTCGCGATCGGCAAACCCCGAAGGCGCGCCGCTGCCCGCGATGCAGAGCCGGCGCGTGGCAACGACCTCGCGCGCCAGGGTGGGCGGCAGGAAGGCCGCGAACCAGCCCGCGCCCGCGCACAGCGTCACGACCCAGCCGGTGCTGCCGTCCACCGCGGCGATGGCCTCTTCGAGCCGCACCGCCGCGGTCAGAGGGGCTTCGGCGCCGCCGCATGAGCGCGGTGCGAGCATCTTCAGCCAGCCGCGGCGATGGATCAGGGCCTGTTGTGCGGGCGCCAGCATTCCGGCGTGATCGCCGGCCGCGGCGGCTTCGCGAAGGCGCATGGCATCGCGAGGCGAGAGCGCACCCGTCACAGCCAGGTCGTGCCCTGCGGCAGCTGGATCTCGGTGGCCGGGTCGCCGTGGCTGACCAAGGCGCCGATCACCATGCTGAGGAGGGAAATGAAGATGCTGGCGAAGAAGGCCGTCCAGAAGCTCGACACCTTGAAGCCTTTGACCAGCCGGGCCACCAGCAGGATCATCAAGGCATTGATCACCAGCAGGAACAAGCCGAACGTCAGCAGCGTCAGCGGCAAGGTGAGGACGATCAGCAGCGGCTTGACGATGGCGTTGGCAAAGCCCAGCAGCAGCGCGGCGATGACCAGCGAGGACAGGTCGTCGAACTTCAGGCCGCGGAAGATCAGGCTGGCAATCCACAGCGACAGCGCGGTGATGCCCCAGTGCAGCAGGAATTGGGTGAGGTTTTCGAGCATGTCAGGCATCCGCGCGGCACGGGAAGCCATGTGGGAACGTGGAGGTCATGACGCCATTATTGCCCCGGGCCGGGACCCCCGCACGGCGGCTCTGCGCTGTCAGGTGATGTACCGCAGCAGCTTCGCCATGAACTCGAACACCCGGCCGTAGGGCGGGTACAGCAGCGGCACGCCCGACAGCACGCTCTGGTGGAACACCGGCTTGTCCATGCTGAAGGTGCGAAAGCCCACTTCGCCGTGGTAGGCGCCCATGCCGCTGGCGCCGACGCCGCCGAAGGGCAGGTCCTCCTGGCCGAAATGCCACATGCAGTCGTTGACGGTCACGCCGCCGGAGATGGTCTCGCGCAGCACGCGCTCCTGGGTCGCCGCATCCTTGCCGTACCAGTACAGCGCCAGCGGCCGCGGCTGGTGGTTGATGTGGGCGATGACTTCATCGAGCTGGTCGTAGGCCAGCACCGGCAGCAGCGGGCCGAAGATCTCCTGCTGCATGATGCGCATCTCGCCGGTCACGTCCAGCACCAGGGCCGGCGGCAGGATGCGTGCGGAAGCCGATTCCTCCTGCGGCACCAGCGGCACCACCCTCGCGCCGCGCGCGCGCGCATCTTCGATCAACGATTGCAGCCGCGCGAAGTGGCGATCGTTGACGATGCTGGTGTAGTCGGGGTTGCGCGCCAGGTCCGGGTACATGCGCTGGGCCGACTTGCCCATGGCCTCGGTGAACGCGGCGATCATGCCGCGCGGCACCGCCACATAGTCCGGCGCGATGCAGGTCTGCCCGGCGTTGAGCATCTTGCCCACCACCAGGCTGTCGGCGGCGCGCGCCAGGTCGCAATCGGGGCTCAGGATGGCCGGCGACTTGCCGCCCAGCTCCAGCGTGACCGGGGTCAGGTTGGCTGCGGCGGCCATCGCGACGTGGCGCCCGACCTCGGTGGAGCCGGTGAACAGCAGGTGGTCGAACGGCAGCGTGACGAAAGCCTTGCCGACCTCCGCGTCGCCGGTGACCACCACCATCTCCTCCGGCCCAAAGGCCTCGGCCACCGCCTTGCGCATCACTTCGGACACGCGCGGCGTCAGCTCCGACGGCTTGATCATCACCCGGTTGCCGGCGGCCAGCGCCGCAATCGCCGGGGCGAGTGCCAGCTGGTAAGGGTAGTTCCAGGGCGAGACGATGCCCACCACGCCCAGCGGCTGCGGCATCAGGCGGCTGCGCCCCGGCTGGTAAGCCAGCCCGGTCGGCATCTTGCGCGTGCGCATCCAGCGCTTCAGATTGCGCCGGGCGTGCCTGATGCCGGCCATCACCATCATGATGTCCGCCAATCTCGTGACATGGGGCGAGCGCTGGCCGAAGTCGGCGGCGGCGGCCGCCACGATCTCCGGCGCAATGCGCTCGGTCATCGCGGCCAGGCGGTCCAGGCGGTTCAGCCGCGTGGCGTGCGACGGGTTCATGTCCCGCGCAAACGCGGCGCGCTGGAGGGCAAGGATTTCATGCATCTGCGCCAGCGTCGCCGTGCTGGCTGGAAGGGCTGCGGTCATGTGGTGCCTCCGGGAATGAATGCAGTATGCACGGTCCCTCGGTGGAACCGGCAGCCGCGTCCGCACGCTTCGCCGCGCGCGGCTTTACATCTCGCTGATCCGGTGGCCGAAGGCCTCGACCTTCGCCCAGTCGGTGAAGTCCACGTTGGTGGCCGGGTCCGTCGGGCCCTTGGTCAGCCACATGATGAACCGGATGATCTGCCGGTCCCAGAAGCTGTAGCGCGCGTAGTGGATTCGCCCCGCGAACACTGCCAGCTCCTTCGGCTTCCATTCGCTCAGCGCGAGGAACTTGAGCATGTAGGGGTTGGTGTCCGGGCGGTTCTTTTCGGGCTTGCGCGCGACGACATTCACTGTGAAGAAGGCGTTGGGTTTCGCGGCCAGCGCCTGCTTGTGCGTCTTCGCGAAGCGGAAGACCTGCGGCGTGTGCTTGCCGTAGCGGATGCGCGCGCCGACCACGACCTTGTCGAATGGCGCGATGTCGATGCCGGGATCCTCATCGACCGACTTCATGGTCACGCGATGCGAGCCCTGCTCGATCACCTGTTGCAGGCGGCGGCAGATCTCGAGCGTGTGCCCGTCGGTGGTGGAGTAGAGGATGAGGACGTGCGCCATGTCGCAGATTGTGGGGGCCGAAGCATCTTAACGGGGCCGCCCCGTGCCTGCTTGACATGCGTTAACCTTTCGAGCTCTCCCACCACCTAGAAGGAGCGGGCGCATGACCGGCTTCGACCTGCAGGGGCGCACCGCGCTCGTCACCGGCGGCTTCAGCGGACTGGGCCGGCACTTTGCCGGCGTGCTGGCCGCACACGGCGCCCGGGTCGCCCTGCTCGGGCGTCGCGTCGACCTGGGGCGCGAAGTGGCCGCCGCAATCGGCGCGGCGGCGGCGCGCCCCGGCGACATACGCGCCTATGCGGCGGATGTCACCGACGCCGCAAGCGTCGCCGATGCGTTCGCGCAGGTAACTGCGCAGCTGGGCGTGCCCACCATCGTCGTCAACAACGCGGGCACGGTGGCGCGCGGGCCGAGCATCGACCTGCCCGACGAGGACTGGACGAGCGTGGTGGACGTGAACCTGTCCGGCGTGTTCCGCGTGGCGCAGGCGGCGGCGCGCGAAATGGTGAAGGCCGGCAAGCCGGGCAGCATCGTCAACATCGCGTCCATCCTCGGCCTGCGCGTGCGGCCGCAGGTCGTGGCCTATGCCGCCAGCAAGGCGGCCGTCGTGCAGCTGACCCATGCGCTGGCGCTGGAATGGGCGGAGCACGGCATCCGCGTCAACGCGCTGGCGCCCGGGTATTTCGAGACCGACATCAACCGCGACCTGCTGCGCTCGCCGGCCGGGCAGGCGCTGATCTCGCGCGTGCCGCAACAGCGCGTGGGGCAGCTGGCCGACCTGGACGGGCCGCTGTTGCTGCTGGCGTCGGACCTGTCCGCCTACATGACGGGCGCGGTGATTCCGGTCGATGGGGGCCATCTGGTCAACAGCCTGTGAGTGCGACGATGAAGCCCTTCCTCCTCTTCCTTCTTCCGCTGCTGGTCTTGCCGGCGCCCGCCGCGCACGGCCAGACCCCCCTGCCTGCCGGACGTGCTGCGTCGGCATCGCCCCGGCCACTGCCACTGGCCAGGGGTGAAGTGCTCGAAGTCGACCGGAAGGAGCGGCGTGTGCTGATCAAGCACGGGCCGATCCAGAGCATCGGCATGGATGCCATGACGATGGAGTTCCTGGTCCCCGACGCCAGGCTGCTGGCTTCGCTGCAGCCCGGGGACTCGGTGCGGTTCGCCGCGGAATGGAAAGAGGGGGACTACCTGCTGACTCGCGCGCAGGTGGTGAAGCGCCGCGGCGCAAGGCCGCCGGCCGGCGGGAAGCATTGAGCAGCTGGGGACGCCCCCCGCATCACTTCGCCTTGGGCCGGCCGTACTTTGCCGTGAACGAGGCCTTCCCGATCGCGTTCGCATTCACCATGAAGCCCGCCAGCGCCGCGGTCGCGTCCGGCGGAATCTCCAGCTTGTCGGTGCCGAGCGCGTACACGGTAAAGATGTAGCGATGCGGCGGGTCGCCTTCGGGCGGGCACACACCGCCCCAGCCGGTGACGCCGTAGTCGATGCGCACCTGGCTCGCGCCCTTGGGCAGGTTGGCGCCACCGACGGCTCCGGCGTTCGGTTTCAATTCGGTCACGCCGGCCGGGATGTTGATCACGAACCAGTGCCACCAGCCCGAGCCCGTGGGCGCGTCGGGGTCGTACACGGTGACGGCGAAGCTCTTGGTGCCCGCAGGCGCGCCGCTCCACTTCAGCGCCGGCGACTTGTTCTCGCCCGAACAGCCGAAGCCGTCGAATTCGAACTTCCTGTCGATCAGGGCGTCGGCCTGGATGTCGAGGCTGGTCAGGGTGAATGCGGTGGCGGTCGACATGTGCGTCTCCTTGTTCTTGACGGGATGAATGATGCTACGGTGCCGTCGGCATGTCACCCTGCTACTTGCGCAGCGCCGCCTTCCAGTCGCGGAACACGTCGATGTCCACGCCGTCGGGGTAGTTCAGCAGGCCGGGCTTGGAGCCCTTCCTGTTCAGCTCGCCGTACTGCCAGATGATGTCCTTGGTCTTGCGGTCGATCACCAGCACGCGGTCGTGCAGGTCGTCCACCACCAGGATGTCGAGCGTGCCGGGCAGTTCCATCGCGATCGACGAATGGTCCAGCATCTTCTCGCCGTCCTTGAAGAAATACTCCCAGCTGATCTTGCGCGTGAGCGGGTCGAAGATCACCACGCGGCCCGGCTTCCAGAAGTCGGCCACGATGACCTGCTTGCCGTCCTGCGTCGGGAAGGCGTCCGACGGGTAATGGATGTTGGGCGCCTTCACGCTCCACACCACCGGCCCTCGCGCGTGATGCGCGAGATCCAGGCGTCCGTGATCTCCGTGACGAGCATGTCGCCGTTGTCCATGTCGGTTGCCCCGTTGGGATAGCCGAGCTCGTGCGGCGGGTTGTGCCGGCACTTGCCGGGCTTGCCCCAGGTCGTCGCGACCTTGTCGGTCTTCGGGTCGATGAACAGCACGCGGCAGTTGCGGATGTCGGCGGTGACGAAGTTGCCGTCGGCCAGGAGGTGCGCGTCGTCGGGGTAGTTGAACAGGTTGGGCCCGCTGCCGCGCGTGTCGGGTGTGCCCCAGGTCCAGGTCAGCGCCTTCTTCTCGTAGTCGACGATGTGCACGTCGAAGTTGTCCTCTTCGCTCACGGCCAGCAGTTTGCCGTCGGGCGAGAAGCTCACGTCCTCGTTGCCGCGATAGACCTTCAGGTCGGGCGAGGGAAACTCCCACACGATGCTCTTGTCCGGCGCGATCTCGATCAGGCGGTTGTTGCGCCGGTCGGCGATCACGATGGGGTAGGGCAGCGGCTTGCCCCAGGACGGCACCGGGTTCTTGCGGTTGCCGGTGACGGGCGGGATTGGCAGCGGGGCGACGCCGCTGGAGACGATGCCCGCGCCCATCATTTCGGGCGTGACCTGCACTTCCTTGCCCTGCTGTGCGCGGCTTGTCGGCTGCGACACCGCCACGAGCGGCAGCGCCGCGACAAGCGCGGCCAGGGCGACGCGGGTACAGGCCAAGCGGGCCGTGCGCCGCGGGCCAGGGGCTGGGTGCATGCGAACTCCTTGCGGCGCCTGGTCGGTGGCCAACGCGCCTGGAGACGATTCTTCAGCACGCGGCCCGCACCCGCCTTGACCTGAAACAAAAGTGGCGCAGGCCGCGGCCGGTCAGGGGCTCTCGAGGACCACGCGGCCGTTCAGTGGCTGGACGGCGCGGGCGTTGTCGGCGAAGCGCTTGCGGTAGAGCTGAAGCTGAGCCGTGGAAAGCTCGAGCGAGTCCTTCAGCACGATCCAGTCGAAGCCCTCGGTGCAGGGCGGCGCCGTGAGCGAGCCGGGATAGCGGTAATAGCCCAGCGCCTTGGGCAGCAGGCTCGCGGCGTCGATGGTGACGCCGGGCATCAGGTGGTCGCCATCGGCTCGTGCTGGAATCTGCGGCAGCAGTTTCGCGAGCAGCGGGTTCTCGGCGCCGGTGCGAAACAGCACCGCCACGGCCAGCAGCTGGCCGGACGTGCTCTTGTGCAGCAGGTGCGCCACCATCGGAAACTCCTCGCCGGCGATCTTGTCGCCGCCGGGGGTGTGAAAGTGGAATTGCTGCAGCGTGTAGCGTTGGCCGCCGATGCGCAGCTCGCTGCCCTTGCCGAAGCGCACGCGCACCGTGTGCCCGTCGTCGGCGATCTTCAGCGGCGCGGCGTGGTAATCGAAAACCAGTGGCGGCAACGCCCGCCGCTGTGCTGCCGTGATGTCGATCGGCGACTGGCGCTGCCCGGTCTCGCAGAGCGAGGCCTGGCAGGTCCCGGCAAGAAGCAACAATGGCAGGAGCAGCAGCTTCATCGCGAAGGGTGGGCTCGCCTTCTGCTTCTACTTCTTGGCCCGGCCGTACTTGGCAGTGAACGAAGCCTTTGCTATCGAGTTCGCATTGGTCATGAAGCCGGCCACCGCTGCCGTCGCATCGGCCGGGATGTCGAGCTTGTCGGTCTTGAGCGCATGCACGGTGAAGATGTAGCGGTGGGGCTTGTCGCCTTCGGGCGGGCAGGCGCCGCCCCAGCCTGCGAACCCGTAATCGATGCGCACGTTCGTCGCGCCCTTGGGCAGGTTGGCGCCGCCGACGGCGCCGGCGTTGGCCGCCAGCTCGGTGGTGCCGGCCGGGATGTTGATCACGAACCAGTGCCAGAAGCCCGAGCCGGTCGGCGCGTCGGGGTCGTACACGGTGACGGCGAAGCTCTTGGCGTCCTTCGGCGCGCCGCTCCACTTGAGCGCGGGCGATTTGTTCTCGCCCGAGCAGCCGAACACGTTGGCTTCGAACTTCTTGTCCATCGTGGCGTTGGCCTTGACGTCGGGGCTGGTGAGGGTGAAGCCGGCGGCCTGGGCCAGCGTGGTGGCGCCGAACAATGCGGCGGCGATCAGGGTCTTGTTCATGAGCGGCTCCTCGGGGATGGGAACCGGATGATGCTACCAAGTGCGCGGTCTTGTCATCCCGGCATTTGCTGGTCCGGAAACGGCCAGCGTCGAATTCGAAACGCGGGCACCATCGGGGTTACGCCTGGTCGATCCCATGTCCTCTTCACTGCCCCGCTCCTTCACCGCCCTGGCCGGTTCCAACCTCGCCGCCCAGTCCGCCGAGCAGCTGAGCCTGGCCGCCGTGCCGCTGGTGGCTGTGCTCGCACTGGGCGCGGGCCCGGGCGAGATCGGCACGCTGGCGGCGGTGCAGACCCTGCCGTTCCTGTTGCTGTCCATGCCCCTGGGGCTTCTGGCCGACCGGGTTTCGCGGCGCCGGTTGATGGTCTGGGCCGAGGGACTGCGCGCGCTGTCGCTGATCGCGCTGCTGGCCATGGTGCTCACGGGCCAGCTTTCGATCGGGGGCCTGGCGGTCCTGGGTTTTGCGGGTGCGGTGGGCACCGTGGGCTTCAGCGTCGCCGCGCCTGCGCTGGTGCCCGCGCTGGTGCCGCGCGAGTGGCTGGCGCGCGCCAATGGCCGGCTGGAACTGGCGCGCAGCGCGGCGTATGCGGGCGGCCCCGCGCTGGCCGGCGCGCTGGTGGCATGGGCCGGTGCGTCGGCCGCATTTGTGCTGGCGGCCGTGCTGTCGGCCTCGGCCGTCGCGCTGCTGTGGGGCCTGACCGAACCCGCCCGTGCAGCGGCGCCGCCGCGCCATCCTTTGCTCGAGATCCGGGACGGCGCGCAGTTCGTCTGGCGCCAGCCTTTCCTGCGGCCCATGCTGCTGACCGGCGTGGCCTGGAACATCTCCTGGTTCGTGCTGCAGGCCGCCTACGTTCCCTATGCCGTCCGCGCGCTCGGCCTCGGTGCCCAGGCGGTGGGCGTGACGCTCGCCGGCTACGGCGCCGGGATGGTGGTGGGCGCGCTGCTGGCCTCGCGGATCGTCGGCGCGATGCCGTTCGGGCGCGCGATCCAGCTGGGGCCCGTCGTTTCGGTGCTGGCGGCGTTCACCATGGTGGCCACGCTCGTCCTGCCGACCGGGGTGTTGGCGGCCCTGTCGTTCTTCCTGTTTGGCGTGGGGCCCATCATCTGGACCATCACTTCGACGACGCTGCGCCAGAGCGTCACGCCCGGTGCGATGCTGGGGCGCGTGTCGTCGGTGTTCCTCACCGTGAACGCGGGCTCGCGGCCGGTGGGCGCGGCGCTGGGCGCGCTGGTGGGGGCGTCGTTCGGCGAAGCCGCCTGCCTGTGGGTTGCCGCGGTGGGCTTCGTCGTCCAGGCTGCGGTGATCCTCGCCTCGACGCTGAGCGAGCTGCGGCTGCTGCCCGAACCCGTGCACTAAGGCACCGCTGCGGCCTCAGGCCGGCCCGCGAAAGAACTGCCTGGGGTCGTAGAAGAACTGTTCCTGCGCGATCTTCTCGCCTTCCCAGCGCTGGTAGGCCAGCTCCTCGATGCGGCCCTTGCTGCCGTCCTTCCAGGTGAATTCGAAGATCCAGCGGATCACGGCATGGTCGCCGTCGACGAACACCGGGCGCACGCACGTGGACTGCACGGCGGCCGCGCGCGCCAGGGCCGCGGCTTCATGCGCGACCAGCGTGTCGCGGCCGACGCGCGGGGGCGCGTTGTTCTCCTGCATGGACGCGCCCTCGGTGTAGAACTCCCGGATCGCTTCGACGTGGGCGTTGCTCTCCACGCGGGCGATGAAGCGTTCCAGGGTTTCGCGCGTGGGCATGGTGCCTCAGGCCCCCGTGGCCGACAGGTGCTTGCCGACGAGGCCGGCCAGCTCGAACATCGTCACCTGCGGCTTGCCGAACACCGGCAGCAGCTTCGCGTCGGCGTTGATCGCGCGCTTGTTGGTGGCGTCCTGCAATCCGTTGGCCTTGATGTAGTCCCACAGCTTCTTGATGACCTCGGTGCGCGCCACCGGTTCGGCGCCGATCACCGCGGCGAGTTCCGCGCTCGGCGTCAGGCCCGCGCTGGTCTTGCGCGGCGCCTTGGGCGCGGCGGCCTTCTTCGCCGGGGCGGCCTTTTTGGCCGGCGCCTTCTTCGCGGCGGTCTTGGCCGCTGTCTTGGCGGCCTTGGCCGTGGGCGCGTACTTGGCCGCCGGTTCCCGCGCCGCCGGCGTCTTGCCGGCCGCGGTCTTGCGCGGCGGGAACTTGGACGGCGCGAACTCGAAGTTCACCTTGCCCGCCTCCTGGTCCCAGGCCAGGAAGGCCTTGAACGGGCGGCGCGTGCGCATCGACACGAACTTGTCCAGCAGGTCGGTCTTGCCGGTTTCCAGCAGCTTGGCCATCTGCTCGCGCGTCACGGGCTGCTGCAGGATCACCTGGCCGGTCTTGAAGTCGCAGGTGGGCGTGGGCTGCTCCGCGGTGGGCACGGATTTTTCGCAGACGTAGTTCTTGCCGTGTTCGAAGATGCGGCCGCCGCACTTCGGGCACGGGCCCAGCGGCTGCTGCGCGCTGAAGTCGACGATCTCGCCGGTCTCGCCGGCGTTCCTGTCATCGCCGAAATCGAACTCCAGCTTCCAGTTCTTTTCCTCGTCGTTGTACTTGAGCACGATCTCCGACGTGAAAGGCCAGCCCGCCTTGGAGCGGAAACCTTCCAGCGGCCCGATCTTCTTGTCGCGCAGCAGCTGCTCGACCTCCGCCGCATCGAACGTGCGCCCGGCCGGCGTCTTGCCGAACGAGAAGCCGCAGGCGTCCTCGCCGGTGCCGGCCTTGCCGGTGCAGGTGAAGCGGCGGTAGTTCTCCTTGACGACGCCGCCGCAATTGGGGCAGGGCGTCGCCAGGGTCGCGTAGTCGCCCGGCACGGTGTCGCGGTCGTACTCCTTGGCCTTCTTGACGATGTGCTTCGTCATCTCGCCGATCTCGCGCATGAACGCCTCGCGCGAGAGCTTGCCGTGCTCCATCTGCGCCAGCTTGTATTCCCATTCGCCCGTGAGTTCGGGCTTGGAGAGTTCCTCCACGCCCAGGCCGCGCAGCAGTGTCATCAGCTGGAACGCCTTGGCCGTGGGGATCAGCTCGCGGCCCTCGCGGAACATGTACTTCTCGTTGATCAGGCCTTCGATGATCGCGGCGCGCGTGGCCGGCGTGCCCAGTCCCTTTTCCTGCATCGCCTCGCGCAGCTCGTCGTCTTCCACCAGCTTGCCGGCGCCTTCCATCGCGCCCAGCAGGGTCGCTTCCGAATAGCGGGCCGGCGGGCGCGTCTTCAGGCCCTTGGGCTCGACGGTTTCAGCGCGCACCATCTCGCCCGGCCTGACCGGCACCAGGGCCTGCCCCTTGTCGCCTTCCTTGGCGTCGGTGACTTCGGCGGCCGCTTCCTTGCCCCAGATCGCGAGCCAGCCCGGCTTGACCAGCACCTTGCCCTCGGTCTTGAAGCTGTGGCCCACGGCCTGCGAGATGCGGGTGGTGACCATGAACTCGGCGCTGGGGAAGAACACCGACAGGAAGCGCTTGACGACCAGGTCGTACAGCTTCTGCTCGGCGTCCGACAGGCCGCTGGGCGCCTGCAGCGTCGGGATGATGGCAAAGTGGTCGCTGACCTTCGCGTTGTCGAAGATGCGCTTGCTCGGCCTGACGTAGCTTTCGTCGATCGCCTGCTGAGCGAACGGCGCCAGGTGCCGCATGCCGCTGGTGGCCAACATGCCCATGGTGTCCTTGACGACCGGCAGGTAGTCCTCGGGCAGCGCGCGCGAATCGGTACGCGGGTAGGTCAGCGCCTTGTGCCGCTCGTACAGGCTCTGCGCCAGCGACAGCGTGGTCTTGGCCGAAAAGCCGAAACGGCCGTTGGCTTCGCGCTGCAGCGACGTGAGGTCGAACAGCAGGGGCGAAGCCTGCGTGGTCGGCTTGGATTCCTCGGTGACCGTGGCGGCCTTGCCGCGCACCGCGTCGGCGATGGCCTGCGCCTCGCGCTGCGACCACACGCGGTCGGCCTTGATCTCGGCGTCGTCGGGGTTCTTCTTCCAGCCGGGATCGAACCACTTGGCGGGGTACTCTCCCGCGTCGGCCAGGAAACTGGCGTGGATCTCCCAGTAGTCGCGGCTCACGAACTTGCGGATCTGCTCTTCGCGCTCCACCACCACGGCCAGCGTCGGCGTCTGCACCCGGCCCACGGTGGTGAGGAAGAAGCCGCCGTCGCGCGAATTGAAGGCCGTCATCGCCCGCGTGCCGTTGATGCCGACCAGCCAGTCGGCTTCCGAGCGCGAGCGCGCCGCGTCGGCCAGGCCCGCCATCTGCTTGTCGCTGCGCAGCTTCTCGAAACCTTCGCGGATGGCCTGCGGCGTCATCGACTGCAGCCACAGACGCCGCACCGGCTTGCCCAGCGGAACGTCCTTGCCGGCCTTTCGCCGCCCGCGTACTGCTCGATCAGCCGGAAGATCAGCTCGCCCTCGCGCCCGGCGTCGCAGGCGTTGACCAGCTGGGTCACGTCCTTGCGCCTGGCCAGCCTGACGACGGCGTTCAGGCGCGTCTTGGTCTTGTCGACCGGCTTCAGGTCGAAGTACGGCGGGATCACGGGCAGGTGGGCAAAGCTCCACTTGCCGCGCTTCACGTCGAATTCCTCCGGCGCCTGGATCTCGACCAGGTGGCCCACGGCGCTGGTGACGACGTAGTTCTCGCTCTCGAAGTACTCGTCGTGCTTCTCGAATTTGCCGGCCACGGGCGTGAGCGCCCGCACGATGTCCTGCGCCACCGATGGCTTCTCGGCAATCACCAAAGTCTTTGTCATCTGGCTCATCAATCCTGTGTTCCCTGCGCCTTCGGCCACAACGGCCGCCGGCATCCTTACAATCGGCGCTTCCCGCGCGCGTACGCGCACGCGCCCGCGCGTACGTGCATATTCAAATTAACAGAGTTTTGGCGATGGCAGAAAAAGCAGTCAATGGCAGGGTTACCGAGGCAGCCGCCGCGGGGGCGGCGCAAGCCGAGGCCAGGGGGGGCGCCACGGGGCGGCCCAGCCGCAGGATCCAGGTGCGCCGCTCCGGCGTCCACGGCAAGGGCGTCTTTGCCCTGCAGGACATTGCCGAGGGGGAGACGATCATCGAATATGTGGGGCAGATCATCACCTGGAAGGAGGCCCAGCGCCGCCATCCGCACGATCCCAAGGACCCCAACCATACCTTCTACTTCCACGTGGACGAAAAGCGGGTGATCGACGCCAAGGTCGGCGGCAATTCCTCGCGCTGGATCAACCACTCCTGCGACCCGAATTGCGAGGCCGACGAGGAGGAGGGCCGGGTGTTCATCAAGGCCCTGCGCAACATCCGGGCCGGCGAGGAACTCAACTACGACTACGGCCTCATCATCGACGAGCGTTACACGCCCAAGCTCAAGGCCGAGTACCCCTGCTGGTGCGGCGCCGCGAATTGCCGCGGGACGCTGCTGGCACCCAAGCGCAGGCCGAGCAGGTGAGCTGGCCGAGTGAAGCCATCTGGGAGGCGGTAGCGCCCATCCTGCCGGGCTTCACCGTGGAAGTCCTGCCCGAGATCGCCTCCACCAACAGCGAACTCATGCGGCGCGCGCGTGCCGGCCAGATGGAGCCGGTGCTGCTGGTGGCCGAGCAGCAGACGGCCGGCCGCGGGCGCCTGGGCCGCGGCTGGTCCAGCCGGGCCGGCGATTCGCTGACTTTCTCGCTGGGCCTGCCGCTTGCGCCGCCCGACTGGTCGGGGCTGTCGCTGGCCGTCGGCGTGAGCCTGGCCGAGAGCCTGGACCCGCGAGTCCTGCTGAAATGGCCCAACGACCTCTGGCTGCATGACTGCAAGCTGGCCGGCATCCTGATCGAGACCGCCAGCATCGGCGAAGCCCGCGATGCCCGCCGCTTCGCGGTGATCGGCGTGGGCGTCAACGTCGCCGAGCGTGACGGCACGGGCCTGTCCACGCCGCCCGCCTGGCTGCACGAGGTGCTTCCGGGCGCCACTCGCCGGGCAGGCGCTGGAGCGCGTGACGCTGCCGCTGGTGCAGGCCGTGAAGGCTTTCGAGACGTTCGGCTTTGCGCCTTTCCAGGCCCGCTTCAACGCGCGCGACGCCCTGCGTGACCGCACGGTGACGCTGAGCGACGGCACGGCGGGCACTGCGCACGGTGTGAGCGAAACCGGCGCCCTGCTGGTCCATACCCTGCGCGGCATGACGTCGGTCACCAGCGCCGAAGTCAGCGTTCGCCCCGCTGCCTGAACATGCTGCGCCTCATTGTCCTGATCCTGGTGCTGGCCAATGCGGCCTATTTCGCGTGGTCGCAGAACCTGCTGGCGCCCTGGGGCCTCGCGCCGGTGCAGCAGTCGGAGCCGCACCGGATGGCGCAGCAGATCAAGCCGCAGGCCGTTCGCATCCTCGGCGCCGACGAAGTGAAGCGGATCGAAGTGGCAGCCTCCGGGCCGAAACCGGTGGAATGCCTGCAGGCCGGCCCGCTCGAGGAGAGCCAGTCTGCCGGCCTGAAACAGGCGCTCGAGCCCTGGCCGGCGGGCGCGTGGTCGCTGGAGCCGGTCGCCGAGCCGGCGCGCTGGATCGTCTACATGGGCAGGTACCCGAGCCAGGAAAGCGTCAACCGCAAGAGGGCCGAGCTGCGGCAGCTCGGCGTGTCGTTCGAGCCGCTGTCCAACGCATCGCTGGAGCCGGGCCTGTCGCTGGGCGGCTACCCCACCGAGGCGGAGGCCAACCGGCAGCTGGAGGCCGCGGCGCAAAGGGGCGTGCGGACCGCCAAAGTGGTCCAGGAGCGCGCCGAGGTGCGCGGCCTGCTGCTCAAGCTGCCGGCAGTGGACGACGCATTGCGGGCGCGCCTGGACGAACTCAAGGCGGCCCTGAACGGAAAGAACCTGCGGAGCTGCCGCTGAAAAGGAATCCTGAACGATGACGCTGAAGCTTTTCTTCGCCCCCGGCGCCTGCTCCTTCGTGCCCCACACCCTGCTGGAGGCGGCGGGCGAGCCCTTCGAGGCGGTGCTGGTCAAGCTGCACAAGGGCGAGAACCTCGGCCCCGAGTACCGGGCCGTGAACCCGCGCGGCCAGGTGCCCGTGCTGGTGGACGGCGGCGAAACCATCACCCAGATCGTCGCCATCGTCTGCCACCTGGACGCGCGCTTCCCGCAGTGCAACTTCCTGCCGCGCGAGCCGCTGGCCCGCACCCGCGCGCTGGAAACGCTCGCGTGGATGAACAACACGGTGCATCCCACGTTCACGCACGTGTTCATGCCCCACAAGTTCACCGACAACAAGGAAGCGCAGGCCGAGATCAAGGCGTTCAATGCCGGGCTGTACGGCTCGCTGCTGGGCGAGCTCGAAGCGATGGCGGCGGCCGCGGCGCAGCAGGGCCGGCCCTGGCTGGGTGGCGCGCATTTCGGCCCGCTCGATGGTTATGCGCTCACCTTGCTGCGCTGGGGTGGCTTCGCGGGCCACGACCCGCAGGGCTTTCCCGCGCTGTGGGCGCTGGTGCAGCGCGTCGCGCAGCTGCCCGCGGTGGCGCGGGCGATCGAGCGCGAGCGCCTGCAGCTGAACGTGTACCAGCCGCCGGCGCCCTAGGCGGACACCGCCGGCTCGGCGCCCTCGCCGTCGCCCAGCAGGAACCTGACGCTGACCCGCGTGCCCGGCGGCACTTGGCCGGGGCGCGCGTCTTCCAGCTGGATCTCGGCCTGGTGCTGGCGCGCGATTTCCAGCACGATCGGCAGGCCCAGGCCGGAGCCGTCGACGTTGGTGCCCAGCGCGCGGTAAAAGGGCTGGAGCACCAGGTCGCGCTCGGCCTCCGGAATGCCGGGCCCCGAGTCCTCGACCTGCAGCACCAGCACGTGGCCGAACGGGTCGGCCAGCACCCGCGCCGTGATGATGCCCGGGTGCTCGGCGGTCGAGGGCGTGTAGTTGATCGCGTTGTCCAGCAGGTTGCGGATCATCTCCTTCAGCAGGGTGGGATTGCCCTGCAGCGTCACGCCGGGCGCGCCCGGCTGCGCCCCGTCGTAACCCAGGTCGATGTGCTTGTCCATGGTGCGCGGCACCGAGTCCTGCACCACTTCCATCGCGAGCTGCGCCAGGTCGCAGGGCTGGCGCGCGAGGGACTGGCCGCTGCTTTCGGCGCGGGCCAGCGCCAGCAACTGGTTCACGGTGTGGGTGGCGCGGATGCTGGAGCGGCCGATCTGCTTGAGCGATTGCTTGAGCTCCTCGGCGTTGAAGGCTTCGCGCTGGGCCAGGTCGGCCTGCATCCTGAGGCCCGCGAGCGGCGTCTTGAGCTGGTGGGCGGCATCGGCGAGGAAGCGCTTCTGCGTCGCGATCGAATCCTTCAGGCGCGTGAGCAGGTCGTTGACCGACGACACGAGCGGCGCCACTTCGAGCGGCACCGTGGTGTCGTCGAGCGGGCTGAGGTCGTCGGGCTTGCGCGCGCGGATGCGCTCTTCCAGCTGCGACAGCGGCTTGATGCCGCGCACCAGCGCCAGCCAGACCAGCAGCACCGCCATCGGCAGGATCACGAACTGCGGCAGCATCACGCCCTTGATGATCTCGGTGGCCAGCACGGAGCGCTTCTCGCGCGTCTCGGCCACCTGCACCAGTGAAGGCTGCGCGCCGGCCAGGTCGAGCCTGACCCAGGTATAGGCGACGCGCACTTCGAGCCCGCGCATCTCGTCGTCGCGCAGACGCACTTCGCCGATCAGCGGGACCTCTTCCTCGGGCGGGTGCGGAAAGTCGCGCTCGCCGCTGAGGAACTCGTTGTTGGGGCCCAGCACCTGGTAGTACACCAGGTCGGAATCGTCGGCGCGCAGGATTTCGCGCGCAGGCTGCGGCAGGTTGAACACGACCCGCTGGTTGTGCACCGTGACCAGCTGCGCCAGCGCCTGCACGTTGTACTCGAGTGCGCGGTCGAAGGGCTTGCCGGCGATGCTCTGCGCGACCAGCCAGGTCAGCGCCAGGCTCACGGGCCACAGCAGCAGCAGCGGCGTGAGCATCCAGTCCAGGATATCGCCGAACAGCGAGCGCTGCTCACGATGGAAGAGTTTCAAGAGCGGGGGTCCCTTCGGCGCCGGGGCCTAGCCGGGAATCTTCTCGAGGCAGTAGCCCAGCCCGCGCACCGTGGCGATGCGGATCGGCCCCTTCTCGATCTTCTTGCGCAACCGGTGGATGTAGACCTCGATCGCGTTGTTGCTGACCTCTTCGCCCCATTCGCACAGGCGCTCCACCAGCTGGTCCTTGCTCACCAGCCGTCCGGCGCGCTGCAGCAGGACCTCGAGCAGGCCCAGCTCGCGCGCCGACAGCTCGACCATCTTGCCGTCGATGGTGGCGACGCGGCCGGCCTGGTCGTACACGAGGGGGCCGTGCTTGATGGTGCTGCTGGTGCCGCCCATCCCGCGCCGCGTGAGTGCGCGCACCCGCGCCTCGAGTTCCTGCAGGCTGAACGGCTTGGCCATGTAGTCGTCGGCGCCGTAGTCCAGGCCCTTGACCCGCTCCTCCACGCCGTCGGCCGCGGTGAGGATCAGCACCGGCAGCGACGAGCCGCGCCCGCGCAGCTTGCGCAGCACTTCCAGGCCGTGCATCTTGGGCAGCCCCAGGTCCAGGATCAGGAGGTCGAACTCGTTGTTGGTCATCAGGGCCGCATCCGCCTCGGTGCCGCTGGCCACGTGGTCCACGGCAGCGCCCGAAGCGCGCAAGGTCCGCAGCAGGCCGTCTGCCAGCACCTGGTCGTCCTCGACAATCAGAATCCGCATGGCCGTCTCCTTTGATTCAATTCATTTTAGGCTTCGCCCCGGCAAGGCGAACGCCGCATCGAGCGGGGCGCAGGGCCCGCCGGCACCGCCGTCGCGTCAAGCCTTTCCGGCCGTCGCGCTCCACGCGCCGGCATAGGCTTCCAGGCCGATCGCCACCACCGTCGCCACCTCGGCGCCGACCTCGCCGCGAAACTCCGCCTCGGCTTGCGCCACCGCTTCGCGGAAGGCCTGCAGCCAGTCCAGGCCGGTGGCGGTGAAGCGCAAGAGGCGCGCCCGCGCGTCCAGCGGGTCCGCTTCACGCGTCACCAACCCCCAGGCCTCGCACTGGTCCACCAGGTCTCCCATGGCCTGCTTGCTCATCCCGGCGCGCCGGGCCAGGTCGGTCAGGCGCGAGCCTTCCAGCGCGAGGTGCCGCGTGACATGGACATGGGCGGCGCTGACCTGCGCGCGCGCGGCGAGGTTGGACAGGGCCAGGGGCACGTCGACGTTATGCGCCATCAGGGCGAGGACGCGCTCGTCGAAGCGGCGGGCGGCATGGCCCAGCAACCGGCCCAGGTGGGTGAGGCGCCAGCTGTCGTCGGCAGCCGGGTGGACAGGAGGATCGGCCATCGATATATCGTAAGGCAAACTGACGAAAAAACTCGTTTACTTCTTCCAATACGCCGCGTTAAAGTACTGGTCAAGCATCCAGCCTGTGAATAAGACCACTGGATGGGACACCTCAACCTGTTGATTCTCAAGGAGATTTTTCAAATGGATGCTCAAGTCAAGGGAACCCGTATCGCCGCCGACGGCGAAAAGTCCAAGGCCCTGCAGGCCGCGCTGGCCCAGATCGACAAGCAATTCGGCAAGGGCACGATCATGCGGCTGGGCGAAGGCGAGAAGCTGGAGGACATCCAGGTGGTGTCCACCGGGTCCCTGGGCCTGGACATTGCGCTGGGTGTCGGCGGCCTGCCGCGCGGACGCGTGATCGAGATCTATGGCCCGGAATCGTCGGGCAAGACCACGCTGACGCTGCAGGTCATCGCCGAGATGCAGCGCCAGGCCGGCCAGTGCGCCTTCATCGACGCCGAGCACGCGCTGGACGTGCAGTACGCGCAGAAGCTGGGCGTCAACCTGTCCGACCTGCTGATCAGCCAGCCGGATACCGGCGAGCAGGCCCTGGAAATCGTCGACAGCCTGGTGCGCTCCGGCGCCGTGGACCTGATCGTCATCGACTCGGTCGCCGCGCTCACGCCCAAGGCCGAAATCGAAGGCGAGATGGGCGATTCGCTGCCCGGCCTGCAGGCGCGGCTCATGAGCCAGGCGCTGCGCAAGCTCACCGCGAGCATCAAGAAGACCAACTGCATGGTCATCTTCATCAACCAGATCCGCATGAAGATCGGCGTGATGTTCGGCAGCCCCGAGACCACCACCGGCGGCAACGCGCTCAAGTTCTACGCCTCGGTGCGCCTGGACATCCGCCGCACCGGCACCATCAAGAAGGGCGAGGAGTCGATCGGCAACGAGACCAAGGTCAAGGTCGTGAAGAACAAGGTCGCGCCCCCGTTCAAGACGGCGGAGTTCGACATCCTGTTCGGCGAAGGCATCAGCCGCCATGGCGAGATCATCGACATGGGTGTGGCCGCCCACATCCTGGAGAAGTCCGGCGCCTGGTACGCCTACAACGGCGAGAAGATCGGCCAGGGCCGCGACAACGCGCGCGAATTCCTGCGCGAGAACCCCGAGCTGGCGCGCGAGATCGAGAACAAGGTGCGCGAGTCGCTGAACATCCCGCTGCTGCCGGCGGACGTCGAGGCGGAGTGAACGTGCAGCGGCCGCAGCTCTCGCTCAAGGGGCGGGCCCTGCGCCTGCTCAGCGGCCGCGAACACTCGCGCGCGGAACTGGAGCGCAAGCTGGCAGGCCATGAGGAAGAGCCCGGCCAGTTGCGCCGGGTGCTCGACGACCTTCAGGCCAAGGGCTTCATCGACGACGCGCGCGTCGCCGAGTCGGTGGTCCACCGGCGCGCGGGCAAGCTGGGCGCCGCGCGCATCCGCCAGGAACTGCAGGCCAAGGGGCTGGACGCGGAGCTGGTGGCCCAGCACGGTGGCCGGCCTTCGCGCCACGGAATTGGAGCGTGCCCGCGAGGTCTGGCGGCGCAAGTTCGACGCGCTGCCCGCCGACGCGTCCGAGCGCGGCAGGCAGGCGCGCTTCCTGGCTGGCGCGCGGCTTCGACGGCGAGGTGATGCGCCGCGTGCTCTCGCAGCCGGCGAAGACAGCGTAGGCCCTTCAGTCCTTGAGGCCGAGCATCAGCTTGAGGTTTTGCACCGCGGCGCCGCTCGCGCCCTTGCCCAGGTTGTCCAGCCGCGCCACCAGCACGGCCTGCCGGTAGTCCTCGTTGCCGTAGACCCGCAGTTCCATCCGGTTGGTGTCGTTCAGCGCCAGCGGATCGATCTTGCCGTCGTCGGTCGGCGGCATCACCGCGACCCATTCGCTGCCGGAATAATGCTTATTCAGGGCGTCCTGCAGGTCCGCCGCGGTCGGTTTTCCCGGTAGGGTGTCGAGATGCAGCGCCACCTCCACCAGCATGCCTTGCCGGAAATTCCCCACCGCCGGAAGGAAGATGGGCCGGCGCGTGAGGCCGGTGTACTTCACGATCTCGGGCAGGTGCTTGTGCCTGCCGCCCAGCCCGTAGGCCTGGAACGCCGGCGCGGTGCCCTTTTCGTAGGACTCGATCATGCTGCGGCCGCCGCCCGTGTAGCCACTGACAGCGGCGATCGCCAACGGGAAATCCCTCGGGATCAGGCCGGCGTCGACCAAGGGGCGGATCAACGCGATCGCGCCGGTCGAGTAGCAGCCGGGGTTGCTCACCCGCGTCGCGTTCGCGACGGCTTCGCGCTGGCCGGGCGCCAGCTCGGGAAACCCGAACACCCAGCCTTCGGCCGTGCGGTGCGCCGTGGATGCGTCGATCACGCGCGGGCCGCGCCCCTGGCTGCGCGTGATCTCATCGACCACGGCCACCGATTCGCGCGCGGCATCGTCATGCAGGCAAAGGATCACGAGGTCGACGCCGGCCATCAGCTCGCGCTTGGCGGCCGCGTCCTTGCGCCGCTCGGGCGCGATGCTCACCAGCTCGATCTGCGGCATCTTTTCCAGCCGCTCGCGAATCTGCAAACCGGTCGTTCCGGCTTCGCCGTCAATAAACACCTTGGCCATGGTTTTCCTGTGGAAACTGCTTACCGCCATCCTAAGGCACGCACAGGATTTGTGCATTGCAGCATGATACAGTTCGAAGCTGTTCTTTGCAGCCGGCCAGCCAAGGCCACCGCCCTGTCGTTGGGCACCCTCCCCACCCGTTCCTCGAGAGACACCTCATGAAGATTCACGAGTACCAAGGCAAGGAAATCTTGCGCAGCTTCGGCGTGCCTGTGCCCCGCGGCATTCCGGCATTCACGGTCCAGGAGGCGGTGGAAGCCGCCCAGAAGCTGGGCGGCCCGGTCTGGGTGGTCAAGGCCCAGATCCACGCCGGCGGGCGCGGCAAGGGCGGCGGGGTCAAGGTCGCCAAGAGCATCGACGACGTCAAGCGCCTGGCCGGCGAGATCCTCGGCATGCAGCTCAAGACCCACCAGACCGGCCCCGAAGGCCAGAAGGTGCGGCGCCTCTACATCGAGGATGGCGCCGACATCCAGAAGGAATACTACGTGTCGGTCGTGACCGACCGGACCACGCAGAAGGTGGCCTTCATCGCCTCCAGCGAAGGCGGCATGGACATCGAGGAAGTGGCCCATTCCAGCCCCGAGAAGATCATCAAGGTGTTCGTGGACCCGCTGGTGGGCCTCACGCCCGCGCAGGCCAAGGAGATCGCGGACGGCATCGGCATCCCGTCCGGCTCGACGGCGCAGGCCATGGACGTCTTCCAGAAGCTCTACAAGTGCTACATGGACACGGACGCTTCGCTGGTGGAAATCAACCCGCTCAACCGCGACGGCAAGGGCAACATCGTCGCGCTGGACGCGAAATTCAACTTCGACGCCAACGCGCTGTTCCGCCACCCCGACATCGTCGCCCTGCGCGACCTGGACGAGGAAGACCCGGCCGAGATCGAAGCCAGCAAGTTCGACCTGGCGTACATCAGCCTGGACGGCAACATCGGCTGCCTGGTCAACGGCGCGGGCCTGGCGATGGCGACCATGGACACCATCAAGCTGTTCGGCGCGGAGCCCGCCAACTTCCTGGACGTCGGCGGCGGCGCCACCCCGGAGAAGGTGACCGAGGCCTTCAAGATCATGCTCAAGAACAAGAAGGTCAAGGCCATCCTGGTCAACATCTTCGGCGGCATCATGAAGTGCGACACCATCGCCACCGGCGTCATCAGCGCCTGCAAGGCCGTGAACCTCTCCGTGCCGCTGGTCGTGCGCATGAAGGGCACCAACGAGGAGCTGGGCAAGAAGATGCTGGCCGATTCCGGCCTTCCCATCATCAGCGCCGACACCATGGCCGAAGCAGCCCAGAAGGTTGTCGCAGCCGTCAAAGCAGCCTAAGGAAACCCAGCCATGTCGATCTACATCAACAAAGACACCCGCGTCATCACGCAAGGCATCACCGGCAAGACCGGGCAGTTCCACACCGAGAAGTGCCAGGAATACGCCAACGGCAAGAACTGCTTCGTCGCCGGGGTGAATCCCAAGAAGGCCGGCGAAAAGATCTTCGACATCCCGATCTTCGCGTCCGTGAAGGAAGCGAAGTCGCAGACGGGCGCCACCGTCTCTGTGATCTACGTGCCGCCCGCGGGCGCAGCCGCCGCGATCTGGGAAGCCGTCGAGGCCGAACTGGACCTGGCGATCTGCATCACCGAAGGCATCCCCGTCAAGGACATGCTCGAAGTGCGCAACAGGATGAAGGCGCGCGAAGCGGCCGGCGGCAAGCAGACGCTGCTGCTCGGCCCCAACTGCCCCGGCATCATCACGCCCGAAGAGATCAAGATCGGCATCATGCCCGGCCACATCCACCGCAAGGGCCGCATCGGCGTGGTGTCGCGCTCGGGCACCCTGACCTATGAAGCCGTGGCGCAGCTGACCGAAATCGGCCTGGGCCAGTCCACCGCCGTGGGCATCGGCGGCGACCCGATCAACGGCCTGAAGCACATCGACATCATGAAGGCGTTCAACGACGACCCGGACACCGACGCCGTCATCATGATCGGCGAGATCGGCGGCCCGGACGAGGCGGACGCCGCCCGCTGGTGCAAGGCCAACATGAAAAAGCCCATCGTCGGTTTCATCGCCGGGGTGACGGCGCCTGCCGGCAAGCGCATGGGCCATGCGGGCGCGCTGATCTCCGGCGGCGCCGACACGGCCGACGCCAAGTTGGCCGTGATGGAAGAGTGCGGCTTCAAGGTCACCCGCAACCCCTCGGAAATGGCCAAGCTGCTCAAGGCGTTGCTCTAAGCAATACTACGAACCGGACCCGGCCCCCGGCCCGGTAAACTGGCTCCACAAAAGGAAAAGCGCTCCACGACGGCTGTTTGGGGGCGCTTTTCCGTCGATAACACCGGAGTACATCGCATGGAGATGCTGCAGAGCCCCGACTTCTGGATCGGCCTGGTCAAGATCATCTGGATCAACATCATCCTCTCGGGTGACAACGCGGTCGTGATCGCGCTGGCCGCGCGGTCGCTGCCGCCGCACCAGCAGCGCAAGGCCGTCCTCTGGGGCTCCGGCGCGGCCGTGGTGATGCGGATTGCGCTCACCGTGGTCGCCGTGCAGCTGCTGGCGCTGCCCTATCTGCAGATCGTCGGCGGCCTGCTGCTGCTCTGGATCGGCGTCCAGCTGCTGGGCGACGAGGACGAGGGCGAGGGTGAAGCCAGGGAACACGGCACCCTGATGGCGGCCGTGCGCACCATCCTGATCGCCGACCTCGTGATGAGCCTGGACAACGTCATCGCCGTCGCGGCGGCGGCCAAGGGCAGCCTCACCTTGCTGGTCCTGGGCCTGGCCATCAGCATCCCGCTGGTGATCTTCGGCAGCACGCTCATGATCAAGCTGATGGAGCGCTTCCCCATCATCGTCGTGCTGGGCGCGGCCCTGATCGGCTGGGTCGGCGGCGAGACCATCATCAGCGACGCCATCCTGAAGGGCGTGCTCGCGGCAGACCCGTGGCTGCACTATGCGGCCGCAGCGGCCGGAGCCGCGTTCGTGGTCGGGCTGGGCAAGTTGCTGCAGGCCCGCGCCCGGGCCGCAGCGGCCTGAAATCCCGCGCGCGCAGGACGACAACCCCTCGCGTGCGCATTTGCAACAAAACGTAGCCAAGGCGTGACAAAGTCCCTTGTCCGCCGCAGTGGCGTCTGTTAACGTCCAACCGGAGGCCTGCACCCCTTCTGGCGTCGCGGGTGTGAGGAATGCTGCGGATAACCGCAGTGTTTGAAGTTCTCTGACGAGGGGCGGGCAGTGAGCACATCTTCATCGGCTAAGCGCCGCCAGTTCTGGCGCGCGGACTGGTTCGTGGCTGTCCTGATCGTGGTGGCGGTGTTCATCCTCGATCGGGCCACGGACACCATCGGCACGCTCGAACGGCGCTTCTACGACTTCGGCAGCACCAGCAGCAGCCGCCTGCCTTCCGAGCGGATCGCGGTCATCGCCATCGACGACCAGAGCATTGCCAACATCGGCCGCTGGCCGTGGCCGCGCGACATCCACGCCGACCTGATCGACAAGCTGGCCGCCGCCAAGGCCAAGACCATCGTCTACACCACCTTCTTCTTCGAGCCGCAGACCGATCGCGGGCTGGTCTTCATCCGCAAGATCAAGGAAGCCCTGGGACCCGTGACCGAGGGCCAGGGCGGCCCGGCCGAGCAGTTGGGCAAGGTGATCGCGGAAGCCGAACAGACCCTGGACACCGACGCCAAGCTCGCCGCCAGCATGACCCGGGCCGGCAACGTGCTGCTGCCCTCGGTGTTCCAGCTGGGCGAGCCGCAGGGCAAGCAGGACCAGCCGTTGCCGGCCTATGTCGCCAGGGGAACGATCGAAGAGGGCACGGGCTTTTCGGTGCCGGCGATGCGCGGGCAGTACCCGATCGAGCTGCTGGGCAACGCCGCCGCGGGCGTGGGCCACCTGAACCAGCTCCATGACGTCGACGGCGCGGTGCGCGACGACCCGCTGCTGGTCAACTACTACGGCAAGGCCGTGCCGTCGATGGCGCTGCTGGCGGCCGCGCGCAGCCTGAACCTGGGCCCCGGCGACATCAAGCTCAACCCCGGCGAATCGGTCCAGCTCGGCAAGCTGCGCGTCAAGACAGACGACATCGCACGCATGCTGCCGCAGTTCTACCGTGGCAAGGACGGCAAGCCCGCCTTTGCGGTCGACTCCTTCTACGACGTGCTCAGCGGGAAGATACCCGTCGGCAAGTACACCGGCAAGATCGTGCTGATCGGCGCGACCGCCAACGGTGTCGGCACGACCTTCGCCACACCGGGGTACGCGGGGCTCTCGCCGGCCGAAATGATGGCCCACATCACGTCCAGTATCCTGGGCGAGCATTTCATCACCCAGCCGCCCTGGTCCACCTGGGCCGCGCTGGCGGCGTTCCTGCTGGTGGCGGCGTACCTGATCGGATTGCTGCCGCGCCTGTCGGCGGGCATGGGCGCGGGCATCACGACGGGGCTCTTCGCCGTGCTGCTCGGCACCGAATTCGTGATGCTGTCCAGCGCGTCGGTGTGGCTGAAGCTGATGTTCCCGGCGACCCTGCTGGTGATCGGGCACCTGGCCTTGACCACCAAGCGCTTCCTGGTCACGGAGGCCGGCAAGTCCAAGTCCGACGAAGAATCTGCCGAGACCAACCGCATGATGGGCCTGGCGCTGCAGGGGCAGGGCCAGCTCGACGCGGCGTTCGACCGCTTCAGCCGGGTGCCCATGAGCGACGACGTGATGGCCAACCTCTACAACCTGGCCCTGGACTTCGAGCGCAAGCGCCAGTTCAACAAGGCCCAGGCCGTGTACGAGCACATGGCCGCCTGGAACAAGGACTACAAGGACTTGCAGTCCAAGCTCAACCGCGCGAAGAACCTGTCCGAAACCGTCATCCTCGGCGGCGGCGGCGCGCACCCCGGCGGCACCATGCTGCTGGACGGCGGCGCGGTGGAAAAACCGATGCTGGGCCGCTACCAGGTCGAGAAGGAACTGGGCAAGGGCGCGATGGGCGTGGTGTACCTGGGCAAGGACCCGAAGATCGGCCGCGTCGTCGCGATCAAGACCATGGCCCTGTCGCAGGAGTTCGAGGGCGAAGAGCTCGCCGATGCGCGCGAGCGGTTCTTCCGTGAAGCCGAGACGGCCGGGCGCCTGCAGCACCAGAACATCGTGACCATCTTCGACGCGGGGGAGGAGCACGACCTGGCGTACATCGCGATGGAATTCCTCAAAGGCAAGGACCTGGTGGACTTCTGCAAGGACGGCGCGCTGCTGCCGCCGCCCAAGGTCCTGTCGATCGTGGCGCGCGTCGCCGAGGCGCTGGCCTACGCGCACAAGCAGAACGTGGTGCACCGGGACATCAAGCCGGCCAACATCATGTACGAATTCGACAGCGACACCGTGAAGGTCACCGACTTCGGCATCGCGCGCATCACGGACTCGAGCAAGACCAAGACCGGACTGGTGCTGGGCACCCCCAGCTTCATGTCGCCCGAGCAGATCGCCGGCAAGAAGGTGGACGGGCGATCCGACCTGTATTCGCTGGGGGTGATGCTGTTCCAGATGCTGACCGGCGTGCTGCCGTTCCGCGGCGACTCGATGGCGGAGCTGATGTACAAGATTGCCAACGAGGAGGCTCCCGACATCCGGATCATCCGCAAGGAGATCTCCGAGCGCCTGGCCAACGTCGTCGCGCTGGCGTTGAGCAAGCGCCCCGAGACCCGTTACCAGGATGGCGACCAGTTCGCTGCCGACTTGAAGTCCGTGCTGGCGGAGATGAGCGGGGCGCCCGTGGCAACCGGGCCGGTCACGCCTCCCGGCGTGGTCATGCGCCCCGACAGCGAGGTCAACGTCGCAGCGTCGGACAAGACAGTGGCCTTCTCCACGTCCGCGCAGCCCGCGAGCCCGGCGGCCGCCCCCGTCTATGAGGCCACCGTAGTGGGAATGCCCCCTGCCGGTGCACAGCCCGGCTATGATCCGACGCAGAAAAAGGATGGCGGCGACGTGGACCGCGCCAAGACCGACGTGTTCCGCAAGCCGGACACTCCCGGTGAGGCTTGACCCGGCAATCTATGAACTACGAGTTTTGCACACGCACCGACCCGGGTCTCGCCCGCGAGAACAACGAAGACTCCGTGACTTTCGACGAGCCCACCCGGCTGGGCATCCTGGCCGATGGCATGGGGGGCTACAACGCCGGGGAGATCGCCAGCGGCATGGCCACCACCTTCATCAAGTCGGAACTGGGGCGCTGGCTGTCGCAGGCCGGCCGCCATGCGAACGCGCGCGAGGTGCGGCGGGCCATGGAGATCTGCGTGGACAATGCCAACCGCTCGATTTTCAATGCGGCCAATTCCAACCCGCAGTACAGCGGGATGGGGACGACGCTGGTGGTCGGCGTCTTCCAGGACGGGCGACTGCTGCTCGGGCACATCGGGGACTCCCGCTGCTATCGCCTGCGCGGCGCCGACATGGCGCAGATCACCAAGGACCACTCGCTGCTGCAGGAGCAGATGGACGCGGGGCTGATCACGCCGGAGCAGGCTGCGACCTCGAGCAACAAGAATCTGGTGACACGCGCGCTGGGCGTGGAGGACGCGGTGTTGTTGGAAGTCAACGAACACAGGGTCGAACCGGGCGATATCTACCTGATGTGCTCGGATGGATTGTCGGACATGGTGGATGATGAAGGGATCGCCAAAATCCTGGGGGGCGACTTCCCGCTGGAACAGAGAGTGGCGCAATTGATCGACGCGGCGAACGCCAACGGCGGCCGGGACAACATTTCCGTCCTGGTGGCCCAAGCCAACACGGCGTCGAAAAAACGCGGCTTGATTTCCAGATTGCTGGGAAAATAGTCTTTGGTATTAATTTTCCCCGATAACGAGTTAATAGACAGGAGCGGACCATGCCGAAAATGATCGTTTCGATCGACGGTGTTGTCATCAAGGAAGTGCAGTTGACCAAGGACCGAACGACCTTGGGCCGGCGGCCTTACAACGACATCGTGATCGACAATCTGGCCGTCAGCGGCGAGCATGCGGTGCTCCAGATGACCGGCAACGAGGTCTACCTGGAAGACCTGAACAGCACGAACGGCACCTACGTGAACGGCAAGGCCGTGAAGAAGCAGCTGTTGCAGAACAGCGACACCGTCGAGATCGGCAAGTACAAGATCAAGTACATCAACGAGGTCGCGGGTCCGACGTTCGAGAAGACGATGATCATGAAGGCGGGCGCCGTGATGCCTCCGATTGCGAGCCCTGCCGCCGGTGCACCCGCAGCCGCCGGCGCGCCGGCGCAGGCCGCGGACGTCAAGGCCAGCATCAAGGTGCTGTCGGGCGCCGCCGCCGGACGCGAGGTGCCGCTGGTCAAGGTGGTCACCACGATCGGCAAGCCCGGCGTGGCCGTCGCGGCGATCACCAAGCGGCCGCACGGCTTCGTGGTGGCGCATGTGGAGGGTGCCAACAAGCCCACCCTCAACGGCGCGGCCATCGGGGCCGAGCCGATGACGCTCAAGAACGGCGACCTGCTCGAACTGGCCGGCACGCAGATGCAGTTCGTGCAGGCCTGATCGCCGGGCCCAGCGCCGGCCTCACGACACGCCACCAAGGGGTCTGATGGGTCTGCTCTCCAAACACTGGTCCCGCATCGCGGTCACGCTGGTTCCGCTGGTCTTCGCGTTGCTGCACGCGAGCGGCCTCATGCCCATCGGCGTGCTCCAGCGGCTGGACGACATCATCTACGACGCACGCCTGCGCGCGACCATGCCGCGCACGCTGGACGAGCGCATCGTCATCGTCGACATCGATGAAAAAAGCCTGGCCGAAGTCGGGCACTGGCCCTGGGGCCGCAACCGGCTCGCCGAGTTGGTGGACGAACTGTTCGAACGCCAGAAGGTCGCGCTGGTCGGCTTCGACGTCGTGTTCGCGGAAGCCGACGAGAGCTCGGGCCTGAAGCGGCTGCGGCAACTGGCCCAAGCGGAACTCAAGGACCAGCCCGGATTCGCCGACCAGGCTCAACCAGATGCAGGGGTCGCTCGACTACGACGCCCTCTTCGCCAAGGCGCTCGACAAGCGCCCGGTGGTGCTGGGATACTACTTCACCAACGACGCCGAAGGGCGCAGCTCCGGCGTGCTGCCGCCTGCCGGTGATGCAGAAGGAAAGCCTGCACGGGCGCCCGATCAGGTTCATCGGCTGGCAGCGGCTACGGCGTCCAACATCGAGCAGCTGGCGCGAGCCGCGCCGATGGCCGGGTTCTTCAACCCGATCGTCGATGGCGACGGTGTCGTGCGCTCGATGCCGCTGGTCGCCGAATTCAAGGGCCAGTATTACGAGGCGCTGTCGCTGGCCATGTATCCGCATGCTGGTCGGCTTGCCCAGCGTGGAGCCGGGATTTCCTCGCGATCGCTTCCTCTCGCGCAGCTACCAGGGCCTGGAGAGCATCCTGCTGCGCAAGGGGCAGGGCGCGATCTCGGTGCCGGTGGACGACCGCGTGGCGAGCCTGGTGCCCTTCCGCGGCCCCGGCGGCGTCAAGGGCGGCACGTTCAAGTACATCTCCGCGGCCGACCTGCTGGCCGGGCGCGTGCCTGCCGGCAGCCTGAAGGACAGGATCGTCCTGGTGGGAACCACCGCCCCGGGCCTGCTGGACCTGCGGGTCACTCCGGTGGGCGAAACCTATCCGGGCGTGGAAACACACGCCAACGTGATTTCCGGCCTGCTCGACGGAAAGGTGTACTTCAAGCCCGACTACGCCGTCGGCTACGACGTCGTCATCCTGCTGCTCGCGGGGCTGACCCTGGCGTTCACGCTCCCGTTGCTGTCGGCCACGCGCGCCGTCCTGGTCAGCGTGGCCGTGATCGTGGCGGTGGTCGGGCTCAATTTCTGGCTGTACACCGGCTACGGCCTGGTGCTGCCGCTGGGCGCCGCCCTCATCATGTCGATCACCGCCTTCGCGCTGAACATGAGTTACGGCTACTTCGTGGAAAGCCGCAGCAAGCGCGAGCTGGCCAACCTGTTCGGCACCTACGTGCCGCCCGAACTGGTGGACGAGATGGTGAAAGACCCGGACGCGTACAGCATGAAGGCGACGAACAAGGAACTGACGGTGATGTTCTGCGACATGCGGGGCTTCACCAAGATGTCCGAGACCATGGAGCCGACGCAACTCCAGGAACTGCTCAATTCGGTTTTCAACCGGCTGACCGACATCATCCGGGGCAATCGCGGCACGATCGACAAGTACATGGGCGACTGCGTGATGGCGTTCTGGGGGGCGCCTGTGGAAACCCCCAACCATGCGCACCTGGCAGCCAAGACCGCGATGGAGATGGCCAATTCCGTTCGCAAGATCAACGAGGAACACCGGACCAAGGGTATTCCCGAAATCGGCATCGGCATCGGCCTCAATACCGGGACGATGTGCGTGGGCGACATGGGTTCGGATATCCGGCGCGCCTACACCGTGATCGGCGATGCGGTGAACCTCGGGTCGCGGCTGGAGGGCCTTTCGAAGGCCTACGGCGTGGACATCGTCGTGAGCGAAAGCACCCGCAAACTGGCGCCGGAATTCGCCTGGCAGGAGCTGGACCGCGTTCGCGTCAAGGGCAAGGCCCAGGCGGTCGCCATCTTCTGGCCCGCGGCGCCTGCCGAGCGCCTGGAGAAGGCCTACGCCGACGAACTCAAGACCTGGGCGGCGTTCCTCAAGGCCTACCGCTCGCAGGACTGGGACCAGTGCGACGTCCTGATGCTGAACCTGCAGCGGATGAATGCGAAAAAATACCTTTACGAACTGTATTCAGAGCGTGTAGCCTCGATGCGATTGCTGCCCTTCGATCCCGAGTGGGACGGCGCCACCAATTTCGAAACCAAGTGAGGATGCAATTGAGCCCCCACGCTTGCCATCATTGCCCGCCCTGCGAGGGGGGTTGCGCCCGTTCGGGGCGGCTCGGCGGAGGCTGAGATGAAGGTGCGCGTGCTCGGGCTGCTCTGGGGCGATCGCGAAGGACTGCCGGACCACGTCCTTCCTGATCGACGATGACGTGCTGGTGGACGCGGGCACCGGCGTGGGCGACCTGACGCTCGACGAGATGAGCGGCATCGAGCCACGTCCTGCTGACCCATTCGCACCTGGACCACGTGGCGGCGCTGCCGCTGATGGTCGATGCGATCGCGTCGCAGCTGACCCGCCCCGTGCAGATCCATGCGCTGCCCGGCACGATCGCCGCGCTGAAGGCGCATGTCTTCAACAACGTCATCTGGCCCGACTTCAGCCGGATTCCGTCGGCCGACGCGCCGTTCATCAGCTTCCATGAAATCCAGGTCGGGCAGACGCTGGACATCACGGGCAAGCAGCATCGAGGTGCTGCCGGCCGTCCACACCGTTCCGGCGGTCGGCTATGCGGTGACCTCGGGCAAGGGCTGCTGGGTCTTCACCGGCGACACCGAGCGCAATCCGGCGTTCTGGCGGCGGCTCAACCAGCTGAACGTGGCGGCCCTGGTGATCGAGACGGCCTTCAGCAACCGCGAGAAGGACCTCGCCCGGCGCAGCCTGCACCTGTCGCCGCATGCGCTGGCCGAGGAGCTCGACTGCATCGACCAGGGCAAGTCCTTCCCGATCTACATCACGCACACCAAGCCGGCCGAGACCGAGCTGATCATGAGCGAGATCCAGAAGTTCGACCAGACGCAGCCGTTCGGGCCGAACGTCGTCCACGACATCCGCTGGCTGCGCGCCGGCCAGGAGTTCGACCTATGAACGCTGTACTCAAGCCCGAGCGCGATTCGAGCAGGCCTTCTTCGATTCGCAGATGCTGCCGCCGGACAAGCGCGGCGTCTCGTTCGAGGCGCTGTTCTACCGCCAGCTGCAGCAGGTCACCACCCGGATTCACGAGACCGAGAACATCGACCAGATCATGCTGGAGGCCAGCCAGGACATCTGCAAGCTGTTCAACGCCGATCGCCTGACGCTCTACGCAGTCAACGAGGACCGCACCGCCATCATCTCCAAGGTCAAGACCGGCCTGAACACCAGCCGCGACCTGAAGCTGCCGATCAGCGCCCAGAGCCTGGCCGGCTACGCCGCCTTCAGCAGGCAGATGCTCAACATCTCCGACGTCTACGACGACGAGGCGCTCAAGCGCATCCACCCGACCCTGAGCTTCCTCAAGGAGGTCGACAAGCGCTCGGGCTACCGCACCAAGCAGATGCTGGTCGTGCCGATCCTGGACGGCGACACGCTGCACGGCGTGCTGCAGGTGATCAACAACAAGAGCGACCAGCCGTTCGGCGAACTCGAGGTCGAAGGCGCGACCCAGCTGTGCAAGACGCTGGCCACGGCGATCCGCCAGCGCATGCAGAAGGCCGACGAAGGCCAGCGCCGCCGCGCCACCAAGTACGACGGGCTGGTCGCCGACGGCGTGATGACGGCCGACGAGCTGCAGGCCTGCATCCAGCAGGCGCGCGAGGAAGGCAAGCCGGTCGAGCACATGCTGATGGCGAGCTTCCAGATCCGTCCGGCGCAGATCGGGCCGTCGCTGGCCAAGTTCTTCGGCGTGCCCTACGAGCCGTTCAACGCCGGGCGCATCCGCTCCGAGTCGCTGCAGGGCCCGCTCAAGCGCGACTTCGTCCAGGAGCAGGGCTGGATCCCGCTGGAGGAGTCCCCGGACGGGCTGGTGATCATGTGCATGGACCCGGAAGCCGTGCGCGGCTCGCGCATCGTGCCGCAGGTGTTTCCGCGCATTCACCAAGTTCGCCTACCGGGTCACGACCCAGACCGAGTTCGAGGAGACGCTGGCGCAGCTCTACGGCGCCGACGAGGGCGCCTCGATCGACGAGCTGCTGGCCGACCTGAGCGCCCCGATGGACGACGAGGGCGACGAGGATTCCGATGCTCGAATCCGCCGCCGCCGACAACGAGCTGGTGAAGTTCGTCAACAAGGTCATCGTCGACGCCTACAACCAGAAGGTCTCGGACATCCACATCGAGCCGCTGCCGGGCAAGCAGAAGACCGGCATCCGGTTCCGCATCGACGGCAGCCTGCAGCCGTACATCGAGGTGCCCTCGCATTTCCGCCAGGCGCTGGTCACGCGGCTGAAGATCATGTGCGACCTGGACATCTCCGAGAAGCGCAAGCCGCAGGACGGCAAGATCAAGTTCAAGAAGTTCGGCCCGCTCGACATCGAGCTGCGGGTCGCCACCATCCCGTCGGCGGGCGGCGTCGAGGACGTGGTGATGCGTATCCTCGCGGCGGGCGAACCGATCCCGCTGGACAAGCTGGGCCTCACGCCGCACAACAAGGAGCGGCTCGAAAAGACCGTGAGCAAGCCCTACGGCCTGTTCTACGTGTGCGGTCCGACCGGTTCGGGCAAGACCACCACGCTGCACTCGATCCTGAAATTCCTCAACACGCCCGGACACCAAGATCTGGACGGCGGAGGACCCGGTCGAAATCACGCAAAAGGGCCTGCGCCAGGTCCAGATCAACCGGAAGGCGGGCATCGACTTCGCCCTGGTGATGCGGGCCTTCCTGCGCGCCGACCCCGACATCATCATGGTCGGCGAATCGCGCGACAAGGAAACGGTGTCGATGGGCGTCGAAGCCTCGCTCACCGGGCACCTGGTGTTCTCCACGCTGCACACGAACTCCGCGCCCGAATCCATCATCCGCCTGCTGGACATGGGCATGGACCCGTTCAACTTCGCCGACGCGCTGCTGGGCATCCTGGCGCAGCGCCTGGCCAAGAAGCTGTGCGACTGCAAGAACGAATACTTCCCCGACGCCGACGAGATCAAGCTGTTCGTCACCGAATACGCCGAGGAGCTGCGGCACACCACGGCCTGGAAGGCCGACTACGCGGGCGAGGCGAAGAAGCTGTACGAGAGCTGGGTCAAGGCCTACGGGCAGGACGGCCGGCTGAAGTTCTACAAGGCCAACGGCTGCGACAAGTGCAACAAGACCGGCTACAAGGGCCGCATCGGCCTGCACGAACTGCTGGTGGCGGACGACCACATCAAGCGGCTGATCCAGGAGCGTGCGCGCGTGGCGGAGCTGTTCTCGGCGTCGGTGGAAACCGGCATGCGCACGCTGAAGATGGACGGCATGGAAAAGATCATGCTGGGACTCACGGACCTGAAGCAGGTCCGGTCGGTCTGCATCAAGTAACCGAAGTCGACAAAAATGTCGCGCGCGCGGGCGTTGCGACGTTTCCGTATGCACGGACCTGCGCGGTTCAGCGCAAAACAGCAGGGTCGGCTCTCCAAACCTCGTGGCACGGCGATTGCAGCTCAGGTAGCTTCTTCCAACCAACCCGGAGGATTTCATGAAGCGTCAACTGCAACAGGGCTTTACCCTGATCGAACTGATGATCGTGGTCGCGATCATCGGCATCCTGGCCGCGGTGGCACTGCCCGCTTACCAGGACTACACCAAGCGCGCCAAGCTGTCCGAGGTGGTCCTGGCCGGCGTCGGCCTGCCGCACGTCGATCACCGAGGTGTACCAGTCGGGCAACGTGTCCAACCCGCCGGGCATCAACGGCTGGGGCTGCGAAGCCGGCGCCGGCACCTCCAACCCGAGCGTGACCTCCAAGTACGTGGCCGCCGTGACCACCAACGCCGACGGCGCGATCACCGTGACCGCCCAGGGCTTCAACGATTCCAACATCGACGCCAAGAAGGTCACGCTGGCCCCGCTGGCGGCCGCCAACACGCTGGCCGTTTACGCCACCAACGCCGGTTCGGCCCTGTTTGGCTGGCGCTGCGGCAGCAGCACCGACGGCACCGACATGCCCAACAAGTTCCTGCCCGGTTCCTGCCGCGGTTGATGACCCCCGTTCATGCTGCGCAGCGGCATGAACCGATGGTCAACACAGAAATGCTCCGCCTCAGCGGAGCATTTTTGTTTTCGCTGGAACAGCCACCGACAAAAATGTCCCCGTCCGGGCAAAACCGGCTCTGCGCCCCCGACGCTTGTCGCCCCGAAACGGATTGAGAGAGAACTTTGTAGCTCGTTTTTCCCGTGGCATGCCGTTTGCATTTGGTCCCGAGCTTTTCTCAACAAACCCGGAGGTATTCATGAAGCGTCAGCTGCAACAAGGTTTCACCCTGATCGAACTGATGATCGTGGTCGCGATCATCGGCATCTTGGCCGCGGTGGCATTGCCCGCCTACCAGGACTACACCAAACGCGCGAAGATGTCGGAAGTCGTGCTTGCCGCCTCGGCCTGCCGCACGTCGATCACCGAGGTGTATCAGTCGGGCAACGTGTCCAACGCGCCGGTCGCGAACGGCTGGGGCTGCGAAGCCGGCGCCGGCACCTCCAACCCGAGCGTGACCTCCAAGTACGTGGCGGCAGTGACCACCAACGCCGACGGCGCGATCACCGTGACCGCCCAGGGCTTCAACGATTCCAACATCGACACCAAGAAGGTCACGCTGGCCCCGCTGTCGGCCGCCAACACGCTGGCCGTTTACGCCACCAACGCCGGTTCGGCCCTGTTTGGCTGGCGCTGCGGCAGCAGCACTGACGGCACCGACATGCCCAACAAGTTCCTGCCCGGTTCCTGCCGCGGCTGATGACCCAGGCACTTTCACAACGTGCAGAAACGCCCCGCAAGGGGCGTTTTTTATGGGTCCTGTTTCTTGCGGGGCTGGGATCGTTCGCCCTTCTGGCGTCCTGGCTCGCGCCCAATCACTATCCGCCGTGGACCAGCTTCCACGGTGAAACCGCCGCTTTCGCGGCGCTTTGCTGTTTTTGCGCGGCGCGGGGCTTCACGCCCGAGCCTGCAATACCGGGTCGCGTGCCCTTGCTGGCCCTGTTGCTGATCGCGATCGTCTGGGCGCAATGGGCGGCCGGCCAGATCGCCTACTTCGGGGACGCGTTAGTCAGCACCCTCCACATCGTCGGTTTTGCGCTGGCCTGGTGGCTAGGGGAGAATTCGACCCGGCTCGGGAGCCAGGTCGATCCCTTCCTGTTGCTCGCCGCGCTGATCGTCGCCGGCGCCGTGGTGTCGGTGTACATCGCGCTGCTCCAATGGCTGCGCCTGGAGGGGATGCTGGGCGTGCTGGCGGCCGAGCGCGGGCCCGGCATGCGCGCCTATGGCAACCTGGGGCAACCCAACCACCTGTCGACCCTGGTGCTGATGGCGACCATGTCCGCCCTGGCACTGCACACTCGCGGGGTCCTGAAGCGTTGGCACCTGGTCGCGCTCGCCGTGTGGCTGTCGGCCGGTTTGACCTTCGCGGAATCGCGGTCCGCTTTGCTAGGGGCGCTGGCGGCCGGGTCGCTCATCGTGGCCAAGCGGGCAGATCTGCCGCAGCTGCCATGGCGGCGTCTGGTCGCCGGCTGGTGGGGGCTGCTCTTGGGGCTGGCGCTCCTGTGGCCCAGCCTGAATGAGGTTTTGTACCTGCAGCCGCCGCGCGAGGCCCAGCTGACCGATGACAACGCGCGTGTGGTCATGTGGAAGCAGTCGATCGCCGGCATAGGCGAATCGCCCTGGTTGGGGTATGGCTGGCGCCAGACGGGGGTGGGGCAGAAAGCGGGCGCCATTCATGTGGGGGGCTGGCTGCCGACGGACTATGCACACAACATCGTGCTGGACGTGCTGCTGTGGGTCGGGCTTCCGCTGGGTCTGCTGCTGGCCGGCATCGCGGCGTGGTGGCTGGTCCGCGCGCTGCTGCGGCTGCGCGGGCCCACGCAAGTGTTCGCCTACGCCGTGCTGGTTCCGCTGCTGGTGCACAGCCTCTTCGAATTTCCGTTTGCCTACTCATATTTCCTGTTCCCGGCGGCGTGGCTGCTGGGCCTGCTCGCGCAGCTCCAGGGGCCCGCGCTGGACGCGGGCGGCACATGGGTTCGGCGGGGCGCGCTGGCCGTCACCCTGCTGTTCGGCGTACTGGGCGCTGCCGTCGTGGCCGAGTATCTGGAGGTCGAGGAAGACTACCGGGTGATGCGGTTCGAGCTGCGCCGGGTCGGCAAGCGGCCCGCCGACCACCAGGCGCCCGACCTGAAGCTGCTCACGCAGCTGGATGAAACGCTCAAGCTCGCGCGGCTGCGGCCCACGGTGGGAATGCCTGAGCGCGATATCGAACGCCTGCGCGTGGCCAGCACCAGCTTCGGGTGGGTCTGGCTTCATTTAAGCTACGCGGTCGCGCTGGGACTCAACGGCCGCGCGGCGGAGGCATCGCGCCAACTGGCGCTGATCCGCGCCGTGTACGGTCCCGATCTGTATGCCCAGGTCAAGCAGCTGTTCATCGAGCAGCAGCAAGGGAGCCGGGAGCTGTCGCTGGTAGTGGTGCCTTGAGTCGAGCGTACCCCGGAAGCTTGGACGCGATGCCGCGGCATCGAAACTGGATGCGAGCCTATTTGTGATGCGAGTGTTGTTTCCCGGCTGGCCGGCCAGTGTGCCGCTGCTCTGGTTCGCCTGCCTGGTTTGGCCCTGGCTCAATGCCTATGCCCGAGGGCCCTCCGCCGCGGTGCAACCGTGGCTGGTCTCGGCGCTGTGCGCCTTGCTGCTGGCCGCCGTCCATGGCTTCGGGCGGCTGTCGCCGCTGCCGGTGCTGGTCCTGGCGGCGCTGTGCGTTTCGGCTTCGGTGAGCGCCGCCCTGTCGCTGGACCTGCTGGCGTTGTTCGGGGCGTGCACGGTGATCCTGGTGGCTGCCGCCACGGCGGCAGCCGGCGCGCGGCGCGCCGAGTTCGTGCGTGCCATGGCCCTGGCGTGGTTGGGCGCAGCCGTCATCAGCAGCGTCATCGCACTGTGCCAGTACTTCGGCTGGACGCAGCCGTTCGAGCCATGGATGAGCGCCGCCTCGCTCGGCGAGGCGTACGCGAACCTGCGCCAGCGCAACCAGTTCGCGTCACTCACTTCCATCGGCCTGGTGGCGCTGATGTGGTTTGTCCAGGGCGGCTTGAAGCCTGGCGCCGCCTTTCCCCTGCTGGCGCTGCTGGCGGCCGGCAATGCGGCATCGGCGTCGCGCACGGGCGCCGTGCAGTGGCTGCTGGTGATGGTCCTGGCCGTCGCCACCCTGCGCCCGCGCAAGCAGGTGCTGTTCCTGTGCTCGGCAGGCGCGGTGACCTACCTCGGGGCGGCGCTGGTCCTGCCCGGCTTGCTCGAGTCCATTTCCGGCGTGGCCGGCCCGAGCGTGTTGTTGCGGTTCGGCGGCAGCGCCGATTGCAGCAGCCGCGCCGTGCTGTGGTCCAACGTGGGAGATCTCATCGCGCGCGCGCCCTGGTTCGGCTGGGGCTGGGGCGAGCTGGACTTCGCCCACTACATGACGCTGTACGGCGGAGACCGTTTCTGCGACATCCTCGACAACGCCCACAGCCTGCCGTTGCACATCGCCGTCGAGGCCGGCATTCCCGCCGCGCTGCTGGTGTGCGGCGGCGCCGCGTGGGCCATGTGGCGTGGCGCACGCACGGCAGCGGCCGGCGGCACGGAGCTGAAGATGGCCTGGGCGGTGATGGCAGTGATCCTGGTGCACAGCCTGCTGGAATACCCTCTGTGGTACGGGCCCTTCCAGATCGCCTTCGGCCTGTGCGTGGGCCTGCTCTGGGGCGCGCCGCGCCCCGGCGCCGCGCCGCGCTGGCCGGTCTGGGCGCCGCGGCTGCTCGTGGTCGTGCCCGCGCTGCTGGCGCTCGCCTACGCGGCGTGGGACTATCGGCGCATCAGCCAGATCTACCTGCCGCCCGAGGCGCGCGCGGCCGCGTACGAGGAAGACACGCTGCGCAAGCTGCAGGCGAGCCGCCTGTTCGCCAACCAGGTGAGGTTCGCAGAATTGACGCTCACGCCCCTCACGCGCGACAACGCGCAGTGGACCTTCGACACCTCCCGCGCGATGCTGCACTATTCCCCGGAGCCGAGGGTGATCGAGAAGCTGATCGAAAGCGCGATGCTCCTGGGCCGCGAGGACGAAGCGGCGGCTCACCTGAGGCGTTTCCGGGCCGCCTTCGCCGAAGAGCACGCGGCCTGGGCGAAGAATCCGGCGGCCAGGCCCTAATCCGCCTCCTGCAGGACGATCGCTTCCCTCACGCCGCTCAGGGCCTGCGCGTGGATGCGCACATAGAGCCGTTCGAGGTCACGGGTGAATCGGACGGTGTCGAAAAGCGCAAGCTGCGAACGCGTTTCGGACAACCTGCCACGCAGCGCCGAAAGTCGTTGCCGATCCAGCGCCAGCGACTTCGCAAGCGCGAAATATTCATCCCAGTCGTGTGCGACCAGTTCAGGCAGTGCCGCCGCGTGCAACAGGCTGGCGGCAACGCGGCCGGCGAAAGTGTGGCCGGTGCGCGTGACCAGCGGCACGCCGGCCCAAAGCGCGTCACTGCCAGTGGTGTGCGAATTGTAGGGGCAGGTGTCCAACGCCAGGTCCGCCAGGCCCAGCCGGCCCAGGTGATCGGCGGGCGGGAGCATCGTGCAAAAGACCAGGCGATCCGCAGCGACGCCGCGCGCTTGGGCCTCGCGCTGCAGGTTGGCGACCGCGGCGGCCGAACTCGGCAACAGCCACAGCACGCTGTCCGGCACGTCCCGCAGCAGCCGGCACCACACGTCGAAAGTCGCGGGGTTGATCTTGTAGTTCTGGTTGAAGCTGCAGAAGACGAAGGCGTTCTCGGGCAGGCCCGCTTCGCTGCGAGTGGGGCGGCGGCCGACCTGCCTTTGCGCGTCGTTGGGCTGGTAGCTATGCGGCATCAGCGCCAGCGTCTCGCTGAACAGCGCGCCGTCCTGCGGGGGCGTCACGATCGCGTCACCCACCAGGTAGTCGGCCAGCCCCGGCGCGCCGAGGGTTCCCGGGTAACCGAGCCAGCTCACGACCACCGGCGCCGGCCTGCGCGCGCTGATGCCCAGGCGCGTGTGCCGGGTGAAGCCTTTGAGGTCGACCAGGATGTCCACCCGGTCGGCCGCGATCAGCTGCGCCGCTTGCGGGTCGGAGAGCGCGCTCAGGTCGCGAAAGCCCTCGCACGCCTGCCGCACTTGCGAAGTGGTTTCGTCCTGCGCGCCGCCGTAGGAATACGCGGTGACGAGAAACTTCGACCTGTCATGACCGGCCAGCACGCCCCGCAGCAACTGCATGGTTGCGTGTTCGTGGAAGTCCGCGGAAAGGTAGCCGATATGCAGGCGATCCGGAGACGGGCGCACGGTTTGCCCTGTGCCCGCGGCGGCCAGCACGCTGCCGAACGCGGCGGCGGCGAATTGCCGCGCGGCCTGCAGCTGCAGCAGCGCGGCGTCGCCGGCGGGCGGCTCGAGGCTGAGCAGGAAGAACGGCGGAACGCCTCCCCCGCCCCCCGCCACCGTGCGCACCAGCGCCAGTTCGTCGGCCTCGCGCTGGCGCCAGTCACACAGCTGGTTGGCGCTGTGGTACGCCTGCGCGAGCGCCGCCCCGGAGTCGTCCCGCGCCGCCGCCTGCCGGAAGCTCGCCAGTGCCTGGAGCCAGTCGGACCGCTCCCATGCCAGCGAGCCGAGTCCGATATGGGCCTGGGCCAATGCCGGGTCCAGCTCCAGCGCGTGCTTGTAGCATTGCGCGGCGCGCTCGACGCTCCCAAGCTGCCGCAGCACGTTGCCGAGGTTGGCGTGCACCTGCGCGTAGCCGGGGTGCAGCCGCAGCGCCTGCTCGTAGCTCGCGGCTGCCTCGTGATGCAGCCGCAGGTCGTCCTGCGTGTTGCCCAGCGCGACCCAGGCGTCGACGAAGCCCGGCTCGAGTTGGACGGCCCGCGCATAGGAAGCGAGCGCCGCCTGCGCATCTCCCAGCCGGGTCCTGGCGTTGCCCAGGTTGTAGTGGGCGGCCGCATATCCCGGGTTTTCCACCAACGCCGCCGAGTAAGCGGCCAGGGCGGCATGCACGTCGCCGGCGGCCAGCAACGCGTTGCCGATGTTGAGGTGGGCTCGCGGCAGCCCCGGCGCCAGGGCCAGCGCCTGCGCGTAGCGCTCCATGGCTTCGGGCATGCGGCCCTCGTCGCAAAGCGCATTGCCCTCGTCGACCAGCGCGCCGGCACGCGTGCGCGCATCCGCTTGCGGGTCTGTGCCGCTGCGTTTCGCGCGCCTGAAAAAATCGAAGACTCCCATCCGCGGCACTCCTGGTGCCCATCTTACAAGCTGGGGTGGGCGTGCCGCTGCGCCGGGTGTATCGGTTAAGCTTTGCCCGATCGTTCGCGGAGGAACACGCAATGTTTGGTTGGCTCGACGCGGCAAAAGCCGAAGAGTTCGGCAGTTCGCTGGCCGGGTTTTTCATCGACAAGATGCCACCCGACCAGCAGCTCAACGAGAGCAAGGTGGCTTCGAAGACGCAGTACGTGCTCGACAAGATGTCGGTACAGGTCAATGCGTTCAAGCGCGAGCAGGCGCTCAATGCCTACCAGAGGGCCAAGCTCGCCAACAAGTTCAAGTGGAAGCTGCGCGACGCGGGTTACGAGCAGGCCTACATCGAGACGCTGGTCGGCTGGCTGGTGAGCCGCTTGTGACTTGCCGCCGCCGTTGGCGGGCGTTGGCGGGCCTTGGTGTTGCACGAGCCTGCCGCTCAGACACCCGGGGATGGCCGGCTGTCCTCATCGCCGGTCTTGTCGCCCTGGTCTTTCCATTTGCCGTAGCAGTCCAGGCCACAGAAATACGCGACATAGTCTGCCGCCTCTGAAACCACCGCCTCAGACCTCGGCACTTCCTTCAAGCAGATTTCGCACGCGACCTGCTCGATCTGCATGTGTTCGACATCCGCACTCATGGGACACCTCCGATCGGTCAATCCAGCTTCGGGCCTTTCAATCTGCGGCTCACCCGAATCCCTTCGGGGGGCCGCAGGCCCCGGGCGAGTCACCGCGCGGGCGCGCCCATGATGGCGCGGGTGTTCACCCCGGCCGGCCTCTTGCCGAGGTAGGCAGAACCGCTGTCCTCGCCGTTGAGCGCATGAACTTCCTCGCGGGCCGCCAGGAACTCGGCCCTCGCTTGTGCGCTGCTGTAGCTGCTATTGAATCGGGAATCATTGAACTGCATCGTCCACTCGGTGATGCTGCCCTTCCTCATGAGTTCGGCCTGCACTTCCGCGCGGGTTTTGGTGCTGACGAACGGCGAGTTCTCGACGGTGATGTCGTCCGCGAAGGCGTTGCCGGACGTGATTGCAGCGGCGGCGGCTATGGCGGCTGCACCGACGGCGATTTCGAGGATCAATGCGATGTTGCGTGTCATGACTTTCTCCCTTGAGCGTGGACCGATTCGGGGCATGGCGGGCGTCGCTCAGTACCCGTCTACCCTGCCCCGGTGAGCCGGTCACACTGGGTCAGCCGGCCCCTTCTCAATCGCGGCTCATCGGTGGAAAAAGCCTTGCGTGTCAAAACAAAAAAACATCACTCATATCAAGGTTAGGAACGAACGGCGCGCTTTCAAGCGCAAGCAGGCACACCGCCGGCTGGTTCCCTGACCCAAGTCAAGAAACTTTCGCTCGGTGCCGAGGACTGGAAAGGGTTTTGACGGGTCCGACAGAGAGGCCCGATGCGCCGGCGTGCGGGCGCAGGCTCACTGGCCGGCGACGTAATGGCCCGACTTGCCGCCCTGCTTTTCCAGCAGGCGCACGCCGGTGATGGTCATGCCGCGGTCCACCGCCTTGCACATGTCGTAGATGGTGAGCAGGGCCACCTGCACGGCGGTGAGGGCTTCCATCTCGACGCCGGTCGGGCCGACGGTCTCCACCGTGGCGGTGCAGACGACGCGCGCCGGTCCGCCGCGTCGGCGCGGCGTGCACGTCGAAATCGACCGCGACCCGCGTCAGCGCCAGCGGATGGCACAGCGGAATCAGGTCGCTGGTCTTCTTGGCCGCCTGGATGCCGGCGATGCGCGCGATGCCCAGCACATCGCCCTTCTTGGCCGTGCCGGACTCGATGATGGCCAGCGTGGCCGGGCAGCATCTCGATGCGGCCGGTGGCGACGGCGATGCGGTGGGTGCTGGCCTTGCCGGCCACGTCCACCATGTGGGCCTGGCCTTGTGCGTCGAAATGGGTGAGTGAACTCATGCTGAAAACGCCGCTGCGGCAGCCATTTACGACCAGTTCATACGTTCTGAGCATCATACGGCCATGATCCACTGGAAAGACCGCCTCAGCCGCGTCCGGCATCCACTCTGGGCATCAGCCTGGCGATCGCCGCCCTGGCCGCCCTGCTGGTGTTCGGCGCTCTGGTATCCCTATCCCTACCGCGAAATCTCCGGCGGGCGCGAGCTGTTCCTGCTGGTCGTGACGGTGGACGTCATGCTGGGCCCGCTGATCACGCTGGCCGTCTTCAACCGCGGCCAAGCCGCGGAGCGAGCTGGTGCGCGACCTGGCCGATCGTCGGGCCTGATCCAGCTCGCGGCCCTCGGCTACGGTCTGTGGACCGTGGCCGTCGCCCGCCCGGTGCACCTGGTGTTCGAATTCGACCGCTTTCGCGTCGTGCATGCGATCGACGTTCCGCAGGAGCTGCTCGGCAGGCAGCCCGCAGGCCTTGCCGGTGATGCCCTGGCTGGGCCCCACGGTGCTGGCGGTGCGGCCCTTCCGCGATGCCGACGAGAAGTTCAACGCGACCATGGCCGCCCTGCAAGGGCTGCACCGGTGGCGGCGCGCCCCGATCTGTGGCAACCTTATGCAGCGGCAAGAACGCGGGTGATCGAGGCGAGCCGGCCGGCCGAAGAGCTCAAGCGGCGATTCCCCGCGCGCGCCGCGGAGATCGACGCGGCGCTGCAGCGGGCCGGCCGCGCCGCCCGCCGCCTTGCGGTACCTGCCGCTGGTCGCCCGCAAGTCTTTCTGGACCGCCCTCCTCGACGCGCAAACCGCCGAAGTCATCGCCTTCATTCCGCTGGATTCATTTTGAGCCTGTCCCATCGTTCCTTTCGCTTCGCTGGCGCAGCGCTGGTGCTGGCGCTCGCGTTGCCGCTGGCGGCGCCGCCGGTGCAGGCGCAGCTGCCGACGCTGGGCGACGGCAGCGACCTGGACGTGAGCAGCGAGCGCAAGCTGGGCGAGCGCATCGCGCGCGAGCTGTACCGCGATCCCGACTACATCGACGATGCGATCCTCGACGAATACGTGCTCGGGATCTGGACGCGCCTGCTGGCCGCCGCCCGGGCTCGCGGCGAGCTGACGGCCGAGCTCGACGACCGCTTTGCCTGGCAGGTGCTGCTGGGCAAGGACCGCGTCATCAACGCCTTCGCGGTGCCGGGCGGATGGATGGGCCTGCAGCTGGGGCTGATCAACGTGACGGCAACGCGCGACGAGCTGGCGTCGGTGCTGGCCCACGAACTCAGCCACGTGACGCAGCGCCACATTTCGCGGTTGATGACGCAGCAGAGCAGGCAGGCGCCGTGGCTGATCGGCGCGATGATCCTGGGTGCGCTGGCGATGGGCAAGAGCGCCGACGCCGGCAACGCGATGATTGCCGGCGGGCAGGCGCTGGCGATGCAGAACCAGCTCAATTTCTCGCGCGACATGGAGCGCGAGGCCGACCGCATCGGCTTCGGCGTCATGACCCAGGCCGGCTTCGAGCCGCAGGGCTTCGTGACGATGTTCGACAAGCTGCAGCAGGCCGCGCGGCTGAACGACAACGGCAACTTCCCCTACCTGCGCACGCACCCGATGACCACGGAGCGGATCGCCGAGATGCAATCGCGCCAGCAGCTGGCGCCGCGCGCGGCCGTGCCCGCGCCGGACGCGGTGCACGCGATGATGGTGGGCCGTTCGCGCGTGCTGTCCAACCCCGGCGTCGACAACCTGCGCGCGTACGCCGGCGAAGCCGACGGGCCCCAGCCGGCGGCCTCCGGCAAGGCGCGGGAGGCGGGCCTGCTCTACGCGGCCGCGCTGGCCAGCGCCAAGCTGCGCGAGCCCGCGGCAGCCGCCAAGCTGGCTGCCCGGCTGGTCACGGTCACCGCCGGGGACGCGGCTGCCTCGCGCCTGGCGCGGCTGCTGGCGGCGGAGGTGGCGCTCGAAGCCGGGGACGCCCCCCGCGCTGCGGGCCTGGTGGATGCGGCGGCGCCCGGCCGGCCGGAATTGATCCTTTCGTCGCGCGCCCGCATCGGCAGCGGCCGTGCGGCGGAAGCGGCGCAGCGGCTGCAGACCTGGGTGGCGCTGCACCCGCGCGACGCGGCGGCCTGGCAGCTTTTGAGCGCGGCCTATGCGGCGCAGGGAGCGAACCTGCGCGCGATCCGCGCCGACGCGGAAGCGCAGGTGGCGCACCTGGACTACCAGGCGGCGATGGACCGTTTCAAGGCCGCGCAGGACCTGGCGCGGCAGGCTGGCGCCGGCGGCGACCACATCGAGGCATCGATCATCGACACCCGCGCCCGGCAGGTGGCGTCACTTCTTCGAGAACAGGCGCTCGAGCGCTGATTCGATCACCAGGCCGAGCAGCGAATAGATCAGCGAGCCGATCAGCGCGGCGAGAAAGTTGCGCACATGGAAGCCGTCCAGCACCGACGCGGCGGCCCAGAACATCAGTGCGTTGATGACGAACAGGAACAGCCCCAGCGTCACCACCGTGACCGGCAGCGTGAGGACCACCAGGATGGGCCGCACGATGGTGTTGAGCAGCCCGATCACGAACGCCGCGATCAGCGCGGCGGTGAAGGTCTTGACCTCGACGCCGCTGTAGATGTAGGCGACGAACAGCAGCGCCGCGGCGCTGAGCAGCCATTTGGCAAGGAGCTTGATCATGGCCGGCAGCATACACCGGGTCACGCGGCCTGCGTGACCCGGTCGTGGGCGGCTATTCGGCCGCCAGCACCAGCATCGCTCCCATGCCAGCCACGGCGCCGGGCACTTCCCAGCGGCTGCCGGTGGGGGCCGGCTGATCCGCCGTGACCGGCGCCATGGGTTGCCCGAACTTGGGCCGCCGCGCGTCCAGCACCCGCGCCGCGCCGTGCTGCGCGACGAGCTTGCTGCGTCAAGGCGACCAGCTCGCCCTTGGCCACCAGCGTGGTCACGCGGCTGCCGTCCGCCTTCAGTTGCGGCACGACATGCTCGAACAGCTTTTCGGCCCATTTCGCGCGCCAGCTTTCGCGCGCGCTGTGGCTCACCCATTTGCTGATGCGCCGGGTCATCCTGCGGCGTGCAGGCCACCAGCACCCAATGGGTGGGCCCGCTCTCGCCGGGGGCCGCCGCGCCGGTCATCGGCGCGAGTTGTTGCCGGCGCATAGGCCGCGTCGTCGAGGTACACGATGATCTTGTCCATGGATGTCTCCTTTGGTGTTGAAGGGAACGCGTGCACTTTTCAGGCCGCCTGGCGCGCGCGCTTGCCGCCGCCGTGATGGTCGTCGTCGCCGCCGTCGCTGGCGCCCGGGCGATGGGTCGCCCACCAGCCCGCCGCCAGCACGCCGGCCACCGCCGCCGCATAGGTCGCCCACCGTGCCGCGCGGTGGTCGAACAGGTCATCGAGCAGCGGCTCGGCGACGATCATCCGCGCCGCGGTGTAGGCCAGGACGGCTGCGCCCGCGTGCAGGATCAGGGGAAAGCGCTGCACCAGCCTGAGCACCAGCGTGCTGCCGAAGACGACGATCGGCACGCTCACCAGCAGGCCGATCACGACCAGGTCGAACGAACCGTGCGCGGCGCCCGCGACCCCGAGCACGTTGTCGACACCCATCAGGGCGTCCGCCACAACGATGGTCTTCATGGCGCCCCAGAAGGTGGTGGCGACGGGGCCGTCATGCTCGCCGCCGCCCTGGTCGGCCAGCAGCTTGTAGGCGATCCAGACCAGCCCCAGGCCGCCGACCAGCATCAGGCCGGGGATCTTCAGCAGCCAGACGACCCCCACGGTCATGGCGGAGCGCACGACGATGGCGCCGACGGTGCCCCAGACGATGGCCTTCTTCTGCAGCCGCTGGGGCAGGCTGCGCGCGGCCAGGGCGATCACGATGGCGTTGTCGCCAGCGAGGACGAGGTCGATCAGCACGATCGCCAAAAGTGCCGACCACCAGGCGGTGGATAAAAACTCCATGAACGAATACTCCAGGTTGCTTTCGAGACAACCGGGTTCAGGCAGGTAAAAGCGGGTCAGTGATTGCCGTGAATCACAAGCGCGCTTCGACCGAACCCATACCCGGTTCGTGTCGAAGGTCTTGCTCGGCATGGAGTCATGCGATATGTGCCCGACAGGCCGGAAGCCTAAGCTTCGTATTGACGACCTGCCGTTACCTGCTGCAGCGCTGCCCGAACATCCAGGCGGCCTCCCATTGCTGCAACAAGCGGGAGCTACTCCCCTTCGTGAGGCAATTAGAACACGACTGCGTCTTTTTTGCAGCCCCGGCGCTATCATCGCCTCCCTCCCCGCAGACCTTTGCATGGCCGGAATCCACATCACCGATATCGAAGCCGCCATCAATTTCTGGCGCGAGAGGAAGCCCTCGCCCGACGGGGTGACACTGGCTGCGGAGCTGCGCGCGCTGGCCGAGGTCTACGCGCTGCTCATCTTCTACCGCGAGGACGAAGCCGATGAGCGCAGCATTCCGCCTGCGGCCTATGCGGCCTGGAAGGCCTGGTACGACGGCACGCCGGACACCCCGTGCATCGCCATCTGCTCGACCAGCCAGGGCGATGCGCTTTGCAAGGGTTGCGGGCGGACGTTCGAGGAAGTCCGCGACTGGACGGACATGTCGCCCGCCGAAAAGCGCCGCACCTGGCGCCGCATCACCCTTCAGGGCGACGCGTGGCGCTTCAACAGGTACTCCGAGCGCGCCGCCGAAGGCGTTGCCCCCGCCCCGGCGACCTGAAGCCGCGGACCATGCTGCGGCTGACCCGGGCACCCAACATCGCGATCGCTGCCCTTTGGGTCGATGCGCTGCGCCAGGCCGGCATCGCCGCCTCCGTGCAGCGCTACTACCTGGGCGCCGCCGCGGGTGAACTGCCGCCCGACCAGTGCCTGCCGGAGGTTTGGCTCACGCACGACGAGCAGGAGCCCGAGGCGCGCGCCTTCCTGCGCGACCTGCAGCATGTGCCGCAGCGGCGCTGGCAGTGCGCATGCGGCGAATTGGTGGAAGGCGGCTTCGAGGAGTGCTGGAACTGCGGCCGGCCGATGCCGCAATAAAGGCAGGAAGGCAGCGGGCTTGTTCGCGGGCCACCGCGGAACCGGCTTCGCCGGGCCGCTGGTGGCGCCCCCTCGACGGGGAGGCGGCCGCAGGCCGCTTCGGGGGTGTTTCTTACTTCCGGCCGTAGCTGTCGTCGAAACGGACGATGTCGTCCTCGCCCAGGTAGCTGCCCGACTGGACCTCGATGATCTCCAGGGGCACCTTGCCCGGGTTGGACAGCCGGTGCTTCTGGCCCATCGGGATGTAGGTGCTCTCGTTTTCGGCCAGCAGGAAGGTGTCTTCCCCACGCGTCACGCGGGCGGTGCCCGAGACGACGATCCAGTGCTCGGCCCGGTGGTGGTGCATCTGCAGGCTGAGCGACGCGCCGGGCTTGACCATGATGCGCTTGACCTGGAAGCGCGAGCCGGCGTCGATCGAGTCGTACCATCCCCAGGGCCGGTGCACCTTGCGCGGCTGCGACGGCTCGGCCCGCTTGCTCTTCGCCAGCCCTGCCACCACTTCCTTCACGTCCTGGCTGGCGCTGCGGTTCATCACCAGCACGGCGTCGGGTGTCTCGACCACCACCACATCGTCCATGCCGACCACCGCCACCAGCCGGCTGGTGGCATGGACCAAGGTGTTGCGGCTGTGGTGCAGGAGTGCGTCGCCTTCCGCCGCGTTGCCGTCGGCATCCTGCGCGCGGGTCTGCCACACCGCATCCCAGGCACCCAGGTCGCTCCAGCCGGCCGCGAGCGGCACCATGCGGATGTCGAACGGGCTGCCGGGGCAGCGTTCCATCACCGCGTAGTCGATCGACTCGGCCGGCACCCGGGCGAACTCCGCCTGGCCGGGCCGCACGAAGACTGCATCCCGGGCCCGCGCCTGCCAGGCAGTGCGGGTGGCGGCCAGGATGTCCGGGCGGAAATGGCCCAGCGCGTCCAGCCAGGTGGAAGCCTTCAGCACGAAGATCCCGCTGTTCCAGTGGTAGTCGCCCGACGCAACATAGCGCTGCGCCGTGGCCAGGTCGGGCTTCTCGACGAACTCGGCAACGCGGCGCGGCGACACCGTTTCGTCGCTGCGGATGTAGCCATAGCCGGTTTCGGGACGCGTCGCCGGGACGCCCAGCACGACGATCGATCCGCCCGCGGCCTGTTCGATGGCCGCCTGCAGGGCCTGCGCCATGGCCGTCTCATCGAGGATGGCGTGGTCCGCCGGGCTCACCACCAGCACAGGGTCGGCGCCGCCTTCGGTGGCCTGCAGCGCAGCCAGTGTCAGCGCCGGGGCCGTGTTGCGGCCCGCCGGCTCCAGCACCACCGCCGCGGGCCGGCAGCCGATGCCGGCGAGCTGGTCCATCACCAGGAAGCGGTATTCCTCGCCGGTCACCACCACGGGTGCGGCGGAGCGCAGCCCGCCGGCGGCCAGCGGCTGCAGCCGCAGCAGGGATTCCTGGAACAACGTGTGCTCACCGCCCGAGAGCGCGAGGAACTGCTTGGGATGGCCGGTGCGCGACAGCGGCCACAGCCGCGTGCCGCCGCCGCCGGCCATGATCACCGGGCAAAAGGTTTTCGAGTCTGGCATGGCGTGATCCTATTTCCAGCGCAGCGGTTCGATGTCGATGCTGGTGCGGCCGTCGCCCACCATCAGCGCGCCTTCCTGCACGGTGGCCTGCAGCTGCATGCTGCGCTGGGCCAGGGCCGCGAGCGACTGGGAGGCGGCGGCCGGGATGCGCCACACGCGAGAGATTCTGCAGCCGCGACAGCTTGTTCTCGATGCCGCGCCACCAGATCTCGGCGGCGTGGCCGAAACAGTACACGCTGACCGCGCCGGCCTTGCTGCAGGCTTTGGCCAGCGCCTTGTCGTCCGGTTGGCCGACCTCGATCCACAGCCGCGTGTGGCCGGTGAAATCGCGCATCGACACGTCCGGGTCTTCCGGGTTGGACAGGCCCGCGCCGAAAGCCAGCGTGGCGTCGCCGCCGCATTCGCTCTGGACCCGGTACGCGTTGAGCGCCAGGGCGGCGACGCGGATCATCATGCGCTCGTCGGTTTCGCTGGGGTGACGCGCCAGCGTCAGCGAGTGGTCCGCGTAGTAGCCGTGGTCGATGTCGGCGATCGAGAGGCTCGCCTTGAAGATGGTGGACTTCAGCGCCAAGCTAGGCTCTTCGCGCGAGTTCGGCGGCCTTGCCGATGTAGGTGGCCGGCGTCAGCGCGAGCAGGCGCTGCTTCTCCGCGTCCGGGATGTCGAGCGAGCGGATCAGCGCATGCAGGTCGGCAGCGGCCACCGCCCTGCCGCGCGTGACTTCCTTGAGCTTCTCGTAGGCGCCCTGCACGCCGAAGCGGCGCATCACGGTCTGGATCGGCTCGGCCAGCACTTCCCACGCGGCGTCCAGGTCGGCCGCCAGCGCCTCTTCGTTGAGTTCGAGCTTGGACAGGCCGATGCCCATCGAGTGGTAGGCGAGCGCGGCATAGCCCAGCGCCACGCCCATGTTGCGCAGCACGGTCGAATCGGTGAGGTCGCGCTGCCAGCGCGAGATCGGCAGTTTCTCGGACAGGTGGCGCAGCAGCGCGTTGGCCAGGCCCAGGTTGCCCTCGGCGTTCTCGAAATCGATCGGGTTGACCTTGTGAGGCATGGTGGACGAGCCGATCTCGCCTTCGCGCAGCCGCTGCTTGAAGTACCCCAGGCTCACGTAGCCCCAGACGTCGCGCGACCAGTCGATGAGGATGGTGTTCGCCCGCGCCACGGCGTCGAACAGCTCGGCCATGTAATCGTGCGGCTCGATCTGGATGCTGTAAGGCTGGAAGGTCAGGCCCAGGCCGAGCGGCTCGGGCGTTTCCACCACCTTGCGGCTGAACGCCTCCCAGTCGAAGTCCGGCCAGGCCGCCAAGTGCGCGTTGTAGTTGCCCACCGCGCCGTTCATCTTCGCCATCAGCTTGACGCCGGCGATCTTCTCGCGCGCGGCCGCCAGGCGCACCACCACGTTCGCCACTTCCTTGCCGACGGTGGTCGGGCTGGCGGTCTGGCCGTGGGTCCGGCTGAGCATCGGCACGTCGGCGTAGGCATGCGCCATCTCGCGCAGCTTTGCCGTCACGGCGTCGAGCGCGGGCAGGATCACGTGGTCGCGCGCGCCCTTGAGCTGCAGCGCGTGGCTAGGGTTGTTGATGTCCTCGCTGGTGCAGGCGAAGTGCACGAATTCGCTGGCGGCCTTGAGCTCCGGCCGCGCCTCGAATTTCGACTTGATCCAGTATTCCACCGCCTTGACATCGTGGTTGGTGGTCTTCTCGATGTCCTTGATGGCCGTGGCGTCGGCCTCGGAGAAATTCTTCACCAGGCCCAGCAGGTAGGTCCGCGCGCCGGGCGTGAGCGCCTTGAACTCGGCGAAGCCGGCGTCGGACAGCGCAATGAACCAGCAGATCTCCACCTGCACCCGCTTGTGCATGTAGCCCTGCTCGCTCATCAGCGGGCGCAGCGGCGCGAGGCGGCCCGCGTAGCGGCCGTCCAGCGGCGACAGCGCGGAAATCGTGGAAAGCGTCATGTCAATTCCGGGGGCGTGGGAGGCAAGCCCGGATTGTAGGCGCGGGCCCCGGGCGCGCCCGCCGCGGCGGGGCTGTCGTGCGGCTGCGACAGAAACAAGCCCGCGCCCGCGCGAAAACCCGGAGGTTACGGGGCCGGGCGGGCGGCGCCTGCGGCGTTTCGCAAGCGCTGGCTAGAATGAAAGCACCGCGATAACTCGAACACCAAGAGAGCATTCATGAAACTGATCGGATCCACCTCCAGCCCTTACGTGCGCAAGGTGCGCATCGTCATGGCCGAAAAGAAGCTGGACTACGATTTCGTGAACGAGGATGTCTGGGCGGCCGACACGATGATCGGCCAGTCCAATCCGCTGGGCAAGGTGCCCTGCCTGGTGATGGAAGGCGGTGAAGCGCTGTTCGATTCGCGCGTGATCGTGGAATACCTGGACACGCTGTCGCCCGTGGGCAAGCTGATTCCGGCGGTGGGCCGCGAACGCGCCGAAGTCAAGACCTGGGAGGCGCTGGCCGACGGCGTGCTGGACGCCGCGCATCCTCGCGCGGCTGGAGGCAAACTGGCCCGGGCGCGCCAAGGCGCAGCGCAGCCAGGCCTGGATCGACCGGCAACTCTCCAAGGTGCATGCCAGCCTCAAGGCGATGAGCCAGGGCCTGGGCGAAAAGCCCTTTTGCGCCGGCATCTACCTGAGCCTGGCCGATATCGCGGTCGGGCTGCGCGCTGGGCTACCTGGACTTCCGCTTCGCCGACATCGACTGGCGCGGCAGCTACCCCAACCTGGCCAAGCTGCACGAAAAGCTCATGCAGCGCCAGAGCTTCATCGACAGCAAGCCGGCCTGAACCTTTCGCGGGCCCCTCGCAGGAAACCCCGTTCGCGCACGGCGCGGACCGCCATGAAAACGCCGGCTGCTGCCGGCGTTTTGCTTTCGAAAATAAAAATGCCGCGAAGCGCCCCGAAACGAAGGAGGGAGGGAGGGAGGAGGAGAAGAGTCGCTCCAGGATTGCAACCGGGCTGACTGCTCCCGGAAGGCTTCGCAGCAATAACCGAAAAATTCTTTGACGAGCCCTGCCTCGTGTGCAAGATAGAGTGGGGATCGCATCGCCCGGTTCCAGATCCGGACGCCCACAACGAGGTAAATTTTTGTGAACCGCGTCGGCGCGCGGGCCGCAGCGCGCTACTTCGTTGCCAGTTGTTTCTCGATGTCCCGCAGCAGGCCGGTGTCCTGGGCGTGGTGAGGCTGCTGTAGCTGGCGACCACCTTGCCGTCGCGCCCGATCAGGTACTTGTGGAAGTTCCACAGCGGCTGGCGCCCGGTGGCCTGGGCCAGCTGCCGGTACAGCGGCGTTGGCCTCGCTCGCCGCGCACGCTGCTCTTGGCGAACATCGGGAACTTGACGCCGTAGGTGTTCTCGCAGAAGTCGGCGATCTGCTGGTTGTCGCCGCTCTCCTGCGCGAAGTCGTTGGACGGAAAGCCCAGCACCACCAGCCCCCGGTCCTGGTACTTGGCGTACAGCGCTTCCAGGCCCTGGTACTGCGGCGTGAAGCCGCAGTAGCTGGCCGTGTTCACCACCAGCAGCACCTTGCCGCTGTACTGGCACAGCGACTGCGGCTTTTCATCCTGCAGCGCGCAGGAACTGGTGGTTCAGGGTCGCCGGGCAGGACAGCGAATCGGCCGCCTGCGCCGGTGCCGCTGTCGCTGCAGGCCGCCCAGCGGCGGCAACGGCAGCAATGAAGCGAAAAGTGTTCAGCATGGGGCACCCTTGGTCACCCCAGCGTACCCGCAAATGTCATGCCCAGTGTCGGCAGGCCGCTTAAAATGTGGGCAGCCGAAGAAAGACATCCATGCTCTATCCCGAACTGTTCAAGCAACTCGAGTCCGTCCGCTGGGACATGGACAAGGACATTCCCTGGGCCAGTTCGATGCCGGCAAGCTGTCCGACGAGCAGGCGCAGACCATCAAGATGAACGCCATCACCGAATGGTCGGCGCTGCCGGCCACGGAGATGTTCCTGCGCGACAACCGGGACGACTAGCGACTTCTCGGCCTTCATGTCGATCTGGTTCTTCGAGGAGCAGAAGCATTCGCTGGTGCTCATGGAATACCTCAAGCGTTTCCGGCCGGACCTCGTCGCCCACCGAAAAGGAGCTGCACGAAGTGCGCTTCGAATTCGAGCCGGCGCCCGCGCTGGAAACGCTGATGCTGCACTTCTGCGGCGAGATCCGGCTCAACCACTGGTACCGCCGCGCCAGCGAATGGCATACCGAGCCGGTCATCAAGCACATCTACACGACGCTTGTCGCAGGACGAGGCGCGCCACGGCGGCGCCTACCTGCGCTACATGAAGCGCGCCATCAACAACTTCGGCAACGAGGCCAAGGCGGCCTTCACCAAGGTTGGCGTGCTGATGGCCAGCGCCCGGCGCACGGCCCAGGCGCTGCACCCGACCAACCTGCACGTCAACAAGAGCCTGTTCCCGCGCGACACCGTCCAGTCGCGCCTGCCCAACCCGGAATGGCTGGAGCACTGGCTGGACAAGCAGATCAACTTCGACGCCGTATGGGAAAGCAAGGTCGTCGAGCGCATCCTGCACAACATGAGCCTGCTGATGGACCGCAGCTTCAAGACGCGTGCAGGAGCTCAACCGCTACCGCAAGGAAGTGGCGGCTCGCGCTCGCGGGGGCCCGCGCCGCCGGCCCGGTGCCCAGCGCGGCGTGATCGCCAGGCCGTGTCATTGCGGGCCTGACCCGCGATCGGCGATCGCGGCGTGTCCACACCTGCCTTCTTCGACAAGATCGCCTCGCGCGCCGAAGCGGCGCTGCGCGCGTGGCGGCTCTGCCGCAGCCGGTGGTCTTCACCAACGGCGTGTTCGACGTGCTGCACCGCGGCCATGTCGATGTACCTCGCGCAGGCGCGCGAACTGGGCGCGAGCCTGGTCGTGGCGCTCAACACCGACGCATCGGCGCGGCGTCTCGGCAAGGGGCCGGACCGGCCGCTGAACAACGAGCAGGACCGCGCCGTGGTGATCGCCGCGCTCGAAGCGGTCAGCCTGGTCACCTGGTTCGACGAGGACACGCCGCTGCAGCTCATCGCGCAACTGCGGCCGGCGATGCTGGTCAAGGGCGGCGACTACGACATGGGCAAGCTGGCCGAGACCGCGCTGGTCGAGGGCTACGGCGGACGAGCCCTGGCGATCCCGTTCGTGCAGGGCTATTCCACCACGCGCCCTGGTGCAGCGCATATCGCGCGCGGTCGATAGGCGAGCCGGTCATCGCCCGGCGCGGGCCGGAGCTGGCGCGACCCAGCGCGCAGGCCGCGCCCGACAGTGCACCGGTCAGGTGCGCCGCGTAAACGACGTTGAAACCCCAGCTCGGATCGAACGCCACCGGCTGCGCCCAGCCGCGCTCGGCCAGCAGCTTCAGGCCCATGCCGGCCAACAGCAGCGGCGCAAGCGGTTTGAGCGCGGGTCGGCGCGCCAGGCGCACCGCCGCCAGCACCTGGCCGCCGCGTGAATCGGGCGCCGAGCCCGCCGTAGCTCGTGACCTCCGGCCACAGCAGGAGCGCCAGCGTCCCCAGCGGCCATGCCACCAGCAAGGCGACCGCGGCCGGCGGCCCCGCCCCCAGCGCGGCGCCGGTCACCGCCAGCGCGCCGATCGCCAGCAGATTGCCGCCGAGGTTGCCGGCCGAGGTGTGCACCCAGGCCGAAGTCCAGAGCGTCCAGGGCCGCAGCACCCAGCCGACCGCGTCCCACGCCAGTGGATTGCGCGGTCAGGTCCTGCGCCGGGTCGCCAGCGCCGGTCCAGCCATGGCGAGCCGCACTGCCGGCGCCAGCAGCGCGCAGACGCCGAGCCAGGCCCTCAGCGGCCCGCCGTCCGCCTTGACGCGCCGCCGATTCAGCAGAAACACCGCCTGCCACAGGGCCAGCACAGCCTGGCGCTCGGCTTGCCAGCGCGCCGGCAGGCACCTGGGTCGGCTCCTCGTTCAGGCGGGCCTTGTGCTGCACGCGGCGCAGTTCGCGGTAGGCGCTTGCGCGGCCCTGCGCCGACGCCCGGGCGGCAGCAAGCCGCACGCCTCGGCGCGCTGCAGCAGCGCGATGTTGCCCACGTTGGGAATCAGTTCCGCATGGTTCGCGCGGCCTGCGACAGCACCAGGAACTGCACCGCGAACTCCAGCGTCGACCATGCCGCCGGGGCTGTGCTTGACGTCGAAGCGGTCGGCGGGGACCGGGCGCGCCGCGCGCACCTTCTCGCGCATCGCCACGATCTCGGTGCGCAGCCCACCGGGTCGCGCGGCGCCGTGATCACCGCCTGCCGCACGGCGTCGAAGCGCTCGCGCAGCTCGACTCTTTGCCGAGCACGAAGCGCGCGCGCGTCATGGCCTGGTGCTCCCAGGTCCACGCGGTGTTGCTGCCGCGCTGCTGCTGGTAATTGGCGTAGGCCTCGAAGGTGGTGATCAGCAGGCCCGAGTTGCCGTTGGGCCGCAGCGCGGTGTCGATCTCGAACAGGTCGCCCTCGGCGGTCTTGGTGGCCAGCCAGTTGATCAGCTTGCGCACGAAAGCGGCATAGGCCTCGGGCGCCCGCTCGTCCTCGTCCTCGTAGACGAACACGATGTCCAGGTCGCTGCCGTAGCCCAGTTCCTTGCCGCCGAGCTTGCCGTAGCCGATGATCGCGAACTGCGGCGGTCTCGCGGTGGCGGCCTTTCAGGCGCTCCCAGCACCAGCGCGCCGTCACGCGCAGCACCGAGTCGGCCAGCGCGCTCAGGTCGTCGGCCACCTGCTCCACCGTCAGCGCCCTTCCACGTCGCGCGCCAGGGTGCGGAACATCTCCGCATGGTGGGCGCGGCGCAGCAGGTTCAGCAGCGCCTCGTCGTCGTCCTCGCCGGTGATCTGCAGCGAGCGGCGGCGGTGCTCCAGTTCGTCCTCGAAGTCCGGCCGGCGCGAAGCGCTCGGACAGCAACTGGTCGCTGGCCAGTTCGTCGATCACGCCGGGGTGCTGCAGCAGGTAGCGCGCCGGCCAGCGCGCCGCGCCCAGCAGGCGCAGCAGCCGCTCGTGCACGCCGGGGCGCTCCAGCAGCAGCGCCAGGTAGCTCTCGCGCCGCAGCAGCGGCTCGATCCAGTCGGCCATGCGCAGGGCCGCTTCCTCGCTGACCCGGCCTTCGCTCCAGCCACTGCGCCGGTGCGCGCCACCAGGCGGGACAGCCGGGCGCGCGCGTCCTCGCGCAGCGCCAGCACGCGCGGGTTGCCGCGACCAGGCCCACCCGCTCGCGCAATCTGCGCCGGCAGCTGCTCCAGCAGCGCGTCGAGGTCGGGCGCCGGCGCCTCGGCCGCCCTTGGGGCCGCCGCAGCCCTTGCACTGCGCTGGCCCCGCCCAGCAGCGTGTCGAATTCCTGCGCCACCAGTTCGCGATGCGCGTCGAGTTCGTGCAGGAACGGGCAGCAGTCGGCAAAGCCCATGGTCCGGGCGATCCAGCGCCAGGTCCCCGTCGTCGCGTTGTTGCAGCCCATGGGCAGCACGTGGGTCTGCTGGTCGTCCAGGTACTGGATGCGGTGCTCGACCCGGCGCAGGAATTCGTAGGCGCGCGCCAGCGCGTCGGCCGTCGCCTGCGGCATCAGCCCCGCCGCGGCGATGCGCTGCAGCGCCTGCAGCGTCGGGCGGGTGCGCAGCTCCGGAAACTGGCCGCCGCGCACCACCTGCAGCAGCTGCACGGTGAATTCGATCTTCGCGGATGCCGCCGCGCGAGAGCTTGACGTCGTTGGCCCGCTCGGGGCGGCCGGCGCTGCGCTTGGCCGCATGCTCGCGGATCTGCTTGTGCAGCACGCGCAGCGAGTCGAACACGCTGTAGTCCAGGTAGCGGCGAAACACGAACGGCAGCACCGCGGCGCGCAGGTTCTGGGCCGAACCGCTCTCGATGCACGAGCGCGGCGCGACGATCCGGCTCTTGAGCCAGGCGAAACGCTCCCACTCGCGGCCCTGCACCTGGAAGTAATCCTCCAGCGCGCCCAGCGAAACGACCGGCGGCCCGGAGTTGCCGTTGGGCCGCAGCGCCAGGTCGACGCGGAACACGAAGCCGTGCTCGGTGGTGTCGCCGATCAGGCCGTAGATGATCTTCACGGCCTTGGCGAAGTATTCGTGGTTGGTGATCCGCCCGCGCCCGCCCTCGGAGCCGGCCGTCTCGCCGTCGTGGTCGTAGACATAGACCAGGTCGACGTCGCTGGAGACATTGAGCTCGCGCGCGCCGAGCTTGCCCATGCCGACGATCCAGAGTTCGGCGCGCTGTCCGTCGGGGCCGAGCGGGGCGCCGTGCTGCGCGTCGAGTTCGCGCTGGGCCTCGTTGCAGGCGACGTCCAGCGCGAACTCCGCCAGCGCGGTGACCGTGCCGGTCACCAGCGCCAGAGGCGCCTGCAGGTCGCAGTCCAGGCCGACCAGGCGCTCCATCACGAGCTGGCGCACGATGCGCAGCGCCGTGGCGGCGGCTGTCGCCGCGCGCGCGCAGCGTGGCGTACGCCGTTTCCATCTGCGCGCGGTCCGGCGCTCCGGCGGCAGCAGCGCCAGTTCGCCCGGATAGCGGCGGCGCAGGCGCTGCGCGAAGCGGGAATGGGAAGAAAGCGGAAGGCCCGCGCCAAGCCTGTCGTCGGGCGCAGGGAACGCGCCGTTGTCCGACACGATGGGGCCGGTTTGCAGCGAACCCGGACGCGCCCCGGAGGTCATAATTCCTGCCACATCGAAGTTTTCATGAACGCCAGCCCGCCGTTTCCGTCACGTCCGTTGAAGGCTTACGCCATCGTCGCAAAAGGGTTGTTGTGGCTTCTCATGACAGCGTGGCTGGTGCTGGCGCTGGGCTGGGGGGCGCTGCATGGCTGGATTGTGCCCCGAATCGGAGAGCTTCGCCCCGACCTGGAAATCGAAGCCGGGCGCGTGCTGGGGGTACCCGTTCGCATCGGCAGCATCACCGCCCGCAGCGAAGGGTTGATCCCCTCCTTCGAACTGATCGACGTGCAACTGCTGGACCCGCAGGGCCGCCCGGCGCTTCGCCTGCCGCGGGTGCTGGCGGCGCTGTCGCCACGGTCGCTGTGGAACCTGGGCTTCGAGCAGCTGTACATCGACCGGCCCGAACTCGACGTGCGCCGCGCGGCCGATGGCCGCATCTTCGTCGCGGGGCTGGATTTCTCCCGCAACAGCGACAACGACGGCCGCGCCGCCGACTGGTTCTTCCGCCAGACCGAGTTCGTGATCCGGGACGGCACCGTGCGCTGGACCGACGAGTTGCGCGGCGCCGCGCCGCTGGCGCTGGAGCGGGTCGACTTCGTGTCGCGCAACGGCGCCCGCAGCCACGCGCTGCGGCTGGACGCGACGCCGCCGGCGGACTGGGGCGAGCGATTCAGCCTGCGCGGGGTTTTCCGCCAGCCGCTGCTGTCCACGCGGCCCGGCCGCTGGCAGGAGTGGGACGGCCAGCTCCATGCCGACTTCACGCCGGGTCGACCTGTCGCAGCTGCGCCGCTACGCCAGCATCGGCATCGATGTCAGCGAAGGCCGCGGCGCGTTGCGGGCCTGGGTGGATGTCAACCGCGGACAGCTGGCCGGCGGCGCCGCCGACCTCGTGCTGGCCGACGTGAGCACCACACTGGGCGCTACGCTGCCCCCGTTGGCCCTGCGCTCCATGTCCGGGCGCGTCGGGGGCAAGCGGCTGGGCGCCGGCTTCGAGTTCCAGACCCAGAACCTGCAGTTCGAGACCCGCGAGGGCCAGCGCTGGCCCGGCGGCAACGTCTTCGTGTCCTGGACGCCGGCCGAGGGCCAGCGTCCAGCGCAAGGAGAAATCCGGGCCGACAAGCTGGACCTGTTCGCGCTCAGCCAGGTCGCCTCGCGGCTGCCCCTGGGCGCGCCCACGCATTCGGCGCTCGCCGCCTACGCGCCCAAGGGCCTGGTGGAAACGCTGCAGGCCCAGTGGCAGGGCCCGGTCGATGCGCTGCAGACCTACCAGGCCCGCGGCCGCGCCTCCCGCCTGGAGATCGCCGCGCGGCCCGCCGCCGCAGTGGCCTCCGGGCCGGCCGCGCGCGCGGGCACGCCGGGCATCCGCGGCGCCACGGTGGATTTCGACCTCACGCAGGCCGGCGGCAAGGGCCGTATCGCGGTGCAAAAGGGCGCTGTCGATGTGCCCGGGGTGTTCGAGGAGCCGGTGGTGCCGATCGACTCGCTCTCGGCCGACGTCCAATGGAAAGTCAACGGCCCCGCGATTTCGCTGGCCGTCGACAACCTCAAGTTCGCCAATGCCGATGCCCAGGGCGACGGCCGCGCGACCTGGCGCACCGACGACGCCGGGCGCGCGCGCTTTCCCGGCGTGCTCGACCTCCAGGCGGGCCTCAGCCGCGCCGACGGCGCGCGGGTGTTCCGCTACCTGCCGCTGGGCGTCTCGAAGGCGGCGCGCGACTATGTTCGCGACTCGGTGCAGCAGGGCACGGCCACCGGCGCGAAATTCCGCGTCAAGGGCAACCTGCAGGACTTCCCGTTCAGGGACCCGCGCCAGGGCGAGTTCCGCGTCACGGCGGATGTGCGCAACGCGACCTATGCCTACGTGCCCCGCACGGCCGTCGAAGGGCAGTGCCACCTGGCCGGCGCTGACGCAACTCTCCGGCGAACTGGTCTTCCTGGGCGGCGGCATGGAAGTCAAGGGCGCGGCGGGCCGGTTCGCCGGCGCGCCGGGCCTGCAGGTCAAGGCGCAGGCGCAGATCCCCGACTTCCGCACGACGACCGTCGCCGTCACCGGCGAGGTGCGCGGCCCCCTGGGCCAGTCGCTGGGCGATCGTGAACAACTCCCCGCTGGCCGCGATGACCGGCCATGCGCTGGCCAAGGCCAGCGCCACCGGCAATGCGGACGTGCGGCTGCAGCTGGAGCTGCCCGTGGCCACCCTGGACAAGTCGAAAGTCCAGGGCAGCGTCACGCTGGCGGCCAACGACATCCAGATCACGCCCGACAGCCCGGTGCTGGCGCGCTCGCGCGGCGCCGTGACTTTCTCCGAGCGCGGCTTCGCCCTGGTCGGCACGCAGGCCCGCGCCCTCGGCGGCGACGTGCGGGTGGAAGGCGGCAGCCGTGCCACGCAGGCCGTGCCCCCGCCTGGCAGCGCGGACGCCACCGTGCTGCTGCGGGCGCAGGGAACGGCGACCGCCGAGGGCCTGCGCCAGGCGAAGGAAATCGGCTTCATCTCGCGGCTGGCCAAGGAGGCCAGCGGCAGCGCCGCCTACACCTTGACGCTGGCGCTGCGGCGCGGCGTGCCCGAGATCGCCGTGACGACCAGCCTGCAGGGCATGGCGCTGGCGTTGCCCGCGCCCCTGGCCAAGGCGGCGGATGCGGCCTTGCCGGTGCGCTACGAGAGCGCGCTGGTGCGCGAACCGGCGGCGCCCGCCGGCGGGGCGGCGCGCCTGCAGGACCAGCTCACGGTGGAGGTGGGCCGCCTGGTGTCGGTGGTCTATGTGCGTGACCTGTCCGGCGCCGAGCCACGCGTGGTCCGCGGCTCGATCGCGGTTGGCTTGCCGCCCGGCGAGGCAGCGTCGCTGCCGGAACAGGGTGTGATGGCCAACGTGAACCTTGCCGCCGTCAACCTCGACGCCTGGGAAGGCGTGCTGGCGCAGGCCGCTGGCGGCGCCACCGGAGCGGGTACGCTGCGCACGCCCGCCGGCGCCGCCGCGATGGGCTACCTTCCCACGGTCATGGCCGTGCGGGCCAGGGAGCTCACGCTGGAAGGCCGCACGCTGCGCAACGTCGTGGTCGGCGGCTCGCGCGACGGCCTGGTCTGGCGAGCCAACGTCGACGCCAGCGAGCTCAATGGCTACGTCGAATACCGGCAGTCCTCATCCGGGCTGGGGGCAGGGCGGCTGCATGCGCGGCTGGCGCGGCTGGCGATCGCGGCATCCGCGGCCAAGGAGGTGGAGGCCCTGCTGGACGAACAGCCCGAAAACCTGCCGGCGCTGGACATCGTGGTGGAGGATTTCGAGCTGCGCGGCAAGAAGCTCGGGCGCCTGGAGATCGATGCCGTCAACCGCGGTGCGAATGCGGTCGCCCGCGAAGGGGGCGTGCGCGAATGGCGCCTGAACAAGCTCAATCTCACCATGCCCGAGGCCGCGTTCAGCGCGACCGGCAACTGGGCCGGGCTGAACGCGCAGGCGGCAGTGCCGGCGTCGGCGCCGGCGTCGGCCCGCGCCGCGCCGCGCGGGGAGCGCCGGCGCACGGTCATGAATTTCAAGCTCGACATTGCCGACGCCGGACAGCTGCTGGCGCGGTTCGGGATGAAGGACGTGGTGCGGCGTGCCCGGGGCCGCATGGAAGGCCAGGTCGCCTGGCTCGGCTCTCCGCTGACGCTGGATTACCCGTCGATGAACGGCAACTTCTTCATCAACGTGGAAAGCGGGCAGTTCCTCAAGGCCGACCCGGGCCTGGCCAAACTGCTGGGCGTGCTGAGCCTGCAATCGCTGCCGCGCCGGCTGGCGCTGGATTTCCGGGACGTCTTCAGCGAAGGCTTCGCGTTCGACTTCCTGCGCGGCGACGTCACGATCCAGCAGGGGATGGCCGCCACCAACAACCTGCAGATGAAGGGCGTCAACGCGGCCGTGCTGATGGAAGGCAAGGCCGACATCGCGCGGGAAACGCAGGACATCAAGGTCGTCGTCGTGCCCGAGATCAATGCCGGGACGGCGTCGCTGGTGGCCACCGTGATCAACCCGGCGATCGGGCTGGGCACTTTCCTGGCCCAGATTGTTCCTGCGCGAGCCGCTGACCCGGGCGGCCACGCAGGAGTTCCACATCGACGGCACCTGGGCCGACCCGCGGGTCACGCGCGTCGACCGCAAGGGGGTCCAAGGCCGCACCGAGGCCGCGTCGGAGCCGCGCGCCGGAAGGAGCAATTGAGATGAAGGTCGCCGCCATCCAGATGGTCTCGGGGGTCTCGCTGCAAGCCAACCTGGACAGCGCGCGCGTGCTGCTGGAGAAAGCGGCGCAGGGCGGGCGCCGAGCTGGCCGCGCTGCCGGAATATTTCTGCCTCATGGGACAGCGCGACACCGACAAGCTGGGCGCGCGGGAGGCCCTCGGCGCGGGCGCGGTGCAGGAATTCCTGGCGCGTGCGGCGCGCGAGCTGGGGCTGTGGATCGTCGGCGGGACCTTGCCGCTCGCCGCGGGCGACGAAGCGCGCGTGCGCAACTCGAGCATGGTGTTTTCGCCCGAGGGCGCGCTGGCGGCGCGCTACGACAAGATCCACCTCTTCAAGTTCGACAACGGGCGCGAGCGCTACGACGAATCCCGGGTGATCGAAAGCGGCAGCGAGCCGGTGGTGTTCGATCTGACCGGCCGCGACGGGCATGCCTGGCGCGTTGGCCTGTCCGTTTGCTATGACCTGCGCTTTCCCGAGCTTTATCGCGCGCTGGGCGCCGACGTGCTGCTGGTGCCCAGCGCCTTCACCTTCGTCACGGGGCAGGCCCATTGGGAATTGCTGCTGCGCGCCCGGGCCGTGGAGAACCTGGCGTACGTCGTCGCGCCGGCGCAGGGCGGCGTGCACGAGAACGGGCGGCGCACCTGGGGCCACAGCATGGTCGTGGACCCGTGGGGCGTGGTGCTCGCGCAGCAGGCCGAAGGCGCGGGCGTGGTCCTTGCCGATCTCGACGCCGGGCGGCTGGCGCAGCTTCGCGTGCAGCTGCCGGCCCTGGAACACCGGGTGCTATGAGTGCAGTTGCTTCGCCCACGCCGCCGGCCCACCTGGGCCCGCGCCGCGTCTCGGCTTACCTGCGCTGGTCGCTGTGGGCCGCGCTGATCGCCCTGGTGGCCGCGCTGCTGGTCACGCTGGTGTGGCTGGCGGGCCGCTACGAGGCGAGCCAGGTGCAGACCAAGCTGGAGCGCGACACCGCCGACGCGCTGGGCGACATCCGCTCGGCGCTGACGCGCAACGTGCAGAGCCTGCAGGCCCTGCAGTCCGGGCATCCCACGCCCGCGACATGGAGCGAGGAAGCCGCGCGGCTGCTGCGCGAACATCGCGAATGGATCCGCGTGGAATGGCGCGGCCCCGACATGGGCACGGTGGCATTCGTGGACTCCCCGTACCGCGCGCCGCCGTTCGCGCGGCTGGGCCGGGCCAATGCGCACGCCGACGTGGCGCTCGCCTGCGCCAACGGGCGGCGCGTGAGCGGGCCGGCGTACTCCGCCAGCTATTTCCTGCCGCAGCTCGACGGCCTGGGCATGGAAGTGATGGAGCTGTGCCTGCCCCAAGTGACCGCAGGGCAGCTCACGGGCTACGTGGTGGCGACCTATTCCCTGGCCGAGATCCTCGCCGGGCTGGTCGGGCCGCAGCTCATGCGAAGCCAGGAGGTGTCGTTCACCGAAGCCGACGGCACGCGGCTCGCGCTGCACGGCGCGGCCCGGCGCGGCAACCGCGTCTTCACCTCGCAGCAGCTGCTGGACCTGCCGGGCAACACCATGGTGCTGCGCATGGACAGCTGGCGCGGCGCGCCCGACCTGTTTCCCAACGTCCTGACGGCCCTGGTCACGGCCATGTCGATCGCGCTGGTCGTCGTGCTGGTGCTGCTGGGCAAGGACATGCGGCGGCGCCTGCGCGCCGAGCAGGACCTGGCCGATGCGCTGGCCTTCCGCAAGGCGATGGAGGATTCGCTGGTGACCGGCCTGCGCGCGCGCGACCTGCAGGGCCGCATCACCTACGTCAATCCGGCGTTCTGCGCGATGGTGGGTTTTTCGCCCGAGGAACTGCTGGGCAACATCACGCCCGCGCCGTACTGGCCGCCGGAGCTGGCGGGCGAATACCAGAAGCGCCAGGACATCCGGCTGGCCGGCCAGCATGCGCCGCCGCGCGAAGGCTACGAATCGGTCTTCATGCGCAAGGACGGCTCGCGCTTTCCGGTCCTGATCATCGAGGCGCCGCTGATCAACCACGACGGGCTGCAGACCGGATGGATGAGCGCGTTCCTGGACCTGGGCGAGCAGCGCCGGGTGGAGGAACTCTCGCGCGCCAGCCAGGAGCGGCTGCAGGCGACGGCCCGGCTGGCGACCGTGGGCGAGATGGCCTCGCTGCTGTCGCACGAGCTGAACCAGCCGCTGGCCGCGATCTCCAGCTACGCGACCGGCTCGATCAACCTGCTCAGGTCGCAGCCGGCGCCGGAGGGATCCGCGCCCGGCGCGCCGTCGCATGCCTTCCCCGACATCGAAGTCGCGATGCGCCGCATCGCCGAGCAGGCCGAGCGCGCGGGCAAGGTGATCAAGAGCGTGCACGACTTCGTGCGGCGGCGCGACAAGGAGCGCGAGCCGGTGACGCCGCAGGCGCTGCTGGACGCGATCATGCCGCTGGTCAGCCTGCAGGCGCGCAAGCTCGGCGTGCGCGTCGAAACGCGGCTGCGGCAGGGGCTGCCCGCGGTGGTGTGCGACCGCACGATGGTCGAGCAGGTCCTGCTCAATCTGGCGCGCAACGCCATGCAGGCGATGGACCAGGCGCATGTCTCCAATCCCACGGTGCTGATCGAAGTGCGGCTGGTGCCCGCCAACGCGGACTCGGCCGCCGCCAAGGCCTGGCTCGAATTTTCCGTGGCCGATCTCGGGCCAGGCATCCCGCCGGAGATCCAGCAGAAGCTGTTCACGCCGTTCTTCACCACCAAGGCCGAGGGCATGGGCCTGGGCCTGTCGATGTGCCGCACCGTGGTCGAACAGCATGGGGGATTCCTCGGGTTCGAAGCCAACCGGCCGCAGGGTACGATTTTCAGGTTCACCTTGCCGGTGGACCCCACCCCACCCGACACCAGCGCCTGAATGCAGCCCGCCCTCAATGCCACCGTCTTCATCGTCGATGACGATGCGGGGGTGCGCGAGGCGCTGGCGTGGCTGCTGCGCTCGCGCCGCCTGCTCAGCGAGAGCTTCGGCGCGGGCGAGGAGTTCGAGGCCATGCTGCGGGCCGGCTACAAGCCGGCGCAGCCGTGCTGCCTGCTGCTGGACGTGCGCATGCCCGGCATGAGCGGGCTGGTGCTGTTCGACAAGCTGGTCGAGCGCGGCCTGGCCGAAGTGATGCCCGTCATCTTCCTGACCGGCCATGCCGACGTGCCCACGGCGGTGGACATGGTCAAGCGCGGCGCGTTCGATTTCTGCGAGAAGCCGTTCTCCGACAACGCCCTGGTGGACCGCGTGGAGCAGGCGCTGCAGCGCTCCGGGGAGGTCCTCGCGGCGCAGCGCGAGAAGACGCAGCTGCAGGCCCGCCTCACGGAGCTGACCGAGCGCGAACGCGACGTGATGAGGCTGGTGGTCGAGGGCATGCCCAACAAGCTGATCGCCGACCAGCTCGACATCAGCGTGCGCACGGTGGAAGTGCACCGGGCGCGCGTGTTCGACAAGATGGAAGTGAAGTCGGCCGTCGAGCTGGCCAACCTGCTGCGCGGCCTCTAGGGCTGCCTGTCGTCGGAATCGCCCGGCGGCAGTTCGCCCTTCTTGCGCCCGGCGAACATCGTCCACCAGACGATCGCGACGAGCAGCACCAGCGCCAGCAGCGCTTCGAGCAAAATCAGGAGCATGAAACGTTTCCTCGGGACAGCGCTCATTGTAGGAATGCTCGTGGCCTGCGGCAGCGTGCCCTTGCCGCCCGCGGACGAGACACCGGCGGCTCGTCCGTCCACCCTTCCCGCCGCGCCCGATGCCACCGTGCTGCCCCCGCCCATCGTCCGCGGCCGCAGCCGCTGGCAGGCCGTGCCCTGGGCGGAGCTGCCCGGCTTTGACAGCGACGCGTTGCACGAAGCCTGGAACGCCTGGCTCAAGAGCTGTGAGCGGCCGGGCCCGGCCTTTGCCGCGCTGTGCCCGGAAGTGCGGCGCCTGTCGATCGGCTCGGGCGACGAGCAGCGCGCGTGGATGCGCCAGCGGCTGCAGCCGTATCGCGTCGAGCCCCTGCAAGGGCCGGCGGAGGGCATCCTGACCGGTTACTACGAGCCGATGCTCGAGGGCAGCCGGCTGCCGACCGCGGGCCACGGGGTGCCGCTGTTCCGGCCGCCGGCGACCCTCGGCAGCCGAAAGCCCTGGTACACGCGACAGGAAATCGACACCCTGCCGGAACCACGCGCCGCGCTGCGCGGCCGCGAGATCGCCTACCTGGCCGATCCGCTGGATGCGCTGGCGCTGCAGATCCAGGGCTCGGGCCGCGTGCGCATCAGCGAGCCCGACGGCAGCCAGCGCACGGTCCGCCTGGCCTATGCGGCCAGCAACGACCAGCCCTACCGCAGCGTCGGCAGCTGGCTGCTGCAGCAAGGCGCCCTGCGCGACGCGTCCTGGCCCGGCATCAAGGCCTGGGCGGCGCAGAACCCGCAGCGCGTCAATGAAATGCTGTGGAGCAATCCGCGAGTGGTGTTCTTCCGCGAAGAGCCCCTGTCCGATCTCGACGCCGCCTTCGGGCCGCGCGGCGCGCAAGGCGTGCCGCTGACGCCGGGACGCTCGATCGCCGTGGACAAGGACAGCATCCCCTACGGCACGCCGGTCTGGCTCGCGTCGGTGGGTCCGGTGACCAGCCTGCAGCGGCTGGTCCTGGCGCAGGACACCGGCAGCGCCATCACCGGGGCGGTGCGGGCGGACTATTTCACGGGCTGGGGGCCCGAGGCCGGCGAACTGGCGGGGCGGCTGAGGCAGCCATTGCGCCTGTGGGTGCTCTGGCCCCGCTGATCCGGCGCGCCTGCGCGCCCCCACGGAGGCGCGCTTCGCTTCACAATGGGCGCCGCTGCGCAAGCGTTCAAGGATCGACGAATGGCGAACTCCCGGGTGATGATGGTCATGGTGGCGGCGGTGGCGCTGTCCGGATGCGGGTCGGCGCAGCCGCCCGCGGCTGTGCCCACGGTGCCGCCACCTGTCTTCGCCACGGCGCCTCCTGCGGCCGCCGCCGGCTTGCTGCATTACCGCTGCGACCAGGACATCGAATTCACCGTGCGCTTCGCCGACGGCACGGCGGTGCTGGATGCGGGTGCGCGCGGCAACGACGTGCTGCTGCGCGATGCCGGCGGCGCCACGCCGCAGCAGACCGTCTACAGCAACCCGCGGATGCGCGCCGAGTTCGGGCTGGGCGACAGCGGGCGCGAGGCGATCCTGAGGTATGCGCAGCCGCCACTCGCCGCGCACTGCCTGCGCGACTGAACGCTCAGAGCGGCCGCGCGCCCAGGTGCGACAGCGGCAGGCGGCTGCTGGCCTTGACCTCGCCGAGCGAGAAGCTGGTGTGCAGGTCTTTCACGTTGGGCAGGTTGATCAGCACCTTGCGCGCGAACTGCGAAAAGGTGTCCAGGTCGCGCGAGACCACCTGCAGCTCGAACGTGCCGGCGCCGCTGATGTAGTGGCACGACACGATTTCCGGGATCTTGCGGATGGCCTCTTCCATCTCGCGGGTGAGCTCGCCGGTATTGCGGTTGGCGTCCAGCCGCACGAAAGCCAGCACCCCCAGCCCGATCTTGTGGCGGTCGATCTCGGCGCGGTAGCCCTTGATGAAGCCGGCTTCCTCGAGCGCGCGCACGCGGCGCCAGCAGGGCGCGGCCGACAGCCCCACGCGCTGCGCCAGCTCGGCGTTCGAAAGCCTGCCATCGGCCTGCAATTCATTGAGGATGGCCACGTCAAACTTGTCGAGTGTTTCCATGATTGGCTGTTTTGAGAAAGGATCTTTCTCATCTTAGCGATTGCAGGGCATAGAAAGCAAAGACATATCCAAGCCACGGGCATACACTTTGCAGTCCACTAGAGGCGCCAGCCTACCCGGCCCTGCCGCCTTGTCACGCCCGGCCCACGAGGCCCGCAATACCTCGAATCACTGGAGACAAGACGTCCATGAACGCCCCGCTGCCCGAACACATCCGAAAGGCCCTGGAAACCGTCACGCTCGACGACAAGTACTCGCTCGACTACGGACGCGCCTTCATGAGCGGCGTGCAGGCGCTGGTGAAACTGCCGATGCTGCAGCGGCTGCGCGACGCGCAGGCCGGCAAGAACACCGCCGGTTTCATCAGCGGCTACCGCGGCTCGCCGCTGGGCGGCTACGACCAGGCGCTGTGGAAGGCCGGCAAGTACCTGAAGGCGCAGAACATCGTGTTCCAGCCCGGTGTCAACGAAGAGCTCGCGGCCACCGCGCTGTGGGGCACGCAGCAGTTGGGCTTCGCCCCGGCCGGAACGCAGAAATTCGACGGCGTGTTCGGCATCTGGTACGGCAAGGGACCGGGCGTGGACCGAAGTGCCGACGTCTTCAAGCACGCCAACATGGCGGGGACGACGCCCTGGGGCGGCGTGATCGCCGTGGCCGGTGACGACCACGTCGCCAAGAGCTCGACGGCCGCGCACCAGAGCGACCACATCTTCAAGGCCTGCGGCTTCCCGGTGTTCTTCCCGGCCAGCGTCCAGGAAATCCTGGACCTGGGCATCCATGCCTTCGCCCTGAGCCGCTATGCCGGCGTGTGGTCCGGCATGAAGACGATCCAGGAGATCGTCGAGTCGGCCGCCACGGCCATGATCGATCCCGAGCGCGTGGACATCAGGATCCCCACCGACTTCCAGATGCCGCCCGGCGGCGTGCACATCCGCTGGCCAGACACCGCGCTGGAGCAGGAGGCGCGCCTGTTCGACTACAAGTGGTACGCCGCCCTTGCCTACATCCGCGCCAACCGCCTGAACTACAACGCGATCGAAGGGCCCCATGATCGCTTCGGCCTGATCGCCAGCGGCAAGGCGTACAACGACACCCGCCAGGCCCTGATCGACCTGGGCCTGGACGACGACACCTGCCGCCGGATCGGCATCCGCCTGCACAAGGTCGGCGTGGTCTGGCCGCTGGAGGCGCAGGGCACACGCGAGTTTGCGCTCGGGTTGCGCGAGATCCTCGTGGTCGAGGAAAAGCGCCAGGTCATCGAATACCAGCTGAAGGAAGAGCTCTACAACTGGCGCCCGGACGTGCGCCCCGTGGTGGTCGGCAAGTTCAGCGACGCCGGCGGCGAGATGTCCGGCGGCGAATGGTCGCAGCCCAACCCGATCGGCGACACGTTGCTGCGCGCCAACGCCGACCTGTCGCCGGCGCTGATCGCAAGAGCGATCGCGCAGCGTCTGATCAAACTTGGCGTCGACGGTGAGATGCGCGCACGCATCGAAGTGCAACTGGGGATCCTCGAGGCCAAGGAACGCTCGATGCAGGTGCTCGAGGTCAAGGGCGACCGCGCGCCCTGGTTCTGCTCGGGCTGCCCGCACAACACCTCCACCGTCGTGCCCGAAGGCTCGCGCGCCATGGCCGGCATCGGCTGCCACTTCATGGCGACGTGGATGGACCGGTCCACCATCGGCTTCACGCAGATGGGCGGCGAGGGCGTGCCGTGGGTGGGCCAGCAGCCTTTCTCGACCGAAAAGCACGTGTTCGCCAACCTCGGCGATGGCACCTACTTCCACAGCGGCCTGCTGGCGATCCGCCAGTCGATCGCGGCGGGCGTGAACATCACCTACAAGGTCCTCTACAACGACGCCGTGGCGATGACGGGCGGCCAGCAGGTCGGCGAGCGGCCGGAAGGCCACTCCGTCATCCAGATTGCCCACAGCCTGATCGCCGAGGGCGTCACGCGCGAAGTCATCGTCACCGACGAGCCGGAAAAGTACAGGGAGGCGAAGCTGCCGCCGGGCGTCGAGGTGCACCACCGCGACGAGCTGGACCGCATCCAGCGCGAATTCCGCGAGATCGCCGGCACGACGGCGATCATCTACGACCAGACCTGCGCCACCGAGAAGCGCCGCCGCCGCAAGCGCGGCACGATGGTCGACCCGGCCGTGCGCGTGATGATCAACGACCTGGTCTGCGAGGGCTGCGGCGACTGCAGCGTCAAGAGCAACTGCCTGTCGGTCGAGCCGCTGGAGACCGAGTTCGGCCGCAAGCGCACCATCAACCAGAGCACCTGCAACAAGGACACCAGCTGCCTCAAGGGCTTCTGCCCGAGCTTCGTCACCGTCGAGGGCGGCAAGCTGAAGGGCAAGGCGAAGGCGCAGATGCCCTCGCCTTTCGAGTTGGGAGAGTTGCCCATGCCGCAACTGCCGGTCATCGACGGCGCCTTCGGCATCGTGGTGGCGGGCGTCGGCGGCACCGGTGTCATCACCATCGGGCAGTTGCTGGGCATGGCGGGCCACATCGAAGGCAAGGGCATCGTCACGCAGGATTCCGCCGGCCTGGCCCAGAAGGGCGGCGCCACCTGGAGCCACATCCTCATCGGCGAGCGGCAGGACGACATCCGCACCACCCGCGTGGGGATGGCCGGGGCCGACCTCGTCATCGGCTGCGATCCCATCGTGTCGGCCGGCAAGGAAACCGTGCTGCGCATGCGCGAGGGACGCACCCACGTGGCCCTCAATTCGCACAGCACGCCCACCGCGGCGTTCGTCAAGAATGCAAACTGGGCCAACCCGTCGGACGCCTGCGTGGGCGAGATCGTCAAGGCCGTGGGCGAGCAGGGTGTGGGCGCTTTCAACGCCGACGTGGCCGCGACCCGGCTGATGGGCGACAGCATCTACACCAACCCGATGATGCTGGGCTACGCGTGGCAGAAGGGCTGGATCCCGCTCGGCCACGCCTCGTTGATGCGCGCCATCGAGCTCAATGGGGTGGCCGTGGACAACAACAAGGCGGCCTTCGAATGGGGCCGGCGCGCGGCCCAGGACTGGGCGTCCGTCGAGAAGCTGCTGGCCCCGGCCCAGGTCATGGAATTCAGGAAGCGCGAAACGCTGGAGGCCGTCGTGGCGCGTCGCATCGAGTTCCTCTCGGCGTACCAGAACGCGGCTTATGCCCGCAGTTACCAAGCCTTCGTCGACAAGGTGCGGCAGGCCGAGGCCGTGCTGGGAAAGTCCGCGCTCACCGAGGCGGTCGCGCGCTCCCTGTTCAAGCTGATGGCGTACAAGGACGAATACGAAGTGGCCCGGCTGCACACCGAAACCGGCTTCGAGCAGAAGATCGCCGCGATGTTCGAGGGCGATTACAAGGTGAACTACCACCTGGCCCCGCCGCTGACGGCCAGGCGCAACGAGAAGGGAGAACTGCAGAAGCGCAAGTTCGGCCCGGCGATGCACACCGCTTTCCGCGTTTTGTCAAAACTGCGGGGCCTGCGCGGCACGCCGCTTGACATTTTTGGCCGGACCGAAGAGCGGCGCACCGAACGCGCCCTGATCGGGCAGTACCGCGACAGCATCGAACAGGTCCTGGCTTCCCTCGACGCCGCCAACCATGCCCTGGCGCTGGAGATCGCCCGGATCCCCGAGCAGATCAAGGGCTTCGGCCATGTCAAGGAACGCAACCTGGCCGTGGCGCGGGCCCAGTGGGACCAGCTGATGCGGCAATGGGGGCAGCCGCAGCCGGCCCGACAGGCGGCCTGAGCGGCATCGCCGACGCGGCGCGGGGGCGGGTTACAACTTTTTACCTGTCCCCCCGCCGCATACAATCGAGAGCTTTCCGCGCTGCGGCACATTAGCCTGTGCCGGCTTGATCGCGGGCGAATTCAACAACGTTTCCCCCTCCTGGAGCCACCGTGTTCATTTCTTCTGCCTTTGCCCAGACCGCCGCCGGCGGCGACATGCAGTCATCGCTGATGAGCATGCTGCCCCTGGTGCTGATGTTCGTGGTGCTGTATTTCGTGATGATCCGGCCCCAGATGAAGCGCCAGAAGGAGCATCGCTCCATGATCGAGGCCCTCGCCAAGGGCGACGAGGTGGCCACCGCCGGGGGCGTCATCGGCAAAGTGACAAAACTGGGCGATGTCTACCTCGGCGTGGAAATTGCTGCCGGCATTGAAGTGCAGGTGCAGCGCAGCGCGGTCGTGCAGGTTCTCCCCAAGGGAACACTTAAATAAGGTGAGAACGCGGGTGCTGTCGCACCCGTGTCCTTCAGGTTTCAACAGATATGAACCGATACCCGGTCTGGAAGTACGCGATCATCCTGGTCGCCCTGCTCATCGGAGCGATCTACACGCTCCCCAACTTTTTCGGCGAGGCGCCGGCCGTGCAGGTGTCGTCGGGCAAGGCCACCGTCAAGGTCGACGCGACGACGCAGGCGCGCGTCGAACAGGCGCTGGCGGCCGCGGGCATCAAGCCTGAAGCCATCACGCTTGATGCCAACTCGATCAAGGTGCGGCTGGAAAGCGGCGACGTCCAGCTCAGGGCCAAGGATGCGATCCAGAAGGCCCTGGTGCCCGACCCAACCGATCCGACCTTCGTCGTGGCGCTGAACCTGCTGTCGGCTTCGCCGAAATGGCTGTCGGCATTGCGCGCCGCCCCCATGTACCTGGGGCTGGACCTGCGTGGCGGCGTCCATTTCATGCTGCAGGTGGACATGCAGGCGGCGCTCACGAAGAAGGCCGAGGCGCTGGCGGGCGACCTGCGCAGCATCCTGCGAGAAAAGAGCATCCGGCACGCGGGCATCAACCGCAACGGCCAGGCGATCGAAGTGCGGTTCCGCGACCAGCAGACCCTGGAAGCCGCGAAGGCCGTGCTGGCCGACCAGTTCACGGACCTGCAGTCCGTCGACACGCCGGAAGGCACCGAGTACAAGCTCACCGCCACCATCAAGCCCGAAGCCGCGCGCCGCGTCCAGGAGCAGGCGCTCAAGCAGAACATGGTCACGTTGCACAACCGGATCAACGAGCTCGGCGTGGCCGAACCGGTGATCCAGCAGCAGGGGCTGGACCGCATCGTGGTGCAGCTGCCGGGCGTGCAGGACACGGCCAAGGCGAAGGACATCCTGGGCCGCACGGCCACCCTGGAAGTGCGCATGGTCGACGAGAGCGCCGACGCGCGCGCCGCCGAGCTGGGCACGGGGCCGGTGCCGTTCGGCACCGAGCGCTACCTGGAGCGCGGCGGCCAGGCGGTGGTGGTCAAGAAGCAGGTCGTGCTGACCGGCGACAACCTCACCGACGCGCAGCCCGGCTTCGACAACCAGACCCAGGAAGCAGCCGTGCACCTGACGCTGGATGCCAAGGGGTCGCGCATCTTCAAGGACGTGACGCGCGAAAACGTCGGCAAGCGCATGGCCATCCTGCTGTTCGAAAAAGGCAAGGGCGAAGTGGTGACGGCGCCGGTCATCCGCAGCGAAATCGGCGGCGGGCGGGTCCAGATTTCCGGGCGCATGACCACCGTCGAAGCCAACGACGTGGCGCTGCTGCTGCGCGCCGGTTCGCTGGCGGCGCCGATGGAGATCATCGAGGAGCTGACCATCGGCCCGACGCTGGGCGCCGAGAACATCACCAAGGGCTTCCACAGCGTCGCCTGGGGCTTCGCCGCGATCTGCGTTTTCATGGCTGTCTATTACATGCTGTTCGGCCTGTTCTCGGGCGTGGCACTGGCGGTCAACCTGCTGCTGCTGGTGGCCGTGCTGTCGATGCTGCAGGCGACGCTCACGCTGCCGGGCATGGCGGCCATGGCCCTGGCGCTGGGCATGGCCATCGACTCGAACGTGCTGATCAACGAGCGTGTGCGGGAAGAGCTGCGCAACGGCGCGTCGGGGCAGGCGGCCATCACCGCCGGCTACGACCGGGCCTGGAACACGATCTTCGACTCCAACATCACCACGCTGATCGCCGGCCTCGCCCTTCTGGCTTTCGGCTCGGGGCCGGTGCGCGGCTTCGCGGTGGTGCATTGCATCGGCATCCTGACCTCCATGTTCTCGGCCGTGTTCTTTTCGCGCGGCCTGGTCAACCTGTGGTACGGCCGCCAGAAGAAGCTCAAGACGGTATCGATCGGTACCGTGTGGCGTCCCGACGCGAACGGCGCTATAACCAAGGCAGACTGAGGAAGACGGACCCCCATGGAATTCTTCAAGATCCGCCGCGACATCCCGTTCATGGAGAACGCGTTGATCTTCAACGTGATCTCGTTCCTGACGTTCGCGGCCGCCGTGTTCTTCCTGTTCCACCGCGGGCTGCACCTGTCGGTGGAATTCACCGGCGGCACCGTGATGGAAGTGAGCTACTCGCAGCCCGCCGACGTCGAGAAGGTGCGCAGCACCGTGTCCGCCCTGGGCTTCGCCGACGTGCAGGTGCAGAACTTCGGCACCTCGCGCGACGTGATGATCCGCCTGCCGGCCCAGAAGGGCGTGAGCTCGGCACAGCAAAGCGAGAAGGTGCTCACGGCGCTGAAGTCCGAGGACGCGGGCGTGAGCCTGCGCCGCACCGAATTCGTCGGCCCCCAGGTCGGCGAGGAACTCGCCACCGACGGCCTGAAGGCACTGGCCATGGTGGTGGCGGGCATCATGATCTACCTGGCGTTCCGCTTCGAGTGGAAGTTCGCCGTCGCGGCCATCATCGCCAACCTGCACGACGTGGTCATCATCCTGGGCTTCTTCGCCTTCTTCCAGTGGGAGTTCTCGCTGGCCGTGCTGGCGGCGGTGCTGGCGGTGCTGGGCTATTCGGTCAACGAGTCGGTCGTGATCTTCGACCGGATCCGGGAAAACTTCCGCCGCTACCGCAAGCTGACGACGGTGCAGATCATCGACAACGCCATCACGTCGACCATCAGCCGCACCATCATCACCCACGGGTCTACGCAGATGATGGTGCTGTCGATGCTGCTGTTCGGCGGGCCGACGCTGCACTACTTCGCCATGGCGCTGACGATCGGCATCCTGTTCGGCATCTATTCCTCCGTGTTCGTGGCCGCGGCCATCGCGATGTGGCTGGGCATCAAGCGCGACGACCTGGTCAAGTCCGCGGGCCGCAAGGACGAAGACCCCAACGACCCGAACGCGGGTGCCACGGTATAGGCCACAGGTGAGCGCGCCGACACTCCCACCAGCAAACGGGGCGCGGTTCGCGCGCCAGGCGCGCGAGCAGTTCGTGAGGCGGGCGCAGGAGTGCCTCGTGCCCCTGGACAAGGCGATCCGCAGCCGGCTGGCCGAGCTGGTGGAAACCAGCCCGAGCACGCGTGAGATGCAGGAACGGCGCGATGCCATGATGGACTTCGACCGCAAGGGCACCGACTGGGCGCAGGGCGCGGCCAAGGCCTGGCAAAAGGCGATCGTGCCCCCCACGGCGACAGCGCGGATCCGGCTCGAGGCCGGCAGTCTCGAGCTGATCGGCGACGAGGTGGTGGAGCGCAAGATCCTCTCGTCGAGGCTGGCGCTGGCCATCCAGGAAAAGGCCACCTGGGACCTCAACGACCTGCGGCTGCGCATGCAGTACCTCGAGGGCGGCGAGGAAATGGCGAGCACCGACGTGCTGCGCCCCGAGGCCCTGTCGCAGTTGCTGGTGGAGCAATGGGGCGGCGCCGGACTGTCGCACGAAGCGTGGGCGCTGGTGCAGGACGTGATCCAGCGCCAGGTCCTCGAACATGTGCCGCAGGCCTACAAGCTGACGAACGAATTCCTCGTCAACCAGGGCGTCATGCGTGACATCGACCTGAGCAGCCGGGTGCGGCGAGGCGTGTCCGCGGGCGGCCGCAAGCCCGGCGGCGAGCCGCAGGAGTCCCCGGACGGCGCAGAAGCCGGCGCCGGTGTCCCGGATTCGCAGTCGCGTGCCGGCATGGCCGCGGCGGCGCGCAGCGCTCCCGGGGGATACGCTGGCGGGCAGTCGAACATCGGGGGCCACGGCGAGCACGGCGGCAATGCAGGCCCCACGAGCCAGGGGGGCTATGCAGGCCAGGGTGGTTACGCGGGCCAAGGCGGCTACCCAGGCCAGGGTGGCCAGGGTGGACAAGGCGGCCAAGGCGGCTTCGCCAGCCAGGGTGGCCAGGCCGGCCGGCCTTATCAGGGCGACGGCGGCGAGCAGGTTTCGCACGGCAGCCCGCAAGGCGGCAATGGGATGGATGCCGGCGCGCGGCCCGGCGGCGTGCATGACGAGACCCGGCTGATGACGTCCACCCCGCCGCTGGCGCGGGCGCGCATGCGCGCAACCGGTGTGCTCGGGCAGCTGAAGCGGCTGCTGACGGAAAAGGTCGGTGGTTATGAGAGCAACCCACCCACCCGGCCCTCGCCGGCGCTGGCCGAGGCCCTCTCCCAGCAACATGGCCGCCAGGCGCAGGCCACCCAATCGCCCGGCGCCAGCACCGGCACCGGCACCGTGCGCGAGGACATCGTCTACGACGACGCCGCCGTGCAGGAAGTGGCAGTCGACCTGCGGCGGCGCACCGGCGAGCTGAAGAAAAAGGCCACCACCTCGACCGAAAAGGCGACGATCGAGATCGTCGCGCTGATGTTCCAGAGCATCCTGGCCGAGGAGCGCATTCCCCCGGCCATCCGCGTCTGGTTCGCCCGGCTGCAAATGCCGGTGCTGCGGGTGGCCATCTCCGAGCCCGAATTCTTCGGCTCGCTGGAGCATCCGGCGCGCCAGCTGATCGACCGCATGGGCTCCTGCGTGATGGGCTTCGACGCCGCGGCCATCGGCGGCAGCGCGCTGGAAGTCGAGATCAAGCGCGTGGTCCAGGTGATCGAGCAGTACCCCGAGACCGGCCGGCGCGTGTTCCAGCTGGTCTACGACGAATTCCTGAAATTCCTGTCCCGGTTCCTGACCGAGAGTGCGCCCACGCAGCGCCTGGTGAGCGTGGCCCAGCAGGTCGAGCAGAAGGAAACGCTGGCCATCCAGTACACCATCGAGATGCGCAGCATGCTCTCGGACATGCCGGTGCGCGAGGAGATCCGCGAGTTCCTCTTCAAGGTGTGGGCCGAGGTGCTGGCGCTGTCCGCGATCAAGAACGGGCCGCAGCACGAGGAAACGCTGGCGCTCAAGGCGTCGGCCTCCGACCTGGTCTGGGCCGCCAGCGCCAAACCCAACCGCAACGAGCGGGCGAAGGTGATCCAGGACCTGCCGCGCCTGCTGCAGCGGCTGCGCCAGGGCATGACCCTGGTGAACATCCAGGGCAAGGCGCAGGAGGCGCACATCAAGGTCATCGGCGACACACTGGCCGACGCCTTCCTGTCCAAGACGGAGGCGATCCCGCACGCGCGCATCGAAGCCATGGCCAAGCGGCTGGCCAACCTGGAAGACTTCGTCGCCGACGATCCCGCGACCGACCTGCCGCTGGATGCGCAGAGCATCGAGCTGATGCTGGGCATCGACGCCTCCTCGATCGAGGTGGTGGCCAGACGGCGGATCGCGCCCGAGCGCGGCCATGCTGGCCTGGGCCACCGAGCTGCAACTGGGCAACTGGTTCGCACTCGACCACAACGGCGCGACCAACCAGGTGCAGTACGTCTGGCGCAGCGAGCGCAAGCAGCTGCACCTGTTCGCCGCGCCCGGCGGGCGCAGTTTCCTGATCCAGGCGCGCCGCCTGGCCGCCTACCTGCAGGCGGGCCTGCTGTTGCCGGCGGAGGAAGAAGCGCTCACCGTGCGCGCCACGCGCGACGCGCTGGCGAAGCTCGACGCGAACCCCGAACGACTCCTGCAGTAAGGCAGGAGGGCGGGCTCAGTGGGCGAGCCGCCCGTCGGCCGGGTCGCACAGCTCGTCCAGCACCAGCGCATCGGGCTCTTCGCCGAAGCTCCAGTAAACCATCAGGACGATGATCTTCAGGTCGTCGAGGCAGACCGGGTCGCCGGGCGCGGCCATGGCGCGGTCGATGACGATCTCGCGCATCGCAGCGGGCAACACGCCGGAAGATTCCAGGAATGAAACGAAGCCCAGGCACTGGGCGCCCAGGTGATCCTGTTCAGCCACGGAGTACACGCGCATGCCGCTGGCGGATTGCACGGCTGCCGAGCCCGTCTGGCTGGCCGCCGGGGCATCGATGCGCGTGCCTTGCGCGACGAGGTTCAGGCCGTCGAGCCAGACCAGCGCATCGTGGATCTCGTCGGGCTCGAAACCATGGGCGCTGAGCTTGCGGCTCAGCTGCTCCAGCTCGGGGCAGGCATCGCCGCGCCAGTAGTGTTCGTAGACAAAAACGAGCACTTCAAACATGCCCCAATATAGCCCAGAACCCCACCGTCAAATGCAATGCCGCCGCAAGCGGTGTTGCGTCGCGGCCTCAGCCGCAGTCACGCCGCGCCGATGCGCTGGAACAGGCCGCCGGGCAGCCGGGCCACCTTGCCGTCCAGCTCGAATTCGAGCAGGCGGGCCTGCAGGTCGGCCGGTGCGATGCCGGTGCGCGCGACCAGCGCGTCGAGGCTCACCGGATCGAACCCCAGCGCACCCAGCAGGCTGTCTTCGCGCGCGTCGGCATCGTCCGGCTCGCCGGCCGCGCTTGCATGGGGCAACAACCGGTGGCCTTCGGGCAGGGGCAGTTCTTCCAGCACGTCCTGCGCCGATTCGACCAGCTTGGCGCCCTGCTTGATCAATGCATGGCAGCCGCGCGATTGCGGCGAGTGGATCGAGCCGGGAATCGCGAACACCTCCCGGCCCTGTTCGGCCGCCTGCCGGGCAGTGATCAGCGAGCCCGACTTCAGCGCCGCCTCGACCACCACCGTGCCCTGGCTGAGCGCCGAGATGATGCGGTTGCGCCGCGGGAAGTTGGGCGCCAGGGGCGGCGTGCCCAACGGGTATTCGCTGACGAGCAGGCCATGCTCGGCGATGCGGCCGGCCAGCGCCAGGTGCTGGCGCGGGTACACGCGGTCCAGGCCCGTGCCCACCACCGCGATGGTGGCGAGCTGTCCCGGCGTGGCGCCTTCCAGGGCGCCTTCGTGGGCCGCACCGTCCACCCCCAGCGCCAGGCCCGAGACCACGGTGAGCCCGGCCTGGGCGAAACTGCGCGAGAACTGCCGCGCGTTCAGCAGGCCTTGCGGCGTCGGGTTCCGGCTGCCGACCACCGCCAGGCCGACGGGCCAAGCCTGCGGCACCGCACCGATGACGTAGAGCATGAGCGGGGGGTCGGCAGTGTGGAGCAGGCTCGTGGGATAGGCGGCATCGGCCAGCGTGAGTACCTGCCGCTGCCCCGGGGCCGGCGCGTCCTTCAGCCATTGCCAGGTGGCGTCGACTTGCGCCGCGAGCGCCTCGGGCTCGGTGCCGAGCGCGCGGGCCTGGTCGGCGGTGACCACCTGCCCGAGGGCCGCCGCCGGCTGGTTGAAGATGGCCGTGGGCAGGCCGAATGCGGCCAGCAGCCGGCGGGCGGTGCCGTTCCCGACCTCGGGCGTGAGCGCCAGGCGCAGCCAGGCTGCGAGCTCGGCGCGCTCCATCGACGGCTGGCGCCTAGCGGGGGTTGGCGACGCTGTCGCCGACCTTGACGGTGTCGTTGATCTCGAGGATCAGCGCATAGGAGAGCTTCTCGAACGGCCGGAACACCATCAACAGCCCGTTGCGTTCGTTCGGCAGCTTGATGCTGGTGCGCTCACCCGGTTGCGAGCGGTCCACCTTGCGCGCGCCTTCTTTCAGGATCGCGAGCACGTGCCCCATCTCGATGCCGTCGGCCGTGCCCTTGTTGATGACGACGACCTGGTTCTGGCCGGCGATCGCCACCGCATTGCCGTAGACCGACACGATGGTGCCGTTCACCGCGCCGGCCGGGGCGTGCGGCGCATAACTGAGGAACTGGCGCGCAGGCTCGGGCAGGAGGCGGTCGCCCACGCGCATCTCCTCCTTGGCCGAGACGATGTCGATGGTGGCCGGCACGGCCAGGCTCTCCCGGCCGCCGCTGCTCGTGCGCACATCTTCGCGGGCCTCGCTGCGCACCAGCGACGCCTTGCCCAGGTAGTAGGCCTCGTAGCCCAGCACGGTGTTGGTCACAGGGTCCTTCAGCGGCCGGGCGCTGCGGAACACGCGGTAATCGTCGACGCGGCCGGCCACGCGCTGCATCAGCGGCGCGGTCGCCAGCCCGCGCGCATAGGCCCGGTCGCCGCGGGTGATCAGCACCCGGTCTTCCGGCACCGCGACGATGCGCGGGGCGGCCAGCAGCGCCGCCTCGTCCACGATCAGCGGCTCGGCCAGGAACGGCTCGATCAGGTGGCTCTGCAGGGTCGGCACTGCCCGGTCGGACAGGGGCTCGATGCGCACCCGCGGGGAGACCCGCACCGTTTCGGTCGGCGCCTCGCCCTGGCGGCCGTCGGCGCGCAGGCGCAACAGGGCGCGACCGTCGATCTTTTCCAGCACCAGCTGCTGGCCCGGGTAGATGAGGTGCGGGTTACGCACCTCTTCCATGTTCATGCCCCACAGTTCCGGCCAACGCCAGGGCGTCTTGAGGAACATGCCGGAAATGGCCCACAGGGTGTCGCCGCGCTTGACCGTGTATTCTTCCGGCGCATTGGGCGCCAGTTCGGACAGCGGCACCCCGGCCTGCGCGACCTGCTGGGCCGTGGACCGCTGGCCCGGCGTGATCGGGAAGTTCTGCGCCAGCGCGGGCGGGCCCGACAGGACTGCGGCGGCCGCCGCCAGCGCCGCGAGGGCGTTCAGGGCGCGCGGAAGGCGGTTCCTGGGGGGAGCGGTCATCGGTTTCTGGCAGTGTTGGTGCATTGTGGGCCGCGACCGTCGGCGTGGGCCAAGGCAGTCGAGAGTCTTGACAAAGTACTGGCAATTCTGCGCTCAAGCCCTTGATTGGGCAACGTTTATGGCCTCCCGGCCGTGCCGGAAAAGCGAAAAGTAGCGAAAATAGCGACACCTTTCCCCATTTGCCCATGGCCCTTCTTCCCATTCTTTGCTACCCCGATCCCCGGCTGCACACGGTCGCCAAGCCCGTGCAGGCCGTCGACGCGCGTATCCAGAAGCTGATCGCCGACATGCTCGAAACCATGCACGATGCCAGCGGCATCGGCCTGGCCGCCACCCAGGTGGACGTGCACGAACGGCTGGTCGTCATCGACATTTCGGAGCAGCGCAACCAGCCGCTGGTCCTGATCAATCCCGAGATCACCTGGTCCAGCCCGGACAAGCAGGTCAGCGACGAAGGCTGCCTGTCGGTGCCCGGGATCTACGATGGCGTCGAGCGCGCAGCGGCCATCAAGGTCACGGCGCTGGATGGCGAGGGCCGTTCGCGCAGCATCGAGGCCGAGGGCATCCTGGCTGTCTGCATCCAGCATGAAATGGACCACCTCCTGGGCAAGGTCTTCGTGGAATACCTGTCGCCCCTCAAGCGCAACCGCATCAAGAACAAGATGCTCAAGGCCCGGCGCGAGACCGAGCGCGCCTGACAGCGGAATTCCCTGGAGAAGTCCCCCATGCGCAAGTTCCTGGCCCCCGTCGCCGCCCTGCTGGCCCTTGCCGGCTGCGCCGGCAACCCGTTCCAGGGTTTCGACATCGCGCCCGGCACGCCCCGGGAGGCCGTGGTCGCGCGCATGGGCCCGCCTTACCGCGTCGTGCGGCTGGCCAGCGGCGAGCGCCTGCAGTACTCGGCGCAGCCGGTCGGGCAGCAGGCCTGGATGGTGGACGTGGATGCCGGCGGCAAGGTGGTGCAGGCGCGCCAAGTGTTGACCGAAGGCAACTTCCATCGGATCGTGCCCGGCCAGTGGACGCGCGAGGACGTGGAACGCGAATTCGGCCGGCCCGCCTGGATCGACGGGGTCGCCAGCTGGCGGGGCCCGGTGATGACCTACCGCTGGCGCGACACGGCCAACAGCGACATGTTCTATTACGTGTACCTGGACGAGCGCAACGTGGTGCAGCGCGCCCACCCGGGCATGGAATTCATCAACACGCCCAACGAGCGGAACTGACTTCAACAACGTGCGTGTCATCTTCGCGGGTACGCCCGACTTCGCGCGCGTCGCGCTGGAACGCCTCCACGCGGCGGGCTTCACGATTGCGCTGGTACTGACCCAGCCGGACCGGCCGGCCGGCCGGGGCATGAAGCTGCAGGCCTCCCCCGTCAAGCAGTTCGCGCTCGAGCACGCCATTGCCGTCGCGCAGCCGCGCAGCCTGCGGCTGGACGGCAAGTTTCCCGATGAGGCCCGGGCGGCCCGGGAGGCGATCGAATCCGCGCAGGCCGACGTGATGGTGGTGGCGGCCTATGGGCTGATCCTGCCGCAGTGGGTGCTCGACGTCCCGCCGCCGGGGGTGCCTGAACATCCATGCGTCACTGCTGCCGCGCTGGCGCGGCGCCGCGCCCATCCATCGCGCGATCGAGGCCGGCGATGCGCAAACCGGCGTGACCATCATGCAGATGGATGCCGGCCTGGACACGGGCGACATGCTGCTGGTCGAGCGCGTGCCCATCGAAGGCGACGACACCACCGGATCGCTGCACGACAAGCTGGCGGCGCTGGGGGGCAGGATGATCGTGGAGGCGCTGGAGCTGGCCGCCTGCGGCGGGTTGAAGCCCGTCCGGCAACCGGAAGAGGGTGTGACCTATGCCCGCAAGATCGACAAGTCCGAAGCGGCGGTGGACTGGGCCGAGCCGGCCGAGGTCATCGCGCGCCGCATCCGGGCCTTCGACCCGTCCCCGGGCGCCAGCAGCGTGCTGGGCGGGGAAAGCATCAAGCTCTGGGCGGCCCGGGCCGTGCCCGCCGCCCCCGGCGCTGCCGGCGTGCCCGGCCGCATCGAATCGGCCGGCCCGGGCGGCATCGACGTGCGTTGCGGCCGTGGCGGCCTGCGCCTGACGCAGCTGCAGCGCGCCGGCGGCAAGCGCCTGCCGGCCGCAGACTTCCTGCGCGGCTTCGACCTGAAGCCGGGCATGACGTTCGGGTCGCGCTAGTGTTCTTCCTGCCGTCCATCCACCGCCACCCGGCGTTCCGCGAAGGCGCGCGCGAGATGGTGCCGCTCGCCACCGGCATCGCCGCCTGGGGCCTGATGACCGGCGTGGCGATGGTCAAGTCCGGCATGAGCGCGTTCGAGGCGCTGGCCATGACCTTCCTGGTGTACGCCGGCAGTTCGCAGCTGGCTTCCATTCCCCTGATCGTCGCCGGCGCGCCGGCCTGGGTCATCCTGGCGACCGGCTTTTGCGTGAACCTTCGCTTCGTCGTGTTCAGCCTGCACCTGCGCCCCTACCTGATGCACATGCCGCGCTGGCGGCGGATGGTGCATGGCTACCTGACGGCGGACATGACCTACGCGATGTTCACGCGCCGCTTTCCGCAGCCGGCCGATGCCGGCGCCGAACGCCAGGAGCAGGAGGCCTATCTCGCCGGCAACTACTTCGTCACCTGGACCAGCTGGATGCTGCCGGGCGTGGCGGGCATCGTCCTGGCCAATTTCATCCCGAGCGCCTGGGGCCTCGGCTTCGCCGGCGTGCTGTGCCTGGTGGGCATCCTTTGCTCGCTGGCCAACACGCCGCTGCGGGTGCTGTCGGCGCTGCTGGCCGGCGCCGCCGCGGTGGCCGCGTATGCGTTGCCGCTGAAGCTGAACATCGTCGTGGCCATCAGCGCCGCGGTGCTGGTGAGCTTCTGGCTGGAAAAGCGCATGCCGACCGCATGGAGGCAGCCCGCGTGAGCGCCCAGACCGACCTGTGGACGCTGGCAGTGATCGTGGGGCTGGCCGGCGTCACGGTGCTCACGCGCTGCTTTTTCTTCATCCTGGACCGTCCGTGGGCCTTGCCCGACTGGGCCCATCGCGCGCTGCAATACGCGCCGGTCGCCGCGCTCGCCGGCGTGGTCGCGCCGGAGATCGTGGTGGCCGGCGGCCATTTCGTGTCGACCTGGCAGGACGCGCGCCTGTTCGCCGCGCCCGCCGGCGCCTTGCTGTATTTCTGGCGTCGCAGCGTGCTGCTGACCATCGCGGCGGGGATGGCCGTCTACCTGCCGCTGCACCTGCTGCTCGGCTGGTAACAACCCGGCTGGGGGCGGGGCTCCTAAAATTGGCGGTTTTGTCCTGAAGCGAACACCGCCATGAATGTCCTGCGTTTTTCAGACCTCTGTGCCCAAGGCAAGGCGCGCGGCCAGCGCGTCTTCATCCGCGCCGACCTCAATGTGCCGCAGGACGATGCCGGCCACATCACCGAGGACACCCGCATCCGCGCCTCGGTCCCCTGCATCAAGATGGCGCTGGACGCGGGCGCGGCCGTGATGGTCACCTCGCACCTGGGCCGGCCGACCGAGGGTGAATTCAAGCCGTCGGACTCGCTGGCGCCGGTCGCGCAGCGCCTGGGCGAGCTGCTCGGCCGCGAAGTCCCGCTCGTGCGCGACTGGGTCGGCGGCGTCGCCGTGCAGCCCGGCCAGGTCGTGCTGCTGGAAAACTGCCGCGTCAACAAGGGCGAGAAGAAGAACGACCCCGAACTGGCGAAGAAGATGGCGGCGCTGTGCGACATCTTCGTGCACGACGCTTTCGGCACGGCGCACCGCGCCGAGGCCTCGACCTACGGCATCGCGCAGTACGCGAAAGTCGCGTGCGCCGGGCCGCTGCTCGCCGCCGAGATCGATGCCATCACGCAGGCGCTGGCCCATCCGAGGCGCCCGCTGGTCGCGATCGTCGCCGGCTCCAAGGTTTCCACCAAGCTCACCATCCTGAAGGCGCTGGCGCGCAACGTCGACCAGCTCATCGTCGGCGGCGGCATCGCCAACACTTTCATGCTGGCGGCCGGCCTGAAGATCGGCAAGTCGCTCGCAGAAGCCGACCTGGTGAGCGAGGCGCGCGCGGTGATCGAGGCCATGAAGGCGCGCGGCGCCGACGTCCCGATCCCCACCGACGTGGTCACGGCCAAGTCGTTCGCGGCCGACGCGCCTGCGACCACCAAGGCCGCGAATGCGGTGGCCGACGACGACCTGATCCTGGACATCGGCCCCGAGACTGCGCGCCGCCTGGCCGAACAGCTCAAGTCGGCCGGCACGATCGTGTGGAACGGTCCGGTCGGCGTGTTCGAATTCGAGGCCTTCTCCCATGGCACCGAAACCATCGCCCGGGCCATCGCCCAGGCCGATGCGTTCAGCATCGCCGGCGGCGGCGACACCCTTGCGGCCATCGCCAAGTACGGCATCGAGAAGGACGTGAGCTACATCTCGACCGGCGGCGGCGCCTTCCTGGAAGTGCTGGAAGGCAAGACCTTGCCCGCGTTCGAGATCCTGCAGAAGCGGGCGAACGGCTGAGTGCTGCGCGCCGGCTGGCGGGCGTGACGCCGTCAGGTCATGTGGCGCACGGCCGTCGCCGGGCCTTGCGCCTCGCCCGGGTGGCCGGCCAGGGTGTAGGGCATCGAGAGGAAAGACACCAGCGCGACGGGCGCGAATGCCGCCGCAACGACACCGGTGAATTGTCGAATGAAGGCCAGAAGGGTGTGATCCATGGTGTCGTCCCGTTGATGAATGAGTGATGTCATCCTGGGCGCCGCACATTAAGCGCGGTTGAACAGCGCGTTAAGAAAACGCTAAGACCCCGCCGCGACCATGGCAGCCAAGGAGTTGCCATGAAACGTCACGTCTTTGTTCCCTGTTGGGCCGCAGCCTTCGCTGCCGCGGCTTTCCTCATGCCCGCCGCGCATGCTGCCGAGCCTGCGCACCTGCTGGCCGGCTACAGCGCCCAGGCCGGCGCGAGCGCGTCGCCCGAGCGCGGCCAGAAGCTGTTCACCACCCGGCAGGGCCGCGAATGGAGCTGCGCATCCTGCCACGGCGCGCTGCCGACGCAAGCCGGCAAGCACGCGTCGACCGGCAAGCCGATCGCCGCGCTGGCGCCCGCCTTCAACGCCGAGCGCTTCACCGACGCCGCCAAGACCGAGAAATGGTTTCGCCGCAACTGCAACGACGTGATCGGCCGCGAATGCAGCGCCGGCGAGAAGGCCGACGTGCTGGCCTGGCTGCTGTCGCTCAAGCCCTAGGAGACACACATGCCCAACCTCACCAATTTGTCACCGCGCGCATGGCGCTGGGCGCGGCCTTCGCCGCGCTGGCGGCGGCCGGCACGGCATACGCCGGCGAAGGCGAACACGCGCTGCGCGTGCCGCTGCTGCCCAAGTACCAGCAGGAATGCGCGGCCTGCCACGTCGCCTACCCGCCCGGCCTGCTGCCCGCGGCGTCGTGGCAGCGCGTCATGGACAACCTGCCGCGCCACTACGGCACCGACGCCTCGCTCGATCCCGCGACGCTGAAGGAACTGTCCGGCCTGGCTCGCCGCCAACGCCGGCAGCTACAGGCGGGTGCGCGAGGAGCCCCCGCAAGACCGCATCACCCGCTCGGCGTGGTTCGTGCGCAAGCACGACGAAGTGCCGGCGCGTCACCTGGAAGCTGCCCGCCGTGAAGAGCCCGTCCAACTGCGTCGCCTGCCATACGCAGGCCGAACAAGGAGATTTCAATGAACACAACGTCCGCATCCCGCGCTGAAGCACCCGCAACGCCGGCGGCGCCGGCCAGGGTCCTGGTCTGGGACGCGCCGGTGCGCGTCTTCCACTGGCTGATGGTGCTGAGCTTCGCCGGCGCCTGGCTCACGGCCGAGAGCGAGCGCTGGCGCCTGGTGCACGTGACGCTGGGCTACACGATGGCCGGGCTGGTGGTCTTTCGCATCCTGTGGGGCCTGCGTCGGCACGCGCCATGCGCGCTTCGCCAGTTTCGTGCGCGGCCCGGCCGGCGGCGCGCTACCTCGGCTTCCATGCTGCGCGGCACGCCGAACACCACACCGGCCACAACCCGGCCGGCGCGCTGGCCATCGTCGCGCTGCTGCTGCTGGCGGCCGGCGTCACGGCGAGCGGCTGGGCCACCTTCAACGAGATCGGCGGCCATTGGCTGGAGGAAGTGCACGAGGCGGCGGCCAACCTGATGCTCGCCGTGGTCGGCGTGCACCTGCCGGGCGTGCTCCTGGGCAGCTGGCTGCACCGCGAGAACCTGGTGCGCGCCATGATCACCGGCCGCAAGGCCGGCAGGCGCGCAGGAAGGCGCGCGGCGCGCCTGGCGCAGCGTCGGCGTCGCTGCTGCTCGTGGCCGTGCTCGGGTTCTGGGCGCTGCAGTGGCAGGCGGGGCCCGGTGCCGCGGCCCGCATCGACCGGCGCCGCGGCGCAGCGCGGCCACGGCGATGACGACGATTGAGCCCGGGCACGTGCGACCATAATTCCCCGATGCGCATCCTGCTCGCCGAAGACGATCCGCTGCTGGGCGACGGCCTGCGGGCCGGCCTGCGCCAGCTGGGCTTCCAGGTCGACTGGGTGCGCGACGGCGAGGCGGCCGAGCGCGAGTTGCGCGCCGAGCCCTATGCCGCCGCCGTGCTCGACCTGGGCCTGCCGCTGAAGGACGGCATGGAGGTGCTGGCAGCCATCCGCCGCGCGGGCGTGACGATGCCGGTGCTGGTGCTGACGGCACGCGACGCCGTGCCCGACCGCATCCGCGGGCTCGACCTGGGCGCCGACGACTACGTGGTCAAGCCGGTCGACCTGCACGAACTCGCTGCGCGGCTGCGCGCCCTGGTGCGCCGCGCGCACGGCCAGCCGCAGGAACGCCTCGCCGCGCAGGACGTGGTGCTCGATCCGGCTGCGCGCACGGTGCAGCGCGGCGGCGTGCCCGTCACGCTGTCGGCGCGCGAGTTCGACCTGCTGCATGCGCTGATGCTCAATGCCGGGCGCGTGCTGTCGCGCGAACAGCTGGAGCAGCACCTCTACAGCTGGGGCCACGAAGTCGAGAGCAACGCCGTCGAGGTGCATATCCACCACCTGCGCGCAAGCTGGGCAACGCGCTGATCCAGACCGTGCGCGGCGTCGGCTACATCGTGCCGCGCGAGGGCCCCGCGTCGTGACGGGGCGGCCCCGCTCGCTGCAAGGCCGCCTGCTGGTGCTGGTGCTCGGCGTGGTGGCGATCGTCTGGCTGGTCGTCGCCGCGCTGACCTGGCGCGACGTGCGCCACGAGCTCGACGAACTGCTCGACGGCCACCTGGCGCAGGCCGCGGCGCTGCTGGTGGTGCAGCAGGCCCGCGAGGTGGGCGAGGACCACGATGCGGGCGATGCGCCGACGCTGCACGCTACGCGCCCAAGGTGGCGTTCCAGGTGTTCCACGAAGGCCGGCTGGCGCTGCGCTCGGCCAACGCGCCCGAACTGCCGATGGCCGGCGCGGGCCGCGAATTCAAGACCGGGTTCAGGACGGTGGAGATCGACGGCACGGCGTGGCGCGTGTTCGCGGCGCGCGGCGCCGAGCGCGACGTGCAGGTCTACGTGAGCGAGCAGATCAGCTCGCGCAGCGCGATCCTGTGGGCCGTGCTGCAGCGCGCTGTGGCCGATGCTGCTGGCACTGCCGCTGCTGGCGCTGGCGACGTGGTGGGCGGTCTACAGCGGCATGGCGCCGCTGCGCAGGCTGGGCCGCGCTCTGGCAGAGCGCCGCCCGCAGGCGCTGCAGCCGGTGGAACTGCCCGATGCGCCCTCGGAAATGGTGCCGATGCTGGACGCGCTCAACGGCCTGTTCGAGCGCATCGCCGGCCTGATGGATGCCGAACGCCGCTTCACGGCCGATGCCGCGCACGAACTGCGCACGCCGATCGCCGCGATCCGGGCGCAGGCCCAGGTGGCGCTGGGCGAGGCCGATCGCAGCGCAGCGCCGCCACGCGCTCGAGGCGACGCTGCAGGGCTGCGACCGCGCGACCCGGCTGGTCGAGCAGCTGCTGACGCTGTCGCGGCTGGAGGCCGGCGCGGCCCCGGCATTGGAGCCCGTGGACCTCGCGCAGGTGGCGAGGCAGGTCGCCGCGGACGCGGCGCCGCGCGCCATTGCCAAGGCAGCAGGCGATCGAGGTGAGCGCCGATGCCGCGTGCCCCATCGTCGCGAACGCCACGCTCGCGGGCGTGCTGGTGCGCAACCTGGTCGACAACGCGATCCGCTACAGCCCGCCGCACGCGAGCGTGAAACTGTCGGTGGTGCGGGACGGCGGCCGCGTTGTGCTGAGAGTCGAGGACAGCGGGCCCGGCATGGCGGCCGCGGATGCGGACCGGCTGGGCGAGCGCTTCTTCCGGGTGCTCGGCACCGGCGAGGGCGGCAGCGGCCTGGGCTGGTCGATCGTGCGGCGGATCGCCGAGGTCCACCAGGCTGCTGTCTCCGTCGACCGGTCTGACGACCTCGGGGGCCTGAGGGTCGAAGTCGCCTGGCCGGCCGCGCAATGAGGCGCCTTGCTGCTCCAGGGCAAAGCTGAATTGCCCGCCAGGCACGCCTTTGGTAACCGCCATGTAACCGCTTCCATGTGAAAATTGGGAACTAAGTTACAGGAGACTCCATGGCTCGTCGCGCCACCAAGATTGTTGCCACCCTCGGCCCCGCCTCCAGCGATCCCGCGCTGCTCGAGCAGATGATCCGCGCCGGCGTGAACGTGGTGCGGCTGAATTTCAGCCACGGCAAGGCGCAGGACCACATCGACCGCGCGGCCCTGGTGCGCGCCGCCGCCCAGCGCGCGGGCCGCGAGGTGGCCATCATGGCCGACCTGCAGGGGCCCAAGATCCGCGTGGGCAAGTTCGCCGAGGGCAAGGTCCACCTGGAGCCCGGCACCAAATTCGTCCTCGATGCCTCGCGCACCGAGCCTGGGCGACGTCAAGGGCGTCGGCCTGGACTACAAGGAGCTGCCGCGCGACGTCAAGGCCGGCGACATGCTGCTGCTCAACGACGGGCTGATCGTGCTCACGGTGGATTCGGTCAAGGGCGAGCAGGTGCGCACCACCGTCAAGCTCGGCGGCGTGCTGTCCGACAACAAGGGCATCAACAAGCAGGGCGGCGGCCTCACTGCGCCGGCGCTGACCGCCAAGGACATGGAGGACATCCGCACGGCGATGAACTTCCAGGCCGACTATGTGGCGGTGAGTTTCCCCAAGAACGCCACCGACATGGAAATGGCGCGCCAGCTGTGCAATGTGGCGGGCGGCGACTTCCATCACAAGCCGGGCCTGATCGCGAAGATCGAACGGGCGGAGGCCATCCCGAACCTCGAGGCCATCTGCAGGGCGAGCGACGGCATCATGGTCGCCCGCGGCGACCTGGCGATCGAAGTGGGCAACGCGGCCGTGCCGGCGCTGCAAAAGCGGATGATCCGCATGGCGCGCGAGCTCGACATCGTGGTGATCACCGCGACCCAGATGATGGAATCGATGATCACCAATCCCGTGCCCACCCGGGCCGAGGTCAGCGACGTCGCCAATGCCGTGCTGGACGGCACGGACGCCGTGATGCTCAGCGCCGAGACCGCGGCCGGCCGCTACCCGCTGGAGACGATCGTCGAGATGGCCAACATCTGCCTGGAAGCGGAGAAGGCCGAGGACGTGAAGCTCGACGCCGACTTCACGGGACATGACTTTCTCGCGCATCGACCAGTCGATCGCGATGGGCGCGCTGTTCACGGCCCACCACCTGGGCTGCAAGGCGATCGTCGCGCTCACCGATTCGGGCTCGACCCCGCTGTGGATGAGCCGCCACCGCATCCACATCCCGATCTACGCGCTCACGCCCAAGCTGGCGACGCAGCGCAAGATGGCGCTGTACCGCAACGTGCGCCCGCTGCTGATGGACCAGAGCGCCGAGCGCGACACCGCGCTGGGCGAGGCCGAGGCGCACCTGAAGACGCGCGGCATCGTCTCCAGCGGCGACATCTACGCCATCACCGCCGGTGAGCCCATGGGGGCGCCGGGCGGCACCAACATGCTCAAGATCGTCCGCGCGGCCTGAAACTGTCCGCTCGCGCCCGGGCCGTGCTCATCCGTGGCGGCCCGGGTTCAAGCTGCGGGGCAGCGAGTAAAATTCGGCCGGTTACCCCACGGTGGCAGCGCCGCCACGCCGCGCTGCCCCGCGACTGCGTTTTCAACTGATCGGACCACCACCATGCCCCTCGTTTCCATGCGCGAACTGCTGGACCATGCCGCCGAAAACGGCTATGGCATCCCGGCCTTCAACGTCAACAACCTCGAGCAGATCCAGGCCGTCATGGAGGCGGCCAAGGAAACCGGCGCCCCGGTGATCCTGCAGGCCAGCGCCGGGGCCCGCAAGTACGCGGGCGAGTCCTTCATCAAGCACCTGATCCAGGCGGCCATCGAGGCCTATCCGAACATCCCGCTGGTGATGCACCAGGACCATGGCCAGAGCCCCGACGTCTGCCAGGGCGCGATCAACCTGGGCTTCTCGTCCGTGATGATGGACGGCTCGCTGGAAGCGGACGGCAAGACCATCGCCAGCTACGACTACAACGTCGACGTCACCCGCAAGGTGGTGGACATGGCGCACAAGGTCGGCGTCACCGTCGAAGGCGAGCTCGGCTGCCTGGGCAGCCTGGAGACGATGAAGGGCGACAAGGAAGACGGCCACGGCACCGAAGCGACGATGACGCGCGAGCAGCTGCTCACCGACCCGGAGCAGGCCGCCGACTTCGTCAAGCGCACGCAGCTGGACGCGCTGGCCATCGCCATCGGCACCAGCCACGGCGCCTACAAGTTCACGCGCAAGCCCACCGGCGACATCCTGGCGATCGACCGCATCAAGGAAATCAACCGCCGCATTCCCAACACCCACCTGGTGATGCACGGCAGCTCCAGCGTGCCGCAGGAGCTGCTGGCCATCATCCGCCAGTACGGCGGCAACATGAAGGAAACCTACGGCGTGCCGGTCGAGGAAATCCAGCACGCCATCAAGTTCGGCGTGCGCAAGATCAACATCGACACCGACATCCGCCTGGCGATGACCGGCGCGGTGCGCAAGTTCCTGGCCGAGAACCCGGAGAAGTTCGACGCCCGCGAATGGCTCAAGCCCGCGCGCGAAGCGGCCAAGCAGATCTGCAAGCAGCGCTACCTGGAGTTCGGCTGCGAAGGCCAGGCCGGCAAGATCAAGGGCGCAGCCCCTGCAGGTCGTGGCGGCCAAGTACGCGAAGGGCGAGCTGGCGCAAGTCGTCCACTGAAGCGACTGGCGATAATGACGGGGCCCGTTGCCTTCAACGGGCCCTTTTGCCTTCTCCCACCCCGACCATGACCTCCGCCCTGCACACCTCCGCCCTCACCTCGCTGCCCCTGCTCGCGCGCGGCAAGGTGCGCGACAACTACGCGGTCGGCAACGACCGCATCCTGATGGTCGCGAGCGACCGCCTGTCGGCCTTCGACGTGATCATGGGCGAGCCGATCCCCGGCAAGGGCGAGCTGCTGACGCAGATGGCGCTGTTCTGGTTCGGCAAGCTGGGCCACCTGTGCCCCAACCACCTCACCGGCGAGGCGCCCGAGAGCGTGGTGACGCCGTCGGAGGTGCCGCAGGTCGCCGGGCGCTCCATGCTGGTCAAGCGCCTGAAGCCCATCCCGGTGGAAGCCGTGGTGCGCGGCTACCTGGCGGGCAGCGGCTGGAAGGAATACCAGGAATCGCAATCGGTGTGCGGCGTCAAGCTGCCGCCGGGCCTGAAGAACGCGGGCAAGCTGCCCGAGCCGATCTTCACCCCCGCGGCCAAGGCCGAAGCGGGGCATCACGACGAGAACATCAGCTTCGAGCAGGTGGTCGAGATCGTCGGCCCGGAACTGGCCGCGAAGATCCGCGACACCAGCATCGCGATCTACCGGGAGGCCGCCGCGATCGCGCTCGGAAAGGGCATGATCATCGCCGACACCAAGTTCGAATTCGGCCTGGACGAGGCCGGCACGATGGTCCTGATGGACGAGGTGCTCACGCCCGACTCGTCGCGCTACTGGCCGGTGGAAGGCTACGACGCGGCATACCGCGCCGGCGCCAACCCGCCGAGCTACGACAAGCAGTTCGTGCGCGACTGGCTGGAGCAGGTGCGCATCAACGGCAAGCCCTGGGACAAGACGCCGCCGGCGCCGCGCCTGCCGCAGGACGTGATCGAGAAGACCGCCGCCAAGTACCGCGAGGCGATGCAGCGCCTCGTGGCGTGAAGGCGCGGTCGGCGCAGGCCCTGCCTAGCGCAGCGTGAAGCTGCGGGAAACGTCTGCGCCCTCGGGCGCCTTGGCCGCGAAGTCCATCTGGTCCAGCCGAACCTCGAGCCGCCACTCTCCGGCGGGCAGCGGCATGGCGCGGATTTCGGCGAACCCGTCGCCGGCCCGGCTGCGGGCCTGGATGCGGACCTGCGTTCCCGACGCCAGCACCAGTTCCTCCTCCTCGGCGATCTGCCAGTCCTTGACGTTGGCTGCCGGCAGCTGCGCATACAGCGGCGGGGTGACCACCGCATAGGCGCAAAGACGCTCGCCGATGAACAGCTCGGCCGTCGCCGCGCAGTGGTAGTCGCCCGCGACGAAGACCACGTTGCGCACGCCGTGCCGCTCGATCATCTCCAGCACCTGTGCCCGCTGGACCATGGACATCTGCCAGTTGTCGCCCGAGCGTTCCGACCATCCGGGTGCACCCGCCTCGTTTTCGCAGAGGCCCGGGGCGAATACCGAGCCCGACGCGATGAACTTGGGTCGCGCGTCCTTTGGCGCCGCGGCCAGCCAGGCCTCGAGTTCCTGCAGTTGGAGCGTGTCGCAGACCTGCGGCGGATTGCTGTAGCGGGTGCGTTGGCTGCGGGTATCGAGCACGAAGAAGGGGCAGCCGCCGGCATCGAAGTGGTAATTGAACCCCGGCGCCACGCTGTTCCTCGGCGAGTGCGCCCACTGGTAGGCGGCATAGGACGCCCGTGCCGTGCCGAACTGGTCCTGCGCCGCCTGCGTGGCCAGCAGGTCGCGCGACCAGTTGTCGGCGATCTCGTGGTCGTCGATCGTCATGTACGTGGGCAGGCCCGAGGTCAGGCGCAGGAACCCCGCGGTCGTGAAGGCCTTGCGGTGGCGCAGCGCGATCTTCTCGATCGCGGAAGGGCTGTCCATCACGCCGGCGGTCGCGTCGGCGTAGATCTGGTCACCCAGCATCAGCATGAACGCAGGCATTTCCGGCGCTGCGTCCAGGCGGCGCTCGATGCGCAGCAGGCTCGCGTCGGCCCGGGTGTCCTCGAAGGCCAGCCCGGGGTGCCGGCAGCTGGCAGCGACGAAGGCGATGGCCGCCGGACCGGCCGTGCCGCGCAGCGTCGCGGCCCGCAGGAACGCCAGGCCGGAGCCGAATGCGCCGGGCAGCGCCAGGCGGCGGCGCTTGCGCGACAGCGTGCCGGGCGCGGGCTGCAAGGCAGCCGTCCGCTGCCGCTCCTGCTCGTCCCACAGCACCTCCCAGAGCAGGTTCGCGTCGTGCTTGGCGATCGTCCCGTCACTGGTCACCGTCGAACCCGGCGACTGCGCACCGGACGACCTGTCCGCCGGCAGGCCCTCGAGCTCGCCGAGCATGAACTGCCAGAACATGGGCTTGAGGCCGGTAGCGGCCGCGTCCTGCAATTCCTGCTTCGTCAGCGGCGGTGGGACAGGCCCGGTGCTGCTTCCGGTGCCGGGCGCGGGACCGCGCGAAGCGCTCGCGCTGCCCGACGCCTGGCTTGGCGCCGGCGGCGCGTACCCCATGGTGTGCACGCTGAACATGCGCACGAACACATTGTTTTCGTCCCAGCCACAGGTGATGTCGAACTCCAGGTCGGCCAACGCGATCGCGACGTAGGGTTCATGGTCACCCGGCTCCAGCGGCGCCAGCTCGGCGACGTCCGGGCGCCCCGGGACCAGCGTCAACGGAACGCGGATCACGGGCCACAATTGCCCCGTTTGGAACCAGGACTCATCGGGCACCTCGTGGCCGGTGACGCTGGCGCACTGCGTGACGACCCAGCCGGCACGGTCCGATTCGCCTTCGTCCACCTCGATCCACAGCCGCACCCGCTGTATCGTGCGGTCGCCCTGCGTCACGGTTCGTGTCCATCCCACCAGCGGCCCCGCGAGCGGGGCCTTCGCGCGCGATCGGGGGACGAGGTCCTCCCGCGGATCCCTCCCCGGCGCCGGCCCCGCGACCTGGTAGGCCCAGGCGCGGCGGTAGAAGGCGCCCAGCGGCTTGAGGATCTGCCGCTGCATGTCGCGCCCATAGCCAATGGTGCAGTCGAAGTGCGCGTAGTCGCGGGCGATGATCAGCGGATAGACGCGTGCCTTGCGCATGTGCGGATTGACCCGCCGAAGCTGCTCGTGCGTGCGCCGCGCCGACTCCACGTCGAACAGCGCGTTGTGGCGCCCGTGCAGGATGGCGACGGGCAGCTGCAGGTGGGCGGCGATGTTGGCATCGGTGACGTACACGTTCTGGCCGTCGGCGTTGACCAGCCTCTCGTTGTCCACGCACCGCCCGCCGTGCACCAGCACGCTGGTGTTGGCGCGCCCGAAATACACCGGCAGGCGGTCGTGCGTGGCTTCCTTGATGCGATCGTGCTTGAGCAGCCGGGATATGGTGCCGCTCATGCGCTTGCAGGTGCAGATGCCCGGGCGCAGCTGGATGCGGTCGTGTTCGTGCGGGCAGTGTTCCCCGGGGTCGACCGGCAGGCTGGCGAACAGCCGGTCGAGCACCGACTCCAGCGCCGAGGGCTGGCGCTCCGCCGCGGACAGCCGCATGTAGTCGATCCCCAGCGTGTCGCGCAGGATGCCGCCCACCTGCAGGCGCATCTGGGCCGTCTTGCTGCCCACCAGGAAGGCCTGCATCTGGGACAGCGTGACACTCGCCAGCTGGTCGCGGCCCGATCCCCCATGCTTCAGGAACCCGCCGAGCAGCGACATCGCGAGCGACGCGGCGCCCACGCAATGGGCGAAGGCATGGATCTGCAGTTGTTCGCCCGGCACACCCGTCTCGGCGGCCAGGGCCTTGAACACTTCCTGCACGGCGCCGGGGATGTCATGGCGTGCGATGTCGTCCATCGTGCTCGGATCCTTGGACGCGTCCAGGATGGAGCTGGTGCGGTAGTCGAACAGCCAGATGTCGAAACCCTGCTCGTAGAAGAACTCGGCCAGCCCGGGTTCATCGTCATCCTGTCCCGGCCGGCGCACGTGCTCCTGCGGCACGAACCCCAGGGTCGACTGCGCGAAGCCGTTGAGCATCAGCAGCACCTTGCACTGGACCATTCCCTGGTGGGTCTGCGCAGTCGCGACGGCCGGCTGGCGGTAGCGGGTGAGCTTGAGTTGCACCTGCTCCAGCGGCTTGTCCAGGCTGCGCTGCACGGCGAAGCAAAGGGAGGGTTCCGCGGGCACCCGCCGCATGCCTGGGCTGCCATTCCCGGCCGCGCGGATGCGCAGCGGCGGGAAGCCGGGCCATGGCGTCGGAGTGTCCTGCGCGGGCACCGGCAGCGCTTCGCCATTCGGGCCCTTCGCCAGTTCGAGCGGCATCTCGGCGGGGTAGTCGGGCAGCCGGAAGTCCCACAGGCGGGTCTTGGCCAGCAGGCGCAGGAACCACAGGGGATAACCTGCCAGTCCCAGCAACGCGTTCGGCGTGTCGCGCTGCAGGGCCAGCTGCGGTGCGTGCATGCGGGTCATGTCCAGCATGTCCAGCACGAGCAGGCCGCTGCCGGCTTCCTCGCCGTCCTCGTCCAGGACGCGCGCGTGGAGTTCGCCGAAGGCGCTCCAGACGTTGGCGCGTTTCAGCGGACGTTCCAGCCCCAGGAGGTAGCGCCCCAATGCGCACCACGTCGCCGCATAGCCCACGTGCTTGCGGCCTTGCAGCGTGTAGAGCCGCACGGAGTCGCCGCGGGGTTCCGTGTCCTGCAGGTTGAGCCGGTACTCCATCGTCCGGCTTTCGCTGGCATGCGTGCACAGTTTCAGGAAGCCGCGGAACTTGTCGCCCACGGTGTTGCGCTCGTCGCGCGGGCCGATGCGCAGGAGGTCCCGCCAGATTTCATCCCACCCGCGCTCGATCAGCCAGGTGAGCGCGGTTCGCACCCACGCCGAGGCGAAGCCCACCCATCCCACCCGCGGCACGGGCAGGATCGACACCCAGCCGGATTTCACCAGGAGCCGCGCGAGCGGCCGGGCATCGGGCCCGGCGCTGTCGATGCGAAGCTGCGGCTCGAGCTGTTCCTTGTCGCGCATGCGAGCGCCGATCTGGTCGGGAATCGCGATGACGTGCCGCCCGTCCGTGCCGAACAGGGCGAGGTTGTCGATCGGCATGTGCAGCAGCAGGTGAGCGTCGCAAGCCAGTACCTGCTCGCCCACGCGCCAGCGCCAGCTTCCGCCGCCGGCCCGCATGGCCTCGGTGAAATGGACGTTGACTTCCCTGGCGTAGGGATTGAACGCCGGCTCGGCTTCGGCCGGCGCAGCGCCCAAGGTTTCGCGGGCTGCAGGACGCGGCGTGTCGCCGGCAATCTTCGGCGCGAGCACCGCCATCGCCCGCTCCGCCAGCGCGGTGATCGTGAACAGGGGATTGGCGCCGAGCGAGGTGGGGACGATCGAGCCGTCCAGCACGTAGAGGCCCGGGTGCACGCCGCCGGTGGGGCTGGCCGCATCGAAAACCCGCCCGAGGTCATCGACCACGCCCCGTTCCGCGTCCTGCGCCATGCAGCAACCGCCCAGCGGGTGCACCGTGAACGTCCCTCCGCCCAGCCGCGGCCCCGACAGCAGCTTGGTCACGCCATCGGGCAGGGGCTTGGTCCCCGGGTTCGGCAGGTAGACCGCGCCCTGCGCCTCGATGTTCTGGATGTACTTTTCATGCAGGCTCGCGACCGGTTCGATCGCGCGCTTCGGGTAGGTGAATCGCAGGCGGTCGTGCTTGCGATCCAGCCGGATGATCCCCGCGGAGGGATCGTGGCCGATGCCCAGCAGGGTCTGGGTGTTGGTGCGGGCGCGCTGTGGCAGGGCGGCCCAGTCCCGCGCCTCTTCCGGCGGTGTCCCCATGGCCGGCATCTCGCGGAACCGCGGCAGGTCCAGCTGCGCGAAGGCGCCCAGGGTCGAGACCATTTCATGGAACAAGCCGGAGATCGCACCCGGCACGGCGCCGTCCTGGATCAGCATGCTGCGCGTCACATCGGCGCTGTGGTCGATGCGGATGGTGCCCGTGATGGTGGGCCCGACCGCGTAGCCCACCGCCCACGGCGATTCGCTGCCCAGCCCGATGCCGTTGACCCGCTGGTCCAGCATGTAGCCGAATGCCAGGGTGTCGCCATTGGTCGAGACGCTGTGTCCCAGCGCCTTCGACAGCGCCAGCCCGGGCGCGTTCTCGTGCCTGCGCCGCGAACGCAGCAGGATTTCGGTGCTGCCGAAAGTGCCCGCCGACAAGACCACATGCCGGGCGCGCAATTCGTGCTCCGGCACGGCGAACGCCGTCGCGCTGCGACTTGCGCGATTCCGTTCGCACGAAGCGCACCACCCAGGCGTCCGCGTCCCTGTCGCACCGACAGCACGGTGACGCCCGTGAACATTTTGGCGCCGGCCTCCTTCGCGCGCGGCAGGTAGGTGTAGGTGAGCGTCTTCTTGGAACTGCGGTTGCAGCCCGAGACGCAATCGCCACAGCCTTCGCATTCAAACGTCAGCGGCGGGTCGCTGAAGTTCGGCTTGCCCTTGCCCAGGTCCAGCGTCAGGTGGACCGGGCGCAGGCTCACGCGAACCTGTTGCGGCGCAGTCGCCTTGATCGCCTCCTGGAGTTCTTCCAGCCGCCGGCGCTTGAGCGGCTTGACCGGCCCGGGAAACGAAACGTCCGCGCGCCGGGGGTCGACCTGCCAGCTGTGGTCGGCGGTGAATTCTTCCGGCGCGAGTTGCTGGCGTGCCAGTGCGTAGCCCCGCATGAGGGAATAGGCGAAGGCAGGCGCGCCGGGCCGTTTGGCCGGATGGAGCGCAGGCGGCCACGCGTTGCCCCCGCCCTTCTTCTTCTTCTCGAAGACCCGGGGATCGGGCGCGAGCACGACATTGGCGTTGATCTGGCTGGTGCCGCCCAGGGCGTTGCCGACCAGCGCGCCGGCGCCGTGCCCCATGCGCACGTCGTACAGGCCCGACTCGTAGCCGTTCACGTTGCCGCTGCCGCCGCGCTCCAGGCGCACATGGCCGAAGGCATCGCCCAGGTCGTTCGGAAACTCGCCGGACTGGTATTCCTTGCCGCGCTCGAGCACCATGACGCGCACGCCTTTGCTCGCCAGCCTCAGCGCGGCCACGGCGCCGCCATAGCCCGATCCGACCACGACCGCCTCATGAATGACCGGCCGGCCCTGCCCGTCCGCCAGTTCGCGCTCGACCAGCGCCTCCACGCTTTCCGAAAGCCATCTCATGCGAAGTCCCCCCCTCGTTCGAGTTGCCGTCTGGCTTCAGCCGATCCCCTTGAACACTTCCAGCAGCGATCGGAGGTCGCGCGCCGCGACCGGCTTGCCCAGCACCGGGTATTCGAGTTCCCCCGCCAGGCGCCGCTGCATGGCCGAGGCTTCACCCGTGAGGATGGCGCCGGCCACCGGGCCGTAGCGCCGTCGCATCTCCTCGATGACCTCGATGCCGGTCTGCCCGTTGCGCAGCGAAAAATCGCTCAGCACCACGTCGGGCGCGCCCTGCCCTTGCAGCATCTGGAGCGCCTGCGGCAGGGAGGCCGCAATCACCGACCGGCAGCCCCAGTCCGCCAGCAGCAACTCCAGCGCCTCCCGGGCCGAAGCGTCGTCTTCGACATAGACGACGAAGTAGCCATGCAGGTCGAGCTCGCCCTGCCCGTCGTCCCCCGCCTGCGCATCCGCGTCGGAGCAAGGCCGCACGCGGGCGGCGCTGGCGGCGATTTCGAAGCGCGCGCCGTGCGGCTGGCTGTCGTGCACCGTGACGGCCAGGTCCAGCATGGCCGCGAGGCGGCGCACGATGGCCAGCCCCAGGCCGAGGCCGGCGCCGGCCTTCTCGCCGGCGCTCTGGTAGTACTCCTGGAAAATGTCCTCACGCAGGTTGGACGGAATGCCGGGGCCGGTGTCGGTCACGCTCAGCACCAGGCCGCCCGCGGGCCGCTCGCCGGCGGCCAGGGTGACCGTGCCGCGCTCGGTGAACTTGATGGCGTTCTCCAGCAGGTTGCGCAGGATGCGCTCGAGCAGCTGGGCGTCGGTGTGCAGCGCCAGCGGCAGCGGCCGCACCTGCAGCGCCAGCCCGCGCTGCGCCGCATGCGCCGCGTACTCGTGGCCCAGCTGCTCCATCAGCGGCGCCAGCGGATGCCACGCGAATTCGGGCTTGACCTTGTCGGCCTCGATCTTCGAGAAGTCCAGCACCGAGCCGAACAGCCGCTCCAGCGTGACCAGCGAGCGTCCCATCTGGCGCGAGATCTCCCCGATGCGCTCCGCCGGCTGCGGTCGCGCCAGCATGCCGTTGAGCAGCGTGACGGCATGCAGGGGCTGGCGCAGGTCGTGGCTGGCCACGGCGAGGAAGCGCGACTTCGCCTCGCTCGATTTTTCCGCCGCCTCGCGCGCCAGCGTCAGCTGCTGCACCAGGCGCTCGTTGAGGAAGCGGATCTCGACGCTTTCGTCCACCTGCCGCGCGAAGCTGCGGGCAAAGCCGCTGAGCACGATCGTGTAGAGCGCCAGCATCACCAGGATTTCCACGAGGAAGGGGCTGTCCGTGCGCAGCCAGCCCAGCGACAGGCCCAGCGTGAACACGACCGCATAGCCGGCGTACAGGCGCGGCCGCGCGCCCAGCGACGACATCGCACCGGCCAGCCAGCAGCAGTACAGCATGCAGATGAACATCCGCGCAATGTCGCCCAGCGCGGGGTAGAAGAGGGCTGGGCCCGTCGCCGCCACCGCGCCCGCGCCCAGGGTCCAGAGGTTCAGGCGCCGGCTCCACGCTTCGGGCGCCGCCTCCACCACCTTCAGATCGCGCCCCGGCCCCAGTGCCTTGACGCGGGCCGCGTAAGCCAGGCCGGCCGCCAGCAGCCAGCCGCCGCACAGCCACACCGGCGCGCGGGTCCACACGGGCAGCGAGATGAACAGGGTGATCAGCCAGACCGAGTAGCTGTTGCGCACCGACTGGTTGATGGCGAAATGAAGCTTGTGGATTTCCTTGCGCCGGTCGACGTCCGCGCCGGGGGCGAGCGGCGGCATGTCCAGGGCGATGTGAGGGGCCTGCCGCATCGATTGGCTGGCGCCCGGCTCAGATCGCGAGACCCATGCGCGCCACGCAGTAGAGCGCTTCGGTGCGGTTGCGCACGTTGAGCAGCCGGAAGACCGTGGACAGGTGGGACTTCACCGTGCCCTCGGAAATGCTCAGCTCGCGCGCGATCACCTTGTTCGGCGCACCCTTGAGCGCCAGCCGCAGCACCTCGGCCTGGCGCTCGGTCATGCCCGGCACGCCTGCCGCGGCGGAGGCCGCCCCTGGTGGGGCCGCCGGTCCCGCGGGCCGCATGCAGCACCTGCGGCGGCAGGTAGATGCCCTGGCCGAGCACCAGCTGCAGGGCGTTGATCATCACTTCGGGGGTGGACGACTTGGGCACGAAGCCGCTGGCGCCCTGCTCGATGGCGCTGCGGATCAGCGAAGCGTTCTCCTCGCCCGACAGCACGACGACGAAGGCCGTCGGCCAGGCCTGCTTGACGCAATGCAGCGCCTCCAGCCCGTTCATGCCGGGCATGTTCATGTCCAGCAGCACCAGGTCGAAGCGCTCGTGGCCCAGCGCCATGGCCTGGCCGCACCCATCCGCTTCGCTCAGGTCCATGTCGGCGTCCAGCTCGCGCAGCATCAGGCGCAAGCCGCGCCTGAACAGGGCGTGATCATCGACCAGCAGGACTTTCACCCCTCGCTCCTTGCCGGATTTCTTCCGGGACGCCGCGAGCATACGACACGTCCCGCCCGCATCCAATGGCTCGAGGTCATAAACGAAAGTTCAGGCGCCGGACCCCGGCCGGTACTTCTGTCGGATGCGGGCCGGCCCGCCCCTGTCCAGAATGAATGCGTTCACCAGTGAGGGCAAGGAGTCCATCATGTTCATCGCACAGAACTCGCCGTTGGGTTTGGAAGACCGCGCGCCGCAGGCCAGGGGCGGGCCCGCGCGCGCCTCGCAGCTCACGGCGCTCTCGGCGCGGGAGCTGGAGGCGCTGGAGCTGATCGCGCGCGGCTTCTCGTACACGGAGATCTCCCGCCTGCAGGAGGTCAGCGTGCACACGACCCGTTCGCACATCAAGAACGTCTATGCCAAGCTCAACGTCCACTCCAAGAACGAAGCGGTGTTCGAGGCCACCATGATGGGGCTGCTGCGCCCGCTGGTCGCGAGCGTGCCCTATCATCCGCGCGGAGGGGCCGTGCGTGACTATCCAACAATCCATCCTGAGCCTGGTGCTGGCGCTGCTGGTTTTCTCAATTGCGCTTGACCTGAAGATCGCCGACTTCCGCCGCGTCGCGCAGGCGCCGCGCGCCGTGCTGGGGGGCCTGCTGCCGCAGTTCGTGCTGTTCCCGCTCGCCACCTGGCTCGCGACGCTGGCGCTGGAACTGCCGCCCCAGGTCGAGGCCGCCATGATCCTCGTGGCGGTCTGCCCCGGTGGCACGACCAGCAGCGTGATCACGCACCTGGGCGGCGGCAATGCGGCCCTGTCGGTGAGCATTTCCGCCGTCACTTCACTGGCTTCCCTGGTGCTCACCCCGCTGAATTTCAGCTGGATGGTGGCCGCCAACCCGGCCACTGCATCCTGGCTGCGCACGCTGTCCATCGACGCTTCGGCCATCTGGTTCACGCTGATGGTCCTGCTGGCGCTGCCACTGGCGCTGGGCCTGGCCGTGGCCCGCCGCTGGCCGGCGTTCACCGCCCGGGCCCGCAAGCCGCTGGCGCGCCTGGCCATCCTGTCGCTGGTCGGCTTCGTGCTGGCCGGCCTGTACGTGCAGCGCGAACTGCTCACGCCGGGCATCCTGCCGATCCTCGTCGTGGTGGTGCTGCACAACGCGGCCGGCCTGCTGCTCGGGCATCTGGCGGCCGTGCTCATGCGCGTGGGCGAGCGCGACCGGCGCGCCATCGTCATCGAAGGCGGCATGCAGAACGCGGGGCTCGCGCTGGGCATCATCGCGGTGCAGTTCAACAGCGACCTGCAGATGGTGATCCTCACCAGCCTGTGGGGCATCTGGCACAGCGTGAGCGGGCTGAGCCTCGCCTTCTGGTGGCGCTGGCGGGACGCGCGGGCCGGCTCCGCCCTGCCCGCCTCCGCCGAGGCCGGCTGAACACATCGTTTCGCTTTAGCTTGCGTGCCCGCACCGCTGCGTGGGCGCAACCGCTATCCTCGAATTCCCCCATCGCTGGAGATCCGCATGAACACGCTGCGCGCTACCCTCACCGGCACCCTGGCCCTGTGCGCCATGGCGTTCCCGCTTTCGTCGTTCGCCCAATCCGCCGAAAGCCAATGCATCGTTGCCGGCCGGCTCGACATGGAACAACGCTGGGCGCCGCGCATGCGCGGCGTCGAGCTGCTGGCGCAGGACGGCAAGGCCGTCACGGCCGCGGACAAGCAGTCGCTGTCGGCGGTGCGGCAGGTGCGCCTCTCGGCGCCCGCGTTGCTGTCGCGCTGCGACGGGGGCGCCGAGCTCGCGCTGGGCCCGGAGAGCCCGGGCGCCAAGGCGCCGGTGCCCGCCATCGGGCCGGGCGTGGTGCCGGTGGAAGCGGTGAATTTCCCGAAACTGCGCCGCGGCGGCGAATTGGTGGAGCTCAAGCTCACCGTGCCGGCCGAACGCGTGACGATGGTGACGCGCTGAGAAGCCGGGTCCTGGCCTTCGCCGGATGACCCGCCCGCCGGCGCGTCAGCTCAGCACGACGCTCGACAGGCGGCGCCGGTAGGTCGCCACCGTCGGGTCGTCCGGCGGGATCTGCCCGTCCGCCACCTTCGGCCGGGGCGGCTCGATGATGTCGAGGATGGCGATGTAGGTCTTGCGCGCCAGGTCATCGCCCCAGGCCTTGTCGCGCATCAGGATCTCCAGCAATTCGTCCATCGCCTCGGTCCAGGCCGCGCGGGCCATCAGCAGGCGGGCCCGCGCAAAGCGCGCGTCGAAGTCGCGCTTGTTGGCGGCGATGGCCGCTTCGGCCTCGGCCTGCGCCTGCTTCAGGTCCGGCGTGCCGTCGGCGAAGTCCAGGGCGTTCATCAGCCTTTGCAGCGAATCGAAGCGGCGCACCAGCGCCGTCTTGGCGATCACGGGCGCGAATGCCACCTTCGCGTCGTCGCTGCGGCCGGCCAGCAGCAGGGCCCTGACGTACTCGAAGCGGGCATCGTCGTTGGCCGGGTCGGTGGCCACGGCGTGCTGCAGCCGCTCCATCTGCGCCGCCGGGTCCATGTCCAGCGGCGGCTCCTCCACCGCTTCTTCCTCGGCTTGCGGCGCGCCGGCGGGAACGTGCTTGTCCAGGAACTCCTTGATCTTGCCTTCGGGCAGCGCGCCCATGAAGCCGTCGACCGGCTGGCCGTTCATCAGCAGGATGCAGGTCGGGATGCTGCGGATGCCGAAAGCGGCGGCCAGCTGCTGCTCCTGGTCGGAGTCGATCTTGACCAGCTTGAAGCGGCCGGCGTACTCACCCTCCAGCTTTTCCAGCAGCGGCCCGACGACCTTGCAGGGGCCGCACCAGGGGGCCCAGAAGTCCACCAGCACGGGCTGGGTCATCGAGGCGGCGATGACCTCGGATTCGAAATTTTCAAGGGTGACGTCGATCATGGGCGGGCAGCTTGGTGTGAAACCTTAAAATTCAACCTTTAGGAGCACGAATTGAGCTCAATCCAGGTTGGCGTGTTGATGGGGTCCAGCAGTGACTGGGAAACCCTGCAGCACGCAGTAGCGATTCTCCAGGAATTCGGCATCGTCCATGAGGCGCGCGTCGTTTCGGCCCACCGGATGCCCGACGACATGTTTGCCTACGCGGACAGCGCGGCCGGGCGCGGCCTGCAGGCCATCATCGCCGGGGCGGGCGGGGCCGCCCACCTGCCCGGCATGCTGGCGGCCAAGACCACCGTGCCGGTGCTGGGTGTCCCGGTGCCCGGCAAGCACCTGCAGGGGGTCGATTCGCTGCACAGCATCGTCCAGATGCCCAAGGGCATCCCGGTCGCCACCTTCGCGATCGGCGCGGCCGGGGCCGCCAATGCCGCGCTGTTTGCCGTCGCCATGCTCGCGAACGGGGATGCGGCCCTGCGCGCCAGGCTAGAGGCGTTTCGCGCCCGGCAGACCGAGGCTGCGCGCAACATGACGCTGCCGCCGGCATGACCGGCCCGGTCATCCTGCCGGGAGCGACCCTGGGCGTCATGGGCGGCGGCCAGCTGGGCCGGATGTTCGTCCACGCGGCCCAGCGCATGGGCTATTTCACGGCCGTGCTCGACCCCGATCCCGCCAGCCCGGCCGGCCTGGTGAGCCATTACCACATCCAGACCGGCTACCTGGAAGAGCAGGGGCTGGCCCAGCTGATGCAGCGCTGCGCGGCGATCACGACCGAATTCGAGAACGTCCCGGCGCCGGCGCTGGTGACCCTGGGCGCGCACCGGCCCGTCGCGCCCGGCGCCGATGCCGTTGCCGTGGCGCAGGACCGCGCGCAGGAGAAGGCGCACTTCGTGCGCTGCGGCGTGCCCTGCGCCCCGCACGCCGTGATCGATACGGCGGAACAGCTCGCAGCCGTCGGCGACCACCTGCTGCCGGGCGTGCTCAAGACCTCCCACCTGGGGTATGACGGCAAGGGGCAGGTCCGCGTGAAGGACCGGGAAGAGCTGGCCGCCGCCTGGGACGCGCTCAAGCGCGTGCCCTGTGTGCTGGAAAAGCTGCTGCCGCTGGCCGCCGAATGCTCGGTCCTGGTGGCTCGCGGCTACGACGGGCACATGGTGAACCTGCCGCCGCAGCTGAACCTGCATCGCGAAGGCATCCTCGCCGTGACGCAGGTGCACGAAGGCAACATGCCGCCGGCCCAGGCGCGCCAGGCCGTCGAAGCGACGCGGGCGATCGCCGAGGGGCTGCGCTACGTGGGCGTGCTGTGCGTCGAGTTCTTCGTGCTCGAGGACGGCGCGCTGGTGGTCAACGAAATGGCGCCGCGCCCGCACAACAGCGGGCACTACAGCATGGACGCGTGCGACGTGTCGCAGTTCGAGCTGCAGGTGCGCGCGCTCGCCGGCCTGCCGCTGGTGCAGCCGCGCCAGCACAGCGCAGCCGTGATGCTCAACCTGCTGGGCGACCTGTGGCTCGCGCCGGACGGCAGCGAGCGCACGCCGCCGTGGGACCGCCTGCTGGCGCTGCCCGGCGTTCACCTGCACCTGTACGGCAAGCTCAGCGCGCGCCAGGGCCGCAAGATGGGCCACGTCAACATCACCGGCGCCGACGCCGCCACCGCGCGGGCCACGGCGCTCGAGGCCGCGGCGCTGCTGGGCATCGAGCGGTTCTGACGCGGCAGGCCATGATCCTGGACGGCGCTTCCCCCGGGGCCATCGAGCAGGCCGCGCGCACGCTGGCCGCCGGCGAGCTCGTCGCGTTCCCCACCGAGACCGTCTACGGCCTCGGCGCTGCCGCCGGCAACGACCAGGCGGTGGCGAAGATCTTCGCGGCCAAGGGCCGTCCCAGCGACCATCCGCTCATCGTCCATGTGGCCGACGCGTCGGCCGTGGAGCTGTTCGCGTCCGAGGTCCCGCCGTTCGCGCACAAGCTGATGCAGGCGTTCTGGCCCGGCCCGTTGACCTTGATCCTGCCGCGCCGCGACGGCGTGGCCACCGCGGCGGCCGGCGGGCAAGGCTCGATCGGGCTGCGCTGCCCGGCCCATCCGGTGGCGCATGCGCTGCTGCTGGCCTGCGCCGCGGCCTCGCCGCCGGTGGCGGGCCTGGCCGGCCCCAGCGCCAACAAGTTCGGCCGCGTCAGCCCGACGACGGCCGAACATGTGCGCGCGGAATTCGGAGACGGCCTGCTGGTGCTCGACGGCGGGCCGTGCCGGGTCGGCATCGAGTCCACGATCGTCGACTGCACGCGGGGCGCGCCCGTGCTGCTGCGGCCGGGCGTGCTCACGCGCGAGCAGGTGGAGCAGGCCTGCGGCCAGCCGCTGCGCAGCGCCGAAGAAACGGGGCAACAGGCGCCGCGTGCCTCCGGCACGCTCGAGTCGCACTACGCACCCAACGCGCGCGTGCGCCTGATGGACGCGAAGGCGCTGCAGACGGCGCTGGACGTGCTCGGGCCCGATGCCGCGGGCATCGCGATCTACTCGCGCGCCATCCTGCAGACCCGGTCGGCCAAGGTGCTGCGGCGCCGGATGCCGGACGACGCGCAGGAGACCGCGCGGCAGCTGTTCGCGGTGCTGCGCGAATTCGACGCGCAGGGCGTGGGCCTGATCTGGGTCGAGACGCCGCCGCCCGAGCCGCAGTGGGACGGCGTGCGCGACCGGTTACAAAGGGCCTCGGCGGCGTGACCCCGGGCGCGTCGTTAAACTAGCGCCAGCCCCATCTGGAGAATTTCATGTCACGTTACTGGATGCGCCGCGCCGTGCTGGCGCTGGCGTCCACCTCTGCCCTGCTGTTGGCCGCGTGCGGCTCCGGCAGCATCGAATCGCAGCTGAAGCCTTCCCGCATCGTCGTCTTCGGCGACGGGTTCAGCGACATCGGCCAGACCGGCAAGCGCTACACGGTCAACGACGGCGGCGTCAACATCTGGACCCAGGAGCTCGCGCTGACTTTCGGCGTGCCCCTGACCAACTCCTCGGCCGGCGGGACTTCGTTCGCGACCGGCAACGCGCGCATCAACTCCAAGCCCGACGCCGCCGGCAACAGCGCGACGCCCACGGTCGTCGAGCAGATCGACGCCGCCCTGGCCTACAACGCCCCGGGGGAGAACGACCTGGTGATCGTGAGCGGCGGCGTCGCCGACGTCATTGCCGAGACGGCGCAATTGAATGCCGGCACGCAGACCCGCGAGCAGATGATGGCCGACGTGGCGAAGGCCGGCCGCGACCTGGGCACGCAGGTGCGCCGGCTGGTCCAGGCCGGCGCCACGCACGTGGTCGTGGTCGGCACCTACGACCTGGGCAAGTCGCCCTGGGCCACGGCGACCGCCCAGACCGCCCTGCTGTCGGAGGCCAGCACCAAGTTCAACACCGAGATGCTGGTGTCGATCGTGGACCTCGGGGCCAACGTGCTGTACGTGGACGCGGCGCTGCTGTTCAACCTGATGGCCAACGCTCCCGATGCCTACGGCCTGGGCAATTCGATCACTCCCGTGTGCAATTCGGTGGACCCGGGCGTCGGCATCGGCACCGGCGCCGGCCAGGTCAACTCCGCCCTGTGCACGACCGCCACGCTGGTCAACACCAACTATGGCGCGTACCTGTTCGCCGACCGCGTTTACCCGGCGCCGTCCGGCCAGATCAAGTTCGGCGACTATGCCCACCAGCGGATCACTGCACGCTGGTGACGGGCACGGCCGAAAAAAAAGGGGCGCCCGGCGGGCGCCCTTTTCTTTTGTGCCGGCCTCGCGATCTCAGAGCCAGCCGGCCGCGCGCATCTGGGCGATGACGTATTGCCCCAGCAGCTGGTAGCCCAGCGCTGTCGGATGGACCGTATCGGCGAAGGCATAGCCGCTGGTGTCGGCGGCCACGGTGCTCGCCGCCGAGCAGGTGATGGAGGAGCCGGCCAGCGGGTTGGCCGGGGACGTCGTGCTGCAGGCGGGCAAGCTGATGTTGGTTAGCCCGTACTTCGCCGGGTTGGCGTACTGGTCGTGGCCCTGGGTGTAGGCGTCCACGTAGAGCGCCGCAGTGCCGTTGAGCCCGGCTTGCAGCTGGCCGTTGAATGTGGTCACCAGGGTGCCCAGCAGCCCTCGCGTCGGCGCGTCCAGGCTTTGCCCGAACGGGGTCTGCACGACATCGGGCAGGTTCACCACGACCACGTAGCGCGCCTGCTTGGCCAGGATCTGGGTCTTCACCAGGCCGGCCAGTTCCGCGCCGGCCTGTCCCATGCCGGCGACAGCGGCGTTGACGGCGGCATTGGCAGCGGCTGCGCCGCCCGCCGCCACCGCGGCCTGCACATCGGCACCCCAGCCGGCCGCGACGGCGGCGCCCACGGCCGTCGCACCGCCTGCGGCAGCACTGGCGATGCCGTTCAGGTTCATGAAGATGTCGTTGCCGCCGGCCATCACCGTCACCAGCTCCCGCCCCGAAAATGAGCCGCCATTGCGGGCCAGGTGCGTGCCGATCTGCGTCGCCACCGGCACCGCCATCAGTCCGAGGTTGACCTGGTTGAACGGCGCGGCCTGCAGGGCCGCGGCATTCGGGCCGAACGGGTTGCTCACGCGCGAACTGCCCTGGGCGTAGCTGAAACACCCGGCGTGGTCGGTGACCGGGGCGCCGGCCAGGCCAGGAATGTTCACCAGCAGGCCGGTTTGCGCGGCGCACGGCGCCGGGGTATGGACGGCGGCCGCGACCAATTCCGTCCAGTTCGCCGCGGCCGGGCCGTTCACCGTCCACTTGCCGCCGCCGAGCGCGGCGATGGTTCCGACCTTGTAGGTTCCCACGTCGCTCAGGCTGTCGCCGAATGACACGGTCGAATTGACCTCGATGCCGCCGCCACCACCGCCGCAAGCCGCCAACACCGCGGCGGCTGCTAGCGCCGCCAGCTTCAATCTCATCCTGCTCATCATTTGCTCCCTGGGTTGAAAAGAACGGTCGTTCTTATTTGGAGAGCTGAATGGTAGGGAAGGTCGGACGGCCGCCCCACAGGGAAACCACCGACGCGATCTGGAGAGCTCGCTCCAGCGGTTCAGCGGTAGCGCAGTTTCATCGCCAGGATGGCCAGCGCGAGCGCCAGGGTGATGGTGTTGGCAATGACGATCGGCCAGGCGCCGAGCAGCCACCCATAGACCAGCCACATGGCCACGCCGCATGGCGAAGACCGAGTACATGCCCAGCGAAATGCCGGCGACGTTGCGGGTGCGGAACGTGAGCCAGGCCTGCGGCACGAAGCTGCACGTGGTGAGGAAGGCGGCCAGGTAGCCGATGGCTTCGGGTGAAGGCATGGTGTTGCTGCTTCTTGCGGTCAGAGATCGCGGGCGGCCCACTCGATCAGGGCTTCGATCGCGGGCCGCGCCGCCTGGGCCTGGGGATGGTTGCAGATGGCCACCAGCACATAACGCTTGCCGCTGGCGGCATGGACGTAGCCCGCGACGCCCGCGCTGTCGCGCAGGCTGCCTGACTTCAGGTGGGCGAGGCCCGCGGCCTTGCCGCGCGCGCGCCGCATCGTGCCGTCGACACCGGTCACCGGCAGCGATGCGATGAGTTCCGGCATCGAGGGCGAGGCCCACGCGACCTGCAGCAGCCGCGCCAGTTGCTGCGCGGTGATGCGCTCGTCGCGCGACAGGCCCGAGCCGTTCACGAACGTCGGCGCGTCGCCCGGCGCGATGCGTTCGCGCCACCACTGGCGCAGGATGTCGCGCGAGCCTTCGAGCGTGCCCAGCCCCTTCTTCTGCAGGCTCAGCGTCAGGAACAGCTGCTGGGCCATGACGTTGTTGCTGAACTTGTTGATGTCGCGGATCACCTCGGCCAGCGTCGGCGACGGCATCTCGAAGGCCGGCAGCAGTCCCGCCGGCACCCGGCCTTCGCGGACCTGGCCTGCGAGGGCGCCGCCGACCTGTTGCCACATGCCCGCGACCGCCCGCGCCGCGTAGCCGCGCGGGTCGGCAAAGGCCACCGGCCAGGTCTTTTCTCCGCACGCGGCCGGGTAGCCGCCAGCGAACCGGATGCGCGCCGCGTCGCTGAAGTCCGCCTTCAGCCCGCCGCGCCAGTCATTGCAGTCCCCCGTCGTCGAGCGGCACGCCGGCCGGCACCTGCAGCCCGGCCAGCGGCGGCTCCAGGTGAACCTGCGCCGTCGCACCCTGCGGCGTGAACGTGAGCACCAGCGACTTGAAATTCAGCAGCAGCGCGTCGGGCGCCGCGTTGTAGGGTCGCAGCGGCTCGCCGTCGAAGGCGCCGGGATCGAGCGCCACGGTTTCGAACGCGCTGCGATCGAGGACGATGTCGCCCGCGATCGAGCGGATGCCCAGCCCCTGCACACGCCGCATCAGCAGCCAGAGCCGCTCGGCCACCAGCTTGGGGTCCCCCTGGCCCTTGATGTACAGGTTGCCCTGCAGCACACCGTCGCGCACCGGGCCCTCCAGGTACACCGGCGTGGACCAGGTGAACGCGGGGCCGAGCAGCTCGAGGCCGGCAAACGTGGTGGCCAGCTTGGCGATCGACGCCGGGTTGACCGGAACGCCGTCGCGGTGGCTCAGCCGCGGCGGCGCCTTGCCTTCGACGTCGGCCACCAGCACCGTGATGGCGTCGCGCGGCAGCCTGGCACGCGCCAGCGCCGCATCGACCTCCGGCGGCAAGCCCTGCTGCGCCAGCGACGGCAGCGCGGCAAGTGCGAGCAGCCAGCAGGCGAGACGGCAAGGCAGGGACATGCGGGGATTATCCGGCCCCTCGATAATGGCAGGCCTTGCGAAAACCCCGACCTGGGGTCGCGCCGAAAGTCCCTCTTGAACCTGCTTGCCTTCGATACCAGCACCGAGCACCTGTTCGTCGCCGTCCAGCACGGCGGCGCGGCAGACCTGCTGGTTCACCAGGCACCCGGCGGCGCGGCGGCTTCGGCGGCGTTGCTGCCGGCGATCCAGGACCTGCTCGCGCGAGCCGGCCTGCCGCTGAAAGCGCTGGACGCCATCGTGTTCGGCCGCGGGCCCGGCTCGTTCACCGGGCTGCGCACCGCGTGCTCGGTCGCGCAGGGCCTGGCCTTCGGCGCCGGCGTCCCGGTGCTGCCGGTCGACACCCTGCTGGCGGTGGCCGAAGAGGCGCGCGAGCGCGCCGGCGCGCAGCGCGTGGTGGCCGTGCTGGATGCGCGCATGGACGAGGTCTATTGGGCCGCCTACGTCCATGAGGCCGGGCGCTGGCAGCGGCAGGGCGAATTCGGGCTGGGCAAGCCCGAAGCGGTGGCGGTGCCCGCCGGATGGTCGCTGGCCGGGAACGCATTTGCCGCCTACGGCGACCGCCTGCCGCGCGGCGGACGCGCAGGGTCGACGCGCTGCCCACGGCGGCGGCGCTGCTGAGGCTGGCCCCGGGCCTGCTGGCCGCCGGCGGGGCCGTGGCCGCCGACAGCGCACTGCCTCTCTACATTCGCGATAAAGTGGCCCAGACGACGCAGGAACGCGCCGTCGCGCGCGCCGCGCAGTCCCGCTGAACATGAGTGCCGTTTTCAAGTCCGTCGAAGCGCAGTTCGAGCCGCTCACCGAAGCGCGGCTCGACGAGGTCGTGGCCGTCGAACGCGAGGCCTACGAGCATCCCGTGGACGCGCGGCAACTTCAGCGACTCGCTGCGATCGGGCTACCAGGCCCAGCTCCTGTCCGCCGATGAAACCATGCTTGGCTACTTCGTGGCCATGAAGGGCGTGGACGAAGTGCACCTGCTCAACATCACCGTCGCGCCGGCCCACCAGGGCCAGGGCTGGGGCCGGGTGATGCTCGATGCCCTGGCCATCTGGGCCCGCGCCGAGGCGGCGCAATGGCTGTGGCTGGAAGTGCGAGCCAGCAACACGCGGGCGCAGCGCATCTACGAACACCACGGCTACCGCCGCGTGGGCGAACGCAAGGGCTATTACCCGGCGAGCCATGGCCAGCGCGAAGATGCCGTCGTGATGAGCCTGAAGCTATGAGCCTGGACCTCGACGCGCGCCAGCGGGCCATGCTCGCGGAGATGGGGCTGCGGATGTTCGAGCCGCTGGCGCCGGAGCCGGCCGCGCAGCCGCCGGTCAGCGCCAGAGTGGCGACACCACCGGCGGTCCGGCCAGTCCCCGTTGCCGCGCCAGTGATCCAGGATCGGCCAGCGGCGCCGGCACCCCTGCAACCCCGCGCCGCCGGCATCGAGACCATGGAATGGGAGGCCCTGGAGCAGGCCGTGGCTGCGTGCCGCGCCTGCCAGCTGTGCCAGGGCCGGCGCAACACCGTCTTCGGCGTCGGCGACCGGCATGCCGACTGGCTGGTCGTCGGCGAGGCGCCGGGCGAGAACGAGGACCTGCAAGGCGAGCCCTTCGTCGGGCAGGCCGGCAAGCTGCTGGACAACATGCTCAAGGCGCTGGGGCTGGACCGCCGGCACAAGGTCTACATCGCCAACGTCCTGAAATGCCGGCCGCCCGGCAACCGCAACCCGCAGCCGCAGGAAGTGGCGCAATGCGAGCCTTTCCTGCGCCGGCAGGTGGAGCTGCTGCAGCCCCGCATCATCCTGGCGATGGGGCGCTTCGCCGTGCAGTCGCTGCTGGGAAGCGACGAACCCATCGGCAAGCTGCGCGGCCGCGCGCCACGAGTACATGGGCGTGCCCGTGGTGGTGACCTACCACCCCGCGTACCTGCTGCGCAGCCTGCCGGACAAGGCCAAGGCCTGGGCCGACCTGTGCCTGGCGCAGGAGCTGGTGCGCGATCAGGGCTGAGCGGCTGCCCGGTCCTGGGGGTGGAAAGCCATCGGCGCCAGGGTCCGCGCCGCGTAGTCGATGCCGCTGAATGCGGCGTAGTCGGCCACCGTCCGGTCCGGCCCCAGGCCATAGGCCCCCATGGGCGCTGCGGCCACCAGGGCCGACAGCCGCTGGCGCGAGCGCCGCTCCATTTCCCACCAGCCCTCGCTGCGCTGCAGGTCATGCGCCTCGTCCCAATGCATGGGCCGGTGCGGCGCGCCGGACTCCGGTGTGTTGTACAGGTGGTAGAGAGGCAATGCGGGCACGTGAAAGATGTCCCAGCCGTGCGTGAACAGGCGCAACGCCAGCGCCTGCTCCTCGCCGTGAAAGTAGAACCACGGGTCATACGGAAAGGCCTGGGCGAATCGGCCGGGGGCGAACAGGCAGCCCGCGCCGAGGTGGAAGCCGGCCACGGGCCGGTCCCGGTCCAGCGGCTGCGCCTCGAACGGGAGGACCGGATGGTCAGGCTCGAAAGCGGCTCCCGGCTTCACCACATGCGCCAGGACCTTGTCGGTGGTGTTGCGGCGAACCGGCTGTTCGCCTTCGAAAACGAAGGCGTTGGGGTAGGCCGACAGCACCACGCCTTTGCGGCCCGGCAGCAGGTCACGCGCCTGCGCGATCAGGCGGTCATCCCAGTGCAGGTCGAAGTCCATGTGCGAATCGACCTGGAGAAACCAGTCCTCACCGCCATACAGCGACATCGCGATCGCGCGGGCCCAGCAAGGACCACGGGCGTACACCGGCGGGATGCGAACGTAGGTGAGTTTGGCCGGCGCCACGCCGGCGGGCGTGCCAACGGGCAGCGGCGGCAGGCTCTGGTCGACCACGCCGAAATGCAGCCGGTCCGGCCAGCGCGCGGTGGCGACGGCGCGCGCCAGCGTGAACCGCAGGACGGGATCGCAATAGGAAGCGATGCTGACGAAGACGCTCATGAGAGGGTCGCCGCGGGCGAACGGGTTGGCTTCGCACGGTGCGATGCGGCACTATTTCACGGCATGTTAGCAAGCGCGCGACACCGTCCATCGGGAACGACCCGGGGCCCCGGTGCCGGCGCTGGCCGCCGGGAAGACACGCCAGTGCGGCGTATGGCGCGCGGACGCCTTTTTTTCACAGGCATCCGTGTTGCGTGCCCTGTAACGCTGTGCTACCGTTGTATTCATCTTTTGGAGCAGGGGCCGGACGCCAGGCGTGGACTGGGGAGCCTGGCAGCAGGTGACTTTCGCTTGAAAGACCTTCCGTGAAAAAACCAGCCAGAACATATTCGCCGGGCGTTTGCACCGGGCGCGGCCCGGCTGCCAGCCCCGCCGCGGCCGGTTTTCGGCCCGCGGGCATGGCGCTGGCGATGGCCACGATCTTTGTCGCATCGCCCCAGCGCACGCTGGCGCAGCCCACGGGCGCGCAGGTGATCCAGGGGCAGGCCAGTTTCGTGCAACAGGGTGCCAACCTGGTGGTGACCACGCAGAACGCGGCGGGCACCAACCGCTCGGCGATCAACTGGCAGAGTTTCTCGGTCCCCGCGGGCAGCACCACGCGCTTTGACCAGCCCAGCGCCGGCAGCCTGTCGATCAACCGGGTCACCGGCGCCAACCCGTCGTCGATCTTTGGCACCCTCAGCTCCAACGGGCGGCTGGTGCTGGTCAACCCCGCGGGCATCGCCGTGGGCGCCGGCGCGGTGGTGGACACCGCCGGCTTCACCGCCTCGACGCTGCGCATGAGCGATGCCGACGCGCTGGCCGGGCGGCTGGTGTTCGGCGGCGACGGCCTGGGTGGCGGGCCGCTCAGCGTGGAAGGCCGCATCCTGGCGCGCAGCGGCGACGTCGTACTGATCGCCCCGAGCGTGCAAACGGGAAGTGCCGCGCTGGTGCAGGCGCCCAACGGCGCCACCCTGCTGGCCGCGGGACAGAAGGTCGAGCTCACCGGGCGCGGCCTGGAAGGCATCCACCTGCAGCTGCAGGCGCCCGGCGACCAGGCGATGAACCTGGGCACGCTGCAAGGCGATGCGGTGGGCATCTTTGCGGGGCAGTTGAAGCACAGCGGCCTGATCCAGGCCAACGGCATCAGCGCAGAGGGCGGGAAGGTGGTGCTCACGGGTGCCGACAGCGCGGACATCTCGGGGCAGGTCACGGCCACCCGCGGCGAGCTGGGCGGGCAGGTGCATGCCACGGCCAGCAAGGTGATGCTCAGGAGCGGGGCCATCATCGACGTGAGCGGCCGGCAAGGCGGCGGCGAAGCGCTGATCGGCGGCGGCTGGCAAGGCCGGGACGGCCGCATCGCCAATGCGCAGCAGACCACCGTGGAGGCGGGCGCGAGCATCAAGGCCGACGCGATCGAGCGCGGCGACGGCGGCACTGTCGTGGCGTGGTCGGACGGCGCCACCCGCTTTTACGGGTCGGTGACGGCGCGCGCCGGTGCGGCGTCGGGCGATGGCGGCAAGGTCGAGACTTCGGGCCACTACCTCGACATGCAGGGGCGCGTCGACGCCCATGCCCCCAACGGCAAGAACGGGGTGCTGTTGCTGGACCCGACCAACGTCTACATCGCGAACTCCCTGCTCACCGCGACGGCGGCGGGCATGACCGGGACCAATGACATCTCATCGGGCGGCGGGCCCAATTACCTGCCCACGGCCGTCGTGCCGGATTCGCTGGTGACGGTCAGTTTCGTCCAAAGCTACCTGGATGGCGGCACCGATGTGCAGGTGCGCACCAGCAACGGCGCGGGCACCAGCGGCACCGGCAACATCAAGGTGGTCGACCCGATTTCCTGGAGCTCATCCCCCAGTGAGCTGGCGCTGCTCGCCGACAACAACATCATCCTCAACGCGTCCATCACCGGATTTGCCGCGGGCAGCACACTCGCCATGAACGCAGGGCTTGGGGGCGCCGGCAACATCACCCAGGCGGCGACCGGGGCCGGCATCAGCGTCACCAACCTGTACGCGCGCACGGGGGACGGCTCCATCACCCTGACCGGGGCGGGCAACACGGTGGGCAAGCTCGCCGCTGCGGCCTTGAACGGCGGCATCACGTACAGCAACACCGGCAACCTGGAAATCGTTCAGGGCAATTCGTCGCCGGCCTTCAGCGGTGGCTATCTCACCGGCGTCATCACCAACGGCTACCCGGTGTCGCTGAACGTCGACGGCGGCTCCCTGACGATCAACGACACCAACGCGTTCCCGAACGGCATCAAGGCGCCGGGCGCCGCCGTCACCTTGACGGCGCCCGGCGGTTCGATCAGCCAGACGGTCGGGCCGATCACCGCAGGGTCGCTGTCGGCGAGCGCGGGGTACTCCATCCAGCTGAACCAGGCTGACAACGACGTCGGTGCCTTCAGCGCTGCGCAGACCCAGCCCAGCGGCGGCATTTCGCTGGTGAACAGCAGCTCCTCGGCGGACCTGAGCGTGGGGAACGTCAGCGCGGCCGCGGGCAGTTCCATCAACATCACCGAAAAGCTGCAGGGCATCGTCATCGACGGGGCCGTGACCTCGAGCACTTTCGCAGGCATCACGCTCACCTCCGAAGGCGGCAGCATCCTGCAAGGCACCAGTGGCCTGCTGACATCGGACTCCATCTCCCTGAAGGCCGGCCCCGGCAAGGACATCGGCAGTTCGTCGGCGTCCCCGCTGCAGACGGCTTCGATCACCGGCCCCACCGCCTTCCAGTTCGGCGGGGCGACCGTGGGGTCGGGGCCGGGCAAGCTCTACGTCAGCCACACCGGCGCCGCGAACATCGACTCGGTGGACATGGCCGGGAACTCGCCGTTCTGGGTATCGACCACCGGGGACCTCAACGTGCTGAGCGGCGCGGTGATCACCGGCGTCGGGGACATGACGCTGAAAGCCGGCACGGGCGCGGATGTCTTCATCGACAACTACGGGCTGGACGCGACCGGCCTGCTGAAGATCCAGGCCGGCAAGGACGTCCGGTTCGGCGCCAACAACGACCCTGCGATCAATGGCGACGGCGGCGTGGTGATCCAGGCCGTTACCGGTGACGTGGACTTTGGCGGTTATGCGACCGTCGACACCGTGCAAGCGCCCATCTCCGTAACCGCGGGGGGCAGCATCTACGGCGGTGCATTCGACAGCGCCCACCTGCAAACCGGTGGCGGCAATGTAAGCCTCCAGGCCGGAACCGGCGGCTCGATCGTCATCGGCAGCATCGATTCCAACTCGTCCACCGGTGCCGGTGGCGCCGTGGTGATGTCTGCCTTGGGTCTCACGGCAGATGTCACCGTGGGCGATGTCTACACCACGGGCGGCGCGAGCTCCCTCGGCGCCGGTGGCGCCGGCGGCAGCCTCACGATCCACGCCGGGCGGCACATCGTGGTGGGCAACGTCGACAGCGCGGGCGGCGCGGGCAGCCCTGCCGGCTTGGGCGGCACCGTCTCGCTGGTCTCGGACGGGGGCAAGTTGACCTCGGGCACCCTGAAGGGTGAATCCATCCTGCTGACAGCCGACAACATGGACCTGCCCACGGGCGCCAGCGCCATGAGCGCCGGCGGCCTGATCTGGGTCCAGCCCTCGAGTGCGGGCCGCGACATCACGCTCGGCGCCACCTCCGTAACGGGCCTGGCGCTGGAACTGAGCAGCGCCCAGGTGGACGCCTTCTCCACGCCGGGCACGCTGCGCATCGGCTCGACGTCGGCCCACGACCTCTACATCAACGAGACCATCGCGCCGGCGGCGGGCCTGCTTTCGCTGAAGGCCGGCGGCGACATCAAGCAGTTCAGCCCGGGCACCATCGTCGCCAGCCAGCTCGCGCTGGAAGCGCTGCAGGGGGTGGACCTCACGATGGCGCCCAACCAGGTGGGCGACCTGGCGGCCAGGGTCGGTGACGCGAACCCGCTGAACAAGAACTTCAATTTCAAGTTCTCGAACGACCAGGCGCTGAACGTCGCGGGCGGTCTCGACGGCGTCAACGGCGTCTCCGTGGCATTCGACGACCCGTCGATCGGCGGCGTCATCGCGCTGGCGGCCAACGGCGCCCTGACCCAGACCTCCACCGGTTTGCTCGGCGGCAGCGCGGTGTACGCCGAGGGCACCGCGGTCGCGTTGACCCAGCTAAACCCCACCGGCGTGATCGCGGGCAAGTCCACCGGCACGGCCCAGGCGGACCGGTTCCAGTACACCAGCGCGAACGGCATCAACGTCAACGTCGTCAATGGCTTCGCCGGCATCAGCTCGGCTGCCACTGCGGCGCCCGCCCCGACGCCGTCGCCGCCGCCCGCTCCGTTCGTCGCGATCGAACTGGCCGGCACCTCCATCGGCCAGAGCGTGAGCGCCCCCATCACGGCAACCGGCGGCCTGAGCCTGCTGACCACGGGCAGCGTCAACCTCACCCACGTGGGCAACAGCGTCCAGGCCCTGACCACCGGTGCCACCACCGCCAGCTCGCTGGATTTCCATAACGTTGCGCCGCTGCAAGTGGGCATTGCCGGTGACGGCGTCGCCGCCAGCGGCAGCGTGAACATCGCGACGGCCAGCTCGCTCACGGTGGCGGCGCCGGTTTCCGGCAGCGGCGTTTCGCTGGGCGCGGGCGGCGGCTTGCTGGCCGTGAAGGCCGACGTGCTGGGCGCGGGCATCAACAAGCTAGCCGGCACCGGCGGCATCGAGTTTTCCGGCCCGCTGGCCGTCACCGGCAGCACCACGTCGCTCACCTCGGGCACCGGCTTCGCCACCCTCCCTTCCGGGGTGGTCAGCTGGGGCTCCAACGTTCCGGTCACGGGCACGACGCTGTCCGTCGAAGGCGGAACGCTCACGGCGACCGGGGGAGTGGGCATCGGCGACCTGGCCCTGTCCAGCGGCAGCATCAACGGCACGGGCACCGTGACCGTGAACAATTCGTTCGGGTGGAGCGGTGGCAGCCTGGGCACCGGCGGCGGCCAGTTCGTCGTGAGCAGCCTGGCCTCGGCCAACGTCAGCAGCTCGGTCACCCTCGCGCGGCCGCTGGTCAACAACGGCACCATCGTGCTGACGAGCGGCGGCGACATCGTCACCGAAACCGGCGCGTCGCTGAACAATTCGGGCACCGGCGTGTTCGACATCCAGAACGATCTCGGTTTCGCGGCGGGCAGCGCGGCCATCACCATCACCAATTCGGGCGTCTTCAGGAAGGGCTGGCAAGCCTCGGGCACCAGCCTGGTGGACGTGGGCAGTTTCTCCAACAACGCCGGCGGCACCCTGGAGGTCCAGGGCGGCACGCTGCGGTTCCCCGCCGCCGCTTTCTCCAGCAATTCGGGCACCATTTCCCTCGCCTCGGGCGCGACCCTGGACAACAGCAACACCACGCTGGCCAACATCGGCGAGATCAAGGGGGACGGCACGCTCAAGCTCGGTCCGGCGGCCACGCTGAACAACAACGGCGGCACCCTGACGCCCGGTGACATCGGCACGATCGGCACCTTGACCATCGATGCCCAGACCGTGAACCTGAATTCCGGCACGGTGCTGAACATCGACATGATCAGCCTGGGTTCGAACGACGTGCTGTTGGCCACGGGCGCCGTGCAGGTGGCCAGCGGCGTGACGATCACGCCGAACGTGGTGTTGCCGCTGTTGGCGGCGGTCAGCGGCTTGCAGCCGGGCGAGACCTTCGACATCGTCCAGAGCGCGCTCGGTCCGGTGAGCGGAACGCTGCCCGCCATGGGCACCGGCTTCGACGTGACTTTTGAGACCAGCCCTGCGCCGGCGATTCGCGCGACGGTGACGTCGCCCCCGCCGCCTCCTCCTCCCCCGCCGCCGCCGCCCGCGCCGAGCCCAAGCCCGACCCCTGCGCCTACACCGGCCCCGACGCCGGCACCGACGCCCGCGCCTACACCGGCCCCCACGCCCGCACCAACGCCGGCTCCCACGCCGGCGCCGACGCCCGCTCCCACACCCGCACCGCCGCCACCGCCACCGCCACCGCCGCCACCGCCACCGCCGCCACCGCCACCGCCACCGCCACCGCCACCGCCACCACCGCCACCGCCACCGCCACCGCCACCGCCACCGGCGCCCGCCACGACGGCGGACCGGATCGTCGATCTCCTGCGCAACGAGGAGCGCAGCGTTGTCACGGCAGCGCTCGGCGACCTGGAGAGCAACACGCTCACCACGTTCGTCACGTTGTTGATCAAGGAAGAACAGCAGCAGGCGCAGGAGCGCAACCGCGGTACCGACAACGTGGTCGACGACAACCAGTGCCGCCGCTAGCGGCCTAGAAGCGCGGCAGGTCCGGGTGCGCGATCCGGCCGCCGCGCACCAGCATCTTTCCGTATTCGGCGCAGCGGTTCAAGGTGGGAATGACCTTGCCGGGGTTGAGCAGGCCCTTGGCGTCGAAGGCGCGCTTGAGCGCGAACATCTGCTCGCACTCCTCGCGGCTGAACTGCACGCACATCGAGTTGAGTTTTTCCACACCCACGCCATGTTCGCCCGTCACGGTGCCGCCCATGGCCACGCTGGTCTCGAGGATGTCCGCGCCGAACAGTTCGGCGCGGTGCAGCTGGTCGGCATCGTTGGCGTCGAACAGGATCAGCGGGTGCAGGTTGCCGTCGCCGGCATGGAACACGTTGGCGCAGCGCAGCCGGTATTTCTTTTCCATCTGCTGGATCGCCAGCAGGATGTCGGCCAGCCGCTTGCGCGGGATGGTGGAGTCCATGCACATGTAGTCGGGGCTGATGCGGCCCGACGCCGGGAACGCGTTCTTGCGCCCGCTCCAGAACTTCAGCCGCTCGGCCTCGTCGCGGCTCACGGCGATCGCCGTCGCGCCGGCGGCACGCAGCACCTCGCTCATGCGGCCGATCTCCTCTTCCACTTCCTCGGGCGTGCCGTCGCTCTCGCAAAGCAGGATGGCCTCGGCGGTGAGGTCGTAGCCCGCGTGCACGAAATCCTCGACGGCCGCTGTCATCGGCTTGTCCATCATCTCGAGCCCCGCGGGGATGATGCCGGCGGCGATCACCGACGCCACCGCGTCACCGGCCTTGCGCACGTCGTCGAAGCTGGCCATGATGCAGCGCGCCAGCAGCGGCCGGGGCACCAGCTTGACGGTGACTTCGGTCGCCACCGCGAGCATGCCCTCGCTGCCCACGATCACGGCGAGCAGCTCGTAGCCCGGGCAGTCCAGCGCATCGCCGCCGAATTCCACCGGCTCGCCCGAAGCGGTGAAGCCGCGCACCTTGACGACGTTGTGCAGCGTGAGGCCGTATTTCAGGCAGTGCACGCCGCCGGAGTTCTCGGCCACGTTGCCGCCGATGGTGCAGGCGATCTGGCTCGAAGGGTCGGGCGCGTAATACAGGCCGAAGGGCGCGGCCGCCTCGCTGATCGCCAGGTTGCGCACGCCGCATTCCACCGTGGCCGTGCGGGCCGCGGGATCGATCTTGACGATGCGGTTGAATTTCGCCAGCGACAGGGTCACGCCCAGCGCGTTGGGCATGGCCCCGCCGGACAGGCCGGTGCCGGCCCCGCGCGCCACCACCGGCACGTCCAGTCGCATGGCACACGCGCAGCACGGCCTGCACCTGGGCCTGGGATTCGGGCAGCGCCACCACCAGGGGCCGCTGGCGGTAGGCGGTCAGGCCGTCGCATTCGTAAGGCGTGGTGTCCTCGCGGTTCCACAGCAGGGACTCGGGAGGCAGTACCGCGGCCAGCGCGCGCACCACCTGGTCCTGGCGCTCGGCGCGCTGGAGAAGCTCGGGGGCAGTGGCGGCGTTCATGGGTATCGGCGGGGATAGGCGCATTCGCACTTTAGGGCATGCGGGCGTCCCCGGCATGAGCTTTTTGCACGGTGAGGCTGAAAAAAAGGCCCCGTGCAGGGGCCGTGGCGGCCTGCCGCGCCTCGGCGGCGTCCGAGGGCAAGATAGGAAACTTCCGACCCCCCGCTATGCGCTAGATCAAGTGGAGCGCCAACAGTCACTGGCACGATGGCATCACCCAACGCGAAGTTTGGGCATTGAAAGTGAGACGGGACAATGAATACCTGGATGAGCAATGCGGCTTTCGGCCTGTTTTTCGCCCTGGCGGCGACGGGCGTCTTCTTCTTCGTGTGCACCCGCGGGGCGCTCATCGTGCGCGACCTGGCCGGGTGGGGCAGCGACAAGTCCCATGTGTACCCGATCTACTCGAACATGCGGCTGATCAAGATGGTGGACTTCCAGCCCATCATCTCGGCCATCCTGCTGTTCCAGTACCCGCGCCTGGTCTCCAAGATCGTGGACGGCCTGCGCGCCACCGACCTGCGCAACAAGAAGGTGCTGGTCACCTCCTGCGCCTTCGGCAACGTGATTCCCCGGGTGGTGGAGGCGTCGGTGCAATCGGGCGCCGAGCGCGTCATGATCGCCGACATCATCAAGAACGAACTGGTCCACGCCAAGAGCAAGCTGGGCCACTATTCCGGCAAGGTCCAGTATGTCGAGGACAACGCCACCGCGATGAAGCAGGAAGAGGGGCTGGCCGACGCCAACGTGATGTTCTTCCTGCTGCACGAACTGCCGCACGACCTGAAGGCCAAGGCGCTGAGCGAAGCCGGCCGCATGCTGCGTCCCGGCGGCAAGCTCTACCTCGGCGAGTTCCACAAGCCCGAGCTGTGGATCCTGCGCGCGCTGAGCTGGACCTACTTCAAGGTGTTCGAGCCGCTCGGCCTGGCGCTTTGGGACTCGCACGACCCGCTGCTGCTGCTGGAGGAAATGGGCGGCTGGAAGGCCGAGCGGACGACCTACTTCTTCGGCAACTTCCAGATCGTCACCGCGACGAAGCTCTAGCCAACGCTTGACCGGGCCCCGACCGCCGGCCGGGCCCCGTCACACCAGGCTTTTCTTGAGCCATTCGGCGAACGCCGCGCACTCCCACCGGTCCATGGTGCCGGTGCGCCAGCACAGGTAGTGCGCATGCGGGCTGGGGACGTTGCGCTGCGAGATGCGCTCCAGCATCCCGTTGTCCAGCCAGGGCTGGCCCAGTTTCAGCCGCACCAGCGCAATGCCCAGGCCTTGCGCGGCGGCGTCGCACATCAGCCCGATATCGTTGAACGAGGACCCTTCGCCCGGCTCGCCCGTGTCCACGCCGTGGGCCAGGAACCAGGTGCGCCAGGGCTCCAGCGGGCTCTTGATCAGCTTGGCCGCCAGCAGGTCCTCGATGGTGTCGAACGGGCCGTTGGCGCGGATGTAGCCGGGCGCGGCCAGCGGCGTGACTTCATCGGTCATCAGGCACACATGCTCGACGTCGGCGTAGCGGCCGGTGCCGAAACGGATCATCAGGTCGGCGTCCTCGGCCACCACGTCCAGCAGCGGAATGGACACCTGCAGGGTCAGGTCGATTTCGGGATAAGCCTCGATGAAGCCCCGCAGCCGCGGCATCAGGATGGAGCGGGAAAACGTCGGCGTCACCGCCACCCGCAGCTTGCGCTTGCCCTGGGCGCTGTCCTGGCCGGGAAAGCGCTCCAGGCTGGCCAGGCCCTCGCGCACATGGGCCAGGTATTCGCTGCCGTCGGTGGTCAGCGAAAAATCCGCGCGGCCGAACAGCTTGGTTCCGATGACCTGCTCCAGCTGCTTGACGCGGTGGCTCACCGCGCTGGGCGTGACGCACAGTTCCTCCGCCGCCAGCGTCACCGATCGCAGCCGCGCCAGCGCCTCGAAGGTCAGGAGGCACTGGATCGGGGGGATCCGGGCGGTCATGGCCTCACTTGAAGATGACGGTCTTGTGCCCGTTGATCAGGACGCGGTGCTCGCTGTGCCACTTCACGGCGCGCGCGAGCACCTGGCTTTCGGTGTCGCGGCCCTGCGCCGTCAGGTCCTCGACCGTCAGGCTGTGGTCCACGCGCGCCACGTCCTGCTCGATGATCGGGCCTTCGTCGAGGTCGGCCGTGACGTAATGCGCGGTCGCGCCGATCAGCTTCACGCCGCGGTCGTGCGCCTGGTAATACGGCTTGGCGCCCTTGAAGCTGGGCAGGAACGAATGGTGGATGTTGATCGCGCGCCCGGCCAGCTTGCCGCACAGGTCGTTCGACAGGATTTGCATGTAGCGCGCCAGCACTACCAGCTCGGCGCCTTCGGCCTCGATGATCTCGAGCTGGCGGGCCTCGACCTGGGCCTTGGTGGCGGCCGTGACGGGAATGTGGTGGAACGGCACGTTGTAGCCGGCGGCCAGCTGGTAGAAGTCGCGGTGGTTGGAAATGATCGCGGCCACGTCCAGGCGCAGCAGGCCGCTCTTCCAGCGGAACAGCAGGTCGTTCAGGCAATGGCCTTCCTTGCTCACCATGATCACCGTGCGCATCGGCTGCGTGGTCGGGTGCAGCTTCCAGGCCATGTTGAACGGCTCGGCGAAGAACTTCAGCTGGGTCTTCAGGTCTTCGAAAGTGAGCTGGTCGCAGGCGAACTGCACGCGCATGAAGAACAGGCCCGTGGCGTGGTCGTTGTACTGCGCCGCCTCCTCGATGTTGCCGCCGCGCTCGAGGAGAAAACCCGAAACGGCGTGGACGATGCCCGTCCGGTCGGGGCAGGAGAGGGTGAGGATATAAGCTCGGTTCATAGGGAATGAATTGTCGCAGGACAGGCGCGCGGGGTGCACGGGCCGCCCGCCGGTGCCAAAATGGCTGCTTGCAGCATCGATCGGAGCACGCCATGGCCTACAACGACTTTTCCATGGACAACCACTGGTTGCCCTTCACCCCCAACCGGGCGTTCCGCAAGGACCCGCGCGTCTTCGTGGCCGCCGAGGGCATGAACTTCACCACCCATGACGGCAAGAAGGTGGTGGACGGCATTTCCAGCCTGTGGTGCGTGGGCGCGGGCCACAACCGCAAGCCGATCAACGAGGCGATCAAGAAGCAGCTGGACACGCTGGACTACGCCACCGCTTTCCAGGCGTCGAACGACCAGGCCTTCAAGGCCGCCGAGATGATCGCTGCGATGGCGCCCGGCGACCTGAACAAGGTGCTGTTCTGCAATTCCGGTTCGGAGGCGGCCGACACCTCGCTGAAGGTCGCCCTGGCCTACCACCGCGCCCGCGGCGAAGGCCATCGCAACGTGTTCATCGGCCGCGAGAAGGGCTACCACGGCGTGGGCTTCGGCGGCATGAGCGTCGGCGGCATCCCGGCCAACCGCAAGGTGTACGGCAGCGCCTTCCTGCCGCGCGTGGACCACATGCGCTTCATCCACGACCCGGTCGACAACGCGTACATCCACAACAAGGAGCCGGTGTGGAAGGAAGACCCGTTGCTGGAACTGGAGACCCGCATCCTGCCGCTGCATGACCCGAGCAACGTGGCGGCAATCATCGTCGAGCCGGTGGCCGGCAGCGCCGGCTGGTACCTGCCGCCGCAGGGCTACCTCAAGCGCCTGCGCGAGATCTGCGACAAGCACGGCATCCTGCTGATCTTCGACGAGGTCATCACCGGCTTCGGCCGCATGGGCACCAACTTCGCGGCCGACTATTACGGCGTCGTGCCCGACATGCTGAATTTCGCCAAGTGCGTCACCAACGGCGTGATCCCCCTGGGCGGCGTGATCTGCCGCGACAAGCTGTACGACGCGATGATGAAGACCGAGGCGCCCGAACACGTCATCGAGTTCTTCCACGGCTACACCTACTCGGGCCACCCGGTCGCCTGCGCCGCCGCCATCGCCACGCTGCAGCTGTACCGCGAGGAAAACCTGTTCCAGCGCGCCGGCGAGATGGGCAAGCTGCTGGGCGACGCGTTCCACAGCACGTTCAAGGGCCTGCCCAACGTGATCGGCATCCGCAGCCTGGGCATGGCCGCCGCGGTGGAACTGGCGCCGATCGCGGGCACGCCCGGCAAGCGCGGCTACGACATCTTCGTCGACTGCTTCCACAACGGCGCGCTGGTTCGCCCTGCCGGCGACGTGCTGGTGATCGCACCGCCCTACATCGCGGAGAAGTCGCACATCGAGCAGCTGGTGGGCACGCTCGCCGATGCCGTGAGGAAGAGCGCCTAGGGCCTGGCCTTCCACTGCTGGCGCAGCTGCTCGCAGTAATCCTTCTTCGGCGGCTGTTCCGGCAGCCGTTCGGATCGCGCCCGCAGGCCGGCAGGCAGGTGCAGCGGCACGCCCAGCGTTTCGTCCACGTGCCGCGCGCCGGCCAGCAGCACCACGGTCTTTCCCGGCACGGCCGCCTCCGCCACGGCCCGCGCCATCGCGCGGTCCCTGGCGATCTGCACCCGCGCCATCGGGCGCGACCTGGGCTTCGGGCAGCAGGTCGCAATGGCCGGCGCGCACCGCCTCGCGCTGGGCCAGCAGCACCGGCGCGGCGACCGCGCTGTCGAGCCCGCCGTCGGACATCGCCGCGCGCAGCTGCGAGCGCTGCAGGTTGGCGCCGATCGCGGGAACGCCCGCCCGGACCGCGGCCATCACGGCAGGCCCATAGGCGGGCCAGGGCCAGCCGGCTTCGTCCCAGCCCAGCGCGGACCTGACATCGGCTTCCGAAGCATCGCGCGGCAACGCTGCCGTGGTGCGGCCCTGCGGCGCCATTTCGAGTGCGACCGCGGCCAGCAGGCCGCGTGCAGCCAGCAGGCCGATGGCGTCGCGGTGCCATGCCTGGTGCTCCTCGGCGTCGTGCTGCTCGCCGAGCAGGAGGGCGTCGGCCGGCATCAGCGCGGCCACGCGTTCGCCGATGTCGGGCATCGCCGTTCGCGACGCGCAGGCGGCCAGCGACAACAGCAGGACGATGGCGGGGATTCGACGACGCATGCAACGATACTAAGCCACAGCACGCACCGCCGAATGACCAAGACCTTTCCCGCCCGTGTCGGCATGACCCTGCTGCTGGCGCTCGCCGCGGCGCTGCTGTGCCGGTGGCTGCGCACGCCGCTGCCCTGGATGATCGGGCCGCTGCTGGCCACCGGGGTTGCCTCGATGCTGGGCCAGCCGACGCGCAGTTTCGGGCCGTTTCGCAATGCCGGGCAGGCCATCATCGGCACGGCGCTGGGCCTGTATTTCACGCCCCAGGTCACGGCCCTGGTGGCGAGCCTGTGGTGGGCCATCGTGCTGGCGATCGCCTGGGCGCTGGGCCTGGGATGGGCCTTCGGCCACTGGCTGCACCGCGCGCAGGCCGGCCGCTTCGGGGGCACGCCCGCGCAGCAGCGTGCCACCAGCTATTTCGCCGGCGCCATCGGCGGCGCGTCGGAGATGACGCTGCTGGCCGAGCGGGCAGGCGCGCGCACCGACCTGGTGGCGGCGGCCCACAGCCTGCGCCTGCTGATCGTGACGCTGGTGGTGCCGTTCGGCTTCACGCTGGCGGGGCTTCACGGGCTGGACCCGACCCTGCCGGGCGCGCGGGTCGTGCACTGGGGCGGGTTGGCCGTGCTGGGAATGGCGGCTCTCGCCGGCGCGAAGCTCATGCAGCGCACCGGCCGCGCCAACCCCTGGTTCATCGGCGCCTTGTTGGTGGCGATGGGGCTGACCATGGCCGGCATCGAGCTGTCGGCCATGCCGCAATGGCTGACCAACACGGCCCAGTTGCTGATCGGCGTCAGCCTGGGGGTGCGCTTCTCGGCGGGTTTCATGCGCACTGCGCCGCGCTGGCTGGGGTCGGTGGCGGCGGGGACGCTGGGGATGATCGGCTTGTGCGCGGCGTTTGCCGTCCTGCTGGCTTGGGCAACGGGGTTGCACTGGGCGACTCTGATCCTGGGGACCTCGCCGGGCGGGATCGCGGAGATGGCCATCACGGCCAAGGTGTTGCAGCTGGGGGTGCCGGTGGTGACTGCTTTCCAGGTCTGCCGCCTGGTGGCGGTGCTGATGCTGGTGGAACCGTTGTATCGGTGGGGTTTCCTGCGCTGAAGGCACGGGGCCTTCAGCGCGGGCGGAAGGTCAGTGCATGACCAGCGGGTTTTGCGCCAGTTCGGCGTAGCCGTCGAGCGTCTCCTCGACTTCTTCCTGCGTGGGGGTGTTCAGTTGCCAGGCATTGATCTGCCGCTGGAAAGCGTCCGCCCACGTGCCGTCGAGGTAAACCTCCTTGTTGGAGCGTTTGTCGACGATCTCGAATCCGTGGCGCGCGATGCGGGGGGCCACTTCACCCTCTGCGGGTTCATTGGCCTGCATGTGCACGACGACGAACGTCTCGGAGTCATAGAGCATTTGCATTTGCGTCATCCTTCTGCCTGGTTATCTGGCAACGTCTGGGCCGGTTTCAAGGTGGACCGGGCAAACGCTGAGGACCTCCCACGCTTCAAAGGCTAGGCACTTGGCAGCTCACCCCTTGTCGGTGGAGGACCACTGCTGGTCGACCCAATCACCGTTCGGCTGTGTAAGACGCAGGCGCACGGGGACGTAGTCCATGCCGGGAGCGAGCCAAAGTTCTACTTTCAGGTCGAACTCCTTGCGCGGATTGCGGATGAGCTTCAAGCCCTCGACCTGTCCACCCGGCAGCTGCAGGGTTTCCCGGCCCTCGACCGTGAACAGCCAGGGCTCGGAATCGTGCGTGCCGGCGGTCTGGAGGGTGATCGTCGTGCCGGGGGGAAACTTCGCCGGTTCGCCCGCGATCATGGCGCCGAGCTGCAGCAGCACGCTCAGGCGGTCCTGGGCGCCGGCCAGCAGGGGCGCGTCGGGGCGGTTGCTGGAAAAGGTCACCTTGCCTTTATCGCGCTCGAAATGCGTGGCCTCCTCGCTTCGGCCCTTGTCGGCAAAGCGCAGCGGGGCCAGGCCCTCGGCCGTGATGCGGCCGGTGCTGCGCTGCCACCGGGTGGGCAGCAGCGGCGCGCTCACCTCCAGCCTGGCGTCATAGCTGTCGCCATCGTGCCGCCACGCCAGCTGGCTGCGGGCCTGCCAGGCCTGGCCGCGAATCTGGAGGTTGACCCGGTACTGCAGGCGCACCGAGCCGGGAATGCGAAAGGCCGCGGCCTGCGGGGCGGCTTCCGGCGTCGGCGAGGGCGGCGGCGTCGGTGCAGCTGCCAGCGCAGGGTTTTCGGGCGCAGGGCGCGCTGGCTCGGTCCGGGCCGGGCTGGCGGCGGCCATCACCGGGGCCGGACGGGCCCGTTGGGATACCGCTGCAACCGGGGTCCGCCTGGGTGGACGCACCGCCGCCGGCTCGAAGATGGCAGGGACGGCCGCCGGCGCCAGGTCCATGGCGACCGTGCGCGTGAGGAACGGGCGCGCCCGAGGCTCCGGCGCACGCACCGATTCGTTGCGGCGGCCGCAGCAGCAGCACATGCCCTGCCAGCACCACCACTGCCAGCGCCACCAGCCATCGGCCGCGGGCCGTGCCCTGGCTCATCCGCGAAACCCCAGGTCGCTGGACAACTGGCCGGCGGCCGCGCGCAGCGGCTTGTCGACGGCGCCGCCCCATTGGGGGTCGAACGTGCCGGACGGCCCGAGCGCGACCATGCCCAGCGCGATGTGGCCGTCGGAATCGAACACCGGCGCGCAGAAGCCGACGATGCCGGGCAGCAGGGTATCGACCACCCGGGCCGAGCCGCGGCGGCGCACCTCCTCGAGCAGCGAGCGGGCCTCGGCCAGCGTGGCGGGCACGTCGCTGCGGCCCTGCTTCTGGCCCCGCGCGATCTCGTCCTTGAGCAGCGGCGTGATCGCATCCCGGGAAAGGTAGGCGGCGAAGCAGCGACCGGTGGCGGATGACAACAGGGGCATGACGTCGCCCAGGCGCAGGTTGACGGTGACGGCCTGGGGCGACTCCTCCCAGTGCACGATGGTCGGCCCGTGGTTGCCCCACACGGCCAGCGCGAGGGTGTGCCCGACCTGCTCCATCAGCGGCGCGATCCGCTCGCGTGCGAGCTTGACGGCATCCAGCCGCGACAGCGACGCCAGCCCCAGCTTGAGCGCCGCCGGGCCCAGGTCGTAGCGCGTGCTGCCCGCGTCCTGGACCACCAGTTGCAGGCGCTGGAAACTCACGAGGTAGCGATGCGCCTTGGCCGCGCTCATGCCGGCCGCGGCCGCGAGGTCGCGCAGCATCAGGGGGCCGGGGGCCTGGGAGAGGACCTGCAGCAGGGCGAAGCCGACTTCGACCGACTGGATGCCGGCGCGCTCCTTCATGCCCCGGGGCTTCCTGTAGAATTACGATTAGGTAAATTCATTTCACAATGCGTAACGTCTACGGACTCTAGCGCATTCAACTTCCCGGGGCAATTCGGATGAAGCTCGCCACCTACAAAGACGGCTCGCGCGACGGGCAACTGGTCGTGGTCTCGCGCGACCTGGGCACGGCCCATTATGCGACCGGCATCGCCGACCGGCTGCAGCAGGTGCTGGACGACTGGGGCTTCCTGTCGCCCCAATTGCAGGACCTGTACGAGACGCTCAACGGCGGCAAGGCGCGCCATGCGTTCCCGTTCGATCCGGCGCAATGCATGGCGCCGCTGCCGCGCGCCTACCAGTGGGCCGACGGCTCGGCCTACATCAACCACGTGGAGCTGGTGCGCCTCGCGCGCAACGCCGAAGTGCCGGCCAATTACTACACCGAGCCGCTGATGTACCAGGGCGGCAGCGACGACTTCCTCGGGCCGGTGGACGACGTCGTGGTGCCCAGCGAGGAATACGGCATCGACTTCGAGGCCGAGGTGGCGGTGGTCACCGGCGACGTGCCCATGACGGCGACGCCCGAGCAGGCGCTCGAAGGGATTCGCCTGGTGATGCTGGCCAACGACGTCAGCCTGCGCAACCTGATTCCCGACGAACTGGCCAAGGGCTTCGGCTTCTTCCAGAGCAAGCCGGCCACGGCCTTCGGCCCGGTGGCGGTGACGCTGGACGAACTCGGCGACGCCTGGGACCAGGGACGCCTGCACCTGACCGTGCAGAGCGTCTGGAACGGCCGGACCGTGGGCATGTGCGACGCCGGCAAGGAGATGACCTTCCACTTCGGCCAGCTGATCGCCCACATCTGCAAGACCCGCAACGTGCGCGCCGGCAGCATCGTCGGCTCCGGCACCGTGAGCAACCGCGCGACCGAGGTCGACGGCAAGAAGGAGTGGACCAAGGGCTACAGCTGCATCGCCGAGAAGCGCGCGATCGAAACCATCCTGGACGGCAAGCCCGCCACCGCCTACATGAAGTTCGGCGACACGATCAGGATCGAGGTGAAGGGGCGCGACGGCCAAAGCGTGTTCGGCGCCATCGACCAGAAGATCGCGCCGCTGAACAAGAAGCGCTGAGACCGCGCGCGCGTGTGCGAGCTGTTTGACAGCTCGATCGATCTACGCTTGAATCGCACGCTTGCATAGGGATAAAAACATGCGAGCGATCAGGCAGCTTCTTGTTTCGTTGGCCCTTCTAGCCGCCTGGACAAGTTCATATGCGATCACGCACGGTGAACTGTTCACCTGGGCCGCGGCCACGTATCCCGCGCTGTTTGCCGGAACGCCCGTGGCCGACCAGTACCTGCAGTACGACTATCGCCATTACCCGAGCGGCAATTTCCTGGCTGTGGGCGAAGACGACGGGGTCTATTTGCTGGGACCGGTCTCGGACAATCAAATCATCCAAGTCGGATCACTGGCAGATTTCGCGGCTGCCGTCATCGCATGGGAAGGCACCCAGCCCGTGTCCGCCTACAGGGGCAAGGTGCTGATCCGGGCCTGGAATCCGGATGGCAGTGCGGCCAGCATCCAGGATTTTGTGAATTTCACGCACTATGTGCTCAATCGCTGGTCGCAATACGCCAACTTCGGCATCTTCCAGATGGGCAAGCCTCCGGCAGCGGCGCAGATAGGTTCCCAGATCTCGCCGGCGAATGTCGACGGCATCAATTACATCGCGATGGACGTGCCCAGGAATGAGCGCTTCTATTTCACTGCGCTGTGGAAGGCTTCGGTGATCGGCACCGTGTTCATGCGAGCGGATGCCGAAGGGTCCGGCTACGTGATCAGTGGGGATCAGCCGCTGAAGTTGGAGCTGCCATACGACTTCGCTTTGAGCGAATACCAGCAGGCCCGAAGGCTTCCGGCGGCGGCCTCACCGTCAGCATCGACGCAACAGCTGCTCTCGCAAGCCAGCGCGGCAATCGACGCTGCCAGGAACGCGCCTGAGGGATCGGCGAGGGCTCTGGCTTCGTACGCGGCCCTGTCGTCCGTCATGCCCTTGAAGGAACAACTTGTCCTTGATGCGAGCGCCGCATGGCTTGCTGCGAACGGCCCACGCCCGGATTTCGACCTCAACTACGAGGGATTCGGGAGCTGGACCGACGACCGATTTGTCTATGTGGCCGGGTACAACGCCGCCAAGGAGGCCGGGTTCGCCAGCGTCTACACGGTCGTCCCCTGGGCGGCAACTTCGCCCAGGCCGGGCGTCTACGATTTTTCCGCCCTCGATTACCAGGTCGATCGTGCGCAGGCCAGGGGTTTCAAGATAGCGCTGAACATCAATGGCAACAAGGGCTCCCTGCCGGCGTGGGCACAAGACCTGGGTTTTGAAGCCCTCAAGAGCCTTTACTACGAAAATGCGCGCGCAGTGGTCGCCCACTATGGCTCCCGCATCTCTCTCTACTACCCTACGTCAGAACTGGAGTTAGACACGCGAGGGATCACGATCGAGCAGGCAGCGGAACTTGCCAGGCAGGCCCTGAATGGCGCGAGAGCGGCCGCCCCCAACACCCCTTTCGGTTATTACGGCAGCGCCGCCGCCTACGTGTCCTACCAGATGAACCTGGTCGAGAATCCCAACTACCTGTCAGGGATGGATCTCATCGCCTATATGGCCAGGAACAACATCCATCACGACTTCATCGGCCTGGAAATGCAGTACGGGACGACTTTCGCGCCTATCGATCTGCAGCGCTTTCAGGAAGTCCTGCAGGACACTTACAAGATTGCGCAGGTACCCATCTATCTCGGGGAAACGGGCTACAGCTCCATGGCGGAAGACTATGGCATCGCCGGCGGCTTCTACTGGCATGACGGACTCACTCGTCAAAGTCAGTACGAGTGGGCGGACGGGACGGTCCGGACCCTGTACGCGATGCCGTTCGTCAAGGGGTACTACTGGGTTCATCTGGACGCTGACAACGATGACCGGGGCAGCGACTACCTGTCGGGGCTGGTTGGAACAGGATTTGTCAGCGCGACCGGCGCGGTCAAGAAGGTGCAGAGTGCCTTCAAGGACTTCACGATGCAGCTGAGTGGGATGGCAGCATCCCGGCCCGCCGGCCAATGAGGCTGGCCGTGCGCCTGACGACCGCGGCGTGCGCGGCCGCGGCAGTTCTCGCCGTGCTCGTTCTTGTGCGTGACGGTCTGCAAGATAGGCGTCGAAGCGCCGCCGATCCTGTTCCGGACGCCCAGACTCGACCAGCAGCAAGTGCAGCAAGCGCAACAAGCGCAGCAAGCGCCGCGAAGGGCGCGGCACCGCGCACCAGCAACCTTCCCACTGAACCGTTGAGGACCTTCCTTGACACGCGGAAGGGCGATCCGACACCGAGCGCACCGACCCCGCCATTGACTGCGGAGCAAATCCATCAACGATTCAGGGACGCCGCGGACGCGCGGCAGTCGGCAAGGCTGGCGAGTCCGGTCGAGCAACCGCCGGGCAGGCGTTGATGGACACGTACCGGCTCGCTCGATTTGTCGACGCCCAGGCACCTGTCTACGAGCAGGCGCTGTCGGAATTGCGCGCCGGCCGCAAAGCCAGCCACTGGATGTGGTTCGTGTTTCCCCAGATCGAAGGCCTCGGGCACAGCGCCATGGCGCAGCGTTATGCCATCTCTTCACTGGACGAGGCGCGCGCCTATCTGGCGCACCCCGTCCTGGGCGCCAGGCTGCGTGAATGCAGCGCGTTGGTGCTGGCCGTGCCGGGCAAGACCGTGCACGACATCTTCGGCTCGCCGGACGACCTCAAGTTCCACTCCTCGATGACGCTGTTCCATCGCGCCGCGCCCGAGGAGCCCGTGTTCGGTGAATGCCTGCGGAAGTACTTCGCCGGCCAGCAGGACACGGCCACCCTGGCCCGGCTATAGACGCAGCCAGAGCGTGCCGGTCTCTTCCGACTTGGCCTTGGCCAGGGTCTCCAGGAAGGTGTCGCACCACCAGTGCACATCGAAGCGCCGCATGGTCTTCATCAGCGCCTCGTGCCGCTCGCGCCTTTCTTCCAGCGGCATCTGCAGCGCCAGGTGGATGGCGCTGGCCGTGGCTTCCGTGTCGTAGGGGTTCACCAGCAGCGCCTCGCGCATCTGCTCGGCGGCCCCGGCGAAGCGCGAGAGCACCAGCACGCCCGGGTCCTCGGGGTCCTGCGCCACCACGAATTCCTTGGCGACCAGGTTCATGCCGTCGCGCAGCGGCGTGACCAGCGCGACCCGGCTTGCGCGGTACAGCCCGGGCAGGCGTGCCCGCGCGACCGTGCGGTGCATGTAGCGCACCGGCATCCAGTCCAGCTCGCCGAAATTGCCGTTGATCGAGCCGCACAGGCTCTCCAGCTCGTGCAGGATGTCCCCATAGGCGCTGACATCCTCGCGGCTGGGCGAGGCGATCTGGATCAGCGTCGCGCTCCGGTGCGTCTCGGGGTTGCGCGCGAGCAGTTCGCGAAACGCGCGCATGCGCTGGGGCAGGCCCTTCGAATAGTCGAGCCGGTCCACGCCCACCAGCAGCTTGCGGCGCGAATACTCGCGGCGCATGCGCTGGTACATCTCGCGCCCTTCGGTGGCGTTCGTGAGAGAAGTGAACTCTTCCACGTCGATGCCGATCGGGAACGGCCCCGCGTGAACCGTGCGGTTGAACGCGCGCCAGCGCCCCTCACCCATGTTCTGGGCATGCGCCTCGCTTTGCACGTAGCTGCAGAAGTGCGCATGGTCGGCCCGGCTCTGGAAGCCCACCAGGTCGTAGGCGAAGAGGGCCCGAATCAGCCAGTCGTGCCCGGGGATGGCGGCCAGGATCAGCGGCGGCGGCAACGGGATGTGCAGGAAGAAGCCGATGCGCTGGTTGCAGCCCAGCGCGCGCAGTTCGGCCGCCAGCGGGATCAGGTGGTAGTCGTGCACCCAGATGATGTCGTCCTCGCGCAGCAGCGGTGCGAGCTTGCGCGCGAACAGCTGGTTCACGCGCCGGTACCCGGTGATGTAGCCGGCGTCGAAATCGGCCAGGTCGAGCCGGTAATGGAAGACCGGCCACAGCACGCCGTTGGAGTAGCCCAGGTAGTAGGAGTCGTGATCCTCGCGGCACAGGTCGATCGTCACCAGCTTCACCGGCCCGGCCTGCTGGGTGTGCATCGCCCCCTCGCCGGGCACGCCGCCGTCGGCCGCCTCGACGATCTTGCCGCTCCAGCCGAACCACAGCCCGCCCGTGTTGTTCAGGACTTCGGCCAGCGCCACGGCGAGGCCGCCTGCCGCGGTCTTGCGCGGGTCGGCGAGGCGGTTGGAGACAACGACCAGGCGTGACATGCGATGCCTCGCCTAGATCACGGTGTCCCACGGCGCCGAAAGGCGGACCGCGGCGTTGATCAGCCCGACCATCGAATAGGTCTGCGGGAAGTTGCCCCACATCTCGCCGGTCACCGGGTGCGTGTCCTCCGACAACAGGCCCAGCGGGTTGCGGCTGGCCAGCATGACCTCGAAGATCTCCCGCGCCTGGCCCTTGCGCCCGATGCGCGCCAGCGCGTCGATGCGCCAGAACGTGCAGATGTTGAAGGCCGTTTCCGGCTTGCCGAAGTCGTCGGGCGCCTCGTAGCGGCGCATGTAGGGGCCGTCGCACAGGGACTGCTCCAGCGCGTCGACCGTCGCGACGAAGCGCGCGTCGTGCGGGTCGATGAAGCCGACCTCGGCCATCAACAGCGCGCTGGCGTCCAGGTCGCGCCCGCCGAAGCTCTCGGCAAAGGCCTGGCGCTGGTCGCTCCAGGCCTCGCGCAGGATGCGCTCGCGGATCACGTCGGCGCGCTCGCGCCAGTGGCGGATGCGATCGGGCATCTGCAGCGCCGCCGCCACCTTGGCCAGCCGGTCGCAGGCGGCCCAGCTCATGAGCGCCGACGAGGTGTGCACGCGCGCGCGCGTGCGCAGCTCCCACATGCCCGCGTCGGGCTGGTCGTAGACGCGAAAGGCCTGCTCGCCCACGGCTTCGAGGTAGCCGAACTCGACCTTGCCGGCGCGCCGGAACAGGCGATGGTCGTGGAAGGATTGGGCGGCGCCCAGGATGATGTTGCCGTACACGTCGTGCTGGAAATGTTCCTGCGCCTGGTTGCCCACGCGCACCGGGCCCTGGCCCCGGTAGCCCGGCAGGTGCCCGAGGATCGCCTCGGGGAGCCGCTCTTCCTGGCCGATGCCGTAGAGCGGCTGGATATGGCCGCCGCGCGAGCGCACGACGATGTTGTTGAGCCAGCGCAGGTAGTCTTCCATCGTGCCGACTTCGGACAGGCTGTTGAGCGCGCGCACCACGAAGAAGGCGTCCCGCAGCCAGCAGTAGCGGTAGTCCCAGTTGCGGCCGCTGCCGGGCGCCTCCGGGATGCTGGTGGTCATGGCGGCGATGATGGCGCCGGTGTCCTCGAACAGCGAGAGCTTGAGCGTGATGGCGGCGCGGATGACCGCCTCCTGCCACTCCAGCGGGATCGCCAGCCGCCGCACCCACGTGGTCCAGTAGGCCACCGTCTCCTGCTCGAACATGCGGGCGGTTTCCTCGATGCCGCCCATCAGGGTCTCGTCGGGGCCGAGGATGAAGTTGATCTGGCGGTCGGCCACGAAGAAAGTCTCCGCCAGCACATAGTTCAGCGGCGCGTCGCTGGTCAGGCGCAGCGTTTGCGGCGAGCCGACGTAACGGATGTTGTGGCTGCCCTGGGTGAGCGTGGGCTGCTGGCGCCCCCAGTCGAAGCGCGGCCGCACCACCACGCGGATGCGCGGCGTGCCGGACAGCACCTTGACGCGCCGGATCAGCGTCAGCGGGCGGAACATCCGGTCGCGGCTGGTGAAGCGCGGCGCGAAGTCGGTGATCTCGATGCCCTGGCCCTGCCGGTCGTAAAGGCGGGTGTGCAGGACCGCGGTGTTGGGCTTGTACTCCTGCTCGCTGCGCTCGAAGTCCTCGATCTCGATCGCCCAGGCGCCGCCGTTCTCGCTCGGGTCGAGCAGCGCATTGAACACGGGGTCGCCGTCGAAGCGGGGCAGGCAGCACCAGACGATGCGGCCGCGCTCGTCGACGAGGGCGCTGTAGGCGCAGTTGCCGATGACGCCGAGATTGAGCGAAGGCGCGGCGGCGGGCATCCCGGCGTTCATGCACTGACCTTTCCGGCCCGGGCGGCCACAGCCGCCTGCAATTGGTCGCGCAGGACCGCGGGCGACGCGAGGCGCTGCCACGCGACGGTGGGGCCTTCTCCCACCTTCACGCCCAGGCCGCGCAGGCGCTGCACGGTGGAAAAGCCGACCTCGTCGGTGAAGTCGTCGCCGATGAACACCGGTGTGCGGCCAGCGAACGGCGCCTCGCGCAGGAATTGTTCGATCGCCTGGCCCTTGCTGGCGCCGCCGGGCTTGGCTTCCGCGACCATCTTGCCGCGCATCAGGGTCAGCCCCGGCGACTCGTCCACGGCGGCCTGCATCGCTTGCAGGCATTCCGCTTCGAGCTCGGGCGCCTGGCGGTAGTGCAACGCGACGGAGCCGCGCTTGTTCTCGACACGCAGCTGCGGGTGCCGCTCGGCGAGCGCCGCCGCGGCCTCCTCGACGCGCTGCAGGGGGTGGGTCGTCAGCAGCGTGACGGCCCCGTCGAAGCCGCGCCGCTCGGCACCGTGAACGCCCGCGACCGGCAGCCGCAACGGGTGCAGGAAGGCGTCGATCTGCGCGATGGGGCGCCCGGAAATCATCGCCAGGGCGCCGCCGAGATGGCTGCTCAGCGCGCCGAGGGTGCCGATGAGCCCTGAAGGGACGATCACCGCCTCGGGTTGCGGCGCCAAGTCCACGAGGCTTCCGTCGAAATCGAGGAACAGCGCGCAGGAAGAGGGGCAGAGAATGTCCACAAGGTTCATCGTGCCTTACCCTATCAGGGCCTGCTGCCGGGCACTAGGCAGGCCGGACGCTTGACAGCGTAGGACGGCGCCTACGCCCGCATGGGAAAGTCCGCCGCCCCTGCGGGGCTCTGCGGGCTGGAATAAGCTCTCGTCCTCTTCAGCGAAATCAACCGGCGAGCCAACGATGGACTATTCCAGTTACCGCACCCTGGCGATCACCCGCCGCGGCCCCGACGGCACCGTGCTCGACATCCAGATGAGGGCGCTCAACGGCAAGCTGCCCACTGCCGGGCATGACGGCCACCGCGAACTCGCGCAAATCTGGCGCGACGTGGGCGCCGACGACACGGTGCGCTGCGCCGTGCTGCGCGGCGAGGGCCTGGGCTTCTCGGGCGGGGGGGACCTGGCGCTGGTCGAGGACATGGCCGCCGATTTCGAAGTGCGCTCGCGCGTGTGGAAGGAGGCGCGCGACCTGGTCTACAACGTCATCAATTGCGACAAGCCCATCGTCAGCGCGCTGCACGGCCCGGCCGTGGGTGCGGGGCTCGTGGCCGGCCTGCTGGCCGATATCTCGATCGCGTCGCGCGGCGCCAAGATCGTCGACGGCCACACCCGGCTCGGCGTGGCGGCAGGCGACCATGCCGCCATCGTCTGGCCGCTGCTGTGCGGCCTGGCCAAGGCCAAGTACTACTTGATGCTGTGCGAAGCGGTGACCGGCGAGGAGGCCGAGCGCATCGGCCTGGTCTCGCTGGCGGTGGACGAGGCGCAATTGCTGCCGCGGGCCTACGAGATCGCAGACAGGCTGGCGCTGGGCTCCCAAAGCGCCATCCGCTGGACCAAGTACTCGCTCAACAACTGGCTGCGACAGGCCGGGCCGGCCTTCGACACCTCGCTCGCGCTGGAGTTCATGGGCTTCGCCGGGCCCGACGTGAAGGAAGGCATCGCGTCGCTGCGCGAAAGGCGGCCGCCGCGGTTCTGACCCGCCAACTGCACACGGCGATAATCCGGCGATGCAAAACCTGCGCACCGCCACTCGCCTCGCACGCCTCGTGCTGGCGTGGTTCGCGTTGGTGCTCGGCGTGGCCATCGCCTCGCCCGTGTTCAAGCCGCAGGCCGTCGAGCTGATCTGCTCGGGCAGCGCCGTGAAGCTGCTGTCCTCCGGTGAGGCCGGCGGCAAGACGGGCGGCCCCCATGCACTGGATTGCCCGTTGTGCGTTCCCGTCGCCGCGCCGCCGCTGCAGGCCGCAGCGGCCACGTTCCTGCCGGCGCCGGATCCGGCACCGCAGGCCGTTGCCGCTGCGTGCGGCGTCGCGATCACGTCCGCCCCGCCGCCGGCGCGCGGGCCGCCGTGCCGCCCGCTCGCCTGAACCGGCATTCGCTGCGCCTGCCACGCAGCGGTGTCGGAGAAACCATTCACACGTCACGGCGCCGCAGCGGCGCCGGAAGCCTTTCCATCCATCTTGTTGACGGCGCAGTGGCGCCAAGCCGAAATCCATGAAAACCTACCTCCCTTTCCTGCTCGCCTCCACAGCCCTGATGGCCCTGCAAACTGCGGCGTTCGCCGCCCAGGGCGCGATGCCGCCCAAAGTGGAAGGCGCCTGGGCCCGCAGCTCGGTGCCGGGCCAGTCCGGCACCGGCGCATTCATGAGGATCACGGCGGCCCAGCCCATGCAGTTGACCGGCGTCGCCACGCCGGTCGCGGGCACGGCGGAAGTGCACGAGATGAAGATGGAAGGCGACATCATGAGGATGCGTGCGATCGACAAGCTCGACCTGCCCGCGGGCCGGACCATCGAGCTCAAGCCCGGGGGCTTTCACATCATGCTGATGGAATTGAAGCAGCCGCTGGCCACGGGCAGCGCCATACCGCTGACCTTGCGCTTTCGCGACGCCGGCGGCGCCGAGCACCGGCTGGAGCTGAAGGTGCCGGTGGCCGCGCACGCGCCCGGCGCCGCAGCCGCACCGACGGATGGGCACAAACACTGAGACGGGCGGTGCGCCGGCCGCGAACGCTTGGGGTAAGCTGTCATCACAAGACAACTCCAGTGGAGCGCGGCCATGAGCGACAACCAGATTTCCGGTTTCGGCAAGTTCGTCCCCGGGTTCGACTTCCTCCAGAACCTGGCCAAGGGCGCTTCGCAGACGCTGCCCCAGATGCCCAACCTGTCCAACTGGGTCGCGCCCACGCTGAACCTCGAGGAGCTGGAAAAGCGCATCGGCGAGCTCAAGGCGGTGCATTTCTGGCTGGACCAGAACTCCAAGGCGCTGGGCGCCACCATCCAGGCGCTGGAAGTGCAGAAGATGACGCTGGCCACGCTCAAGGGCATGAATTTCAACATGGGCGACGTCGCCAATGCGCTCAAGCTCAAGGCGGCGGATACCGTCTTCGGCGGTGTGCAGAAGGCCGGGGAGATGGCAGCCGAGACGGCAAAGAGCATCTCCGGCGCTGCTGCCGGGCCGAAAGCGCGAAAGAGCGCCAAGGCCGCGGCCGGTGCGGCGCAAGGCGTGGTCGATCCGCTGCAGTGGTGGGGCGCCCTCACCCAGCAGTTCCAGCAGATCGCCGCCACCGCGATGAAGGACGCGGCCAGCCAGACGGCGATGACCACCGCCAGGAACATGGCCGGCGGCGTGGCCAAGGAGGCCATGAAAACGGCCACCGGCATGGCCAAGGCCGCGACGAAATCGATGGCCGGGGGCGCTCGCAAGGCTGCGGCCCGGCGCCCGGCCAAGAAGGCGGCCGCGCGCTAGGGCATCTCGGGCGGCCGCCATGAAGCTGTTTCCGTTCGGGCACGCGACCCATCCGCAGTGGCAGATGGCCGCCGGGCTGGTGCTCGCGCAACTGCGCGCGCGGATGGCCCTGCCCGACTACGCGCACGCGCCGACGCTCGGCCTGCTGTACATCACCGACCACTACGCGTCCGCCGCCCGCGACATCCTGGACCACCTGGGCGCCGAGCTGCCCGAGATCACCGACTGGTCGGGCACCGTCGGCGTGGGAATCGCATCGTCCAACGTCGAATACTTCGACGAGCCCGCCCTGGCCGTCATGCTGTGCGACATCCCGCCCGACCAGTACCGGGTGTTTTCGGGGGTCGCTCCGCTGGCCGTGGGCGAGGGCATGGGTTTCGAGCCCTACACGGCGCTGGTGCACGCCGACGCGGGCACCCCCGACGTCGCCGAGCTGATCGCCGAGATGGCGGGCCGCACCGCCACCGGTTACCTGTTCGGGGGCCTTTCTTCCAGCCGCACCGAGGCCGTGCAATTCGCCGTGGGCGGCAACGGCAACATCAAGGGCCACGGCGCGGCCGGCGGCGTGTTTCGCGGCGGGCTTTCGGGCGTGGCGTTCGGCGAAGGCGTCTCGCTGGTGTCGCGCGTGACCCAGGGGTGCCAGCCCGTCGCCGCGCAACGCATCATCACCGCCGCCCAAGGCAATGTGATCACCGAACTCGATGGCGAGCCGGCGCTGGACGTGCTGCTGCGCGACACCGGGATTTCGCTGGACGAGCCGCAGCAGGCGATGACGGCGCTGCGCGCGACGCTGGTGGGCCTCACGCAGGCCGGAGCCGACGCGGTGGGGCGCACGGGAAACTTCGGCGCCGACGTGGTGGTGCGCCACATCATCGGGCTGGACCCGGCGCGGCGCGGCGTGGCGATCGCCGACCATGTGGCCCCGGGCATGCGCATGGCCTTCTGCCAGCGCAATGTGCAGGCCGCACGCGCGGACCTGATCCGCATCTGCGCCGAAATTCGCGAGGAGCTGGAGCCGGAGGAGCTGCCGCAAACCGTCGCCGCCGCGCTCGCCGCCCCGGAAGCCCAGGCCGCGCCCACGCCGGCGCGCCGGATCGCCGGCGCCATCTACGTCAGCTGCGCCGGGCGCGGCGGCCCGCATTTCGGCGGCCCCAGCGCCGAGCTGCAGATCGTGCGCCACGCGCTGGGCGAAGTGCCGCTGGTGGGTTTCTTCGCCGGCGGCGAGATCGCACGCCACCACCTGTACGGCTACACCGGCGTGTTGACCGTGTTTCGATAGCCCATGGCGAACAATTTCCCCAACCGCGTGCCCGGCATCTGGCAAGGCTTCCAGTGGTCCCTGCAGCCGGGCGCCGAGGGCGGCGGCACGTCGCGCGCGCGCCTGGTCTGGCGCGCGCTGCGCGCCACGCTGGGTCACGGCAAGGCGTTGCGCCGCTGGATGAACCTGGTCTTCGAACTGCACGCACGCGGCATCATGCGGGACGTGGAAAGCGAGTACCTGCGCGCGATCCGGCCGTACGTGCACCGTGGCACGGGCTTCACCGAACGGGTGGTCCAGCTGATCGATCACTTCGACTGGCTGGAGACCGGCTTTCACGCCAAGGCGTTCGAGAAGATCGCCGCTGGCCAGCCGCTGGTGCTGGCCGAGCTGGCGCCGCCGCGCGGCTACGACTTCATGCGGCTGCAGCTGCAGCAGGCCCCGGCGCAGAGCCCCGAAGGGGAAATGCTGCTCACGCTCAGCCTGCAGCGCTCCGCGGACATCCAGCACAAGCCGCAGCCGATGGACGCGGGCGTGCTGGCTTTCAGCAGGTTCCGCGTCGAGGGTGTCGCGTGCCTGGTGATCGGCGGCGTGCGCGGCCAGCGCCACCCGGTGCTGCGCGCGAGCCCGATGGAAATCAGCCAGGCGCTGCAAGGCTGGAAGCCTTCGGTGCTGCTGGTGCGCGTGGCGCAGGAGCTGGCCCGCTTCTGGGGCCTGCACCTGATCGGCCTGCACCCCGGGGCGCACCGGCTGCACGGCTGGTCCTACCAGTGGAGCCAGCGCACGCGTGACGCCGGGCAGCGGGTGTACGCGAGCTACGACGCGCTGTGGAAGCACTTCGAGGCCGCCAAGGGGCCGGCCGGCTGGGTGATCGTGCCGATGAACTCGGACGAGAAGCTCGCCGCGACGGCGCTGTCGCCGGAGAAACGCTCGCGCCAGACGCGCCGCGCCGACTACTGGATCCGCACGCGCAACCAGCTGCGCGTCCAGATCAAGCAGCTGCTGAGCCGCCCCGAGCTCGAGGACCGCCTGTCGCGCGTGACCCAGAGCATGGAACGCGACAGCATGGCGGGCGACAGCCCGGACTTCCCGGACAGCCAGGACTTCGTGCCCTCGCGTGTGCTGCAGACGGGGCCGGGCAGCCTGCCCTGAGCGTCAGACCCCGCGCGCGCGGTCCAGCCTGAAGCGTTGCGCGTAGGCGGCGAAGCTGCCCTCATCCAGTGCCTCGCGGATCTCCCGCATCAGGTTCAGGTAGTAGTGCAGGTTGTGGATGCTGGCGAGCATCGGCGCCAGCATCTCGCCGCAGCGTTCCAGGTGGTGCAGGTAGGCGCGCGAGAAGCCGCCCGCGACGGCGCCGTCGGGGCCCGTGCTGCCCCTGCACGTGTAGCAGGTGCAGGTCTCGTCCAGCGGGCGCTCGTCGGTGCGGTGGCGCGCGTTGCGGATCTTCAGGTCGCCGAAGCGCGTGAACAGGTGGCCGTTGCGCGCGTTGCGCGTGGGCATCACGCAGTCGAACATGTCCACGCCCTGCGCCACGCCTTCGACCAGGTCCTCCGGCGTGCCCACGCCCATCAGGTAGCGCGGCTTGCCGGCGGGCAGGCGGTGCGGCGTGTGCGCCATGATGCGCAGCATCTCCTCCTTGGGTTCGCCGACGCTGACGCCGCCGACGGCGTAGCCGGGAAAGTCCATCTCGACCAGCGCCGCCAGCGATTCCTCGCGCAGGGGCTCGAACATGCCGCCCTGCACGATGCCGAACAGGGCGTTGGGGTTCTCCAGCCGCGCGAATTCGTCCTTGCAGCGCAGCGCCCAGCGCCGGCTCAGCTCCATCGAGAAGCGCGCCTCGGCCTCGGTCGTGATGTGGCCCCTGGTGTCGTAGGGCGTGCACTCGTCGAACTGCATCACGATGTCGCTGTTCAGCAGGGTCTGGATCTGCATCGAGATCTCGGGCGTGAGGAACAGCTTGTCGCCGTTGACGGGCGAAGCGAACTTCACGCCTTCCTCGCTGATCTTGCGCATCTCGCCCAGGCTCCAGACCTGGAAGCCGCCGGAGTCGGTGAGGATGGGCTTGTCCCAGCGCTCGAAGCGATGCAGGCCGCCGAACTGCTTGAGCACGTCCAGCCCCGGGCGCATCCACAGGTGGAAGGTGTTGCCCAGGATGATCTGCGCGCCCATCTCGTCGAGCGAGCGCGGCGTGACGCCCTTGACGGTGCCGTAGGTGCCCACCGGCATGAAGATCGGCGTTTCGACCACGCCGTGGTTCAGGGTCAGGCGGCCGCGGCGGGCGCGGCCCTCGGTCTTGAGCAGTTCGAATGAGAGCATGGGGTCAGGCCGTGCGGGCGAGCAGCATCGCGTCGCCGTAGCTGAAAAAGCGATAACGCTGTGCGATCGCGTGGCGGTACAGGTCCATGATGTGATCGTAGCCCGCGAAGGCGCTGACCAGCATCAGCAGCGTCGAGCGGGGCAGGTGGAAGTTGGTCACCAGCCGGTCCACCACCCGGAACTCGAAGCCGGGCGTGATGAAGATGCTGGTGTCGCCGCTGGCCTGGCCGGTCGCGCGCCCAGGATTCGAGCGTGCGCACCGTGGTCGTGCCCACGGCGACCACCCGGCCGCCGCGCGCGCGCGTGGCGGCGATGGCGTGCCTGCGTCGGCGCGCGGCACGTCGTACCACTCGCTGTGCATCCTGTGCTCGGCGATGTTCTCGGTCTTGACCGGCTGGAACGTGCCGGCGCCCACGTGCAGCGTGACGCTGGCGCGCTCGATGCCGCGGGCGTCCAGCTGCGCCAGCAAGCGCCTCGTCGAAGTGCAGCGCCGCGGTCGGCGCGGCCACCGCGCCGGGGTGCCTGGCGAAGACGGTCTGGTAGCGCCGGGCGTCATCGGCCGTGTCGCCGTGCTCGATGTAGGGCGGCAGCGGCACATGGCCATGGCGCTCCATCAGCGCGTAGGGATCGTCGCTCAGCGTGAAGCGGAACAGCGGCCCGTCCTCGTCGGGCCAGCGGCCCCGCAGGGTCGCGGTAAACCCGCCCTGCATGCGCAGCACGGTGCCCACGGGCGGCTTCTTGCTCACCTTCATGTGCGCCACGACCTCCCGTTCCTGCCAGCACGCGCTCGATCAGCAGCTCCACCTTGCCGCCCGGTGGGCTTCTCGCCGAACAGGCGCGCCTTCACGACCTTGGTGTCGTTGAACACCAGCAGGTCGCCGGGTTCGAGCAGGGCAGGCAGGTCGCGGAAGATGCGGTCGACTGGCGCGGGCCCGGTGCCATCGAGCAGGCGCGAGGCGCTGCGCTCGGCGGCCGGGTGCTGGGCGATCAGTTCGGGGGGCAGGGCGAAATCGAAATCGCCGACGGTGAAGTTGCGCACGTTCTTGAGGGCGTCAGCGCTGCGCGCCGCCGCGAGGGCCAGGATGGGAATGCATCGCGGCCGCGCTGCATGAGACCCGTTCCAAGGGACAAGGCAGAATTGTCCCATGCCCGAAGCCAAGGCCCTGTCCGCGCCGCAGAAAGCCCTGATCAAGCTGGGCCTGGCGCGCGACATCGACCTGGCGCTGCACCTGCCGCTGCGCTACGAGGACGAAACGCGCATCGTCCGGCTGCGCGACGCGCGCGAAGGCGACACGGCGCAGATCGAAGCCACGGTGACCGCCTGCGAAATCGTGTACCGGCCGCGCCGCCAGCTGATGGTCACCGTGGACGACGGCAGCGACACCTGCGTGCTGCGCTTTTTCAGCTTCTATCCGTCGCAGCAGAAGGCGCTGGCCGTCGGCACCCGCCTGCGGCTGCGCGGCGAACTCAAGGGCGGCTTCCTCGGCTGGCAGATGGTGCATCCCGCGTTCAAGCCGGCCGGCGGCGAACTGCCCGCGCGCGCTGACCCCCGTCTACCCCACCGTGGCCGGCCCTGCCGCAGGCCTACCTGCGCAAGGCCGTGCTGGGCGCGCTGGCGCGGGCCGACCTCTCCGACACCTTTCCGCCGGGCGTGACGCAGACCCTGCGGCCGCCGGTGTGGGGCCTGCGCGAAGCGCTGTCGTTCCTGCACCACCCGGCGCCCGACGTGTCGCTGGCCACGCTGGAAGACCGCAGCCATCCGGCCTGGCAGCGCCTGAAGGCCGAGGAGCTGCTGGCGCAGCAGCTGTCGCAGCTGCAAAGCAAGCGCGAGCGCGAAGCGCTGCGCTCGCCCGCGCTGGCGGCGCGGCCGCAGGGCCTGCACGAGCAGCTGCTGGCGGCGCTGCCGTTCCAGCTCACGGCGGCGCAGCGGCGCGTGGGCGAGGAGATCGCGCGCGACCTGGGGCGCCAGCGTGCCGATGCACCGGCTGCTGCAGGGCGACGTCGGCTCCGGCAAGACGGTGGTGGCCGCGCTGGCGGCCGCCATCGCCATCGACGCGGGCTGGCAGTGCGCGCTGATGGCGCCCACCGAAATCCTGGCGGAGCAGCATTTCCGCAAGCTGATCGGCTGGCTGGAGCCGCTGCTCGCGCCGCGCGGCCTGCGCGTGGCCTGGCTGACGGGCAGCCAGAAGAAGAAGGAGCGCGCCGAGATGCTGGCGCTGGTGGCCAGCGGCGAGGCCGCGCTGGTGGTGGGCACGCATGCCGTGATCCAGGAGCAGGTGCAGTTCAGGAACCTCGGCCTGGCCATCATCGACGAGCAGCACCGCTTCGGCGTCGCGCAGCGCCTGGCGCTGCGCGCCAAGATGAACGAGGAGGGGCAGGAACCGCACCTGCTGATGATGTCGGCCACGCCGATCCCGCGCACGCTGGCCATGAGCTACTACGCGGACCTGGATGTCTCCACCATCGACGAGCTGCCGCCCGGGCCGCACGCCGGTGGTGACCAAGCTGATCGCGGACAGCCGGCGCGAGGAGGTGACGCAGCGCATCCGCGCCCAGGTGGCGCAGGGGCGCCAGGTCTACTGGGTCTGCCCGCTGATCGAGGAAAGCGAGGCGCTGGACCTGACCAACGCCACGGCCACGCACGAGGCGCTGAGCGCCGCCCTGCCCGGCGTGATGGTGGGCCTGCTGCATTCCCGCATGCCGGCCGCCGGAAAAGAAGGCCGTGATGTCGCTGTTCACCGGCGGCCAGATGGCGGTGCTGGTCTCCACCACGGTGATCGAGGTCGGGGTGGACGTGCCCAACGCATCGCTGATGGTGATCGAGCACGCCGAGCGCTTCGGCCTGTCGCAGCTGCACCAGCTGCGCGGCCGCGTCGGCCGCGGCGCGGCGGCGTCGGCCTGCGTCCTGTTGTACTCGGCAGGCGAGGGCGGCCGGCTGGGCGAGACGGCCCGGGCCCGGCTGAAGGCCATGGTCGAAACCGCGGACGGCTTCGAGATCGCCCGCCGCGACCTGGACATCCGCGGCCCCGGCGAGTTCCTGGGCGCGCGCCAGTCGGGCGCGCCGCTGCTGCGATTTGCCGACCTGGCCAGCGACACCCGCTGCTGGATTGGGCCCGGCAGCTGGCGCCGCTGATGCTCGATCGCCATCCCGACCTGGCCCGCAAACACACGGCACGCTGGTTGGGTGGAAAATCGGAATACCTCAAGGCCTGACCCGAAAACCTCCCCATGACCCTGACCGAGCTGAAATACATCGTCGCCGTCGCGCGCGAGAAGCATTTCGGCCGGGCGGCCGAAGCCTGCTTCGTCTCGCAGCCGACGCTGTCGGTCGCGATCAAGAAGCTCGAAGACGAGCTGGAGGTCAAGCTGTTCGAGCGCAGCGCCAACGAAGTCTCGGTCACGCCGCTGGGCGAGGACATCGTGCGCCAGGCACAAAGCGTGCTGGAACAGGCCGCCAGCATCAAGGAGATCGCCAAGCGCGGCAAGGACCCGCTGGCCGGGCCGCTCAAGCTGGGCGTGATCTACACGATCGGCCCCTACCTGCTGCCGGACCTGGTGCGGCAAGCGATCGCGCGCACGCCGCAGATGCCGCTGATGCTGCAGGAGAACTTCACCGTGAAGCTGCTGGAGATGCTGCGCACCGGCGACATCGACTGCGCCATCATGGCCGAGCCCTTCCCCGACACCGGCCTGGCGGTGGCCCAGCTCTACGACGAGCCGTTCCTGGCGGCCGTGCCCAGCCACCACCCGCTGGCCGCGAAAAAGACCGTCACGTCGGAAGAGCTCAAGAGCGAGACCATGCTCCTGCTGGGCGCCGGCCACTGCTTTCGCGACCATGTGCTCGAGGTCTGCCCGGAGTTCGCGCGCTTTTCCAGCGACGCCGAAGGCATCCGCAAGAGTTTCGAGGGCTCGTCGCTGGAAACGATCAAGCACATGGTGGCCGCGGGAATGGGCGTGACCCTGGTGCCACGGCTGTCGGTTCCCAAGGAAGCCCTGCAGGCGCGGCCGCGGCGGCGCAAGGACGACCAGGCCTTCATCAAATACATTCCCTTCGACGGCGACCCGCCGACGCGGCGCGTGGTGTTGGCCTGGAGGCGCAGCTTCACCCGCTACGAGGCCATCGCCGCGTTGCGCAACGCGGTCTACGCCTGCGAGCTGCCGGGCGTCAAGCGGCTGTCCTGAGCGCGCCGATGGCGCGTGCCGGCCAGACCACTTTCTTCAAGTTCCCACCCATGCACACGCCTTACCAGCCTGGAATCATCGAGCCCGTGCCCGCCGTGGCGCGGTATGTTCTTTTCAACCTGGCCGAGGGTGCGCAAGCCCGGGCCATCAAGGATGCGCTGGCGCGCCTGTCGCCGCTGGCCAACGGCAGCGACGTGGTGCTGGGCATCGGGCCGGCCCTGGCGGCAGCGCTGGGCGCCGACGTTCCCGGCCTGCATGAATTTCCCGACCTGTCCGGCCATGGCGTCAAGGTGCCCTCGACGCCCGGCACGCTGTGGTGCTGGGTGCGCGGGCGACGACCTGGGCGACCTGCTGCACCTGACGCGCAAGGTGCAGAAGGCATTGGCCCCTGCCTTCGCCGTGCGCCATGTGGTCGATGCGTTCCGCCATGCGCTGGGCCAGAGCGGCCATGGACGGGATCTCACGGGGTACGAAGACGGCACCGAAAATCCCACGGGCGAGGCGGCGATGGAAGCCGCCTTCGTGCGCGGGCAGGGCGAGGGGCTGGACGGCGCCAGCTTCGTGGCCGTGCAGCAGTGGGTCCACGACCTGGACGCGTTCGAGGCGCTCGGGGACTCCGAGCGCGACCACCACATCGGCCGGCGCCTGGCCGACAACGAAGAGATCGAGGATTCGCCGACCTCCGCGCACGTCAAGCGCACGGCCCAGGAAAGCTTCGATCCTCCCGCTTTCATGCTGCGGCGCTCCATGCCCTGGATGGCCGGCATGCAGGCCGGCCTGATGTTCGTCGCCTTCGGCCATTCGCTCTACGCCTTCGAAACGCAGATGCGCCGGATGGCCGGCCAGGAAGACGGCATCCCGGACGCGATGTTCCGGATTTCGCGCCCGGTCAACGGCGCGTATTTCTGGTGCCCGCCGATGCGGGACGGCAAACTCGATTTGCGCCGCCTCGGGGTGTGATGTTGCGCGACAAGCTCCCCCTGTACCTGGACCTGATCCGCTGGAACCGCCCGGCCGGCTGGCTGCTGCTGCTGTGGCCGACCCTGAGCGCGCTGTGGATCGCGGCCCATGGCTTTCCCGGCTGGCACCTGCTGGCGGTGTTCACGCTCGGGACCATCCTCATGCGCAGCGCCGGCTGCTGCACCAACGACGTGGCGGACCGCGAGTTCGACCGGCACGTCAAGCGCACCGCGCAACGCCCGGTGACCCGGGGCGCCGTGTCGGTGAAGGAGGCCCTGTTGCTGGGCGCGGCGCTGGCGCTGGCCGCCTTCGGCCTGGTGCTGACGACCAACGCCGCGGCGATCGCCTGGTCCTTCGCGGCGCTGGCGATCGCGCTGGCATATCCCTACGCCAAGCGCTTCGTCTCGATGCCGCAGGCGGTGCTGGGCGTGGCCTTCAGCTTCGGCATTCCGATGGCTTTCGCCGCAGTGCAGTCACGCGTCCCGCTGCGTGGCCTGGATCCTGCTGCTGGGCAACCTGTTCTGGGTGCTGGCATACGACACCGAATACGCGATGGTCGACCGCGACGATGACCTGAAGATCGGCATGAAGACCTCGGCGATCACGCTGGGACGCGCGGACGTGGCGGTGGTCATGCTCTGCTACGCCGCCTACCTCTGCATCTGGGCCGTGGTGCTCGCGGCGCGGATTCCGGTGGGCGTCGTGCTGGCCACCACGGCCGTAGCCGCCGCCCAGGCGCTGTGGCACTTCACGATGATCCGCGAGCGGCAGCGAGACGGCTGCTTCAAGGCCTTTCGCCTCAATCACTGGCTGGGGTTCACGGTGTTTGCCGGCGTCGTGGCCGGCTACGCGCTCAAGTGAGGTCAGGCGCCGAATTCGTCGCCCAATTCCCTGGCGCGCTGGCGCGCCGCATGCAGGGCCTTGACGAAGAGCTGCTGGACCTGGTCGCGCTCCATCGAGGCGATCGCCGCGTAAGTGGTGCCGCCCTTGGAGGTGACGCGCTGGCGCAGCACTTCCGGCGGATCGCTTGAGGCCTGCGCGCAGTTCGGAAGCGCCCACGAACGTGCCGACGCAGAGCTGGTGCGCCTGCGCCCGCGTCAAGCCCATTTCAATGCCGGCCTGGGTCATGGCCTCGAGGAAGAAGAAGACATAGGCCGGGCCGGAACCCGACAGCGCCGTCACCGCGTCCAGGTGTTCCTCCCGGTCCACCCACAGCGAGGCGCCGGTCGTGGCGATCACCTGCTCGACCCGGGACTTGTCGCCGCTGGAAACGCCGGGCCGGGCATACAGGGCCGTGATGCCCTTGCCGATCAGCGCCGGGGTGTTGGGCATGGAGCGCACGATGCGCTGCGTGCCCAGCCATTGCGCGATGCTGTCCGAGCGGATGCCGGCGGCGACGCTCAGGTGCAGGGCGCTGGCCGTGTGCGGCGCGCGCGGCCGCGGCCGCCTCCCTGAACGTCTGCGGCTTCACGGCCCAGACCACCAGGCCGGCCCGGGCCAGCGCGGGGCCTGCCTGTTCCTGCGCCGCGATGCCGAACTGGTCCCGCAGCTTCTCGCGCGCCTCGCCGAACGGCTCGACGACTTCGACCTGCCCGGCCGCGAGGCCCTGGCGGATAAGGCCGCCGATGATGGCGCTGGCCATGTTGCCGCCGCCGATGAAGGCGATGCACTGCTGCTGGTTGTCGGGATTGCCGCTCATGCCGCCAGTCTATCCGCGGGGCCGGCCCACGCGCCATGGGGACAGCGATCGTGCCGTCGCGGAAAATGGGCGCATGACCCGAAAGCAACTGATCGCGCAGCTCGCCCGCCCGATGACCTACGACGTGGCGATCATCGGCGGCGGCGCGACCGGGCTGGGCGTGGCGCTGGACGCGGCGGCGCGGGGCTTTTCGGTGGTGCTGGTCGAGGCGCACGATTTCGCCAAGGGCACGTCCTCGCGGGCCACCAAGCTGGTTCACGGCGGCGTGCGCTACCTGGCGCAGGGCAACATCGCGCTGGTGCGCGAGGCCTTGCACGAGCGCACCACGCTGCTTCGCAACGCGCCCCACCTGGCCCAGCCGCTGCCCTTCGTGATGCCGTCCTATCGCTTCTGGGAGACCCCTTTCTATGGCGCCGGGCTCAAGATGTATGACGCGCTCGCGGGCAAGGCCGGCCTGGGCGCCACCGAGTTCCTGACCCGGGACCAGACGCTGGCATGCCTGCCCACGGCACGGCCCCAGGGGCTCAAGGGCGGAGTCAAGTACTGGGACGGCCAGTTCGACGATGCGCGGCTGGCCCTGGCCCTGGCGCGCACTGCGGCGTCGCGCGGCGCCGTGGTGGTCAACTATTGCGGCGCAACGGGTTTGCGCCACGAGAATGGCAAGGTCGTGGGCTTGAGCTGCAAGGACCTGGAGACCGGCACCACCCATGAACTCAACGCCCGCTGCGTCATCAATGCCGCGGGCGTCTGGGTCGACCGGCTGCGCCAGATGGATGGCGAGGCGATCGGCCGGCCGGTCAAGCCGATGGTGGCCCCGAGCCAGGGGGTCCACATCGTGGTCGACCGGGAATTCCTGCCGGGCGACCACGCCCTGATGGTGCCGAAAACCGCGGATGGACGGGTGTTGTTCGGGGTGCCCTGGCTGGGCAAGATCATCCTGGGCACGACCGATACGCCCCGCCAGGACCTGGCGGAGGAACCGCGGCCGTTCAGGGAGGAACTGGAATTCATCCTCCAGGAGTCGGCCCGTTACCTGAGCCGGGCGCCGGCGGCCGGCGACATCCGGAGCATGTGGGTGGGGCTGCGGCCGCTGGTGAAGCCGCAGGGCGATGACGGGGACGACACCAAGGGGCTGAGCCGGGAGCACACCGTCTTGGTCAGCCGAAGCGGGCTGGTGACGGTCACGGGCGGGAAATGGACCACCTACCGGGCCATGGCCGAAGACGTCCTGGAAAAGTGCGCCGAGCGTCATTTGCTGGAAAGGACAAGATCGGGAGTGACCGCCCACTTGATGCTGATCGGCGGTGAGGGGTTGACTGGCAGGCGGCCGCCGCTCAGCGAAGCCCAGGGACTCCATTCCTATGGCAGCGAGGCTGCTGCCGTGGTTGCGCTGCCGGGTGCCGGCAACGAACTTGGCGCGGGCCTGACCGAGGCCATGGTGCGTTTCGCCGCCCGCCACGAAATGGCCCGCACGGTGGAGGACGTGCTGGCCCGGCGCTGGCGCCTGCTGTTCCTGGACGCCAGGCTCGCGGGGACCCTGGCTGCCAAAGTCGGTCCCCTGCTGGAGCGGGAAACCGGGGTCGACCCCCAGGTGAAGGCCTTCGAGGACCTGGCGCGCCTGTACCTGGCCATGCCTTCTTGAGGTCAGCGGTTGACACCTGCCTTCGGGTTTGCCATAATCGCGGGCTGCGCTTTAAAAGGCGCGGAATAGACAGTGCACCTTGTGGGGTGCATAACCCGCCTAATCGGAGGCTTCGCGAGTGTTTCGCGGCGCTGACGACAGGCCCAAGACTGACCCAGAGCCCGTTTGGACTCCGGGTACAAGTTGGGAATATTTGAAATGATCCAGACAGAATCCCGGCTCGAAGTCGCCGACAACACCGGTGCGAAGTCCGTTCTTTGCATCAAGGTGCTCGGCGGTTCCAAGCGTCGCTACGCAAGCGTGGGCGACATCATCAAGGTGAGCATCAAGGAATGCGCGCCGCGCGGCCGCGTCAAGAAGGGCGAGGTCTACAGTGCCGTGGTGGTTCGCACCGCCAAGGGCATCCGCCGCTCCGACGGCTCCCTGGTCAAGTTCGACGGCAATGCCGCCGTGCTGCTCAACAACAAGCTGGAGCCCATCGGCACCCGCATCTTCGGCCCGGTCACGCGCGAACTGCGCACCGAGAAGTTCATGAAGATCGTGTCCCTGGCTCCCGAAGTTCTGTAAAGAAGGACGCGTCATGAACAAGATTAGGACGCTCATGAACAAGATTCGCAAAGGCGACGAAGTCATCGTGCTCGCGGGCCGTGACAAGGGCAAGCGCGGCAAAGTGGTGCTGCGCAAGGACGACGACCACGTGATCGTCGAAGGCATCAACCTGGTGAAGAAGCACACCAAGCCGAACCCGCTCAAGGGCTCCACCGGTGGCATCGTCGAGAAATCGATGCCGATCCACCAGTCCAACGTGGCCATCTACAACGCTGGCACCGGCAAGGCGGACCGCGTGGGCATCAAGGTGGACGGCGACAAGCGCGTCCGCGTCTTCAAGTCCAGCGGCGAAGAAATCAAGGCGGCATGACCATGGCACGACTGCAACAACACTATCGCGAGAAGGTGGTCCCCGAGCTGACCGCCAAGTTCGGCTACAAGTCGCCCATGGAGGTTCCGCGCCTCACGAAGATCACCCTGAACATGGGTGTCTCGGAGGCCGTCGCCGACAAGAAGGTCATGGACAACGCCGTGGCCGACCTGACCAAGATCTCCGGCCAGAAGCCGGTCGTGACCAAGGCCAAGAAAGCCATCGCCGGTTTCAAGATCCGCGAAGGCCAGGCCATCGGCACGATGGTCACGCTGCGCGGCGTGCGCATGTACGAGTTCCTGGACCGTTTCGTCACCGTGGCCCTGCCGCGCGTGCGCGACTTCCGCGGCATTTCGGGCCGCGCTTTCGACGGCCGCGGCAACTACAACGTCGGCGTGAAAGAACAGATCATCTTCCCCGAGATCGAATACGACAAGGTCGATGCCTTGCGCGGTCTCAATATCAGCATCACGACGACGGCCAAGAACGACGAAGAGTGCAAGGCACTCCTGGCCGGCTTCCGTTTCCCGTTCAAGAACTGAGGTTCCCAGTGGCAAAAATGGCTTTGATCGAGCGCGAGCTCAAGCGAGACAAACTGGTCGCCAAGTACGCGGCGAAGCACGCGGAGCTGAAGGCGATCGCCAACGACTTCAAGAAGAGCGACGAAGAGCGCGCGGCCGCCCGGCTGGCGCTGCAGAAGCTCCCGCGCAACGCCAACCCGACCCGCCAGCGCAACCGCTGCGCGATCACGGGCCGCCCGCGCGGCACGTTCAAGCAGTTCGGCCTGGCGCGCGCCAAGATCCGCGAGATGGCCTTCACCGGCGACATCCCGGGGATGATCAAGGCCAGCTGGTAACGGGCAGGAGAGACAAACATGAGCATGAGTGATCCCATTGCCGACCTGCTGACCCGCATCCGCAATGCGCAGATGGTGGCGAAGCCCACGGTGTCGGTTCCGTCTTCCAAGGTGAAGGTGGCCATTGCCCAGGTCCTGAAGGACGAGGGCTACATCGACGGCTTCCAGGTCAAGACCGAAGCCGGCAAGAGCGAACTTGAAATCGCCCTGAAGTACTACGCCGGCCGCCCGGTGATCGAGCGCATCGAGCGCGTGAGCCGCCCCGGCCTGCGCGTGTACAAGGGTGTGGGTGCCATTCCGCAGGTCCAGAACGGCCTGGGCGTGGCGATTGTCACGACGCCCAAGGGCGTGATGACCGACCGCAAGGCCCGCGCAACCGGTGTCGGTGGCGAAGTCCTCTGCTACGTCGCCTAAGGGAAGGAAAGAAAAATGTCCCGAGTCGGAAAAATGCCGGTCGCCGTCCCCCAGGGCGTGGACGTGCAGATCAAGGATGACCAGATCAACGTGAAGGGTACGGGCGGCTCGCTGTCGCTGACCCAGAACGCGCTGGTCAAGGTGACCAGCGAAGGCGGCAAGCTGAGCTTCGTGCCCGCCAACGAATCACGCGAAGCCAACGCCATGAGCGGCACCATGCGCCAGCTGGTGAACAACATGGTGGTCGGCGTGACCAAGGGCTTCGAGAAGAAGCTGTCGCTGGTCGGCGTGGGCTACAAGGCCCAGGCCCAGGGCGCGAAGCTGAACCTGACGGTCGGCTATTCGCACCCCGTCAACAAGGACATGCCCGCGGGCATCACCGTCGCCACCCCGACCCCGACCGAAGTCGTGATCAAGGGTGCCGACCGCCAGCGCGTGGGCCAGGTGGCCGCTGAGATTCGTGCGATTCGTCCGCCCGAGCCCTACAAGGGCAAGGGCATCCGCTACGCGGACGAGAAGATCACGATCAAAGAGACCAAGAAGAAATAAGGAGCTGCAGCATGTTGACCAAGAAAGAGCAGCGTCTGCGCCGGGCCCGTCAAACCCGGATCCGCATTGCAACGCAAGGTGTCGCACGGCTGACCGTGAACCGCACCAACCTGCACATCTACGCCACCGTCATCTCCGGCGACGGCAGCAAGGTGCTGGCCACGGCTTCCACCGCGCAAGCCGACGTGCGCAAGTCGCTCGGCGGCTCGGGCAAGGGCGGCAACACCGCCGCCGCCCAGCAAGTGGGCAAGCTCATCGCCGAGAAGGCCAAGGCCGCCGGTGTCGAGAAGGTGGCATTCGACCGCGCAGGTTTTGCGTACCACGGCCGCGTCAAGGCGCTGGCCGATGCCGCGCGCGAAGCCGGCCTGCAGTTCTAACGGACACGGAAACACATCATGGCAAGAGTTCAGGCAAAAACCCAAGGTGACGGTCCCGAAGACGGGATGCGCGAGAAGATGATCGCGGTCAACCGCGTGACCAAGGTGGTGAAGGGCGGCCGTATCCTCGGTTTCGCCGCGCTCACCGTGGTCGGCGACGGCGACGGCCGCGTCGGCATGGGCAAGGGCAAGTCCAAGGAAGTGCCCGCAGCCGTGCAGAAGGCGATGGAAGAATCGCGCCGCAACATGACCAAGGTGTCGCTCAAGAACGGCTCCATCCACCACACGGTGTTCGGCCAATGGGGCGCGGCGCGCGTGATGATGTCGCCGGCCCCGCGCGGCACCGGCATCATTGCCGGCGGCCCGATGCGCGCCGTGTTCGAAGTGATGGGCATCACCGACATCGTGGCCAAGAGCCATGGTTCGAGCAATCCCTACAACATGGTCCGCGCGACGTTCGACGCGCTCAAGAATTCCACGACCCCGTCGGAAGTGGCGGCCAAGCGCGGCAAGTCGGTCGAAGAGATCTTCACCGCCTGATCGGAGCAAAGCAAATGGCAACCCAACCCAAAACCGTCAAGGTCCAGCTGGTCCGCAGCCCGATCGGCACCAAGGAATCGCACCGTGCCACGGTGCGCGGCCTGGGCCTGCGCAAGCTCAACAGCGTGAGCGAGCTGCAGGACACCCCCGCAGTGCGCGGCATGATCAACAAGATCGATTACCTGGTGAAGGTCCTCTGACCTCACGGGCGGAAAGAACGACATGGAACTCAACGGCATCAAGCCCGCAGCGGGCGCAAAACACGCGAAGCGCCGCGTCGGTCGCGGCATCGGCTCGGGCCTCGGCAAGACCGCAGGTCGCGGCCACAAGGGCCAGAAGTCCCGCGCCGGCGGCTACCACAAGGTGGGCTTCGAAGGCGGCCAGATGCCGCTGCAGCGGCGCCTGCCCAAGCGCGGCTTCAAGTCGCGCACCGGCAAGTACAACGCCGAAGTCACCCTGGCGGCGCTCGAGCGCCTCGGCGCGGCCGAAGTCGACCTGCTGTCCCTGAAGCAGGCCGGCCTGGTCGGCGAGATGATCCGCGTGGTCAAGGTGATCAAGTCGGGCGAGCTGAAGAAGGCCGTCAAGCTGACCGGCATCGGCGCTACCGCCGGCGCCAAGGCCGCGATCGAAGCGGCCGGCGGCAGCGTGGCCTGAATCCAAGACCTTGAAGAGCGAATTGAAGGACAGTCACAGTGGCAACTAGCGCACAAATTGCAAAGACCGGCAAGTACGGCGACCTGCGTCGCCGGCTGGTCTTTCTGCTGCTCGCGCTGGTCGTCTACCGTGTCGGCGCGCACATTCCGGTGCCGGGCATCAACCCGGACCAGCTCGCGCAGCTGTTCAAGGGCCAGCAGGGCGGCATCCTGAGCCTGTTCAACATGTTCTCGGGCGGCGCGCTGTCGCGTTTCACCGTGTTCGCGCTGGGCATCATGCCGTACATCTCGGCATCGATCATCATGCAGCTGCTCACCTACGTCGTGCCGACGTTCGAGCAGCTGAAAAAAGAGGGCGAAGCCGGCCGCCGCAAGATCACGCAGTACACCCGCTACGGCACGCTGGGCCTGGCGCTGTTCCAGTCGATGGGCATCGCCCTGGCGCTGGAAGGCTCCGCCGGCCTGGTGATGAACCCGGGCCTGGGCTTTCGCATGACGGCCGTGGTGAGCCTGACGGCCGGCACGATGTTCCTGATGTGGCTGGGCGAGCAGATCACCGAACGGGGCCTGGGCAACGGCATTTCGATCCTGATCTTTGCGGGCATCGCCGCCGGGCTGCCGAACGCGATCGGCGGCCTGCTGGAATTGGTCCGCACCGGCGCCATGAGCATCCTGGTCGCGGTGTTCATCGTGGCCCTGGTGGCCCTGGTGACCTACTTCGTGGTGTTCGTGGAGCGCGGCCAGCGCAAGATCCTGGTGAACTACGCGCGCCGGCAGGTCGGCAACAAGGTGTACGGCGGGCAGTCGTCGCACCTGCCGCTGAAGCTGAACATGGCCGGCGTGATCCCGCCGATCTTCGCCTCGTCGATCATCCTGCTGCCCGCGACCGTGGTGAGCTGGTTCGCCACCGGCGACAGCCTGCGCTGGCTCAAGGACATCGCCGGCACGCTGTCGCCGGGCCAGCCGATCTACGTGATGCTGTACGCCAGCGCGATCGTGTTCTTCTGCTTCTTCTATACGGCGCTCGTGTTCAACAGCCGCGAGACGGCGGACAACCTCAAGAAGAGCGGCGCCTTCATCCCCGGGATCCGTCCTGGCGAGCAGACGGCCCGCTATATCGACAAGATCCTGGTCAGGCTGACGCTGGCGGGCGCGGTGTACATCACCTTCGTCTGCCTGCTGCCGGAGTTCCTGATCCTGAAGTACAACGTGCCGTTCTATTTCGGCGGCACCTCCCTGCTGATCATCGTGGTCGTGACGATGGACTTCATGGCCCAGGTGCAGAACTATTTGATGTCGCAGCAATATGAATCGCTGCTGAAGAAAGCCAATTTCAAGACCTCACTCGGCGGTTGATCACAGATGGCCAAGGACGATGTCATCCAGATGCAGGGTGAGGTTGTGGAGAACCTGCCGAACGCGACGTTTCGCGTGAAGCTGGAAAACGGGCACGTGGTGCTCGGGCATATTTCGGGAAAGATGCGGATGCACTACATCCGCATCCTCCCTGGTGACAAGGTCACCGTTGAGTTGACGCCCTACGACTTGTCGCGGGCACGGATTGTTTTTAGGGCTAAGTGATTGCCAGGTGCCGGACCAACAAGCGAAAGCGGTTGCTCGGGCACCTCTGATTAGGTCAAGGATTTAGGAGAAAGAACATGAGAGTTTCGGCTTCGGTCAAGAAAATTTGCCGCAACTGCAAGATCATCCGCCGCAAGGGCATTGTTCGCGTGATCTGCACGGATCCGCGCCACAAGCAGCGCCAGGGCTGAGCACAGAGTAATAGAGGACGCACATGGCACGTATCGCTGGCATCAACATTCCGCCGCATCAGCACGCCGAAATCGGCCTGACGGCTATTTTCGGCATTGGCCGCACCCGCGCTCGCAAGATCTGCGAAGCCACCGGCATTCCGTATTCCAAGAAGGTGAAGGACCTGACCGACAGCGATCTGGAAAAGATCCGCGACCAGATCGGCCAGTTCACCATCGAGGGCGACCTGCGCCGCGAGACGACGATGAACATCAAGCGTTTGATGGACATCGGTTGCTATCGCGGTTTCCGCCACCGCCGCGGCCTGCCGATGCGCGGCCAGCGCACGCGTACCAACGCCCGCACCCGCAAGGGTCCGCGCAAGGCCGCTCAGGCCCTCAAGAAATAATCGGGAAAGAGATAAGTCATGGCAAAAGCTCCCGCCAATAACGCCGCACAACGCGTGCGCAAGAAGGTTCGCAAGAACGTGTCCGACGGCGTCTGCCACGTGCACGCGTCCTTCAACAACACGATCATCACGATCACCGACCGCCAGGGCAACGCCCTGTCGTGGGCGTCTTCGGGCGGCCAGGGTTTCAAGGGCTCGCGCAAGTCGACGCCCTTCGCCGCCCAGGTCGCTTCCGAGGTCGCCGGCCGCGCCGCGATCGAGCAAGGCATCAAGAACCTCGACGTCGAGATCAAGGGCCCCGGCCCGGGTCGCGAGTCGTCGGTGCGCGCGCTGGCCGCGCTGGGCATCCGCATCACCTCGATCGCCGACGTGACGCCGGTGCCGCACAACGGCTGCCGCCCGCAGAAAAGGCGTCGTATCTGATCGCGACCGCGATCAGAGTCCGCCGTTTTTATTAACCAAGCCCACCGCCGGCAGCGCACGCGCCACCGGCTCCCGCGACAGCAGGTCGCGGCAGATGATGAAAAGGAAGCAAAGTGGCACGTTACCTCGGCCCCAAGGCCAAACTATCACGCCGTGAAGGCACCGACCTGTTCCTCAAGAGCGCCCGCCGCTCGCTGGCGGACAAGGCCAAGTTCGACTCCAAGCCTGGCCAGCACGGCCGCACCTCGGGCCAGCGCACCTCCGATTACGGCCTGCAACTGCGCGAGAAGCAGAAGGTCAAGCGGATGTACGGCATCCTGGAGCGCCAGTTCCGCAAGTACTTCGAGGAAGCCGACCGCCGCCACGGCAACACCGGCGCCAACCTGCTGTTCATCCTGGAGTCCCGCCTGGACAACGTGGTGTACCGCATGGGCTTCGGCTCGACCCGCGCCGAAGCGCGTCAGCTGGTGTCGCACAAGGCCGTCACCGTGAACGGCAGCCCCGTCAACATCCCGTCGTACCTGGTCAAGACCGGCGACGTGATCGCCGTGCGCGACAAGTCCAAGAAGCAGAACCGTGTCGTCGAAGCCCTGCAGCTGGCCCAGCAGGTCGGCCTGCCGGCCTGGGTCGAAGTGAACGCCGACAAGGCCGAAGGCGTCTTCAAGAAGGTGCCGGACCGCGACGAATTCGCCGCCGACGTCAAGGAAGCGCTGATCGTCGAGCTGTACTCGCGTTAACGCTCGCCGAGGAGAGAACGAGGCAGCTTCGCCGCCTCGTTCTTGAGTTTTTCGTTCCCGTACTCGAGGCATCTCGTACGGGCACTTCACCAGCCTTACCGGTGTAACGAGCCGGGGGTATTGAGAGGAAGTCCTGCATGCAAACCAATCTGCTGAAACCCAAGGCCATCAATGTGGAACAACTTGGCACCAACCGTGCCAAGGTGACGCTGGAGCCGTTCGAGCGCGGCTACGGCCATACGCTGGGCAACGCCCTGCGCCGGGTGCTGCTGTCGTCGATGGTGGGTTATGCGGCGACCGAAGTCACCATCGCCGGCGTCCTGCACGAGTACTCGTCGATCGACGGCGTGCAGGAAGACGTCGTCAGCATCCTGCTGAACCTCAAGGGCGTGGTCTTCAAGCTGCACAACCGCGACGAAGTCACCCTGTCCCTGCGCAAGGACGGCGAAGGCGTCGTCACGGCCGCCGACATCCAGACGCCGCACGACGTCGAGATCATCAATCCCGACCATGTGATCGCCCACCTGTCGCAAGGCGGCAAGATCGACATGCAGATCAAGGTCGAGAAGGGCCGCGGCTACGTGCCGGGCACGATGCGCCGCTATGCCGACGAGCCGACCAAGTCGATCGGCCGCATCGTGCTGGACGCCTCGTTCTCGCCGGTCAAGCGCGTCAGCTACACGGTCGAAAGCGCCCGTGTCGAGCAGCGCACCGACCTGGACAAGCTGGTCGTCGAGATCGAGACCAACGGCGCGATCACCGCCGAAGACGCGGTGCGCGCCTCGGCCAAGATCCTGGTCGAGCAGCTGGCGGTGTTCGCCCAGCTCGAGGGCAGCGAACTGGCCGCCTTCGACCCGCCGGTGCAGCGCAGTTCGCAGCAGTTCGACCCGATCCTGCTGCGTCCGGTGGACGAGCTCGAACTCACGGTGCGTTCGGCCAACTGCCTGAAGGCCGAGAACATCTATTACATCGGTGACCTGATCCAGCGCACCGAGAACGAGCTGCTCAAGACCCCGAACCTGGGCCGCAAGTCGCTCAACGAAATCAAGGAAGTGCTGGCTTCGCGCGGTCTGACTCTGGGCATGAAGCTCGAGAGCTGGCCGCCCGCCGGCCTGGACAAGCGTTAAACAAGGAGAAAACAAGGCAGCCTTCGGCCGCCTTGTCCTTCGATGGTGAACGCGTAGTACCTGATACGGCTGCGCGAATTATTAGATAAGGAAAGGAACACACCATGCGTCACGGCCACGGCCTTCGTAAACTCAACCGCACGAGCGAGCACCGCCTCGCCATGCTGCGCAACATGATGAACTCGCTGCTCCAGCACGAAGTCATCAAGACCACGGTCCCCAAGGCCAAGGAACTGCGCCGCGTCGTCGAACCCATGATCACGCTGGCCAAGGAGCCGACGGTCGCCAACAAGCGCCTGGCGTTCGACCGCCTGCGCGACCGCGACATCGTCACCAAGCTGTTCGGCGAACTCGGCCCGCGCTACCAGGCGCGCCCGGGCGGCTACACCCGCATCCTGAAGATGGGCTACCGCGTCGGCGACAACGCGCCGATGGCCCTCGTCGAACTGGTGGATCGCCCCGAGCCGACGACGGAAAGTGATGCCCCTACAGCGGAATAAGCGCGCAAGCGTCGTATAATTCAGACGCGCGATGGAGCAGCCTGGTAGCTCGTTGGGCTCATAACCCAAAGGTCGCAAGTTCAAATCTTGCTCGCGCAACCAAACAAGCGAGCCGACGCTCGTAACGAAAACGCCCACTGACGTGGGCGTTTTTTTTTGGTGGTGCGGCTGGCGGGGATCGAATCCACGACCCTTGGCTTCGGAGGCCAAGAGCCGGGGAATGGATCGGCATGGATCTACGTTGACTTTCCCTGAAAAATCAAAGACTTGCGTCACAATTGATCTTCCAGAGGATGGATTTGGATGGGCCGGTATACTCGAAATTCGCTTACACCCGAGCTTACATGGCACGAGTCAACCTGACGGCTGGTCGCGTCGCCAGACTACCAGTGCGAGCCGGGGAAGACCCAGTCTTTTGTGTGGGACACCAAGTGCCACTGCCTCGCCGTGCGCGTGACCCGCAATGGCGCGAAAGCCTATGTGTGCCAAGCGAAGCTGCATGGCAGGGACATACGCATCACTCTCGGCGCCACTGACGTCTGGACGATCGGAGATGCGCGGGAGGCGGCGAATCGGTTCAAGGTGACTGTTGATCAGGGCGTCGATCCGCGAGCGGTGGCCGCTGAGGCCCGTACAGCGGCGGAGGCCGAGTCGGCGGAGAAGGTGGCTATGAAGGTGATCGCCCGCGACGTCTGGGACGAGTATCTCGAAGCCCCGCACCCGAAGTGGGGCGCAACGCATCGGAAGGACCACGAGATTGCGGCCCAGGTCGGCGGGCAGAAGCGCAAGCGGGGCAAGGCACTAACGAAGCCGGGGCCGCTCGCAAGCCTCTTGGCGTTGCCGCTGCGAAGCATTACGGCTGACGTGGTCTCGAACTGGCTTCAGAAAGAGACTGGCTCGCGCGCGACTGCGGCGGGAAACTCGCTCCGGAAGTTCCGCACGTTCATCAATTGGTGCGCTGAACATCCGGTGTACAGGCGAGCCGTGCACACTGACTGCGCTACGGCCAAGGTAGTAACCGCATTCGCACCAGCGAACAACACCAAGGAAGGCGAAGCCCTGCAGAAGGAGCAGCTGGCCGCATGGTTTAAGACTGTCAGAGCGATCGGGAATCCAACTATCAGTGCCTACCTCCAGGGATTGCTGTTGACTGGGTCGCGGCGAACTGAGTGGCAACTCCTGAGTTGGAGGGACGTTGATTTCAAAGGCAAGAAGCTGACCATCCGCGACAAAGTAGAGGGTCAGCGGACAATCCCCTTGACTCCCTACGTGGCCTCGTTGCTCAGAATGCTCACACACGATACCGACTACGTATTCGGCAGCACTTCGTCAAAGCACAAGCATGTAATCGGCGTCAGCAAACCGCATGCGAAGGCGGTGTCCGAAGCTGGGCTGCCGCATCTGTCGCTGCACGGGCTTCGCCGCTCGTTTGCCACGTTGAGTGAGTGGTTGGAGTTGCCTGTGGGGGTGGTTGCCCAAATTCAGGGACACAAGCCTAGTGCTATTGCTGAAAAACACTACAAACGCCGGCCGGTCGACTTGCTTAGGATGCACCATGTGAAGTTCGAGACGTGGATTGTTCGTCAAGCAAAAATCTCGTCAAAGGCCCGTGGTGGTGATTGAAAATTGCGTGATAGGCCACGGTGCTGCGCGGGCTAGGCGCCATGCCGTTGGCTGTCGCGTTGACCGAAGGGTTAGGCCTCACCGTGCGACGAGGCCGACTGCGGCAGCCCAAAGGCGCGATCGAATACCCAGGTGAAGGCTACGGCGTAGGCAAAGAAGAATGCCAGAACTCCCAGGTCGGCGACAAACGCGCTAAGTAGCGAAGTGTTCAGCCACCAAGCCATGACAGGTACGAGCATGACGACGAGGCCACCCTCGAAGCCGATGCCATGAGCCAGGCGCCGGGCGAACGAGCGCCCCTTGACGGGTTGCTTGGCCTCCCAACGCTCAAACCAACTATTGAAGATGTAGTTCCAGGCCAGCGCCACCGTGGACATAAAGATTGCGAGTCCGATTGTGGAGCTCATGGGTTCGTCGAAGATCAGGCCCAAGACTGGCCCGACTACGGCAACAGCAATGGCTTCGTAGAGGACAGCCTGGACTACGCGGCGGGTTCTTGGGTTCATGGGCGTCCGAGCATAGCGAGCTGCAGGTCGAGTGAGGACTAACGAATGAAAGGGACTTCCCCGTCCCGAACTAGCCGCGTATTGCGGCGACCGGCAACGAAGTGCCACGATGGGAAGTGCGAATGTCTCATCAACTCGTTCGAAAGGGGAAGTCCATGGCTATTGTCACTCTGGGAATCGATCTCGCCAAGAACGTGTTTGCGCTGCATGGCAGTTCGGCTTCGTCACTGCTAAGGCCGCGGAGCGAGCTGGAGGGGCAGGTCAAGTGGACCGTTCGATTGAGATGCCGACCGCCCGGCCGGCGAAGCACGGCGGGTGAATAGGCAGTGAATCAAGGCTCGGGACGGTGCGGCCATGAAGGCCAACGCCACGTAGTGATTCAGGCGGTTGCTACTTCGCATTCATCACAAAGTGTTTAAGTTTGCACGAAGACTTCGGGACGTATCGGATGGAACACTCCTCAATCCCAGGACCCACTTCGCCATGCGAGAACATCGGCGGTGGTCCGGGCGAAGCGGCATCTTTCCATTCACTCAAATTTTCAGGAGCCACCACCATGACCCGGATCATCACTGTTCTGCTTTCCACCTACCTGCTGCTCACCGCCGGCAGCGCTCTTTCGCAAGACGCCATGGCCAAGGATGCGATGGCAAAAGACTCGATGGGCAAGGACGCCATGCACAAGGACATGATGGAGAAGGATGGGATGAAGTCCGACGCGATGGGAAAGGGTTCGATGAAGAAGAAGGCCATGGCCAAGGGTGCGAAGAAGAAGGATCACATGGCCAAGGACGCGATGATGAAGAAGGATGCGACGGAACAGGACACGATGAAGAAGTAACTCGGCAGTCTGCCGCAGCCGCATAACATTCCTTCGAAGTCTGCCATGACACTGTTCGCGTTGTCGTATCTGGCTGGGATGCTCACGATCCTTGCGCCGTGCATTCTTCCGGTGGTGCCATTCGTCTTTGCGCGCGTGGACCAGCCGTTCATCCGCAGCGGGCTGCCGCTGCTCGCCGGCATGGCGCTGAGCTTCGCTGCCGTGGCCAGTCTGGCGACGTTCGCAGGCGCCTGGGCCGAGGACGCAAACGAGATCGGGCGTGGCCTTGCCGTCGCACTGCTCGCGCTGTTGGGACTCTCGCTGTTGGCGCCGCGCGTGGCACAGCGGCTGACGGCCCCGCTGGTCGCCCTGGGCAGCCGCCTGAGCGACGCTGCGCAGCGCAATGCGCAGGCGACGGGCCGCTCCGTCTTGCCCTCATTCCTTTTGGGTATTGCGACGGGGTTGCTTTGGGCGCCTTGCGCCGGACCGGTGCTGGGAGTCGTGCTGACGACCGCTGCCTTGCAAGGTGCGAGCGCACACACTTCGCTGCTGCTGCTCGCCTATGCGGCCGGCGCCGCGACGTCGCTGGCACTGGCGTTGTGGGCCGGCGGGCGCCTGTATGCGGCCATGAAGCAATCGCTCGGCATCGGCGAATGGCTGCGCCGCGGCCTCGGGGTTGCCGTGCTCGCGGGCGTGGCGGCAATCGCGCTCGGCCTGGACACCGGCCTACTCGCGCGGCTTTCGCCGGCCGGCGGCGACACTCTGGAACAGGACCTGTTGGAGCGTTGGTACCCACACCAGGAAGCGCCGTTGGCGCCGGCGAACGGCAGACCCGGCTGCGCGGGCCTCCATGGTCAAGACGGCCGGCCCCGCCGCACCTGCATTGCCGCCCCTGCCCGTCGAGGGCCAGCTGCCGGACCTGTCCGGAGCCACCGCCTGGCTCAACTCCGAACCCCTGTCGGCGCAGGCGCTGCGCGGCAAGGTGGTGCTGATCGACTTCTGGACGTTCGCCTGCGTCAATTGCCAGCGCGCGCTACCGTATGTCCGCGCCTGGGCTGACAAGTATCGGGACCAAGGCCTGATCGTGATCGGCGTGCATTCGCCCGAATTTGCCTTCGAGCGCAACGTCGACAACGTAAAGCTCGCCGCGAACGAGCTGGGACTGCGCTTTCCTATCGCGATCGACAACCGTTTCGCGATCTGGCGCTCCTTCTCGAACAGGTACTGGCCGGCTCATTACTTCGTCGACGCGCAGGGCCGCATCCGGTTCCACCACTTCGGCGAAGGCGAGTACGAGAAATCCGAGCAGGTCATACGGCAATTGCTGGAAGAGGCCCGAGGCAGCAGCCAAAAAGGTGCTTAGGGCCTCGATACCGCCACGGCGAACCTGCGAATCTACTTCAAGACACCCAGTAAAGGATTGAGATGCACTCGACAACCCAACCGGCGAGCCAGACTGTCGCCAGCCCGTTCTACACCGGCAACCTTGGCCAATGGGGCCCAGTCCTGTTGCGCTTGGTCGTTGGATACGGTTTCATCATGCACGGCTTCGCCAAGGCCATGCGGGGCCCAGAAAAATTTGCCACAGTGCTCGACACGCTCGGCGTGCCCCTGCCGCACGTCATGGCCTGGTTGACCACCGTGGTCGAATTGATCGGGGGGTTTGCGGTGCTGGTGGGCGCGTTCGTGCCGCTCGCCGCCTTGCCGATGGCCATCGTGCTGCTGGTAGCTCTGTTCACAGTCCACCTTCCGTACGGGTTCTTCTCGGTGAAGATGGTCGAGGTCAGCGCGGGCGGCATCAAGTTCGGCACTGTCGGTTATGAACTCGTGTTGCTCTACCTGGCCGGCTTGGCGGCACTTGTGCTCGGGGGGCCGGGCGCTTTCTCGGTGGACCGGTGGCGGTTGCGGCGGCGAAATCCGGGCGGACGTCCCTGACTTCTGCACGCGTGGCGATTTCCTGACCTCTGCTGTTCACCTTCTGAACAAAAAACGACAAGATCTCACATGACAGGCGCGGCGACCTGTCCAGCCACCCTAGGCGGACAGAGACTGTAAGGAAATCGGTCTGATTTCAGACAAAGGGCAGGTTCGCTGTCGTTTCACGAATGGAGGTCGGATGCATATCGTTGTCATGGGCACAGGTGGCGTTGGAGGCTACTTTGGTGCGCGGCTCGCCAACAGCGGCTGCGCCGTTTCTTTTGTCGCCCGTGGGCGCCAGCTGGAAGCGCTGCGGTCCGAAGGACTGCGGGTGCAAAGCCCGCTGGGTAATCTCTGGTTGCCCAAGGTCGATGCCTCCGACAACCCTGCGGATTTTGGGCAAGCAGACCTGGTGCTGTTCGGCGTCAAGCTCTGGGACACGGCGCAGGCCGCCCACTCGCTTCTGCCGGTCATCGGGGACGATACTGCCGTGGTGTCCTTCCAGAACGGAGTGGTGAAGGACGAGATTCTCCGGGAGGCGGTGGGTGCTTCGCACGTCATTGGCGGGGTCTGCTACATCGCGGCAACCATTGCCGAGCCGGGGGTCATCAAACACGCGGGCTCCATGCAAAAGCTTGTGTTCGGCGAGTACGGTGGCCACATCACTCCTCGTGTCGAGCGATTTCGGGATGCCTGCAGGGGCGCGGGCATCGACGTCGAACTCAGCGGCGACGTCGAACGGACGATTTGGGAGAAGTTCGTGTTCCTGGTGGCGCTGTCCGGAACCACCACCCTGTCGCGCAGCCCTATCGGGCCGATCCGGAGCAACGAACGAGCGCGTGCCTTCTTGCTCGGCGTGATGGAGGAAGTTGTCCAGGTGGCTCGTGCGGACGGCGTGCCCCTTCCGGCGGATTACGCGAGGGATCGCCTTGCCTTCGCCGATAGCTTGCCCGCGACCATGACGTCGTCGATGCACGGTGACTTGGACCGCGGCAGCAGGCTGGAAGTGGAGTGGCTCAGCGGCGACGTCGTGCGGCGCGGGCAGCGCCTCGGTATCGCGACTCCATGCAACCGTGCCATCTACGATATCCTGTCCATCTACAGCGAAGGAGACATCCCTTGACTGCCGACACTTTGACCGTGCGCTCGATTGTCGCCACGCCTGTCGTGGTGCCGATGCGGCGTGCACTGGGGACGAGCGTCATGCAGGTGACCCAAGCGCCCTTGCTGCTGATTGACCTGGAAACGGAAGAGGGCATCACCGGGCGCGCCTACCTTTTCTGCTATCTGGAAGAAGCTGGCCCGGCCGCGGCGGCGTTGGTCCGGGCCGCCGCGGCCGCCCTCCAGGGAAAGAGCGCGGCGCCCGCCAAGGTAAGACGTGCGCTGAGCGACCGCTACCGGCTGATCGGCGCTCGCGGGCTGACGTCCATGGTGGCCGCCGGCATCGACATGGCCTGCTGGGACGCCCTCGCGATCGCCGCGGGACTTCCGCTCGCGCGACTGCTGGGCGGCGACCTGCGAGGAACTCCCGCGTACAACAGCAACGGGTTGGGTCTGCTGCAGCCAGAAGCGGCGGCCGATGAGGCGCTGGAGCTTGTGGCAGAAGGTTTTGGGGCGATCAAGATGCGGCTGGGACGACCCCTCGCGGCAGATGACCTGGCGGCGGTTCGCGCGGTGAGGCGGGCCATCCCGGCCGATGTGGCGCTGATGGCCGACTACAACCAGGCGCTGAGCCCGGCTGCCGCGCGCGAGCGCTGCCAGCAGCTGGATGGTGAAGGGCTGTACTGGATCGAGGAGCCGGTACGCCACGACGACTATGCCTGCAGCGCGAGCCTGACCGCGCAATTGGCCACGCCAATTCAAATCGGTGAAAACTTTGGCGGGCCGCGTGCGATGGCCCAAGCCCTGGCGATGCGAGCAAGCGCTTCGTCATGCCCGACGTCGAACGCATCGGTGGAGTCAGCGGCTGGTTGGAAGCCTCTGCGCTGGCTAACGGCGCTGGACGTTGAGATGTCTTCCCACTTGTTTCCGGAAATCAGTGCCCACCTGCTAGCGGTCACGCCCACCGCTCATTGGCTCGAGTACACCGATTGGGCGAACCCGATCCTGCAAGAGCCGATCAAGGTCGTCGATGGTCGTGTGACGCCATCGGAACTGCCCGGCAACGGCCTCATTTGGGCAGAGGACGCGGTTCGGCGCTACCGTATGGAGTAGTGCCGGGGCCTGGCGCAGAACTTCGGAGGCCGCACTGGCCGGCCCTCGTCGGCAGTCCTCCTTTGCGCAAACATTCACACTGGACGGGAATGCAGGCTCTCAGCCGAGCCCGCGCCGCAGAGATGAGGGAGCGGATGTTTCCGTGATCCGCTTCCTCGCCAGGTACTGCGCCAGCCGCCAGCCGAGCAGCACGGCCAGGATCGCCGCATAGACCGCCACCTCGGCGAAGTCCCGCTTGCCGGCTCGCATCCAGAAGAAGTGCAGGATGCCCAGGCCGGCGATCACGTAGACCAGCTTGTGCAGCGCCTGCCAGCGCTTTGCGCCCAGCGCCTTCACCGCGCGGTTGAACGACGTCGCCGCCAGCGGCGTCAGCAGCAGGAAGGCCGTGAACCCCACCAGGATGAACGGCCGCTTGGCGATGTCCTTGGCGATGTCGCCCGGGTCGAACCCCATGTCGAACCAGCTGTAGCTCAGGAAATGCAGGACCACGTAGAAATAGACGAACAGGCCCAGCATCCGCCGCAACCGCGCCAGCTGGGGCGTGCCCGTGATGACCCGCAGTGGTGTGACCGCCAGCGTGAGGCACAGGAAGCGCAGCGTCCAGTCGCCGGTGGCGCGGATCAGGTATTCGGCCGGGTTCGCCCCCAGGTTGCTGGTGACCACGCCATACACCAGCCAGGCGAAGGGCAGCAGGGCAGCCGCGAACAGGATCGGCTTGGCCGCGGGATGGGCGAGCGCCGGCCCGATGCCGCTGCGCCGGCCGGAGTTCACAGCCGCCATCAGAAGTTCTTCTTCAAGTCCATGCCCGCGTACAGCTGGCCGACCTGCGGCTCATAGCCGTTGAACATCAGGGTCTTGCGCTTCTTGGCGAACAGCCCGTCCTCGCCGATGCGGCGCTCGGTGGCCTGGCTCCAGCGCGGATGGTCGACGTTGGGGTTGACGTTCGAATAGAACCCGTATTCGTTGGCAGCGGCCTTGTTCCATGCCGTGTGGGGCTCGCGGTCGGTGAAGCGGATGCGCACCAGGCTCTTGCCGCTCTTGAAACCGTACTTCCAGGGAACGACCAGGCGCACCGGCGCGCCATTCTGGTTGGGCAGGACTTCGCCATACATGCCGAACGCGAGCAGCGCGAGCGGATGCATGGCCTCGTCCATGCGCAGGCCTTCCACATAGGGCCAGTCCAGGATGCGCGAACCGACGAAAGGCATGGTCTTCGGGTCGGCCTGCGAGATGAACTCGACGAATTTCGCGTTGCCCAGCGGCTCGACCTTGTCGACCAGCTTGCTCACCGGGTAGCCCACCCAGGGGATCACCATCGACCAGCCCTCGACGCAGCGCAGGCGATAGACACGCTCCTCCTGGGCGCTGAGCTTGAGCAGGTCTTCCAGCGCGTACTTGCCGGGCTTCTTGACCAGGCCTTCGACTTCGACGCGTCCAGGGCGCGACCTTGAGCGAGTGCGCGTTCTTCGCCGGGTCGGCCTTGTCGGTGCCGAATTCGTAGAAGTTGTTGTAATTGGTCACGTCCTTGTAGTCGGTCACCTTTTCCATGGTCACGGCGCCCGCAACGCCGGATTTCACGCCCGCCAGCGCCGCGAGCTTGCCCGGACGCTGCACCTGCGCGATCGCTTCGCGCGAGGCCCAGGCCGCCAGCGCCGGGCCGGCCACCCCGGAAGCCATCAGCTTGAGCAGGTCGCGCCGGTCGCGGTAGACGCCGCGCGGGGTGATCTCGCTGGAATGCGGGTGGATGAAACCGTCGCGTTGGTTCTTGATCAGCATGGGGTCACTCTTCTGTTAGCTGGTTGGTCGGGCTTTCGCCTGATCTTTCGCAGAAAGGGTAGGGCTAGCGGGACGTCAGTCCACGACCACTTCGCTAATCTGGATGACGGGCTTCAGGTCCGTGTAGTTGGCGATGTCATCCGTCATCTCTTTCGCGTGCGGTCCAAAAGCGCGTTCGAAGGCGCTGACGGATTCGCAATAGATGTGGCACATCCCGACGTATGGGGCCGCGGCGCCTAAGTCACCGCTCGATAGCCCCTTGTCGACCGTGTAGTGCCTGCAAGCGTCTCCCATGCGGGCTTTGAGCAGTGGCATGTGCTTGTCACGGTAGTATTCGTGATCAAACCGGGCACCGGCAACGTTGGGATACATCACACTAACCTTGATCATCCTGGCTCCTTATTTGGTGAAGTGCAGCGCGCCTTACCGTCAGGAATTGAGCGCTTCATCGGCTCCTTACATGGACGAACCTTTCTGCATCGCATCCATTTGCATCTGTTCCATCTTCTGGGTCATGGCGTCCTTGGCCATGTGGTCCTTCTTCATCGCATCCTTGGCCATGTGATCCTTGGCCATCGCGTCCTTGGCCATGGCATCCTTGGCCATCGCATCCTTGGCCATGGCGTCCTTGGCCATGGGGTCCTTGGCCATGGCGTCCTTGGCCATGGCGTCCTTGGCCATGTGATCCTTGGCCATGGCGTCCTTGGCCATGGCGTCCTGCGCAAGAGAGCCGCCGGCGGCGAGCATGAAGCTGGTGGCAAGCAGGGCTGCGGTGATTTTGTTCATGGTGATTTCCTTCATTCAAAAGAGTTGAGCCATCGGAAAAATGGCGATATGTGAGATAGCTGGCCTCATTCGGTCGCCCGCGAACGGTCGTCATCCGAGGCAGGAAGTATTCCGCGACCCGGGTCGCGGAGTCCTCGCGCAGTGTTAAAAAAATCGTGATAAGTTCAAGCGCATCGCGAAGGGATCTTGGGTCTCAGTTGCCTATCCACTGGAATGCGCGGGTGCTTCACCTCAAACTACCGGGCATAAACGGTCTGAAACGTTTCGGCGACCTCCGACGGCGTTGCTATACGCTAATCACCATCACAAGCGCGTTCGAGCAAAGTTCACCGCGTCCTCCGTCTCGAGTTGGGCACGGTCCCTGAAGGGCCTACTTGTACAGGACTGGAAACTGTTGGCGTAAATGCGCCAACTTGGGCATATCGTTGAAAACGATATATGGCTGGTTGGGATGCAATGCGAGGTAATTTTGGTGATGCTGCTCTGCGCGATAGAACTGCTTTAGCGGCACCACTTGCGTGACGATCTGATTGGAAAAGGTGTGCGCGTCGGTGATTTGCTGGATATAGGCTAACGCTATCTTCTGTTGGTCGGCGCTGGTGTAAAAAATGGCGGAGCGATATTGACTGCCCACGTCTGGTCCTTGGCGGTTGAGCTGTGTGGGATCATGTGCCACGCCAAGAAATACCTGCAGCAGCTGCTGATAGGACACCTGTGCGGGATTGAAGCGAATGCGCACAGCTTCGGCATGCCCGGTATTGCCGCGGCTGACTTGGTCATAATTGGCCCGGCTCGCACCACCGCCGGCATAGCCCGACTCCACCTCGGACACCCCTTTGACGTGCTTGAAAACGGCATCTACACCCCAGAAACAGCCGCCAGCAAAAACCGCGGTCTGCGCGCTACTCATAGTTTCTGGCGAATTGTCGGCGTTGCTGTTGGGCAAGGCCGAATTCGCCAAGGCAAGTGCCAGTGGCGTCAGGACCATGGCCGCAGCTGCCGCCAACTTCGCCAGCGCGGTAATGGAAGATTGTGCAAACATGACGTGCTCTCTTTCTGCTTAGTCAGATTAAATCGTGCGTCCTGACTCCGTCTTCAATGTGTGAAGTCACGGTTCCGCTTCGTGGCAACTTGCGGTGGCGAAACTTCGCAATGGGCAGAGGTGCTCAGCTTCCTCCAAACCAGTTGTACCCCTGGTCTTCCCAATAGCCTCCGGGGTAGGTATTCGTGACGAAAATCGCCTGGATATGTTTGGGATTCTTGTAGCCCAGCTTGGTGGGCATGCGCAACTTCATCGGAAAGCCGTACTTGGGCGGCAGGGGTTGACCGTCGTAGGTCAGCGCCAGCACAGTCTGCGGGTGCAGAGCGGTAGGCATGTCAATGCTGGTGAAGTAGTCATCGGCACACTTGAATCCCACGTACTTGGCGCTTAGGTCAGCCCCGACATGGCGAAGAAAGCGGGCAAAGGAGACTCCGCCCCATTTACCAATGGCACTCCACCCTTCAACGCAGATATGGCGGGTGACTTGTTCAATCTGCGGCATGGCACGCAATTCGGACAGGGCCCATTTGCGCTTGTCTGCGATCAGGCCGGTGACTTCAAGGCGGTAGCTGCGCTCCGCCACCTCTCGCACCTCCTCCTCACCGTAGTAGGCGTTAAAGGGGAAAGGACGGGTAATCATCGAGTCGGGGTAGGTTGGCGCCAGGCGATCGGGATCGAATAGCCAGCCCTGCACTTCGTCGTTCATGCGCGAGATCCGGGTCAGCGCCGTCTCGATGCTGGTCTCGTCGACCAGCGAGCATCCGGTGAGCATGGCCAAGCCGCCCAGCGTGAGTGAGCGGCGCAAGAAGTCGCGCCGCGCCGGCGAGGCGTTCGCGCTGGCGTGGCTGATGCGATTGACCGCTTCTTTCAAGACGGAATCGCCATCGATAGCCAGACGGGTGGTGGGTTTGATGATCATTGCATGGGCTCCCTAACGACCACGAACCATGTACACGAATGTGCGCGGCACCAGCGCAACCATCACCAGATGAATCACCACAAACGCAGCCAGTGCCGCCATGGAAAGGAAGTGAACCCGGCGCGCTCCTTCGTATCCCAGCAGAAGTTCGCGCAGCAGTGGGAACTGCACCGACTTCCAGAGCACCAGTCCGGAAGCGACCAGCAGCACACTGTCGAGCATCACAAACAGATAGGCCAGCCGCTGCACCATGTTGTAGTGCTGTGGATCAGCGTGAGCCAGCCGGCCCTTGAGTGCGCCCAGGAAGTCGGCCCCCAATGCTCTTGCCGACAGGGGGAAGAACCTGTGGCGCAGGCGATTGCTCGCCAGGTTGGCCGCCAGATATAGCAAACCGTTGATGCTCAGGACCCACATGGCGGCAAAATGCCACTGCAGGGCGCCACCCAGCCAGCCACCCAGCGTGATGTTCCTGGGGATCGCGAAGCCGAGAAATGCGGTGGCGTTATAGATCCGCCAGCCGCTCATCATGAGAACGAGCGACAGCCAAGGCATTGAGCCAGTGCATGGTCCGTACCCACCCCGGATGGATGATTGATACCTGAGATTTCAACAGATTCCCCCTAAAGGCGTACCCGGCGGCCCGGGCCAGGCACGAGCCGCTCAGTTGGCTGCCAGCCCGACTGCGCTGGGCGGCAGGCCGGTGGCGAGGGGCGTCGCGGACAGCGTGCCGTCGTCCTCGATGGTGAAGGACGAGATCGTCAACGTGCGACCATTGCGGACGTACAGATGGCGGCCCTCGCCCGAGATCGCGGCATCGGCCGGCGCTGAACCGTCGCCGGTCCGACCAGCCACGGCATTGGCCAGTTCGATCCGGCCAGCCACGGCGACCCGGTAGCTGCTGACCGAACTGCTGCCCGTGTTGGCGACATAGGCATAGCGGCCGTTTGGCGTGATCGCGATCCAGCATGCGGCCGCCTGCGTGTCCGGCACCGAGGCGCTGATCACCACCGGCTGCGCCGGATCGGTCTGGCTGAAGCGATACGAAGACACCGTGCTCGCACCCGGCGCTCCACCCGCGGCCTCGGTGACCAGAAGTTGGTTGTGGCGATTGAACGCAAAGCCGAACGGCGTCTGGCCCGGCGACGCGGTGACGATGGGCGCACCGATGCTGCCGTCCGGCCGCACGCGGTAGCTCGTCAGCCGGTTGGTGGTTTTCTCGGTGACCACCAGGGCGTCGCCGTCGTCGCTGAAGCCGACCTGCGCCGGACTCGCCCCGCCAGCGACGGACAGGCCGCGCACGCTGCCGGCGATGGGCTGGAGTTCGCCGCGCACGTTCCGGAAGCCCGCCACGTTGCCCACCCCATCGTCGTTGAGTACGTAGACGACGTCGTTGTATTCGGTGACGCTGATCGGGTGCAGGCCGCCGGACGGTGTGACCGAGACCAACTTCAGGTCGCGCCCCTGCAGCGCAAAAGTCGACACCGAGTTGCTCTGCGCATTGACGACGAAGACGAATCGGCCATCCCCGCTGAGCGTCACGGCGCCCTGCGAGCCCAGTCCGGCACCGCTGCCTTGGCCGCCGGTCCAGGCTCGTGCGTGCAGCCCCAGTGACCCGTCCTGCCCGCGTGCATAGACGAGCACTTCGTTTCCTGCCTGCGCGTTGCTGCTGGTGAACACCATGCCTGAGCGCAGGCCCTCGTCATCGTAGGAATGCGCTGCTGCGGGCAAGGCGATCACCGCGAGACCGGTGGCGGCGAGTGAGAGAGCGAGTGAACCGAGTGCTCGGCGACGGAATGCGTTCATGCGTTAGCTCCTGAGGACGGTGGTTGATCCAAGACGGCTGCGGCGCGCAGCATGCGGCGGCGCAGGGGGATCAGTGTTCGGCGAGCCAGGTCGCGGTGTCCTCACGCAAAGATCAACAAAACGTGATGAGCAGACAGTAAGAATTCCGAGCCTGCTGCGCCGGCCTCTATCGGACCGACGCCGTGTTCAAGTTGGAGTGATGGTCAACGGCTCTTGAGTCGAAGAGCGTGCTCGATGAGAAGCCGGCCTCGCAAACTCAGATACCTGGCGATGCGCTCAATTGAAAACGGAAAACCGCCCCGCTGTCGGGCTGCTCGACGAGCCGGATATCGCTGCCGTGCAATTGCAGTATGCGTTGCACAATCACCAACCCGAGACCGCCGGCGCTATTTGTCCCGCCAGTGCGAAACGAAGGCCGTGTGAACAGGTTTGCCCGTTGCGGCTGCGGCACCCCCGGCCCGCTGTCGCGCACCTGCACCTCCACAGTCGAGCCCGCACGGCGCAAGCGGACCTCGATCCGGCCGCCTGCGGGCGTGTGGCGGACTGCGTTGTCGAGCAGGTTTGTCAGGACGCGTTCGATCATGCCCAGATCGGCCGTGACTGCCGGCAGTTCAGGATCGATCTCCAGGTCCAGTCGCAGTCGTTTGGCCTCGGCCGACAGCTCGAATTTCTGGAACACGTCCTGCAGCAGTTCGGCCAGCGAGAAGTGCTCCTTCTCCGGCTTCACCACGCCGCACTCGAGTCGCGCGAGCTCGAACAGCTCCTGCGCAAGACGGCCCACCTTCCGGCTTTGCCCCAGCGCAATATCGAGGTAGCGCTCCCGCTCCGCCGTTGACAGGATATCCGCCTTCAGGCGCAGGGTCTCCAGGTATCCATGCAGCGACGTCAGCGGCGTACGCAGGTCGTGCGAGATATTCGCAACCAGCTCGCGGCGTTGCTGGTCCTGTGCGGTCAACTCACGCCACTGGTCAGCAATCCTGCGGGTCATCTGCGCGAACGCAAGCCGCAAGGTCGCGATCTCATCGCCGCTGGCGACCTCGGCTTCGATCGGCTGGGGGCACGGATCCGGCTGAGCGGCGCCGTCCGCCTGGAAGCGATGCACCTCTTCCGTGAGTTGCCGCAGCGGCCGTGTGATCCAGTGGAAGGCCGTCAGCCCCGCCAGCAGTCCCAACGCTGCTACGAGCGCCATCGACCATAAAGTCGTGCGGACCACGTTATCCGTCGTCACATGCTGCGACAGGGCATCGTGCTGTTCACCGAGCAGAACAACGTAGACATATCCGGCTGGCCGTCCATCCACTCGCAGCGGGGCGGCGCTGAAGACCTTGCGGCCACTGTCGCTGCGCGGGTCATCGCCGAACACAGGCAGCGAGTCGCCGGCCAGCAGACGCGCCACCGGTTCCATGTTCACGCGCTCGCGCTTCAGGTGGCCCGCAGGGGCGGCCTGCGCCTGGATTCGGCCGTCTGGCGCCAGCAGATAGACCTCGACGCTCGGGTTCACGTCCATCAATTTCTCGAACAGGTCGTGCACCGCCTGCGCGTTCAGGCCGTCGGACTTCATCAGCGCCGAATGGCTGGCGATGTGCGCGGCAAGACTGGCCGAAAGCCGCTGGACCACCTCCTGCTCGTGGCGCTCGCTCGATCGCATCTGCAGCCATGCGGACGCACCGCAGCAAGCGAGCAGCAACGCCGCGAAGATGGCGGAGAGCCGGTGCGAAAGGTGCAAGCGCTTCATGCGGCTGCGCCATTGTCGGCGGACGCGGCCGCGAACTTGTAGCCGTGTCCCCACACCGTGAGGATGCGGCTGGGATTGCCCGGATCGGCCTCCACCTTGATGCGCAGGCGATTGATGTGCGTGTTCACGGTGTGCTCGTACCCGTCGTGGCGGTAGCCCCAAACGTGGTTCAGCAGGTCCATGCGCGAATACACCTTACCCGGGTGACGCGCGAGAAAATGCAGCAGGTCGAACTCACGCGGCGTCAGTTCGACGGTATTCCCATCCAGTTCCACGTCGCGAGCCACCGGGTCGATCCGCAAACCATCGATCGCCAGGCTGCCGGAGTCCAGCCGCGCGTTGTGCGCCAGGGCGTCGCTTCGGCGCAGCAGCGCCTTCACGCGGGCCACGAGTTCGAGCACCGAAAACGGCTTGGCAAGGTAGTCGTCCGCGCCCAGCTCGAGCCCCAGGATGCGATGGACTTCGCTCGAGCGCGCGCTGGTGATGATGATCGGCGTGTAACGCGCCATCGCCCGCGCGCGGCGGCAGATTTCCAGGCCGTCGATGCCGGGCAGCATGAGGTCCAGCACCAGCGCGTCCCAGCGCTCGCGCTCCAGCAACTGCACGCCGACGTGGCCATCGGCGGCCTGCTCGATGGAGTACCCCTCGTCGTGCAGATGCATGCGCATCAGCTCGGCGATATGGGCATCGTCTTCGACGATGAGTACGCGTTTTGAAGCTGCCATCCTGCAAAATCCGGCTCGTGGGAGCGTGATTATGGGCCGACGCCGTGATTTGAGTTATCACGAATTATTTAAG
>CAWAYI010000005.1:0-717866 GCA_963786245.1 uncultured beta proteobacterium | reverse complement strand
CGCCGTCGGCGGCCACCTGAAGCTTCCGTAGTGCCCGCATGTTCGGGCGTTGGGGCGGGATCAGGCCGACGGGGCACTCTGCGCAGCGAATGTCCCCCGGCGCCGGGAGGGCGCCTCCTCCTTGATTTCGCTGCGCAGAGCGCCCCGCCGCCCTGATCCGTCCACCGTGGTGGCTGTTCGGTGCGTCGAGCGAAAGAACGCAGCGCCAAGGGACGTGGACAGCGGGTGGCCGATGTAGCGAAGTAAAGGAGGAGGCGCCCCCCGGGGCGCCGGGGGACATGAGCGGAGTCGGCCACCCGCTGTCCGCGGCCCGCCGCCCACACCGCGGCGACTGCCGTCACGAGGCTTTCCACACGCCGGCCGGCCAGCAGCCAGTCAGAGGCCCAGCTTCTCGAAAATCCCGTCCATGCGTGACTGCACGTCCGCGTCCATGGCCATCGGGCGGCCCCAGTCGCGCTGGGTTTCGCCCGGCCACTTGTTGGTGGCGTCCAGGCCCATCTTGCTGCCCAGGCCGCTGACGGGCGAGGCGAAATCGAGGTAGTCGATCGGCGTGTTCTCCACCAACATGGTGTCGCGCGCCGGGTCCATGCGCGTGGTCAGCGCCCAGATCACTTCGCGCCAGTCGCGCACGTTCACGTCCTCGTCCACCACGACGATGAACTTGGTGTACATGAACTGCCGCAGGTGGCTCCACACGCCCATCATCACGCGCCGCGCATGGCCGGGATACGACTTGCGGATGGAGACCACGGCCATGCGGTAGCTGCAGCCCTCGGGCGGCAGGTAGAAATCGACGATCTCGGGAAACTGCCGCTGCAGCAGCGGGATGAACAGCTCGTTCATCGCCATGCCCAGCACCGCCGGCTCGTCGGGCGGCTTGCCGGTGTAGGTGGAGTGGTAGATCGGTTCGCGCCGCATCGTCATGCGATCGATCGTGAACACCGGGAACCAGGCCTGCTCGTTGTAGTAGCCGGTGTGGTCGCCAAAGGGACCTTCGAGCGCGTGCTCGTAGCCGCTCGCATGGTTCGGGTCGGGCTGGATGTGGCCCTCCAGCACGATCTCCGCCGTGGCCGGCACATGCAGCGGGCTGCCCAGGGCCCGCACGATCTCCGTGCGCCCGCCGCGCAACAGGCCCGCGAACTGGTATTCGGACAGGGCGTCGGGCACCGGCGTCACCGCGCCCAACAAGGTCGCAGGGTCGGCGCCCAGCGCCACGGCCACGGGATACGGCTCGCCGGGATGCGCGATGCCGTGCTCACGGAAATCCTGCGCGCCGCCGCGGTGCGCCAGCCAGCGCATGATCACCTTGTTCGGTGCGATGACCTGCTGCCGGTAGATGCCCAGGTTCTGGCGCGGCTTGTTCGGCCCTTGGGTGATCACCAGGCCCCAGGTGATGAGCGGGGCGGCGTCCCCGGGCCAGCAATGCTGGATGGGCAGCCGGGCGAGGTCCACGTCCTTGCCTTCCCATACGATTTCCTGGCACGGCGCCGACCCGACTTCGCGCGGCGCCATGTGCCACAGTGTCTTGAGCAGGCCGCCCAGGCCCATCATGTCCTTGAAGCCCTTGGGCGCTTCCGGCTCCTTGAGCGCCGCGAGCGCTTCGCCGAAGGGGCGCAGCCCGAGCAGGTCATCGACGCCCATCGCGCGCGCGACGCGGCCGGGCGTGCCGAACAGGTTGCCCAGGACCGGCATGGTGTGGCCCGCCGCCTGCTCGAACAACAAGGCCGGGCCGCCCGCGCGCAGCACCCGGTCGCACAGGGCCGTCATCTCCAGGTGCGGCGAGACGGGCTCGGCGATGCGCCGCAGCTCCCCCGCCAGTTCCAGCTGGCCCATGAAGTCGCGCAGGTCGCGGTAAGCCACTAGGGCATCCCCTCCCAGCGCGCGGCCAGCGCGTGCGGCACGTCCAGCAGGTCCAGCACCCGCGCGACGCTGCCGTCCACGATGTCCGCCACCGTCTGCGGCCGCGAGTAGAAGGCCGGCACCGGCGGGCAGACGATCGCGCCCATCTCCGTGACGCTGGTCATGTTGCGCAGGTGCGCCAGGTTCAGCGGCGTCTCGCGCACCACCAGCACCAGCCGGCGGCGCTCCTTGAGCATGACGTCGGCACTGCGGGTGATGAGGTTGTCGCCCAGGCCGTGCGCCACCGCCGCGAGCGTGCGCATCGAACAGGGAATCACCGCCATCGCGTCGCAGCGGAAGGACCCGCTGGCGATCGCCGCGCCGACATTGCGCACGTCGTGCACGCAATGCGCCAGCGCTTCGACCGATGGCCGGTCCAGCCCCTGTTCGTGCTGCAGGTTCAGCCAGCCCGCGTCGGACACCACCAGGTGCGTCTCGATCCCGGGCGAATCGCGCAGCACCTGCAGGAGGCGCGCGCCATAGACGGCGCCGCTCGCCCCCGAGATCGCGACGACGATGCGGCGTGGCGTGTTCATTCGGGCGGCCGGGGATGGCGCGGGCCCATGCCCGCGCGCTGGCTGGGGGGTGCCAGGGCGCCCAGCGCTTCCAGCACCTTGCGCGGGCGCAGCTCGTGCATGTCGAACACCGGCAGTTCCAGCGCATCGAGCGCGTTCTTGACCACCAGGCCCAGCTCGGTGTCGCCTTCCATCGACAGCCGCCGGCTGAAGAACAGCGTGTCCGGATCCTCCCGGCGCTGCGCGAGCAGCATGAAGTCGTGCGCGATCGCGCTGATGACCAGGTCGGCGGGTTGCCCGCCGCGGCAGGCGGAGAATCCCGCGCCCGTCCAGCTGAAATCGAAAGTGAGGCGGGCATCGCGCACGTGGATGCGCATCTTCTTTTGCAGCAGCAGCGCGCGCACGTCGTCGGGCAACCGGGGCGACAGGCCCAGGTTGAGCATGGCCGACAGCAGCACCGAGCCCGGATAGGCCGGCAGGCGGGCCAGCAACGAGCCCAGAGCCGCGGGCACGGCGCGCGTGGGAGGTGGTGAGTTCATGGGGGTCATCCTTGGGGCTTCAGGCCACGTAGAACAGGACGGTGACGAAGTGGCAGGCGCTGCCGGCCAGGACGAACAGGTGCCAGACCCCGTGGCCGTGGCGCAGCTTGTGGTCGGTCGCGTAGAAGGCGATGCCCACCGTGTAGAAGACGCCCCCCGCGGCCAGCCACGCGAAGCCCGCGGGCGTGAGCGCCGCCAGCAGCGGCAACACGGCGACCAGCGCCAGCCATCCCATCAGCAGGTAGATCACCACGGACAGGATGCGCGCACCCCGCGCCAGCCAGATTTCCTGCGCCATGCCCAGCACGGCCAGGCCCCAGACGGCGGCGAACAGCGACCAGCCCCACGGGCCGCGCAGCGACACCAGGGCGAACGGTGTGTAGCTGCCCGCGATCAGCAGGTAGATGGTGCAGTGGTCGAATTTCTGCAGCACGCCCTTGGCGCGGCCGCGCACGCTGTGGTACAGGGTCGAAAAGACATACAGCGCCACCAGCATCGCGCCATAGACGCTGAAGCTCACGATCTTCCAGGGGTCGCCCAGCTTTGCGGCCAGCGTCACCAGCACGGCCGTGCCGGCGATCGCCAGGGCAGCGCCGACAAGGTGGGTGATGCTGTTGAAGCGCTCTCCGTAATGCATCGCGCGTCAGGCGGCCCCGCGCTGCTCCAGCCCGGGCCGGCCATGCCAGTAGCCGTTGCAGCCCTGCGCCGGCATCAGGGGCTGGATGCGCTCCATGGCCTCCTTGGGCGCCACCAGGTGCAGCCGCGCCTGGTCGAACAGGGTGATCACCTCCTGCATGTCGCTGGACTGCGGGCTCAGGCGCACCGCGTCCACGCCCAGCGCGGCCAGGTCGTCCATCGCGTCCAGCAGGTTGTACACGCGGGCCGACTGGGTCTGCGTGCCGTTGAGCACCAGGAATTCCTCGCTCTCGCGGGTCTTGAGCATCAGGCCGTCGGGGTGGTCCATGCAGCTGAAGCGGCAATCGTCCTTGGGCAGGTTGCGGTAGCGGGCGGTGAAGCAGCGCGCCGAGAACGCCAGCGGCATCCGGCCGTACGCGAACACCTCGGTCTGCAGGCCCTCGGGGCGGCCCTGCTGCAGCACGGCCAGGTCGTCGCGCTTCATCTCCAGCGGCATCACCCAGCGGCGCGCGCCCAGCGACGCCATCCACTGCAGCGACGGCAGGTTGTACAGGTTCAGGTGCGGGCCGGCCACGAAGGGCGCCTTGCCCGCCATCCGGTGCACGGCGCCCATGTCGTTGGCTTCGACCATGAAATCCCCGTTGCCCGCGATCTTGTGCATCGAGCTCACGTCGCTGCCCGATTCCAGCAGCACCTGGGTGGACAAGACCACCTCCTTGCCCGCTTCGCGCAGGCGGCCGGCAATCTCGAGCCAGTCCGGCAGCCGCATCTCGTGGCGGCGCGAGCACACGGTCTCGCCCAGGTACACGATGTCGGCCGGCGTGGCGGCGACGTTGTCGTAGAAACGGAAGATGGTGTTGCGCGGCCAGTAGTAGAGCAGCGGGCCGAGGGCGATTTTCATGACGGTCATTTCCAGGGCCGGTGGTAGGCCCCCAGGGTGTGCTGCTGGCCTTCGGCCACCTGGTCGAGGCTGGCCATCCAGGCGCGCTTGGGCGCGTAGCGGTGCGGGTTGGCCGCGCAATGGTCGAGCGCTTCGCGCCAGACCCGGGTCACCTGCGCCACGTAGGCCGGGCTGCGCTGGCGCCCCTCGATCTTGACGGCCTTCACGCCCATCTTCATCAGCTGCGGCAGCAGCTCCAGCGTGTTCAGGCTGGTCGGCTCCTCCACCGCGTAGTAGCTCTTCTCGGTGCCGACGTCGAAGCGGCCCTTGCACAGGGTCGGGTAGCCGGCGTTCTCGCCGTCGGCATAACGGTCGATCAGCACGTCGTTCAGGCGCGACTCCAGGCCCGCGGGCGTCTGCTGCCAGCGCACCGCCTTGGCGGGAGAGCACACGCCGTGGGTGTTGGGCGATTCGCCCGTGACGTACGAGGACAGCGAGCAGCGGCCCTCGACCATCACGCACAGGCTGCCGAAGCCGAAGACCTCGATTTCGACCTTCGCCTTGTCGATCACCTGGCGCACCTGCTCCATCGACAGCACGCGCGGCAGCACGGCGCGCACGATGCCGAACTGCTCGGCGTAGAAGTTGATCGCCTCGTAATTGGTGGCCGACCCTTGCACCGAGAGGTGCAGGCGCAGCTGCGGGTGGCGCGCCACGGCGTACTGCATCAGGCCGGGGTCGGCCAGGATCACGGCGTCCACGCCCAGGTCCACGGCCTTGTCCATCGCGCCATGCCAGAGGCCCGGGTTGGCCGCCTGCGGGTAGGTGTTGAGCGCCATGAAGACCCGGCAGCCGTGCTCGTGGGCATAGCGCACGCCGGTGGCGATGGCCGCCTCGTCGAAATTCAGGCCAGCGAAGTTGCGGGCGTTGGTGGCGTCGCGCAGCCCCAGGTAGACGCAGTTGGCGCCGTTGTCCACGGCGGCCCGCAGTGCCGGCAGGCTGCCCGCCGGGCAGACCAGCTCCGGGACGGCCGGGGCTTCGTTTGAAGTGGCAGTATTCACGCCGCCGACCTTACCGCCCCCGGCAGGGTCCGGACATGATCCTCGTCAAGGATTGCGCGAGCCGAAAAACCCTTGTTTCAGCGGGCCTTTCGGGGCGGCTTGGCGCTGCCCGTCGCCCGGGGCGGCAGGCCCGTGTGCTGGGTCAGGATCCGGCCGCGCGCCGGCTTGGACAGGCGTCGCCGTCGAATTCTTGCGGCGAGCGCTCTGGTAGCTGCCGTCGGTGATGGGCTGGTAGGCGGGAATCAGCTGGTGCTTGCCGCTGCCGATGAGGTCGGCCCGCCCCATGGCCTTGAGCGCGTCGCGCAGCAGCGGCCAGTTGTTGGCGTCGTGGTAGCGCAGGAAAGCCTTGTGCAGCCGGCGGCGCCGCTCGCCGCGCACGATGTCCACGCTCTCGCTGTCGCGCGTGATCTTGCGCAGCGGGTTCTTGCCGGTGTGGTACATCGCCGTGGCGGTGGCCATCGGGCTGGGGTAGAAAGTCTGCACCTGGTCGGCGCGAAAGCCGTTCTTCTTCAGCCAGAGCGCGAGGTTCATCATGTCCTCGTCGCTGGTGCCGGGGTGCGCCGCGATGAAGTACGGGATGAGGTACTGCTTCTTGCCCGCCTCGGCGCTGTACTTGTCGAACAGGGCCTTGAACTTGTCGTAGTTGCCGATCCCGGGCTTCATCATCTTCGTGAGCGGCCCCTGCTCGGTGTGTTCGGGCGCGATCTTCAGGTAGCCGCCCACATGGTGCTGCACCAGCTCCTTCACGTACTCGGGGGACTGGATGGCCAGGTCGTAGCGCAGGCCGGAGCCGATCAGCACCTTCTTGACGCCCTTGAGCGCCCGCGCGCGGCGGTACATGTGGATCAGCGGCGCGTGGTCGGTGGTGAGGTTCTGGCAGATGCCGGGGTAGACGCAGCTGGGCTTGCGGCAGGCGGCCTCGATCTCCGGCGAGCGGCAGCCCAGGCGGTACATGTTCGCGGTGGGCCCGCCCAGGTCGGACACGACGCCGGTGAACGCCGGGATCTTGTCGCGCATGTCCTCGATTTCGCGGATCACCGAGTCTTCGCTGCGGCTCTGGATGATCCGGCCCTCGTGCTCGGTGATGGAGCAGAAGGTGCAGCCGCCGAAGCAGCCGCGCATGATGTTCACGGAGAAGCGGATCATCTCCCACGCCGGGATCTTGGTCGCGCCCTCGTGGCTGCCGGATTCGTCCGCGTAGCTCGGGTGCGGGCTGCGCGCGTACGGCAGGCCGAACACATGGTCCATCTCAGCGGTGGTCAGCGGGATCGGCGGCGGCGTGAGCCACACGTCCCGGTCGCCGTGGGCCTGCACCAGCGCCCGCGCGTTGCCCGGGTTGGTTTCCAGGTGCAGCACGCGGTTGGCGTGCGCATAGAGGACCGGGTCGCTCTTGACCTGCTCGTACGACGGCAGCCGGATCACGGTGTGGTCGCGCGGCGGCAACTTGAGTTTCTGCTTGAGGGCGGGGTTGGGGACGAAGGTCAGCGGCTGGATCGCGGGGTTGGCTTCGGGCGGGGCCGCGCCCTCTTCCTTCGAACACGTCATGCCCTGCGCCGCCGCCTGCTCCTGCGTCGTCTGGTAGGGGTTGATGTGGTCTTCCACGCGACCGGGCTGGTCGACTTCGGTCGAATCGACCTGGAACCAGCCTTCGGGCTTGTGGCGCTGGACGAAGGCGGTGCCGCGCACGTCGGTGATCTCCTGCACCGGCACCTTGGCCGCCAGGCGGTGGGCGATCTCGATGATGGCGCGCTCGGCGTTGCCGTACAGCAGGATGTCGCACTTGGAATCGACCACGATCGAGCGGCGCACCTTGTCGGACCAGTAGTCGTAGTGGGCGATGCGGCGCAGGCTGCCTTCGATGCCGCCGAGCACGATCGGGACGTCCTTGAACGCCTCGCGGCAGCGCTGGCTGTAAACGATGGCGGCGCGGTCGGGCCGCTTGCCGCCCACGTCGCCCGGCGTGTATGCATCGTCGCTGCGGATCTTCCGGTCCGCCGTGTAGCGGTTGATCATCGAATCCATGTTGCCGGCGGTGACGCCAAAAAACAGGTTCGGCTTGCCGAGCACCTTGAACGGGTCGGCGCTCTGCCAGTCGGGCTGCGCGATGATGCCCACGCGAAAGCCCTGCGCCTCCAGTGTGCGGCCGATCACGGCCATGCCGAAGCTGGGATGGTCCACGTACGCGTCGCCGGTGACCAGGATGATGTCGCAGCTGTCCCAGCCGAGCTGGTCCATCTCGGCGCGGCTCATCGGCAGGAATTTCGACGTGCCCAGGCGCGCCGCCCAGTACTTGCGGTAGCTGGTGATCGGCTTGGCGGCGCGCGCGAAAAAGGAAACGTCGACAGGGGCGTTCATGACAGGCTTTGGGGGGAAGCCTGCGATTTTACGAGTTAAGGCCTCAGGCGGCCACTGTCATGGGTATTGCGCCGTGTCAGCGCTTTTCACCGTCGCGCTGCCGGTCGCGCCCTTCCGCCGGCTTCGGGGCCACGCGCGGCTGGGGTTTCGGCACCGGGGCCACACGCGGCTGAGGTTGCGGCGGTGGGGCCACACGTGGCTGGGTTTGGGGTGGCGGGGCCACGCGCGGCTGTGGCAAGGTGCGCGGGGGCTGCGCCGCCCCGGGCTGGGCATGGGGGACCGGCCGCACGCGCGGCAGGTCGGGGCCCGGCACGGGGCGAGGCCCGATCACCGCCGGCCGCGGCGGTGGCGGGCTCGGCCGCGGGGGCGGCGGCGTGAAGCGCGGCTGCGGCGCGGGACGGTGGATCCAGCGGCGGCGCTCCGGGTACCACGGGCGGTCGTAATAGTGGTCGCCCCAGTAATCGTCGAGGATGAAGCCCAGCACCGCGATCCCGAGCAGCGGCGCATAGCTGGGCACCGGCACGTAGCTGCCCTGGTAGTAGTAGTTGATGTTGCCGGCGTACATCCATCCCCGGCTCGCCCCGGCGATGACGTCGCACCAGGTGTATTCGGGCAGGCAGCCTTGCACGGTGAGCGGGAAGCCGGGCGGCAGGACCGCGACCACCGGGTAGTCGCGGGCGGGGCCCGCCCGCAGGTTGACGTTCTTGGCCGTGACGGCGGATTGGGGTTGGGCCTGCGCCAAACCCGGCAGGACAGCCATCGCCATGGCCAGCAGGGCCGCGGGGGCAAGATGTTTCATCGCTCCATCCTTCACGTGACGGAAGCCACGGTTTCAATCTAGCACGCGCCCGCGCCACCCCCTTGACCCGCATCAAGGCAGGCGCTGCCGGGGTCACCCGCTGGCGTGTTCGATCAGGACGTCACCCCTCCGCTGCCCGCTTCCGCGTCACACTGGGCGCGGACGTGGTCGATCAACGTCAGCACGTCATCGGCGCGCTCGTAGCGGGCCATGAGCGACAGGCAGACCATCGACAGGAACAGCTCGGCCTGGCTTTCGCCCACGCCGGCAAGGGCCTGGCAAAGCGCCGAGTAGCTGCGGTCCAGGTCGTCATCGGTCATGGGGCAAGTCCTTTCCTGTCGAGTTCGTCCAAGAGCTTCGCCGGGTCCAGGCCGTGCCAGCGGCCCATCACGTAGCCGTCGGGGCGCACCAGCACCAGGGCGTGCGCCTGCGCGTCGGGCAAGCCGTAGCGCTGGCGGGCCTGGCCGAGGCTATCAGCCTCGGGCGGAATGTCCAGCACGCCGATGCCATGGTCGGCCAGGGCCGTCACCGCCGCGGGCAGCGAACCGTCCGCGAAGACCAGGCACACGAATTCCTTGCCGAAGCACTGGCTCAGGTGAAAAGGGCCGTGCGAGCCCTGCAACAAGGCCTCGGGCGCCGGCTGGCCCGGTGCGGCGAGCGGGCTCGCCCACTCGCCCTCTTCCGGCACGTTCAGCGCCGATCCCTCGTAGGCGATCGGCGCCGACTGGCGCGGGTTGATGAGGGACCGCACCCGGGCGTTCGACACTGCCAGCCGCAGCGTCGCCTCGCGCATGAGCTTGAAGGCGAAATTGGGCGGCGCCATGAATTCGGTGCTCTTGGCGCCGTAGGCGATGTTCTCGCGTGCGGCATGCACGCGCTCGACGGAGTAGGTGTCGAGAAGCGAGTCGCCAGCGCGGCCTTCGATCACGCGGGCGAGCTTCCAGGCGAGGTTGCCGGCGTCGTCCAGCCCGGAGTTGAGCCCGCGCACGCCGAAGATCGGCACCAGGTGCGCCGCGTCGCCCGCGAAGAACACGCGGCCATGCCGGTAATCGGCCAGCGTGAGGCACTTGGCGTTGTAGATGGAGATCCACAGCGGCTCCCAAGGCTCGTTCTCGCCGATCATCGCCAGGTGGCTGCGCACGCGCGGCAGGACGTTTTCCGGCTTCACGGCCTCGGCCGGGTCCTCGTCGTCGCGGATCTGGTAGTCGATGCGCCAGACATCGCCCGGCTGGCGGTGCATCAGGATGGTGGAGCCCGGGTTGGACGGCGGGTCGAACCAGGCCAGGCGCTCGACCGGGCGCTTCGTCTTCTGCGCGATGTCGACGATGACGTAACGGCCCTCGTACTGCGTGCCCTCGAGCTGCAGGCCGAGCTGCTCGCGCACGGTGCTGCGGCCGCCGTCGCAGGCGACGACCCAATCCGCCCGCACGCTTTCCCGCCCCGCCGGGGTTTCTGCTTCAACCTCGACGAAACCGCTTCCCGGCCGCACCGCGCCGACCCGGCTGTTCCACCGCACCTGCGCCAGCTGCGGCGCGCGCTGCGCCGCCTCGTGGGCAAACTGCTCGACGTGGTACTGCTGGATGTTGACCATGGGCGCGAAGCGCTGGGTCGGCTCGCTGGGCATCTGGAAGTGCAGCACCTGCGTGTCGCGCCAGTAGCTGCGACCGCCGGTCCACGGCAGCCCGGTCGCGCAAAGGGAATGGTCGGCGCCGATCCAGGCCAGGATCTCCTGCGAGCGGCGCGAGATGCAGATGGCGCGGCTGCCGGTGCAGTAGCCCTCGTCGGCCTCGATCACCAGGCTGGCAATGCCGTGACGCGCGAGCAATGCGCACAGCGTGAGCCCGACGGGGCCTCCGCCGGCAATGAGGACCGGGATGCGCCCGGGCAGTGGGGTGTGGGGTTCGGACGGCATGGGCGATAGGGTTGCGCCCGCAACTCTATCGCCGGGGCCGACAGCGGACAAGGCGCCGCCCGCCGGAACGCGCCCTACTTGCGCAGGCGCAACTGCCCGCGGATCTCGCCGCCCGGGTAGTTGGGCGTGTGGATGTTGACGTACCACAGGCCCGCGGCGAGGTCGCCGAACTGCTGCGACGTGATCGTGGCCTGCCCCGTCACCGGTTGCGCCGTGATGTTCGTGAAGGGCACCACCACGCCGGCGTTCTGGCCCGGCCCCGCGGGCCCGTGGATGTGTCCCGCGCTCGGCGTGGTTGTCAGGCCCGAGTACGTGACCTTCCAGGTCAGCACGTTGGTGTTGCGATTGAGCTGGACCTCGGCCGTGCCCCTGCCCTGGCTGTTGGCCGGCGGCACTTCCTGGGCTGCGCTGAGCGTGGCTTCGTAGATGTCGACCTTCTGCGAGGGACGCATCTGGCCGCAGCCGGTGGCCGCGAGTGCGACGGCGCCGGCGGCGAATGCGGTGCGAAGAAGTTTCTGGCGGCTCATCATGGCGTTCTCCTTGGTTTGGCCTGGATGGGTCGCCATTGTGAGCACGACACGCCCCGATCGCGTGTAGGACTGACCCTACAGGTCAACCCGCAGGCCCTGGCGTTCCGCCGTCCTGCGGGCGCGGCGGCAGCGGCGCCTGCTTTCCCATCGCCGGCTCCTGGGGTTCATCGGGCAGGCCGCTGCCCGCGGGGGGCTCCTGGTGAACCGCCTCCCCCATGGTCGTATGGCTCGGGTCGCCGTCGTGGTTCTCGTTGCCGCCGTGGGCCGGGCCGCGCCCGATGCTGGTGCTGCTCATCGCTGCTCCTTCGTGGATCGATGGTTCCACTCTAGGCCGCAATCGGCCGGCACGGTGTAGGAAATGACAGCGCCGGACCGCGCCGATACACTGGCTGCGGCCCGAACAGGAGACACTCCATGCCCGAATTCAGCACGCTTCGCATCGACAAGGATGCGGCGCAGCCCCGCGTCGCCCGCCTGCTGCTCAACCGCCCGGAGAAGCTGAACGCGATCAACGACGCGACGCCGCGCGAGATCCGCGCCGCGGTCGACTGGGCCAACGCCGACGACGAAGTGCATGTGATCGTGGTGGAAGGCGCGGGCAAGGGCTTTTGCGGCGGCTACGACCTGACGCAGTTCGGCGAAGGAAAGATCGACCATCCGTGCCAGCAGGAGCGCCACCCCTGGGACCCGATGGAAGACTACGCGTACATGAAGCGCAACACCGAGGACTTCATGAGCCTGTGGCGCAGCCCCAAGCCGACCATCGCCAAGGTGCACGGCTACGCGGCGGCCGGCGGCAGCGACATCGCGCTGTGCTGCGACCTGCTGGTGATGGCGCAGGACGCGCGCATCGGCTACATGCCCACGCGCGTGTGGGGCTGCCCCACCACGGCGATGTGGACCTACCGCCTGGGCCCGACGCGCGCCAAGCAGCTGATGTTCACCGGGGACACCATCGACGGCCGCACCGCGCTGGCCTGGGGCCTGGCCAACGACGCGGTGCCGGCCGAGGCGCTGGAGGGCGGCGACCATGAGCCTGGCGAACCGCATCGCCGGCGTGCCGCGCAGCCACCTGGCCATGCACAAGATGGTCGTCAACCAGGTGATGCTCGCGATGGGCCTGGAGCAGAGCCAGCAGATGGCCACGGTCTTCGACGGCATCACGCGTCACAACCCCGAGGGCCTGTGGTTCCGCCGTTACGCGCAGGCCGAGGGCTTCAAGGCCGCGGTCCAGTGGCGCGACAGCGGCCAGCCGATCCCCGAGGGCGACGAAGCGCGCGAGCGGATCCGCGAACTCGAAGCGCGCGGCGGCACCCGCTAGGGGTGTGCGGCGAACTCGACAGCATCGCTCGCAAGCCCTGCAGCGGCATCGTCAACGTCCTACAGTCCTTCAGACACCGTCCGACAATTTGGCACGGCATGGCTCGATAGAGTCATTTTCGTGGCCTGCCCCAACGCGGGGCGCACGTCGAAGCAGTCAGCAACTTCCATTCAAGGAGAGACAGATGGGTCAGTACGACAAGCAGAACCAGGGTTCCAGCGAGCAGAGCGACCGCAGCCAGCAAAAGCCCGGCCAGGGCCAGGGCAACCAGGGCAGCCGCAGCGGCCAGATGGACCAGCAAAGCGGCCAGGCGAGCCAGGGCGACCGCAGCAAGCAGCCGAGCCTGGACGACCAGGACGAGGACATGCCCGAGCAGCAGCAGCAAGCCGGCATGCAAGGCAACCAGGGCAACCAGGGCGGCAAGAGCAGCAAGAGCTGATCGCGCGTCCTCCATCGCCCGAAGGCGGGAACGAGTCCATCGTTCCCGCCTTTTTCCATTGCAGAATCGAGGCATGCCCGCCGCCTCCCCCCTCCTGAGCGCAACCGCTGCCGACGTGCTGGCGTTCTGGCGCGACGCCGGGCGCGAGCGGTGGTTTCGCAAGGACGCCACTTTCGACGACCTGTTTCGCGCCCGCTTCCTGGTTGCGCACGAGTCGGCCTTGTCCGGCGAACTCGATGGCTGGGCGCAGGACGCGCACGGCGCGCTGGCCCTGTTGATCCTGCTGGACCAGTTCCCGCGCAACGCCTTCCGTGGCACCCCGCGCATGTACGAGAGCGATGCGAAAGCGCGCGAGATCGCGCGGCAGGCGGTGCAGCGCGGCTTCGATGGCGAGGTCGAAGCCGACCTGCGCAACTTCTTCTACCTGCCCTTCACACACTCGGAGCAGCTGGCCGACCAGGACGAGGGCGTGGCGTTCGCGGGCAGGCTGGGCGGCGAGTCCTTGCGCGTCGCGCTCAGGCACCGCGACATCATCGAGCGGTTCGGCCGGTTCCCGCACCGCAACGCAGTGCTCGGCCGCGCGACCACGCCCGCCGAGCAGGGCTTCCTGGACGGCGGCGGATTCGCGGGTTGACCGTTCAGCTCGAACCGAGCCCGGCGAAGGTGCTCAGCGCCGCTCCCTTGGCAGGCGTGGGCGTCAGGCAGACCTGCGCGAGGTCGCTGTCGTGGAACTCCTGCGTCAGCAGGCAGCCGGACGTTTCGCCCTGCAGTTCGTCCTTCACCATGGCGTAGGTTTCGGGCGAAACCGCGATGCTGCCGGTCGCGGCCGAAGCGGCCACCTGCGCGGCCAGCCAGATCGCGGGACCGACGAGCGTGCAGCAGGCTTCGTGGCCGCTGCGGAAGGTGCCGATGTCGCAAATGCCGGTGTGGATGCCCATGCGCAGGGCCAGTTCGCTGGCGCTGCGCTGCAGGTCCATCGCCATCCTCACGCAGGCCGCGGGCTCGTCGAAGAAGATGGCCGCGGCGCCGTCGATGAAGCGGTCGACGGTGCCGTGGTGGCGCACCGCCAGCCATTCGACTTCTGCCTGGAAGCTGTCATGGTCGCGCCCCTGCCACTGGGAGAGGTCGGCGGTTTCCGTGTACAGCACGGTCTGCACCTTCTGCTCGAAGCGGATCGCCTCGAGTTCGGCGCCGTGGAAGAGCGACTGCCATGCCTGCGGTTCCAGGTGGCGTGACAGCTTTTCCGACAGGGCCTCGATGCGGCGGGCGTGGGCCGTGGCGCGCACGTGCCCCTCGACGCGCTGCACGACCAGTTCCGGGTCCACCGGCTTGGTGAGGTAATCCACCGCACCCAGGTCCATGCCCAGGCGCTCGTCCTGCCGCGTGGCCAGCGCCGTGAGGAAGATCACCGGGATGTTGGCCGTGGGAGGGTGCTGGCGGATGCGCCGCAGCACTTCATAGCCGTCCATGTCCGGCATCATGATGTCCAGCAGCACCATGTCGGGCGGGTTCGCGGACATCACCACCTTCAACGCGTCGCGGCCCGACGAGGCCTGGATGACCTCGTAGCGGTCCTCGAACAGGCCGTGCATCAGGAACAGGTTGTCGGGCATGTCGTCGACCACCAGGATGCGTGGCACTTTGAGCTCGAAATCGATGGGGCGCGTATTCATGGAGGTGTCCCTTGTCGTGGGTCGGTAACCGCATGAAACCACGCTGGCCCGGGGCGCCCCTAGGCAAAAGCGCAGGCCGGCCTAGGTGAAATGCCTAGGCCCGCCGTCCTTACTTCGACGCCGTCTGCTTCGCCTTGTACGAAGCGATCGCCGCTTTCAGGTCGCGGTACTCCTCGCACGAGAAAGTGCACAGGCCGTCGAGCACCTTCAGGTGTTCCTCGGCCTTCGGGAGGTTGCCGGACATGAGGTACGCCTCGCCGATGTATTCGTGGGCGCCGCGGTGCTTCGGGTTGAGGGCCAGCGCGCGGCCGTAGTGCTTGAAGGCGGCGGGCAGGTCGCCGGACTTGCGGCTGGCGTAGCCGAGGTAGTTGTAGGCGTTCGCGTCGTCGCCCACGCGCGCCACGTAGGCGGTGAGCATGGGGATCGCCCTGGCGTACTGGTGGGCTTCGATCGCCGCCACCGCCTGCGCATATTGGGGGTCGACCTTGGCCGCCGCGTCTTCGCTCCCCCCTGCCCCGCCGCCCCCGTCGCCCGCGGCGAGGACATTGAAGCTGGCCATCAGCGCAATCAACAAACCCGGCAGGTGACGCATGGTCGACTCCTTCGCGCAACAGGGATTCCGCACGCAGCGGGCAGTTTAGGCTGGCGCGGCAGATCGTGCAAAGACCCTACCCGTCGAGTTCCGGGTAGCGGCGAAAGAGCCCCTCCTCGTTGAAGGGCAGCCGCCGCTCGCTGGCCAGGTACGCCTGCAGGCGCTTGTGGCGCGCCAAACCCGCGTGCAGCGCCACCACCCGCGGCGCCTTCTTCAGCGCCTTGCCCGCGGCCCTGGGCAGCGCGTAGTGGAAGCCCTCCACAACCTGGAAGAGCGACAGGTCGGCGTAGCTCAGGCCCGCTCCCACCAGCCGCGGGAGTTCCCGGCCGGCGTTGCGCGGGTTGCGCTCCAGCAGCGTTTCGAACCAGGCCAGGAACTTGGGCAGGCGGTGTTTGCGGAATTCCTGCGCCCGCCGCAGGGCCTCGGCCTTCTGGTCCTCGTAATACAGGCTGCTGCCCACGGGATGGTGCATGTCGTGCACTTCGGTCACCAGGTCTGCGATGGTCAGCTGGATCTGGTGGGTCCAGAGCCGGTCGGCCTCGCTGCGGCCCACCAGGCCCAGCCGCGGCCCGAGGTAGAGCAGGATGGCGGCGGTCTGCCCGATCACGCGCTTGCCATCGACCAGGAACGGGCACGCGAACGGCGGGCGCGGCACCGAAGGGTCCTCGAGGAACCGCAGCATGGCCGCCATGCCCCCGCCCTCCCTGGCGCTGCCGCGCGCGACGTCCACGTAGGGCGCGCCCGCGGCTTCCAGCGCGAGGCGCACGAATTCGCCGCGGCCCTGGATGCCGGGCCAGTAATGCAGCTGGTAGCTCATGGGTTTGCCTCCTCGCGCGGCGCAATCGGCCGGCCGATGCGAGCCTACCCGCGGGCCGCCATTCCTGCAACGCGCGCAGCGGCCGCGGGACGCGTCAGCGGGCGCCCGACAGCCGCTTGACCGCTTCCACGAACCGGCCGAGCGTGGGCGAGCGCTGGCCGGGCGCGATGCGCGCATCGATCAGCTGGAAGCGGCCGCGCGTCGCCCAGGCCCGCGCCAGCGCGCTGTCGAGCTCGCCGCAGGTGCGCACCAGGTGGCCGTCGCCGCCCATGCCCGCCGCCATCGAGGCGAAGTCCCACAGGGGCAGGTCGTTGAAGCCGGCTTCGGGCTCGAACGCGCGCAGCATTTCCCAGCCCGAGTTGTTGAAGACGATGACGACCGGGTCCCAGCCGTAGCGCTTCGCATTGCCCAGCTCCCAGCCGGTCATCTGGAAGGCGCCGTCGCCGACCAGGATGATCGGGCGCCGGCCCGTCGCAGCCTGCAGGCCGAGGCCCGCGGGCACGCCATAACCCATCCCGGCGTAATAGCCCGGCGCGATCAGCGCCGTCGGGTCGATGTCCATCGCGGTGAACAGGCAGTCGCCGACGTCGCAGGCCAGCGGGATGGTGCCGTGACGGTGCATCAGGCGATTGACCGCGCGGGCGATGTCCTGCGGCACCACGGCGGCATCGGCATGAACGGCTTCGTCGATGTTCGTCGCACGCACCGGCACCACCGGCTGCGGCGCCGCATCGCGCCGGGAAGGAACGCGCTCCAGCAGGGCGTCGACCAGCCGGCCCAATGCCACGTCGGGGTACACGTGGTGGCCCATCACCACCTTGCCGTCCAGCGCCTGGATCGCGAAGCGCAGGTCGATGCGCCGCGCCGACACGGCGAAGTTGGTGTCCGAGACGATCACGCCCAGCAGCAGCAGGCTGTCCGAGCGCTCGACCTGCTCCGACACCTCGGGGCTCCCGGCCACGCCCAGGTAGGTGCCGAGCACCGGCACGTCCTGGCCTTCGAGCAGGCCCAGCCCCATGAAGCTGGTGACCACGGGAATGCCCAGGCGCCGCGCCAGCTCGGCCACGCGGGCCTCCAGCCCGAAGCGCCGCACTTCGACGCCGACCATCAGCAGCGGGCGCTGCGCCGCGCGCAGGCGCTGCAGCAATTCGTCCGCGCACGCGGCCAGGGCCTGGGCATCGGGCACCGGCTCGGGCGTCACGGGCACCTCGTCGCAATCGCGCTGCGGCATGTCTCGCGGCACTTCCAGGTACACCGGCCTCGACTGGCGCAGCGCGGCGTCGAGCACGCGCGCGATCAGCGCGGGGGCCTGCTGCGCATCGTCCAGGCGCGCGCGGTCCACGGTGAGTTCCTTGAACACGCGCCATTGCGAATCCAGGGTCTTGACCTGGTGGTGCAGCAGGTAGCCGCTCGCCGCCTCGTGGGCGGCCGGGGCGCCCGACAGGACGACCAGCGGCACACGCTCGGCGTAAGCGCCGGCCACCGCGTTCACCAGGTTGAAGGCGCCCGCGCCGTAGGTGACGGCGGCCACGCCCAGCCCACCGCGCATGCGGGTGGCCGCGTCGGCGGCGAAGCCCACGGCGGGTTCGTGCGAGAAGGTGTACAGCGGCAGGATCCGGCTGCGCTCGATCTCGCGAAAAAGCGGCAGCGCGAAATCGCCGGGGATGCCGAATACTTCGGTGGCGCCGCGGCGCGCCAGGGCCTGGAGGAGTCTTTGGGCGAGGTTCATGGGGCGGACCATAGCGGCCGCGCCCGGCCCCGCACTTGACGAGGATCAGAGTCTGCCGTGCCCGGGTTTCAGCTCGCAGGTTTCCTGCGCGGGGCCGCCGGTTTGGCGTCCCGCTTGCACAAATCCAGCTCGATCCAGGTCGGCGCATGGTCGCTGGCCTTCTCCAGCGCCGCGCACCCAGCGGTCGACGCCGGCCTCCACCAGGCACGGCGCGAGCTGGGCATTGAGCAGCAGGTGGTCGATGCGCAGCCCCGCGTCGCGGTCCCAGTGCTTGCGGAAATAGTCCCAGAAGGTGAAGACCGGCTCGTCCGGGATGCAGGTGCCGGATCGCGTCGACCCAGCCCTGCGCCGAGCAGGCGCTGGTAGCACTCGCGGCTCTCGGGCTGCAGCAGCGCGTCCTTGCGCCAGGAGCGCGGGTTGTAGATGTCGAAGTCGGTCGGCACCACGTTGTAGTCGCCGGCCAGCACCACCGGATGCCCCGACTTGTAGCAGGCCGTCCGCGTGCTCGATCAGGCGCTCGAACCACGCGAGCTTGTAGTCGAACTTCGGGCCCGGGCTGCGGGTTGCCGTTGGGCAGGTAGAGGCAGGCGACGACGATGCCGTCGACCGCGGCCTCGAGGTAGCGGCTGTGCTCGTCGAGCGGATCGCCCGGCAGCTCGCGCCGGATCTCCACCGGCTCGACGCCGTGCGCGAGGATCGCCACGCCGTTCCACGAGCGCTGGCCCTTGCCACAGCGCGTGGTAGCCGGCATCGCGCAGCGCCTGCTGCGGGAACGTGCTCGTCCAGCGCCTTGAGCTCCTGCAGGCAGGCGACGTCGGGCTGCTCGCGCTCCAGCCACTGCAGCAGGTGGGGCAGGCGCGTCTTGATGCCGTTGACGTTGAAGGTGGCGATCTTCATCGCCTCATCATCGCGCAAAGCGGGACGACACCGCATGGGGCGCCGTCCTACAACCGGGTCCGCAGGCCGCGCGCATAGTCATTTTGCGGGTGCACCCTGCGCCCGCAAAACCAGCAGGAACCACCATGCCCATCCGATTCAGCACCGAAGCCGCCAACGCCGATCATGTGGGTACCGACGACGAGACCGGCGCGCCCGACGGCATGCCCCGGTCCATCGGCGCCGACGGCACGCCGCGCGACCGGGCGGACCGCACACCGCGCCGCGAGACGCGCAAGGCCGAGCCGCAAGCTGCGCAGGACAAGGTGGCAGGCAAGCCGGGCAAGGACATCAACGCCGCGGGCTTCGTCAAGGACAAGGACCCGGCCTGACGCCAGGTCAGGCGCGCGGCCCTTTCTTGCGCTCCAGCTTCGACCGGCTGAACGCCTCCGCGCCGCCGCCCCCGCCGCCGTCGGCGAAGTCGTGCGCATCCAGCGGGTCGTGGCCCGGCGCGAGCGGCGACTCCACCAGTTCGCTGGCGCTGTTTCCACCGATGTCGCTTTTCGCCGGCACGGAAGACGTCGGATGTTTCGCCGCGCTTGGCGCGGGTCGGGCTGGTGCTGCGGCGGGAAGGCATGGCGGCTGGAGGGTGGACCAGCGTCCAGCTTAGGCGCGCCGGCAAGCCTGGGCTGTCGGACAAGGTCCCGAGAACCTAACGCGGCGTCACCGCTCCAATATTGATGGCCCATCGGTTTCTTGCCGCCCTCGCGATCGCTGCCGCCGTCACAACAGCGCTCGGCGCGACGGCGGACCCGCTGCAATCCGCGGAATGCCAGGCTGCGCGCGACGAGCTCGAACAGGCGGTGAACGACGCGCCTTCGAAGGCCCGGTCCGCCCGGATTGCGGCGGCGCGGGCGCCAGGCGGCCACGGCTTGCCTGGGCCGCGCCGACGGCCGCGGCACGAGGTCGGGTGCGCCCGATCCGGCACGCATCGTGGCACCGCCCATGATCGCGGCTCCCGCAGCGGCGCCCACCTTGCCGCCAGTGGCGCTTCCCGCGCCGCCGCTGGCGATTCCGCGGCCCACGGTCATCACCACCTGCGACCCGGCGGGATGCTGGGACAGCGACGGACGGCGCCTGAACAACATGGGGCCGCTGTTGATGGGCCCGCGCGGGCCCTGCACCTTGCAGGGCGGCGTGGCGAACTGCCCGTGACGGACGGCGCCTGCAGGACATCCGGTAACCGGCCGACACCTGCCGCATACATCCCGGACACGCTGCCGATACCTGTGGAGCGCTCAATGCAAACATGCGGGCCATTGCGGTCCGCGCCACCGAAGGAGATGTTCATGAAAATCATGTTGCCGGTCGCCCTGGCCGGGCTGGCTGCGCTGACGGGCTGCGTCGGCTACGGCGGCGGGACGTATGGCGCCGGCGGCGTCTACTACGACAACGCGCCGTACGGTTCGTATTACGGCGGTTCACCCTATTACGGCACATCCCCTTATTACGGCGCATCGCCCTACTACGGCGGCGCCGGCGTGGTGATCGAGCAGCGCTACAGCTACCCGATACCGGTCTTACGGCGGCGGCTACCCGCGCGGCACGCGCGATCGCGACGGTGACGGCGTGGCCGACCGCTACGACCGCGACCGCGACGGCGACGGCGTGCCGAACCGGCGCGACGCCTACCCCGGCGATCCGCGCCGCCGCTGAAGCGCAATGAAAAGGCCCCGTTCGGGGCCTTTTTCCTTTTCCCGCTGCGCGGCCAGGCGCGCCGCTCGCCGGGCTTGACCGGCGGCAACGCCGCTGGCACACTCGCCGCTTTCCAACTCACCACAGGAGACCGCCATGCAACCCATTGCCCTTGCCCTCCTGTCGGCCGCCTGAGCCCCTCGCGCTCTTCGCTTCCCTGATCCTGTAGTCCAGGTGCGTTGATCCGCCGCTCCCTGCGGCCGGCTTTCTCATCCCCTCTTTCGTGCCGTGCGCGCCTTGTGCGTGCCCGGCGATGCCCGCGCACGCGCGGGCGAAGACCTGGAATACGAACGCCACCATGATCGACATTCATTTCGAAAAGCTGCGTCCCATCGGATTGACGCAAGCCATCGCCAACCAGCTGTACACCTCGCAGGCAGCGCCGTCGCCCGACTCGCGCCTGATGCGCATCGTCGATGTGCAGCGCGACTGGTTCGGCCTGCACGACGGGGACGCGGACCACCGCGCCCGCGCCCTGCCCATGCTCCTGCACGCCCTGGAGCTGGAAGACGCCTGCCTCACCGTGGGCGACTGGGTCGTGGCCGAAAGCCACGCCCACGACGAGCTCTGGATCACGGCGCGCCTGCCGCCCGTGTCGCAGATCGCGCGCCGCGCCAACGACGGCCGGCGCCAGCTATTGGCGAGCAACGTCGACACCGCCCTGCTCGTCATGGGGCTGGATGCCGACTTCAACCCGCGCCGCATGGAGCGCTATGTGGCGATGGTGCTGGCCAGCGGCGTGACACCCGTCGCCGTCCTGACCAAGGCCGACATCGGCAGCGATGTCGCACAGCGGGTGGCGCAATTGCGCCAGCGCCTGCCGCCCACCGTGGCCGTGGTGGCGGTCAACGGCCTGCACGAGGACGCGCGGCGCGAACTCGCGCCCTGGCTGGGCGCCGGGCAGACGCTGGTGCTGCTCGGCTCATCGGGCGCGGGCAAGTCCACGCTGACCAACACCTTGATGGGCGAGCCGTTGCAGGACACCGGCGGGGTGCGCAAGGGCGATGGGCGCGGCCGCCACACCACCACGGCGCGCTCGCTGCACCAGTGCCCGGGCGGCGCGTGCATCGTGGACACACCGGGCCTGCGCACCTGGCGCGCGGATGCGGACGCCCAGGCCCTGGCCGCCACGTTCGAGGACATCGAGGCCTTCGCGGCACGCTGCCAGTTCCGCAATTGCCGGCACGAGGGCGAGCCGGGCTGCGCCGTGCGGGCCCAGGTGCCCGAGGATCGGCTGCTGAACTATCACAAACTGTTGCGCGATGCCCGGCGCGGCCAGCAGACACCCATGGAAAGGCAGGCGCAGCGCCGGAAGTGGAAGGAAATCGGCAAGGCCGGCAGTGCCCGGGCCCGGGAAAAGCGGGGGTGACCTGCGTTTAAGATGCCCCATGATCAAAAAATCACTCATCGTTATCACCCTCGTGCTGGCCGGCGCCACCGCCGTGCAGGCCCAGGGCGCCTCCTCTCCCGCCAAGAAGGAACTGGTCGGCAGGATCCTCAAGCTGCAGCAGCCCGGCATCGAAACCATGGCCCGCGGCCTGGTGGAGCAGCCGGCCGTCGAGTTGCTGGGCAATGCCGGCAATGCCCTGCCCGTGCGCGTCCCCAAGGAACGGCAGGACGCGGTCGCCAAGGAGATCCAGTCCGACGTCCAGAAGTACCTGGACGAGACCGTGCCCACCGTGCAGGCGCGGGCCTTGAAGCTCGCTCCCACCACCATCGGGGCGCTGCTGGAGGAGAAGTTCACCGAAGACGAGCTCAAGCAGATCGTCAGCATCATCGAATCGCCCGTCTACGGCAAGTTCCAGAAGATGGGCGAAGACATGCAAAAGGTGCTGGTCGAGAAGCTGCTGGCCGACACCCGCGGCACCGTCGAACCCAAGGTGCGCGCGCTGGAGCAGAGCGTCGCCAAGCGCCTGGGCGTCACGTCGGCGCCCGCCGCGTCGTCCGGTGCGGGCCGCGCGCCGGCCAAGCCGGCGAGCAAGTAGCCCGCGGCGGCCGTGCGAAAACGCGGCCAGCCTGTGTAGGACGGGTCAGCTGGCGCTGGCCAGGCCGACGCGGTTGCCGAACTCGTAGCAGGCGGCCTCGAAGCTGCGGATCTCGAACAGCGCCTCTTTCAGGCTCATCTCGCCCGCGTCCATCAGCTTGCCGGCCAGGTGCTCGGTCAGCGGCTTCAGGCGCGCCAGCATCGACCTGGTTTCGCCGTACAGCTTTTCGCTCTGCGCTTCCATGATGCCGCGCGTTTCCTCGTCGAGGTTGCGGCTGGCGCCGTTGCCGTCGTTCGACAGCGCGCCGAAGTTCAGGCGCGTGCGGCGGTACATGCCCATCTCGGCCACGGCGTGGTGCAGCAGCTTGGTGACGCGCGTGATGTCGTTGTGCGCGCCGTTGGTGGTGCCTTCCTCGCCGAAGAACAGCTCCTCGTTGGCCATGCCGCCAAGCAGCACGCGCACGTCGTGCTCGATGTCGCCCTTGGTCTTGAGCAGGTTGGCGCCCTGCTTGTGGAACACGAACCCCAGCGCGTTGCTGCGCGGGTTGGCCTTGAGCGAGATCTTGATGGTCTTCATCTCGGACTGGATCCGCTCCCAGTCGCCGCCCGCCTGCCGGCGCTCGCGCTCGAAGTCCACCAGGAAGTGTCCCCACTCGTGGATGGCGATGATCCGGCGGTCTCTCTCACGTTCTTTTGTCGTGTTCGAATTGACGTTACCGACCAGCACGCGCTCGGCGGCCTGCATCAGCGTCTCGGCGCCGATCATGTCGCCGTTCTGCACCGCGCTGATGCCGGCCTGGTTGACGATGGTCTCCAGGTCGGCCGGGCTGCGGCCCTCGGTCACTTCCACCAGGTGCCGCAGGTCCATGTCGGGCAGCACCTTGTCGGCGCGCTGGTCGAGGTAGTGGCCGATGATGGCCAGCCGCTCTTCCTTGTTGGGCATGCGGAAGTCCACCTTCATCTGGAAGCGGCGCAGCATGGCTTCATCCATCTGCATCGATTCGCTGTTGAAGTTGGAAGCGACGATCCAGATGATCTCGCCTTCGGCCTTGGTGCGCACGCCGTCCAGGATGGCCAGCAGGGAATTCTGGGTGTCGTCGTCGAACTTGCGGTGCCCGCCGCGCTTCATGAACAGGTCCTGCGCCTCGTCCAGGAAGACGATGCAGCGACGGCGGCGCTTGGCCATGGAGGCGATGCGCGACAGCGTGTTGGAGCCGCCCGCCACGTAACCCGTTTCCAGGTTGGCGGCCGAATGGAACAGGATCGGCAGGTTCAGCTCCTTGGCCAGGTAGCTCGCGAGCTTGGTCTTGCCGGTGCCGGCCGGGCCGCTGAACATGACGTTGAACGGCTTGCTGATGCCGTACTCGGCGTACTCGGCGCGGCGCTGGTACTGGTCCTTGATCTGCGCCACTTCCGCCTTGATGTCGTCCATGCCGACCAGGTCGCCGATGGAGCCGTGGATCTGCCCCGGCTCGAGGAACTTGAGCGACTTGAACTGGCCCTTGAGCTGGAACACCAGGAAGCCCAGCAGGCCCAGCGTCAGCGCGGCCGACAGCACGCCGCTCACGCCGGCCTTCCAGCCGTCCTTCTCCGACTGCGGGCGCGCGCCTGCGAACCGGTTGTCCAGGCGCTCCAGCATCTCCACGCTCGCCGGGTCCAGGTCCGCGCGCGGAACGAAGTTCAGCTTGCCGCCCCAGGGCGCCGTGACGGCCTTGTCCGCGAAGATCTTGGTTTCCATGTCGCTCGGGTAATACGCGTACTGCTTGCCCTGCGACTCGATGAGGATGAAGCGCTCGGACACGTTCCACATCAGCGGCTTGTAGACGACCGTGATGCGGTCGACGGTGTTGGCGTCCAGGAAGCTGAGCACGGAGCCGCTGCCGAACACGACCGGCAGCTTCTGGTTGAAGCTCCAGGCGGCCGCCCCCGGCTGCTCCATGGCCGACATGGCCTTGACCTGCTCGGCCACGCCCGCCTGCTTGCGCATCAGTGCCATGGAATACATGCCCGTGACCGGGATCAGCACGGCCAGCGTCACCACCAGCATCCTGATGGCCAGGGACTGGATGACGAACCAGTCCTGCAGGCGCGCCGCCCCCTTCTTCAGGGCTTGCCAGGCGCTGCCCGAGCCCGGCGACGACGCGGGATCGGCTTGCGGAGTGGTTTGCGAATTCGGCGAGAGGTCCGACATGCTTGCCTTTCGTGGCGGAAGGCCTGGGCGCAGGTCCGACGCGACCGTGCTGGCAGGCTGATTCAAGAAATGGATGCAGGGGAGCTCGACCGGCGGACGCCGCGGCTGGGATGTTGTTGTTGCTCTTGCCGCCTTCGGGGGGACATTCACGCCGGGCTTCGAGCCTCTTGTCAGTGCAATCCTACAGAGCACTTCATCGGCAGGCTAGGGGCAGGGGTATCTACGGAGCTTTTCGTGGCACCCTACGTGACAAATTCACGCGCTCTCGGCCGATCACGTGTTGGGCGTAGGACAAGCGCGCTTCAGGCCCTGCAGAGCTGGAACCCGCGCGACGTTGCGCGACTCCAACCTGCCGGCCGGGTATTCTTCAAGTTTCTTCCCCCGGCTCTTCAATCCCTCGGCCCAAAAACCGGGGGATTTTTTCTTCGCGGGCCGCTCACTGCAGGCTGAGCCAGGTCAGCGCTTCGAGCTCGGCGCCGAACAGGGCGATGTCCGGGGCATTGGGATGGCCGGCCACGAATTCGGTGTCGACCAGCTCAGGCATGGCGACCAGGCCGACCCGGGTCTTGGGCGTGAGCGCGCGCCGCAGCCGGTCGCAGATCAGGAACTTGCCGTCCGCCTCGGGCGGCGTGTCCACGCGCCTCAGGTCGATCAGGACATGGTCTCGCCGCAGCCGCGCCACGGCCGCCTTCACCATATAGGCCAGTTTCAGCGCATCGCCATTGCGCCAGCGCCCTTCGACTTCAAAGCGCATCAAGGGCCCGTCCTGGCGGGAAGCAACAACTAGGTTCATCGGCTCTGCAGCATGGGGGATTGGGATAGGCGAGAGTGCCACAGCCATATGTACGAACCCGGATACATGCGCATCAGTAGTAGCCAAGCGTGACTGGACCATTCGCGTCTTGCGATGCCCGCCGTTCCGGGCCGCCCGTCGTTTCGGCCGACAATGCCCCCATGAAAATCGTCGAAATCCGGGAAAAGACCGTCCCCATCAGCTCGCCCATCCGCAACGCGTACATCGATTTCAGCAAGATGACGCTCAGCCTGGTGGCCGTGATCACCGACGTCGTGCGGGACGGCAAGCCGGTCGTCGGCTACGGCTTCAACTCCAACGGGCGCTATGGGCAGGGGACGCTGATGCGCGAGCGCATCCTGCCGCGCCTGGCCGAGGCGGCCCCGGAATCGCTGCTTGACGCCACCGGCGACAACCTGGACCCGCACAGGATCTGGGACACGATGTTCCGCAACGAGAAGCCCGGCGGGCATGGCGAGCGTTCGGTCGCGATCGGCACCATCGACATGGCGGTCTGGGATGCGGTGGCCAAGATCGCGGGCCAGCCCCTGTTCCAGCTGCTGGCCGAGCGCCACGGCGACGGCAAGGTGAACCGCAAGGTCTTCGTCTATGCCGCAGGCGGCTATTACTACCCGGGCAAGGACGACACGCAGCTCAAGGACGAGATGCGCAGCTACCTCGACCGCGGCTACTCGGTGGTCAAGATGAAGATCGGCGGCGCGTCGCTCGATGAAGACCTGCGGCGCATCGACTCCGTGCTGGGCGTGCTGAAGGACGGCCAGCGCCTTTGCGTGGACGCCAATGGGCGCTTCGACCTGGACACCGCCATCGCGTACGCGAAGGCGTTGTCGCCCTACAACCTGTTCTGGTACGAAGAGGCCGGTGACCCGCTCGACTACGAATTGCAGGCGGCGCTGCGCAACTACTACAAGAACCCGATGGCCACCGGCGAGAACCTGTTTTCGATGCAGGACGCGCGCAACCTCATCCGTTACGGCGGCATGCGGCCGGACCGGGACTGGCTGCAGTTCGACTGCGCCTTGAGCTACGGGCTGGTGGAATACCTGCGCACGCTGGAGATGCTGCACCAGCACGGGTGGTCGGCCAGCCGTTGCGTGCCCCACGGCGGCCACCAGATGTCGCTCAACATCGCCGCCGGCCTGGGCCTGGGCGGCAACGAGTCCTACCCCGACCTGTTCCAGCCCTACGGCGGCTTTCCCGATGGGGTCAGGGTCGAGAACAGCTACGTGACGCTGCCCGAGCTGCCGGGCATCGGCTTCGAAGGCAAGTCCGACCTCATCCGCGAGATGCGCGCACTGTCGAGCTGAAGGCCCCCGCGCGCGCTAACGCGTCAGCGCCTGGGCCACCATTGGCGCACCGCGCCCGAGTCGTTGGCGACCAGGACGTAGTCGCGCCCCAACTGGACCCAGTGGTAGCCCCGAGGCGGCGCGCTCAGGCCGTGCTGGCGCCAGTCATCCACGGCGTAATTCCGGCCGCGGTATTCGGGCGCCACCCAGTCGCGGTCGCGATCGCGCTGGTGTCCTCCCAGCAGGTAGCCCTGCTCGCGCAGTTGCTGCCGCATGGAACGGTTCACCTGCCGCCGGGCCTCTTCCTGCGCTGCCAGGTCGCCGTCGCCCTGGGCGAAGGCCAGCCCCCCAAGCCCCAGGGACGCGGCCAACAAGGCCGGAACGAATGCGTGACTTTTCATGTCGAGCTCCATTTGAATTGGCCGCGCTGCCCGGCCGTGACGTAACGTTGGGGCGGCACTGTCTTGCCAAGTGTAGGACTTCGCCGCGACTTGCGGCTGCGCGCCCTTTTGGGTGGCCAAACGCGCCCACGGAAAAGCGCGGCAACGGCACACTCCAGCCGATCGAAGCTTGACAGGACACAGGCGCTCCATGGAATCGATCGAGGGACCCCACCGCGGCTTTTACGTGACGGCCTACGCCACCCCCTGCGCCGACGGGCGCCATTACGCCGCCTACGCGAAGGTCTGCACGCGCAGGCCGTCCGAGTACTGGGAGGCGGCCTGCGTCTTCAAGGTGTTCGGCGGCGAGCACCACTTGTCTGCCCGGTCCGCTTTGGCTGCAGCCAACCGGGTCGCCGCGGCGCAGATCGCGCGGCTGCCCGCCATCGACATCAGCCGGCTGGGATTTCCCATGTTCGACGAGTCCCGGCAGGTCGTCTTCCCGCTGGCGCGAGCCATCCTCAGCAAGTCCATCGGGCTGCGGGCCGGCGGCTGAAGCGGGCCGTCAGGCGCGCAGGAAGCTGTCGAGTTTGGCGAAGGTGCCGGTCCAGCCCCGCTCGTGGTTGTCGCGCGCCTGCTGGTCGAAAAACCGCTCGTGGCAGAAACCGAGTTCGGTGCCGTCCGCCGTGGCGCGCATTTCAATCGTGACCAGCGACACGCGCTCCGGCGTGCTCTTCCATGCCCAGGTGAACGACAGGCGGCGGTTCTCGACCACCTCCTGGTAGGTGCCCGAGACGTCGTGCTCCTCCCCGTCCTGCGTGCGAAAGGCGATGTGGTAGCGGCCGCCGACGCGCACGTCGAGCTCGGCCCGCGTGACCGAATCGGTGTCGCCCGGGCCGAACCAGCGGCTCAGCGCTTGCGGTTCGGTCCACGCCCGCCAGACTTTCTCAGGCGGGACGCCGTAGTGCCGGGTGATGCGGAGGCTGGGCCGGTCTTGTGTGGGGCTCGAGGCCATGGGTGGACTTCCTCCTCGTGGTACAGGTAGCGGCCGAGCGCGTCGAGCCGCTCGCCCCAGAATTTCTCGTAATGGGATAGCCACATGGCGGCCTCCTGCATCGGCCCGGCGGCGAGCTCGCAGCGCACCACGCGCCCTTCCTTCAGCCGTGTCACCAGCCCCGCGTCCTCCAGCACCCGCAGGTGCTTCATGAAGCCGGGCAGCGACATCCCGTGCGGCTGCGCCAGCTCGGTGACCGTGGCGCCGCCCTGCCCCAGCTGCCGCAGCACGTCGCGCCGCGTGGCGTCGGACAATGCGCCGAACACCTGGTCCAGGACAGCGGAGTCAGCGTCCGCGGAAGGGGCCATCGGCTACGACGAGCGTCCCATGGGCAGCGGCTGCAGCATGCCGACGCGGTTGCTCTCCGTGTCATAGAACGACACGTAGCGGCCGACGCCGGGGATGTCCATGGGCTCGCCCAGCAGCTTGCCGCCGGCCTTCACCACCTTGTCCATGGAGGACTCGATCTTCTCGACGGCGATCACCACCGAAGGGTATTGCGCCGGCCAGTCGGCCCGGCGCTGGTAGAAGCCGCCGCCGATGGCGCCGCCCGGCGCGCCCGGCTTGGCGTCCGACTTCGCGGTCGTCGCGAGGACGTAGTTGCCCATGTCCGCGCCGAGCTTCTGCAGCTCCCAGCCGAAGGCGGCCTCGTAGAAGCGAACGATGCGCTCGCGGTCGTCGTAGGGGAATTCGAAATGAACGACGGGATCCATGCGGGTTTCTCCTTTCAGTTTCCGTTGAATGCGCGTTCCAGCGCGGCGATGTCGAGCTTCTTCATCTCCATCATGGCGGCGAACGCGCGCTCGACCTTCGCCGCGTCCTTCGCCGTCAGCATTTCCATCATCACCTTGGGCACGACCTGCCACGACAGGCCGAAACGGTCCTTCAGCCAGCCGCATTGCTGCGCCTCCACCGGCCCGCCCGCCGACAGCGCGTTCCAGTAGTGGTCCACCTCCTGCTGCGAGTCGCACATGATCTGCAGCGAGACGGCCTCGTTGAACTTGAAGTGCGGGCCGCCATTGAGCGCGGTGAAGGACTGGCCGGCCAGTTCGAAGGCCACCGTCAGCACGCTGCCGGGTTGGCGCCCGTGCACCTCCTTGCCGGCTTCGGCGTAATGGGAGATGTGCCCGATGCGCGAATTCGGGAACACCGACGTGTAGAAACGCGCCGCCTCTTCGCCCTGGCTGTCGAACCAGAGACAGGGAACGATCTTCGGGGTGATCTCCATCGATTTCTCCTTTCAGGTTGAACGGCCGCACAGTTGCCGCAACGGTGCTGCACCGGATCGTGGAAACTACACTTAACCAGTTGGCTTAGTATAACCACGAGTCCGTCCCTGTCAAGGAAACCGGAGGTAAGGAAAAACGGGACTTGTGAAGGCGTCCCCGCCCGGGGAGCCGCCCTACTTCGCGCCCAGCCCCATCGCCCGCGTGATCACTTCCTTCATGATCTCGTTGGTGCCGCCGTAGATGCGCTGCACGCGCGCGTCGGCGTAGGCGCGGGTGATCGGGTATTCCCACATGTAGCCGTAGCCGCCGTGCAGCTGCACGCACTCGTCCATCACCTTGCACTGCAGGTCGGTGGTCCAGTACTTGGCCATGCTGGCGGTGGCGGTGTCGAGCTTGTCCTGGCAGCACCAGCTCCAGGCACTTGTCGACGAACACGCGCGCGATCTGCACCTCGGTCTGCAGCTCGGCCAGCGTGTAGCGCGTGTTCTGGTACGAGGCGACCGGCTGGCCGAACACCTTGCGCTCCTTGACGTACTGCACGGTCCAGTCGATCGCCGCCTGGGCCGAGGCCACCGCCGTGACGGCGATCTGCATGCGCTCCCACGGCAGCTGCTCCATCAGGCAGATGAAGCCCTTGTTGCGAAAGGCCGTCGCCGCCCAGCAGGTTGTCCGCCGGGAACATGGACGTTGTCGAAGAACAGCTCCGCCGTGTCCTGCGCCTTCAGGCCCAGCTTCTTCAGGCGCTTGCCGTGCTCGAAGCCCTTCATGCCGCGCTCGACCAGCAGCAGGCTGGTGCCCTTGGCGCCGGCGGCCGGGTCGGTCTTGGCCACGACGATCACCAGGTCGGCGTGCCAGCCGTTGGTGATGAAGGTCTTGCTGCCGTTGAGCAGGTAGCTGCCGTCGGGCTGCTGGATGGCGGTGCTCTTGACGCCCTGCAGGTCGCTGCCGGCCGCGGGCTCGCTCATCGCGATCGCGCCGATCATCTCGCCGCTGGCGAGCCGGGGCAGGTATCGCTTCTTCTGGTCCTCGGTGCCGTAGTGCAGGATGTACGGCGCGACGATCTCGCTGTGCAGGCTCGAAGCCGATGCCGCTGTAGTTGCCGCGCGCGAGTTCTTCCATCTGGACCACCGAATAGAGCTTGTCGGCGCCGGCGCCGCCGTATTCCTCGGGCAGCGTCGCGCACAGGTAGCCGTTGGCGCCGGCCTTGTTCCACACCGCGCGGTCCACGTAGCCCTGCTCCTCCCAGTCGTCGTGGAACGGCGCGATCTCCTTGTCCACGAAGCGGCGGAAGCTGTCGCGGAAGGCCTCGTGGTCGGCGTTGAAGAGGGTGCGTTCGATCATGGGCGCTCCTGGGGCGGAATCGGGCGGGGTGTCGCCATTTTTACAGAGCAATTGCTTGGTGAAATGAATATACTGGCTTTTTACCGATGCCAGCCTGGAGCCCATCATGACCGAAGCCTATGTTTACGACGCCATCCGCACCCCGCGCGGCAAGGGCAAGAAGGACGGCAGCCTGCACGAGGTCAAGCCCGTCAACCTGCTGGCCGGCGTGCTGACCGAGCTGCAGCGGCGCAACGATTTCGACACCGGCCAGGTCGACGACGTGGTGATGGGCGTGGTCTCGCCGATCGGCGAACAGGGCTCGGTGATCGCCAAGGTCGCGGCGCTCAAGGCCGGCTGGGACTTCCGCTGCGCCGGCGTGCAGCTCAACCGCTTCTGCGCCTCGGGCCTGGAGGCGGTGAACATGGCGGCGCAGAAAGTGCGCTCGGGCTGGGAAGACCTGGTGGTGGCCGGCGGCGTCGAGAGCATGAGCCGCGTGCCGATCGGCTCGGACGGCGGCGCCTGGGCGCAGGACCCGGAAACGAATTCGGCCACGGCCTTCGTGCCGCAGGGCATCGGCGCGGACCTGATCGCCACGCTGGAGGGCTTCACGCGCGAGGACGTGGACGCGTTCGCGCTGGAAAGCCAGAAGCGCGCGGCCAAGGCGCGCGAGGGCGGCTTCTTCGCCGGCTCGATCGTGCCGGTGAAGGACTTCCTGGACCAGACCATCCTGGACCAGGACGAGTTCATCAAGCCGCACACCACGATGGAAGGCCTCGCGGCGCTCAAGCCCGCGTTCGACCAGCTCGGCGCCATGGGCTTCGACGCGGTCGCGATCAGCCGCTACCCGCAGGTCGAGCGCATCCACCACGTGCACCACGCCGGCAACTCCTCGGGCATCGTCGACGGCGCGGCGGCCGTGCTGATCGGCAGCGAGGCGGCCGGCAAGACGCACGGCTTCACGCCGCGCGCGCGCATCGTGGCGGCGGCGCTGTCCGGCGCCGACCCGACGATCATGCTCACCGGCCCGATGCCGGCCGCGCGCAAGGCGCTGGCCAAGGCCGGCATGACGATCGACCAGATCGACCTGTTCGAGATCAACGAGGCCTTCGCCGCCGTGCCGATGCGCTTCATGCAGGAAATGGGCGTGCCGCACGAGAAGGTCAACGTCAACGGCGGCGCCATCGCCATGGGCCACCCGCTGGGCGCCACCGGCGCCATGATCCTGAACACGCTGATCGACGAGCTGCACCGCCGCAAGCTGCGCTACGGCCTGGCCACGCTGTGCGTCGGCGGCGGCATGGGCATCGCGACCATCGTCGAACGGATCTGATCGGAAGTCCGCGCATGAAGCGACCATGAAAACCATCAATACGAACTCGCAGGACGGCATCGCCACCCTCACCTTCGACGAGCCCGGCTCGCCGGTCAACACGATGTGCGAGCAGTGGCAGCACGACCTGACCGAAGCCACGGCGCAGGTGGTGAAGGACAAGGACGCCATCAAGGGCATCCTGCTCGCGTCGGCCAAGAGCACCTTCTTCGCCGGCGCCGACCTGAAGGGCACGATGCGCCTGCAGCCCTCGGACGCGCCGCAGGTCTTCCGCGAGATCGAGCAGACCAAGAAGAACTTCCGCACGCTGGAGACGCTGGGCAAGCCGGTGGTGTCGCTGCCTGAACGGCACGGCGCTGGGCGGCGGCTGGGAAGTGGCGCTGGTCGGCCACTACCGCATCGCGGTGGACGACCCGAAGATCCAGTTCGGCCTGCCGGAGATCACGCTGGGCCTGATCCCCGGCGCGTCCGGCATCACCAAGATGACGCGCCTGCTCGGCCTGATGGGCGCGCAGCCCTACATCCTGGAGAGCAAGCTGTTCCCGCCGCGCGAAGCGCTGGAGCTGGGCCTGGTGCACGAGCTGGTGCCCGACGCCGCGGCGCTGCGCCCCGCGGCGCTGGCCTGGATCGAAAAGCACGCGAGCGGCGCCGCACCCGCGCACCAGCCGTGGGACGACAAGAACTACAGGATGCCCGGCGGCACGCCGGCCAACCCGAAGATCGCGGGCATGCTGACCGTGGCGCCGGCCATGCTGAAGCAGAAGACGCGCGGCCTGTACCCCGCGCCCGAATACGCGCTGGCCGCCATGGTCGAAGGCGCGCAGGTCGACTTCGACACCGCGCTGCGCATCGAGTGCCGCTACCTCGCCAAGCTGATCGTCAGCCCGGTGGCGAAGAACATGATCAACACGTTCTTCTTCAACATGAACGCGATCAAGTCGGGCCAGTCGCGGCCGAAGGACGTCCCGCGCTACAAGCCGCAGAAGGTCGGCATCCTCGGCGCCGGCATGATGGGCGGCGGCATCGCCTACGCCCAGGCCAGCCGCGGCATCGCCACGGTGCTGAAGGACGTCTCGCTGGACAAGGCCGAGGCCGGCAAGGCCTACAGCGCGAAGATCACGCAGCCGCGCGTCGACAAGGGCCGGATGAGCCCGCACGACCAGGCCGCCCTGCTCGCGCGCATCACGCCCACCGAGTCGGCCGAAGGACCTGCGCGGCTGCGACCTGATCATCGAGGCGGTGTTCGAGAACCGCGAGCTCAAGGCCCGCGTGACGCAGGAAGCCGAGCCGCATGCTGGCGCCCGGGCGGCTTCTTCGCCAGCAACACCTCCACCCTGCCGATCAGCGGCCTGGCCAAGGCCAGCGCGCGGCCCGAGAAATTCGTCGGCATCCACTTCTTCAGCCCGGTGGACAAGATGAAGCTGGTGGAGATCATCCGCGGCAAGCAGACCGACGACGAAACGGTGGCGCGCGCCTTCGACTACGTGCAGGCCATCGGCAAGATCCCCATCGTGGTCAACGACTCGCGCGGCTTCTTCACCGTCGCGCGTGTTCGGCACCTTCGTGATGGAAGGCGCCGCCATGGTGGGCGAAGGCATTCCCGCCGCGGTGGTGGAACAGGCGGGCCTGCAGGCCGGCATGCCGGTCGGCCCGCTCGCCGTGCTGGACGAGACCGCGCTGTCGCTGTCGGTGCACGTGCTGGACCAGACCCGCGCCGACTACCGCGCCGAGGGCGGCACCTACATCGCCGCGCCCGGCGAACTGCTGGTCGAGCGCATGGTCAAGGAGTTCGACCGCAACGGCCGCGCCGCCGGCGCCGGCTTCTACGAGTACCCGCAGGAAAAGGGCGCGAAGAAGTACCTCTGGCCGGAGCTGAAGGACCTGTTCGAAAAGCCCGGCGTCACCTGGGACATGCAGGACCTGAAGGACCGCCTGCTCTATCGCCAGGCCGTCGAAACGGCGCGCTGCCTGTCCGAGGGCGTGCTGACCACGGTGCACGACGCCAACATCGGCTCGATCTTCGGCATCGGCTTTCCGGCCTGGACCGGCGGCGCGATGCAGTTCATCTACGGCATGGGCATCGATGCCTTCTGCGCCCGCGCGGAAAAGCTGGCCGACCGGTACGGCCCGGGCTTCGCGCTGACGGCGAAGGTCCAGGACGCGATCCGCAGGCACCAGCCCGTGTATTGAGCTTGCGCCCGCGCAAGGAGGGCGCGCGGCGCCCATGGTATGTTCGCGGCTTTGTTCACTTGCCGCCTTCGCCATGACCTCTTCCCGCCTCAAAGACAAAGTCTGCATCGTCACCGGCGCCGCCCAGGGCATCGGCCTGGCCACCGTCCTGAAGTTCGCGCAGGAAGGCGCGCGCATCGCGATCTGGGACCTGACCCAGGCCGGCATCGACGACGCCGTGCGCCAGTGCCGCGAAGCCGGCGCCGAGGCGGCGGGCTGGGTGGTGGACGTCACGCAGCGCCCGATGGTGGACGCCGCCGTCGGCCAGGTGAAGGAACGGTTCGGCCGCATCGACGTGCTGGTGAACAACGCCGGCATCACGAAGGATGCCCGCCTGCAGAAGATGACCCTGGAGCAGTTCGACCGCGTGATCGACGTCAACCTGCGCGGCGTGTTCCATTGCGCCCAGGCCGTGTCCAACACCATGGTGGACCAGGGCAGCGGCGTGATCCTCAATGCCAGCTCCGTGGTGGGCCTGTACGGCAACTTCGGCCAGTCCAACTACGCGGCCACCAAGTTCGGCGTCATCGGCTTCACCAAGACCTGGAGCCGCGAGCTGGGCCCCAAGGGCGTGCGGGTGAACGCCGTGGCGCCCGGCTTCATCAAGACCCATATCCTGGACTCCATCCCCGAAAAGGTGCTGGAGGACATGAAGCACCGCGTGCCGCTGCAGCGCCTGGGCACGCCCGACGAGATCGCCAATGTCTATTGCTTCCTGGCCAGCGACGAGGCGAGCTACATCAACGGTGCGGTGATCGAGGTGTCGGGCGGGATGACGGTCTGACGATTACTTGACTTAGGCAACCAATTGCCTGACGATGTCAGGCATGGCCCCGCCCGCTTCCCCCGTCCTGCCGGCCCAGGTCAAGGCCGTGCGCGGTTTCAACCGCTTCTACACGCAGCGCATCGGCGTGCTCGACCCCTACCTGGGCAGCGAGTTCTCGCTCACCGAGGTGCGGGTGCTCTACGAGCTGGCGCACCGCGACCAGCCCACCGCCACCGAGCTCGCCCGCGACCTGGCGCTGGACGGCGGCTACCTCAGCCGCATCCTGCGCCGCTTCGAGTCGCGCGGCTGGCTCGCGCGCGTTCCCTCGCCCGCGGACGCGCGGCAGAGCCTGCTCCAGCTCACGCCGCCGGTCATGCGGCCTTCGCGCCCCTGCAGCAGAAGTCGCGCGACGAGGCAGCGGCATTGCTGGCCACGCTGCCCGCGCCGGCGCGCGGCCGGCTGATCGACGCCATGGCGACGGTGCAGGACCTGCTGGCCCCCGCCTCCCGGCCCGCGCGCGGGCCGCACCGTGGTGCTGCGCGACCCGCGTCCCGGCGACATGGGCTGGGTGGTGCATGCAGCACGGCGAAATCTACTGCGCGCGAATATGGCTTCTCGGCCGAATTCGAAGGCGCTGGTGGCCGACATCGCCGCCAAGTTCATCGAGAGCTTCGACCCGGCCCGGGAAAAGGGCTGGATCGCCGAGATCGACGGCGAGCGGGTGGGCTCGGTGTTCGTGGTGCGGCGCTCGGCCACCGTCGCGCAACTGCGCCTGCTGATCCTCACGCCCGGCGCGCGCGGGCACGGGCTGGGCGCGCGCCTCACCGACGAATGCATCGCCTTCGCGCGCGGCAAGGGCTACCGCAAGCTCGCGCTCTGGACCCAGAGCAACCTGCTGGCCGCCCGCGCGATCTACAAGTCGCGCGGCTTCGTGCTGCTGCGCAGCGAACCCAACGAAGCCTATCGGCCAGCACCTGGTCAGCGAAACCTGGGAGCTGAAGCTATAAACCTCGCCCTGCTCGCGGCCGCGGCCACCGGCGTGCAGGTCGGCGCCGCGATCGTCGCGTCACGCTTCGCCGTGGGCGAAGTCCCGCCGCTGACGCTGGCGATGCTGCGCTACGCGATCGGGTTTGCCTGCCTGGCGCCCTTCGCCTGGAAGTCGTTGCGGCGCGAATGGCGATCCGGCGCTGCGCCGGCAGGGGCCAGCCGCCCGCGCGACCTGCTGGCCATGGCGGCCCTGGGCATCGGGCAGTTCGGCATCCTGATCGCGCTGCTGAATTTCGGCCTGCAGCACATCGCCGCCGCGCAGGCCGCGCTGATCTTCAGCCTGTTCCCGCTGCTCACGCTGCTGCTGGCGGCGGCGCTCGGCCGCGAACGCATCACGCCCGCCCTGGTGCTGGGCGTGCTGCTCTCGATCGCCGGCGTGGCCGTCTCGCTCGCGCCCAAGCTGGGCGCGCCGCAGGCGGCCCACTGGTGGGGCGAGCTGGCCGTCGCCGGCGCCGCCTGCACCGGCGCGCTGTGCAGCGTGCTGTACCGCCCCTACCTGCAGCGCTATCCCACGGTGCCGGTGTCGGCTTTCGCGATGCTGGCGTCGGTGCTGTTCCTCGCGCTGCTCGCGCTGGGCGAGGGCTGGCCGTCGCGCGTCTCCACCTTCAGCGGCCCGGCGTGGGCGGCCATCGCCTTCATCGGCGTCTCCAGCGGCATCGGCTATTTCTGGTGGCTGTACGCGCTCAAGCACGAGTCGCCGACCCGCGTGACGGTGTTCCTGGCCCTCAACCCGGTCACCGCGGCGCTGCTCGGCTGGGCGTTGCTGGGCGAGGCCCTGCCCTTGTCCGCGCTGGGCGCACTGGCCCTGATCGCGGCAGGACTGTGGCTGGCGACGCGCCCCGGCAATGCCCGGCTGCCAGCAGGTTGAAAGGCAGGGCCCCGATAATCGCGGCCATGACCCCACCGACCGAGGCGCCGCCTGAAGCACCCGCGCAGGCAAGGCCCCAGCCCCGCTCCCTTTCCGACCTCTTCATCTCGTTCACGCTGCTGGCCCTGCAGGGTTTCGGCGGCGTCCTGGCGGTGGTGCAGCGCGAACTGGTCGAGAAAAAAGGCTGGATGACGCGCGAGGAATTCGTGGAGGACTGGGCCGTCGCGCAGATCATGCCCGGGCCCAACGTGGTCAACCTGTCGCTGATGATCGGCGGGCGGTATTTCGGCCTGCCCGGCGCCATGGCGGCGCTGGCCGGCATGCTGACCTGCCCGCTGCTGGTGGTGCTGTCGCTGGCGCTGGTGTACGCGCAGTTCGCGGGCGACCCGCAGGTGGCGGGGGCGTTGCGCGGCATGGGCGCCGTGGCCGCCGGCCTGATCACCGCGACCGGCCTCAAGCTGATGGGCGCCATCAAGAAGCACCCGCTGGGCGTGCCGGCCTGCATCGCCTTCGGCGTCGCGGCCTTCGTCGGCATCGCGCTGCTGCGCTGGCCGCTGGCCTACGTGCTGCTGGGCCTGGGCGGTCTGTCCTGCGCGCTGACCTATCGCAAGATGGGAAAGGCAGGAACATGACCCTCACGATGGCCGGCGCCGACTGGGTTTCACTGCTGGTGCACTTCCTGTCGCTGTCCCTGTTGTCGGTGGGCGGCGCCATCACCACTGCGCCCGACATGCATCGCTTCCTGGTCGACCGCCAGGCCTGGCTGACGGACCCGCAATTCAGCGCCTCGATCGCGATCGCGCAGGCCGCGCCCGGGCCCAACGTGCTGTTCATCGCGCTGCTCGGGTGGAACGTCGGCCTGAACGCGGGCGGGCTGCCCACGGCTTTGCTGGGCATGGGCCTGGCCATGGTGGGCATCCTGCTGCCCAGCACCGCCCTCACCTACCTGGCGGCCCGCTGGGGCCACGAGAACCGCGAGCTGCGCGCCGTGCGCGCCTTCAAGCAAGGCATGGCGCCGGTCGTGATCTCGCTGCTGGTCGCCACCGGCTGGATCCTGGCGACCGGCAGCAACTACGCGACGCGCAATTGGCCCATCTGGCTGATCGCGATCGTGTCCACGGTCGTCGTCTGGCGCACCAACGTGCACCTGCTCTGGCTGCTGGGCGCCGGTGCCTTCCTGGGGTGGATGGGCTGGGTCTGAGCCGCGCTACTTGCGCAGCAGCGCGACCGAGTAGGGATGCAGCACCGCCGTCATGACGCCGGCGGCCACCGTCGGATCGGACTCCATGAAAGCCCGGGCCGCCTCGGCGCTCTCGGCCTCGAAGATCACCAGCCCGAAAGTGCGGTCGTTGGGCTCGGTGGTGCGGCCGGCCATGATCACCTGCCCCTCCTGCGTCGCCCTGGACAGCCGCTCGAAATGGCGCGACACCGCCGCCTTGTCGGCATCGGTCCAGGCCTTCTCGTCGTGCAGGCGCGGCGCAAGCTTGAGCACATAGACGAACTGCGGGCGTTTGGCCGCGGGCACTTGACCCTGCGCCTGCGAGGGCTCGACGACGCTCGCGACACCGAAGGCCAGGAGCGCCGGCGCGATCCATCGGGCAATCTTGTGCATCACGTTACTCCGGGGGTTGAGGCGCGGGCTTGCGCGGCAGGCCGTCGCCGAGCGTCACCCATCCGACATGGGTGTCGTAATAGGCATGCGCCTGCGGCTCGCGGTCGACGGGGTCCGTGAACAGCGCGCGGGCGACGTGCAATTCGCCGGGCCAGGCGGCGGCCTTGAAGAACATCGGGCTGCCGCAGCGCGAACAGAAGCCGCGGCTGCCGCCCTCGGGGGCCTCGTACCAGTGGAGCAGGTGCGCCGGATCGTCGATCTCCACCCGCGCGGCTTCCAGGCCCACCCAGGTGACGAACGCGCTGCCGTGCGCCCGCTGGCAGCGCGTGCAATGGCAGTGCGCAACCCATTTGGAGGGCAAGCCGGCGTTGAACGAAACGCCGCCGCAAAGGCAAGTGCCACGCGCGTTGGAAGGATTCATGGCCGCGTATCGTGCAGCAGGCTTGGCGCGCTGGCAAGTGCCCGGCCGCGCCTCATGGGTCCATCACCAGCTGGGTCTGCGTCACCACCGCGCACAGCTTGCCCTCGGCGGAGCGGATCGACGTCTGCCAGACCATCGTCGTGCGGCCGCGGTGCAGCGCGATGCATTCGCCGGTCACCGTGGTGCCGACCTTCGCGCCGCCGATGAACTTGGTGCTGGAATCGGTGGTCGTCGTGCGCTTGCCCTGGGGCATGTTCACCACCGTGCCGATGGCGCCCAGCGTGTCGGCGAAGGCCATGTAGGCGCCGCCGTGCAGGATGCCGCCCGCGGTGCACAGGTCGGGCCGCACCGGGAGTTCGGCGACCACCCGCTCCGGCGTGAGTTCGATGACCTTCACGCCCATCAGGCCGGGGAACAGCGGCTCCAGCAGGCGCTGGATGGATTCGATCGACAGCATGGCGTCTCCCAGGGGGTTTCGTTCAAGCGCGCGACACGTCGCGGACCATCAGCGTTTCATCCGGCTCGACGTCCAGCGCCGTGCGCAATGCATCGGGCGCCAGCGCGAAGCCCAGCCGCTCCAGCAGCCGCATGGACCGGAAATTGTCGCGCTTGAGCACGGCGGACAGCGAGTGGACCTGGTAGCGCGCGGCCAGCTCCCCGATCATTGCCTCGACCGCGCGCCGCGCGAGGCCGCGGCCCCAATGCGCACTGCCCAGCACATAGGCAATGGCCGCCCGGCCATCGGCGTAAACGGTCGCCTGCACGTAGCCGATCAGCTCCTGGGTCGGCAGGCGGATCACCCAATTGAGCCACTGCTGCCGCCCGTCGGTGGATTGCCGCGATTCCAGCCGCAGGAACCGCTGCCGCAGCCACTCCAGCGACGCCGGCGGCTCGTTCTCGTATTCGTACAGCGCCGGGTCGCTGAGCACGGCGAACATCTCCGCGGCGTGGGCCGCGAGCTGCGGCTCCAGCGTGAGGCCGTCCGCCGCGATCGTGCGCTCGGCCGCGACGCCGCTCATGGTGCGGGCACCTGCCGGAAAGTCTTCTGGACGATCGCGCGGTCCTCTTCATCGGCGATGGCCGCCAGCGCCGCCACGGCCAGCGCGTACGACGCCTTGTGGGCTGGCGCATCGCCGGCCGCGTGCGCGGCGTGCGCATGGATCGCATGGGTGAACGCCACTTCCCAGTCGGGCGTCTCCCGGCCGAGGAAATAAGCCCGCACCTCCTGCGCCAAGGCCAGCGCCATGCGGCCGTTGCCCGCCAACGCGTGGGCTTCGGCCAGCAGCATCTTTGCGCGCATGTGGTTCAGCTCGTTGCCCGCCACTTCCCAGTGCCAGGCGCCCGCGTGCGCGGCGTTGAGCATCTCCCCGTAGAGCGAGCGGTCGCCGCCTTCGACCAAAGCCCAGGCGCGGTTGTTGGCCTCCATCGCGAAATGGCGGTGCCAGTGCTTCGGGTCGGCATCCGTGGGGGGCTGCGGCATGGCGGTTCTCCGTTCGTTTTCAGCGCGCGAGTATCGCCCAACGCTCGTGGTCGCGCCACCGGCCGCGGATCTTGAGGTAGCGCGGCGAATAGCCTTCCCGGGTGAAGCCGCAGGAGCGCACCAGCGCGATCGAGGCGTGGTTGCCCGGCTGGATGTTCGCCTCCAGCCGGTGCAGCTTCAGGTCGGTGAACGCCGTGCGCACCGCCTGGCGCAGCGCCGCGCGCATCAGCCCCTGCCGTTCATGGCCCGCGAACGCGTAGTAGCCCAGGTAGGCGCTCAGAAACACGCCCCGCACGATGTTGGTGATGTCAATGAAACCGACCAGCTCGTTGGTTCGGGCATGCCGCACGACGAACCCCAGGTTCACGGGCCCGCGCAGGCGCTGTGCCAGCGCCTTGAATGCGACCGGCGTGGCCGGCGGCGAAACCCAGGGATGGTGCAGCTTGCGGCTGCGCGACACCGCCGCGAGGAAGTCCTCCTCGTCGGCCGGGACTATGGGCAGGAGGCGGACCGCCGTCATCCGACCCTGTTGACCAGCTCCTTGACGAAGAGCCGGTTTTCATAGTGATCGTCTTCGAAGATGTAGGTGGTGGCGCCCACGTCCGAATACCCCTGCTTGGGGTAGTAGGCCAGCGCCCGCGGGTTTTCCACCCAGGCCGTGAGCCACAGCGCCTCCGCACCCCGCGATGCGGCGAGCGCTTCCGCGCGCTGCAGCAACGCCTTGCCGATGCCTTTGGACATGAACCGCTTCTGCACGTACAGGCGATTCAGCTCCGCGGCGCGCTCGTACGGCACGAGCACATGGTCCGCACCATGGGTCAGCTGCGCGAAGCCCACCAGGTGGCCCGCGCGTTCCGCGACGATGAACGACACCGAAGCACTGGCCATCTGCTCTTCGATGGCGGGCAGGGAGAAATTCTGCTGCGCCTCGCGCGCCAGTTCGGGGCGCACGCCATCGGGCGCGTAGGTGTCCAGGAAGACCTGGATGCCCAGCATGCCGATGCAGTGTGCGTCAGCCGGGATGGCGGCCCGCAGGGAAACGTCGGGGTCGGGATGGTTCATGTTCCGGGCCAGAGTATGCCGCGACCCGGGAGCTTGGCAAGCGAGGGGTTACGCGGTGTCCGCGCACCCCCTGCGGTCAACAACACAGGTACGGTTTGGGCTCGGCGCACTGTCCGCACATCTCGTCGGCGGCTTCCTGCATGGCGTCTTCGACGATGTCGATGCCGAAATCGTTGGCTTCGGAGGAACCCGAGAGGTCGATTTCGACCGACGCGCTGATCTCGCTGCCGTCGGCGCAGACAACCGTGATCTCCACGCCATAGGAGGCATCGAAGGGGCCGCTGCCGCGCCGGGTGGTGGTGCCGTGTTCGAAGTGGTGCTCGCACCCGCTGTCGCCATCGTCGGCCGGGATCGTCTGGCAGGTGCAGTTGTCGTGCGCCGTGTAACCGGCGCTGACCAGCGTGCCGTCCAGCGCGGCGCAAATGGGGCACGCGTCGCCGGACGCGTGGAAAATGTGGTCGGGTTCAGCCATGGAGCCTCCTGCAAGGGTTTCTAGTCCGACAACGCGTCGAGCAGATGCTTGACGTACCGATCGAGTTCCGCCGCATCAGGCCCCGCGGCCGTCCGCCACGTCTTCCTGACGGCGCGCAGCCGGGCCAGCCCCTCGATCCGCTGCGCCGAAACGGCTCCGCGCACCCAGTGGGTGCCGTCGTGCCGCACGTCATCGCCCGCCTGCAGCCCGGCGGGCAGCGACGCCTGCGGCATGCGGTAGGTGCGCACGACGAAGTGCCCATCCGCGTAGTCGAAGAACCGCGACGCGAGCCGGGCGTCGCCGTTCGAATAGCGGTCGATCAGCCGCAACACGTCGCGCCGTTCGGGCGCGCCGGTTTGCGCGGCCGTCGTGAAGGGGGCGCTGCCCAGCGCAGGCAGGGTGTCGCCGCGCAACGCGGACAGCGGGCGCGCCAATGTGCGCCGGCGCGGGAACGCCACCTGCACGCCCTGCAAAGCCGACAGAGGCACGGCGCGCAACCCGCCGGCCCGCTTGACCCCCAGGACGGGGTGCGTGAGTTCGAGCACCAGGGGAACGCCCAGCCGCAGCCGCACCAGCCGCAGCCGGCCGCGCGCGTCGCTGGTGGCGCGCACGCCGTCGCAGCTGCCCACCGCGCCGGCCAGGGGCTGGCCGTCGGGCGCGGCCACATTGACATTGAGAACGCCCATGCTCTTGAGGCGCACGGCGTCCTGCAGGAGGGCCGCCAGGGCGTCGTCCGTCAGCGTCAGCCCGGCGCCGGCAACCGCCGTTCGAAGCTGCGTGAGCCGGCGCGAGGACAACTCGTCCAGCGAGCCGATGCCGGCGGCGACGAGCGCATCGCACGTTTCAGGCGCGGCGCCTTCGACTTCGAGGAGTTGGGCCCAGGCTTGCCATTGCCGAAGCTGCGACAGCGGCAGCGTGGGCATGGCCGCCACCAGGGCCGTGCGGTTGGCGCGGAGCAGATCCGCACTGGTGTGGAATTTCAGCTGGCGCAAACCTGCGTCCCAAGCCGGCGTCATCCCTCGCAACACCGCGATATCGACCGGATTACCCATCTCACCTCCCCAGGCTTGATTCGAAACGGTGCCCGATGCTACCCGTCATGCGGCGCGGCCGCAATCCGCGCCGGGCGCTCTTAGAAGAAGTCCGCTCCGGCTGAAGTGATCAGCAGCGTGCCCTCGGGATCGACCATCGCCAGTGAGGAGTTCACTGCGACGGGCGTGAAAGTGAACGAAATCGAAAGCCCCAGCGAAACCTCATGGGGCGTGGGCAAGGTGATCATGTTCTGGGCATCGACCCCCTGGGAGTGATTGCCCGTACGCCGCGCCGAATAGTTGCTGCCAGCAACCACATCGAATGCGGCAATCTTCCAGGGGCCGTCGTAGATATGGATGTTGTCGATGCTCGCGTGCTGCCCGGTCTTGAACAAGAGAAACAGCTTCTGCACCTTCAGTCGCACGTCATTGACGATGACTGGCGTGGGAATGGCGATGTGGCACCAGGTCCCTTGCGCGGGCCGGCCGGGCGCGAAAGTGAACTGCATTTCGGTGCCATGTCCCCGTCGCATGACAAGGATGTTGCTTGGGTTTTCCAATACAACTGCGTTCCCGTGGACCCACGAAGCGTACTTAAGCATGATCAATACCTCCTTGAATCGCCCCGGGGCTGGGCGGAGCTAATTGGTTGAACCAGCCTCACCTCTACATCTTGCACTTCTCCTGCGCCGCGGCTACCGGTCCGAGCCGCCGGCTGTTACCCAACATACTTCCACGTCTTTGCCCCGTCCAGGAGCCTGATGCGCACGTTGCCAAGTTGTTCGGGATCGAAGTTCCTGGCGTTCACCCCGGTCCAGCTCCTCTCATCCACAACGTGCTTCTTCCATTGCATGACGCATCCGCACTTCCTGCATCGGATGAACTTCAGCGTTTTCAGGCCCCAGCTGTAGCTTTCTGTCGCTCTCTCGGGCGCAATCAGCTTCACGTCGCCGTCTTTGTAGTAAGCCCAGAGAGCACCATACCGCCTGCACATCGAACAATTGCAGTTCGTCAGAGCACGAGGCTTCCGAGGCACTTCGACTTTGACAGCGCCGCAATGGCAAGTGGCGGTGAGCATGTGCGTGCTTTCTCTGGAGAGCTCAACGTAAAAGTAACCGTCGCCCACTGAAGGTGGGCCGCGCAGCGGCCGGACGCCTCTGGGCGTCCGCGTCGACTGACCAGTTATCCCTTACTGGTTCCATCGCTCCACGACTCCTCGTCGCAATACATCATTCTGGCGCTGCAGGTCCTCATGGCTCGCTTCAAGGCTTTGTCTCAGCGCCAGCGCTTCGGCCCGCAATGCCAAGAGTTTGGTAAGAACACGTTCAATCTCGCCCAAAGGCGCCTTATCGAGGGTGCTTGGCCATGCGCCGAAGACCTTGCTCTCCTCTGCAATTTCGTCGGCCCGCGTTGCCTTACTGGTGTACAAATCTTTGTCGAGCTTCTGCCGTTCGCTCCCTACATTGCCAGTGAAGCCCGCCAGATCCGCGCGGGCACGCGTTGCTCTGGATGCGACCTCGGCAACCCTGCAGGCCTCAATCTCCACTTCTTTAGCGGTTAAGACCACCTGTCGAAGCACGCTCCGTCGCTCGGCCTCGTCCACGGAGTTCTGAGCCTTCCTCGCAGACTCTGCAGACCGAAACGCGGCAACAACCGCGAACACTCCAGCGACGGCGCTCGCAGTTGCTGCAATCGCGGAGACCGTATTGGCGTCCATGGCTACGAGGGATAACGTCGGAGTTGACGCGTGGCCAATGGGGAGGAGCGCCGCAGGCGCGGACAGCCTTGGCAGTCCACGTTGAACAACCTGCTAGGCGTGCGCGGTATCAGTCTAGAGCTTTGCGGCATAGCTCCTCCGCCAATTGCGATGCGGCCTGCAACGCTTCTGAAAAATTGCACGCATCGACCATCGTATCGAAGACCAAGCTGACATGCGAGTGTGCAAAGACGATCGACGAAGGCACTGCCGGACACACTACGTTCACACCGATGGGCGCTCCTGTCAGATAGAAAGACTTGCGCAGAACCTCGAACGACAAGTCGTTGTGAATCGACTCATGAACGCAATCGTCTGCTTGCTTCGAGATGACACGGACTTTCATGCAGCCTAACGTAAAGATGACCGGCGCCCAAGGCCCGGTGCGCGCGAAGCGAGCGGACGAACTTGGGCGTCCGTGTGGATTGATAAGTTAACCTGCATTCGTCATTGCCTCCGCGCCGGAGCGCTGACACGCTGAGGGGTTATTCGCTGGATTGAATGCTCACCTGCTCCTGTGGGGTAATTTTTCCAGTGCTGCATCTTCGCGCTTAGGCTCAGACGCTTCCCATCAAATTTTGACATGGCGCTCTCGTCCGGCGTCGCGGGCATTATGTTTGCCGCTCGAATTTCTCCAGGAATCTCTTCCCAAGAACGCGGCTTCGTAACTGAACCATCCGCGTTCAGGATCGCAACGTGCGGGTAGATTTCGTGTGACCCAAAGCTGGCCGAAGCGCTTTCGTCGGCATAGTAGCCGGCGTACCACTTACCGCCACTCTCGTCCAAGAAGTTCAGATTCCCGTTCTTAAGGTGATGAGTGAACCGGCCCGCGGGCGCGCTGCGGTCGAAACTGAATTCCATTCCGACCCGGTAAGGATCTTTGGGATAACGTTCGAGTCTCAATCCTTTTCGCTGGTAGTACCTCTTCACGTGCACTACGACGATTCGCCCATCGTGTAGTTGAACCTCTTCGTCATATTCGATGTCGTAATTCTCCGGAAGAAGCCCGAAGAGCCCCACATAGGCCGCGCATAGCGTCAGCAAGATGGCGAGTGGACCTAGCGCGTACCTCTTTCGGAAGGGCATTAGGCGATTTCTCTGTCTGGAGGGAGCGGCAGGGCTCAGCGTGCAGGTTAACGTTGGAGGCAACCGGACCGCAAAACTTGCGGCGAAGCCGCTTCCTGCAGTTGCGGTTCCGTGTTGGCCGACCTGTTAGACCGATTCGGATGGGGAACTTTCACCAAACCTGCTCCTTCCACGGTGCCGATTCAAGTTGCCGATATCGCCCCATAGCTAGGCGCGCAGCAAACCCACACCAGCAGAAAGCGGCCACGACCCAACAAATTACGAAGGCAACCTTCAGTACATTTGCAACATGAACCAGGCCCGCCCAGTCCGACACGAATGCCAGTATTCCCACACCCAATCCGGTCAAGGTAGCCAGGATGAACATCACCCAGAATCTAGGCTTATCCGGCGGAATGAACGGTTCTTTGCGTGCCATAGAACTGAGGTCTAACGTAATGTTTACCGCAACGCCTGCGGCATATCTCGGGCGACATTCATCAATCGAGGCACGTGTCACTCATAAGTGCTTGTATTTCATCGTCTTTCCCCTGCGCGATCGCATCAATCAGTGCATGAATATCCCGCGCCACCCAGCGCGCGGCCACTCTATCCGTCACATCCTGCGGGATTAATCCGACCGCTGCGGTTTATATATCGGCAAACCCCGCAGCGCGAGTGTTTGATCCGGAACGGATTACCGCCACCTGTTGTTTATCTTGCACATTTAAATTAGGCCACAAAGCCCGCACCGCGGTCCATCAATCCCTGTGACATCCGCACCATCGCCGCCGGCGATGGCGCCATTCACCCCTGGCCGCCGCCCTCCACGCGCACGAACCTGGGCTGCATCCGGCCGTCCACCTCGACATCCCCGAAGAACATCGCGTGGGGGCGCACCCACCAGCCCGAGTCGTTGTACAGCGGGCGGTAGACGACCAGCGGCTCCAGCGTTTCGCTGTGGCGCGCCACGCCGATCACTTCGTACTCGCCGCCCTTGTAGTGGCGGTAGCGGCCCGGCGGGGTCGGGGGCAGCGCGGGCAGGTCGCTCATGGCTTGTTCGGCGTGCCGCGCGAAACGACCTTGACGCCCTCCCCGACCACCACCCATCCTTCAGTGCCGGACGGCAGCCGCACCTGGATGGCTTCGATGCCCTTGCTCTTGCGCACACGCAGTACCTTGACGGCCTGCCCGGCCCGCAGTGTCTCGAGCACGGGGTTTTCGTCGGCCTGCCCGACCGGGCGCTTCTCGTACAGCTTCGCCCGCGCTTCGACCTCGATGACGTAACGGCGGTCCGACACGATGTCCGCCGCCCCAAAGGCCGAGCGCCGTGAAGACCAGCGCGCCGGCGCCGATGACGAAGCGATGCAGCAGGCTGGCCGGCATCAGCGCGGGTTCTCGAAGAAGACGTAGGTGCTGAAGTCGCTGACTTCGAAGTACACCTTCTTCTCGCCGGGGTCGGCGATGAAGTTGAGGTTTTCGTCCAGCACGCCGTAGCCATAGCGGTAGGCGCGCGGCTTGCCGTCCTCCGTGCCCATCGCGGTGCTGACCTTGTCCACCTTCACGAAGCGGCGCACCAGCTTGTCGCCGGCATACACCTCCATCACGCCATTGGTGCCGGTCCAGTTCTGGATGTCGCGGCCCAGCTTGTTCTGCTGCTCCTGGGTGCAGGCGCCCAGGGCCAGCGCCGCGACGGCGGCGAGACAGGTCAGTTTTCTCATCAATCCTCCTGGAGAAGTTGGGGCAGCAGTTGCGCCGCCTTGCCGTGCAGCACGGCATCGGCCGCGTCGTCGAGTTCGGTGGGCTCGGGGTTGAGGATGGCGACCTTGCCGCGCGCCATGCGCGCCAGGCCCGCCGCCGGATAGACCACCCCCGAAGTGCCCACCACCAGCATCAGGTCGCATTCCAGCGCCGCGGCCTCCGCGTCCGCCAGGGCCTGCGGCGGCAGCGCTTCGCCGAACCACACCACGCCCGGCCGCAGCATGTTGCCGCAGCGCTCGCAGGTGGGCGGGCGGCCCGCCGCCACGGTGTCGATGTTGCAGCAGTCTTTCGGGGTGTCCAGCCACCGGTCCTCGAAGATGTTGCCGTGCAGGGCCAGCACGCCGGTGCTGCCGGCCCGCTGGTGCAGCCCGTCGACGTTCTGCGTGATGAACGTCAGGCGGCCCGGGTGCTGTCGCGCAAAGGCGGCGAGCGCCACGTGGCCGGCATTGGGCTGGACTTTGGCGATCAGCTCGCGGCGGTACGCGTACCAGTCCCACACCCGGGTCGGATCGGCGCGGAAGGCGTCCTCGGTCGCCAGCTGCTGCGGGTCGAACTGCGCCCAGAGGCCGGTCTGCGCGTCGCGGAAGGTCGGCACGCCCGACTCGGCGCTCATGCCGGCGCCGGTGAGCACGGCAATGCGCCGGGCCGACCGGACCCAGCCACGCACTTCCTGCAGCGATTCCGTCTCGTTCATGTCGGCCGCGCCCTTCACGAGCGCTGGCGCAGCGCCTCGTACAGGCAGATGCCGCTGGCCACGGACACGTTCAGGCTTTCCACGGCGCCGCGCATCGGGATGCTCACCAGCTCGTCGCAGGTCTTGCGGGTGAGCTGGCGCATGCCCGCGCCCTCGGCGCCGAGCACCAGCGCCACCGGCCCCTTCAGGTCGGCCTGGAACACCGTCCGGGGCGCGTCGTCGCTGGTTCCGATGCACCAGATGCTGCGTTCCTTCAATTCGCCCAGCGTGCGGGCCAGGTTCGTGACCATGAAGTACGGCACGGTTTCGGCCGCGCCGCTGGCGACTTTGGCAACGGTGGCGTTGATGCCCGCCGCATGGTCCTTCGGGCGCGATGACGGCGTGCGCGCCCGCGCCGTCCGCCACCCGCAGGCACGCGCCCAGGTTGTGCGGGTCGGTCACGCCGTCGAGCACCAACAACAGCGGCGGCCCCTGGACCTGGTCCAGCAGGTCGTCCAGCGAATGCGCGGCGGGCAGCGGCTCGACGCGGGCCGCGACGCCCTGGTGGCCGTGGCTGCCGGCCAGCTTGGCCAGGCGCATGCCGTCGGCCTCGATCACGCGGGCGCCGGCCTCCTGGGCGCGCGCCAGGAACTGCCGCATCCGCGCATCCTTTCGGGTGGGGTCTGCGTAGATCTCGACGATGGACTGGGGCGCGGTCTTGAGGCGCACCCCGACGGCGTGGAAGCCGAAGAGGACTTTGGGGGAAGACATCACAGGATTATCCGGTGGTCCGGGTCCCTGCGGCCCGCAGCCGTGCCAAGCCGATCCAGATCAGCAACCCGGCCTGCCTGCAGTGCCACAGCACGGCGGCCGCCGCGCCGCCCACCATGATCAGGATCTACGGCGAGGCCAACGGCTTCGGCTGGAAGCACAACGAGATCGTCGGCGCGCAGGTGGTCACCGTGCCGATGGAGGTGCCGCTGCGCAAGGCCGAGCGGGCCTTCACCACCTTCATGGCGTCGCTGGCCGCGGTGTTCATCGCCGTCTTCGTCGTGCTCAACATCATGCTCAGCTGGCTGATCGTGCGGCCGATCCGCCGCATGTCGCAGGCCGCCGACAAGATCAGCACCGGCGACTTCGGCGAGCCCGAATTCAACGAAAAGGGCCGCGACGAAGTCGCCGTGCTCGGCAGCTCCTTCAACCGCATGCGCCGCAGCCTCGAAAAGGCGATGCAGATGATCGGCGACCAGTAGGTCCCGGCGCGCCCCGAATGGCGACCGACGCGGCTCCCCAGCAACCGCCTGCGCAGCCGGCGGACGCCGCTTCACTGCCGGCCGGCTACCGCATCAACGAGTACCAGATCGACAAGCCCCTGGGCGGCGGCGGCTTCGGCATCACCTACCTGGCGCGCGACGGCAACCTGGAACTGCCCGTCGCCATCAAGGAATACTTCCCCAGCGACCTCGTCACGCGCGGCCCCGACCAGGGCGTGCAGGTGCGCGGCGGCGACAACAAGCACCAGGAGCAGTACGACTGGGGGCTGGAGCGCTTCCTCGACGAGGCCCGGGCGCTGGCCACTTTCCGCCACCCGAACATCGTGCGCGTCCTGCGCTACTTCCGCGAAAACGGCACGGCCTACATCGTGATGGAGTACGAGTCGGGACTGTCCCTCAAGCGCTGGGTGCCGCAGAACGCCCCGCTGTCGCAGCGCTCGCTGCTGTCGATCGTCTACCCCCTGCTCGACGGCCTGGAGGCCGTGCACAAGACCGGCTTCCTGCACCGCGACATCAAGCCCGACAACATCTACGTGCGCGCCGACGGCACGCCGGTGCTGCTGGATTTCGGCGCGGCGCGCCGGGTCACCGCCCATCGGGAGATGACCAACATCGTCAGCCCCGGCTTCGCGCCCTTCGAGCAGTACCACTCGCACGGCAACCAGGGCCCGTGGACCGACATCTACTCGCTGGGCGCCGTGATGTACTGGATGGCCACCGGCAAGAAGCCGCTCGAGTCCGCGTCCCGCGTGAAGAGCGACACGATGCTGCCGGCGTCCAGCCTGGCCGAAGCGAGCGTCTTCGGCGCGTCCCTGCTGGGCGCCATCGAATGGGCGATGCACCCCGACGAGAGCCGCCGGCCGCAGACGGTGGCCCTGTTCCGCGCGGCCATCCTGGGCTCTGAAAACCCCGTGGCCGGTGCGGCAGGCCGGGAGGCGCCGGACCGGCCCGGCATCGCCACGTCGGGCAGCGTGCCCGCGCAGCGGCGCAACCTGCTGTGCACCATCATGTCCATGGACGTGGCGGGCTACGCCACGCGACCGGCCGGCGACCAGGTGGCGCTCAAGAAACTCTTCAACGACCTGGTCGCCAGGTCCCTGAAGGGCGTGCCCGAGGAGTCCCGCATCGCGATCGACACCGGCGACGGCGCGGCCGTCTGCTTCATGGGCGACCCGGAAGAAGCGCTGCACTCGGCCATGCTCCTGCGCGACCTGCTGGGCCAGCGCCATGGCTCGCAGCTGGGCGTGCGCATCGGCCTGCACATGGGGCCGGTTCGGGTGGTGCCGGACATCAACGACCGCGTCAACGTGGTGGGCGACGGCATCAACGTCGCCCAGCGCATCATGGATTTCGCGCAGGCCAACCAGGTGCTGGTCTCGCGCTCGTACTACGACGTGATCTCGCGCATCACCGACGACACGGCCGACATGTTCCAGTACCTCGGCCAGTACGAGGACAAGCACGGCCGCCTGCACGAGCTGCACTCGGTGTCGCACGCCCGCCGCGATCGCCCCACCGGCACCACCCGGCGCGAAGGCCCTTCCACCGGCTACACGCAGACGCTGCCGATCAAGACGGTGAAGCCGCTGGAGCCCGACGAGGTGCATGAAGTCGAGATGGACCTCGCCCGCCATATCGGGCCGCTGGCGAAGGTGCTGGTGCGCAAGGCCCGGCCGCTGGCGTCGACCCTCCAGGACTTGCGCAACGCGCTGGCGCCGTCGATCCAGGAACCCAAGGCCCGGGAGGCCTTCGTGGGCGGCAGCCAGGCGAGCTCCAGCCAGAGCCTGCCGGTGAGCCGGCCGACCGGCAGTCCGCCGGCGCTGGGGCCGGGCTCGCAGAGCATGCCGCTGGTGTCGCGCGGCGCGCCTGCCAGCCTCCCGCGCAGCCAGTCCCTCAGCCAGCCGATGAGCCAGCCTTCGCGCAGCGGGGGTTCCGTCCCCGTCACCGAAGTGCCCCCCGAAGAAGTGGCGATCATCGAGCACGCCCTCAGCAAGTTCATCGGCCCCATGGCCAGGATGCTGGTGCGCCGGGAAATGAGCCGCCGTGCCACTTACAGGGAACTGATCACGGGCGTGGCCGAAACCATCGACCAGCCGCAGCAACGCGAGCTGTTCATGCAGGCGCTCAAGCGCGCCCTGCCCCGCCGCCCGCAGTAGCGCCCCTACGGGACGATGCGGCCCGCTTCGATCGTGATGCGGCGCTCGCAGCGCGTGGCGATGGCGCTGTCGTGCGTCACCAGCACCAGCGTCGTGCCCTGTTCGCGGTTCAGGTCGAACATCAGTTTCATCACCGTCTCGCCGGTGGCGAAATCCAGGCTGCCGGTGGGCTCGTCGGCCAGCAGCACGGCCGGCTGCATCACGAAGGCGCGCGCCAGCGCCACGCGCTGCTGCTCGCCGCCGGACAGGACGCGCGGATAGTGGCCCAGCCTCTGCGCCAGGCCCACCCGGCCCATCATCTCGGTCGCGGCCTTGCGGGAGTCCTTGCGGCCCGCCAGCTCCAGCGGCAGCATCACGTTTTCCAGGGCGGTGAGGTTGCCCAGCAGCTGGAAGCTCTGGAACACGAAGCCCACCTGGCGCGCCCGCAGCGCGGCGCGCTGGTCTTCGTCCAGGGCGAACAGGTCCGTGCCCGCCAGCCGGACGGTGCCGCGGGTGGGCGTGTCCAGCCCGGCGATGATGGACAGCAGCGTGCTCTTGCCCGAACCGGAGGCGCCGACGATGGCCGCGGTCTCCCTGGGCGCCAGCGTGAAGTCGATATCGCGCAAAATGTCGAGCGTGCCCGTCGAGTCGGTGACCGATTTGTGGACGTGCTCGACTGAAATGATGGGATCGGACATGTTTGCTGGAGTTTGGAGCCGCCGCCACTTTATCGCGGCCGCCTTAGCTGGGGGTTACGGGCTGACTGCCGCGGCCGCCGCGCCCAGGACCCTCCTGGTGGTCGGCGACTCGCTGAGCGCCGAGTATGGCCTGAAGCGGGGCACCGGCTGGGTCGCGCTGCTGGAAAAGCGGCTCGCGGCCCAGAAGATGGCGGTGCGGGTGGTCAATGCCAGCATCAGCGGCGACACGACTTCCGGCGGCCGCTCGCGCCTGCCCGCCCTGCTGGCGCAGCACAAGCCGGACGTGGTGGTGCTGGAACTCGGGGGCAACGACGCGCTGCGGGGCCTGCCGCTCGCCTTGACCGAGGAGAACCTCGCCCACATGGCGGAGACGGCGCAGAAGGCCCGCGCCCGGGTGCTGCTGGTCGGCATCCAGGTGCCGCCCAATTACGGGGCCGACTATGCCAACCGCTTTGCGGGCACTGTTCCTGTCGGTGGCCAAGTCGCACAAGACCGCCGTCGTGCCCTTCATGCTCAAGGGCGTGGCGGATGGCGCCGACCCGACGCGCCTGTTCCAGGCCGACCGCATCCACCCCCGGGAGGAGGCCCATCCGCTGATCCTGGACAACATCTGGCCCGAGCTGAAGAAGCTGCTGGGCGCGCCGGTGGCCGCCGGGACGGCCAACCCGTGAGCGTGCGCTCCGTCCCCGCCGCCGAGGCGCTGGCGCGCCTGGACGAGTTCAGCGCCGTCATCGACGCGCGCAGCGAAGGCGAATTCGCGCTGGACCACCTGCCCGGGCGCGGTGAACTGGCCGTCCCTGAACGATGAAGAGCGCAAGCTGGTCGGCACGATCTACGCGCAGGTGAGCCCTTTCGAGGCGCAAAAGCGCGGCGCGGCGCTGGTCGCGGCCAACATCGCGCGCCACATCGAGCGCGACGTGATCGACAAGCCCCGCAGCTGGCAGCCGCTGGCCTATTGCTGGCGCGGCGGCAAGCGCAGCGGTTCACTGGCGCTGGTGCTGGGGCAGATCGGGTTCAAGGTCGGCGTGATCGAAGGCGGCTACAAGGCGTTTCGCAGCGCAATGCTGGCCGCCCTGCCCGAACTCGCGGCCCGCTTCGACTACCGCGTGATCTGCGGGCCCACCGGGTCGGGCAAGACGCGCCTGCTGCAGGCGCTGGCGCAGGAAGGCGCGCAGGTGCTCGACCTGGAAGCGCTGGCCAGCCACCGCAGCTCGGTGCTGGGCATGATCCCGGGCCAGCCGCAGCCCACGCAAAAACGCTTCGACACCCTGGTGTGGGACGCCTTGCGCCGCTTCGACGCGGCCCGGCCGGTGTTCGTGGAAAGCGAGAGCCGCAAGGTGGGCAACCTCGCCGTGCCCGACGCGCTGATCGAGCGCATGCGCGCCAGCGCCTGCCTGCGGCTGGAACTGCCCGACGACGAGCGGGTGGCCCTGTTGATGGAGGACTACGACTTCTTCGTGCGCGACCAGGCGCTCTTTTGCGAGCGCCTCTCGGCGCTGACGGAGTTGCGTGGCAAGGCGGTGGTGCAGGGCTGGCAGGCGCAGGTGGCCGCCGGCGGCACGGAAGGCGTGGTGCGGGAGCTGCTGCTCAAGCACTACGACCCGGGCTACGCGTCGTCGATCGGGCGCAATTTCGCCGGCTATGCGGCCGCCAAGGGCATTGCGCCCCGCGACCGGTCGGCGCAGGCGATGGCTGATCTGGCGCGGGAAATCCTGGCTGCGGCCTAGGTGGGTTCAGGACTGGGACGGCGTGCCGGGGGGCAGTCCACCGGGGGTGCCGGCGTTGTCCGGGGAAGCGTCGTCCTCGCCCGGGCCGCCTTGCTTGCGCTCGGCCTTGGCCTTGAGCTTGTCTTCCTTCTTGCGCTTCTTGGCCAGCTCTTTCTGTCGCTTCTCGTATCCGTAATTGGGTGTGGCCACAGGCGTTCCGTTTCTAGACTGTCAATTGCGCCAATGTAAGCGATAAAAGGGCCGCCGGGTAGCGATCAGGTCAGCCCAGGACGGCCAGCGCCTGCGCGAGGTCGGCACGCAGGTCTTCGACGGCTTCCAGGCCCACGGAAAAGCGCACCAGCACCCCTTTGTAGGGGCACGCGCCCAGCCGGGCGCTGCGCATGGGCGCGACGTCGTAGGGCACCACCAGGCTCACGGGCCCGCCCCAGGAATAGCCGAGCTTGAAGAGCTTCAGCGCGTCGCAGAACGCATCGACCTGGGCCGTGCTGTAACGCTCGTCGAAAACCACGGAAAACAGGCCCGCCGCGGCCCCGCCGGCCGTGGGCCCGCTGCCCTGCGGGAGGCCGCCGCAGGTGGCCCGCCAGTGCGCATGCCCCGGGGAGCCTTCGAACGCGGGGTGCAATAACTGCGAGATCTCGGGCCGCTGCGCCAGCCACGCGGCCAGCTCCCGCGCGGCCTCGTCGTGCGCGCGGTAACGCAGCGGCAGGCTGGGCAGCGAGCGCAGCACGGCCTCGGCGTCGTTCGCGCCGACACCCCAGCCCACCCGCATGTGCGTGAGCTTGAGCGCCAGGTGCAGCTTGTCGTCGCGCGTCACCACGGCGCCCATCAGCACGTCGCCGCCGCCGCTGGGGTACTTGGTGAGCGCGTGCACCACGATGTCGGCGCCGACGCCGGAACCCGCGCCGCCGTCCAGGTCGAACGAATTGAAGGCGATGCCGGCGCTCCAGGTGCTGTCGTGCGCCGTGGTCACGCCGCGCTCGCGGCAGATGGCCGCCAGTTCGCGCAGCGGCACGAACTCCATGGTGACCGACCCGGGCGACTCCAGCCACACCAGCTTGGTGTTGGGGCCGATGCGCGCCTGCAGGTCGGCGGGATTCATGGCGTCGTAGATCTGGTGGGTGATGCCCCAGTTCTTCAGCTCGCCGTCGGCCAGCGCCTTGTTCGGGCCATAGGCGTTGTCGGGGATCAGGACCTCGTCGCCGCTCTTGAGCAGGGCCATGCTGACGTTGGCGATCGCCGCCAGGCCGCTGGGCACCAGGAGGCAGTGCGTGCCGCCCTCGAGCGTCGCGATTCGCTCTTCCAGCGTGAACGTGGTGGGCGTGCCGTGCAGGCCGTAGGTGTAGCCCGCCTTCTGCTGCCAGTTGCGCGAGCGCAGCGCCGCGACGTTGGCGAAGATGACGGTGGAGGCCTTGAAGACCCCCACCTGGGGCGCGGCGAAACCCGCGGGCGGGACGTAGGGGTGGTGGATGAGATCAGTGACCGGTTTGCTCATCCGGCGATGTTAGCGCCTCAGACTCGCCACTTCTCCAGCAGCTTTTCCGCCCCCATGCTGTCGTAGGCCTCGAACGGCTGGTGGATCCAGGGGTTGGTCGGCAGGAATTCCACCGAATAGTCGGGCGTGAACTTCGACAGGCCCTTGGTCCAGAGCACCGCGCTGCGCAGCTCGGTGATGGGCTTGTAGCTGGTGCGCAGCATGTCCAGCACGGCATGCAGCGTGGCGCCGGAATCGGCGAGGTCGTCCACCAGCAGCACCTTGCCGGCGATCTCGCCCTTGGGCGTGGTGATGTAGCGCGCGATGTCCAGGTGGCCCTGCACGGTGCCGGCTTCGGCGCGGTAGGAGCTGGTGGACATGATGGCCAGCGGCTTGTCGAAGATGCGCGAGAGGACGTCCCCCGGCCGCATGCCGCCGCGCGCCAGGCACAGGATGGTGTCGAACGCCCAGCCCGATTGGTGCACCTTGATCGCCAGCTTCTCGATCAGGTTGTGGTATTCGTCGTAGCTGACGTACAGGTGCTTGCCGTCTTCGGTCAACATCGGGGGCTTCTCCTCAGGCCAGGTAGGGGTGCTTGGTCATGATCGTGTGTTCGCGGTCAGGACTGGTGGAAATCAGGTGGATGGGCACGCCCGTGACCTGCTCGATGCGCTGCAGGTACAGCCGCGCGTTGATGGGCAGCTTGTCGTAGTCGGTCACGCCCACGGTGCTTTCGGTCCAGCCCGGCATGGTTTCGTACACCGGCTTGCAGCGCGAGATCTCGTCGGCGCCCATCGGCAGGATGTCGGTGTGCGCGCCGTCGAGGTCGTAGCCGGTGCACAGCTGCAGCTCCTTCAGGCCGTCCAGCACGTCCAGCTTGGTGATGCACAGGCCCGACAGGCCGTTGACCTGGGCCGAACGCTTGAGCAGGGCCGCATCGAACCAGCCGCAGCGCCGGCTGCGCCCGGTGGTGACGCCCTTTTCCGCGCCCACGGTGGACATGTGGTAGCCGGGGGTGCCGGGCTTTTCCCAGTCGAGCTCGGTGGGGAAGGGGCCGCCGCCCACGCGCGTGCAATAGGCCTTGGTGATGCCCAGGATGTAATGCAGCATGCCCGGGCCGATGCCGGCGCCGGCGGCTGCGTTGCCCGCGACGCAGTTGCTCGACGTCACGTACGGGTAGGTGCCATGGTCCACGTCCAGCAGCGTGCCCTGCGCGCCCTCGAACAGCAGGTTGTCGCCGTGCAGGTGGGCTTCGTTCAGCTCGCGCGAGACGTCCGCCATCATCGGCTTGAGCAGCTCGGCATGCTTCATCGCCTCGTCGAACACCGCCTGGTAGTCCACGGCCGGGGCGTTGAGGTACTTCGTGAGCATGAAGTTGTGCAGGTCCAGCACGACCCTGAGCTTCTCGCCGAAGCGCTCGGGGTGCTTCAGGTCCTGCACGCGCAGCGCGCGACGGGCGATCTTGTCCTCGTAGGCCGGGCCGATGCCGCGGCCGGTGGTGCCGATCTTCTCGGTGCCGCCTTGCTCGCGCAGCGTCTCGCGCGCGATGTCCAGCGCCGCGTGGTACGGCAGGATGAGCGGGCAGGCCTCGCTGATGCGAAGGCGCGAGCGCACCTCGACACCGACCTTCTCCAGGCCCTCCATCTCCTCGAACAGCTTGGCGGCCGACAGCACGACGCCGTTGCCGATGTAGCACTTCACGCCCGGGCGCATGATGCCGCTCGGGATGAGGTGCAGCGCGGTCTTCACGCCGTTGATCACCAGCGTGTGGCCGGCATTGTGGCCGCCCTGGAAGCGCACCACGCCCTGCGCCATCTCGGTCAGCCAGTCGACCAGCTTGCCCTTGCCCTCGTCACCCCACTGGGTGCCGACCACGACCACGTTGCGGCCCTTTGTCTTCGTCATTTCGTACTTCCAGGAAGATGAAAAATTGGTTCAGATCGCCTTGACGACCCATTGGCCGGCGACGGAGGCGAGTTCACGGTCGCAATGGAACTCGTCCACTTCGCTCTCGTGGCCCGGCAGCACGCAGACCACCGTCTCGCCGCCTTCGCGCAGCGACGCGATGGCCTTGCGCAGGCCGCCCGCGCCCTCCCCGCTGTTGTCCAGCCAGGGCGCGCGGATCGCGGCCTTGAGCGGCCGCTTGTTGGCCACGGCCACCAGTTCCTTCACATCCAGGCTGAAGCCGACGGCTGGGCGGTTGCGCCCGAACACGGCGCCGACTTCGTCGTAACGGCCGCCGCGCACCAGGGCATCACTGGCGCCGGGGGTGTAGACCGAGAAGCGCACGCCGCTGTAATAGGCGTAGCCGCGCAGGTCGGCCAGGTCGAAGCTGACCCGGGCCCCCTTCAGGTGGCCGGCCAGCCATTTCAGGTTGGCCAGCGCTTCGCGCAGCGCAGGGCTGGTGGGCAGCGCCTTCTGCGCCTCGGCCAGCACCTTCTCGTCGCCGTAGAGCGATACCAGGGCCAGCAGGCCCGCGCGGGCGGGGGCCGGGAAATTCGTGGTGAGCGCCGCCAGTTCGCTCGCGTCCTTGGCCGCCAGCGCCGCGTGCACGCGGCCCAGCGCCGCGGCGTCGACCGGCACGCCGGCCAGCAGCGAACGCACGATGCGCGCATCGGCCATGTCCACCGTGAGGTCGCTCACGTGGGTGGCCTTGAGGCAGTCCAGCGCCAGCAGCAGCGCTTCGAGGTCGGCTTCCAGGCCGGCATGCCCGTAGATCTCGGCGCCGAACTGCAGCGGCTCGCGCGTGGCGTGCGGGCGGTCGGGGCGGGTGTGCAGCACCGGGCCGCAGTAGCACAGGCGCGCCACGCCCTGGCGATTGAGCAGGTGGGCGTCGATGCGGGCGACCTGGGGCGTGGTGTCGGCCCGCAGGCCCATCATGCGGCCCGACAGCTGGTCCACCAGCTTGAAGGTCTGCAGGTCGAGCGCCTCGCCGGTGCCGGTGAGCAGCGACTCCAGGTGCTCCAGCAGCGGCGGCATCACCAGCTCGTAGCCGTAGCCGCGCGCGGTGTCCAGCAGCTCGCGTCGAAGCTCTTCGATGTGCCGGGCCTCGGAAGGCAATACATCGGCGATGTGATCCGGCAGGACCCAGGCGGACATGGTTTTCGGGCGCTGTTAAAAACAGTATTTTACAGGCGCGGCCCCTGCCGGAAATTCCGCGCAGGCGCCCTGCTTATGACGCAAGCCAAAGAAGCAGCAAACCCAGCACGATGCTGCACAGCCCGAAGAAGCGCAGCTGGCCGTCCTGCAGCGCCAGCAGCTTCTGGAACGTGCGGCGCCAGCCGCCCGGCGAGATGAAGGGAAAGAGGCCCTCGAGCACCAGCACCAGGGCCAGTGCCGACCAGAAGATGTCGCTGTCCAAGCCGGTGGCGCTCTACTTCTTGCCGGGCGCGGCGGCCGGCGCCGCGCTGCCGCGGAAGGCCTTGAAGAAGTCCGAGCCGGCCGGGTCGACCACCATCACGTCGCCCTTCTTGTTGAAGGTCGACTTGTAGGCTTCCAGGCTGCGGTAGAACTGCGCAAACTGCGCGTCGCGCCCGAACGCCTCGGCAGTAGACCGCAGCGGCCTGGGCGTCGCCCTCGCCCTTGATCTTCTGCGCGTCGCGGTAGGCGTTGGCCACCGTGATCTCGCGCTGGCGGTCGGCGTCGGCGCGGATCTTCTCGCCTTCGGCCGCGCCGGTGGAGCGCAGTTCGTTGGCCACGCGCTTGCGCTCGGCCTCCATGCGGCGGTACACCGACTCGGTGATCGCGTCCACGTAGTCCGCGCGCGTGATGCGCACGTCGACCACGTCCACGCCCCAGGGCTTGGCCGGTCGCTGCCCTTGACCACTTCGAGCACTTCCTTGCGCACGTCGGACATCAGCTGCTCGCGCTTCATCGACAGCAGCTCGCGCACCGTGCGCCGGTTGATCTCTTCCTGGAACGCGTTGCGCACCACGCGGTTGAGCTGGTTGGCGCCGGCCGCCTCGTCCAGGCCCACGTTGCGGATGTACTGCAGCGGGTCGGTGATGCGCCAGCGCACGTACCAGTCGATCACCATGCGCTGCTTCTCGAGCGTGAGCATGGGTTCGGTGTCGGGGCTGTCCAGCGTGAGCAGGCGCTTGTCGATGTAGGTGACGTTCTGGAACGGCGGCGGCAGCTTGAAGTTCAGGCCCGGCTCGGTGATCACTTCCTTGATCTGGCCCAGCGCGTAGACCACGCCGAACTGGCGCTGGTCGACCACGAAGAGCATGGAGCTGAGCAGCGCCAGTGCCACCAGGGCCGACGTGACGATGAATCCGATTCTGTTCATTTTGTGTTCTTCCCCGGCTTATCGCGTTTCACGCTCGCGCGTGCGGCCGCTGTCGCGGGTGCGGGAGTCGGTGGACAGGCCCGCCCCCGCCGCGGGCGGGACGGCGGCGCCGGGGGCGGCCGCGGGCACTTCAGGGGCGGCCCCGCCGCCCTGCGCCACCTGCTGCATGATCTTGTCCAGCGGCAGGTACAGCAGGTTGGAGCCCTGGCGCGATTCGATCAGCACCTTGGTCACGCTGGAGTAGATCTGCTGCATGGCGTCGATGTACATGCGGTCGCGCGTCACCTGGGGCGCGCGCTGGTACTCCGTCAGCACCGACTTGAAGCGCTGGGCATCGCCCTGCGCCTGGGCCACCACCCGCGCCTTGTACGCGTTGGACTCTTCCTTCAGCCGGGCGGCCGCGCCCACGGCGCGCGGGATCACGTCGTTGGCATAGGCCTGGGCCTCGTTCTTGGCGCGCTCGCGCTCCTGGCCGGCCTTGAGCACGTCGTCGAAGGCCGCCTGCACCTGTTCGGGCGGACGCACGCCACCCTGCTGCAGGTTGATGCCGACCACTTCGATGCCCACCTTGTAGCGGTCCAGGATGGTTTGCATCAGCGTGCGCACGCGCGGGGCGATCTGGTCGCGCTCTTCGGCCAGCGCCGAGTCCATCTTCATCTTGCCGACCGTTTCGCGCACCGCCGTCTCGGCGGCCTGCACCACGGTTTCGGCCGGGTTCTTGCTCTCGAACAGGTAGGCACGCGCGTCGGAGAGGCGGTACTGCACCGCGAACTTGATCTCGACGATGTTCTCGTCCTCGGTCAGCATGGCCGATTCGCGCAGGCCCGTGGCCTTGATGACGTTGTCGCGGCCGACATCGACCGAGCGGATCTGCGTCACGAACACCAGTTCATGGCGCTGGATCGGGTACGGCAGGCGCCAGTTGAAGCCCGCGCCCACCGTCGCCTTGTAGCGGCCGAACTGGGTGATGACGGCCTGCTGCCCTTCCTGCACGATGAAGAAACCCGTGCCCAGCCAGATCAGCACCACCACCGCGGCCACCAGGCCGGCGCCGATGCCGGCGCTCTTCATGTCGGGCTGGAAATTGCCGCCGCCGAAGCCGCCACCGCCGCCGTTCTCCGGCCGCTGTCCCTTGCCGCCGCCGAACAGGCCGCCGAGCTTGCGGTTGAAGTCGCGCCAGAGTTCGTCCAGGTCCGGCGGTCCCTGGTTCGGCCCGCGGCCGTTGCCCTCGGGCTTTTGCGGGTCGGGCCGGTTGTTCTCGGACTGCTTTTCGTCGCCGCGCCCCCAGCGCGGATCGTTCAGGTTGAACATGCCCCTGATCCGGCCTTTCAGCCCCGCCAATCGCAGGCTGGGTATTTGGAGGTTCATTGCGCTTGGGTCTCTCTTCTTGTTCAGCATTGTGCCCAATCAGGCGGGCGAGTCGTGCATTTCAGGGTTATCGCGCACGGGATGTCCGTCCCCGTTGCGATGGCTCAATTCTTCCACCAATTGCCGGCGCAGGGCGGGCAGGCCGTCGGACGTGCGGCCGCTGACGAAAAGGCGGGGCACCGGGATGCCTTCCAGCTCGAAAATGTCGCTCGCCTGGCGCGGGCGCTGGGCCGGGTCGAGCGCGTCGGTCTTGTTGAAGACCAGCACCTGCGGCACGCCGGCGGCGCCGATCTCGTGCAGCACGCGCTGCACTTCGGCGATCTGCTCCGGGTGGTCGGGGTTGGCGGCGTCGACCACGTGCAGCAGCAGGTCGGCATCCACGGCCTCCTGCAGGGTGGCCTGGAAGGCGTCGATCAGGCCGTGCGGCAGGTCGCGGATGAAGCCGACCGTGTCCGACAGCGACACCGAACGGCCCACCGTGTCGGTGCTGCCCTCGGCAGGACCCAGGTAGAGCTGGCGCGTGGTGGTGTCCAGCGTCGCGAACAGCTGGTCGGCGGTGTAGGCACGGGCCTTGACCAGGGCGTTGAAAAGCGTGGACTTGCCGGCATTGGTGTAGCCGACCAGCGAAATGTTGAAGGCGCCGCGCCGCTCGCGCTGCCGGCGCTGGGTGTGGCGCTGCTTCTTGACCTTTTCCAGGCGTTCGCGGGTGCGCTTGATGGCCTCGCCGATCATGCGGCGGTCCAGTTCGATCTGCTTTTCACCCGGGCCGCCGCGCACGCCCGCGCCGCCGGTCTGCCGCTCCAGGTGGGACCAGCGGCGCACCAGACGGGTGCTCACGTACTGCAGCCGCGCCAGTTCCACCTGCAGCTTGCCTTCGTGGCTGCGGGCGCGCTGGGCGAAGATCTCCAGGATGAGCAGGGTGCGGTCGTTGACCGGCAATTCGAGGTGGCGCTCCAGGTTGCGCTGCTGCGCCGGGCTCAGGGCCTGGTCGAACAGGATTTCCGTGGCACCGGTTTCGGCGGCCAGCGCCTTGATTTCATCGGCCTTGCCCTTGCCGATGAAAAGCGCGGCGTCCGGCGCCTTGCGCTTGCAGGTGATGCGCGCGACCGGCGTCAGGCCGGCCGTCTGGGCCAGCAGGCCGAGCTCTTCGAGCTCGCCGTCGAAATGCGGCAGTCCGAGGTCCACGCCCACGAGGATGGTGGGCGCGGCCGGGCGGTCGGGTGATGCAGGCGAACTCAAGGGCCGGGAATCAGGTGGGCGGAATCATGGGAAGCCATTGGCCCGCGCAACCGCTCTGGCGCCTCGCGCGCGGCGATCAAGCCGCGCCGGCTTCGGTGCTTTCGGCCGTAGTGAAGTTCACGGCCCGGCCGGGCACGATGGTGGAGATGGCGTGCTTGTAGACCATCTGGGTCACGGTGTTGCGCAAGAGCACAACGTACTGGTCGAAAGACTCAATCTGGCCTTGCAGCTTGATGCCGTTGACGAGGTAAATCGACACTGGCACATGCTCGCGACGCAAGGTGTTGAGGAATGGGTCTTGTAGAAGCTGCCCTTTGTTGCTCACGATATTCTCCGTGTTCCGCGTTCGGAAGTGTTGTTGGAATCTGCACCTTACCACAGCGATCATGCTGTGCAAGTAGGCCAGGGTCGATTCCAGATCAGCTGGGTGTGGATCGCCCCCGTTCAAGGGCGCCGCCGTAAAAAAACCCCGCCCGGCGGGCTGGCCGCCCTATTCCTTGTCGGCGTAGGGGTTGCGGGCCGTCTTCATTTCGATGCGCAGCGGCGTGCCCACCAGCTTGAATTCCTGGCGAAAACGCCCTTCGAGGAAGCGTTTGTAAGATTCCGTGACGTGCTCGAGCGAATTGCCGTGCACGACGATCACCGGCGGGTTCATGCCGCCCTGGTGCGCGTAGCGCAGCTTGGGCCGGAACATCCCGGCGCGCTGGGGCGACTGGAACTGCACCGCTTCCAGCAGCAGCCGGGTGAGGATGGGCGTCGGCATCTTGATCATGGCCGAACGGTGCGCCTGGGCGATCGCCGTCCAGACCGGGCCGAGCCCCTGGCGCTTGATGGCCGAAATGAAGTGCAGGGGCGCGAACTTGAGGAACGCCAGCCGGATCTCGATCTGGCGCTGCAACTGCTCGCGCTGGTACGCGTCCACCGCATCCCACTTGTTCACGGCCAGGACCACCGCACGGCCGCTTTCCAGGATGTAGCCCGCGATGTGCGCGTCCTGGTCGGTCACGCCCTGCGTCGCGTCCAGCAGCAGCAGCACGACGCTGGCGGACTCGATGGCCTGCAGGGTCTTGACCACGGAGAACTTCTCGATGGCTTCGAAGACCTTGCCCTTTTTCCGCAGGCCGGCGGTGTCGATCAGCTCGAACTTCTGCCCGCCCCGCTCGAACGGGATGGAAATCGCGTCGCGCGTGGTGCCCGGCAGGTCGAACGCCACCAGGCGCTCCTCGCCCAGCCAGGTGTTGATCAGGGTGGACTTGCCGACGTTCGGGCGGCCGGCCACGGCCAGCTTGATCACCGTCGGGTCCGCCTCCTCGCCCTCTTCGTCCTCATCGGGCAGGTGCAGCGGCTCGAAAGCGGCCTCGACCAGGCTGCGGATGCCCTGCCCGTGCGCCGCCGAAACCGGGTGCACCTCGCCCAGGCCCAGTTCGTAGAACTCGGTCAGCTGCACGCCTTCGGTCATGCCCTCGGCCTTGTTGGCGCACAGCACCGTCGGCTTGCCCAGCTTGCGCAGGTACTTGGCGATGTCGTAATCCTGGGCCGACAGCCCGCCGCGCGCGTCGACCACGAAGACGACGACATCTGCTTCGGCCACGGCCTGCCGCGTCTGCTTGGCCATCTCCATGTAGATGCCGCTCTCGGCCGTCGGCTCGAAGCCGCCGGTGTCGATCACGATGAATTCGAGCTTGCCGTGCTTCGCGTTGCCGTAATGGCGGTCGCGTGTGAGCCCGGCGAAGTCGGCCACGATCGCGTCGCGCGACTTGGTCAGCCGGTTGAACAGCGTCGACTTGCCGACATTGGGGCGGCCCACGAGGGCCATGACCGGTTTCACTGGGGCCGCCCTGGCGTTATTCGGGAACGAACCCGTAGATGCCGCCGCTGCGCGTGACGACAACCAGGGTGTTGCCGGCGAGCACCGGCGCGGCCGCGATCGCCGAGCCATCGGTCGCCAGACGGTTGAGCAGCTTGCCGTCTTCCCGCGACAGCATGTGCACGAACCCCATGGCGTCGCCGATGACGACCGAGCGGCCCAGGGCCAGCGGCGCCGTCAGCCCGCGATGCAGCAGCGCGTCGCTGGACCAGGCGCGGTCGCCCGAGTCGCGCTTCCACGCCACCACCTTGCCGTCGCTCTCGGTGCCGAACACCAGGGTGTCGTCGCCGTGGACGCCTTCCGCACCACTGGCCGGCTTGGTCCACAGCAGGGCGCCACGCGCTGCGTTCACGCAGCCGACGCTGGCCTGGAAAGCCCGCGCGCAAACCGTCTCGCCGATCCGGCTCACGCCGCCGACCAGGTCCACCAGGCGCTCGACGTCGTTGATGCCGCGCGGTGATGCCAGCGGCGCCTCCCAGCGGACACTGCCATTGAGCGGATTCAGGCCGGCCAGCCGGCCCGACAGGCCGACCACCAGCGTATCGCCGACCGCGAGCATCACGCCGGCGTTGCGCAGCACCAGCGCCTCGCCCGCGCGCTGCTGCACCCACAGCTTGCGGCCGGTCTGGCCGTCGAACGCCGAGACGGCGCGGTCGGCCGTCAGCACGAAGACCCGGCCACCGGCCACGAACGGCGCGGTATAGCCGACGGCGGGCAATTTCTGCCGCCAGGCTTCCTTGCCGCCCGCGAGCGCGACCAGCTCATTGCTGCGCGTCACCACCGCGACCAGCTTGCCGTCGCTGCCGGCACCGGCGGCGATGGGCCCGCCGGCGCTGGCGCGCCAGAGGTCACGGCCGGTGGCCGCGTCGATCACGGCCACTGCGCCGTCGCCGGCCGCCAGGGCAATGGTGCTGCCGGTCACGTTGACCGTCAGCGGAAAGCCGATTTCACCGACCCGCGCGGTCCACGACGGCCGCACGGCGATCAGGGACGGATTGGGCGCCAATTCGGCCGGCTTGGGCTTTTCGGGGCCGCCGCCGAAGATCGACGGCATCGAGGGCAGGATGGAACAGCCGGCCAGCGCGAAGGCGCAGGCCGCAACGGCGAGGCGGGCACCGGCCCGGAAACAGCGATGCATCATGGTTTGGCGGCTCCCGAAGCGGCGGGGGCGGCCTTGGCCGCGATTTGCAGGGGATCGGCGCCCAGCGCGCTCAGCTTGACCTCGACCAGCCGGCGGTAGTCGGCCCTCTCGTCCAGCATCGTGAAGGCCTTGGTGTATTCGGCCCTGGCTTCGGCCTTCTTGCCCTGCGCGTTGAGGATGTCGCCGCGGCGGTCCGCGACCAGCCCCTCGAATTCCTTCGGGAACGCGCCGGAAAGCTGCTTGAGCGCGTCGTCGTAGGCCTTGGCGTCCTGCAGGATGGCCGAAAGCCGCAGCCGCGCGATCGACTGGTAGCCCTCATCCGAGGACTTGTCCGCGACCCACGCGAGCGCCGCCTTGGCGGCGTCGGCATTGCCCTTGTCCATCAACACCCTGGCCGCCAGCAGGCCTGCCTGCTGGGCGTAGGCCGTGCCGCCGAATTTGTCCTTCATGTCGGAGTAGGCGCGTTCGACGCGGGCGGTGTCGCCCGCCAGCGCGGCGCGCTCGACCTCCTCGTACATGGTGGCGGCCTGCGCGGCCTGGGTGCGCTGCCAGTACTGCCACCCGTTCCAGGCCGCGATCGCGCCAAAGACCGCGATCACCACCCAGCTGATCAGGTTGCCGTACTCGTTCCAGAAATGCTTGAGCTCGTCAAGCTGTTCCTGTTCTTCGAGGTCGAGTTGGTTTGCCATGGTTTTGTGTTGTCCTGCGTGCAGCCTGCGATTGTAGTGAGCCGGCCCGTGGGGGCCGGGCCTAGGCGTTGAGGGTGGCGGCCCACGCGGCGGCATCGGCCAGCGGCCGCTGGACCTGGGCCCCCGTCCCATCGCGCAGCGATTTGACGGTGACGACGCCCTGGGCCAGTTCGTCGGCGCCGAAGATCAGCGCGTAACGCGCGCCACTGGCGTCGGCTTTCTTCAGCTGGCTCTTGAATGAGCCGCCGCCAGAGTGCATGAGGACGTCCACGCCCCCGCTTCGCAAGGCCTCCACCACGGGCATGGCCTGCGCCAGCGCGTCTTCCGTCGCCAGGACGCAGTAGGCCGCGGGCGCGAAGTCGGGCCCCGGCAAGTCGAGCTGCTGGACCAGCAGCAGGAGGCGTTCGATGCCGAGCCCGAAGCCGATGGCCGGCGCGCTCTTGCCGCCCATCTGCTCGATCAGGCCATCGTAGCGACCGCCGCCGCAGATCGTTCCCTGCGCCCCGAGGTGATCGGTGGTCCATTCGAAGACGGTGCGGTTGTAATAGTCCATGCCGCGCACGAGCCGCGGGTTGATGCGATAGGGCTGCCCGGACGCTTCCAGCAACTTGCACAGCGCGTCGAAATGCGCGCGGGACTCGTCGCCGAGGAAGTCGATCAGCTTCGGGGCCGATTCGACGACTTCCTGCATCGCCGGGTTCTTCGTGTCGAGGATGCGCAGGGGATTCGAATGCAGCCGGTTCTGCGCGTCGGCATCCAGCACCGCGAGATGTTTCTCGAAGTGCCCCACCAGCGCCGCGCGGTGGGCCCGGCGCTCCCCGGGCTCGCCCAGGGTGTTGATTTCCAGCCGGTAGTGCGTTCCCTCGACCAGGCCGAGTTCGCGCCAGAGCGCGCGGCCCATCAGGATCAGTTCGGCATCCACGTCCGGCCCGGGAAAGCCCAGGGCCTCGACGTCGAGCTGGTGGAACTGGCGATAGCGGCCCTTCTGCGGCCGCTCGTGCCGGAACATCGGGCCCGCGGTCCAGATGCGAAGCGGCCCGTTGTACAGGGCGTTGTGCTCGACCACCGCGCGCACGATGCCCGCCGTCGCCTCCGGGCGCAGCGTCAGCCGGTCGCCGTTCATCGAGTCGACGAACGAATACATCTCCTTCTCGACGATGTCGGTCACCTCGCCGAGGCCCCGCACGAAGAGCTGGGTGGGCTCGACCACCGGCGTGACGATGTACTGGTAGCCATAGCGCGCCATGACGCGGCGGACCACGTCGTCGAACCACTGCCAGGTCGCCGAGCGCGGCAGCACTTCCTTGCGCGGCACGCTGGCGGGCAATATGTCGTTCATGCCTTTGACGGCATTGATTTTCTCGGCCATTTTTGGGGGTCAGGCGTTCTCGGCAACCTGCTGGTGGCCGAACCGCTTTTCGATGTAGTTTTCGACGATCTGGTGGAATTCGTTGGCGATGTTGTCGCCGCGCAGGGTCATCGCCTTCTGCCCGTCGATGAACACCGGCGCGGCAGGCGCTTCGCCCGTGCCCGGCAGGCTGATGCCGATGTCGGCGTGCTTGCTCTCACCGGGGCCGTTCACGATGCAGCCCATGACGGCCACTTTCATCTTCTCCACGCCCGGGTAGCGGGCGCGCCAGACCGGCATCTGCGCGCGCAGGTAGTCGTCGATCTGCTTGGCCAGTTCCTGGAATGTCGTGCTGGTGGTGCGCCCGCATCCGGGGCACGCCGTGACGCTGGGCACGAAGCTGCGCAGGCCCAGTGCCTGGATGATTTCGGAGGCGATCACCACTTCCTGCGTTCGCGGCTCGCCCGGGGCTGGGGTGAGCGAGACGCGGATCGTGTCGCCGATGCCTTCCTGCAGCAGGATGCCGAGCGCCACGCTCGAGGCCACCGTGCCCTTGGTGCCCATGCCGGCTTCGGTCAGGCCCAGGTGCAGCGGGTAGTCGCAGCGTTTCGCGAGCTCGCGGTACACGGAGATGAGGTCCTGCACGCCGCTGACCTTGCACGACAGGATGACCTGGTCGCCATCCATGCCCATTTCCTGCGCGCGTTGGGCGGAGTCGATGGCGGACGTGACCAGCGCCTCGTACATCACCGACTTGGCGTCCCAGGGCTCGGCGCGCCCGCTGTTGACGTCCATCAGGTGCGCCAGCAGTTCCTGGTCCAGGCTGCCCCAGTTCACGCCGATGCGCACGGGCTTGTTCCAGCGCATCGCGGCCTCGATCATCTGGCCGAACTGCTTGTCGCGCTTGTCGCCCTTGCCGACATTCCCGGGATTGATGCGGTACTTGGACAACGCCTCGGCGCAGGCCGGGTAGTCGGTCAGCAGCCGGTGGCCGTTGTAGTGGAAGTCGCCGATGAGCGGCACGTCGATGCCCATCCGGTCCAGCTGTTCGCGGATGTAGGGCACCTGCGCCGCGGCCTCGGGCGTGTTCACTGTGATGCGCACCAGCTCTGAGCCGGCCACGGCCAGCTCCTTGACCTGGATCGCCGTGCCGATCGCGTCCTGCGTGTCGGTATTGGTCATCGACTGCACGCGCACCGGGGCGTCGCCGCCGATCGTGACCACGCGCGAGCCCCACACGGCGCGCGCCTGCCGCGAGCGGCGTGCCTTCGGGAAGGCGGGTTCGATGGGCAGGCAGGGTTGCATCACTTCACTTCAAAACGCGCGACGTTGTCCTTCGTCACCGGGCGCAGGTCGAATGGCTTGCCCCGCACCTGGACTTCGGCGGCGTCGACCCGGCCGACGGTCACCTGCAGGGGCAAGGCGCCGGACGCGCCCGCCGTCTCGCCCGCGCCAAGGAGCTTGCGCACCGCCACCACGCCCTTCGCGTCGGTGACCTCCACCCAGCAAGGCGCCTTGGTGCGGAAGATCACCATGCCGCTGATCGAGGCCGCCGGGTCGCCGGCGACCGTGGTCGGGGGGGCATTGGCCGCCGCCGAGGCGGCAGGCACGACGGGCGCAGCTGCGGCGCTGGCTGCCTGCACCGGCGTCGGCGCCGCGGGGGCGGCGACCGCGGCCGGCGCCTGGGCCACCTGGGCGTTCGGCTGCACGGTTTCCAGCGTCGAATTCGACGCCGCAGGCGCCGCCACGGGCGCGGCGGCAGCGGGCTTGTCGCCAGGCGTGGTTGCTGCGGGGGTGACGCTGGTTTCCTGCTGCGTGGAGGGCAGCAGGATCAGGACCAGGGCGCCGAGCAGCAGGGCAAAGACGGCCAGGAAGACCGGGCGCGTGAGCTGGTCCAGCCAGGTCGGCCCGGCGCCGTCGCTGGGCGCGCGAAACGGCGTGTTGATGCCATCGGTATCGTGGACCAGCCGCGGTGCCGATGTCTGGGGCAGGCGCTGGAGCACCGGCTGGGGGTCGATCTTCAAGGAGCGGCACACACTGGAGGCCAAGGCGCGGACGAACACCGCGTCGGGCAACAGGTCCCAGCGGTCCTCCTCCAGGGCTTCCAGCTTGCGCACCGGCACCTTCAGCGACACAGCGAGCGCGGCCACATGCAGGCCTGCCGCTTCCCGGGCCCGGCGCAGCAAGGCGCCGGCGGTCAGGCCGGCGTCGGCGGACGGTGGTTCGGCCAGCGCTTGCGCACCGGCAATGTCATTCATCGAAGGCCCCCCGGTCGTACGAAGTGGCCTCGCGGGACTGCGGGAAGCGCTTCTTGAGCTGGTCGCCGAGCTGCCGCATGGCGACCCGGTCGCCCAGCCGCCGCTCCACCTTGACGCCGAGCCAGAGCGTTTCGGCGTTGGCCTGTTCGCTGTTGTTCAGGCGGCGGATGTAGAACTGGGAGCGGGTGAAATCCCCGCGCCGGTACAGCAGGTTCGCGAGGTTGTAGCCCGTGACCGGGTTGCCGGCGTCCAGCTCATAGGAGCGCGCCAGGCTGCGCTCGGCTTCGGCCATCTTGCCAGCGCGGGCCTCGCACAGGCCCTGCGCCATCAGCGTCTTGGCCCGGCCGGCATACATCGGGTTGGCCATCGCCACGTCGAACGCGCGCTGGGATTCCTCGTAGCGGCCCTGCTGGCACAGCAGCCAGCCGTAGTTGTGCTGCACGTTGGCGTCGCGCGGGTTCAGCGACACCGCCCGGCGGAAACTGTCTTCCGCCTGCCGCATGTCGTTCAGCCGCATGTAGATCAGGCCGCGCAGGTTGTAGGCATCGGGGAAGGTCGGGTCCGAGGCGATCACCTGCTTGAGCTCGTCGAGGGCCACGTTGGTCTGGCCCTGCTCGAAATAGCCGACCGCCAGTTCCATGCGGATGCGCGCGCGCTTGCGCGCCTCGGGCTCGTCGGACTCGGTCATGATGTCCCGCGACGAACCGACGTCGCCCGGCGGCGGCGACGTGGCGCAACCTCCGAGGGCCAGCAGCAGCGTGCCGGCGAGCCACGCCCAGGCCAGGAGTTTTCCCGGGTCCCGGGCCGCCAGGGCGGTCCTTGTCATGGTTTCATGTCTCCTTCGCACCGGACGCCTGCGCCGGCACCTGTTTCAGCATCACGGTGCGCTGCCGGGCGATGCGCTGGCCCACCCGGGTGCGGTCCTTGACGTCGCCGGCCAGCTGGCCGCACGCCGCGTCGATGTCGTCCCCCCTCGTTTTTCGCACAGTGGTGACGATACCAGCATCACTGACGATTTTCGCGAAGGCGAGCACCTGTTTGTGGGGGGAACGCGTCAGGCCCGATTGCGGGAACGGGTTGAAGGGGATCAGGTTGACCTTGCAGGAGACGCCCTTCCCGCCGTGGTGGCGCAGCAGGGTCACCAGCTGGCGCGCGTGCTCCGGCTGGTCGTTGACGCCGTCGAGCATGCAGTACTCGAAGGTGATGAAGTCGCGCGGCGCGAACTCCAGGTAGCGGTTGCAGGCGTCGAGCAGTTCGGACAGGCCGTGCTTCTTGTTCAGGGGCACGAGGTTGTCGCGCAGTTCGTCGTTCGGCGCATGCAGCGACACGGCCAGCGCCACCGGGCAGTCCTGCGCGAGCCGGTCCATCATGTGCACCATGCCGGAGGTCGACACCGTCACGCGGCGGCGCGACAGGCCGTAGCCGTGGTCGTCCAGCATGACGCGCAAGGCCGGCACCAGCGCGGAATAGTTCTGCAGCGGCTCGCCCATCCCCATCATCACGACGTTGGAGATGACGCGCTCGCCGGTCTTGAGGTGGCCGCGCAGGAAGTGCTCGGCGAACCAGAGCTGCGCGACGATCTCGCCCGTGGTGAGGTTGCGCGAAAAGCCCTGGTGGCCGGTGGAGCAGAAACGGCAGCCCACGGCGCAGCCGGCCTGGGAAGACACGCACAGGGTGCCCCGGTCGTCTTCGGGGATGAAGACGGCCTCCACCGCATCGCCGTTGCCCACGTCGAACAGCCACTTGATCGTGCCGTCGGCGGATTCGTGCTGGGAGATGACCGCGAGGCCCTCGATGCGGGCGCTGGTCTTGAGCTTTTCGCGCAGCGACTTGGCCAGGTCGCTCATCTGGTCGAAGTCGCTGGCGCCACGCTGGTGGATCCAGCGGAACAGCTGCGTGGCCCGGAAACGCTTTTCGCCCAGGCTGTTCGCAGAACGCGGCCAGACCCTCCAGGTCGAAGTCGAGAAGGTTGGCCGTCATCGCATGGTGGATTCCCGCTTTAGCGGGAATAGACGTTCATGCCGGGGAAAAAGAAGCCGATTTCCACCTTGGCGGTTTCAGCGGCGTCGGAGCCGTGCACCGCGTTGGCATCGATGCTGTCGGCGAAGTCGGCGCGGATGGTGCCGGCGGCCGCCTTCTTGGGATCGGTCGCGCCCATCAGGTCGCGGTTCTTCAGGATGGCGCCTTCGCCTTCGAGCACCTGGATCATCACCGGGCCGGAGATCATGAATTCGACCAGGTCCTTGAAGAAGGGACGCTCCTTGTGGACGGCATAGAACTGCTCGGCCTCGCCACGCGACAGGTGGGCCATCTTCGCGGCGATGACTTTCAGGCCGGCCGCTTCGAAGCGGGCGTAGATCTGCCCGATGACGTTCTTGGCCACGGCGTCGGGCTTGATGATGGAGAGGGTGCGTTCGATAGCCATTTGAGTTTTCCTGAGCTTGAAGTTTTAAGGTTTCGCCGGTGTGAAAAAGTTCGGCAAAGCCTGCAATTTTAACCGGTGGGCGCGATCGGTCGGCAGCAGGGTCATCGACCCCGGCCACCGCGCCGCTGGCCGCCGCCCGACCCGCCCCCGCCGCCTCCCCCGCCGCCACGGCGCTGGCCGCCCTGGCCCGGGCCGCCCTGGCGCTGCCGGGTGAAACTGTCGGCGCCGATGTAGCCGAAGGAGGTTTTCATCGGGTCGGGCTGGGCGCTGCCGCCGCCCTGGCGGTCGCCCTGGCGATCCCCCTGGTCACCGCCGCGCTGCTTGCGCCGTTGCTGGCCCTGGCCGCCGCCATTGCCGCCCTGCCCGCGCTGGGGACCGGGTCCGCGCTGCTGGGGCTGCCCGTCCCTGTTTCCGCCGCCGGCGTTGCGGCCGCCGCGCCGGCGGTTGCGCCCGCCCTTGCCGCCGCCCTCGCCTTCGCCGCCTTCGCGGCGCTCCTGCCGCTCGCCGCCGGTGGCGCCGGCCGCCTGCATCAACGAGCGGATATCGCGCTCGTCGAGCTCCATCCAGGCACCGCGCTTGAGGCCGCGCGGCAGCATCATCGCCCCGTAGCGGATGCGGATCAGGCGGCTGACGGCGTGGCCGAGCGCCTCGAACAGGCGGCGCACCTCGCGGTTGCGGCCTTCGGAGATGGTCACGCGGTACCAGGTGTTGGCGCCTTCGCCGCCGCCATCCTCGATCGAGCCGAACTGGGCGCGGCCGTCTTCCAGGTCGATGCCATCGAGCAGGCGCTGCTTTTCCTCGTTGCTGAGCGCGCCCAGCACCCGAACGGCGTATTCGCGCTCCAGGCCGAAGCGCGGGTGCATGAGCTTGTTGGCCAGTTCACCGGAACTGGTGAAGAGCAACAGGCCTTCGGTGTTCAGGTCCAGCCGCCCGACCGACTGCCACTTGCCCTGGACCAGCTTGGGGAGCTTGCGGAAGACCGTCGGCCGGTTCTGCGGGTCGTCGTGCGTGACGACTTCGCCCACCGGCTTGTGGTACGCGATCACGCGGGGCGGGGGCGGCGCGATGCGAAAGCGGATCGGCCTGCCGTTGACCTTGATCTGGTCGCCGAACTGGATGCGCTGGCCAATGTGGGCCGGCTCGTTGTTGACCGAGATCCGTCCCTCGGTGATGAGCTGCTCCATCTCCAGCCGCGAGCCCAGGCCCGACTGGGCCAGCACCTTGTGCAGCTTGGGCGTTTCGGCCTGGGGCGCCAGCACCCGCTTGGGCAGGTTGACCTCGGGGCTCTCGACCTCGGCGTCGAACTGGCCGGAAATGACGTCCTCGAAACGGATCGGGACGGTGGGCTCGCCCGGCGGCTGCGGCGCGGCGCGTTCACCCGCCTCGTCGCCATCGTGCTCCTCGTCGCTGTCGTCCCAGAGTTCTTCTTCCTCGGCGTGGACCGGCGCAGCGGCGGCGGGCGCATCGGGGCGCGGCGGAACGGCCTTGTCCTCGACGACTTCTTCGGTCGGCACGGAGGCGGCACCAGGCAGGGGTTCGTTCATATCAGGTCTCGACTGCTTCTGGCGCGTTGTCCGCGGCGCCCTCGGGGGTGGGTTGGTCGGGAGCTTGCGCCCCGCCTTCGATGGCCAGGCTCGGCTGCTGCGCTTCGTCGGCTGCCGCGCTCAGCGATTCGAGCAGCTGGGCCTGCTGCGCCGGGCCTTCCAGCAGGGGAAGCTGGTCCAGCGACTCCAGCCCCAGGTCGTCCAGGAACTGGCGGGTGGTCGCGAACAGGGCCGGGCGCCCGACCGTTTCGCGGTGGCCGATGACTTCGACCCAGCCGCGATCTTCCAGCTGCTTGAGGATCAGCGCGTTGATGGTCACGCCGCGGATGTCTTCCATGTCGCCGCGCGTCACCGGCTGGCGGTACGCGATGATGGCCAGCGTCTCCAGCACGGCCCGGGTGTACTTGGGCGGCTTTTCCGGATGCAGCCGGTCGAGGTACTCGCGCATCTGCGGGCGGCTCTGGAAGCGCCAGCCGCTGGCCACATGGACCAGCTCGACCCCGCGCTGGGCCCATTCTTCCTGGAGGTCCGCGAGCAACGCCTTGATCGTGTCCGCGGCCAGTTCATCGTCGAACAGGACGCGCAGCTCGCGCACCGGCAAAGGCTGCTGCGAGCAAATCAGGGCGGTTTCGAGGACGCGCTTGGCATCCGTCGTATTCATGGTCTTGCCGTTCCGGGAAAAGGCGCCATCGGGCGCGCAAATCAAAGGCTAAACAGGGGCGATTTCAACGCTTCGCCGCATGCAACAAGGTTGCGCGGCACATGCCACCGCGGGCTAGCCGGGGGCGTGGCTCGTGAGCCATTCCGGGTCATTGTAGCGCAGGCCCCAAAGCCGCAGCGCCTGCCGCAAATCCTCGGGCAAGGGCGTGTGGAACTCGAGGGCGCGCCCGGTGAAGGGATGCGCGAAGGCCAGCCGGTACGCGTGCAGGGCCTGGCGCGCCAGGCCGGCGGCGGGCGCGCCGCCGTAGAGCTCGTCGGCCACCAGCGGATGGCCGATGTGCGCCATGTGCACGCGAATCTGGTGCGTGCGCCCGGTTCCCAGCGTGGCCCGCACCCAGCAGCCGGCGGCGGCGTCCTGCAGCAGTTCGAACGAAGTGGTCGCGGGCTTGCCGCTGTCCACGACCGCCATGCGCAAGCGGTTGCGCGGGTCCCGGCCGATCGGCGCGTCCACGTGCCGCACGGCCGCGCCGCCCCAGGGACGGTGCGCCAGGGCCAGGTACTGGCGCGAGACCTCGCGCGCGGCGATCTTCTGCACCAGCGCATCCATGGCGGCGCGCGTGCGGGCGACCACCATCAGCCCGCTGGTGTCCTTGTCCAGGCGGTGCACGATGCCGGCCCGAGGCAACAGCATGGCCCCCGGGTCGCGCGCCAGCAGGCCGTTGAGCAGGGTGCCGCTCCAGTTGCCCGGCGCCGGGTGGACCACCAGGCCCGCCGGCTTGTCGACGACCAGCAGGTGCTCGTCCTCGAACACCACGGCCAGTTCCATCGGCTCGGGCCGGAAAGCCTGGCTCTGCGGCGTGGGGCGCAGCTCCAGCGTCCCCGGGTCGCCGGCCTTGACCTTCTGCGAGGAGCGCGTCGCGGGCGCGCCCTTGAGCGAAACCGCCCCCGATTCGATCAGCTGCTGCAGGTAGCTGCGCGAGAATTCCGGCGCCAGCGCTGCCAGCGCGCGGTCGAGCCTGTCGCCATGGTGGGCCGCATCGACCACGAAGGGCCGCAGTTCGGCCTCGGGCCCGGCGTCCGCGACGTCGAGCGCGTCGTCGTCCACGGCGCGCAGGTCATTCGGCGAGGGGTCGGTCGATATAATGAATTTGCCCTGTTTCAAGAAAGTTGCGATTCATGCTTCGAGCCAAATTATCGGTGGTCCCTGCGCTGGCGCTCGGCGTGGCCGCATTGCTGGCGGCCTGCTCGTCGACGCCGGACGACAAGACCGAGAACTGGAGCGCGAACAAGATCTACTCCGAAGCCAAGGACGAGATGAACGCGAGCGCCTACGACAAGGCGATCCCGCTGTTCGAGAAGCTCGAGGGCCGTGCCGCCGGCACGCCGCTGGCGCAGCAGGCCCAGCTGGAAAAGGCCTACGCGCAGTACAAGAGCAACGACCAGGCTTCCGCGCTGTCGACCATCGACCGGTTCATGAAGCTGCACCCGGCCAGCCCCGCGATCGACTACGCGCTCTACCTCAAAGGCATCGTCAACTTCAACGACAACCTCGGCGCCTTCGCCTTCCTGTCGCGCCAGGACCTGTCCGAACGCGACCAGAAGGCCGCCAAGGAATCGTTCGACGCGTTCAAGGAGCTCGTCACCCGCTTTCCCGAATCCCGCTACACGCCCGACGCACGGGCGCGCATGACCTACATCGTCAATTCGCTGGCCCAGTACGAAGTGCACGTGGCGCGCTACTACTACAGCCGAGGTGCCTACGTGGCAGCCATTGCCCGGGCGCAGAACGCCCTGACCGACTACCAGGACGTGCCCGCGCTGGAAGAAGCGCTCTACATCCTGGTGCGCTCGTACGACGAACTGGGCATGACGCAGCTGCGCGACGACGCGCGCCGGGTGATGGAAAAAACCTACCCCAGGAGCGAATACCTGTCGCGCGGCTTCAGGTCCAGGCAGGATCCGTGGTGGAAGTTCTGGTAGCCCCCAGGCCCTCCAGGACTTCCAGGAACTCTTCCTTCGATCGCAACGCCCGCATGGGCGGCAGGGCCGCCATCAGGCGCCGGCCGTAACCCATGGTGGCCATGCGCGTGTCGCACACCACCAGCACACCCTGGTCCGATTCGCGCCGGATCAGGCGCCCCGCGCCCTGCTTGAGCGCAACCGCTGCTTCCGGCACGAAATAATCGTTGAAGGCGCTGCGCCCCTGGGACTCGAGCCGCTGCGCCCTGGCTTCGACCAGCGGATCGCCGGGCGGCGGGAACGGCAGCTTGTCGATGATCACCAGCTGCAGCGCGTCGCCGGGCACGTCGACCCCTTCCCAGAAGGACGCCGAGGCCACCAGCACGCAGCCGCGCTGGGCACCGGTCGCGCCTTCGCGGAACCGCTCGATCAGGCGGCGCTTGGGCCACTGGCCCTGCACCAGCACCTCGACCTCGCCGGAGCCTTCGAAACGGCGCAGCAATTCCTCTCCAATGGCCCGCAATGCGCGCAGGGTGGTCGTGAGGACCATCGTGCGGCCGCCCAGGCGCTGTGCGCCCTCCGCGGCCAGGGCGGCGACCTGCGCGCTGTGCGCCGGATCGCTGGGTTTGGGCAGGTGCCGCGGCACGTACACCGCCGCCTGCACGGCGTAGTCGAACGGGCTGCCCACACGCAGCACTTCCGCCTGCTCCAGCCCGCAAGGCTCGGTGAACCAGGACAGTCGCGCGTCGTCGCCCAGCGTCGCCGACGTGAAGATCCAGGACCGGGTCGACGCTTCTTCCGCGCCCGTGCGCAGGAGCTTTTCCTGCACGGCCTTGGCGATGTCCAGCGGCGACTCGACCAGCCGCAACTGCGCGCCGACGTCGACCCAGCGCACCGCGCCCGGCTCGCACGGGCCGGCAAAGGCCTGCAACCGCCCGGACATGCTTTCGGCCCGCTCGATCAGGCGGGCGAAGTCGGGCGCGATTTCGCTCACGGTGGACAGCGTGGCCAGGGCCTGCGCGCAGGCGGACTGCAATTCAACCAGCGACAGCTGCCATGCGCCGGGGTCGACGCCGGCGGGTGCTTCGCCCACCCAGCGCAGCCTGGCGCCGGGCGCCGCGCGGCCCACGACCAGGCGCAAGTCACGCGCGGCCCGCTCCACCGAGGACGCGGCCTGCTGCCAGTCGGCCAGCCCGCGCGCGAGCTGCAGTCCCGCTGCCAGCATGTCCCGCGCGAAGTCCAGCAGCTGCCCGGTGGTGAGGTGCGCACCCAGGAACTGCACGCCGGTTTCATTGAGCTGGTGGGCTTCGTCGAAGATGGCCACCCGCACCGTCGGCAGCAGCTCGGCCATGCCCGATTCGCGCACCGCCAGGTCGGCGAAGAACAGGTGGTGGTTGATGACCACCACGTCCGCCGCCAGCGCTTCCCGCCGGGCCAGGTTGACGTGGCAGGCGCGGAATTTCGGGCATTGGGCGCCCAGGCAGTTCTCGCGGGTCGACGTGACCAGCGGGATCAGCGCCGAGCGCTCGTCCAGCCCCGGCAGCTCGGCCAGGTCGCCGGTCCGCGTCCCGTGGGACCACTCCTCGATCTTGGCGAGGGTGCGCACGGACCCGCGATCGGGCAAGGTGGCGTCGTGTCGCGCCTGCTCCATGCGATGCAGGCACAGGTAGCTGCCGCGCCCCTTCAGCAGCGCGGTGCGGACAGGCAGGCCCAGGGCCTCCACCAGCCGCGGCAGGTCGCGGCCGAACAACTGGTCCTGCAGGGTCTTGGTGGCCGTGGACAGAAGGACGCGCTCGCCGCTCAGCAGCGCCGGCACCAGGTAGGAGAAGGTCTTGCCGACACCGGTGCCCGCTTCCACCACGAGTGCACCGCCCTGCTCGATGGTCCGCGCCACGGCCAGCGCCATTTCGGTCTGCTCGGCGCGGGGGCGAAATTGATCCGCGGCGCGCGACAGCACACCGTCGGGCGCGAATGCTTCGCGAACGGGATCTTCGAGAGACATCAGGCAGGTTCTTTGGGGTCGAGCACGAGCTCGAGGCGGGCGATCTGGTCGCGCAGCGCCAGCCGCCGCTTTTTCAGGCGGCGCATCATGAGCTCGTCGACCGGCGTTTCCTGTCCCGCGCGGTCGATCAGGGCGTCGAGGTCGGCATGTTCCATGCGCAGCTCGATCAGGCGGCGTTCGGGGGAGTGGAGGTTGGAATCCAAGGAATCTGCGGCCGCTGGCGGCCACTACGGTCGGGTTGGCACAATAATACGTGTTTCAGGGGCAATAATCGAGCGCCCGCGCTGCCAACCTGGCGGGGCATCGATCGCAAAGCATGGCCACAAAGGGATATCGACTCACCGCATCGACCGGCATCCACAAGGGTGACCGCGAATACCAGCAGGACCAGGTGGCCTTGCTCAGCCACCCGCGCATGACCGGCTGTGTGCTGGGCATCGTGGCGGACGGCATGGGCGGGCGCAGCGGCGGCCGCAAGGCGTCCGACCAGGTCATGATGACGGCCAAGCAGTTGTTCGACCGCTATTCGCCGGACCACGACGATGCACCGTCCATCCTCAAGCAGATGGTGCAGGAGGCCCACATCGTCATCAAGCTGACGGCCATCTCTTCCGAACAGGAGCCGCACAGCACGCTGGCGGCCTTCCTCATCAATCCGGCCGGGGATTGCCACTGGGTCCACGCCGGCGATTCGCGCATCTACCACTTCCACGGCGGCAAGCTGGTCAAGCGGACCATGGACCACTCCTACGTGCAGACGCTGGTGGAACGCGGCGAGCTGACCGAAGAGGAAGCCAACGTCCACCCCCAGTCGAACATCCTGATGGGCTGCCTCGGCGCCGAAGACGACCCGCCGTCCGACCTGCATTTCATTCCCCAGCTGCGCCCCGGCGATGTGCTGATGGCGTGCAGCGACGGGGTCTGGCACTACTTCAGCCCGAGCGAACTCGGCTCGGTCGTGTCCTCGCTGTCGCCGCGCGAAGCCACGGAGTTCCTGATCGAGAAGGCTCGCTCGCGCGGCCACGGCGGCGGCGACAACCTGTCGCTGGTGATCGTGAAGCTGGAGCCGCTGGACAGTTGATGGCGCGCCCGGCCCCGGCTGGCGGCTAGGGCTGCGCAGGCAGTGGCTGCGCGGCCGGCTTCTTCCGCTCGGCCAGGCGTTTCTGCTGGGCCGCCTTGCGCTCCTGCGCGTCGGCCAGCCGTTTTTCCTGCTGCCTGACGTTGTCGGCCGCTTCCTGGTCCCTGCGGGCGCGCGCGGCGCTGGCCTCGGCCTGCCTGCGCGCAACCTGCTGCTGGCGCTCGGCGGTCCGGGCCGGGCGGGTGGCCTCGCTCGAGGCGCGGCCTGCCGCCTTTTCTGCAGCGCGCTCCTCGCGCCCACGCTGCGCACCGGTTGCCTTCTCACGCTGCTGGGCCTCGCGCTGGCGTTCGGCGGCGGCGCGCGCTTCGAGCTCGAGCACGCGCTCGGCGGCACGGCGCTTACGCTGCGCGTCGTTGAGCGAATTCTCCTGGCGGCGCAGGTCCGCCAGCGCCGCGCGCCGCCGCGACCTGGCGTCGTTCAGGCAATCATTGACCGCGAACTTGCCGTAGCAGGCCTTTTCCTCCGCGAGGTAGGCGGCTTCCGCCTGCCCGCGCGCGGCAGCGAGGCGCGAACGCTCGGCGGCTTGGTCCTCCTGCGCCCGCAGAACGAAAGGCAGCACCATCAAGGCCAGGAGCAGGAGCGGTTTCTTCATGTGAGGCGAGTGTCGACCATCCGGTGTTCCAGCGCCAGGAACTCGGCCGACCGCATTTCGTTCAGCCGGGACACCGTGCGCGGAAACTCGTGGGCCAGCGGCCCTTCCGTGTACAACGCCTCGGGCGGCACCTGCGCCGACATGATCAGCTTCACGCGGCGGTCGTAGAGCACGTCCACCAGCCAGGTGAAACGCCGGGCTTCGGACGCCATGCGCACCGGCATGTGGGGCACATCGGAGAGCAGCACGGTGTGGAACTGGGTCGCGATCTCCAGGTAGTCGTTCTGCGAGCGCGGGCCGCCGCACAGGGTCCGGAAGTCGAACCAGACCACGCCCCCCGCCTTGCGCCGCGCGCGGATCTCGCGCGCTTCGATGTGCAGCACCGGGTCCTCGTCGTGCGACGCCGCCAGCCGCGTGAAGGCGTCGTTCATTTGCGCGTCGGCTTCGGGGCCCAAAGGCGTGTGGTAGAGCTTGACCTGCTCCAGGGCGCGGCTTCGGTAGTCCACGCCATTGTCAACGCCGACCACTTCCAGCTTCTCGTTGAGCAGCCTGATCGCCGGCAGGATGCGGTCGCGATGCAGCCCATGCGGGTAAAGGTCATCGGGCTTGAAGTTCGACGTCGTGACGAAACCGACCCCGTTGTCGAACAGCGCGTCGAGCAGCCGGTGCAGGATCATCGCGTCCGTGATGTCGGCCACGTGGAACTCGTCGAAGCAGATCAGCCGGTAGCGCCGCGCCATGCGCTCGCCCAGTTCGTCCAGCGGGTTCACGGTGCCCTGCAGCTCGGCCAGCTCGCGGTGCACTTCCCGCATGAATTCGTGGAAGTGCAGCCGCGTCTTGCGCACCAGGGGCACGGCGTTGTAGAAGCAGTCCATCAGGAAGCTCTTGCCGCGGCCCACGCCGCCGTGCATGTAGACACCGCGCGGGATCTCGGGCCGGTTGATCAGCTTCTTGAAGACGTTGGAGCGCTGCTCCTTGAACTCCGCCCACTCCCGCGCGCAGCGGTCCAGGGCCTGCACGGCCCTCAGCTGCGCGGGGTCGCTTTGGTAGCCCCGCTCGGCGAGTTCGGCCTGGTACTGCTCGAGGACCGAGGTCACGTCGGCCCGGGCCTAGAAATTGAGCGTCCGCTTGTCGACGGCCAGCGCCGCTTCCTTGGTCGCCTCCGACAGCGAAGGGTGCGCATGGCAGATGCGGGCGATGTCCTCGGCGGACGCGCGAAACTCCATCGCCACCACCGCTTCGGAGATGAGTTCGCTGGCCATGGGGCCGACGATGTGCACGCCGAGGATTTCGTCGGTCGCGGCGTCGGCCAGGAACTTCACCATGCCGGTCGTGTCGCCCAACGCCCGCGCGCGGCCATTGGCCATGAACGGGAAGGTGCCGGCCTTGTACTTCACGCCGGCCGCCTTGAGCTGCTGCTCGGTCTGGCCGACCCAGGCGATCTCCGGGCTGGTGTAGATCACCCAGGGGATGGTGTTGAAGTTCACGTGGCCATGCTGGCCCGCGATGCGTTCGGCCACCGCCACGCCCTCTTCTTCCGCCTTGTGGGCCAGCATCGGTCCGCGCACCACGTCGCCCACCGCCCAGACATTGGGCAGGTTCGTCCGGCAGTCGCCGTCGACGATGATCGCGCCGCGCTCGTCCAGCTTCAGGCCCACGGCTTCATGGTCCAGGCCCGTGGTGTTGGGGACGCGGCCGATGGACACGATCAGCTTGTCCACGTCCAGCGTTTGCGCCTCGCCCTTGGCGTTGGTCCACGCGACCGAGACGCCCTTCTTGCCGGACTTGATCTCGCCGACCTTCACGCCCAGCTCGATCTTCAGGCCCTGCTTGTCGAACGCCTTCTTGGCTTCGCGCGCGATCTGTTCATCCACCGCGCCCAGGAAGGCCGGCAGCGCCTCGAGCACGGTCACTTCGGAGCCGAGCCGGCGCCAGACCGAGCCCATCTCCAGGCCGATCACCCCCGAGCCGATGAGGCCGAGCTTCTTCGGCACGCCCTGGATGCGCAGCGCGCCGTCATTGGAGAGGATGTTGTCCTCGTCGAAGGGCACACCCGGCAGGGCCCGCGCGCTGGACCCCGTCGCCACGATGACGTGCTTGCCGGCGATCGTTTCCTCGGCGGCGCCCGACACCTTGATCTCGTAGCCGGCTTCGCCCGCCTTCACGAACGAGCCCCGGCCGTGGAAGAACGACACCTTGTTCTTCTTGAACAGGAACAGGATGCCGTCGTTGTTCTGCTTCACGACCTGGTCCTTGCGGGCCAGCATCTTCGCGAGGTCCAGGTCCAGACCCTTCACGTTGATGCCATGGTCGGCGAAATGCTTGCCGGCATGCTCGTAGTGCTCCGACGACTGCAGCAGCGCCTTGGAGGGAATGCACCCCACGTTGGTACAGGTGCCGCCGGGCGCGGGCTTGCCGTCCTTGTTCTTCCACTCGTCGATGCAGGCGGTGTTGAAGCCGAGTTGCGCCGCGCGGATGGCTGCGATGTAGCCGCCGGGACCGCCGCCGATGACGATGACGTCGAATTGCTTGCTCATACGAAACTCCAGTGCCACTTCGCGGGACTATTCGGGAGACACCGCGGCACCGGCTTTGCCGGGCCGCTGGTGTCGCCCCCTTGAGGGGGAGGCGGCCGCAGGCCGCTTCGGGGGTGGGTCAAATATCGAACAGCAGGCGCGCCGGATCTTCCAGCGCTTCCTTCATCGCGACCAGGCCCAGCACGGCCTCGCGTCCGTCGATGATGCGGTGGTCGTAGGACATGGCCAGGTAATTGATCGGCCTGACCACCACCTGCCCGTTCTCCACCACGGCGCGGTCCTTGGTGGCGTGCACCCCCAGGATCGCCGACTGCGGCGGGTTGATGATGGGGGTGGACAGCATCGAGCCGAAAACGCCGCCGTTGGAGATGGAGAACGTGCCGCCGGTCATCTCCTCGATGCCCAGCTTGCCGTCGCGCGCCTTGGCGCCGTATTCGGCGATCTTCTTCTCGATGTCGGCGAAGCTCATCTGGTCCGCGTTGCGCAGGATCGGCACCACCAGGCCGCGCGGCGACCCCACGGCGATGCCGATGTCGAAGTAGCCGTGGTAGACGATGTCGTTGCCGTCCACCGACGCGTTGATGACGGGGTACTTCTTGAGCGCGTGCACGGCCGCCTTCACGAAGAAGCTCATGAAGCCGATCTTGACGCCGTGCTCCTTCTCGAACTTCTCCTGGAAGCGCTTGCGCATCTCCATCACCGGCGCCATGTTCACTTCATTGAACGTGGTCAGGATGGCGTTGGACGATTGCGACTGCAGCAGGCGTTCCGCCACCCGCGCGCGCAGGCGGCTCATGGGCACGCGCTGCTCGGGACGCTGGCCGAGGTCCGGCGCGGCCGTGGGCGCATTCACCTGCGGCAGGGCCGTCTTTGGCACGCCCGTGGGCGCGGCGACGGGAGCGACGGCCGGCTTCGCACCGGCTGCCACGGCCCCGAGCACATCGCCCTTGGTCACGCGGCCATCCTTGCCGGTGCCGGGCACGGAACCGGCGGCGAGGCTGTTGTCGGCCATCAGCTTGGCGGCGGCCGGCATCGCGATGCCGGCCTTCGAGCCGCCCGCGGCGGCCGGCGCGGACACCGGCGCGGCGGCAGGCGCCGGGACAGCGGCAGCGGGCGCGGGCGCAGCGCGCGCTGGCCTTGCCCTCGGTGTCGATCTTCGCGATCACCTGTTCGGCCGCGACGGTCGCGCCGTCGGCCTGCACGATCTCTGCCAGCACACCGGCCGCGGGTGCCGGCACTTCCAGCACCACCTTGTCGGTCTCGATCTCGATCAGGATCTCATCGATGGCGACCAGGTCGCCGGCTTCTTCTTCCACTGCAGCAGCGTTGCTTCCGCCACCGATTCGGACAGCTGCGGGACTTTGACTTCGACGATAGACATTTTCTTTTCCTAGATTTTGTTCGTTCGTGCCGCGAGTTGACGGGCCTCCACCAGGTCCCGTCGAACGAGCGGGGCCAGCCGGGGCGCCTTCGGCGTCCCTGTGCCGGCCTATTTCGTGAGGACGAAGCCTTTGAGTTTTGCAAACGCGCCGTCGACCAGGCTCTTCTGCTGTTCCTGGTGCAGGTGCGAGTAGCCCACGGCCGGCGACGCCGAGGCGGCGCGGCCGGAGTACCCCAGCTTCTGCCCCTCCGCCATGTTCTCGTGGATGTAGTGCTGCACGAAGAACCAGGCGCCCTGGTTCTGCGGCTCGTCCTGGCACCACACGATGTCGGTGACGTTCGGGTATTTCCGCAGCTCGGCGGCGAACACCTTGTGCGGGAACGGGTAGAGCTGCTCGACGCGCAGGATGGCGACGCTGTCGTCGCCGCGCTCGTCGCGCTTCTTGGCCAGGTCGTAGTAGACCTTGCCCGAGCAGACGACGACGCGCTTGACCTTGTCGGCCTTCAGTTCCCTGTTCTCGGGGATGACGGTCTGGAAGCCGCCCTTCGTGAACTCCGACAGCGGCGACGTCGCGTCCTTGTTCCGCAGCAGCGACTTGGGCGTCATGATGACCAGGGGCTTGCGCAGCGTGCGCACCATCTGGCGGCGCAGCACGTGGAAGATCTGGCTGGCCGTGGTCGGCTGCACCACCTGCATGTTGGTGTCGGCGGACAGCTGCATGAAGCGCTCCAGGCGCGCCGAGCTGTGCTCCGGCCCCTGGCCTTCGTAGCCGTGCGGCAGCAGCAGGGTGATGCCGTTGACGCGGCCCCATTTCACTTCGCCCGAGGCGATGAACTGGTCGATCACGACCTGGGCGCCGTTGGCGAAGTCGCCGAACTGGGCTTCCCAGATCACGAGCGTGTTGGGATCGTTGGAGGCATAGCCGTACTCGAAGCCCAGGACGGCCTCCTCCGACAGGATGGAGTCGATGACGACGAACGGGGCCTGGCCCTCGCCGACGTTCTGCAGCGGCGTGTAGGTGCCGATGTCCCACTTCTCGCGGTTCTGGTCGTGCAGCACGGCGTGGCGGTGGGTGAACGTGCCGCGCCCGCAGTCCTCGCCCGACAGCCGCACCGGGTAGCCGCTGGCCACCAGCGACGCGAAGGCCATGTGCTCGCCCATGCCCCAGTCGACGTTGACGTCGCCGCGGCCCATGGCGGCGCGGTCATCCAGCACCTTCTTGACCAGCGGGTGCGGCGTGAAATCGGCCGGCAAGGTGGTGAGCTTCTCGGCCAGGCGCTTCCACTCGGCCATCGGGATGGCCGTGTCGGCGCTGTCCGTCCACTTCTTGTTCAGGAACGGGGTCCAGTCGACCGCGTACTTGCTCTTGAAGTTGGTCAGCACCGGGTCCACCGTGTGCTTGCCGGCGTCCATGGCGGCCCGGTAGGCCTTGACCATGTCGTCGCCCAGCGTCTCGCCCAGGCCCTGCGCGGCCAGCTTGTCGGCGTAGAGCTTGCGCGTGCCCGGGTGCTGGGCGATCTTCTTGTACATCAGCGGCTGGGTCAGCGCAGGCGTGTCCTGCTCGTTGTGGCCCAGCTTGCGGAAGCAGACGATGTCCACCACCACGTCCTTGGCGAATTCCATGCGGTACTCGAGGGCCAGCTGCGTCGCCAGCACCACCGCCTCCGGGTCGTCGCCGTTCACGTGCAGCACCGGCGCTTCGATCATCTTGACCACGTCGGTGCAGTACAGCGTCGAGCGGCTGTCGCGCGGGTCGCTGGTGGTGAAGCCGATCTGGTTGTTGATGACGATGTGCACCGTGCCGCCGGTGAAATAGCCGCGGGTCTCCGCCAGCGCCAGCGTCTCCATGACGACGCCCTGGCCGGCGAAGGCCGCATCGCCGTGCACCTGCACCGGCAGCACCTGCTTGCCCTGAGGGTCGGCGCGGCGGTCCATCCGGGCCCTGACCGACCCTTCGACCACCGGGTTGACGATTTCCAGGTGGGAGGGGTTGAAGGCCAGGCTCAGGTGGACCGGGCCGCCGGGCGAAGTCACGTCCGAGCTGAACCCCTGGTGGTATTTGACGTCGCCGGCCGGCAGTTCTTCCTTGGCGGTGTGGTCGAACTCGGCGAACAGGTCGGCCGGCATCTTGCCCAGCGAATTCACGAGCACGTTCAGGCGTCCGCGGTGGGCCATGCCGATCACGATCTCCTGCACGCCCTTGGCGCCCGCGCCCTGGATCAACTCGTCCATCGAGGCGATGAAGCTCTCGCCGCCTTCCAGCGAAAAGCGCTTCTGGCCGACGTACTTGGTGTGCAGGAAGCGCTCCAGCCCTTCGGCGGCCGTCACGCGGTCGAGGATGTGCCTCTTCTGCTCGGCGCTGAAATTGGGCTTGCTGCGGATCGACTCCAGCTTCTGCTGCCACCAGCGCTTCTTGTGCTGGTCGGTGATGTACATGTACTCGGCGCCGATGGAGCCGCAATAGGTCTCGCGCAGGGCATTGATCAGCTCGCGCAGCGCCATCGTCTCCTTGCCGAAGAAGGTGTTGCTGATGTTGAACACAGCTTCCTGGTCGGCGTCCGAAAAGCCGTAGAACGAGGCTTCCAGTTCCGGAATGTGTTCGCGCTCGGCGCGCTTGAGCGGATCGAGGTCGGCCCAGCGGCAGCCGACGTTGCGGTAGGCGGCGATGAGCTGCTGCACCGCGGTGCGCTTGCGCCCCATCTCGGCGTCCTGCGAGCCGCCGACGACCTTGGTGCCGCCCTGCTTGGCCCGCTCGGCGAACGCATTGATGACCGGCAGGTGGGGGACATCCTTGGCGTTGCTGCCGTCCGCGGCCGGGACGTGCTGGAGCGCGTCGAAATATTCGCGCCAGGTCTCGGGGACGCTGGTCGGGTTGGCGAGGTAGTTTTCGTACATCTCCTCGACATAGGGCGCGTTGCCGCCGAAGAGATAGGAATTGCCCTGGTAGGCCGTGTAGACGGTGCTTGTCTCACTCATGCGTTCGCTACTTTCCGCCTCCCTGCAGGAGACATTTAGCTGGTTAGGAAACCTTCCGCGACACGGCTGGACCGGTTGGCGGATGCGACTGTGGCTGGAAGGGGCCTTGGTTGCGACCCGGATTGTGCCTCAGATTGGCGTGCGTTGCCCGCGAGCTTCGAGTACGAGCGTTCGCAAAAGTGGTACTCCCACGTTCCAATTCCAATCGCCGCCCCAGGGGCGAATGGGGCGCGCCTGGCGCCCCTACGGGGACATCAGATCCCGGATCTGCTGGAGGGCCGTCGGGTCTTCGATGGTGGTCAGGTCCCCGGCGTCGCGGCCCTCCGCCACAGCCTGGATGGCGCGGCGCAGCAGCTTGCCGCTGCGGGTCTTGGGCAGGACATTGACGAAGTGGACGCGCGAGGGCCGCGCCACCGCGCCGAGCTGCTCATCCACGACCTTCATGATGTCGCCCTCGAGCTTGAGCCGGGCGGCCGTGTCGGTCAGCGCGGACGCGTCCCGCGCGACCACGAAGGCCATGGCCACCTGGCCCTTGAGCGAGTCGGCCACGCCGACCACCGCGACTTCGGCCACGTTGGGATGGCTCGAGATGCTTTCCTCGATTTCGCGCGTCCCCAGCCGGTGGCCGGCCACGTTGATCACGTCGTCCGTGCGCCCGAGGATGAAGAAGTAGCCGTCCTTGTCGCGGATGCCCCAGTCGAAGGTGCTGTAGACCGTCCGGCCGGGCACCGTCTGCCAATAGGTCTTGACGTAGCGCTCGTCATCGCCCCAGACGGTCTGCATGAACCCCGGCGGCGTCGGTCCCTCGATCACCACGACACCCTTCTGGTTGGGGGCGGTGAGCTCCTCGCCCGTGCTTTCGTGCACCAGCTTGACGTCGTAGCCGTACATGGGAACGCCCGGGCTGCCGAACTTGCTGGTCCGCTTCTCGACGCCGTTGGCCAGGGCCAGGATCGGCCAGCCGCTCTCGGTCTGCCAGTAGTTGTCGATGATGGGGCGGCCCAGCCCATCGGAGATCCATTGGGCAGTCGGCTCATCCAGCGGCTCACCCGCGAGGAACAGGGCCTTCAGGCTGGACAGGTCGTACTTCTTGAGGAAGGCCGGGTCCTGCTTCTTCAGCACGCGCACGGCCGTGGGCGCGCTGAACATCGAGGTGACCTTGTACTTCTCGACCAGGCTCCACCAGATGCCGGCGTCCGGGCGGATCGGCAGGCCTTCGTACATGATGGTCGCCATGCCCGCCAGCAGCGGGCCGTACACGATGTAGCTGTGGCCGACCACCCAGCCGATGTCGCTGGTGGAGAAGTACGTCTCGCCCGGCTCGCCGAGGAAGATGTGCTTCATGCTCGCGGCCAGCGCGACCGCGTAGCCGCCCACGTCGCGCTGCACGCCCTTGGGCCGGCCGGTGGTGCCGCTGGTGTAGAGGATGTAGCTGATGTCGGTCGAGTCCAGCCACTCGCAGTCGACCTGCGTATCGGCGTGCCTGGCCGTCAGCGCGGCCCAGTCGTGGTCGCGCCCGGCCGCAAGCTCCATGGGCGCCAGGCCGCGGTCCACCAGCAGCACCGATTGCGGCTTGTGGCTGGACAGGCGGATCGCCTCGTCGAGCAGCGGCTTGTACGCCACCACCTTGCCGCCGCGCGAGCCGGCGTCGGCGCTGATGATCACCTTCGGCGTCGCATCCTCGATGCGCGAAGCCAGCGAGACGGACGCGAAGCCGCCGAACACCACGGAGTGGATCGCCCCGATGCGCGCGCAGGCCAGCATGGCGAATGCCGCTTCCGCGATCATGGGCATGTAGATCAGCACGCGGTCGCCCTTTTGCACGCCGAGGCTCTTGAGCGCTGCGGCGGCGCGCTGCACCTCGCCGTGCAGGTCCCGGAAGGTGTACGTGCGCTCCGCGCCGGTTTCGGACGAGACGTAGATCAGCGCCGGCTGGTCGGGCCGCGTCTTGAGATGGCGGTCCACCGCGTTGTGGCACAGGTTGGTGGTGCCGCCCGCGAACCAGTTCGTGAACGGCGGACGGCTGTAGTCGCAGATGGTCTGCGGCGCCTGCTGCCAGTCGATCAGCCGGGACTGCTCGGCCCAGAACGCGTCCCGGTCCTGGATGGAGCGTCGGTAGAACTCTTCATAGCTGCTCATTGGTTTGTCTCCTCGGGTGCCCATGGCCCGCCCATTCTGGCCGCCTGCCTTGCCGCAACCTGACTGGAACGCGGATGGCGGCCCGGCTATTTGACCAAGCTCAACACGTCCTTGAAAAGCGGGTGTTCCGCCGTGCGCAGCCACTCGAAGGCCACCATCTCGGTGGTGACCAGTTCGGCGCCGGCGCCGGCCAGGCGGTCGAACGCGGCGTCGCGGTTGCGTTCGGTGCGCGAACTGCACGCATCGGTCACCACCCACACTTCGAACTCCTCCTCCAGCAGGTCCAGCGCCGTCTGCATCAGGCATACATGGGCCTCGCAGCCGGCCACGACCACCGTACTGCGCTGTTCCTCGGCGGCGGCCGGAGGCTTTTGCAGGTGCCTGGGCAGGCTGCGCGCGTTGCCACCCTGCTGGGCTCGCACCGGCGGGCGCAGCAACTGCCCCAGCCCATCCGCGACGGCGCTGAACTGCATCTTGACCAGCGTCTTGCGGCACAGGGCCTTCAGTTCCGGCGGATTCTCGCCGAGGCCCGACGGATTTTCTTCCGTTCCCCACGTGGGCACGTCCAGCAATTGCGCGATGCGGGCCAGGCGCATCGCGTTGGCCAGCACGGCCTGGCTGTCGTGGATGGTGGGCATCAGCCGGGACTGGTAGTCCACCAGCACCAGTTGGGAGTCGTCGGCATCGAGCAGCATGAGGGGCTTTCAGGGTTGCACCGCATTATTCCAGCGTGGTCCAATCATCGGCACCGGGCCACCCCTGACGAAACGCGCTGTCCCGGACGAAAGGCAAGCCATGAATGCGCCCAACCCGACCTCGCTCCTGATGTCCGGCCGCGACTACCGCGAATCGCTGCGCCGCTATCACCCGAACGTGTTCGTCGATGGGCGCAAGGTCGACAGCGTGGCCGACGAGCCGGCGCTGGCCCCGGGCGTGAACGCCATCGCCCTGACCTATGACCACGCCCTGGATCCACGCTACGCCCCGCTGATGACGGCCGTCCAGCACAGCAGCGGCAAGCGTGTGAACCGGTTCAGCCACATCGACATGAGCGGCGGCGACCTGCTCAACAAGCTGGAGGCGGTGCGCCTGGTCTGCCAGGAGACCGGCTGCGCCCAGCGCTACCTCACGCACGATGCGGTCAACGCCATCGGCCAGGTCTGCGCGCGCATCGACGATGCCCGGGGAACGAAGGAGAACACGGCGAAGTTCCTGGCGTACCTGCACCGGGTGCAGGACCAGGACCTGACACTGGGCGTCGCGATGACGGACGCCAAGGGCGACCGCAGCCTGCGGCCGCACCAGCAGGCCAACGTGGACAGCTACGTGCACGTGGTCGAGCGCAATGCGCGCGGCATCGTGATCTCGGGCACCAAGGCCATCGTCACGGGCGCGCCCTACATGCACGAACTGCTGGTCATGCCCTGCCGCAACATGGACGAGCCGGACGCCGCCTTCGCCGTCTGCTGCGCCGTCCCGGTGGACGCGCCGGGCCTGACCATCGTGGCCCGCCCGGCCGGGCGCCCGGGCGACAAGGTCGAGCACGGCGCGGCGCTGTTCTCGCGCAAGTACGGCCAGAGCACCGGCGTTTGCATGTTCGACCGTGTGCTCGTGCCCTGGGAGAACGTCTTCTACGCCGGCGAGTGGGAACACAGCGGCCACCTCACCTACAGCTATGCGACCCACCACCGGCAGACCTGCATCGGCGCCCGGGCAGGCTTTGGCGACCTGCTGATCGGCGCCGGCGCGCTGATGTGCGAGGCCAACGGCTTCGATCCGGGCCAGGAAACCCACCTGCGCGAGCAGATGGTGGAGCTGATCAAGATCACCGAAGGGTTCTATGCCTGCGGCGTCGCAGCGAGTGTCTATGGGAAGGCCGACGAACACAGTGGATCATTCATGCCCGATCCGGTGTTCTCCAACGTCGGCAAGCTGCTGCTGGCCACCCAGATCTACGACATGCACCGCATCGCGCACTACGTGAGCGGCGGACTGATCGTGACGCTGCCCGGGCCGGACGAGGACCACAACCCCGAAACCGGCGCCAGGCTGGCCGATGTGCTGCGGGCGAACCCGGCGGTGCCCTACGAACAGCGCATCCAGACCGCCCGCTTCATCGAGGACCTGACGGCGGGGTACCAGGGCGGCTGGTACAGCGTGATCAGCCTGCACGGCGGCGGCTCGCCCGCGGCGATGAAGCAGGAGATCTGGCGCAATTACCCGGTGGGCTCCAAGGTAGAGCTGGTCGAAAGGCTGCTGGAGCGCGACGTGGTCCACGATCCGCAGCGCGCCATCACGCGCAACCGCCAGCCCGGCAAGTGCTGCGACATGGGGTGTTCCGCCCCTGGACAGCCGGTGATGGTGGACATGCCGCCCCCGGGAACCGGCGGCAAGGCGCGCTGAGCTCGGCTCACCCTTGTTTCCAGGAACCCCTCGCGCAGCCTGCGCGGCAGTTAAACTGCGCCCAACCCCCGACATGCCGTGACCAATCCCGCCGAACCCGCCACGATCAGGCTGCTGTGCGTGGAAGACAACCCCGACGACGTGGAGCTCATGGCCATCGCGCTGGAGCGGGCCGACCCGCAGCGCCGCTACGTGCTGCACCGGGTCGACGACGCCGCCGGCTTCACGGACGCGCTGCAGCAGGACTTCGACGTCATCCTGTGCGACTTCAACATGCCGCGGTTCTCGCCTTACGCGGCCCTGCAGATCCTGGTGGCGCGGCGTTGCGGCACGCCGCTGGTGGTGGTCACCCGCGCCATCGGCGAAGAAGCCGCCGTGCACGTGCTGCGCTGCGGCGCCAAGGACTACCTCACCAAGGACAAGCTGGGCACGCTGCCGCAGATCATCGAGCGCGTGATGACCGAGCGCCGGCGCGTGCTGGAGCAGGAGCGCCTGGGCCGCGAACTCGAGGCCGCCTACCGCCGGCTCAAGAAGCTGTCGGCGCGGCTGGTCGTGGCGCAGGAACGCGAGCGCACGCTGATCTCGCGCGAGCTGCACGACCAGCTGGGCCAGACGCTCACCGGCATGGTGATCCACCTGCACGCCGCCAAGCGCGCGCCGGACCCGGCCGCGGCCCGGAAGCACACCGACACGGCCATGGACATGGCGCAGGCGGCCGTCAAGCAGCTCAAGACCCTGTCGTTCTCGCTGCGGCCGGCGCAGCTCGACCTGCTGGGGCTGGTGGCCGCCGTGCAGTCGGCGGTGCAGCGCATCGCCGAGCCGGCCGGGCTGGCGTTCAGCCGTCAGCTCGCGCGGCAAGGAGCCCGCCGTCCTGGGCGAAACCGCATCGGTCGCGCTGCGCCTGGTGCAGGAGGCGCTCGAACAACGTGGTGCGGCATGCCCAGGCCTCGCAGATCGCCGTGCGGCTGCGCTTCCTGCCGCAGGGCCGCATCGGCGTGCTGGTGGTCGACGACGGCGTCGGTTTCGACAAGCACGCAGCTGCTGGACGGGCAGCCGAGCGAGCGCAACGTCGGCCTGTACGGCATGATCGAGCGCACCGAGCTGGCCGGCGGCCGCCTGCACATCCGCACCCGGCCCGGCCAGGGCGTCGCGATCCGCGCCGTGCTGTAAGCTATTGGCGGAGGAACCATGAAAAACACCGACGCAGCCGCACATCCGCGTCGTGCTTGCCGACGACCACGACCTGGTGCGTTCGGGCATCAAGGCGCTGCTGTCGATGATCGACGGCGTCGAGGTGATCGCCGAGGCGCGCGACGGCAAGGAGCTGATCGCCCTGGTCGACAGCCTGATGCCCGACGTCGTCATGACCGACATCTCCATGCCCGGCATGGACGGCATCACCGCCATCTCCGAGATCCATGCAAGACACCCGCAGGTGCGGCTGCTGGTGCTGTCGATGTACGACACCGTCGACTTCGTCAAGCGGGCCGTGGCCAACGGCGCCTGCGGCTACCTGATGAAGGACGCGCCGCCGTTCGAACTCGAGCAGGCCGTGCGCAGCGTCATGGCGACCGGCAGCTACTTCAGCCCCGCCATCGCCCAGCGCCTGCTGCAGCCCTCCGAGCCGACCGTCGACGACGAGCTGACCCACCGGCAGGTCGAGATCCTGCAAGCTCATCGCGCAGGGCCGCGCCTCCAAGGAAATCGCCTACGAGCTGGGCCTGTCGCCCAAGACGGTGGACGTGCACCGCGCCCGCATCATGGAGCGGCTGCACCTGAACGACATCGCCAGCCTGACCCTGTACGCAGTGCGCAAGGGCCTGATCAAGCCCTGAGGGGCCGCGGCGGCCCGGGTCACTGGGGCAGCAGGCGCAGCAGGCTGCCCGCGGCTGCTGTCCGTCAGCACGTACAGCAGCCCATCCGGGCCCTGGCGCACGTCGCGCACGCGCTCGCCGCCGGCCAGCAGCTTGTGCTCGCGCACGCACCTTGTCGCCGGCGAGTTCCAGCCGGGCGAGGTAGCCGAACTTGAGCGAGCCGATGAACAGATTGCCCTTCATGGCCGGGCCGTAGCGGTCGCTGGTGAGGAAGGCCATGCCCGAAGGCGCGATCGACGGCACCCAGTAGTGCAGCGGCTGCTCCATGCCGGCCTGCGCCGTGATGCCCTGCGCCGATCTGGCCGCCGCCGTAGTTCTCGCCGAAGGTGATGACGGGCCAGCCGTAGTTGCGGCCCGGCTGCGGCAGGTTGATCTCGTCGCCGCCCTGCGGGCCGTGTTCATGGATCCACAAGGCGCCGTCCGGGGCGATGGCCGCGCCCTGCGAATTGCGGTGTCCGTAGCTCCAGATTTCGGGCAGCGCACCGGGGCGGCCGGCGAACGGATTGCCCGGGGCCGGTGCGCCGTCCTTGGTGCAGCCGCACCACCTTGCCGAGGTGGTTGTCGAGCTTCTGGGCGTCCTGCATCCGCTTGTAGCGCTCACCAAGGGTCAGGAACAAAGTGCCGTCCGGGGCTTCGACGATCCGGCAGCCGAAGTGCGCGGTGCTTGCGACCTTGGGCTTCTGGCTGAAGATCACCTTGACGTCTTCCAGCCGGCTGGCATCGGGCGAAAGCCGGGCGCGGGCCAGGGCGGTGCTGTTGCCGCCCGGACCGGGCTCGGAAAAGCAGAAGTACAGGACACGGTTGGCCGCAAATGCCGAATCCAGGACCAGGTCGAGCAAGCCTCCCTGTCCGCCGGCGTCGATTTCCGGAAGTCCGGACAGCGGCGCGCCCAGCTTGCCGCCGGGCTCGACCACCCGCATCCGGCCGGGCCGTTCCGTGACCAGGAACCGCCCCTGCGGGCAGGAAGGCGACGGCCCATGGGTGCTCCAGGCCCCCGGCCACCCGCTCGGGCCGGAGATCCACGGTGCCGGCCGGCTGGGCGCCCGCTGCGCCCATGCCCAAGCCCCAAGCCACCGCCAGCTGGATCAGCTTTCGACGACAGCGTTGAATGGTTGTGTATCCAATAATCTTCTTCATAAGAATCAATAAGTTACGAACCATACCTAACTTGACTTCTCGGCTCCGGTCAAGGTATGCTGCGCCACCATGTCCAGATGGCTCTGCCTTTTCCTGCTCGCGGCCAGCGCCGCCGCCCATGCCGCCCCGCCGGCATCGGCGGAAGATGACGTTGCCCGTTTCATGGAAGAACGGGGCCTGCTGACCAGGCTGGAGCAGGTCCGCAACAGCGTGGAACAGGTGCGCCACACCGTCTCGGACCGCACGTCCAACCTGGTGGTCACGGCGATGGGGTTCCTCGGTGTGCCGTACCGGCGCGGCGGCAATTCGGCCGAGACTGGGTTCGACTGCAGCGGTTTCGTGCGGGCGATGTACGAACAGACGATCGGGCTGGTGCTGCCGCGCCGCGCCAACGAGCAGGCCGCCGCCACCCAGGCCATCGACAAGAAGGACCTGCAGCCCGGCGACCTGGTGTTCTTCAACACCATGAAGCGCGCGTTCAGCCATGTCGGCATCTACGTCGGCGAAGGCAAGTTCATCCATTCCCCAAAGCCCGGTGCCCAGGTGCGGGTCGAAGACATGGGCCGGCAGCTACTGGCAGCAGCGCTTCAACGGGGCGCGCCGGGTGCTGAGCCTGGCTCCCGCCGAGACGGCCACCGCGCAGCCCTGAGCCCACCGGCTCGCTCCCCCTGGATCACTTCCGCGGCGGCGGCACGTCGGTGCAGGTGCCGTGCGCGATCTCCGCGGCCATGCCGATGCTCTCGCCCAGCGTGGGATGCGGATGGATGGTCTTGCCGATGTCCACCTCGTCCGCGCCCATCTCGATCGCCAGCGCGATCTCGCCGATCATGTCGCCCGCATGGGTGCCGACGATGCCGCCGCCCAGGATGCGATGGGTCTGCGCGTCGAACAGCAGCTTGGTGAAGCCTTCGTCGCGGGTGTTGGCGATGGCACGGCCGGACGCCGTCCAGGGGAAATGGCCCTTCTTGATCGCGATGCCTTCCGCCTTGGCCTGGTCCTCGGTCAGGCCCACCCAGGCCACTTCCGGGTCGGTGTAGGCCACGCTGGGAATCACGCGGGCGTTGAACGCGACGTTTTCGCCGGACGCGGCCTCGGCCGCCACGTGCGCCTCATGCACCGCCTTGTGCGCCAGCATGGGCTGGCCGACGATGTCGCCGATGGCGAAGATGTGCGGCACGTTGGTGCGCATCTGGATGTCGACCGGGATGAAGCCGCGGTCGCTCACCTGCACGCCGGCCTTCTCGGCGCCGATCTTCCTGCCGTTCGGGCTGCGGCCGACGGCCTGCAGCACCAGGTCGTACAGCTGCGGTTCCTTGGGCGCCTGCTCGCCCTCGAACCTCACCAGGATGCCGTCCTTGGTCGCTTCGGCGCCCACGGTCCTGGTCTTGAGCATGATGTTGTCGAAGCGCGGCGTGTTCATCTTCTGCCACACCCGCACCAGGTCGCGGTCGGCGCCCTGCATCAGGCCGTCCAGCATCTCGACCACGTCCAGGCGCGCGCCCAGCGTCGAGTACACCGTGCCCATTTCCAGGCCGATGATGCCGCCGCCCAGGATCAGCATGCGCTTCGGGCTGCCGGCCAGTTCCAGCGCACCGGTGGAGTCCACCACGCGCGGGTCCTTGGGCATGAACGGCAGCTGCACGGCCTGCGAGCCGGCCGCGATGATGCAGTTCCTGAACTTCACGGTCTGCTTCTTGCCGGTCTTGTCCTGCCCTGCCCCGCCGGTCTCCTCGACCTGCAGGTGGAAGGGGTCGACGAACTCGCCGATGCCGCGCACGACGGTCACCTTGCGCATCCTGGCCATGGCCGTCAGGCCGCCCGTGAGCTTGCCCACGACCTTGGCCTTGTGGGCGCGCAGCTTGTCCAGCTCGATCTTCGGCTTGCCGAAGCTCACGCCCAGCGATTCGAAATGGCTGACCTCGTCCATGACGGCCGCCACGTGCAGCAGCGCCTTGGACGGGATGCAGCCGACGTTCAGGCAGACGCCGCCCAGCGTCGCGTAGCGCTCCACCAGCACGACTTTCATGCCGAGGTCGGCGGCGCGGAACGCGGCCGAATAGCCGCCGGGGCCGGCGCCCAGGACCAGCATGTCGCATTCGAGGTCGGCGCCGCCCGCGTAGGTCGACGCCACGGGAGCAGGTGCCGGCGCAGCCTTGGGTGCGCCAGCCGTTGCTGCGGCTTCGGCACGGGGAGCCATTGCCGGCGCCGGCGCCGGCGCGGCCGCGGCGCCTTGCGCGGACGACTCCAGCGTCAGCAGCACCGAGCCTTCCTTCACCTTGTCGCCGAGCTTGACCTGCAGCTCCTTGACCACGCCGGCGTGGGTCGACGGAATTTCCATCGAAGCCTTGTCGCTTTCCACCGTCACCAGCGACTGCTCCGCCTTGATCGTGTCGCCGGGCTTGACCAGCAATTCGATCACCGACACCTCGGCGAAATCGCCGATGTCCGGCACCTTCACGTCGACCAGGCTCATTTGGCTTCTTTCATTTTCATCGTGAAGATGTCGGCCGGCGCCGGCGGAGTTGCGATCGAACTCGCAGCCCGCCGTGATGCCGGCTTCGGCCATTTCGCGCGCCGTCTTCGCCTTGCCATAGATCGCGTGCATCGCGCCGAGCGCGAAGCTGCGGCCCGAGCCGATGCCCCAGAACTCCTTGAACTCGAAGACCTCGCGGTAGCTGTACAGGCCGTAGATGCCGGTCGCGTTGGCGATCACCACGCTGAACTGGCTGGACTCGTACGGGTCGCTGTCCTCTTCCTTGGTCTGCAGGAAGAAGTTTTCCTTCAGGTAGGGGTGCAGCTTGGTGAAGGTGTCGAACACCTCGTCCCGGCTGCCGAGCTTGAGCATCTCCCGCGGCATCGAGCCGATGGCCTTGCGCAGCACCGGGAAGTGCGCCACCGTGCCGGCCATGCCCAGGTAGCTGGGCCCGGCGTCGGTCTCGACCTTGAAGATCTTGGTGTTGTCCTCGAACCGGTTGGCCAGGCGGGTGTCGCCGAAGGTCACCAGGGTATCCGCGGCGATCGCGATCTGCCCCGCCTTTCTTACCACCACAACAGTTGTCATTGTGCTCCGGTCGCGTCCAGAGCGCGCGTCTCAAGCACGTGCGGCGGAAATCCGCCAGTATCGCGCCCAGGTAGGCGTTGAAACGGGCTGCCGCCGCGCCGTCGATGACGCGATGGTCCCACGACAGCGAAAGCGGCAGCATCAGCCGGGGCTGGAACTGCTTGCCGTCCCAGACCGGCTCGGTCTGGCTCTTGCAGACGCCAAGGATAGCGACTTCCGGCGCGTTGATGATGGGCGTGAAGTAACGCCCGCCGATACCGCCGAGCGAAGAGATGGTGAAGCTCGCGCCCGACATGTCGGCCGGGCTCAGCTTGCCCTCGCGCGCCTTCTCGGCCAGCTCGCCCATTTCCTGGCTGATCTGCAGCACGCCCTTCCTGTCGGCGTCCTTGAGCACCGGCACCACCAGGCCATTGGGCGTGTCGGCGGCGAAGCCGACGTGGTAGTACTGCTTGAGCACGAGCTGGTCGCCGTCCAGCGATGCGTTGAAGTCGGGAAATTTCTTCAGCGCCGCGACGCAGGCCTTGATCAGGAACGCCAGCATCGTGACCTTGATGCCCGACTTCTCGTTTTCCTTGTTGAGCTGGACCGCGGAAGGCCTCGAGCTCGGTGATGTCGGCATCGTCGTGGTTGGTGACGTGCGGGATCATCACCCAGTTGCGGTGCAGGTTGGCGCCGCTGATCTTGCTTGATGCGGCCGAGGTCCTTGCGCTCGATCGGCCCGAACTTGGCGAAGTCGACCTTGGGCCAGGGCAGCAGGCCCAGCGCCTCGCCGCCGCCTGCCGCCGGCGCCTTGCCGGCGCCGGCCCTGGGTGCTCGCTTCGCCCTTCATCACGGCCTTGGTGAAGGCCTGCACGTCCTCCAGCGTGATGCGGCCCTTGGGACCGGTGCCCTTCACCTCTTCCAGCGGCACGCCGAGTTCGCGCGCGAACTTGCGCACCGAGGGAGACGCATGCGGCAGCTGGCCCGGTCGGCGCGGCCGGGTTCGTGCGGCGGCAGCGCGGCGGTGGGCGGCCGTGCGTGCGGCGGGTGCGGTGCTTGGCGGAGTCTGGACTGTCGAGCCCTCCCCCTGCGGGGGAGGGTTGGGGTGCGGCGGCGCGGAGCCGAGCTTGCCTGCCGGAGGGGAGCGCGCGCGGTGCCTTCGAGCACTGCAATCAGATCGCCGATGTTCACCTTGTCGCCGAGCTTGACCTTCAGTTCCTTCACCGACGCCGGCAGCCGAAGACGGAATCTCCATCGAGGCCTTGTCCGATTCCACCGTGATCAGCGATTGCTCGGGCTTGACCGTGTCGCCGGGCTTGACCAGCAGCTCGATGACGGCGACGTCCTTGAAGTCGCCGATGTCGGGGACGCGGATTTCGACGGGCCCGCTGCTGCCGCATCGGGGCGGGCCGGGGTGGCGGGACAGGGCTTCACTCCCTTCGCACGTGAGGCGGGCTGCGGCGCTTGGGGGTGGGGTGGGAGCCCGTTGGTCAGCCGCAGGTGCGAAGGGGCAGTGCCGGCTCGGCGCTTTCAAGCACCACCAGAACCGATCCTTCATTCACCTTGTCGCCGAGCTTGACCTTCAGCTCCTTGACGACGCCGGCCGCCGACGACGGAATCTCCATCGAAGCCTTGTCCGACTCCACCGTCACCAGCGACTGCTCGGGCTTGACGGTGTCGCCCGGCTTGACCAGCAGTTCGATGACCGAAACCTCGTCGAAGTCCCCGATGTCGGGGACTTTCACTTCAATCGATGCCATGTTCTTGTTCTCCGGTCGTCTTGTGCTTCAAGCGTACAGCGGATTGATCTTGTCCGCCTTGATGCCGTACTTCTTGATGGCCTCGGCGACCTTGGCGACCGGCACCGTGCCCTCCTCGCTCAGCGCCTTGAGCGCGGCCAGCACGATGTAATGGCGGTTGACCTCGAAATGCTCGCGCAGCTTGCTGCGGAAATCGCTGCGGCCGAAGCCGTCGGTGCCCAGCACCTTGTAGGTCCGGCCCTTGGGAATGAAGGGGCGGATCTGCTCGGCATAGGCCTTCATGTAGTCGGTGGAGGCCACGACCGGGCCGCTGTGCTTCTCGAGTTGCTGTGGCGACGAACGATACCCGCGGCTTCTCGGTCGGGTGCAACAGGTTGTAGCGCTCGGCGTCCTGGCCGTCGCGCGTCAGTTCGTTGAAGCTCGGGCAGCTCCACACGTTGGCGGCAACGCCCCAGTCCTTTTCCAGCAGTTCCTGCGCCGCCAGCGCCTCGCGCAGGATGCGTGCCGCGCCCAGCAGCTGCACGCGCGGCGAGTCAGCTTGCGGCGCCTTCCTTGCACAGGTACATGCCCTTGACGATCTGCTCCTCGGTGCCGGGCTGCAGGCCGGGCATCGGGTAGTTCTCGTTGAGCAGCGTGATGTAGTAGTAGACGTTGTCCTGCTTCTCCACCATGCGCTTGAGGCCGTGGTGCATGATCACGCCGACCTCGTGCGCGAAGGTCGGGTCGTAGCTCACGCAGTTGGGGATGGTGCCGGCCATGATGTGGCTGTGGCCGTCCTCGTGCTGCAGGCCTTCGCCGTTGAGCGTGGTGCGCCCCGACGTGCCGCCCAGCAGGAAGCCGCGCGCCTGCATGTCGCCGGCCGCCCAGCACAGGTCGCCCACGCGCTGCAGGCCGAACATCGAGTAGTAGATGTAGAACGGCACCATGATGCGGTTGCTGGTGCTGTACGAGGTGGCCGCGGCGATCCAGCTGGCCATGCCGCCGGCCTCGTTGATGCCTTCCTGCAGGATCTGGCCGGCCTTGTCTTCCTTGTAGTAGGACACCTGGTCCTGGTCCTGCGGCGTGTACAGCTGGCCTTCCGGGTTGTAGATGCCGATCTGGCGGAACAGGCCTTCCATGCCGAAGGTGCGCGCCTCGTCCACCAGGATGGGCACCGCGCGCGGGCCCAGTTCCTTGTCGCGCAGCAGCGTGCGTGAGGAAGCGCACGTAGGCCTGCGTGGTGCTGATCTCGCGGCCCTCGGCCGTCGGGTCGAGCACCGCCTTGAAGGCGTCCAGCGGCGGCACCTTCAGCTGCTCGTCGGCCTTGGTGCGGCGCTTGGGCAGGTAGCCGCCCAGCGCCTTGCGGCGCTCGTGCAGGTACTTCATCTCCGGGCGTGTGGTCTTCCGGCTTGTAGAACGGGATGTCGGCCAGCTTGTCGTCCGGGATCGGGATGTTGAAGCGGTCGCGGAACGTCGCGGATGTCGTCGTCGGTCAGCTTCTTGGCCTGGTGCGCGATGTTCTTGCCCTCGCCGGCCTTGCCCATGCCGAAGCCCTTGACGGTCTTGACCAGCAGCACGGTGGGCTGGCCCTTGGTGTTGACCGCCTTGTGGTAGGCCGCATAGACCTTCTGCGGGTCGTGGCCGCCGCGCTGCAGGCGCCAGATGTCCTCGTCGCTCATCTTGGCGACCATCTCCAGCGCCTTGGGATGGCGGCCGAAGAAATTCTTGCGCACGAAGGCGCCGTCGTTGGCCTTCATCGCCTGGTAGTCGCCGTCCAGCGTGTCCATCATGATCTTGCGCAGGATGCCGTCCTTGTCGCGCGCCAGCAGCGGGTCCCAGTAGCTGCCCCAGATCAGCTTGATCACGTTCCAGCCGGCGCCGCGGAACTCGCCTTCCAGCTCCTGGATGATCTTGCCGTTGCCGCGCACCGGGCCGTCCAGGCGCTGCAGGTTGCAGTTGACGACGAAGATCAGGTTGTCCAGCTTCTCGCGCGCGGCCACGCCGATGGCGCCGAGGCTTTCCACCTCGTCCATTTCGCCGTCGCCGCAGAACACCCAGACCTTGCGGTTCTCGGTGTTGGCGATGCCGCGGGCGTGCAGGTACTTCAGGAAGCGCGCCTGGTAGATCGCCATCAGCGGGCCCAGGCCCATCGACACGGTGGGGAACTGCCAGAACTCGGGCATCAGCTTGGGGTGCGGGTAGCTCGACAGGCCCTTGCCGTCCACTTCCTGGCGGAAGTTCAGCAGCTGCTCCTCGGTCAGGCGCCCTTCCATGAAGGCGCGGGCGTAGATGCCGGGCGAGCTGTGGCCCTGGATGTAGAGGCAATCGCCGCCGTGGTTCTCGCTCTCGCCGTGCCAGAAATGGTTGAAGCCGGCGCCGAACATGGTGGCCAGCGACGCGAACGAGCTGATGTGGCCGCCCAGGTCGCCGCCGTCGGCCGGGTGCAGGCGGTTGGCCTTGACCACCATCGCCATCGCGTTCCAGCGCATGTAGGCGCGCAGCCGCTCCTCGATCTCGAGGTTGCCGGGGCAGCGCTCCTCGTCATCGGGCTCGATCGTGTTGACGTAGCCGGTGGTGGCGGAGAACGGCATGTCGATGCCTTCCTGGCGCGCCTGCTCGAGCAATTGCTCCAGCAGGAAATGGCCGCGCTCCGGGCCTTCCGCTGCGATGACGGCCGACAGCGCGTCGATCCATTCACGGGTTTCCTGCGCGTCGGCGTCGTTGGCGGGCGAGCCGAACAGGTTTTCGGGCTGTGCTGACATGTCTTTGTCTCCTGTGTTGTTGACCTGGCCGGTCGGACGTAATTTAGTACGGCGCCTCTGTACCGTGCGGGAGTGTCGCATAGTTTTTATTCAATTTCAAATGGTGCATGGCGTTTTCATATTGTGGTTTCCACTGCATTCCCGCCCAATGGACGAAGCCGCGGCACGCGCGCGAAATGGCCACGCCGCCCGCAAGCCCGCACGGAGCGCTGCGCCCTACACTTGCAGGTCTCATGCAAGACCCTGCTTCCGCCCCCGAACCGCACGACGCAGTGGCACCGATCGCCTGGTGGCGCCGCTGGTGGCGCCGCCAGACGCCGGTGCACCAGGACCGCTTCGCCATGCTGGCGCCGCTGGCGGCCGTGCTGCTGTTCCTGGCCGCGATCGTCTCGGCCTTCGGCTACCTGCGCCTGGAGGAAATGGACCGCGAGCAGGAAGCCGTCAAGCGCGACGTCGAATACGCGCAGCAGCGCGTGCGCCTGCGGCTGCTGGAGCGCCAGGAACAGCTGATGCGCATCGCGCGCGACATCTCCAACAAGGAAGTGGACCCCGAGGAGTTCGTCGGCCGGGCCGAGTCCATGGTCATCCAGTACCCCGAGCTGCAGGCCGCTCACCTGGATCGACGAGCGCCGCCGCATCAAGGCCAGCTATGCCGCGCCCAGCCTGGGCAACAACCAGCTGCGCGCCGCCGGCGAGGTGCTGCGGGCGGGCGAAACCGAGAACATCTACAGCCTGGCGCGCGACCTGCAGCAGCCGGTCTATTCGCAACCTGCCGCCGGCAGCGACAGCACCGGCCTGCTGCAGCTGCACATACCGCTGGCCGAACAGGGCCGCTTCGGCGGCGTGATCCTGGGCGAATACTCGATCGACGGCCTGCTGCGCTACGGCGTGCCGGCCGAGGTGTCGGCCAAGTACGCCGTGGCCCTGCTCGACGGCAAGAGCCGCGTGCTGGCCGGCAGCTCGGTGCCGGCGCGCAACCCCGCCACGCAGCTGCTGCCCTGGGCCGCGCAGGCCAACGAGTACGAGGTGCCGGTCTCGCCGGTGGGCAACGGCCTGATCATCCGCGCGCAGGCGTATCGCACCTCGCTGGGCGTGATCGGCAGCGGCCTGTTCTGGCTGGTCGGCGCGCTGAGCGCCATGACGGCCTGGATGCTGATCGGCAACTGGCGCCACACGCGCCGGCGGATGCAGGCCCAGCAGGCGCTGGTGGCCGAAACCAACTTCCGCCGCGCGATGGAAAACTCGATGCTGACCGGCATGCGCGCCCTCGACATGCAGGGCCGCATCACCTACGTCAACGCCGCGTTCTGCCAGATGACCGGCTGGAGCGAAGCGGAGCTGGTGGGCCGCACGCCGCCCTTCCCCTATTGGCCCGACGCCGACCGCGAACAGCTGGCCGCCCGGCTGGACGATGAACTCAACGGCCGCACCACGACCGGCGGCTTCCAGGTGCGGGTCAAGCGCAAGGACGGCAGCCTGTTCGACGCGCGCCTGTACGTGTCGCCGCTGGTCGACGCCAAGGGGCACCAGACCGGCTGGATGACGTCGATGACCGACATCACCGAGCCCAACCGCATCCGCGAGCAGCTGTCGGCCTCGTACGAGCGCTTCACCACCGTGCTGGAAGCGCTGGACGCGTCGGTGTCCGTGGCGCCGCTGGGCAGCGAGGAGCTGCTGTTCGCCAACAAGCTGTACCGCCTGTGGTTCGGCGTGCAGACCGCGGGCCACCTGCAGATGGTGGCCCAGGCCGGCGTGCCGGAACACCCGCGCACCGACGAGTCGCTGGACGAGGTGGACTCCTTCGTGGGCCTGCCCACCGGCGGCCTGACGACGGCGCAGTCCGAGAACGCCGAGATCTTCGTGCCCGAGCTGGGCAAGTGGCTGGAAGTGCGCTCGCGCTACCTGAACTGGGTCGACGGCCGGCTGGCGCAGATGGTGATCGCCACCGACATCACGCCGCGCCGCCACGCCGAGGAGCAATCCTCGGCCCAGGCCGAACGCGCCCAGTCGGCCAGCCGCCTGATCACCATGGGCGAGATGGCCTCCAGCGTGGCGCACGAACTGAACCAGCCGCTCACGGCCATCAACAACTACTGCAACGGCCTGGTCTCGCGCATCAAGGGCAAGCAGATCAACGAAGAGGACCTGCTGGCGGCGCTGGACAAGACGGCGCGCCAGGCGCAGCGCGCCGGCCAGATCATCCAGCGCATCCGCTCCTTCGTGAAGCGCAGCGAGCCCAATCGCCCGCTCTCCGACGTGACGCTGATGGTGAACGAGGCCGTGGAACTGGCCGAGATCGAACTGCGCCGCCGCAACGTGCGGCTCTCGCACTACGTCGCGGCGCGGCTGCCCAAGCTGATGGTCGACCCGATCCTGATCGAGCAGGTGCTGGTCAACCTGCTGCAAGAACGCGGCCGAATCGATCGAGCACGCCAAGCGCCCGGCGTCGCGCCGCAGCGTGGAACTGCGCGTGATTCCCAAGCAGGTGGACGAGCAGCCGGTGGTCGAATTCTCCGTGCTCGATTCGGGCCAGGGCCTGGCGCCGGAGGTGATGGAGCGCCTGTACGAGGCGTTCTTCTCCACCAAGGTCGAAGGCATGGGCATCGGGCTGAACCTGTGCCGCACCATCGTCGAGTCGCACCAGGGCCGGATGCAGGCCGAGAACATCTACAATGGCACCGAGGTCGCCGGCTGCCGTTTCTCCTTCTGGATTCCTGTCTCCGGCGCTACAAATTCCATAGTACGCAGGAACGCCGGAGTGACAGCATGAGTTTGATTCCGAAGAAGGGCACCGTGTACGTCGTGGACGACGACGAGGCCGTGCGCGATTCGCTGCAGTGGCTGCTCGAAGGCAAGGACTACCGCGTCCGCTGCTTCGACTCCGCCGAATCCTTCCTGTCCCGCTACGACCCGCGCGAAGTGGCCTGCCTGATCGTCGACATCCGCATGGGCGGCATGACCGGCCTGGAACTGCAGGACCGCCTGCTCGAGCGCAAGTCGCCGCTGCCCATCGTCTTCATCACCGGCCACGGCGACGTGCCCATGGCCGTGAACACCATGAAGAAGGGCGCGATGGACTTCATCCAGAAGCCCTTCAAGGAAGACGAGCTGGTGAGCCTGGTCGAGCGCATGCTCGAGCACGCCAAGGGCGCCTTCGCCGAATACCAGAGCGCCGCCAGCCGCGACGCCCTGCTGTCCAAGCTGACCTCGCGCGAAGCGCAGGTGCTCGAGCGCATCGTCGCCGGCCGCCTGAACAAGCAGATCGCCGACGACCTGGGCATCAGCATCAAGACGGTGGAGGCGCACCGCGCCAACATCATGGAAAAGCTCAACGCCAACACGGTGGCCGACCTGCTGAAGATCGCGCTGGGCCAGAACGCGCCGAAGGCGTAAGACGAAAACGTGCCCGGCCGCCGGCCCCGGCGCGTCCTTGTGATTGAAGAAAATGACCGCCCAACTCATTGACGGAAACGCCCTCGCCAGAAAGATCCGCGCCGAAGTCGCCGGCCGCACACAGGCCCTGAAGGCCCGCGGCATCCAGCCCGGCCTGGCCGTCATCCTGGTGGGCGACGACCCGGCCAGCCAGGTCTACGTGCGGCACAAGGTCAACGACAGCACGGAAACCGGCCTGGCGGCCACGCTGGAGCGCTACCCCGCCGACATGACCGAGGCCGCCCTGCTGGCGCGCATCCGCGCGCTGAACGAGGATCCGGCCGTCCACGGCATCCTGGTGCAGCTGCCGCTGCCCAAGCACATGGACACCCACAAGGTGATCGAGACGATCTCGCCCGCCAAGGACGTCGACGGCTTCCACATCGCCAGCGCCGGCGCCCTGATGATCGGCCAGCCGGGCTTCTGGCCCTGCACGCCGTACGGCTGCATGAAGATGCTGGAATCCATCGGCTACGACCTGCGCGGCAAGCACGCCGTGGTGATCGGCCGCAGCAACATCGTCGGCAAGCCGATGGCCATGATGCTGCTGGCGAAGAACGCGACGGTGACGATCTGCCACAGCGCGCACGCAGGACCTGAAGGCGCACACGCTGCAGGCCGACGTGGTCGTCGCCGCCGTCGGCAAGCGCAACGTGCTGACCGCGGACATGGTCAAGCCCGGCGCGGTGGTGATCGACGTCGGCATGAACCGCAACGACGAGGGCAAGCTCTGCGGCGACGTCGATTTCGCCGGCGTGCGGGAAGTCGCCGGCTGGATCACGCCGGTGCCCGGCGGCGTCGGCCCGATGACGCGCGCCATGCTGCTGGTCAATACGCTGGAAGCGGCGGAACGCGCCACCCATCAGGCTCATTGACAGGGCCAATGCTGCCGGCGGGTTGAATCCGGCCCGGCCTGACGCAAAATGAGTGGAATGAGCATCAATCCCCTTCTCGACTTCACCGACCTCCCCCTCTTCGACCAGGTCCAGCCCGAGCACGTGGCGCCCGCCGTGCAGGCGCTGCTGGCCGACGCCGACAAGGCGCTGGAGACCGTGACCCAACCCGAATTCCCCAGCCGTTGGGCCGACATCGCCCGGGTCCTGGACACCTCGACCGAAAACCTCGGCCGCGCCTGGGGCGTGGTCAGCCACCTCAACGGCGTGGCCGACACGCCCGAACTGCGCGCGGCCTACAACGAAGCCCTGCCCAGGGTCACCGACTTCTGGACCCGCCTGGGCTCCGACGAACGCCTCTACGCCAAGTACAAGGCCATCGACCCCGCGACGCTCAACGCCGAACAGCGCCAGGCCCACAAGAACGCGATCCGCAATTTCGTGCTCGGCGGCGCCGAACTCACCGGCGCGGCCCGGGAGCGCTTTGCCGCGATCCAGGAACGCCAGGCCGAACTGAGCCAGAAATTCAGCGAGAACGCGCTCGACGCCACCGATGCCTTCGCCTATTACGCGACCGAGGCCGAGCTCGCCGGCGTGCCGCGAGGACGTGGTGCAGGCCGCGCGCGCCGCCGCGCAGGCCGAAGGCAAGGACGGCTACAAGCTCACGCTCAAGATGCCCAGCTACCTGCCGGTGATGCAGTTCGCCCACAGCAGCGCGCTGCGCGAGCGCATGTACCGCGCCTACGTCACGCGCGCCAGCGACCAGGGCGACCCGAAGTTCGACAACAGCGCGCTGATCGCGAGATCCTGGCCCTGCGCCAGGAGGAAGCGCGGCTGCTGGGCTACCGCAACTTCGGCGAAGTGTCGCTCGTGCCCAAGATGGCCGATTCCCCGCAGCAGGTCATCGACTTCCTGCGCGACCTGGCGACGGCGCGCCCGGCCCTATGCCGAAAAGGACGTGGCCGACATGCGCGCCTTCGCCGCCGACAAGCTGGGCATCACGGACCCGCAGGCCTGGGACTGGTCGTACATCGGCGAGAAGCTCAAGGAAGAGCGCTACGCCTTCAGCGAGCAGGAGGTCAAGCAATACTTCACCGCGCCCAAGGTGCTGGCCGGGCTGTTCAAGATCATCGAGACCCTGTTCGAGGTGACGATCCGCCGCGACGTGGCGCCGGTGTGGAACCCCGGCGTCGAGTTCTACCGCATCGAGCGCGAGCGGCGCGAAGGCGATCGCCTGTCCACCGAGCTGGTCGGCCAGTTCTACCTGGACCCGGCGGCGCGCACCGGCAAGCGCGGCGGCGCCTGGATGGACGACGTCCGCGCGCGCTGGCTGCGCCCCGACAACGGCCAGCTGCAGACGCCCGGTGGCGCACCTGGTGTGCAATTTCGCCGAAGGCGTGGACGGCAAGCCGCCGCTGCTCACGCACGACGACGTCATCACCCTGTTCCACGAGTCGGGCCACGGCCTGCACCACATGCTGACCCAGGTCAACGAGCGCGACGTCTCGGGCATCAGCGGCGTGGAATGGGACGCGGTGGAGCTGCCCAGCCAGTTCATGGAGAACTTCTGCTGGGAATGGAACGTGCTGCGGCACATGACGGCGCACGTGGAGACCGGCGCGACGCTGCCGCGCGAGCTGTTCGACAAGATGCTGGCCGCCAAGAATTTCCAGAGCGGCCTGCAGACGCTGCGCCAGATCGAGTTCGCGCTGTTCGACATGCTGCTGCACACCGAGCACGACCCGGCGCAGGACTTCATGCCGCTGCTGGCCCGGGTGCGCGCAGGAGATCGCCGTGATCCAGCCGCCGGCGTTCAGCCGCACCGCCCATACCTTCAGCCACATCTTCGCCGGCGGCTATGCCGCGGGCTACTACAGCTACAAGTGGGCCGAGGTGCTGAGCGCGGACGCCTATGCCGCATTCGAGGAAACTGCGGGTAAAGACGGCTTGCCAAGCATTGAAACCGGGCGAAAATACCGGCAGGCCATCCTCGAGGCCGGCGGCAGCCGCCCCGCGATGGAGTCGTTCAAGGCCTTCCGCGGCCGCGATCCCTCTCTGGACGCCTTGCTGCGCCACCAGGGCATGGCCTGAGAAGGCAACGCTTCTTTCTGGAGCTCATACCGATGTTTCTTGCCCGCCCCTTGCTCGCAGCAGGCGCCATGGGTCTGGTGGCCCTGGCCGCTTTCGGACCGCGGCGATGCAAATGCGCAACAGATTTTCCGCATCGTCGGGCCGGATGGCCGGGTCACCTTTTCGGACAAGCCGCCCCTGGACACGGGCGCGAACGCAGGCGTCGCCAAGGCCGTCCCCCTGCCCGGTGCGGGCGGCAGGGACAACAGTGCGCTGCCCTTCGAACTGCGGCAGGCCGCCAACCGCTACCCCGTGACGCTGTACACCGGCCCCGGGCTGTGTGCCGTGCGCCGCGGGCGCACCATGCTGTCCGGCCGCGGCATCCCGTTCGCGGAAAAGACCGTGACCAGCACCGAAGACATCGAGGCGCTGAAGCGGCTGGCGGGCGCGCCCTCGCTGCCGTTCCTGACCATCGGCGGCCAGCAGATCAAGGGCTATTCGGAAGCCGAATGGGTGCAGTTCCTCGACGCGGCCGGCTACCCGAAGACCTCGCAGCTGCCTGCCGAGCTATGCCCAGCGGCCAGCGACGCCCTTGGTCGCGGCGCAGGAGTCCGACGCACCGCGCCGGCCGCTGCGCCGCCCAGCCCGAGCGCGGCCGCCCCGGCTGCCGCCACCCGCGCCGGCCGACAACCCGGCCGGCATCCGCTTCTGATCAGAACACCAGCGTCTTGACGCCGCCGGCGGTGCCCAGCAGGCACACGGCGGCTTTCTGGTGCGCGAACACGCCGACCGTCACCACGCCCGGCCACTGGTTGACCTCGCTCTCGAACTGCAGCGGATGCGCGAATCGCCAGGCCCGCTGACGTCGAGGATGTGCTGCCCGTTGTCCGTGACCAGCGGCTGTCCGTCCTTCAGGCGCACCCGCGCCGTGCCGCCCATGGCCTGCGAACTGGCGCATCAGGCGCTGCGTGGCCATCGGGATCACTTCCACCGGCACCGGGAAGCGCCCCAGCACCTGCACCTGCTTGGATTCGTCGGCGATGCACACGAAGCGCCGCGACTGGGCCGCGACGATCTTCTCGCGCGTGAGCGCCGCGCCGCCGCCCTTGATCATGCAGCCGCGGCCGTCGATCTCGTCGGCGCCGTCGATGTAGACCGCGATCTCGCCGACGTCGTTGGCGTCGAACACCGGGATGCCCAGCGCCTGGAGCCGGTCGGTGGAGGCGACCGAGCTGGACACCGCGCCCGGGGATGCGGTCCTTCATCGAGGCCAGCGCATCGATGAACTTGTTGACGGTGGAGCCGGTGCCGACGCCGACGATTTCCCCGGCCACCACGTATTGCAGGGCGGCCTGGCCGACCAGCGTTTTCAGTTCGTCCTGGTTCATTTGCGACAATTCCCCTTTGTTCAAGGCAAATTATCCATGTCGCTGCTGCCCTACTCGCTCGCCCGCCCCTTCCTGTTCGGGCTCGATCCCGAAACCGCGCACGAACTGACGATGCGCTCGCTGGCGCGCCTGCAGGGCACGCCGCTGGAATGGGCCTATCGCAACAGCCTGGTCGAGGACCCGATCGAACTGGCCGGGCTGAAGTTTCCCAACCGCGTCGGGCTGGCCGCGGGGCTGGACAAGAACGCGCGCTGCATCGACGGCCTGGGCGCCATGGGTTTCGGCTTCGTCGAGGTCGGCACCGTCACGCCCAAGCCGCAGCCGGGCAACCCGAAGCCGCGCATGTTCCGCCTGCCCAAGGCCGACGCGCTGATCAACCGGCTGGGCTTCAACAACGACGGCCTGGAGGCGTTCGTCGCCAACGTCAAGCGGTCGTCGTTTCGCGAGAAGGGCCGCATCCTGGGCCTGAACATCGGCAAGAACGCCGTGACCCCGATCGAAGACGCCACCAGCGATTACCTGCTGTGCCTGGACGGCGTCTACCCGTACGCCGATTACGTGACGATCAACATCTCCAGCCCGAACACCAGCAACCTGCGCTCGCTCCAGAGCGACGAGGCGCTGGACGGCCTGCTGGGCGCCATCGCGCAGCGCCGGGAGGCGCTGGCCCGCCGCCACAAGCGCCGCGTGCCCATCTTCGTGAAGATCGCACCCGACCTCGACCCGGCGCAGGTCGACGTGATCGCCGGCGCGCTCAGGCGCCACGGCATGGACGGCGTGGTCGCCACCAACACGACGACCAGCCGCGAAGCCGTCAAGGGACTGCCCCACGCGCAGGAGGCGGGCGGCCTGAGCGGCGCGCCGGTGCTGGAGGCCAGCAACCGCGTGATCGCGCAGCTGCGCGCGGCGCTCGGCAAGGGCTTCCCGATCATCGGTGTGGGCGGCGTGATGAGCGCCGAAGACGCCGTGAGCAAGATCCGCGCGGGCGCCGATGTGGTCCAGATCTACACCGGCCTCATCTACCGCGGACCGGACCTGGTGACGCAGGCGGCGCGAGCCATCCGGCAACTGCGCCAGCCCGCGTGATTCAGAAGCGGTAGCTGGCGGCCAGCTTGGCGACCCAGCCGCGGCCGGGCGCCGCTTCGAAGTAACGGCCATTGCCCTCGTTGACGATGACCGATCCCGCATAGCGCCGGTCCAGCAGGTTGTCGATGCGGGCCGTGGCCGACAAGGTCCAGCGATCGAAATCGAAGACATAGCCGCCGTGCAGCGCCAGGGTGGTGAACGATGGCGCCGCATCGGTGTTGCTGTCGTTGACAGGAACGGCACTGGAGCGGCGGACCTCGACCCCGCCCTGCCAGCCGCGCGCCGGCGTCCACGCCAGCTCCAGCGCCGACATCGAACGCGCAATGCCCGGGATGCGGTTGCCCGCCGGAACGACTTGCGCGGCCGCGGTGCAAGGCGCGGCGCTGCATGTCGCGAACGCGTCGCGGTACCGTGCGTCCAGCCAGGTCTGGGCGAGCTGCACGCGCCAGTCCGGCGCCGGCGCCACGCTCCAGGCGGCCTCCAGGCCCTGCCGTTCAGTGGCGCCGGCGTTCCGGAAGGTGCTGCGCCCGCCGCTGTTGGTCTGCGTCACGATCTCGTCGCGGGTGCGGGTCCGGAACACGGCGGCGCTCCATTCGCCGCGCCACGCGCTGTCCGCTGGCGTCCGGCCCTTGATGCCCAGTTCCAGGTTGGCGCTGCGAGAGGGACGCAGCGCGAAATTCAGGCCTGCGGTGCCGTCGGGCCGATAGGCCAGCTCGTTGAAGGTCGGCGTCTCGAAGCCGCGTCCCGCCGCGGCGTAGACGTGCGTTTGCACGGACAGCTTGTACATGAGCGCCGCGACCGGCAGCGTCGCCGAATAGCGCACCGCGCCACTGTCATCGCCGTTGGAGCCCGCGATGTACCGGTCATTGGAGGAGAAACGCACAGTACTATGGCGCACGCCCGCCGTGAAGCTCCAGCGGGGCGCGAACTTCCATTCGGCCTGCAGGTAAGGATCGAGGTTGGCCACTTCGTTGTCCTCCTCGCGCCGCAATGCCCCCTGCACGCCCAGCGCGGCGCCGGCGAAGTTCTGCCAGCCCAGGCGATGTTCGTTCATGTGGTCGTACGCCAGGCCCGCCACCACCTCCAGCGGCCCGCCGCCCAGCCGGCGCTTGCCCGCCCAGCGCAGGTCGGCGCCCGCATAACGGCGCTCCAGCCCGATCACGCCGCCGGGATGCAGGGCGTTGGCCTGCGGCCCCACGGGAATGGCCTGGAACTGCACCGTGTCGCGCTGCCCGCCGTAGACCATCAGGCGCAGCCGATCGCCGCCTCCCAGCCGGTGTTCATGGGTCAGCCCGAGCTGGCTTTGCCGCACGGTCTTGCGCGTGTCGAACGTCGCCGCGGCCGTATCGGCGCTGCGCGGCGCCGCTTCGAACTGGGCGCGTGCCAGGCCCAGCGGATCGTCCGCGCGCAGGTCCACCGAGTTGGCAACGAGCGTCCACTCGCTGCCTTCCGCCCGCTTGAAATCCAGCCGGGCGTTGAAGAGGTCGCGCGCCGCGCTGCCGTGGTCCCGCCAGCCATCGGTGGAAAAGTGATTGGCGCTGACCACGTAGCCCAGCGCCGGCGTCGAACCGCTGACCCGCAGGCCCGGGCGCACCAGGCCGTCGCTGCCCACCGCCAGGCTCGACGAAACCACGGGCGGGCCGTCCCCGCCCTGCGTGAAGACCTGCATCACGCCGCCGGAGGAATTGCCGTACAGCACGGAGAACGGCCCGCGCAGCAGCTCGATGCGCGCCGCCGAGGCCAGGTCGATGTGCGAGAGCTGGCCCTGGCCGTCGGGCATGGTGGCGGGAATGCCGTCCACATAGATCCGCACGCCGCGCACGCCGAAGGTCGAACGCGCGCCGAAGCCGCGGATGGACAGTTGCAGGTCCTGCGCATAGTTCTGGCGGTCGCGCGCCGCCACGCCGGGCACCAGCGCCAGGCTCTCCGACAGGCTGACCTCGGGCCGGCCCGCTGCGCGCAGGCGGGCCCCGTCGACGACTTCCACCGACGCCGGGACGTCGAATGGTGAGGCTTCGGTCCGCGTGGCGGTGACGGTGACCTGCGGCAACGTCACCTGGGCAAGCGCCGGCGACGCGAGCAGCATCAAGAGGTGGGCACGCATCGCTCTCCCCGCTTACCCCTCCAGCAGCGCCAGCACATGCTCGCCGATCGCCAGCGCGCTGGTGAGCCCCGGCGATTCGATGCCGAACAGGTTGACCAGCCCCGGCACGCCGTGGAACTGCGGCCCGTCGATGCGGAAGTCCGGCGCCTTTTCATTGCGCGCATGGATCTTGGGCCGCACGCCGCTGTAGCTGGGCTGCAGCGAACCGTCCGCCAGGCCCGGCCAGTAGCGCCGCACTTCGGCATAGAAGCCGTCGGCCCGCCGGGGGTCGACCTGGTAGTCGATGTCCTCCGGCCGCTTCACGTCCAGCCATTCGAGGTCGGGCCCGAACTTCGCCTGCCCGCCCAGGTCCAGCGTCAGGTGGACGCCCAGCCAGGCATCGGAAGGGGCCGGGTAGATCAGGCGCGAAAACGGCGCCTTGCCGGAGAGCGCGTAGTAGTTGCCCTTGGCGAAATACTCGCGCGGCACGAACCGCGGGTCCAGCCCTTCAAAGCGCCGTGCCAATGCGCAGGCGTGAAGCGAAGCGGAGTTGACCAGCACGGCGGACCCGAACTCGCTGCCGTCGGCCAGGCGCACGACATGGGGCCGGGCGCCCTGCCCCAGCACCGCGGAATCGACCGGCGAGCCCAGCGCAACCATGCCGCCGGCGCGCTCCAGGTCGCCTTGCAGCGCCAGCATGAAACCGTGGCTGTCCACGATGCCGGTGGTGGGCGAGAACAGGGCCGCGACGCAGTTCAAGGCCGGCTCCAGCGCCCTGGCCTCGCGCGCCTGAAGCCACTGCACCTCGACGCCGTTGGCCGCCGCGCGTTCCTGCAGGGTGAGCAGCGCGGGCGCCTGCGCCTCGCTGTCCGCAACCACGAGCTTGCCGCAGTTGCGGTGGCCGATCCCGTGCGTGGCGCACATCTCGTACAGCAACTCCTTGCCGCGGACGCACAGGCGTGCCTTGAGCGAGCCGGGCGGGTAATACAGCCCCGCGTGGATCACCTCGCTGTTGCGCGAACTCACGCCCTGGCCGATGCCCGTCTGGGCGTCCGCCACCACCGTCTCGCGCCCGCTGCGCGCGAGCGCGCGTGCGACCGCCAGGCCCACCGCCCCCGCGCCGATGACGATGGCGTCGACACGCTCCATCAGGAATCGCGCCGCGGGTCGGTCTTGAGCAGCAGCTCGACGAGCGAGCGCAGGTTGCGCTGGAGCGGCTCGAACCCTTCGTGCAGTTCGAGCGTCTTCTCGTCCATGTAGAGCTTGCGGTTGATCTCCACCTGGATGCTGTGGCGGTCATGGGCCGGGTCGCCATGGCGGCGCACCAGTTCCACGCCCTTGTAGGGGTGGTTGTATTCGACGTTGTAGCCCAGCCCCCTCAGGTGATCGCAAATCAGGCGCGAAAGCGCCGGGCCGGCGGAAGTGCCCTCGCGGTCGCCGACGACAAAATCGGCATGGACCAGCCCCGGGAAGTCGGTGGAGTACTCCGAAGCCACCGCCGGCATCGAATGGCAGTTGAGGTGAATGCTGTAGCCGTGCCTCGCGTGTGCCGCTTCGATGGCAGCGCGCACGGCCTCGTGGTACGGCAGCCAGCAGCGTTCGATCCGCGAGCGCACCTCGCCCACCGAAAGCCGCCGCTGGTAGATGGGCACGCCCTCGTCCGTCATCCGCCAGACCAGGCCCTTGCCCAGCCGCACCTTGGCCAGCGCCTTCGGGTCCGTTTCCACCGGGTCCGGCCACTCCTCGTCGAACAGGGAAACGTCGACCTCGGTCGTGTTGCGGTTCACGTCCAGGTAGCTGCGGGGAAACAGGGCTTCGATCCACGCGACGCCCAGCCACGGTGCGAAGTCGTAGAGCTTTTCGACGTGGGTGTCCTCGGCCTGGCGCAGGGACTGCGGGTCGCAGGCATGGCCGAAATCCCCGGGGTAATTGACGCCGCTGTGGGGCGAGTCGAGCACGAGCGGGGTGGTGCCCGCGATGGTTGCGACCAGGAGACTCATGGATGTGATTGTCGCGCAGCGCGCCGGCCGGCGCGGCCATAATCGGCGTTTTTTACAGGAGGAGAAGACATGGACAAGAGGACCTTCCTGGCCGCCGCGGCATGGGGCGGCATGGCGCTTTCATCGCCGGCGAGTGCGGCGCCCAAGGCCCGCAGCGGAGCCTCGCCGGTGCTGCTCACGGTGACCGGCGCGATCGCCAAGGCCAACCGAGGTCCATTCGATCCGGCGCTCGACCAGATGATGGCCAAGCAGAAGATCAGCTTCGACAAGGCGCGGACTTTCGAATTTTCCGAGCTGGCGGCGATGCCCCGCAGGGCCATCAAGCCAACGCTCGAGTACGACAGCAAGCGGCATGAACTGGCCGGGCCGTTGCTGGCCGACGTGCTCAAGGCGGCGGGCGCCGCGCTCACCGATTCGACGCGCCTGCAGATGCGTGCCGTGGACGGCTACGCGCCGGCCATCAGCCTGGCTGACGCGCGCCGGCAGGGATTCATCGTGGCCACGCACCTGGACGGCAAGCCGTTGCCGCTCGGGGGCCTGGGCCCGCTGTGGGCCGTCTACGAGCCCGACCGCTTCCCCGACATGGTCGCCAAGCCGATCAGCGACCGCTTCGCGCTGTGCCCCTGGGGGCTGTACCACATCGAGGTGCTGGCGAGCTGAGCGTGAAACGAAAACGGCACCCGAAGGTGCCGTTTTCACTGGATCCGTTGGTGGGTGATACATGGATCGAACATGTGACCCCTGCCGTGTGAAGGCAGTGCTCTACCGCTGAGCTAATCACCCATTTTCCCGCTGCCGGAAAGCCTCGAATTATGCCACAGGCGCGGCAGCGGCCAGCCGCCACAAGGTCTTGCCGCCGCTGGCCTTATCAAGCTGCTTGAGCACTTCCTCGTGGGCCGCGGCCTCCTGGTCGTTCGCCAGCAGGACGGGCAACGTGAAGGCCGTGAGGTCGACGCGCGTCACGATGCCGCCGATGGCGTTGCTGTCGGCGATGTCGATCAGCAGCGCGTCCTGGCCGCGCGTGAGGTTGATGTAGACGTCTGCCAGCAGCTCGGCGTCCAGGAGAGCGCCGTGCAGGGTGCGGCTGGAATTGTCGACGCCCAGGCGGTCGCACAGCGCGTCCAGGCTGTTGCGCTTGCCCGGGTACATCTCCTTGGCCATGGCCAGTGTGTCCGTCACCTGTCCCACGAATGTCCTGAACAGCGGCTTGCCGAGCAGCTCCAGTTCCCTGTTCAGGAACGCCACGTCGAAGGCTGCGTTGTGGATGATGATCTCGGCGCCGGCCAGGTAGTCCATGAGTTCGTCGGCGACGGCCGCGAACTTCGGCTTGTCGCGCAGGAACTCGTTGCTGATGCCATGGACCTTGAGCGCGTCCTCATGGCTGTCGCGCTCCGGGTTCAGGTAGAAATGCTTGTTGTTGCCGGTCAGCTTGCGCGCGAACAGTTCGACGCAGCCGATTTCGATGATCCGGTCGCCGCCCTCCGCGGACAGGCCCGTGGTTTCGGTATCGAGGACGATCTGGCGCATGGCCGGCATTATGCTTGAGCGCTGAAGCACTTTCGGAGGTTGCTTATGTTCGATCTGGCAGGCAAGGTCGCCCTGGTCACCGGCGGGAACGGCGGCATCGGGCTGGGCATGGCGCGCGGACTGGCCCGGGCCGGCGCTTCGGTGATCATCGCCGGGCGGAATGCCGAAAAATCCGCCCGGGCCGTGACGGAATTGACGGCCGAGGGCCTGCGGGCGGACGCGCTGGAGGCCGACGTCGCGGACGAACACCAGGTCGCGAGTCTGTTCCAGCATGCGATGGTGCGCCACGGCCGGCTGGACATCCTCGTGAACAACGCTGGCTCCACCGTGCGCAAGAAGCCGGATGAACTGACCCTGCAGGAATTCAGGCAGGTCATGGACGTGAACCTCACCAGCATCTTCCTGTGCTGCCGCGCCGCGCATGCGTTGATGAAGGAAGGCGGCGGGGGGAAGATCATCAACATCGGCTCGATGCTGTCGATCTTCGGCGCGCCCTATGCGGCCGCGTACGGGGCGAGCAAGGGGGGCGTCGTCCAGTTCACGCGCTCGATCGCGACCGCCTGGGCGGCGGACAACATCCAGGCGAATGCGGTGCTGCCCGGTTGGATCGACACCGAGCTCACGCAGGGGGCGCGGCAACAGGTGCCCGGCCTTTACGAAAGGGTGCTGGCCCGCACGCCTGCGGCCCGTTGGGGCCAACCGGCGGACCTGGCCGGCATCGCCGTCTTCCTGGCCAGCAGCGCCTCGGACTTCGTCACCGGCACGGCCATCCCGGTGGACGGCGGCTATTCGATCGCCTAGTGGTTTTCCTTGGCGTGGTTGATCGAGTACTTCGGGATCTCCACGACCAGGTCCTTCTGGGCCACGATGGCCTGGCAGGAAAGGCGTGAGTTGGGCTCCAGGCCCCAGGCGCGGTCCAGCAGGTCTTCTTCGTTCTCGTCCATCTCGTTGAGCGAATTGAAGCCTTCGCGAACGACCACGTGGCAGGTGGTGCAGGCGCAGCTCATGTCGCAGGCGTGCTCGATCGGGATGTTGTTGTCCAGCAGCGCCTCGCAAATGGAGGTACCGGCAGGGGCCGTGATTTCCGCGCCCTCCGGGCAGTACTCGGGATGCGGAAGGATCTTGATGATGGCCATTAGAGGGTTTCCACGTTCTTGCCGGCGAGCGCCTGCTGGATGCTGTGATTCATGCGCTCGGCCGCGAAAGCTTCGGTGCCGTCGGCCAGCGCCTTGGTTGCGGCCTCGATGGCGCCAGCGTCGTGACTGGACGCGGCCACGTTGCGCAGCTGTTCCATCAGCGCGTCGATGTGCGCCCGCTCGGTGGCGGCCAGGATGTGGCCATCCGCGTCCAGCGCGGTCTGCGTGGCCAGCAGCATGCGCTGCGCGTCCACCTGGGCTTCGGCCAGCGCGCGGGCCTTCATGTCCTGCTCCGCGGTGGTGAAGCTTTCCTGCAGCATCTTCGCGATCTGCTCGTCCGACAGGCCGTAGGAAGGCTTGACGTCGATGCGTGCCTCGACGCCGCTGGCCTGCTCCTTCGCGCTGACGCTGAGCAGGCCGTCGGCGTCCACCGTGAACGTCACGCGAATGCGGGCGGCGCCGGCCACCATCGGCGGAATGCCGCGCAGCTCGAAGCGCGCCAGGCTGCGGCAATCCTGCACCAGGTCGCGCTCGCCCTGCACCACGTGCAGCGCCAGCGCCGTCTGGCCGTCCTTGTAGGTCGTGAAGTCCTGGGCCTTGGCCGTGGGAATCGTCTCGTTGCGCGGCACGATGCGCTCCACCAGCCCGCCCATGGTCTCGATGCCCAGCGACAGCGGGATCACGTCCAGCAGCAGCAGGTCGCCGGTGGAGTTGTTGCCCGCCAGCTGGTTGGCCTGGACCGCGGCGCCCAGCGCCACGACCTCGTCGGGGTTCAGGTTGGTGAGCGGCTCGCGCCCGAAGAACTCCGCCACTGCGCGCTGGACCTGCGGCATGCGCGTCGAGCCGCCGACCATCACGACGCCCCGGATGTCGTCCTTCGCCAGCCTGGCGTCGCGCAGGGCCTTGCGCACGGCCGTCATCGTGCGCGCGGTCAAGTCGGCGGTGACGGCCTCGAAGTCCGCGCGCGCCACCGTCACTTCGGCCTGCGTGGCGCCGGCGCGAAACTGCACCGCCACGCCCTGCGCGGCAGACAGCTTTTCCTTGGCGGTCCGGGCCGCCATCTTGATCGCGGCCTTGTCGCCGGCGCCGGCGATGTCCACGCCCGCCTTGTGCAGCATCCAGTCGGCCAGCGCGCGGTCGTAGTCATCGCCGCCCAGGGCCGAATCGCCGCCGGTCGCGATGACTTCGAACACGCCCTTGGTCATGCGCAGGATCGAAATGTCGAACGTGCCGCCCCCCAGGTCGTAGACGGCGTAGATGCCTTCGCTCGCGTTGTCCAGCCCATAGGCGATGGCGGCGGCGGTCGGCTCGTTGATCAGGCGCAGCACGTTGATGCCGGCCAGCTTCGCGGCATCCTTGGTGGCTTGCCGCTGGGCTTCGTCGAAATAGGCGGGCACCGTGATCACGGCGCCGTAGAGGTCGTCGTTGAACGTGTCCTCGGCGCGATAGCGCAGCGTTGCCAGGATTTCGGCGCTGATCTCGACCGGCGACTTTTCGCCGGCCCGCGTCTGCAGCGCCAGCATGCCGGGCTTGTCGATGAACTGGTACGGCAGCTTGGCGCGGTTGGCGATGTCCGCCAGGCCCCGGCCCATGAAGCGCTTGACCGAGGCGATGGTGTTTTCCGGGTCGTCGGCCTGCGCGGCCTGCGCATCGTGGCCGATCTGCCGCCCGCCGTTTTCCAGGTAGCGCACCACCGAAGGCAGGATCACCCCGCCCTGCCCATCCGGCAGGCACTCGGCCACGCCGTTGCGCACCGCGGCGACGAGCGAATGCGTGGTGCCCAGGTCGATGCCCACCGCGATGCGCCGCTGGTGCGGGTCGGGCGACTGGCCGGGTTCGGAAATCTGCAACAGAGCCATGCGCTATTGTCCCAGCTGGTCGATGCGGGCTTCGACGTCGTGCCCGAAGCGCTCGATGAACATAAGGGCTCTCACCTGCTGCGCGGCCGCGGCCGCGTCGCCGGTTTCGTCGAGCAGCCGCCCGATGCGCTGCAGCGTTTCGTTGCGGGACCGGTCCAGCTGCGCCTTGCAGGGCGTCCAGGTCGGCCGGGCTGCGCGCCTCGTCGAGCGCCTCGCGCCATTCCATCTGTTCCACCAGGAAGTCGGACGGCATGGCCGTGTTGCTTTCGGCGTCGATCGGGCTGCCGCGCAGCTCGCACAGGTAGGCGGCGCGCCTGCAGCGGTTCCTTGAGCCGCTTGTAGGCCTCGTTGATGCGCACGGACCACTGCATCGCCACCCGCTGCGCCGCGTGGCCCTGCGCCGCGAACTTGTCCGGATGGGCCTCGCGCTGCAATTCCTTCCAGCGCGCATCGATCGCGGCGCGGTCCTGCTCGAACCGGGCGGGCACGCCGAACAGGTCGAAGTCGCTGGATTGGAGGTTGAGGTTCATCTCGTCGATAAAAAACCGCCGGCACCGGAAGTGAAGGCGGTCTGTCCGGGTCGCGCGGCATCAGACCCGGAAGCTTTCCCCGCAGCCGCACCGGTCGCGCTCGTTGGGGTTGTTGAACTTGAAGCCTTCGTTGAGGCCCTCGCGCACGAAGTCCAGCTGCGTGCCGTCGATGTAGGCCAGGCTCTTGGGGTCGATCAGGACCTTGACGCCGTGGTCTTCGAACACGATGTCCTCGGGGGCGATTTCGTCCACGTACTCGAGCTTGTAGGCCAGGCCCGAGCACCCGGTGGTCTTCACGCCCAGGCGGACCCCACGCCCTTGCCGCGTTTGCCGAGGTAGCGGGAGACGTGGCGTGCTGCTGCTTCTGTCAGTGAGATTGCCATTTCGCGCGAAAGCCTAATGCGTGTGCTTCTTCTTGTAGTCTTCGACGGCCGCCTTGATGGCGTCCTCGGCCAGGATCGAGCAGTGGATCTTCACCGGCGGCAGCGCCAGCTCCTCGGCGATCTGGCTGTTCTTCAGCGCCGCGGCCTGGTCCAGCGTCTTGCCCTTGACCCATTCGGTCACGAGCGAGCTGGAGGCGATGGCGGAGCCGCAGCCGTAGGTCTTGAAACGCGCGTCCTCGATGACGCCGGTGGCCGGGTTCACCTTGATCTGCAGCTTCATCACGTCGCCGCAGGCGGGCGCGCCCACCATGCCGGTGCCGACGCTCTCGTCGCCCTTGTCGAAGGAGCCGACGTTGCGCGGGTTTTCGTAGTGGTCAACGACTTTTTCGGAATAGGCCATTTCGGGTACCTCTGTAATTCTCAAATGCTCTAGTGAGCGCTCCACTGGATGGTCGAGATGTCGATGCCATCCTGGTACATCTCCCACAGCGGGCTCAGCTCGCGCAGCCGGGCCACATTCTGCTTGATCGTGGAGATGGCGTAATCGATCTCTTCCTCGGTGGTGAAGCGGCCGATGGTCATGCGCAGGCTGCTGTGCGCGAGTTCGTCGCTGCGGCCCAGGGCGCGCAGCACGTAGCTGGGTTCGAGCGAGGCCGAGGTGCAGGCCGAGCCCGACGACACGGCCAGGCCCTTGATGCCCATGATCAGCGATTCGCCTTCGACGAAGTTGAAGCTGATGTTCAGGTTCTGCGGCACGCGCTTTTCCAGGTGGCCGTTGATGAAGACCTGTTCGACGTCCTTCAGCCCGTCGAGCAGGCGCTTCTGCAATGCGTGGGCCTTGGCGTTGTCCTGCGGCCATCTCGAGCTTGGCCAGGCGGAAGGCCTCGCCCATGCCGACGATCTGGTGGGTGGGCAGCGTGCCCGAGCGCATGCCGCGCTCATGGCCGCCGCCGTGCATCTGCGCCTCCAGCCGCACGCGGGGCTTGCGGCACACATACAGCGCGCCGATGCCCTTGGGGCCGTAGGTCTTGTGCGAGGCCAGGCTCATCAGGTCGACGGGAAGTTTCCTCACGTCGATCTCGACCTTGCCGGTCGCCTGCGCGGCGTCGACGTGGAAGATGATGCCCTTTTCGCGGCACAGCGCGCCGATCGCCGCGATGTCCTGGATGACGCCGATTTCGTTGTTGACGAACATCACGCTGACCACGATGGTGTCGGGACGGATCGCCGCCTTCAGCACCTCGATGTCCAGCATGCCGTCTTCCTGCACGTCGAGGTAGCTGACCTCGAAGCCCTGGCGCTCCAGCTCGCGCGTGGTGTCCAGCACGGCCTTGTGCTCGGTCTTCACCGTGATCAGGTGCTTGCCCCGGGTCTTGTAGAAATGCGCCGCGCCCTTGAGCGCCAGGTTGTCGGACTCGGTGGCGCCGGAGGTCCAGACGATCTCGCGCGGGTCGGCGCCGATCAGGTCGGCCACCTCGCCGCGCGCTTTCTCGACGGCTGCTTCAGCTTCCCAGCCCCAGGCATGGCTGCGGGACGCCGGGTTGCCGAAATGCTCGCGCAGCCACGGAATCATCGCGTCCACCACGCGCGGGTCGACCGGCGTCGTCGCGCCGTAATCCATGTAGATCGGGAAGTGCGGGGTCATGTCCATGGCGGGCTTGTGCTGCGGGCAAATAAACGAAATTAGGCTTTTGGGAAACCGTCCCGGCCTTGAGTTTGCGCAAATGAAGCGGAAAACTCAGGACTTGGCGTACGAGTTGCCCAGGGCGAACACCGAGTTGGGCGCGTTCACGCGGATCGGCTTGACCACCGGCTGCGCGGGAAATCGCGCGCTTGACGGCAGGCTTGTCCTCGATCTGCATGCCCTTGGCAAGCTGGTCGTCCACGAGCTTTTGCAGCGTGACCGAATCCAGGAACTCGACCATGCGGGTATTCAGCGCCGCCCACAGCTCGTGCGTCATGCAGCGGCCGCCGTCGCCCTGGCAGTTTTCCTTGCCGCCGCACTGGGTGGCGTCGATCGGCTCGTCCACCGACACGATGATGTCCGCGACGGTGATCTCCGTGGCCTTGCGGCCCAGGGTGTAGCCGCCGCCGGGGCCCCGGGTCGATTCCACCAGTTCGTGCCGGCGCAGCTTGCCGAACAGCTGTTCCAGGTAGGACAGCGAAATCTGCTGGCGCTGGCTGATCGCCGCCAGTGTGACGGGCCCGTTGTTCTGGCGCAGTGCCAGGTCGATCATCGCGGTGACCGCAAAACGGCCTTTGGTTGTGAGTCGCATCGCAAGCTCCTTATGCTTGGCCTAACCTTCAAAACGCCTGTGGAGGTGTTCCCTCCCCAGGTCCGTCCCCGCCCACGATTCCGGCTCCTGCCGGCCCTCGCCGCCGCCTTGGCGGCCAGCTTTGCCGGGTTGTGTGGCGTGTTCCTGACTATTTCGGTCAAGTATACCAGAAGCCCCGCGGTTCCGCTCGGGTACTCCGGGAATTCGGGTCAACCGGCCTGGCGCAGCGACGACTGAATATGGATGAGCAGGCCATTGCACGCCTGCTCCACATGGTCCAGCACCCGCTCGAACCCGTCGCCGCCGCCGTAATACGGGTCCGCGACCACTTCGCCCCAGCCTGCCGGGGCGAATTCCATCAAGCGCCTGAGCTTGTGCTGCAGCGCCGCAGGACACTGTCCGCGCAGCGCCTCCAGGTTGTCCCAGTCCATGGCCAGGATCAGGTCGAAGCGCTCGAAGTCGCGGGCGTTGACCTGACGCGCGCGCAGCGCCGACAGGTCGTAGCCGCGCTCGAGCGCGTGCCGGCGGCTGCGTTCGTCCGGCGGCGAGCCCACATGGTAGTCCAGCGTGCCGGCGGAATCGATCCGCACTTCGCCCTCCAGCCCCGCCTGGCGGACCTGGTGGCGCAGCACGCCTTCCGCCGTGGGGCTGCGGCAGATGTTGCCCATGCAGACCATCAGCACCGAGTACTTCGCCGGCATGGCTTTTCCTCAGCGGCCGCCGGCCTGGATGGGGATCACGTTGTCGTGCACGACGGCGCCGAAAGCCTGCTCCTTGAGCAGCGACAGCTGGTCGCGCACCCGCGCGGCCTTCTCGAATTCGAGGTTGCGCGCGTGCTCCAGCATCTGCTTTTCCAGCCGCTTGATCTCCTTCGCGACGTCCTTCTCGGACATGTCCTCCACCATCGCCCGCTGCAGTTCCTGCTTCTCCATCTCGCGGCTGGTCTTTTCGCTGTAGACGCCGTCGATCAGGTCGCGCACCTCCTTGACGATGCTTCGCGGCGTGATTCCATGCACCTCGTTGTAGATGATCTGCTTGGCCCGGCGGCGCTCGGTCTCGCCGATCGCCTTGGTCATGGAATCGGTCATCCGGTCCGCGTACAGGATCGCCCGGCCATTCAGGTGGCGCGCCGCGCGGCCGATGGTCTGGATCAGCGAGCGCTCCGCGCGCAGGAACCCTTCCTTGTCGGCGTCGAGGATGGCCACCAGCGACACCTCGGGAATGTCCAGGCCCTCGCGCAGCAGGTTGATGCCCACCAGCACGTCGAACGTGCCCAGTCGCAGGTCCCGCAGGATCTCCACCCGCTCCACGGTGTCGATGTCGCTGTGCAGGTAACGCACCTTGACCCCGTTGTCGGACAGGTAGTCCGTGAGCTGTTCGGCCATCCGCTTGGTCAGCGTCGTGATCAGCACGCGCTCGTTCTTCTCGACGCGGATGCGGATTTCCTGCAGGACGTCGTCCACCTGGTGGGTGGCGGGGCGCACCTCCACCATCGGGTCCACCAGCCCCGTCGGGCGCACCAGCTGCTCCACCACCTGGCCGGCGTGTTCCTGCTCGTAGGCCGCCGGCGTGGCGGACACGAAGATCACCTGGCGCATGCGCGCCTCGAACTCCTCGAATTTCAGCGGCCGGTTGTCCAGCGCCGAGGGCAGGCGAAAGCCATATTCCACCAGCGTGGTCTTGCGGGCCCGGTCGCCGTTGTACATGGCGCCGAGCTGGCCGATCATCTGGTGGCTCTCGTCCAGGAACATCAGCGAGTCCTTGGGCAGGTAGTCGGTCAGCGTGGACGGCGGCGCGCCGGGCGGCGCGCCGGAAAGGTGGCGCGTGTAGTTCTCGATGCCCTTGCAGTGGCCGATCTCGCTGAGCATCTCCAGGTCGAACCGGGTGCGCTGCTCGATGCGCTGCGCCTCCACCAGCTTGCCCTGAGAAACGAATTCCTTCACGCGCTGCTCCAGCTCGATCTTGATGGTCTCCACCGCCGACACCACCTTTTCGCGCGGCGTGACGTAATGGCTGGACGGGTAGACCGTGAAGCGCGGCACCTTCTGGCGGATGCGGCCGGTGAGCGGGTCGAACAGCTGCAGCGACTCGATCTCGTCGTCGAACAGCTCGACGCGGATCGCCAGCTCGCTGTGTTCGGCCGGGAAGATGTCGATGGTGTCGCCACGCACGCGGAACGTGCCGCGCGAGAAGTCCTGCTCGTTGCGGTTGTACTGCATGCGGATCAGCTGGCTGATGATGTCGCGCTGGCCGATCTTGTCGCCCACCCGGGTGATGAAGCGCATCTGGGTGTAGTCCTCGGGCGCGCCGATGCCGTAGATCGCGCTCACCGTGGCGACGATCACCGTGTCGCGCCGCTCCAGCACGCTCTTGGTGGCCGACAGGCGCATCTGCTCGATGTGCTCGTTGATCGAGCTGTCCTTCTCGATGAACAGGTCGCGCTGGGGAACGTAGGCCTCGGGCTGGTAATAGTCGTAATAGCTGACGAAGTACTCGACGGCGTTCTTCGGGAAGAACTCGCGGAACTCGCTGTACAGCTGCGCGGCCAGCGTCTTGTTGGGCGCGAACACGATCGCCGGCCGGCCCAGGCGGGCGATGACGTTCGCCATGGTGAAGGTCTTGCCCGAGCCGGTGACGCCCAGCAGGGTCTGGAACACCTCGCCGTCGCGCACCCCTTCGACCAGCTTCTCGATGGCCGTGGGCTGGTCGCCGGCCGGCGGGTAAGGCAGGAACAGCTCGAACGGCGAATCCGGAAAACTGATGAATTCGCCGTCTTTCTTGACCGGCGTCGCTTCTGTGATCACTTGCATGGAAGAGGTTGGGGATTTCCCGTAGATGACGGCTTAAAATGGGGCAACCGGACAGCGTACAGCAACCCCGGCCACCCCGTGCGCTTGCGCCCCCCTGCTACTGACAACTTGCAAGGAACCCCATGTCTCTGTTCACCGCCGTCGAAATGGCCCCGCGCGACCCGATCCTGGGCCTCAACGAGCAGTTCAACGCCGACACCAACCCGAACAAGGTCAACCTCGGCGTCGGCGTCTACTACGACGACAACGGCAAGCTGCCCCTGCTGGAATGCGTGCAGGCGGCGGAAAAACAGATGATGGACGCGCCCAAGGCGCGCGGCTACCTGCCCATCGACGGCATCGCGGCCTACGACGCGGCCGTCAAGAACCTCGTATTTGGGGCCGAAAGCGAGCCCGTCAAGTCCGGCCGCGTCGCCACCGTGCAGGCCCTGGGCGGCACCGGCGGCCTGAAGGTCGGCGCCGACTTCCTGAAGAAGCTCAACCCGGCGGCCAAGGTCCTCATCAGCGACCCGAGCTGGGAAAACCACCGCGCCCTGTTCAGCCAGGCCGGCTTCACCGTCGAAACCTATCCCTACTACAACGCCGCCAAGCGAGGCATCGACTTCGACGGCATGCTGACGGCGCTCAACGCTCGCGCCTGAAGGCACGGTCGTCGTGCTGCATGCCTGCTGCCACAACCCCACCGGCTACGACATCACGCCCGCCCAGTGGGACCAGGTGATCGCCGCCGTGAAGGCCCGCAAGCTGGTGCCCTTCCTCGACATGGCCTACCAGGGCTTCGGCTACGGCATCGCCGAGGACGGCGCGGTGATCGGCAAGTTCGTCGCCTCCGGCCAGAACTTCTTCGTCTCCACCTCGTTTTCCAAGAGTTTCAGCCTCTACGGCGAGCGCGTCGGCGCGCTTTCCGTGCTCTGCCAGGACAAGGAAGAAGCCGGCCGCGTGATGTCGCAGCTCAAGATCATGATCCGCACCAACTACAGCAACCCGCCGATCCACGGCGGGCAGGTCGTGGCCACCGTGCTCAACACGCCCGAACTGCGCACCCTGTGGGAAAAGGAGCTGGGCGACATGCGCAGCCGCATCAAGCAGATGCGCATCACGCTGGTGGAAAAGCTCAAGGCGGCCGGCGTCAAGCAGGACATGAGCTTCATCACCCAGCAGATCGGCATGTTCAGCTACTCGGGCCTCACCAAGGACCAGATGGTGCGCCTGCGCAGCGAATTCGGCGTCTACGGCACCGACACCGGCCGCATGTGCGTGGCCGCGCTCAACAGCAAGAACATCGACTACGTGTGCGCGTCGATCGCGAAGGTGATCCAGTAGCACAGCGCTGGATCATCCCGGCGAAGGCCGGGATCCAGGCCTTCACCCCCAGACCACCGAGCGCATCGAAATCGATGCCGCCTGGTAGCTGCCGTTGAAGAAACGCGGCGGCTCCTTCGCGTCGACCGCGCCCGCCGCATAGAGCAGCGGCAGGTAGTGGTCGTGGGTGGGGTGCGCCAGCTGCGCGACCGGCCCCAGCTTCTGGAAGTCCGCCAGCCCCGCCAGGTCGCCCTTTTCCACCTGCGCGGCGATCTTCGCTGTCGAACTCGACCGCCCAGTCGTACGCCTGGTGGGCCGCGGCGTCGCGCCGCACGGCCCGCAGGTTGTGCACGATGTTGCCGCTGCCGACGATCAGCACGCCCTGCTCGCGCAGGCCCATGAGCTGCCGGCCCAGGGCGAAATGCTCGGCCGGCGGGCGCGAGTAGTCCATGCTGAGCTGGACCACGGGGATGTCCGCTTTGGGGAACATCGGCTTGAGCACCGACCAGGTGCCATGGTCCAGGCCCCATTCCTTGCGGTCCAGCCCCACCGGCGGCCGGGCGATGCCGCGGCTGATCCCGTCCGCCACGCCCGGGGCGCCGGGCGCCGGGTACTGCTGGTCGAACAGCGCCTGCGGGAAGCCGCCGAAATCGTGGATCGTCCTGGGCTTGTCCATGCCCGTCAGCCACCAGCCCCGAGGTCAGCCAGTGCGCCGAAATGCAAAGGATCAGCTGGGGCCGGGGCCGCCGCTGGCCGAATTCGGCGCCCAAGGTTTGCCAGCTGCGCCGGTACTCGTTGTCCTCGATCGCGTTCATCGGGCTGCCGTGGCCCAGGAACAGCACGGGCATGCGGTCGGACTTCTGCAAGCCGGCCAATCGGCCCAAATCCGGCGCTGCCTGTGTGTTTTCGCTCATCAAATAGCCCCCAGGCAGGGTCCAGCCCGCCAAATGACCCAAAACCCCGCGTCTTTTCATACCAGACTGTCCACTCTCATGATGTTCCGGGCGGGAACTTACAGGATGCCGGCTGCCCTCACAGATTGGTAGTTCTACCGCAACCTCGTTCTGTTACCGAGTGCTATATTGCACTGCAACAAGGACGGGACCCGGAACATGCTTTACCAGATCTACGAAACCCAGCGCTCCATGATGGAGCCATTCGCGGACTTTGCCCAGGCAGCTTCCAAGCTGTACAGCAATCCGCTGTCCCCGTTCGGCCAGAACCCGTTCGCGCAGCGCGTCTCGGCCAGCTACGACCTGATGTACCGGCTGTGGAAGGACTACGAAAAGCCACAGTTCGGCATCCGGACCGTGAACGTCGACGGACACCGAGGTGGCGATCCACGAGCGCGTCGAGATCGACAAGCCCTTCTGCGAGCTGCGCCGCTTCAAGCGCTTCACCGACGACCCGGCCACGCTGACCCGGCTCAAGGGCCAGCCGGCCGTGCTGATCGTGGCGCCGCTGTCCGGCCACTACGCCACCTTGCTGCGCGACACCGTGCGCACCATGCTCAAGGACCACAAGGTCTACATCACCGACTGGAAGAACGCCCGCATGGTGCCGCTCGAGCAGGGCGAATTCCACCTGGACGACTACGTCAACTACGTGCAGGAATTCATCCGCCACCTGCAGGGCATCTACGGCAACTGCCACGTGATCAGCGTCTGCCAGCCGACGGTGCCGGTGCTGGCCGCCGTCTCGCTGATGGCCTCGCGCGGCGAAGTCACGCCCCTGACCATGACCATGATGGGCGGCCCGATCGATGCGCGCAAGTCGCCCACGGCCGTGAACAACCTGGCGATGAACAAGAGCTACGACTGGTTCGAGAACAACGTGATCTACCGCGTCCCGACCAGCTTCCCGGGCGCCGGCCGCCGCGTCTACCCGGGCTTCCTGCAGCACACGGGCTTCGTGGCGATGAACCCGGACCGCCACCTGTCGAGCCACTACGACTACTTCAAGAACCTGATCAAGGGCGACGACGCCAGCACCGAGGCGCACCGCAAGTTCTACGACGAATACAACGCCGTGCTGGACATGGACGCGGACTACTACCTGGAGACCATCCGCGTGGTGTTCCAGGAATTCGCGCTGGTCAACGGCACCTGGGACGTGATCACGCGAAGACGGCGACCTCGAGCGCGTGCGCCCGGAAGACATCAAGACCACGGCGCACTTCACCATCGAAGGCGAGCTGGACGACATCTCCGGCTCCGGCCAGACCGAAGCCGCCCACGTGCTGTGCTACGACGTGCCGAAGGCGCGCCAGAAGCACCTGGAAGTCAAGGGCGCCGGCCACTACGGCATCTTCAGCGGCCGCCGCTGGCGCGAGGTCGTCTACCCGCAGGTGCGCGACTTCATCCTGCAGTTCAACGAGGGGCCGGCCGTGCCCGGCACCAACAAGCGATCGACCGCCCTGGAAATCGCGCCGGTGCGCAAGTCCGGCCGCAGGCGGGCCACGGCTTGAGGTGAAGGCGCTGGCCGCGCGGCTGCACGCCGCCCTGCCCCAGACCCAGTGCACCCGCTGCGGTTATCCGGACTGCGCGGGCTATGCCCAGGCCATCGCCGCGGGCGAAGCCGAAATCAACCAGTGCCCGCCCGGCGGGGCCGAAGGCGTCGCACGGCTGGCCCGGCTGACGGGCCGCCCCGTCCTGCCCCTCAATCCAGCGAATGGCGCGCAAGGCCCGCGCACGGTCGCCGTGATCGACGAGGCCTGGTGCATCGGCTGCACGCTTTGCATCAAGGCCTGCCCCACCGACGCGATCGTGGGCAGCAACAAGCTCATGCACACGGTGGTCGAGCCCTATTGCACGGGCTGCGAATTGTGCATCCCGGCCTGCCCGGTGGACTGCATCAGCCTGGAGAACGTGACCGGCGAACGCACGGGGTGGCAGGCGTGGTCGCAGCGCCAGGCGGACGAGGCCCTGGAGCGCTACGAATTCCACTGCCTGCGCACCGCCCGCGAGGAGCAGGAGAACGCGCAGCGGCTGGAAGCAAAGGCGCGTGCGAAGCTGGCGGACCTGCCGGCCCACACGCATGGCGCCGAGGGCGCGGAAGGCGAACGCAAGCGCGCGGTGATCGAGGCAGCCCTCGCCCGCGCGCGTGCCCGCAAGGGCGGCTAGCCCAGCGCGTCGTTCACCTGTTCGTTGAACTCGGCCAGGCTCATGGCGTTGCCGATCTCGCGCGGCAGCGCGTCGCGCACCGAGAAGACGCCGAGGATCTTCTGGCCCGGCCCGACGATGGGCAGGTGGCGAAAGCCCCGCTCGATCATGATCACCACGGCGTCCGACACCCGCGTCTCCGGCGCCACGCATTGCGGATTGGGCGTCATGACTTCAGAGACCCGCGTCGCCTCCGGGTTGCGGGCCTTGGCCAGCACGCGCGTCATCAGGTCGCGCTCGGTCACGATGCCCAGCAGCTTGTCGGGCGGCTCCATCACCAGCACGCTGCCGCAGTTGGCCCCCGTCATCACGCACGCGGCCTCCCAGACGCTGGCGTTCGGTCCCAGGCTGACGACGCGCTTTTGGGACATGGACTGGAATACGGTGCGTTCGGCGGGCATGGCAGGCCCCTTTCAAATGGTGTTCTGGATCCGGGCGCGGCTCACATGGCTAGCGCAGGGACGCGTTGATCTTTTCCAGTGACTTCGCGCCGGGGCAAAGCTGGGCGACGCCCAGGGCGTTGAGCGGCGCCGTGGTGGTGTTCAGCGCGGAGTGCAGGTCGGTGGCCAGCGGGTCCACGTACAGCAGGCCCGTCACCACTTCGCCGCGCGCCTGGTGCGTCTGCATGTAGGTCATCGCTGCGTTGCGGTCGGTGGGGTCGTAGTCCGCGTGCAGCTTGCGCAGCCGCAGCAGGGAGTCGTCGTGCTGGCGCACCTCCACCACCTCTCCGGGAGCGTACATCGTGGTGATCTCGCTGCGCGGGGTGATGAAGTCGATGCGGCTCACCGCCTCGTTGTGCTGGCGCACATAGTCGTAGCTCTTGGTGCTGCCGCCATGGTTGTTGAAGGTCACGCAGGGGCTGATGACGTCGATGAACGCCGCCCCGCCGTGCGCCATCGCGCCCTTGATCAGCGGCACCAGCTGCGCCTTGTCGCCCGAAAAACTGCGCGCGACGTAGGTCGCCCCCAGCTGCAGCGCCAGGGCCACCAGGTCCACCGGGCTGTCGCTGTTGATGACGCCCTTCTTGCTCTTGGAGCCGCGGTCGGCGGTGGCGGAAAACTGGCCCTTGGTCAGGCCGTAGACGCCGTTGTTCTCCACGATGTAGGCCATGCACACGCCGCGGCGCATCGCATTGGCGAACTGGCCCAGGCCGATGGACGCCGAGTCGCCGTCGCCGGACACGCCCAGGTACAGCAGGTCGCGGTTGGCGAGGTTGGCGCCGGTCAGCACCGAAGGCATGCGCCCGTGCACGGTGTTGAAGCCGTGGGACGCACCCAGGAAATAGTCCGGGGTCTTGGAGCTGCAGCCGATGCCCGAGAGCTTGGCAACGCGGTGCGGCTCGATGTCCAGCTCCCAGCAGGCCTCGATGATGGCCGCCGAGATGGAATCGTGCCCGCAGCCCGCGCACAGCGTGGAGATGCGGCCTTCGTAGTCGCGCCGCGTGTAGCCGACCTTGTTCTTGGTCAGCGTCGGGTGGTGCAGCCGCGGCTTGGTGAGGTAGGTCATACGAGCTCCTTGACGCGGGACTGGCCGGCGGCATGCGGCGCCGCCGATTCCACGCTGTCGCGAATGGCGCGGGCGATGAAGCGCGCGGTGATCGGCGTTCCGTCGTAATGCAGGACGCGCACCAGCTTGGCGGGGTCGATGTCCATTTCGTTGATCAGCATCGAGCGCATCTGCGCGTCCCGGTTCTGCTCGACGACGAACACCTTGTCGTGCTCGGCGATGAAGCGCCGCACCGACTCCGGGAACGGGAAGGCGCAAAGCCGCAGCGCATCCAGGTGCACGCCCTCTTCTTCCAGCACGTCCAGCGCCTCGCGCATGGCCGGGCTGGTGGATCCGAAGTAGATGACGCCCATCGCGGTCTTCTGCGCGGCGCTGCGCAGCACCGGCTGGGGCACCAGGTCGGCCGCCGTCTTGAACTTGCGGATCAGGCGTTCCATGTTGTAGATGTAGTCGGGTCCGCGTTCCGAGTAGCGGGCGTACGGGTCCCGCGTCGTGCCGCGCGTGAAGAAGCTGCCCTTGGTCGGGTGGGTGCCCGGCAGCGTGCGCCACGGGATGCCGTCGCCGTCCACGTCCTTGTAGCGGCCGAAGTCCTTGCCGGCTTCCAGCTCCTCGGCCGTCATCACCTTGCCGCGGTCGTAGCCGCGCATGTCGTCCCAGGCGAACGGCTTGCACAGCCGCTGGTTCATGCCGATGTCCAGGTCGGTCATCACGAAGATCGGGGTCTGCAGGCGATCGGCCAGGTCCAGCGCCGCCGCCGAATGCTCGAAGCACTCGTGCGGGTCCTGCGGGAACAGCAGCACGTGCTTGGTGTCGCCGTGCGAGGCATAGGCGCATGCGAACAGGTCGGACTGCTGGGTGCGGGTGGGCATGCCGGTGGACGGCCCGCCGCGCTGCACGTTGATGATGGTGACCGGGATCTCGGCGAAATAGGCCAGGCCGATGAACTCGGTCATCAGCGAGATGCCGGGGCCGGACGTGGCCGTGAAGGCCCGCGCGCCGTTCCAGCCCGCGCCCACCACCATGCCGATGGAGGCCAGTTCATCCTCGGCCTGCACGATGGCGTAGTTGTGCCGCCCGCTGGTCGGGTCGACGCGGAACTTGTCGCAGTATTTCTGGAACGCCTCGGGCACGGAAGACGACGGCGTGATCGGGTACCAGGCGGCGACCGTGGCCCCGCCGTAGAGGCAGCCCAGCGCTGCGGCCCTGTTGCCGTCCACGAAGATCTGGTCGCCCACCTTGTCGGCGCGGCGCACCCGGATGCCCAGCGGGTATTCGAGGTTTTCCTTGACGAATGCCCGGCCCAGCTGCAGCGCCTGGATGTTGGAATCGAGCAGGCGCTCCTTGCCCTTGTACTGCTCGGCGAAGAGCTTCTCGAAGACCGCCTCGTCCATTTCGAGCAGCACCGAAAGCGCGCCGACATAGATGATGTTCTTGAACAGCTGGCGCTGGCGCGGGTCGGAATACACCGCGTTCGTGATCTCGGTCAGCGGCATGCCGATGACGTGCACGTCCTCGCGGAACTTGGAAGGCGGCAGGGGCCGCGTGCTGTCGTAGAAGAGGTAGCCGCCCGGCTCGATCTCGGCGACGTCCGTGTCCCAGGTCTGCGGGTTCATGGCCACCATCATGTCCACGCCGCCGCGGCGCCCGTGGTAGCCCTTCTCGCACACCCGGGCCTCGTACCAGGTGGGCAGGCCCTGGATGTTGCTGGGGAAGATGTTGCGCGGGCTCACCGGCACGCCCATGCGCATCACCGCCTTGGCGAACAGTTCGTTGGCCGATGCCGACCCCGAACCGTTCACGTTGGCGAACTTGATGACGAAATCGTTGATGCCTTCGATGCGCTTCATGCAATCTCCAGTTGGGGGACCTTGCGGTCGCGGCAGCCGGGGCCGGCCTGTGTCGTCTTGAGCAGGAATTTCTGCATGTCCCAGGCGCCCGTCGGGCACCGCTCGGCGCACAGCCCGCAGTGCAGGCAGACGTCCTCGTCCTTCACCATGATCTTTCCGGTCTTCAGGCCCGCCGACACGTAGAGGGCCTGCGCCAGGTTCAGCGCCGGCGCCTTCAGCCGCTGTCGCAGGTCCGGCTCCGCGCCGTCCATGGTGAAGGTGATGCAATCCATCGGGCAGATGTCCACGCAGGCGTCGCACTCGATGCAGGCGCTTTCGGTGAAGACGGTCTGCACGTCGCAGTTCAGGCAGCGCCCGGCCTCCTTGACGGCCGTGGCGACGTCGAAGCCCAGCTCGACTTCCACCTTGATGCTGGCCAGTGCCTTCTGGGCGTTGGCCCATGGCACCTTGAAGCGCGCGTCGTTGCTGGTGTCGTTGTCGTAGCTCCACTCGTGGATGCCCATCTTCTGCGACATCAGGTTGGTCATCGGCGCGGGCCGGATGTAGATTTCCTCGCCGTGCAGCAGCCGGTCGATCGACACCGCAGCCTCATGGCCGTGCGCGACCGCCGTGATGATGTTCTTGGGCCCGAAGGCGGCGTCGCCGCCGAAGAACACGTTCGGCACCGTGGACTGGAAGCTGTCCTTGTCCAGCTTCGGCAGGCCCCATTCGTCGAAGTCGATGCCGCAGTCGCGCTCGATCCAGGGGAACGCGTTTTCCTGCCCGACGGCCACCAGCACGTCGTCGCACTCGAAGAACGGGTCCGGCTCGCCCGTCGGCACCAGCTTGCGCCGGCCCTTGGCGTCGTATTCCGCCTTCACGATCTCGAAGGTCATGCCCTTGAGCTTGCCGCCCTCGTGCACGAATGCCTTGGGCACGTGGAAGTTGATGATCGGGATGCCCTCGTGGACCGCGTCTTCCTTTTCCCAGGGCGACGCCTTCATCTCGTCGAAGCCGCTGCGCACGACGACCTTGACGTCGTCGCCGCCCATCCGGCGGGCCGACCGGCAGCAGTCCATGGCCGTGTTGCCGCCGCCCAGCACGATCACGCGCCGGCCGATCCTGGTGATGTGGCCGAACGACACGGAGGCCAGCCAGTCGATGCCGATATGGATGTTCGCGCCGGCCTCCTGGCGGCCGGGAATGTCGAGGTTGCGGCCGCGCGGCGCGCCGCAACCGACGAAGATGGCGTCGTAGCCTTGTCCCATGAGCGCCTTCATGGATTCGATCCGCTGGCCGCTCTTGAACTGCACGCCCAGGTCCAGGATGTAGCCGGTTTCCTCATCGATCACCGATTCGGGCAGCCGGAAACGCGGGATCTGGGTGCGGATGAACCCGCCGGCCTTGGCCTCGCCGTCGAAGACCGTGATTTCGTAGCCCAGCGGTGCGAGGTCGCGCGCCACGGTCAGCGACGCCGGGCCGGCGCCGATGCAGGCCACGCGCTTGCCGTTGCGGGCCGCGACCTTCGGCATCCGGGCGCCGACATCGTCCTTCAGGTCCGCCGCGACGCGCTTCAGGCGGCAGATCGCTACCGGTTCGGGGTGTTCGCCGTTGTTTTCCTCCACCCGGCCGCGCCGGCAGGCGGGCTCGCAAGGCCGGTCGCAAGTGCGCCCGAGGACGCCCGGAAAGACGTTGGACGTCCAGTTGATCATGTAGGCGTCGCTGTAGCGGCCTTGCGCGATCAAACGGATGTATTCGGGAACGGGGGTGTGGGCGGGACACGCCCATTGGCAATCCACGACCTTGTGAAAATAGGCCGGATTGGCAATATCGGTTCGCTGCAAAGCTGGCTCCTTGCCTTTAACCCTTGGCCCCGGGCCGGGACCTTCAGGTCTGGGGGCGATTGTTGCCCCCACCGGTCAGTCTACGCTTGCGATTAGTCAAATGCTTCTTCGGGGATTCCCGATCCCCGTCAGTGAGGCGTCAGTGGCCCCGTGCCAGCTGTTCGAAGGCCTTCGTCACCTCCGGGGGTGCCTGGACCAGTTCGATCAGCACGCCCTCACCCCCGATGGGCGACTCTTCGTTGCCCTTGGGGTGGACGAAGCAGATGTCGAAGCCCGAAGCCCCGCGCCTGATCCCGCCGGGTGCGAAGCGCATGCCCTGCGCACTGAGCCATTCCACCGCCCGGGGCAGGTCGTCGATCCACAGGCCGATATGGTTGAGTGGCGTCTGGTGCACCGCCGGCTTCTTGTCCGCGTCCAGCGGCTGCATCAGGTCCACTTCGACAGCAAAAGGCCCTGCGCCGAGTGTGCAGATGTCCTCGTCCACGTTCTCGCGGTCGCTCTTGAAAGTGCCGGTGACCGGCAGGCCGAACAGGTCGACCCAGAGCTTGTGCAACCGCATCTTGTCGGCGGCGCCGATGGCGATCTGCTGGACGCCGAGGACCTTGAAAGGGCGAAGACTGTTCATGAGTGGGCCTGGAGTGCGTTGAAGGGGATGGTGTGGCTGCGCCGGGGGGCGCCGCGGAGGTCCTTGAGCGCAAGCTGCAGCGACTGGCGCTCCCAGTCGATCTCGACGGCGCCATAGTGAAGCTCGGTGAAGAGCTCGCCCAGGCGATTGGGGCCCGCCTCCGCAGCTTCGCGCCACGGATGCGTGATGCCGCTGGACGTGAGCTCGTGCAGGGGATAGGGCACGCCCTGAGTTTCGCGGTAGATCGCGCCCAGGTGCCGGTCCCCGGACAGGAAGACCACGCCCTGCGCCCGCGTCTCGGCGATCAGCCGGTACAGGCGCTGGCGTTCCAGCGGAAAATTGCCCCAGCGTTCCCAGCCGTGGCCCTCCACGATCACCTGGATGCCCGAGACGATGAGGCGCACCTGGGCGGGCTGGCGCAATTGTTCCTGGAGCCACCGCCACTGCGCTTCGCCGAGCATGGTGGTGCCGGGGTTTGCATCGGGCAGGTAGCGCTCCTTGCCCGGCGCGTTGCGCTGGTCGGTCACTTTCCACGGCGAGCGGAACCAGCGCGTGTCCAGCAGGATCACCTGCACCTGCTGTCCCGGCGGGCCGAACACCTGCGCGTGGTACAGGCCGTCGCGCTGCCCGCGCGGGTCGTCCGGCGGGATGCCCCAGAACCGCAGGAAGGCGGACTTGGACGCCTGCTTGTGCGGGAACCCGGCGCCGCCGTCGTTCAGGCCATAGTCGTGGTCGTCCCAGATCGCCAGGTGGGGCACCGTCCTGCGCAGCCGGTCGAAACCGGGCACCGCAGCCTCCAGGGCATAGGCTTGCTCCAGCCGCTCGAGCGACCACGGCTGCTCGCTCGCGTACACATTGTCCCCGCCGAAAATGAAGAGGCCCGGCGCGTCGGCCAGCACCGTGTCCCAGATCGGCTGGGGCTTGGTCTGGTCGATGCACGAGCCGAAGCCGATTCGGCGCAGCGGCGCTGTGGGTGCACCCTGTCCCGGCCCCGGCACTGCCATGCGAACCGGCGCGGAACAGCCCGCGAGAGCGCCGAGCGCAGCTGCGCCGGCAACGATCTGCCGCCGCCGCATGTCAGGCAAATTCCACGATCGGCTGGTCCACCACCAGGCTCTCGCCCTTGTTGGCCAGCACATTGGCGACCACGCCGTCCGCCGCGGCGAACAGCACGTTTTCCATCTTCATGGCCTCGATCACCGCCACCCGCTCGCCGGCCTGCACCTTCTGGCCGGGCTGCACGGCCACGTCCACCAGCAGCCCCGGCATGGGGGAGAGCACGAAGCGGCTCATGTCGGGCGGCGCCTTGAAAGGCATCAGGGCGTGCAGCGCCGCGGCACGCGGCGTGAGCACCAGCGTGTCCAGCCGCGTGCCGTTGTGGATGATGCGGATCGCGAGCGGGTTCTTGCCGACGCCCCGCTCCACCTGCGCGGTGAACGGCTGGCCGTTGGCCGTGCCGCGGATGCGGCCGCCCCCCAGGTGCCATCGGGGACTGCAGATTTCGTAGCGCTTGCCCGCGGTTTCCACTGCGCTAGAGCCGGACTGGGCCTCGAAATCGCGCACGACGGCGGCCTGGCGCTTGTGGCCGCCCGCTGCGTCGAGCAGCACCACGACGAAATCCTCGCCCACCGTGAACTCATGTCCCGGCATCTGGCCGCTGATGCCCGCGGCGCGCTGCAGGGCGCGGCGGTTGACGTAGGCCGCCAGCGCCACCAGGAAGTCGCTGTCGTCGTGGGGGACGTCCTCGGCATGGAAGCCCTTGGCGTAATGCTCGGCGATGAAGCCGGTGTTGAAGTCACCCGCGACGAATTTAGGGTGCGCCAGCAGCGCAGCCTGGAACGGGATGTTGCTGCTGATGCCGCGGATGACGAAGCCGTTGAGGGCCTCGCGCATCATCGCGATCGCCTCGTTGCGGTCCTTGCCGTGCACGATCAGCTTGGCGATCATCGAGTCGTAGTACATCGGGATCTCGCCGCCGTCCTGCACGCCGGTATCGACGCGCACGCCGTACAGGTGTTCCGTGTCGGAAGCCCACATGGTTTCCTTGGGCGGCTGGAAGCGCACCAGCCGTCCCGTGCTCGGCAGGAAGTTGCGAAACGGGTCCTCGGCGTTGATGCGGCATTCGATGGCCCAGCCGTTGCGCTGCACTTGCGCCTGCGTCAGGGGCAGCTTCTCGCCCGCGGCGACCCGGATCATCAGCTCCACCAGGTCCAGTCCGGTGATGCTCTCCGTCACCGGGTGCTCCACCTGCAGCCGGGTGTTCATCTCCAGGAAGTAAAAGCTCTGGTCCTTGCCGACCACGAACTCCACCGTGCCGGCGCTCTGGTATTTCACGGCCTTGGCCAGCGCCACGGCTTGCGCGCCCATGGCCTTGCGCGTGACGTCGCTGATGAAGGGCGAAGGAGCCTCCTCGATCACCTTCTGGTGGCGGCGCTGGATGGAGCACTCGCGCTCGTTCAGGTAGATCACGTTGCCATGGCTGTCGCCGAGCACCTGGATCTCGATGTGGCGCGGCTCCTCGACGTATTTCTCGATGAAGACGCGGTCGTCGCCGAAGCTGTTGCGGGCCTCATTGCGGCAGGAGGTGAACCCTTCGAAGGCCTCCTTGTCGTTGAAGGCGACGCGCAGGCCCTTGCCGCCGCCGCCGGCCGACGCCTTGATCATCACCGGGTAGCCGATGTCCCCGGCGATCTCGACGGCGCGCTCGGCCGTCTCGATGGCGTCGTTCCAGCCGGGAATGGTGTTGACCTTGGCCTCGTTGGCCAGCTTCTTGGACGCGATCTTGTCGCCCATCGCGGCGATGGAGTAGTGCTTGGGGCCGATGAAGGTGATGCCCTCTTCCTCCACGCGCCTGGCGAACGCCTCGTTCTCGGACAGGAAGCCGTAGCCCGGGTGCACGGCCTGCGCGCCCGTCTGCTTGCACGCCGCGATGATCTTGTCGGCCTGCAGGTAGGAGTCCCGCGACGGCGGCGGCCCGATATTGACGGCTTCGTCCGCCAGTTCCACGTGGCGCGCGTCGGCGTCGGCATCGGAATAGACCGCGACGGTCTTGATGCCCATCTTGCGGGCGGAGAGGATGACGCGGCAGGCGATCTCGCCGCGGTTGGCAATGAGGATCTTGGTGAACATGTTGTTGTCTCCTCGGGCCATCACAGCGGAATGTTGCCGTGCTTGCGCCACGGGTTCTCGAGCTTCTTGTCGCGCAGCATGATCAGCGAACGGCAGATCCGCTTGCGGGTTTCGTGCGGCAGGATCACGTCGTCGATGAAGCCGCGGGCGCCCGCGACGAACGGGTTGGCGAAGCGCGCCTTGTACTCGGCCTCGCGGGCGGCCAGCTTGGCCGGGTCGCCCTTGTCCTCGCGGAAGATGATCTCCACCGCGCCCTTGGCGCCCATCACCGCGATCTCGGCGTTCGGCCAGGCGAAGTTGACGTCGCCGCGCAGGTGCTTGGAGCTCATCACGTCGTAGGCGCCGCCGTAGGCCTTGCGCGTGATGACGGTGATCTTCGGCACGGTGCACTCGGCATACGCATACAGCAGCTTGGCGCCGTGCTTGATGATGCCGCCGTATTCCTGCGAGGTGCCCGGCATGAAGCCCGGCACGTCGACGAAGGTGATGACGGGGATGTTGAAGGCGTCGCAGAAGCGCACGAAACGCGCGGCCTTGATCGAGCTCTTGATGTCCAGGCAGCCCGCCAGCACCAGCGGCTGGTTGGCGACGATGCCCACCGTCTGGCCTTCCATGCGCCCGAAGCCGACGATGATGTTCTTGGCGTACTCGGGCTGCAGCTCGAAGAAGTCGCCGTCGTCCACGGTCTTGACGATCAGCTCCTTCATGTCGTAGGGCTTGTTGGGGTTGTCCGGCACCAGCGTGTCCAGCGACAGGTCCATGCGGTCGGCCGGGTCCTTGCTCGGCCGCACCGGGGCCTTCTCGCGGTTGTTCAGCGGCAGGTAGTTGTAGAGGCGCCGCAGCATCAGCATCGCCTCGACGTCGTTCTCGAATGCCAGGTCGGCCACGCCGCTGCGGGTGGTGTGCGAGATCGCCCCGCCCAGTTCCTCGGCCGTCACCTCTTCGTGCGTCACCGTCTTCACCACCTCGGGGCCGGTCACGAACATGTACGAGCTGTCCTTGACCATGAAGATGAAGTCGGTCATGGCCGGCGAATACACGGCGCCGCCCGCGCACGGGCCCATGATCATGCTGATCTGCGGGATCACGCCCGAAGCCATGACGTTGCGCTGGAACACGTCGGCGTAGCCGCCGAGCGACGCCACCCCTTCCTGGATGCGCGCGCCGCCCGAGTCGTTCAGGCCGATCACCGGCGCGCCGACCTTCATGGCCTGGTCCATGACCTTGCAGATCTTCTCCGCATGGGCTTCGGACAGCGCGCCGCCGAAGACGGTGAAGTCCTGGCTGAACACGAACACCAGGCGGCCGTTGATCATCCCGTAGCCGGTCACCACGCCGTCGCCCGGCACCTTCTGGTTCTCCATGCCGAAGTCGGTGCAGCGGTGCTCGACGAACATGTCCCATTCCTCGAACGTGCCCTCGTCCAGCAGCAGTTCCAGCCGCTCGCGGGCCGTGAGCTTGCCCTTGCCGTGCTGCGAGGCGATGCGCTTCTCGCCGCCGCCCAGCCGCGCCGCTGCGCGCTTCTTTTCCAGTTGTTCGAGTATGTCGTGCATGTCGTTCTCTCGTTATGGCTTTTGTTGGGCTGTGTTGAGGAGGCGGCGGGCCGCGGTGGATGCAGGCAGGCGGCCCGCACCCACCTCGGCGGTGATGGACGGCAGCAGTTCGCGCACGGCCGGGTGCTGCCTGAAGTCCTGCTTCAGGCCGGCCTCGATCTGCTCCCACATCCAGGACAGGGACTGGTGCTGGCGGCGCGCGGCGAGCGCGCCGTTCAGGGTCTGCAGCCGGCGGTAATGCTCCACCTCGGTCCAGAACCGGTCGATGCCCTGCGAGAGCAGTGCGCTCAGCTGGATGACGCGCGGGTGCCAAATCTCCGGGTCGTGCTGGGAATGGCCGGGGTGGCCGTGCTGGCCGAAGATGCGCATGCGCGCTGGTGATCTGGGCCTGGGCCCGCGTCGCCGCGTCGGCGTCGATGTCGGCCTTGTTGATGACCACCAGGTCGGCCAGCTCCATCACGCCCTTCTTGATCGCCTGCAGGTCGTCGCCGGCATTGGGCAGCTGCATCAGGACGAACATGTCCGTCATGCCGGCGACGGCTGTCTCGCTCTGGCCCACGCCGACCGTCTCCACGATCACGACGTCGTAGCCTGCCGCCTCGCAGACCAGCATGGCTTCGCGCGTCTTCTCGGCCACGCCGCCCAGCGTGCCGCTGGAGGGGCTGGGCCGGATGTACGCCATCTCGTGCACGGAGAGCTTTTCCATGCGTGTCTTGTCGCCCAGGATGGAGCCGCCCGACACCGTGCTGGACGGGTCGATCGTGAGCACGGCAACGCGGTGCCCCTTGGCGATCAGGTACAGGCCCAGCGCTTCGATGAAGGTGCTCTTGCCCACGCCCGGCACCCCGCTGATGCCGAGGCGGAAGGCCTTGCCCGTGTGCGGCAGCAGTGCGGTGAGCAGCTGATCGGCTTCGCGCTTGTGGTCCGCGCGCGTGGACTCCAGCAATGTGATTGCCTTGGCGATGGCCCGGCGCTGCGCCGTCCCGGGGCCCTCGAGAATGCCTTTCACCCGGGTCATGACCGCCTCGCCCATCGCGGCCGGTCCTGCAGCACGAGTTCGCACAGCCGATCCGCCCATTGCGGGTAAAGCTGCGGGCCGGGATGGAAGCCGTCATGCGCCAGTGACGCAGGGTCGGACGCCCAGTCCAGGGGGCAGAAGCCCAGCCCCTGGTCTTCGCTCCAGTCACGCACGGCCGCGTCCAGCCATGCGGCATACCGGCCCAGGTACCAGCGCAGGGGATGCGGGACCGCGGACAGCATGTGCATGGGCGGCAGGCCCGACAGCACGGCCCAGCGTGCGCCGGCGCGCTCCTGCAGATCCGCCCACAGCAACGCGGTCTGGCTGACGAAACGCGGCGCGGAAGTCTGCGAGCTGACGTCATTGACGCCCAGCGCCGTGACCACCACGTCCGCCGCGCGCAGCGGGGTCTTCCTGACGAGCGCGCGGGCTTCGGCCGTGTTGACACCGGTTTGCGCCACCAGCTGCCACGCCACGGCCGCGCCCAGGCGTGCGTTCAGCCTGCGCGCCAATGGCAGCGCCAGCGCCTGCGCCTGGTCGGCCACGCCCACGCCAGCGGCCGAAGAATCGCCCACCACCAGGATGCTCAAGGCCAGCGGCCCCTCGCCAACCTGGCCCTCACGCGGGCCGGCCGGCTCAGGCAGGCGCAGGGCCTTGCGCTGAAGCCACTTCGCCTGTGGCAACAGCACAGGGCCGAGCGCGATCTTGGCGGCCAGGAGACCAGCGCTCATTTCGCGGCAAGCGCCTTCCTGATCTGCTCGAGCACGTCCTTCGCGCTCGCGGGAATCGGCGTGCCGGGGCCGTAGATGCCCTTCACCCCGGCCTTGTAGAGGTAGTCGTAGTCCTGCTGCGGCACCACGCCGCCGACGAACACGATGATGTCGTCGGCACCCTGCTTCCGCAGCTCCTGGATGATCGCGGGCACCAGCGTCTTGTGGCCGGCCGCCAGCGTCGACACGCCGACCGCGTGCACGTCGTTCTCGATCGCCTGGCGCGCGCACTCCTCGGGGGTCTGGAACAGCGGGCCCATGTCGACGTCGAAGCCCAGGTCGGCGAAGGCCGTGGCCACCACCTTGGCGCCGCGGTCGTGGCCGTCCTGGCCCAGCTTGGAGATCATCACGCGCGGCCGCCGGCCCTGCTCCTGGGCGAACGCGGCGATTTCGGACTTGAGTTGTTCCCAGCCTTCGGCCGAGTCATAGGCAGCTGCATACACACCGGTCACCTTTTGCGTATCGGCGCGATGGCGCCCGAAAACCTTTTCCAGCGCATCCGACACCTCGCCCACCGTCGCGCGCAGGCGCACGGCCCGGATGCTCAGGTCGAGCAGGTTGCCGTCGCCCTTCTCGGCGGCTGCCGTGAGCGCGTCGAGCGCCGCCTGCACCTTGACAGCGTCGCGTTTCGCGCGGATGGAAGCCAGGCGCGCGACCTGCTGGTCCCGCACCCGCACATTGTCGACCTCCAGGATGTCGTGCTGCCCTTCCTTCTCCAGGCGGTACTTGTTGACGCCGACGATCACGTCGCGGCCCGAGTCGATGCGGGCCTGCTTTTCCGCCGCCGCGGCCTCGATCTTCAGCTTGGCCCAGCCCGAATCCACGGCGCGCACCATGCCGCCCATGGCTTCGACTTCCTCGATGATCTTCCAGGCGGCATCCGCCATGTCCTGCGTCAGCTTCTCCATCATGTAGCTGCCGGCCCAGGGGTCGATGACGTTCGGGATGTGCGTCTCTTCCTGGATGATCAATTGCGTGTTGCGTGCGATGCGCGACGAGAACGCCGAAGGCAGCGCGATGGCCTCGTCGAAGGAATTGGTGTGCAGCGACTGCGTGCCGCCGAACACCGCGGCCATGGCCTCGATGGTGGTGCGCACGATGTTGTTGTAGGGGTCCTGCTCGGTCAGCGACCAGCCCGACGTCTGGCAGTGCGTGCGCAGCATCAGGCTCTTGGGGCTCTTGGCGTTGAAGCCCTTCATGATGCGGCACCACAGCAGGCGGGCCGCGCGCATCTTGGCCACTTCCAGGTAGAAGTTCATGCCGATCGCCCAGAAGAACGACAGGCGGCCGGCAAAGTCGTCCACGTCCAGGCCCTTGGCCAGCGCCGTCTTCACGTATTCCTTGCCGTCGGCCAGCGTGAAGGCCAGCTCCAGCGCCTGGTTCGCCCCGGCTTCCTGCATGTGGTAGCCGGAAATCGAGATCGAGTTGAACTTCGGCATGTTCTTCGCCGTGTACTCGATGATGTCGCCGATGATCCGCATGCTCGGCTTGGGCGGGTAGATGTAGGTGTTGCGGACCATGAACTCCTTGAGGATGTCGTTCTGGATGGTCCCGCTCAACTTGTCCTGCGACACGCCCTGCTCTTCCGCCGCCACCACGTAGCCCGCCAGCACCGGCAGCACGGCGCCGTTCATGGTCATGGAAACCGACACCTTGTCCAGCGGGATGCCGTCGAACAGGATCTTCATGTCCTCGACCGAGTCGATGGCCACCCCCGCCTTGCCGACGTCGCCCGTCACGCGCGGGTGGTCGCTGTCGTAGCCGCGGTGGGTGGCCAGGTCGAACGCCACCGAGACGCCCTGCCCGCCGCCGGCCAGCCCCTTGCGATAGAAGGCGTTGGATTCCTCGGCGGTCGAAAAACCCGCGTACTGCCGGATGGTCCAGGGCCGCGCCGCGTACATCGTGGCCTGCGGCCCGCGCAGGTAGGGCTCGAAGCCCGGCAAGGTGTCGGTGTGCGGCAGGCCCTTCAGGTCCTGCGCCGTGTACAGCGGCTTGACGGCGATGCCGTCGGGCGTCACCCAGTCCAGGGCGCCCAGATCCCCGCCGCGGCGCCGATCTGGCGGCGGCAAGGGCCCAGGCTTCCAGGTTGGACGGCGCGAATTCGGGGTCGGGCTGGCTCATGGTTCGGTTCCGGTGTTGGGGCCGTGGTGGGGCAACTGTGCGCTTTTTTGCCTGCCTATCTTACATCATTCATAATTATTGATAAAGAATTCAAGTTCAACGTAGAATTACCTCATGCCCGCCCTTTCGCTCGCCCCGCGCGCCCTCTACCAGGAGGTGGCCGAGCTGCTGCGCCAGCGCATCTTCAAGCGTGAGCTGGAGCCCGGCAGCTGGATCGACGAGATGAAGCTGGCCGAGGAATACGGCATCAGCCGCACGCCCCTGCGCGAGGCGCTGAAGGTGCTGGCCGCCGAGGGCCTGGTCACGATGAAGGTGCGGCGCGGCGCCTACGTGACCGAGGTGTCGGAAAAGGACCTGACCGACGTCTATCACCTGCTCGCCCTGCTGGAAAGCGACGCCGCCGGCGTGGTGGCCGAGCGCGCGACCGATGCCGAACTGAAAGACCTGCAGGTCCTGCACAAGGAACTGGAGAGCGCCGCCGCCAACCGGGACAAGTTCTTCGCGATCAACGAGCGCTTCCACATGCGCCTGCTGGAAATCGCCGGCAACCGCTGGCGCGACCAGATGGTGGCCGACCTGCGCAAGGTGATGAAGCTCAATCGCCAGAACTCCCTGCTCAAGTCCGGGCGCGTGCGCGAGTCGATGCTCGAGCACCGCGCCATCATGGAAGCGCTGTCCCACCGCGACGCGAAGGCCGCCGTGAAGCGGATGCAGGAACATTTCCGCAACGGGCTCGAAGCGGCTGCCTGATGAGCGGGTCCGGGCGCCCACGGGCCAGCCGAGTACCAAAGCAGCAAGCGTTTAAGCGCATTGACAGTGGAACAACCGCTCGCCTAGCATGTGCCGGCCCGTCCCCGACTGCGGGGGCCTTTCCCATCCACATGGAGACAAGTACATGACCGGCTTCCTGTTGCGCATCGTCCTCGCGCTATCGGCCTTCGCATTCGCCTCGCTGGCCAGCGCCCAGAACATCTCGATCGCCACCGGCGGCACCGGCGGCGTGTACTACCCGATGGGCGGCGGCCTCGCGGCCGTCCTGTCCAAGTACGTGCCCGGCATGCAGGCCACCGCCGAAGTCACCGGCGGCTCGGTCGACAACCTCAAGCTCATCGGCACGGACAAGCCCTACGTCGGCTTCACCATGGCCGACGCCGGGCTGGACGCCCTCAAGGGCGAGGACAAGTTCAAGGGCAACAAGATCCCCGTTGCGCACGCTGATGGTGCTGTACCCCAACCGCATGCACGTCGTCTCCGTCGAGGGCCGCGGCGTCAACAAGCTGGCCGACCTGAAGGGCAAGCACATCTCCACCGGCTCGCCCGGCAGCGCCACCGAAGTGATGGCCTTCCGCATCCTCGAGGCCGCCGGCCTCGACAAGGACAAGGACGTCAAGCGCGAGCGCCTGGGCGTGGCCGAGTCGGTCAACGCCATGAAGGACAACAAGATCGACGCCTTCTTCTGGGTCGGCGGCCTGCCCACGGCAGCCGTGACGGACCTGGCCAACACGCCCGGCACCAAGATCAAGATGGTCGACCACTCCGAAGTCGTGGCCAAGATGAACCAGAAATACGGCAACCTCTACGTCGAGGACGCCATCCCCAAGGCGACCTACAAGGGCATGGACGCCGACAACAAGCAGGCCACCGTGATGAACCTGCTGGTGGCCAACGCCAGCATGGACGACAAGACCGCCTACAACATCGTCAAGACCATCTTCGACCGGCGCACCGACCTGATCGCGGTGCACAAGGAAGCCGAGAACTTCAAGCTCGAGAACCAGAAGGCGTCGGCCTCGCCGATGCCCGTTCCATCCAGGCGCGGTGAAGTACTTCGCCGAAAAGGGCATCAAGCTCAACTGATGCCGCACTCCACCCCGCCGACCGGCGGGGTTTTGTTGCCGGTCCTCCGCGATTCCAACAGGCCGCCCGTGGCGGCACACACAAGGAGATGTGCGCATGTCTGAGCCGGCCGCCGTGGTGAGCGAGGAGGCGCTGTCGAAGGCGGAGGAGTTCATCGAGGAGGAGGAAGGCGCGGCCAACCAGTTCACCGGCTGGCGGGCCGGCTTCATCACGGTCGTCGCCGTGGTGATGTCGGTGTTCCACCTCTACACGGCCTACGCCATCGTGCCCACGCAGGACCTGCGGCCGATCCACGTCGGCTTCGTGCTGTTCCTGACGCTTCCTGCTGTTCCCGGTCGCCCGGCGCTTCCGGCACCGGATCATGTGGTGGGACATCGTCGCGGCCGCGGCGTCGATCGCGGTGGTGGTCTACTGCCCTCAAGGGCGGCGACGACTTCATGGACCGCAACACCACGCCCCTGCCCTGGGACATCGTCTTCGGCGTCGCGCTGATCGCGCTGGTGCTGGAGGCCATGCGCCGCACCTCCGGCTGGATCATGCCGGCCGTCACCGGCGCGTTCATCCTGTATGCGCTGTTCGGCGCCTACCTGCCCAGCCCCTGGACGCACAAGGGCTACGAGGTCGGCCGGCTCATCGGCGACCTGTACATGACGCTGGAGGGCATCTTCGGCGTGGCGGTGGACGTCTCCTCGTCGCTGATCATCCTGTTCACCATCTTCGGCGCCTTCCTGCAGTACTCGGGCGCCGGCAAGTTCTACATCGACTTCTCGTTCTCGGCCATGGGCGGCAAGCCCACCGGCGCGGGGCGCACCGTGGTGCTGGCCTCCTTCCTGCTGGGCGGGCCCTCGGGCTCGGGCGTGGCGACCACCGTGACGCTGGGCTCGGTGGCCTAGCCGATGCTGGCCAAGGTGGGCTACGAGCAGCAACGCCGCCGGCGGGCTGCTGGCCGCGGGCGGGCTGGGCGCCATCATCTCGCCGCCGGTGCTGGGCGCGGCGGCCTTCCTGATCGCCGAGTTCCTCAAGATCTCCTACCTCGACGTGCTGCTGATGGCGGTGATCCCGACGCTGCTGTTCTACCTCGCGCTGTTCCTGATGGTGGAGATCGACGCGCGCAAGTACGGCATGGGCAACACCGTGTTCGAGAAGGTCGACACGCTCTGGAACCTCACGCGCAAGTACTGGTTCCACTTCCTCTCGCTGGTCTCGATCGTCGTCTTCATGATGTGGGGCTTCTCGCCGGTGCTCTCGGTGTTCTGGGCCACGGTGGTGTCCGCCGTCACCAGCTTCCTCCGGCGCGAATGCGCGCTCCTGCCCTACGACGTGTTCCGCGGCCGGGGGCCGATCCTGAAACAGCTGTGGGAATCGCCTCTCGTCAAGGCGCTGGAGGGCGGCTCGATCGGCGTGCTGAACGTGGCGGCCACCTGCGCCGGCGCGGGCATCATCGTGGGCGTCGTCACGCTCACCGGCCTGGGCCTGAAGTTCAGCTCCATCGTGATCGACTTGGCGGCCGGCTCGCTGCTGCTCACGGCCGTCTACACCTCGCTGGTGGTGTGGATCGTCGGACTCGCCGTGCCGGTGACGGCCTCGTACATCATCTGCGCCGTGATCGCCGCGCCCGCCCTCATCAAGCTGGGCGTGCCCGACTTCGCGGCGCACATGTTCATCTTCTATTACGCGGTGCTTTCCGAAGTGTCGCCGCCGACGGCCCTGTCGCCCTTCGCGGCCGCGGCCATCACGGGCGGCGATCCGTACAAGACGACCATGCAGTGCTGGAAGTACACCGTGCCGGCGTTCCTGGTCCCCTTCATGTTCGTGCTCGACCCGAGCGGCCTCGGCCTGCTCCTGATGGGATCGACGAAGGCCCTGGCCACTGCCAACTGGTGGTCGATCGCCGAGGTGACCTTCACTGCCGCGCTCGGCGTCGCCGCGCTGGCCGCGGGGTTCCAGGGCTGGGCTTTCAAGCGCACGACGCTGATCGAGCGGGTAATGCTGCTGGTGGCCGGATTCGCGCTCGTCTACCCCACCACCGCAGCCGACCTGCTGGGCATCGGCCTCGTGATCGCCGCGCTGGCGATGCAGTATTTCAGGCGAGCGCCGGTGCCGGCCTGATCGGGCTTGCGCCCGCGGACCCTTGATTGCGATTCGCTGCCTCCTCTTCGCCTGCGCCCTCGCCTTCACCGCGCCAGGGTCGCAAGCGCAATCGGCGCCCCTCGATGCGCTGCAGGCCCAACTGCGCACCAGCCCCCGCGTGCGCGCCCTGCTGATCGAGCGCGGCGGCAAGCTGACGTTCGAGCATTACCGTGCCGACACTACGTCCGCCACGCTCGTCAACATCGCGTCGGTCACGAAGTCGGTGACGTCCATCCTGGTAGGCATCGCCGCCGATCGCGGGCTGTTGCGCATCGACGAGCCGCTCGCAGCCTTCTTCCCGGAATACGCGCAGGGGCCCGACGCGGGAAAACTCCAGCGCGTGACGTTGCGCCACCTGCTCACGCTATCGCCGGGCTTTGACCGTGGCGGGCTCAGCGCGGACGCCGACTACAACGATTTTCTGCAGCGCTTCTACTCGCCAGGGCTGCTGCAGCACGCGCTGGGCCGGCCCCTGGCAAGCGAGCCGGGCAGCCGCTTCGCGTACAGCAACCTCGATGCGCAGCTGGTGGCGGCAGCGCTGTCGCGCAGGCTCAATGTGCCTCTGAAGGACTTCGCGCGGGACGAGCTGTTCCGGCCGCTGGGGATCGGGACCTTCGAATGGTCTGCCAGCGCCGACGGCAACCCGGAGGGAGCGGCGGGGCTGCGGCTGGCCGCGCCCGACTTGTTGCGCATGGGACGCATGATGCTCGACGGCGGGGCCTGGCAGGGCCGGCAGGTCGTGTCGAAGCACTACGTGGAAGAGGCGACAACACGGCACATCGCGACGGACGTGCCGCCGCGCGGGCCGGCGAAGCTGTGGGGCTACGGCTACCTGTGGTGGACCTCGTCCACGCAGGGAGACGACCGGCCAGCGTTCTACGCCGCGGGCTACGGCGGCCAGTTCATCTACGTCGTTCCGTCGCTCGATGTGGTGATCGTGGCGGTGACGGAGCCGGTGTCGCGCGAAGTCGCTGCGAGAACGGCAACGCTCGTACGGGACTACGCCCTCCCCGCCGCGCGTCCGTAGCGGGCTAAAACGCCGAAATACCCGTCTGGGCCCGGCCCAGGATCAACGCGTGCACGTCATGCGTGCCCTCGTAGGTGTTCACCACCTCGAGGTTCACCAGGTGGCGCGCCACGCCGAATTCATCGCTGATGCCGTTGCCGCCCAGCATGTCGCGAGCGAGCCGCGCAATGTCCAGCGCCTTGCCGCAGGAGTTGCGCTTCATGATGGAGGTGATCTCCACTGAAGCCGTGCCCTCGTCCTTCATGCGCCCGAGGCGCAGGCAGCCTTGCAGGCCCAGCGTGATCTCGGTCTGCATGTCGGCCAGCTTCTTCTGGATCAGCTGGTTGGCCGCCAGCGGCTTGCCAAACTGCTTGCGGTCCAGCACGTACTGGCGCGCGCGGAACCAGCAGTCCTCGGCCGCCCCCAGGGCGCCCCAGGCAATGCCGTAGCGGGCCGAATTCAGGCAGGTAAAGGGGCCCTTGAGGCCGCGCACTTCGGGGAAGGCGTTCTCTTCCGGGCAGAACACCTCGTCCATGACGATCTCGCCGGTGATGGAGGCGCGCAGGCCCACCTTGCCGTGGATGGCCGGCGCGGACAGGCCCTTCCAGCCCTTCTCGAGCACGAAGCCGCGGATCGCGCCTTCGTCGTCCTTGGCCCAGACCACGAAGACATCGGCGATCGGGCTGTTGGTGATCCACATCTTGCTGCCCGACAACTTGTAGCCGCCGTCGGCCTTCTTCGCGCGGGTGACCATGCTGCCGGGGTCCGAGCCGTGGTTGGGCTCGGTCAGGCCGAAGCAGCCGATCCACTCGCCGGTCGCGAGCTTGGGCAGGTATTTCTGTTTCGTCGCTTCGTTGCCGAACTCGTTGATCGGCACCATCACCAGCGACGACTGCACGCTCATCATGGAGCGGTAGCCGGAATCGACCCGCTCGACCTCGCGGGCGACCAGCCCGTAGCAGACGTAATTCAAGCCGGCGCCGCCATAGGCCTCCGGGATGGTCGGGCCCAGCAGGCCCAGCTCGCCCATCTCACGGAAGATCGATGCGTCGGTCTTTTCGTTGCGGAAGGCTTCGAGCACGCGCGGCGCCAGCTTTTCCTGGCAGTAGGACTGGGCGGCGTCGCGCACCGCCCGCTCGTCGCCGGTGATCTGTTCGTCCAGCAGCAGCGGATCGGCCCAGTGGAAGGAAGCTTTGGCAGTGGCCATGGGAAAACTCCGGGTATTCAGTGAATGTTAGGCCGCCTGCGGCAGTACCGCGGTGACCTCGATCTCGACCTTGGCACGGTCTTCCATCAGCGCCGTCACTTCGACGGCGGTCATCGCGGCGTTGTAAGCCCCGATGATTTCGCGGTAGGCCCGGCCGATGTCCCCCGACGCCGCCAGGTACTCCCGCTTGTCCGTCACGTACCAAGTCATCCGCACGATATTCTCGGGCACGCCGCCCGCCTCGCGAAGCACGTCCGCGACATTCTGCAGCGCCTGCTTGACCTGCGTCACGAAATCGTCGCTGTGGAAGACGCCCTGCGCGTCCCAGCCGATCATGCCGGCGATGAACAGCATCCGGCCGCTGGCGACGACGCCGTTGGCGTAGCCCCTGGGACGGGGCCAGCCGGGGGGAAGGATCACTTGGGGGTTCATCGGGTTTCCTTGAGCAATTCCCGCGCGATGATGAGCTGCTGCACTTCGGTCGCGCCTTCGTAGATGCGCAGCGAGCGGATTTCGCGGTACAGCCGCTCCACCGTCTCGCCGCTCACCACGCCCAGCCCGCCGAAGATCTGCACGGCGGCGTCGATCACCTGCTGCGCGCCCTCGGTGGCGGTGAGCTTGGCCATCGCCGCTTCGCGTCGTCACGCCCCGGCCCTGGTCGCGCTGCCAGGCGGCGCGGTAGACCAGCAGCGCCGAGCTGTCGATCGTGGTGGCCATCTGCGCCAGCTTCGCCTGCGTGAGCTGGAAGTCGGCCAGCACCTGGTTGAACATCTTGCGGGTGGTGGCGCGGCGCAAGCGCCTCGTCCAGCGCGCGGCGGGCAAAGCCCAGCGCCGCCGCGGCGACCGAGGTGCGGAAGACGTCCAGCGTGCGCATCGCGACCTTGAAGCCCTCGCCTGCCTCGCCCACGCGCTGCGACAGCGGCACGCGGCAGTCGGTGAAGCGCAGCCTGGCCAGCGGATGCGGCGCGATCACGTCGATGCGCTCGGCGATCTCGAACCCCGGCGTGCCCGCATCGACGATGAAGGCCGAGATGCCCCGCGCTCCCGGCGCCTCGCCGGTGCGGCAGAAGACGACGTAGAAATCGGCGATGCCGCCGTTGGAGATCCAGGTCTTCTCGCCGTTGAGGACGGCATGCGCCGCCCTCGACGTGGGCGTTGCACTGCATCGCCGCCACATCGGAGCCTGCTTCCGGCTCGGACAGCGCGAAGGCCGCGATCGCCTCGCCGCGCGCCACCCGCGGCAGGTAGCGCTCCTTCTGTTCGCGGCGTGCCCTGCAGGCTGATCGCGCCCGAGCCCAGGCCCTGCATGGCGAACGCGAAATCCGCCAGGCCGCTGTGGCGCGCCAGGGTCTCGCGGATCAGGCAGATCGCGCGGGTGTCGATCGCATCGGCCGCGCCGTGCGGCCGGCCGCCGACCGCGTGGCGCAGCCAGCCGGCCGCGCCGAGCGAGCGCACCAGCGCGCGGCATTCGGCGTCCACGTCCGCGCCGTGCCCGTGCGGCACATGCGCGGCCGCCCAGGCGTCGAGCTCGCGCGCGAGCAGCGCGGTGCCGCTCTTCGAAGAACGGCCAGTCGAGGTAACGGGTGTCGCTCATGGGGTGCCTTCAGTTGCCTTCGAAGCGCGGCTTCTGCTTGGCGACGAACGCGTGGTAGGCGCGCGGAGAAATCCTCCGTCATGCATGCAGATCGCCTGCGCCTGCGCCTCGGCCTCGATCGCCTGCTCGATGGTCATGGCCCATTCCTGGTGCAGCATGGTCTTGGTGATGCCGTTGGCGAAGGTCGGGCCCTTGCGCCAGCTCCAGCGCCAGCTGCTGCGCATCCGCCAGCACCGCCTCGGGCGCGCACAGCCGGTTGAAGAAGCCCCAGCGCTCGCCCTCCTCGCCGCCGAGCGAGCGGCCGGTGTAGAGCAGCTCGCTGGCGCGGCCCTGGCCGACGATGCGCGGCAGGATGGCGCACGCGCCCATGTCGCAGCCCGCCAGGCCGACGCGGTTGAACAGGAAGGCCGTCTTGCTGCGCGCGGTGCCGAGCCGGATGTCGGAGGCCATCGCCACGATCGCGCCGGCGCCGGCGCACACGCCGTCCACCGCCGCGACGATCGGCTGCGGGCAGGCGCGCATGGCCTTGACCAGGTCGCCGGTCATGCGGGTGAACATCAGCAGCTCGGGCGCCTTCAGCCGCACCAGCGGGCCGATGATCTCGTGCACGTCGCCGCCGGAGCAGAAGTTGTCGCCGGCGCCGGTCACCACCACCGCATGCACGTCGGTCGCGTAGCTGCAGCTGCCCGAACAGGTCGCGCAGCTCGGCGTAGGAGTCGAAGGTCAGCGGGTTCTTGCGCTCCGGCCGGTTGAGCGTGACGGTGGCCACGGCGTCCTTCACTTCCCACAGGAAATGGGCGGCGCGGTAGTCCGCCAGGCGCTTGCGGTTGCCGGCGGCCAGCGCCGGGTCGACGCGATCGGTTTCGTTCATCAGGGTCTCCTTAAACGCCTTGGGCCTGGTTGGCCTGCTCCAGCGGCGACAGGCCGGCGGCCTGCGCCGCCATGGTTTTCTCGCGCTCCAGGTTGCGCTCCAGCTGGGTCTTGGCCGAGCGGTACTGCTTGGGCCACGCCACGTCCATGAAGCCGATCTTCGCAGCCTCGAGCAGTGTCCAGGCCGGGTTGGCCAGGTGCGGCCGCGCCACCGCGCACAGGTCGGCGCGGCCGGCGGCGATGATGCTGTTCACATGATCGGCTTCGGAGATCGCGCCCACGGCGATGGTCGCGATCCCCGCTTCGTTGCGGACGCGGTCGGCAAACGGCGTCTGGTACATGCGGCCGTACACGGGCTGTTGCTGCTTGCTGACCTGGCCGGAGGAGCAGTCGATCATGTCGGCGCCTGCCGCCTTGAAGGCCCGGCCGATCGCCACCGCGTCGTCGGGCGTGATGCCGCCCTCCACCCAGTCGTGCGCCGAAATGCGCACCGACATCGGCAGCTGCGCCGGCCACGCGGCGCGCATGGCGCGGAACACCTCCAGCGGGTAGCGCAGCCGGTTCTCCAGCGAGCCGCCGTACTCGTCCGTGCGCTGGTTGGTCAGCGGGGAAATGAAGCTGGACAGCAGGTAGCCGTGTGCGCAATGCAGCTCGAGCCAGTCGAACCCCGCCTCGGCTGCCAGCCGCGTGCTGCGCACGAAGTCCTCGCGCACGCGGTCCATGTCGGCCCGGGTCATGGCCCGCGACCAGTCGCTCACGCCGTCCAGGTACTGCTGGGGCGAAGCGGAGACCAGCGGCCAATTGCCCTCGGCCAGCGGCAGGTCTTCACCTTCCCAGGGCACGCGCGTCGAGCCTTTGGCGCCCGCATGGCCCAGCTGCAGGGCGATCTTTGCGTCGGTGTTGCGTGTGCACGAAGTCGACGATGCGCTTCCAGCCATCGCGCTGCTCCTCGTTCCACAGGCCCGGGCAGCCCGGGGTGATGCGCGCGTCGGGCGTGGGGCAGGTCATCTCGGCCACCACCATGCCGGCGCCGCCCATGGCGCGCGCGCCCAGGTGCACCAGGTGGTAGTCGGCCGGCATGCCGTCGACGCAGGAGTACTGCGCCATCGGCGAGACGACCACCCGGTTCTTCAGCGTGACGCCGCGCGCGGTGAACGGCGTGAACATCGGCGGCACCGGGTGCTGCGGCTGCTGGCGCTGCAGCGCCGGAGCGCTCGCGCGATCCAGTCCTCGTAGTCCTCGACATACGCCTTGTCGCGCAGCCGCAGGTTCTCGTGGCTGATGCGCTGGCTGCGCGTGAGCAGCGAATAGGCGAACTGCTCGGGCGGCAGGTGCGCGTAGCGCGCCACGTTCTCGAACCATTCGGTGGAGTTGCGCGCGGCGTTCTGGATCTTCAGCACCTCGATGCTGCGCACGGCCTCGTAATTTTTCAACGCCTGGCCCAGGTCGCCGGGCGAGGCGCCGATGCAGCGGGCCAGCTCGATCGAATCCTCCAGCGCCAGCTTGGTGCCCGAGCCGACCGAAAAATGCGCGGTGTGGGCCGCGTCGCCCATCAGCACCACGGGCGCCCGACCGTTGTGGTGGACCCAGGTGCCGCAGACGACGCGCGGAAACCTGATCCACTGGGCCGAGCCGCGCAGGTGGGCGGCGTTCGACATCAGCGGATGGCCGTCCAGGTACTTCGCGAACAGCTTCTCGCAAAACGCGATCGACTCCTCCTTCTCCATCTTGTCCAGGCCCGCCCTGAGCCACACCTCTTCGGGCGCCTCGACGATGAAGGTCGAGGTGTCGCCGTCGAACTGGTAGGCATGCGCCTGGAACCAGCCCGTGCTCGGTTTCCTCGAAGGCGAAGGTGAACGCCTCGAACTTCCTGTGCGTGCCCAGCCAGACGAACCGGCACTTGCGCAGGTCGATGTCGGGCCGGTAGGTGGCCGCGTACTTGGTGCGGATGCGGCTGTTCAGGCCGTCGCTGGCGATGATGAGGTCGGCCTCGGGGTACTGGCTGTCGTCCTGCACGTCGGTTTCGAACACCAGCTTGACGCCCAGTTCCTCGCAGCGCTTCTGCAGGATGTTGAGCAGGCGCTTGCGCCCGATGCCGCAAAAGCCGTGGCCGCCCGAGCGGATCCTGTGGCCGCGGATGTTGACCTCGATGTCGTCCCAGTGGTTGAACGCGCCGAGGATCTCGCCGGCCGTCGGCGCGTCGGCCGCCTGCAGGTTGCCCAGCGTCTGGTCCGAGAACACGACGCCCCAGCCGAAGGTGTCGTACGGCTTGTTGCGCTCGACCACGGTGATCTCGTGCGCCGGGTCCTGCTTCTTCATGAGGAGCGCGAAATACAGGCCCGAGGGCCCGCCGCCGATGCACACGATGTTCATGATCGCTCCAACCTAGATAATTTAAGTTTAAAGCATTTGGTGCCACGCGGGAAGCCCCGACCGGCCGCCCGGCCGGCACGGGTTGCTCAGCCGCCCAGGTCGAAGTGGCGCAGCGCGTTGACTTCCCGGGTCAGCTCGGCGCGGAACTGCGGATGGGCGATCGAGATCAGCGCCTGGGCGCGCTTTTTCAGGTCCAGCCCGTGCAGGTCGACCACGCCGTACTCGGTGGCGACGTACTGCACGTGGCCGCGCGTCGTCACCACGCCCGCGCCCGGCTTGAGCGTGGAGACGATGCGCGACACCTGCCGTCGCGGGCCGTCGAGGGCAGCGCGATGATCGCCTTGCCGCCTTCGGACAGCGCCGCGCCGCGCACGAAGTCCATCTGCCCGCCGATGCCCGAGTAGATGCGATGCCCGATCGAGTCGGCGCAGACCTGGCCGGTGAGGTCGATCTCCAGCGCCGCGTTCACGGCGACCACCCGGGGGTTCTGCCGGATCAGCGCGGTGTCGTTGGTCCGGTCGCAGGGATGGAACTCCACCAGCTGGTTCTCGTTGACGAAATCGAACAGCTTGCGCGAGCCGCTCACGAAACTCGTCACCGTGCGCCCGCGGTGGACGTTCTTGTAGCGGTTGGTGACGACGCCGCCCTGGATCAGCGGCACCAGCAGGTCCGAGAACATCTCCGTGTGCACGCCCAGTTCGAGCTTGTTGCCCAGCCGGCTGAGCACGGCGTTGGGAATGGCGCCGATGCCCATCTGCAGGGTCGCGCCGTTCTCGACCAGGTGCGACGATGTGTTCGCCGATCTGGTTTTCCACCGCCCCGATGGGGCCGGTGGGCGCCTCGTGCAGCGGCCGGTCGGTGTGGACGAACGCCGTGACGCGGTCGAACGGCACCACCGTGGCCCCGTAAGTGCGGGGCAGCTGCTCATTGATCTCCGCCAGGATGATGGTGGCGTGCTCGGTCGCGCTCTTGGCGGCGTCGATCGACGTGCCCAGCGTGCACAGGCCGTGCTCGTCCGGGCGGCGACAGCGAAACCATCGCGACGTCCAGCGGAATGCGCCGCGTCGCGAACAGCGCCGGGATGTCGGACAGGAAGACCGGGCACGAAGAAGGCGCGGCCCTCGTCCACCGCCCCGCGCAGCCCGGCGTCCGTGAACAGCGGGTTGGACGTGAACGCGCCGCGAAAGCGTGCCTCGCCGAAGCGGCACGGGTCCGCTCAGGTGCAGGTGGAAGATCTCCACCGCCTCCAGGTCGGTGCGCTCCACCATCGCGTCCAGCAAGGTCGTCGGCGTTGCGGCGGCGCCGTGGACGAACACCTTGTGGCGGCTGTGGAGGTGGGAGACGACGTCGCGCGCGCTGACGGCGCGCTGTTCCCAGCCGGGGTATCGATTCATGGTTTCCTGTTCATGTGTGTGCCGGCAGTTCCTCGCCGGCCGTGGTCGCGGGATCGTGCGCCATCGCCATCACCTGGGCGGGCGGCAGGTGCTTCAGCCGGTGGTCGCTCCAGACCTGGCGCCAGCGGCGCGCGCCGGGCAGGCCGTGGCGCAGGCCCAGCATGTGGCGCGCGATGTTGCTCCAGGGCGTGCCATGCGCCTCCGCCTCGCGCGCCATGTACTCGCACATGCGCGCTTCCACCCATTCGCGCGTGAGGCCGACGGCTCGCCGGCTGCGCCGAAGAACTGCGCTGTCCCACTGCGACGAGCCACCAGGGGTTGTGGTACGCCTCGCGGCCGATCATGACGCCGTCGACCTGCTCCAGCTGGCTCGGCCACCTGCGCGCTGGTCGTGATGCCGCCGTTCACGGCGATGGTCAGGTGCGGGAAGTCGCGCTTGAGCCGGTGCACCATTTCGTAGCGCAGCGGCGGGCACCTCGCGGTTTTCCTTGGGCGACAGGCCCTTGAGCCAGGCGTTGCGGGCGTGGACCAGGAACACGCGGCAACCGGCCTCGCTCACCGTGCCCACGAAGTCGCGCACGAATTCGTAGCTCTCGCCCTTGTCGATGCCGATGCGGTGCTTCACCGTGACGGGCACGCGACACGGCATCGACCATGGCCTTGACGCAGTCGGCCACCAGCTGCGGCTCGGCCATCAGGCAGGCGCCGAAGGAGCCGCGCTGCACCCGCTCGCTGGGGCAGCCGCAGTTGAGGTTGATCTCGTCGTAGCCCCACTGCTCGCCCAGCCGCGCGCAATGCGCCAGCTCGGCCGCGTCGCTGCCGCCGAGCTGCAGGGCCACCGGGTGCTCCTCGGCGTTGAAGTCCAGGTGGCGCGGCACGTCGCCGTGGATCAGCGCGCCGGTGGTCATCATCTCGGTGTAGAGCAGGCGTGCGGCGGCTGAGCAGCCGGTGGAAGTAGCGGCAATGCCGGTCGGTCCAGTCCATCATCGGCGCGACGCTCATGCGCCAGCGCAGCCCTGCTTCAACGGTCGCGTATCGTTACCTGTCTGTATCGCAGACAGCCGGTGACCTTTACGGCGTTTTTGGCGCGGCAGGGTCTGGCGCGTCGAGCGGCAAGGGCGCCGCGCGTCGCGCAGCCAGCTTGCGTCTCGCGCTCTGCCAGGTTGTCAGGCTCGCGCGGCTCGCTGACAAGGCGTGCAACACCGGCCTGCTGACCTAGCCCAGCGGCTGCGGCCCTGTTGGCTTATAGCGTTGCCTGGACTGCACGACAGGAATGGAAGGAGCCGACATGAAGCCTTTTGAGCTCGAACCCAACATGCTGACCATGCGTGGCGTGTTCTACCCGACCGGCTACATGTTCATCATGTTCCCGACCGAAAAGGACGCGCGCGATGCCGAGCGCACGCTGGAGGAACACGGCTACAGCGGCGGCGAGGCGATCTCGCTGCTGACGCCCCAGGACATCCAGGAGAAGGTCGCCCGCACCGTCGGCAACGCCGACATTCCCCTGCCCTCCGCCGGCACCGAAGCCGACACCGTGCGCCACTTCGCCGAGCTGGCCAGCCAGGGGCACCACGCCCTGATGATCCACGCGCCCTCCGCCAAGGAAACCGAGCACATCATGGAACTGCTCAAGGACTTGCCCGATTTCCTACGGGCAGAAGTACCGGCACCTGGTGATCGAAGACCTGGTCGTGAACCCCCGAAATGAAAAACGCCCGCGGAAGCGGGCGTTTTTCATTGGCAGGGCCGGGTCACCCCATGTGCAGGCCGCCGTTGACCGAGAAGTCGGCGCCGGTGGAATAGCCGCCTTCGTCGGACGCCAGCCAGGCGATGATCGAAGCGATCTCGCTGGGCTCGCCCAGGCGCTTGACCGGGATCGTGGCGACGATCTTGTCCAGCACGTCGGGGCGGATCGCCTTGACCATGTCGGTGCCGATGTAGCCCGGGCTCACCGTGTTGACGGTCACGCCCTTGGTCGCCAGTTCCTGCGCCAGCGCCATCGTGAAGCCGTGCATGCCGGCCTTCGCGGCCGAGTAGTTGGTCTGGCCGGCCTGGCCCTTTTCGCCGTTCACCGAGCTGATGTTGATGATGCGGCCCCAGCCCTTTTCGACCATGTCGCCCACCACCTGCTTGGTGACGTTGAACATGGAGTTGAGGTTGGTCTCGATCACCGCGTCCCAGTCCTCGCGCGTCATCTTCAGGAACATGCGGTCGCGCGTGATGCCGGCGTTGTTGACCAGCACGTCGATCGGCGCCGTGCTCGGCCTTGGCCTTGCTGAAGGCCTCGACGGTGGAGTCCCAGTCGCCGACATTGCCGACCGATGCGTAGAAGGTGTAGCCCTGGGCCTTCTGCTCGGCCAGCCACTTGTCGTAGTCGCGCGTCGGGCCGCAGCCGGCGATGACCTTGAAGCCTTCCTTGTGCAGGCGCTGGCAGATCGCCGTGCCGATGCCGCCCATGCCACCGGTCACGTATGCGATTTTCTGGCTCATGTTCTGATCTCCTTGCAATTTGCTACAAATTTGAGAGCGATTGATGCCCGCACCGTGCGGGCTCAAGCTCGTTGTACTCCGTTATGCGCGCTCCACCGCGAGGGAAACCCCCATGCCGCCGCCGATGCACAGCGCGGCCAGGCCCTTCTTCGCTTCGCGGCGCTGCATCTCGTGCAGCAGCGTCACCAGGATGCGGCAGCCGGACGCACCGATCGGGTGCCCGATGGCGATGGCGCCGCCGTTGACGTTGACCTTGGCGGGGTCGATGCCCAGCTCCTTGTTCACGGCGCAGGCCTGCGCGGCGAAGGCTTCGTTGAGCTCGAACAGGTTCACGTCGGCCGCCTTCCAGCCGGCGCGCTCCAGCGCCTTGCGCGTCGCCGGCACCGGGCCCATGCCCATGGTGGCCGGGTCCAGGCCGCTGGTGCCGAAGGCGACGATGCGCGCCAGCGGCTTCAGGCCCAGCTCGGCGGCCTTCTTCGCGCTCATCACGACCACGGCGGCGGCGCCGTCGTTGATGCCCGAGGCATTGCCGGCGGTGACGCTGCCGGCCTTGTCGAAGGCCGGCCGCAGGCCGGCCAGCGCTTCGGCATTGGTCTTCTTGTTGATGAACTCGTCCGCGTCGAAGACGATCGGGTCGCCCTTCTTCTGCGGGATGGTCGACCGGGACGATCTCGTCCTTGAACTTGCCCGCCTCCTGCGCGGCGGCGGCCTTCTGCTGGCTGGCCAGCGCCAGCGCGTCCTGCGCTTCGCGGCTGATGCCGTACTGCTTGGCCACGTTCTCGGCGGTGACGCCCATGTGGTACTGGTTGTAGACGTCCCACAGGCCGTCGACGATCATCGTGTCGACCATCTTCCAGTCGCCCATGCGCTGGCCGTCGCGCGAATTCGGCAGCACGTGCGGCGCGGCGCTCATGTTTTCCTGGCCGCCGGCCACCACGATCTCGCTGTCGCCCCAGGCGATCGCCTGCGCGGCCAGCATCACGGCCTTCAGGCCCGAGCCGCAGACGGCGTTGATGGTCAGGCCCGGCACTTCCTTGGGCAGGCCGGCCTTGATCAGCGCCTGGCGCGCCGGGTTCTGGCCGGCGCCGGCGGCCAGCACCTGGCCCATGATGACTTCGCCGACCTGCGCCGGGTCGACCTTGGCGCGCGCCAGGGCTTCCTTGATCACGATGGCGCCGAGCTCGGTCGCGGGGATCTTGGCGAGCGAGCCGCCGAACTTGCCGACGGCGGTGCGGACGGCGGAAACGATGACGATGTCTTCCATGGTGATATCTCCAGTGGGGGTTGGTGCGCTGGATTCCAGGCCTTGGCCTTCACGTAGCGGCCGGGCGCGGGCTCGATGGCCTTGTACTTTGCCCTTGCCGTAGCTCTTGGGCGCGGCGATCTGCTTGCCCGCGTGGCGCCTTGAGCCAGCTCGACCAGTCGGTCCACCAGCTGCCGGGGTGTTCCTTCGCGCCCTCGAGCCATTGCTCCAGCGTCTCCGGGAAGCTTCGTCGTTGGTCCAGTAGGAGCGCTTGTTCTTGGCCGGCGGGTTGATCACGCCGGCGATGTGGCCCGAGGCGCCCATCACGAAGCGCTTCTTGCCCGGGCAGGTGCTTGGTGGAAGCGTAGGCGCCGCCGATCGGCACGATGTGGTCCTCGCGCGAGCCGTAGATGTAGACCGGCAGGTCGACCTTGCGCAGGTCCACCTTCTCGCCGCAGACCGTGCACTTGCCCGGCTTGACCAGGTTGTTCTCGAGGTAGGTGTTGCGCAGGTACCAGGCGTACATCGGCCCGGGCAGGTTGGTGGAGTCGCTGTTCCAGTACAGCAGGTCGAACGGCGGCGGCGTCTCGCCCTTGAGGTAGTTGCCCACCACGTAGTTCCACACCAGGTCGTTCGGGCCGCAGGAAGCTGAAGGTGGAGGCCAGCTCCTGGCCCTTCAGGATGCCGCCGCGGCCCAGCTGCATCTCGCGGAACTTGACGAAGGCCTCGTCGATGAACAGGTCCAGCACGCCGGTGTCGGTGAAGTCGAGCAACGTGGTGAGCAAGGTCGGCCGACGCCACGGGCTTTTCGCCGCGCGCGGCCAGCACCGCCAGCGCGGTGCCCAGGATGGTGCCGCCGACGCAGAAGCCCAGCGCGTTGATCTGCTTCGCGCCCGTGATCTCCTGCACCACCTCGATGGCCTTGATCGCGCCGTCGCCGATGTAGTCGTCCCAGGTCTTGTCCTTGAGCGACTCGTCGGGGTTGCGCCAGCTGATCACGAAAGTGCGATGGCCCTGCTCCACCAGGTAGCGGATCAGCGAGTTCTCCGGCTGCAGGTCGAGGATGTAGAACTTGTTGATGCAGGGCGGCACCACCAGGAACGGGCGCTCGTACACCTGCTTGGTCAGCGGCTTGTATTCGATCAGCTGGAACAGCTCGTTCTCGAACACCACCGCGCCTTCGGTCGTGGCCACGTTGCGGCCGACCTCGAACACGCTCTCGTCGGTCATCGACACATGGCCCTGCTGGATGTCCTTCAGCAGGTTCTGCACGCCCTTGGCAATGCTCTCGCCCTGCGTGTCGATCGCCTTCTTCTGCGCCTCGGCATTGAGCGCCATGAAGTTGCTCGGCGCGGAGGCGGCCATCCACTGCTCGACGGCGAAGCGCAGGCGCGCCTTGGTCTTGGCATCGGTCTCCGCGGCTTCCGCCAGGCCCAGCAGGGTGCGCGCATTGAGCAGGTAGACGGCGGCCGAGAATGCCGCGACCGGATTGGCGACCAGGCGTCGGAGGCAAAGCGCTTGTCCGGCGGGATTGGCGGACAGGCCCTGGTTCCACAGGTCGGCAGCCTCCTTGCAGGTAGGCTTGCTGCAGCGCCTGGAGCTTCTCGGGCGCGAAGCTCAGCTGCGGCATCGCCGGCATGGCGCCGAACCGGTGCCCAGGGCCTGGAAGGACCCGAACGCCTTGGTCCACTCGCCGCCGAAGCTTTGCTGGAACTGCTGGGCAGCTTGCGCCCAGTCTGGTTCAGAATTCATCTTGTCTCCTGATACCCTGTCTGTTCGGGTTAACCCGAAGTATCCCATTACTCATGTTGCACTGCAACAAAATTCGTCGCGGCTGATGTATCTCGTCGTCATCGCCTGGCTCTATGTCGCCCTCATGATGGCCGTGGCGGAAGCCACCAGTCCCATCGGCAGCGTCGCTGGGTGCGTTCTTCACCTTTGTACTCTATGGCGTCGGCCCTGTGTCGTTGGTGGTCTACCTGATGGGGCGGCCCGCGCGGCGCCGGCGATCAAGGCGCGCGAAGCGGCTGAGCTGGCGCAGCGCGCCGCGCTGCATCAAGCCAGCCAGATGCAGCGGCGAAGCGGCCGCTGACGCGGTCGCGCCGGTGCGAAAAGAATCTTGAAGGATTGCTCACGGTGCACCAGGCGCGGCTGCCGTCGTTGCCATAGATGCGCGTGATGCCCAGCGCCGCAAGGCGGCGGCGCGCCAGCCCCGGCAGGTCGGCCAGCCACTTGCCCGGGCCATGCGGCTTGAACAGCGTCGACGCCTGCGGGTCGTGCGCCTCGAAGGCGGCCTTCACCTCGGGGCCGACTTCGAACGCATCCGGGCCGATGCACGGGCCCAGCCAGGCCAGCACGTCGCGCGGCGCCACCGGATGCGCGGCCGCCAGGCTGCGCAAACACCGACTCGAGGATGCCGCTGCCCGCCCTGCCCCGCCAGCCCGCGCCAGCCGGCGTGCGCGGCCGCGACGGCGCGCGCCATCGGGCGTGGCGAACAGCACCGGCAGGCAGTCGGCCACCATGATCGTGCAGGCGACGCCGGGCGCGGTGGTGACGCAGCCGTCGGCCTGGGTGCCGTCGGGCGTGTCCGCCGTCAATACCGCCACCTGCTGCCCATGCACCTGCTGCAGGAACACGGGCCGTGCGCCAAGCGATCGCGCGAACAGCGCGCGGTTGGCCATGACGGCTTCATGCGTCGTCGCCCACGTGGTCGCCGAGGTTCAGGCTGTCGTAAGGCGCCGCCGACGAACCGCCGGCGCGCGTCGTGCAGACGGCCCGCACGTTCGCCGGCGCGGGCCAGTCCGGGACGATCCAGTCCGCGGGGACCGGCATTCAGCCCTCGTTGTCCGGGCAGCTCGAGGGCTGCGCCTTCTGGAACGCCGGAAGCGCCATGCAGGCATCGAACGCGGCCATCGTGCGCGGCAGGCCGTCGAAGCTGGTGTTGACGCGCCGGCCGTTGAAGATCTGCGGCACCAGGCAGCAGTCGGCCAGCGTCGGCGTGTTCCCGTAGCAATAGGTCGACGCCGGCAGGCGCCCGAGTTCCCGCTCGAAAGCTTCCAGGCCCTCGCGCACCCAGTGCCGGTACCAGGCGTTCTTGGTTTCCTCTTCCACCTTCAGCTCGCGCACCAGGTACTTGAGCACGCGCAGGTTGTTCAGCGGATGGATCTCGCAGGCGATCAGCTGCGCCAGGGCACGCACCCGCGCGCGGCCCAATGCATCGCGCGGCAGCAGCGGCGGCTCGGGGTGCGTTTCGTCGAGGTACTCGATGATGGCCATCGACTGGCCGAGGTGTTCCCCGGCGTCGGTCTCCAGCGTGGGCACCAGCAGCGAGGGCGAGACGGCGGCGTAGCCGTCCTGCTTGTGCTCGCCCTTGACCAGGTGCACGGGCACGTAGTCGTAGCCCAGCCCCTTGAGCTCGAGCGCGATGCGCACGCGGAAGGAGGCGGACGACCGGAAGTAGTTGTACAGCTTCATGCGGGAAGGATAAACCGTCCGGGCGGTAAACTGATTTCAAATTCGGTGAACCGTTTCAAAAAGGGGCGTGCATGAAGGCCGAACAGAATGAACTCATCACGCGCATCGGCCCGGGCACGGCCTGCGGCGCGGTGATGCGCAGCTACTGGCAGCCGGTGGCGCTGGTGGACGAATTCAGCCCGGCGCTGGATGCGCGCATGGCCACGCGCCCCCTGAAGGCGGTGCGCGCGCTCGGGCAGGACCTGGTCCTGTTCCGGGATGCCCAGGGCGCCTGGGGCCTGCTGGACCGGGCCTGCCCGCACCGGGGCGCGGACCTGGCGTTCGGGCGCCACGAAGGCGATGGCCTGCGCTGTCCTTTCCACGGCTGGAAATTCGACGCCGCGGGCACATGCCTGGAAACGCCGGCCGAGCCGGCCGGCAGCAAGCTGTGCGAGCGCGTCCACCAGCGCAGCTACCCGGTGGTCGAAAAAAGCGGCGTGCTGTTCGCGTGGCTGGGCGACGAAGGAACGGCGCCGCCGCCCTTCCCGCAATTCGACTGCTTCGCGGCGCCTGCCACCCACACCTTCGCCTTCAAGGGCCTGTGGAACTGCAACTGGCTGCAGGCGTTCGAAGTCGGCATCGACCCGGCGCATCCCTCGTTCCTGCACCGCTTCCTGTCGGACGAGCCGCTCGACCAGGTCGGCCGGAACGCCGCGGGCAAGCAGTTCCGCAGCGCCAGCGCCGGCGAGGCGGGCGGCGAGCGCTGGCCCATGACGCGGATCATGCGGGAGTTCCACCAGCCCGAGATCAGCTTCGAGCCGCGGCCCTGGGGCCTGCAGCTCACCGCGCTGCGGCCCATGACCGGCGAGCTCACCCATGTGCGCATCACCCAGGCGATCTTTCCCCACACGTTCGTCATTCCGCTGTCGGAGACGCTGACCATCACGCAGATGCACCTGCCGGTGGACGACACGCACACCTACTGGTATTCGATCTTCACCAGCTTCGACGGCCCGGTGGACAAGGACGCCATGCGCAACCAGCGGCTGAAGTACGTGCAGCTGCCGGACTACGTCCCGAAGTCGGGCCGGCACAACCAGTGGGGCTTCAACCCCGACGAGCAGCGCACGCAGACCTACCTGGGCATGGGCGAGGACGACATCAACGTGCACGACCAGTGGGCGGTGGAAAGCATGGGTCCCATCCAGGACCGCACGCGCGAACACCTGGGCACCAGCGACAAGGTGATCATGGCCAACCGCCGGGCGCTGCTCAAGGCGATCGAAACGGTGCAGGCGGGCGGCGTGGCGCCGGGCGCGGCCGACCCGTCCCAGGCCGGCGCCATGGTCGGCCCGGACACGGTCGACGGCATCGCCCCCGCGGGCACCTGGCCCGAGTGGTGGCGCGCGCAGGTGAAGGCCAAGCGCGACGGCGCGCCCTGGGCGGGCAAGGCAGCGCAGCCCGCAGTTCCCGCATGACGACGTTCGCCGAGCGCTGCGGCATCCACGACGCGCGGCGCGAACAGGCGCTGCAGCAGACGTCGCGCCTGATCGACGCGGCCGGCCTCGAGCTGGTGCGCTTTGCCTGGTGCGACCTGCACGGCGTCACCCGCGGCAAGACGCTGGTCGCCTCCGCGGCGGCGCGCGCCATGCGCGAAGGCGTGGGCATGGTCAGCACCCTGATGCTCAAGGACAGCTCCGACCGCACGGCCTACAAGGTGTTCGAGCCCGGCGGCGCCGCCGGCCTGCCGGGTTTCGAGTTCGCGAGCAACCTGCTGCTGCTGGCCGACCCGGCCAGCTTCAGGCAGCTGCCCTGGACGCCGTCCTCGGGCTGGGTCTTCGGGCAACCCTGGTTCCAGGATGGCCGCCCGGTGGAACTGGACACACGCCGGGTCCTGCAGCGCGCCCTCGGCCGGCTGGCCGACGCGGGGCTGGCGATGCGATGCGGGCTGGAGATCGAATTCCACATCTACCGCATCGAGGACACCCGGGCGCAACTCGATCCGCAACAGGCCGGCTGGCCCGGCCCGCCGCCGGCCGTCAGCATGATCCACCCCGGCTACAACCTGCTCACCGAAGCCTGGTACGACATGGCCGAGGAGCCGCTGCGCATCGTGCAGCACACGGCGCAGGCCCTGGGCCTGCCGCTGCTGTCGCTGGAAATCGAACTCGGCCCGAGCCAGGTGGAGGCGGTGTTCGAAGCCACCGACGCGCTGGCGGCCGCCGACAACATGGTGCTGTTCCGCAATGCCGTGAAGCAGGCGCTGCGCCGCGCCGGCTACCACGCCACCTTCATGTGCCGGCCCCCGTTTCCCAACATCATGTCCAGCGGCTGGCACCTGCACCAGTCGATCGTCGATGCGCAAAGCGGCCGCAACGTGTTTTGCCGCGACGCGCCGGCGCGAGGGCGCCACGCCGGCCGACGCCGCCTTCACCCTGTCGAAACTCGGCGAGCATTACCTGGCGGGCCTGCTCGAGCATGCCCGTGCCATGGCCGTGTTCTGCACGCCGACGGTCAACGGGTTCGCGCGCTTCCGGCCCAACGCGCTGGCGCCGCAGTCGGTGCTGTGGGGCCGCGACAACCGCGGCGCCATGCTGCGCGTCATCGGCGACTGCGGCGACGCGGCCACGCGCATCGAGAACCGGATCGGCGAGCCCGCGGCCAACCCCTACCTGTACCTCGCGTCGCAGATCCACGCCGGACTGGACGGGATGGAGCGCCAGCTGAAGGCGCCGCCCGCGACGGATGCGCCTTATGCGTCCGCCGCCGAAAAGCTGCCCACCAGCCTGGGCGAGGCGCTGGAAGCATTGCGCGCCGATGCCGCGTTCGTGGCCGCCTTCGGCGACCCCTTCGTCGACTACTTCACGCACGTCAAGCAGTCCGAGCTGATGCGCTGGGAGCAGGCGCGAAGACAAGGACGATTTCCAGCGGCGCGAATACTTCAGCCGGTTCTGATGATCACCATTCACTTCATCCCGGCCCCGGGCGCCGGCGACCCCATCCAGGTGCGCTGCAAGACCGGCCAGAGCCTGATGCTGGCGGCCGTGGCGGCCAACGTCCAGGGCATCGAAGCCGAATGCGGCGGGCTGATGACCTGCGGCACCTGCCATGTGTACGTGCGCGAGCCGCACGCCGCCCGCCTGCCGCCGCCCGGCGACGACGAACAGGGCATGCTGGAATTCACCGCCTCGCCGCGCCGCGCCCACAGCCGGCTCGCGTGCCAGATCGAGCTGACCGAAGCGCTCGACGGCCTCACGGTAGACTTGCCGGAGTCCCAGTACTGAAAGCGAAGACCATGATCCTTGAAATCGCGGAGATCCGGATCGCCCCCGGCCAGCAGGCGGCGTTCGATGAAGCCATCCAGCGCGGCCTGGCGACCGTCATTGCGAAGGCCCGGGGCATGCGCGGCTACAAGGTCAACAAGTGCATCGAGTCTCCCGAGCGCTATGTGCTGCAGATTTTCTGGGACACGCTGGAAGACCACACCGTGGCGTTCCGCGAAGGCCCGCTGTTCGCGCAATGGCGCGCGATCGTGGGTCCGTTCTTCGCCAGCCCGCCGCTGGTCGAGCATTTCACGCTGCTGGTGAAGAGCGAAGCAGCGGCCTGACAACGAAAAAGGGGCCCGCAGGCCCCTGGTCGCAACCCGGCTGGCGCGTATCACCGGCCCGCGACGTTGGACTTCTCACCCAGGAAGATTTCCACCCGGCGGTTCTGCGCCCGGCCGGCTTCGCTCGCATTGCTGGCGACCGGCTCGCGCTCGCCGCGCCCGGCGATCACGATCCGGGCCGGGTCCACGCCGCGCGCCGCGAGGTACTGCCGGGCGGCCTGCGCGCGCTGCACCGACAGCGGGTCGTTCACGGCGTCCGACCCGGTGTTGTCCGTGTGGCCGATGATGCGGATTTCCGTGTTCGGCTGGCTGGACAGGCCATTGGCGAACTGGTCCAGGATGGGCCGCATGTTGGGCTTGATGTCCGCGCGCCCGGTGTCGAACGAGATGTCGCTGGGAATGTTGAGCTTGAGCTGGTTGTCGCTCGTCTGGCTCACCTGCACCCCGGAGCCCATCGTCGCGCGCTCCATGGCCACCTTCTTGTCCTGCATGTGCTTGGACCAGACGTAGCCGCCGGCCGCGCCCAGCAGGCCACCCACCACGGCGCCTCGGGTGTCGCCGCCGATCGCGGCGCCGGCCAGCGCGCCGACGCCGGCGCCGACGGCCGTGCCCTTCTGCGTCTGGGACATGTTGCCCATGTTCATGTCCGCGCAGCCCGCGATGCCCAGGGCCGCGATGCTCATCGCGGCGACCAGTGTCCTGCCCTTGAATTGGGGGTTGTTCATATGCGTTTCCTTTCGACAGTGAAGCTCTTACGCATTGAAGGGCAGCGCAACGGGAATGGGAACCTCCTGGCGCCCAATTCGTTGTAGGACAAAGCCGGCAGCCCGGCTGTCAGGGCGTTTCGTGGCCTGCGACGAGCTTGCCGAGCAGCGCCACCAGCTGCTGCCGCTCAGCCGTTTCGAGCGGGCCGAGGATGCGGCTTTGCGCCTTGGCCACGGCGCGCTTCATGCGGGCGGCGGCGTCTTCGCCCGCGGCCGTGATCCACAGCAGCTTGCGGCGGCGGTCGTGCGCGTCCGCCTCCCGGCGCACCCATCCCTTGGCTTCGAGGCGGCCGATCACCGAGCCGAACGTCGCCGCGTCGAAGGCCACCTTGCCGGCCAGCGTCACCTGGTCTTCACCCGGGTCGTCGATCAGCGCGTTCAGGATCGCGAACTGCACGGGCGTGACGTCGAAGGCGCCCGTCTCTTCCATGAAGATCGCGACGGCCACCTGGTGCGCGCGGCGGATGAGGTGGCCGGGCGCGTGCTGGAAATCGAAGCTTTTCGGCATGGCGCGAGTGTAGCGACGGCCGAGCGCTTGCGGGCGCCGCTAATAATATGTATGCTTAGCATTTCCCCGAACAGCACCAGGACGACTTCCATGGCCCCACCCCTGAACCTGCTCGTCGCCGGCGGCGGCATCGGCGGGCTCGCCGCCGCTTATGTGCTCGCGCGCCACGGGCACCAGGTCACGGTGCTCGAGCAGGCGTCCGCCTTCGGCGAGATCGGCGCCGGCATCCAGCTCGGCCCCAACATCTTCAAGATGTTCGAATACCTGGGCCTGACCGAAAGCGTGAACCGCGTGGCTTTCTTTCCGGCGGGCCTGGGCATGAATGACGTGCGCACCGGCGAGAAAGTCGTGCGCGTGCCGCTGGGCGAAACAGCCCTGGCCGCCTATGGCTATCCCTACGGAGTCATCTACCGCGCCGACCTGCACCAGGTCTTCCTCGACGCCTGCCGCGCGTCGCCGGCCGTCACGCTGCGCACGTCCAGCAAGGTCGAGTCCTTCGAGCAGGACAGCTCGGGCGTGCGCGTCCACCTGGCCGGCGGCGAGGTGCTGCAAGGCGACGCGCTGATCGGCGCCGACGGCCTGTGGAGCCGCATCCGGGAAGCCGTGGTGGGCGACGGCAAACCGCGCGTGTCCGGCCACATCGCCTACCGCGCCGTGCTCAAGCGCGAGCAGGTGCCCGAGCACCTGTGGAGCGACGACGTCCTTTTGTGGGGCGGCGAAAAAACCCACCTCGTGCACTACCCTCTGCGCCGCGGCGAGCTGTTCAACCTGGTCGCCGTGTTCCACAGCAACAAGTACGACGAGGGCTGGAACACCTTCGGCGACACGGCCGAACTCAATGAACGGTTCGCGCAGGCCGTGCCGCAGGTCCGGGAGTTGCTCGGCAAGATCGAGACCTGGAAAATGTGGGTGCTGTGCGACCGCGAACCGGTGAAGAACTGGAGCGACCGCCGCGTCACGCTGCTGGGCGATGCCGCCCACCCCATGCTGCAGTACCTCGCGCAAGGCGCCGGCCAGGCCATCGAAGACGCCGTCGTGCTGGGCGAGGCGCTGCGCTTCACGCGTGGCGACGTGCAGGAGGCATTCCGCAACTACCAGCAGGCGCGCTACCTGCGCACCGGCCGCGTGCAGCTCACCGCACGCTTCTATGGAGACATCTACCACGCTGCGGGCGTGCAGCGCGAGCTGCGCAACCAGCTGTTCCAGGGCGGCAAGGAGTCGGCCGGGTTCGCAGGCCTCAAGTGGATGTACGACGGCATCGACCCGCGTCATCTGTTTGAATGAGGGCCATGACGCACGCCAGCCTGACAGAACCCAGCCGCGAAACGCCCGTGCTGGGCGAATACGACGTCGTAGTCCTCGGCGGCGGGCCCGCGGGCATCGCCGCGGCCGTGGCCGCCGCGCGCGCCGGGCGCTCGACCCTGCTGATCGAGCGCTACGGCTTCCTGGGCGGCATGGGCACCGCGGCGGGCGTCACCAACTTCTGCGGGCTGCACGCCAATGTGCATGGCGAGATCCGCCAGGTGGTGCATGGTGTCGCGGGCGACCTGCTCTCGCGCATCGATCGGCTCGGCGGCCTGAACACCCCGCACAACCTGTTCGGCAAGACTGTCGCCCAGGCCTATGACACGGCAGCGTACAAGATCGCCGCCGACGACCTGATGCTGTCGGCGGGCGTGAAGGTGCTGTTCCACGCGCTCGCGGCCGGCGTGCTGATGGCGGCCCCGGGGCGCATCCGGGCGCTGTGGGTCGAAACGAAGTCCGGCCGCAGGGCCGTCGTCGGCCGCGCCTTCATCGACTGCTCGGGCGACGGCGACCTCGCTGCCTGGGCCGGCGCCCCGTACGAAAAAGGCGACGGCCAGGGCAACATGCTGTACCCCTCCACCATGTTCCGCCTCAACGGCATCGACCCGGTGCGCGCGGGCAATGCCTGGGAAGTGATCCCCGGGCTGATGCTGCGGGCGCAGGCCGAGGGCCGCTACCAGTTTCCGCGCAAGACGCCGATCGTGCGGCCGCAGAAAAGCGGCATCGAGTGGCGGGTGAACCTCACGCAGCTGGCGAACGCGCAGGGCAATGCGATGGACGGCACCGATGCCGCCGAACTGAGCGAAGCCGAGATGCTGGGGCGCCGCCAGATCGCCAGCGTCGCCGGGTTCCTGAAGGAGGTGCCCGGCTTCGAGAACTCGTACATCGTCGACATCGCGCCCCAGGTCGGCATCCGCGAGACGCGGCGCGTGCAGGGCCGCTACATGCTGACCGAGGCCGACGTGCTGGAGTGCGCGAGCTTCGCCGACACGGTCGGCGTCAACGGCTGGCCGCTGGAGCTGCACCTGAAGGGCGACGTCGAATTCCGCTGGCCGAAGATTCCGCAGAGCCGCGGCTTCAACCACCTGCCTTACCGGATGACGGTGCCGGTGGGCGTTGACAACCTCTGGGTCGCCGGCCGCTGCGCCTCCATGACCCATGAAGCCCAGTCGGCCGCGCGCGTGACCGGCGCCTGCTTCGTCATGGGACAGGCGGCGGGGACCGCCGCCCATCTCGCGCTGGCGGCGGGCTGCGATGCCGCCGACGTCGGCGTGGGCGCCCTGCAGGCCCGGCTCGAATCGGACGGCGCCTACCTGGGCCGCACCTGGTAGACCGAAGGAGAACACGCATGAACGCACCCCACCCCACCGCCGTGCAGCGCGAACAGCTGTACCGGGAGATGGACCCGCTCAACCTCACCCCGTTGTGGGAAGTCCTGCACGCGCTGGTTCCGCAGCAGCCCGCCAGCCCCTGCGTCCCGGCAATGTGGAAATACGACGAAGTGCGGCCGTTCCTCATGCGCGCCGGTGAAGCGATCACCGCCGAGGAGGCCGTCCGCCGCGTCCTGATCCTGGAAAACCCGGCGCTGCGCGGCCAGTCGGCGATCACCCAGTCGCTCTACGCCGGGCTGCAGCTGATCCTGCCCGGCGAGGTCGCCCCCAGCCATCGCCACACGCAGAGCGCCTTGCGCTTCATCGTGGAAGGTTCGGGCGCCTACACCGCGGTGGACGGCGAGCGCACCACCATGCACCCGGGCGACTTCATCATCACGCCGAGCTGGACCTGGCACGACCATGGCCACGAGGCCGATGGCCCGGTGGTGTGGCTGGACGGCCTGGACATCCCGATGATCCGTTTCCTCGATGCCGGCTTCGCCCAGAACGATGCCCGCAAGTCGCAGGCCGTGACCCGCGCCGAAGGTGCCAGCCTGGCGCGCTACGGCCACAACATGGCGCCGGTGCGGCATGACGCGCCCTTCGGCGCGACGTCGCCGATCTTCAGCTATCCCTACGAGCGCAGCCGCGCGGCGCTCGAGCGCCTGGAGCGCGACGCCCCCGGTGACCCCTGGGACGGCGTGAAGCTGCGCTACATCAACCCGCTGACGGGCGGCGCACCGATGCCGACCATGGCGACCTTCCTGCAGAAGCTGCCGGCGGGCTTCTCCGGCCAGCCGTGGCGCCAGACCGACGGCGCCGTGTACAGCGTGGTCGAAGGCCAGGGCGAGGCCGTCATCGAGCGCGGCGCGCAGACCTGGCGTTTCGCGTTCGGCCCGCGCGATCATTTCGTCGTCCCGTCGTGGCACACTGCGCGCTTCAGTTCGCAGCGCGGCTGCGTGCTGTTCAGTTTTTCAGACCGCCCCGTGCACCAGGCGCTGGGCATCCACCAGGAAGAAAGGTTGTCATGAGCTACGTTTTCACCCCCCCGCCGGCGGCTTCGGTGCCCGTGGTCGGCCGCGCCGAGCGGTTCCCGGTGCATCGCATCTACTGCGTGGGCCGCAACTATGTGGAGCACGCCAAGGAGATGGGGTTCACCGGCCGCGAGCCCCCGTTCTTCTTCCTCAAGCCCGCCGATGCGGCGGTGCCGGTGAATGCGGGCGAAACGGCCACGATGGCCTACCCCAGCCTCACCAAGGACCTGCATCATGAGATCGAGCTGGTGGTCGCCATCGGCCAGGGCGGAAAGAACATCAAGGCCGCCGATGCCCAGAAACACATCTGGGGATACGCCGTGGGCCTGGACATGACCCGGCGCGACCTGCAGGGCGAGATGAAGAAGCAGGGCCGGCCCTGGTGCATCGGCAAGGCCTTCGAGCAATCTGCGCCCATCGGCCCGATCACCCCGGCCGCGCAAGCCGGCGATGTCACCAAGGCTGAAATCTACCTCCAGGTCAACGGCAAGGACCGGCAGCGCAGCGATGTCTCCAAGCTGATCTGGAACATCGGGGAAATCATCGAACACCTCTCTGCGGCGTGGGAACTGCAGCCCGGCGACCTGATCTTCACCGGCACGCCCGAGGGAGTCGCCGCGGTCGTGGCGGGCGACACGCTCGTGGGCGGCGTCGCCGGCCTGGGCACCCTGTCGGTCAAGATCGGCCCGGCCTGAAGGCGCTTGCGCGTTGATCGGACCGCTTGTTCGATAATCGCGCATGCCGTCCGCGGCCCGGCGATCCGGCCGCGGACGGGATTCGACAATCCCCGCGAAGAGGAGACCCGATTGCGCGTTCTTGAAAAACTGGCCAAGCTCTGCGCCATCCTGGCCGGGGTGCTGCTCACGGCGATCACGCTCATGACGTGCGCGAGCCTGATCGGCCGCAACACGGTCGGCATCACCCTGGTGGGCGACTTCGAGTTGACCGGCGTGGCCGCCGGCGCCGCCATCGCGCTGTTCCTGCCCTGGTGCCAGCTGCGGCGGGGCAACATCATCGTCGACTTCTTCACCGCCCGGGCCAGCGCCCGCACCAACGAGGCGCTGGACCGCTTCGGGGCGCTGCTGCTCGGCCTCGCGATGGCGCTGCTGGCGTGGCGCACGGCGCTCGGCGGCCTGAACGCCTGGGACACGCATTCGGGGACCATGATGATCGGCTTTCCGGAATGGATCGTCTATGCGGCGATGGTCCCGCCCCTGGCGCTGACGGCGGTCATCGGCCTGGCGCAGTGCGTGCGCGGCTTCGAGACCGGGGTGACCGAATGAGCCCGCTCGCACTCACGCTGCTGATCTTCGCGATCATGCTGGTGCTGATGGCGATTCGCGCACCCATCGCCATCTCGATGTTCGTCGCCGGCTGCGTCGGCTACGTCCTGCAGGCCGGCTGGCATCCGCTGGCCAGCTTCCTGAACACGCAGGCCTTCGCGCGCTTTGCCAGCTACGACCTGTCCGTCATCCCGCTGTTCATCCTGATGGGCAACTTCGCGACGCAAGGGCGGCATCTCGAAGGCGCTGTTCGAGGTCGCGAGCTCGGTGATGTCGCGCTTCAAGGGCGGCCTGGCGATGGCCGCGGTGATGGCCTGCGCGGCCTTCGGCGCGATCTGCGGCTCCTCGGTGGCGACCGCGGCCACCATCACCTCCGTGGCGCTGCCCGAGATGAAGCGCCACGGCTACTCCGGGCCGGCTGGCCACCGGCACGCTGGCGGCGGGCGGCACGCTGGGCATCCTGATCCCGCCGTCGGTGCCGCTGGTGATCTACGCCATCCTGGCCGAGCAGAACATCGCCAAGCTGTTCGCGGCGGCGATGATCCCGGGCCTGATCGCCATGGTCGGCTACATGATCGCCATCGCGATCTACGTGCGGGTCGTTCCCGGCCACGCGCCGGAGCACGACGACGCGCCGAAGCTCACCGTCGCCGCGCTGGGCGGGGTGGCGCCGATCGCGCTCATCTTCATCATCGTCTTCGGCGGCATCTACGGCGGCCTGTTCACCCCGACCGAAGGCGCGGGCGTCGGAGCCGCGGCCACTTTCGTGGCGGCCCTCTTGCGGCGCGAAATGACGTGGCAGAAGTTCAAGCACTGCTTCTACGCCACCGCCGAAGGCTCCGCCATGATCTTCATGATCTTCATCGGCGCGGACCTGATGAACTCGGCCCTCGCGCTGACCCAGGTTCCCAACCAGCTCGCGGCGGTGGTCGGCAGCTGGGGCCTCTCGCCCGTGGCGGTGGTCGCCGCCATCCTGCTGTTCTACGTGGTCCTGGGCGCGGTGATGGACGAGCTGTCGATGATCCTGCTCACCATCCCCATCTTCTTCCCCATGGTCATGGGCCTGGACTTCGGCATGCCCAAGGAATCGGTCGCCATCTGGTTCGGCATCATGGTGCTGATGACCGTGGGTTTCGGCCTGCTGGCGCCGCCTGTAGGCCTGAATGTGTACATCGTCAACGGCATGGCCAAGGACGTCCCCATCGGCGAGAGCTACCGCGGGGTGATGCCCTTCCTGATCAGCGACACGCTGCGCACGCTGCTGCTGCTGTTCTTCCCGTCGATCTCCCTCTGGCTGGTGAAGTACATCAGTTGAACCCCTTGAGGGAAAGCCCGGAAGCCCGCAGGGCCCGCGGTGCGTTAAGTTATCGAACCCCCAACGGAGACCCCACATGATCAAGCGCCGCACCCTCCTCCAGTCCTCAGCCGCCGTCGCGCTGGGCGCGCCCGGCCTGAGCGGCCTGGCGCAGCAAGCCGTCACGCTCAAGTTCCACACCTTCATGGCGCCCCAGTCCAACGTGTGGCTGACCATGCACAAGCCCTGGATGGAAAAGGTCGAGAAGGAATCGGGCGGGCGCATCAAGTTCGAGGCCTACCCGGCCATGCAGCTGGGCGGCACGCCCGTGCAGCTGTACGACCAGGCCAAGGACGGCGTGGTCGACATCGTCTGGACGCTGCCGGGCAACACCGCCGGGCGCTTCCCGCGAATCGAGGTGTTCGAGCTGCCGTTCATCATGAACAACGCCGAAGCCACTTCCAAGGCGTATTGGGAATACGTGCAGACCATGGCGCCGGACGAGTTCAAGGACGTGCAGACGCTGGCGCTGCACGTGCACGGCCCGGGCATGTTCCACACCAAGGACAAGCTGGTGAAGCACGCCGACGACCTCAAGGGCATGAAGCTGCGCGGCCCGACCCGCCAGATCACCAAGATGCTGGGCTACCTGGGCGCGACGCCGGTCGGCATGCCGCTGCCGGCAATTCCCGACGCCCTGTCCAAGGGCACGATCGACGGCTGCGTGATTCCCTGGGAAGTCGTGCCTTCGGTGAAGGTGCATGAATTGACCAAGTTCCACAGCGAGTTCGAGCCCGCCGGCGGCGCCCTGTACACCACGACCTTCGTGATGGGAATGAACAAGGCGAAGTACAACTCCCTCGCGCCGGACCTGCGCAAGATCATCGACAACAATTCCGGCCTGGCCACGTCGGGCTGGCTGGGCAAGGTGCAGCAGGGCAACGACCCGAATGGCCGCAAGGCAGCGGAAGACCGCAAGAACACGATCTACACCATCCCCGCCGCGGACGCCCAGGAATTCAAGCGCAAGGCGCGCCTCGTCGAGGTGGAATGGGCCGAAGACATGAACAAGCGCGGCTTCGACGGCAAGAAATTGCTGGAGACGGCACGGGCGCTGATCGAAAAGCACGGCAAGGGCGCCGCCGCACCGGCCAAGAAGGCGTAAGCCTTCCCCGGGGCCGGCATCCCGCCGGAAGACGAGGGCCCTGCGGGGCCCTTGTTTTCGCCTTAACATTGTTCGATGACTTTCCGGACCCCCATCAAGCATTGCCGCAACTGCGGCGCGGCCGTTGCCTACCGGGTCCCCGACGACGGCGATACCCGCGAACGCGCGGTCTGCCCGGCCTGCGACACCATCCATTACGAGAACCCGCTGAACGTCGTCGGCACCGTGCCCTATTGGGGCGAGCAAGTGCTGCTGTGCAAACGCAACATCGAGCCGCGATGGGGCAAGTGGACGCTGCCCGCGGGGTTCATGGAACTGGGCGAAACGACGGCCGAAGGCGCCGCGCGGGAAACCGACGAGGAGGCCGGCGCGCATTTCGAGCTGGAAGACCTGCTGTCGGTGCTCAGCGTGCCGAAGGTGGGCCAGGTCCACCTGTTCTATCGCGCCCGCCTGCTGAGCGACCAGTTCAAGCCGGGGCACGAGACCATCGAGGCCCGCCTCTTTTCCGAAAGCGAAATCCCGTGGGAGGAAATCGCCTTCAGGACCGTGAAGGAAACGCTGCTGCGCTATTTCGAGGACCGGCGCCGGGGCGGGTTTTCGGTCCACACGGTGGACATCGTCTAGCCCGCCCTGCGGCCTACTGCGGTCCCTGGCGGACCTTGCTCTCCTCGCGCAGCCGGATTTCCTCTCGGCGCTTCACGCACAACGGGTGGTTCCGGGTGCCCGGCTTGGCGCACTGCTCGGCCAGGCAGAACTCGCGGGACAGGAAGACCTTGTCCTTGCATTCGTCCACCGGGCTGCCCGCCGTGGATGCTGACGGTGCGGGCGCCGGACGCGTCTCCTCGCGGCGCGGCGCTTCGGGCACGACGACCCGCGGCGCCTCGACGGCTGGCACTGGCGCGGCCTTGGGCTTGCTGGCCACCCGCCGCGGCGCACTGGCCTTGGCGTGGGTGGCACTCGCAGCGGCCACCGGCCGCGCGGCGCTGGCGGGAACGCTCGCCGCCGGCTGGCTGGCTGCGGCCAGGACTGCCGGGACGGCGCTCGCCGATGCCGCGGCAACGGGCGTGGCCGCCGGGGCGGACGCGGCGCTCATGGGCGCGGCAGCGGGCTGCTCGCCGCCGCCACGCCCTCCCATCATCATCATCGCGGCGATGCCCGCCACGGCGACGGCGCCGATGGCGGCCAATGCCGCGACCGGCGGTTTTTTCGGTTTGGCCGCAGCAGGTGCGCGGCCCGGTGCGGGTGCAGGGTCCGCAGCGGGCATTGTGGCTGCCGGTGGCAGCGCGGGTGGCACGGCGGATTCGGCGGGCACGGGCACTGCCGATTCTTGCGGCGCGTCCGGCGGTGTTTCCCGCGACTCGACGACGGTTCGCGTGAAGTCCGTTGCTTCTGCCGCGGGTGCCATCGCGGGCGCCGCCAGCGCTGCAACGATCGGGGTCGCGGGCGGAACGGTCGGGTCATTCGGCGGCGGCGCGGCCACCGCCGCGGCAGGCACGATCGGCGATTGCGTGGGTGCCGGCGTGGCCGGCGGGGCCACGAAAGAAGGCGTGGTGCCGGAGGAAAGCATCCGGGTCGCCTCGAGGTCCTGCTCGGGCGGCTTGATGGTGCCGCTCAGGATGGTCTGGTCCGGGGAACTGCCGGCCGAGCCGAGCTTGCGCAGGCGCTTGCGGGCCAGGTCCGCGTAGATGCCGTCGGGGAACTTGAGCAGGAAGCCTTCCAGTTCGTCCGGCTCGGTGGAGTCCTTGATGTCCTTCCAGTACACCAGCTCCAGTTCCTGCGTCACGGAAGAACCCCCGCCGGCGGTGGCGGCGCCGGTGCCGGTCTGCTGGCCGCCGCGCGAGCCGGTACCGGCGGTGTCCGCCTTGCGCAGCGGGTTGGCCGGCGGCACCACGGTCGAATCTTCCGCGCGGCGAATCGCCGACTGCAGGGCGCTCGCGAAATCGCGGGCCGTGGCAAAGCGCTGCTCGCGGTCCTTGGCCAGCGACCGGGCCACCACGGCGTCGATGGCCGCCGGCAGCCGGGCGTTGAACGAGCTCGGCGGGGCCGGCGTGTGCCCGATGATCTGGTGGATGATGGAAAAGTCATTGTCGCCGTCGAAGGGCCGCTTGTCGGTCAGCAGCTGGTACAGGACCACGCCCACCGAAAACAGGTCGGCCCGCGAATCGATCTTCTGGCCCTGCACCTGCTCGGGCGACATGTACTTGAGCGTGCCGACCATGCTGCCCTGCGTGCGCGTGGCCTCGCCGGAATCCTGGATGCGCGCGACGCCGAAGTCAGTGAGCTTGACGCGCCCGCCCGGCTCGATCAGCAGGTTGGCCGGCTTCACGTCGCGATGCACGATGCCCTGCTTGTGCGCGTAGTCCAGCGCGGAGAGCAGGTCGCGGATCATCTTGAGGGACTGCTCGAGCGAATACCGCACGCCCTTGTCCAGGTGGTGCTTCAGGTCGTCGCCCTGGATGTATTCCATGACCAGGAAGGCGATGTCGCCGTCGCGGTCGGAGTCGTAGACGCTGACGATGTTGGGGTGCTGCAGGCGGGCGGCCGAGCGCGCCTCGGTGCGGAAGCGGTGCTCGTATTCGGCCGCGGCTTCCTCGGAGAGGTTCTCCACCTTGACCGTCTTGATGGCGACCCGGCGGTCGAGGTTCGGGTCGCGCCCCTCGTACACGATCCCCATCGCGCCCTTGCCGAGAACGCGAACCAGGTCATAACGGCCAAGCTTCTTTAGACTCACGGGCAAACTGCGGCTGGTAGCGGGGAGGAGCCGATTCTAGCCTGCACCCCCCGTTTCGCCCTCATCGTTTGCGGCGCGGTGTCTCCCGGCGGATACGCAGGCTTTCCCGCAGGTAGGCCTCGGTGAAGTACTTGTCCAGGAGCCGCTGGGCCCATCGGGTCATGTCCCGGCCCTGCTCTGCGTAATATTTCGAATAGGCCTCCCAGGCCCGCGTGCCCTCGAACAGGCGGGCCCCGCCCCCCAGCAGCCGCGCCTTGATCGCATCGGGGGCGAACTCCCTGAGTGTGGACTCCAGCGCCGCGCGCGAAGCGGACCCGCTTGCATTGTTGTGGGCGATCAGCTCCACCAGCAGTTCGCGCACGGCCCGCTCCGGACCGATGAACCCGACACCCGTCGCGCGGCCGCCGAACAGGTAGCGCAGCTTGGTTTCCTGCGGCCAGTCGGTCTTCAGGGGATTGTTGTCCTTGACGGCCATCATCGTCCGGTCTTCGGACCGCAGGTCCTGCTTCACGCCTGAAGCGCTGGTGTGCAGTTCCAGCAAGCCCATGACCATCGTGCGCACCAGCCGGCCGATCGCCTCCAGTTCGCCCTGGCTCATGGCGCCCACGCTGGCCGGATCCAGCCCCAGGCCCTGGAAGAAGGACGTGACGTTACCGGGAGCCAGCGAGCCGGCTTCGAGCGGGCCGCCACCCATCGCGCCCGGCCCGAAGGTGGTCTCGAAGCCCCAGTCGCCAAAGGGATCTTCTTCCGCAGTCGCCGCTCCCGGGAGGCCCCGAGCCTGGCCCGAAGCCTGCGGCGCGTGCGATGCCGCGGCTGCGGGGGCCGCGCCCGCCCCGTCGCGATCGAACACGGCCCACGGGTCGGAAGGCGGCTCCGGCGCGGGCTCCTCGGCCACGGCCGTGGCCTGCACCGTGTACTCGGCCAGCTTGAGTATCTGTCCCGGCGGCAAGACGCCACGCGCCCCGGGCGGGGCTTCGCCGAAGGGCATCTCGACGCCGTTGACGACGGAAAGCACCCGGAAATGCAGCTCGCCGCCTTCGATCCACATCGCGAGGTGGCGGCGTGAAACATTGCGCTGGGGATCGGGCAGGCAGACGCCACAGTCTGCATCCCGCCCCAGGACCAGTTCGGGCTGGCCCTCCTCGAGCCTGCGCGCCACGTCCAGTCCCGGGCCAGCGATGCGAAGTTCGAGCGCCATGGCCACGCCCCGCCCGGGTCAGGCCTTCACCGAGAACATGACGAGCGGCGCGCTTTCCGCGTTGCGTTCGCAGCCCAGGGCGATCTGCCCCTGGCCCACCAGGTAGCATTCCGTGCGGCGCAGGATGACGGGTTCGGTCTGGTTGCCCATGTACACCCAGGTGCCGAAGCTGGAGTTGTCGCCCAGGATGAAATGGCCGCCGCGCCACTCGACGGTGGCATGCACGCGCGAAACCCGGGAGTCGTTGATCGACAGCGAGGCCGTGACGGCGCGGCCGAGGGTGAGCTTTTCTCCCTGCGGCTCCAGGCGCAGGGTCTGGCCCAGCGCCGACAGCTCCAGCTGGCTGGCCTTCATGGCCTTGAACATCGACACGCCCATCACGGTTTCGTCCGCGTCGTGGCTCGCTTTCCATTCGGCACGGAAGACCTCGGTCGCCTCGGACTTGCCCCGCAGGTACATCGGGCCCAGGGTGCGCAACTGCGCTTGCTGCAAAGGCGGCAAGGCGTCCCGCACCCGCTGGGTCGTCAGGATCTGCTCCGCGCCTGCCAGGTCGGCCAGGCGGGCGGCGCTGTTGACGGCGTCGCCGTAGCAGTCCCCGTCGATCTCCACCACTTCGCCGGCCTCGATGCCCATCTGCATCTGCACCGGGTTGCCGGTCCCGCCGGGGTAGACCGGCTTTTCCTGCAGGCGCATCTGGATCGCGACGCAAGCAGCCAGCGCATCGCCCTCGTTCGGGAAGACGACGAACAGGCCGTCGCCGAGCAGCTTGACGACGCGGCCGCTGTGCTGCTCGAAGGTCTTGCTCAGCGCGCCCGTGAGCTGCGTGACGAAACGCCCGGCCGTCTCATCGCCGAGGCGCTCGAAGATGCCGGTGCTGCCGACCAGGTCTGCGAATACGACTGTGGCCACGATGTGTCAGCGTCCCCGAATGGTTTTGTGGGTAGAGGGCATTCCGCAGCGATTTTATGCGCGCGAGCTTCGAGCACAACCCTGGGAGCCGGTTCGACAGGAAAGTAGGGGGTGGCCGGAGCACTTCCGGCCGAATCCCTTGACGCCGTGGGCCCAAGGCACTGGCAGGCCCCCGTCCTGTGATAGAACTGGCTTGTTGCCCCCCCATCACCCCCCGCCCATGACCCTTTCGATCTTCATCAAAGAAAACATGGATGCGATCGTGCAGGAATGGCTGGAGTTCGCACAGACCATGGAGCCTGCGGCCTCCACCATGAGCGCGATGGCGTTGCGCGACCACGCCAGGCCGATCCTGCTCGCCATCGCCAGGGACCTGGAGTCCAGCCAGACGGACCGGGCGCAGGAGAACAAGTCCAAGGGCCGGGCCCCGGCCGTGTCCACGCGCGAAACCGCGGCCGCAACACACGGCGCACTGCGGCAGGTGAGCGGTTTCGACCTGAACCAGCTCGGCGCCGAATACCGCGCCCTGCGAGCCAGTGTGATCCGGCTCTGGATGCGCAGCCGGCCGGCGGCGATCGACTCCGACGTGGTCGAGGACATGATCCGCTTCAACGAGGCCGTGGACCAGGCCGTCGCGGAATCGACGTCGCGCTACGCAGCCGAACTCGCGCTCTCGCGCGACACGTTCATGGCCATCCTGGCGCACGACCTGCGCAGCCCGCTGAGTGCGATCAGGATGATCGGCCACCTCATGGCCAGGGGTGCCCAGACCGACGCGGCGCGCACGCAAGCCGCCCAGATCCAGCGCAGCGCGAAGGAGATGGGCGAAATGATCCGCGACCTTCTCGAGTACACGCGCACGCAGTTGGGCAAGGGCATACCGGTCGCGCCCAAGCCATGCAACATCGCCCTCATCTGCCGGGACGCACTGGACGAAGTGCGATCGGCCCAGCCGGGCAGGCAGCTGGACCTGGCCGTGCCCGAAGACCTGGTGGGCGCCGTCGACAACGCACGTTTGCGCCAGGCCCTCTCCAACCTGTTGAACAACGCGCTGCAGCATGGCGATCCCGCCTCGCCCATCGGCTTGAGCGCCCGGGCAGAGGGCAAGGAATTGGTGCTCCAGGTAAAGAACCTGGGGGAGCCGATACCGGCCGACGCGCTGCAGGTCATTTTCGATCCGCTGGTGCAAATCTCGCCCAAGTCCGCTGCCGGCGGAGAATCGCCTTCCACGAACCTCGGCCTTGGCCTGTTCATCGCGCGCGAAGTGGCGCTGGGCCATGGGGGCACGCTGGACGTCGAGTCCGACCGCGAGAATGGCACAGTCTTCACGATGCGCCTGCCGATGGGTTCTCCGGGCTGAAAGAAGAACGGGCTGCATCCCGAAGGCTGCAGCCCGTTGATTTCGTCTGGATGAATTGGTCGGCGTGGCGGGATTCGAACTCGCGACCCCTTGCACCCCATGCAAGTGCGCTACCAGGCTGCGCTACACGCCGACAAGCCAAGGAGTATAACCCACCCCCCGATGCGCCTTCGGCCCGCAAATCAGTGTGTGGCGCTCAGCAGGTCGCGGATCTCGAAGAGCTCGCGGCGCACGAGCAGGAGCTTCTGCGAAACCAGGTCGCGCTCCTCGGGCGGCGTGCTGTCCTCGAAGTCCTCGAAGGTCGAATCCTCGACCTCGATGACTTCGACGCCTTCGAGCATCACTTCGCCGGCGCGGCGCTTGTCGCGCTCGACCTGCACCAGTTCCTGCAGCTTGTTGCGCGCACCGCTGATGGTGAAACCCTGGTCGTACAGCAGGTCCCGGATGCGGCGGATCATCAGCACCTCGTGATGCTGGTAGTAGCGCCGGTTGCCGCGCCGCTTCATCGGCCGCAGCTGCGTGAACTCCTGCTCCCAATACCGTAGCACGTGAGGCTTGACGCCACACAGGTCGCTGACCTCACCGATGGTGAAGTAGCGCTTTGCAGGTATCGATGGGAGAGCTTTCTCCATTGAAATCAATGTTGTACGAGAGAAAGCTGCTAGGTTACTCTAAGTCGAGCCGGCATGCAAAGCCGATTCGCGCCGGCGCCGCGAACTGTTTGATTCAGGTCACTTGGCGGGCCCGCCCGGGGGCCGTCCGCGGCGTCACTCGGCCGCGTTGCCGTCGCCCTGGATCTGCTCCTTGAGCTTGTGGCTGGCATGGAAAGTCACGACGCGGCGAGCCTGGATCGGGATCGCTTCCCCGGTGCGCGGGTTGCGCCCCGGCCGCGGGGCCTTGGTGCGGATCTGGAAATTCCCGAAGCCGGAGATCTTGACGTCGTTGCCTTCGACCAGGCTGTCCGAGATCAGGTCGAAGAAGGCGTCGATCATGTCCTTGGACTCACGCTTGTTCAGCCCGATCTGTTCGAACAGCAGCTCGGCCAGCTGCGCCTTGGTCAGCGCCGGCGTCTCCAGGCTCTCCACTGCGAAGTCCATGGTGTCGTCCTGCTGGATGGTTGTGGTGAGCGCGGCCATATCCCCTATCCCCTCAAACGGCCGCCGAGCTGGGCGGCGATGCGGTCCACCACGGCCTTGACCGCAGCATCGATCTGCTCATCGGTCAGTGTGGCTTCGCCACTGGCCAGCGTCAAGCGCACCGCCAGGCTTTTTTCATGGATGCCCAGGCCCGGCGAAGCCTGCTTGGGCTTGTAGACGTCGAACAGCATCGCATCGCGCAACAGGCCACCCGTGGGCGCCGATCGCACGGCCTGCATCACCGCGTCATGGGTGATCGCATCGCCGACGATGACAGCGATGTCGCGCTGTGCGGGCTGGAATTTCGGCACCGGCTCGAACACCGCGACGTGGCGTGCCACGACAGCATCCAGGTCCAGCTCGAACAGGATGGGGGCATGCGCCAGTTCCCAGGACTGGCGCCAGCGCGGGTGCAGTTCGCCGACCACGCCGATTTCCCGGCCCTCCAGCGAGACGGCGGCGCAGCGCCCCGGGTGCATCGCGGGGTGGGTTGGCGGGCTTGTATTCGGCTTTCAGGGGCGACAGCAGCGCCTCGACATCGCCCTTGACATCGAAGAAGTCGGTCCCGGCGCCCTTGCGCGCCCATTGCAGGCCCTCCGCGTCACCATAGGCCAGGCCGGCGACCCGCATGGGTTGGTGGATGCCGCGCACGGTCGTGTCGGTGGTGGAGACCTTCCCATCGCGCAGGAACACCCGGCCCAGCTCGAACACGCGCACGCGCTCGGCCTTGCGGTCCAGGTTGAACCTGAGCGCCTGCAGCAGCGAGCCCAGCAGGGAGGAGCGCATCACGCCCATCTGGCTGGCGATGGGGTTGAGCAGGCGGATCGGCTGCGCGTTGTCCGCCAGATCGCGCTCCCAGCTTTCCTCGACGAAGCTGAAATTGATGGTTTCCTGGTAGCCCAGCGCCGCCAGCAGCCTGCGCACGGCAAAGCGGCTTCGGCGCGATTCGGGCGGCAGCTTCGCGGTGATCGGCGCGAGGGGCGCGGTGGCCGGCAACTTGCCGTAGCCGATGATGCGCACCACCTCCTCGATCAGGTCTTCCTCGATGGCGAGGTCGAAGCGGTACGGCGGCGGGGTGACGGTCAAGGTGCCTTCGCCGGCGGAAACGGGAAGTTGCAGCCGGGACAGCGCCTCCTGGCACTGCGCCTGCGTGACCGGCATGCCGATGACCTTGGACGCGCGCTCCACGCGCAGCGTGACCGGCTTCTGTTCGGGCAGCTTCAGGACCTGGTCGTCCATCGGCCCGGCTTCCGCCGCCGCAGATCCCGATGATCAGGCGCGTGATGTGCTCGATGTGCTCGACGGTCTGGCTGGGGTCGACGCCGCGCTCGAAGCGGTGGCCGGCATCGGTGGAGAAGTTGTAGCGGCGCGAGCGACCCTGGATCGCCTGCGGCCACCAGAAGGCGGCTTCGACATAGACGTTGCGGGTGTCGTCGGACACGGCCGTGGCGTCGCCGCCCATGATGCCCGCCAGCGATTCGACTTCGCGGTCGTCGGCGATCACGCCCACCGCCTCGTCGACGGTGACGGTATTGCCGTTGAGCAGCTTGAGCTGCTCGCCGGGCTTGCCCCAGCGCACTTCCAGCGCGCCGTGGATCTTGTCGTGGTCGAAGATGTGCGAGGGCCGGCCGAACTCGAACATCACGTAATTCGAGATGTCCACCAGGGCGGTGACGCTGCGCTGCCCGCAGCGCGCCAGCCGGTCCACCATCCATTGCGGCGTCGCCGCCTTGGTATTCACGTTGCGCACGATGCGGCCCGAAAAACGGCCGCACAGGTCGGGCGCCGCGACCCTGACCTCCAGCATCGCGTCGTGGGCCGGCTTCACCGGCTCGAAGCTGGGGGTCTTCAGGGGCGCGCCCGTGAGCGCGGAAAGCTCGCGCGCCACGCCATACACGCTCAGCGCGTGCGCCAGGTTCGGCGTGAGCTTGAGCGTGAAGAGCGTGTCATCGAGCTTGAGCACCTCGCGCACGTCGGCGCCCACGGGAGCGTCGGCAGCCAGCTCGAGCAGGCCCGCGTGGTCCTCGCTCAGCTTGAGCTCGCGCGCCGAGCACAGCATGCCCTGGCTTTCCACCCCGCGCAGCTTGCCCAGCTTGATCAGGAACGGCTTGCCATCCTCGCCCGGCGGCAGCTCGGCGCCGACCAGCGCGCACGGGACCTTGATGCCCGCGCGGGCGTTCGGCGCGCCGCACACGATGTTGAGCAGGGCACCCTGCCCCGCATCGACCTTGCAGACGCGCAGGCGGTCGGCGTCGGGATGCTGCACGGCCTCCTTGATCTCGCCGACGACGATCTTCGTGAAGGGCGGCGCGGCCGGCCGCAGCTCCTCCACCTCCAGGCCGCCCATCGTCAGGGTCTCGGCCAGCTGCTCGGTGGAAAGCGGCGGGTTGCAGAATTCGCGCAGCCAGGACTCGGGAAATTGCATAGCTTGTTATCCGTATCTCATTCGCGGGCCACCGCGGAACCGGCTTTGCCGGGCCGCTGGTGGCGCCCCCTTGAGGGGGAGAGGGCAAAGCCCGAGGGGGCATCGCCGCAGGCGCTTCGGGGGTGGGTCATGACCTTAGCGGAATTGGCGCAGGAAGCGGACGTCGCCCTCGAAAAACAGGCGCAGGTCGTTCACGCCGTAGCGCAGCATGGTGAGGCGGTCGCCCCCCATGCCGAAGGCGAAGCCGATGTACCTTTCGGGGTCGAGTCCCATGTTTCGCACGACAGCGGGGTGGACCTGCCCGGAGCCCGCCACTTCCAGCCACTTGCCGGCCAGCGGCCCGCTCTGGAACTGGATGTCGATCTCGGCGCTGGGCTCGGTGAACGGGAAGAAGCTCGGCCGGAAGCGCAGCGCCAGGTCGTCGCTTTCGAAGAACGTGCGGCAGAAATCCGTGAAGACGACCTTCAGGTCCTTGAAGCTCACGTTCTCGCCCAGCCACAGCCCTTCGCACTGGTGGAACATCGGCGAATGCGTCGCGTCGCTGTCCACGCGATAGGTGCGGCCCGGCGCGATCACGCGGACTTCCGGCATCGTGCCGCCCCGCTTCACGGCGTCGGCGTATTTCTTGATGTGGGCATGCGCGTAGCGCACCTGCATCGGGCTGGTGTGCGGCCGCAGGTTGTACGGGATGCCGTCGTCGCCCTTGATGTCCACGTAGAACGTGTCCTGCATCGAGCGGGCCGGGTGGTTGGGCGGGTTGTTGAGCGAGGTGAAGCTGTGCCAGTCGCTCTCGATCTCCGGGCCGTCGGCGACGTCGAATCCCATGCTGGCGAAGATCAGCTCGATCCTCTCCATCGTCAGGCTGATCGGGTGCAGGCCGCCGGGCTCGCGCGCCCGGCCGGGCAGCGAGACGTCCAGCGCCTCGGCCCTGAGCTGGATGTCGAGCTCCGCATCGGCCAGCGCCTGGCGGCGGTCATTCAGCGCGGCTTCGATCGCCTGCTTGGCGGCGTTGATCGCGGCGCCGCGGCTCTTCTTCTCCTCGACGCTCAGCGCCGCCATGCCCTTCATCAGCTCGGTGATGCGGCCGGCCTTGCCGATGAACAGCGCCTTGGCGTTCTCGAGGTCGGCAGGCGCCTGGGCCGCGGCGAATGCCTGGCGGGCGGTGTCGACGATGGAATCCAGCTCGTTGGTATTCATAAGGTAAATGAAAACAGGGCTAGTGCTTCAAGCCCTAGCCCTGTCCTTGTGGTTGCACCGGGCGCTCCGCATTCGGAAGGGACGCAAGCGTCCCCGGCGCCCCTGAACTCAAGCAGCCAGCTTGGCCTTGACCTGCTCCACGATGCCGGCAAAAGCAGCCTTGTCGTGCACGGCGATGTCCGCCAGCACCTTGCGGTCGATCTCGATGCCGGCCTTGCGGATGCCGTTGGCGAACTGGCTGTAGGTCAGGCCCAGTTCACGGGCGGCCGCGTTGATACGGGCGATCCAGAGCTGGCGGAAGACGCGCTTCTTGGCACGGCGGTCACGGTAGGCATATTGCCCGGCCTTCATCACCGCCTCTTTGGCGATCCGGAAGACGTTGCCGCGGCGGCCGCGGAAACCCTTGGCGAGGGCGAGAACTTTCTTGTGGCGGGCGCGAGCCGTTACACCACGTTTGACGCGAGGCATGTGATTTCTCCTTGTTCGTCAGTGATTACAGGCCGGCGAAGGGCAGCATCTGCGCCATGTGACCCATATTGGTCTCATGCACAGCCGTCGGGCCCCGCAGGTGGCGCTTGTTCTTGGTGGTCTTCTTGGTCAGGATGTGACGCTTGAAGGCTTGGCCGCGCTTGACGGTTCCACCGGGACGAACGCGGAAACGCTTCTTCGCTCCGCTCTTGGTCTTCATCTTGGGCATTTGAATGCTCCTGTTACTTTGTGCTCGTGAGGCGCCGCGAATGCTTTCCGCGTCTTGATGGCCCCGAGCCACTTGTTTGAGAACCCGAAGGCTCTCGCTCATCGCCTCACCGGCGACTCGCCGGTGAGGTTCTGATTTCTTACGCCGAAGCCGATTGCGGGGCTTCAGCCGCCGGCTTCACAGCCACTTTCTTCTTGCCCGGCGCGATCATCATGATCATCTGCCGGCCTTCCAGCTTCGGGAACTGCTCCACCAGGATCAGGTCCGCCAGCTCGTCGCGGATCCGGTTCAGCAGCGCCATCCCGATTTCCTGGTGCGTGATCTCGCGGCCCCGGAAGCGCAGCGTGATCTTGCACTTGTCGCCTTCGGCCAGGAAGCGCCGGATATTGCGCATCTTGATGTTGTAGTCACCGTCGTCGGTGCCCGGCCGGAACTTGACTTCCTTGATTTCGATGACCGTCTGCTTGGCTTTCGCTTCCGCCGCCTTCTTCTGCTCCTGGTACTTGAACTTGCCGTAGTCCATCAGTCGGCACACCGGCGGATTCGCCGTGGCGGCAATTTCAACCAGGTCCACGTCCAGCTCGCCTGCCATTCGCAGTGCCTCCGCCAGACTGACGATACCCAGCGGCTCGTTCTCGGGCCCCGAGAGGCGTACTTCCGGGGCCATGATTTCCCGGTTCAGGCGGTGCTTGCGTTCCTCGCGTTGGCGGCGGTCGCGAAATTCAGTAGCGATGGTCCAGATCCTTTTAAAACATTGCTATCCAAAAGATAGCGAAACTGCCACGGTGCGCGCGGGCAAGAGCCTCATTCGTACAAAATCAGCTTTTGTTTCGGATGTCGTCGGCGACTCTTTGGGAGAACGCCTCCACCGACATCACGCCGAGATCCTGGTTGCCCCGGGCGCGCACTGCGACAGCGCCTGCCGCCATCTCCTTGTCGCCTACGACGAGGATATAAGGCAGCTTCTGCATCGAATGCTCGCGTATTTTATACGTTATTTTCTCGTTGCGCAGGTCCAACCCCACCCTAAGCCCTTGATTTTGCAGCGTTTTGGCCACCTGCCGAGCGTAATCGGCCTGTGAATCCGTGATATTGAGCACTTCGACCTGCACCGGAGCGAGCCAGGCCGGCAGCGCGCCGGCGTGCTGTTCGATCAGGATCCCGATGAAACGCTCCATGCTCCCGACGATGGCCCGGTGCAGCATGACCGGGCGGTGGCGGGCCCCGTCCTCGCCGACAAACTCAGCGTCCAGGCGCTCGGGCAGGTTGGGATCGACCTGGATGGTGCCGCACTGCCATTGCCGGCCCAGCGCGTCCTTGAGCGTGTACTCGACCTTGGGCCCGTAAAAGGCGCCCTCGCCCACCGACACCTCGAAATCGCAGCCCGAGCGGCGCAGGCTTTCCATGAGCGCGTGCTCGGCCTTGTCCCAGGACTCGTCCGAGCCGATGCGGGCTTCCGGCCTGGTGGCCACCTTGTAGATGATGTCGGTGAAGCCGAAATCCCTGTAGACCTTCTGCAGCAGCGTGGTGAACGCGGCGCACTCGTCCAGGATCTGGTCTTCCGTGCAGAAGATGTGGCCGTCATCCTGCGTGAAGCCGCGCACCCGCATGATCCCGTGCAAGCCGCCCGTGGGCTCGTTGCGGTGGCACTGCCCGAACTCGCCATAGCGCAGCGGCAGGTCGCGGTAGCTCTTGACGCCCTGCTTGTAGATCAGGATGTGGCCCGGGCAGTTCATCGGCTTGAGCGCGTAATCACGCTTCTCGCTCTCGGTCGTGAACATGTTCTCCCGATACTTGCCCCAATGGCCGGTCTTTTCCCACAGCGACTGGTCCAGCAGCTGCGGGCCCTTGACCTCCTGGTAGCCGTTGTCGCGGTAGACCGCGCGCATGTACTGCTCCACCTGCTGCCAGACCGTCCACCCCTTGGGGTGCCAGAACACGGTGCCGGGCGAATGCTCGTCGATATGGAACAGGTCCAGCTCGCGGCCGAGCTTGCGGTGGTCGCGCTTCTCGGCCTCCTCCAGCATGGTGAGGTACTGCTGCAACTCTTCCTTGCTCGCCCAGGCGGTGCCATAGATGCGCTGCAGCATCTCGTTGCGGTGGTCGCCGCGCCAGTAGGCGCCCGCCACCTTCATCAGCTTGAAGAACTTCAGCTTGCCCGTGCTCGGCACGTGCGGGCCGCGGCACAGGTCCTCGAACTTGCCCTCCCGGTACAGCGAAACGTCCTCGTTGGCCGGGATGCTGGCGATGATCTCGGCCTTGTAGTGCTCCCCGATGCCCTTGAAATAGGCGACAGCCTCGTCGCGCGGCAGCACCCGGCGGGTAACCGGCTCGTCCTTGGCGGCGAGCTCGGACATCCGCTTTTCGATGGCCGCCAGGTCGTCGGGCGTGAAGGGGCGCTTGTACGAGAAGTCGTAATAGAAGCCGTTCTCGATGACCGGGCCGATCGTCACCTGCGCCTCGGGGAACAGCTCCTTCACCGCGTAGGCCAGCAGGTGCGCGGTGGAATGGCGAATGACTTCGAGCCCCTCCGCGTCCTTGGCCGTGACGATCGCGACCGGGCTGTCCTGGGCGATGGTGAAGGAGGTGTCGACCACCTTGCCGTCAACCTTGCCGGCCAGGGCGGCCTTGGCCAGGCCGGGGCCGATGGAGGCGGCCACATCGGCCACCGTGACCGGGCCGGGAAATTCGCGTCTGGAGCCGTCGGGAAGCGTGACTTGGATCATGGTGCAGGAGTTTCGGAAAACAAAAAAGCGCGGTCGTGAGCCGCGCTTTTGTGGATGCTTGAAAGACCTCAGTGCACGCGACTACCCGACCCTTACAGGGCCGTGAAACCTTCCGGTGTAGTTCGCGGTGTCATAACCAGGTTGCCTTTCTCGCTCTTGTTCGCAGTGGATGGCCAAATTCTAACCCGCCGGGATAAACCCCGTGCCGTTGCAGCGGGTGCACGGCGTGATCACGGTCTGCTTCTCGACCTCGAAGTTCTCGTTGATGTTCTCGCTGTCGAAGCGCAGCTCCCCGGTGCCGCTGCAGTCCGGGCACTTGGCCTGGTTCAGCTTGCCGGCGTCGAACACCCCGGTTTTCTCGCTGGATGCGCTCATGAGCCCGTCCTGTCGGTTGTCTGATTCCGTACTCTATCACGAAACCCCCAAACGACAAACCCCGCGCTGGACCAGCCAGGCGGGGCCGCAAGGGCCAGGCCTTCAGGCCCGGTTATTCCCTTCGCCGAAGGCGTTATGCCGCCTTCTTCTCGTCGAAGAACTGCTCGTCTTCCGTCGAGCCCTTGAGCGCGGCGGTGGAGGCGTTGGCCTCGATGGTGGTGGTCACCGCGTCGAAGTAACCCGTGCCCACTTCGCGCTGGTGCTTCACGGCGGTGAAGCCCTGGTCGGCGGCCGCGAATTCCTTCTGCTGCATCTCGACGAACGCCGTCATGTTGTTGCGCGCGTAGCCGTAGGCCAGCTCGAACATGCCGTAGTTCAGGTTGTGGAAGCCGGCCAGCGTGATGAACTGGAACTTGTAGCCCATCGCGCCCAGCTCCTTCTGGAACTTGGCGATCGTGGCGTCGTCCAGGTTCTTCTTCCAGTTGAAGGACGGCGAGCAGTTGTAGGCCAGCAGCTTGCCCGGGAACTTCGCGTGGATCGCATCGGCGAAGTCCTTCGCGAATTTCAGGTCGGGCGTGCCGGTTTCGCACCAGATCAGGTCGGCGTACTCGGCGTACGCGAGGCCGCGGCTGATGGCCTGCTCGAGGCCGTTCTTCACGCGGAAGAAGCCTTCCACGGTGCGCTCGCCGGTCAGGAAGGGCTTGTCGTTGTCGTCCACGTCGCTGGTCACCAGGTCCGCGGCTTCCGCGTCGGTGCGGGCCAGCAGGATGGTGGGCGTGCCCATCACGTCGGCGGCGAGGCGAGCGGCGACGAGCTTGGCAACGGCTTCCCGCGTGGGCACCAGCACCTTGCCGCCCATGTGGCCGCACTTCTTCACCGAAGCGAGCTGGTCCTCGAAGTGCACGCCCGCCGCGCCGGCTTCGATCATGGCCTTCATCAGCTCGAACGCGTTCAGCACGCCGCCGAAGCCGGCTTCGGCGTCGGCCACGATCGGCGCGAAGTAGTCGACATAGCCTTCGTCGCCGGGGCCCTTGCCTTCGCTCCACTGGATCTGGTCGGCACGCGCGAACGTGTTGTTGATGCGCTTGACCACCTTCGGCACCGAGTCCACCGAGTACAGCGACTGGTCGGGATACATCTCGCCGTCGTCGTTGGCGTCGGCGGCAACCTGCCAGCCCGACAGGTAGATGGCCTTCAGGCCGGCCTTGACCTGCTGCATGGCCTGGTTGCCGGTCAGCGCGCCGAGCGTGTTGACGAAGGGCTCGGTATTGATCAGGTTCCACAGCTTCTCGGCGCCGCGCTTGGCCAGCGTGTGCTCGATCTGCAGGGAGCCGCGCAGCTTGACCACGTCGGCGGCGCTGTAGCCGCGCTTGATGCCTTTCCAGCGGGGGTTTTCGGCCCAGTCTTTTTCGAGTTGGGCGATTTGCTGTTCGCGGGTCAGGTGGGTCCAGGATGTCATGGTGTCACTCCGAAGGTTGATTGGAACTGTCCCGGCCGCGCCTTGAATTCATCCGCTTGCCGATGGATGAACTTTAAGTCTTGTACAAGAGTTTGCGGGCATCTTATGTCTTATATAAGAGATATTTTTATCCCCTTTAAAATCAACAACTTGCCTAGATCATTTCTCTATATGAAAAATAATTTCTTGTATTGAGAAATTTTTCCGCGTCGCAACATGCCGCCATTCCACTATGCGAAACGAGATTTACGCCGGGTGAAAAAGAATCCAGTCGCCGTGGCCGAGCGGCTGCTTGCCGCGCACGCGCTCGGGGTTGATCTCGTAGACCAGGCACTGCAGCGGGCGGCCCGCGACCTCCACCGCGAGTTCGCGCTTGAAATACTCGCTCGCGTCCCCGGGAACGATCTGCTCGATCCCGTCGAGCACGGCCTCCAGTTGCGGCGTGATCTCGTACACCTCGCCCACCACCGTCACCGCCTCTTTGCCGCCCAGCGTCAGCCCCGGATACCAGTCGATGCGGTACAGGTTGCCGCGCACTTCGCCCATGCCGACGTAGCGCGGCGCCGGCTGCAGGCGGTTGATGTCGTTGCGCCCGCCGCGGCGCAGCGTGCCGTAGACGAAGACGTGGCGGGACGGGGCTTCGGGCATGATCCGGGGGTCTTGAAAAAGTGCCATTCTGAATGAGCCCCGGCGCGAATCGCCTGTTCGCCTTCGCCTGCCTGGCCCTGAGCATGTCCCTGGTGGGCAGCTACGTGGCCCTGTCGAAGCCGCTCGTGGCCGCCATCCCGGTGTTCCTGCTGGCCTGGCTGCGCTTCGGCATCGGCGGCCTCGCCATGCTGCACTGGCTGCGCAAGCCCGCGGGCGAAGCGCCCATGACCTCGCAGACGCGCCGCCTGGTCTTCCTCGAGTCGTTCCTGGGCAACTTCCTCTTTTCCATCTGCATGCTGTTCGGCGTGAGCATGACCAGTGCGGTGTCGGCGGGCGTCATCATGGCTTCCATCCCCGCCGTCGTCGCGCTGCTCAGCTGGGCGTTCCTGCGCGAGCGCATCGCCCCGCGCACCTGGACCGCGATCGCGTGCGCGGGGCTGGGCATCGCCCTGCTGGGCCTGGCCCGTCCCGACGCGCCCGTGGCCGAAGCCGCGGCAGGCTCCCGCAGCTGGCTGGGCAACCTGCTGGTCTTCGGCGCCGTGGTGTGCGAGGCCTCCTATGCGGTCATCGGCAAGAAGCTGACCGGCGTGCTCGGGCCCCGCCGCATCACGTCGCTCATCAACCTCTGGGGCTTCGCGCTGGTCACGCCCTTCGGCGCCTATGCCGCGCTGAGTTTCGATTTCACCGCCGTGCACGCCGGCACCTGGGTCCTGCTCGCGTTCTATTCGCTGGCCGCCAGTGTCTGGACGGTCTGGCTCTGGATGACCGGCCTGAAGGTCGTGCCGGCCGCGCAGGCCGGGGTCTTCACGGTCATGCTGCCCGTGTCCGCGGTGCTGGTCGGCGTCCTCGTGCTGGGCGAGAGCTTCAGCGGGCTGCACGTCCTGGCGTTTGCCCTCGCCCTGGCGGGCGTGGTGCTGGCGACGGCGCCGGTCAGAGCAGGGACGTCGCGCTGACCACGATGCCGTCCTCGTCCGCGTAGAGCCAGTCTCCGGGCCGCACCGGCACGCCCTGGATGCGAACCGCGAGGTCGCGCTGGCCTTCGCCGCGCTTGACCGAACGCATCGGCATGAGCGCCAGCGCCTTGACGCCGATACCCGCCGCCTGCAGCTCGGCCAGGTCGCGCACGGCACCGTCCACCACGATGCCGGCCCAGCCATTCTTCGCGGCGGCCACCGCGAGATTGCCGCCCACCAGCGCGAAGCGCACCGACCCGCCACCCTCGATCACCAGCACCCTGCCCTCGCCCGCCGAGTTGACCGCTTCGCGGATGCGAGAGTTGTCCTCGATGGCGCGCACCGTCGCCACCGGCCCGGCAAACCGGCCGGCCGCGCCGAAATCCCGGAACACGGGCGGCAGGACCCGGAAGGCGCCGGACGTGTCCTCTTCATGCGCGTCGCACAGGTCGCAGGTGGCAAAGTTGTTCGAGGTCATTTTCCGGTGACTTTCCTGATGGCGGGTTTGATGTTCTCGCGCCGCGCCGGCAGCACCTGCGCGTTTTCGCGCGGCGCATTGAGCACGATGGAGGTGGAGGTCTGCGTGAGGATACAGAACTTCGTCACCACGGCGTCCAGGTGCTCGACGTCGATGACGGCGATCTCCAGGATCCAGCTGTCCTCGCCCGTCACGTTCAAGGCGTTCACGACTTCGGGCGTCTGCTCGATCAGCTTGACCACCCGGGCATATTCGACGCGGCCTACCCGGACGATGGCCCGGATGCCGTAGCCCAGCCGCTGGTAGTCGACGACGGCCCGGTAGCCCTTGATGACGCCATTGAGCTCCAGCTTGCGCACGCGCTCGGTGACGGCCGGCTGGCTCAGGTGCACGCGGCGCCCCAGTTCGGCCATGGTGATGCGCGCATCGCGCTGCAGCTCGGCCAGGATACGGCCGTCGTAGGCATCGAGTTCGGAAACTTCGGTCGGCATGGTGTTTGACATTGAAAATCAAGGCCGTCCTGGCCCATGACCTTCAATCATCCATGGAAAGCGGGCGTGAGGCAACCTACGATGCCGGCATGAACACCGCCGTCCTCCCCGCAGCGGCGCCGCGAAAAGCGGCCCTGCTGGTCCCCGCGCTGCTGGCCTGCTACCTGGTCTGGGGCTCGACCTACCTCGCCATCCGGCTGGCCCTGGCCAGCTTCCCGCCCTTCTTCCAGATGGGAACGCGTTTCCTGGCGGCCGGCGCGTTGCTCATGGGGTGGGTCCTCTGGCGCCGCGCATCGGTGCCCGGCCGGGCCGCGGCGTTGCCGACCGGGCGCGAATGGCGCAACGCCCTGGTCGTCGGCACCCTCATGCTCGGCGGCGGGATGGGCCTGACGGCCGTCGCCTCGCAGCACATCGGCTCCGGCCTCATCGCCGCCTTCATCGCCGTGACGCCGATGATGGTCTGCGGCTGGGGCCTGATGTTCGGGCAGCGGCCCGGCCGGCTGGAACTCGCGGGCATGGTGGTCGGCGTCGCGGGAGTCCTGCTGCTGGTGCGGGGCGCGAGTTTCTCGGCCTCGCCCGTGGGCATCCTGAGCATCGCGGGGGCGACCGCGGCCTGGTCGCTCGGCTCGGTGCTGCAGACAACGCGCCTGCCGCTGGCCGCCGGCCCCACCGGCTTCGCGAGCGAAATGTTGTGTGGCGGCGCGGTGTTGATGGTGATTTCTCTTGCGTTGGGCGAGCAGTTCGCGTGGCCGCCGCAGCCGCTGGCCGCGGCCGCCTGGCTCTACCTGGTGGTGTTCGGGTCGCTCATCGCCTTCAGCGCTTACCTCTACCTGCTGGCGAATGCGACGCCTGCGATGGCCACCAGCTACGCCTTCGTGAACCCCCTGATCGCGCTGTTCCTGGGCGTTGCATGGGCCTCCGAGCACGTCACCGGCGGCGAGTGGATCGCCTGCGGCGTCATCCTCGCCGGCGTCTTTCTGATCTTCAGAGGGAAAACGCGGCGAAATCACGAGTGAAAAAAACGACACGCCAGAGTGAAAAAAGCCATTTTTCGCTTGGAAACGCGTTTTTTCTCCAGTAGCATCCGCAGTGCCAGAGGGAATGCAGATTCCCATTGGTGATTAATCAACTTCTAGAAGGAAATAATCATGGCAACTGCGAAAAAAGCTGCGGCGAAGAAGGCGCCTGCAAAGAAGGCCCCCGCGAAGAAGGCTGCTCCGGCGAAGAAGGCCGCTGCAAAGAAGGCCCCGGCGAAGAAGGCTGCTCCGGCGAAGAAGGCCGCTGCCAAGAAGGCCGCCCGGCGAAGAAGGCTGCTGCGAAGAAGGCCCCGGCCAAGAAGCGCACTCCGAACGCCGCGTTCATGAAGGCCCTGACCCCCAGCCCGCAACTCGCGGCCGTGGTCGGCTCGGCTCCCCTGCCGCGCACCGAAGTGGTCAGCAAGCTGTGGGCCTACATCAAGAAGAACAAGCTGCAGGACGCCGTCAACAAGCGCATGGTCAACGCCGACGCCAAGCTGAAGGAAATCTTCGGCAAGGCGCAGGTCTCCATGTTCGAGATGGCCGGCCTGATCGGCAAGCACGTCAAGTAAGCGGCTCGCGCCGCATTCGGGAAAGGGCCGCATCGCGGCCCTTTTTCATTTCGCCCGCTGCGCCAGCGCGGCCTGGGTGATCCCGCTCAGCGTGCCCCGCGTGGTGATCACTTCCGGATCGAGCATGACCTCGATCAGCGTGCCCTGCTTGCGCTCCAGCGCCGCGAGCAATTCCGGCTCGAACTCCGCCGTGCGGGTGATGCGCACGCCGGCATAGCCGTAGGCGCGCGCCAGCGCCGCGAAGTCCGGGTTGGACAGCTCGCTGCCGCTCACATGCTCGCGGATAGTCGCGCTCCTGGTGCATGCGGATCGTCCCGTACATGCCGTTGTTCAGCAACACGATGATGCTCTTGCGCGCCGTACTGCGCCGCGGTGGCCAGTTCCTGCCCGTTCATGAGGAAGTCGCCGTCGCCGGCCATGGTGAGCACGGTGCGGCCGCTCACGAGGTTGGCGGCGATGCCGGCCGGCACGCCGTATCCCATGGCGCCCACGGTCGGCGCCAGTTGCGTCTTGAGGCCCTTGGCCAGGCCGTGGTGCTTGAAGAAGCGGTGCACCCAGCTCGCGAAATTGCCCGCGCCGTTGGTGAGCACCGCGTCGGCGGGCAGGTGCTTCTTGAGCATGGCGACGATCGCGGGCATGTCGATGTCAGCCGCGGCAGCGCCTGCGGCACGAGGTTCGCCTCGTAGTCGGCGTGCGCGGCTTCGGTCCAGGCGGCCCATGGCACCTCCGGTGGCGCGGTCAGCACTTCCAGCGAGCGTGCCGCCGCGTTCATCGTCGCGTTGATCGCCAGGTCGGCCTGGTAGACGCGATTGAGTTCCTCCGCGCTGGCGTGGATGTGCACCAGCTTCTGCGCCGGCCTTGGGCGCCTGCAGCAAGGTGTAGCCGCCGGTCGTCATCTCGCCCAGGCGCGGCCCGATGGCCAGGACCAGGTCGCTGTCCTTGATGCGCGCGGCCAGCTTCGGGTTCAGGCCGATGCCGACGTCGCCGGCGTAGAGCGGGTGGTGGTTGTCGAAGGTGTCCTGGAAGCGGAAGGCGTTGCCCACCGGCAGCTTCCAGTTCTCGGCAAAGCGCTGCAGCGCCTGCGCGGCCTGCGGCGTCCAGCCGCCGCCGCCGGCGATGACGAAGGGCTTCCTCGATTGCAGCAGCAGTTCGCGCAGTTCGCGCAGCGACCCCGGGTCGCTCCAGGCCTGCACCGGCTCGACGCGCGGCAGCGGCCGCGCGCCGTGGTGGCGCTGACCAGCATGTCCTCGGGCAGCACCAGCACCACCGGGCCGGGCCGGCCGTTCATGGCCGTGGCGAAGGCGCGCGCCACGTATTCGGGGATGCGGTCGGGCTCGTCGATGCGCTCCACCCGCTTGGCCATGCCCTTGGTGCTGGGGCCGAAGAAGCTGCGTGTATTCGACCTCCTGGAAGGCCTCGCGGTCGCGCTGGTCGCTGGCGACGTCGCCGACGAACAGCACCATCGGCGTCGAATCCTGGAACGCGGTGTGCACGCCGATCGAGGCATTGGTGGCGCCGGGGCCGCGCGTGACGAAGCACACGCCCGGGCGGCCCGGTCAGCTTGCCGTGCGCCTCGGCCATGAAGGCGGCCCCGCCTTCCTGGCGATTGATGATGAAGCGGATCTGGTCGCGGTACGCGTGAAAGCCGTCGAGCACGGCGAGGTAGCTTTCGCCCGGCACGCCGAACGCGTGGGTCGCGCCCTGGGCCACCAGGCATTCGACGAGGAGATGACCCGCGATCTGGGCGTTGGCGACTGCGCTCATAAGCTTGACTCGATTAACGTTTTGGTGAATTATCAGGCATGGCAAGAGCACCCACCATGGCCGCCGACGAGCGGCTGCGCGACGCAGACCGATCGCAAGCCACCATCTTAGCCGCGGCGCGCGACGAATTCGCCGAGCACGGCCTCGGCGGCGCGCGCATGGACCGCATCGCCGAACGCGCGGGCCTGAACAAGCGGCTGATCTACTACTACTTCGAGGACAAGGAGCAGCTGTTCCGCGCCGTCCTCGAGCAGGCCTACCTGCACATCCGCGAGGAGGAGCGCAAGCTGAACCTGCTGGGGCTCAAGCCGGCCGACGCCGTGCGGCGCCTGGTGGAGTTCACCTGGCAGTACTACCTGGACCATCCCGAGTTCCTGACGCTGCTCAACAGCGCCAACCTGCATCGCGCGCGCCATCTCGAGAGTTCGAAAGCGTGCGCGAGATGAACTCGCCGCTGATCGCGACGCTGGGCGAGATCCTGGAGCGCGGCCGCAAGGAAGGCAGCTTTCGCGGCGGCATCGACCCGGTCCAGCTTTATGTGTCCATCGCGGGACTTTCCTACTTCTACCTGTCCAACAGCCACACGCTTTCGGCGATCTTCGGGCGCGACCTGATGGCGCCCAAGGCGAAGAGCGAACGGCTTTCGCACATGGTCGAGTTGGTGCTGGGCTACGTGTTGCGTTGATGGCGATGGTCCTGCGCTGAAACGTTGAGGAAGGTCTGATCACGTCGAGTCTGAACTGAGGCGGCTGTCGAGTGCCTGCGTCTGGGCGGCGAAGTCAGGTGCGGGCAGGCTGTGGCGCGCGGTCGGGCCGTTGCGCGCCTTGAAGGCGCACAAACGCCTCCGGTGGACGGATTTGCGGCCTTGGGACTAAACGTGGTCGCTCCCAACGCTCCGGATACGCCCGCGCGCTTGTCGCACGCGCGGCCGCCAACCGACCACCTGCGCCTCGGCCCGCCCTGATCGCGCGCCACAGCCCGACCGCACCCGATTTCGCTGCGGACTCGGTGGGTGTGCGACGAATGCAAGCGCTGCGGCGCCGAACTGCTGTTGACCCGCACCAAACGTTGCTCTTTGCAAGGCTGCGTGCTGGTTGGCTGCGGCGCGCGATCAGGGCCAGGCGAGCTGGAGGTGGTCGGTTTGCGGCCGCGCGCGCGACAAGCGCGCGGGCTGTTCCGGCGCGTGAGGTGCGACCACGGGGAGTCCCAAGGCCGCAAATCCGTCCACCGGAAGCGTTTCGGCGCTTCAGCGCCGAACGGCTGGACCGCGCGCCGCAGCCAACCGGCGCGCAGCCTTGTCGCGTGCCTTAAAGCGAGTTGTGACATGCAACCTCTGAGCTCGCCTCCGCGACAGCCTCGCCAAACACGATTGACAGGTGCCGGTGTTTTGGCAACAATTCACCATTTAGTGAATCGCAACACCATGGCCACCCAAAGACTCGGAATCATCATGCACGGCGTCACCGGGCGCATGGGCATGAACCAGCACCTGATCCGCTCCATCGTCGCCATCCGGGCGCAGGGCGGCGTGCAGCTGTCGAACGGCGACAAGGCGATGCCCGACCCGGTCCTCATCGGCCGCAACGCCGAGAAGATCGCGGCGCTGGCCAAGGCGCACGGCATCGAACGCTGGGGCACCGACCTGGACCAGGCCCTCGCGAACAAGGACGACTCGATCTTCTTCGACGCGGGCACGACGCAGATGCGCCCTGCCTTGCTGGCCAAGGCGATCCGCGCGGGCAAGCATGTCTACTGCGAAAAGCCGATCGCCACCAACCTCAACGAGGCGGTGGAAATCGCGCGGCTCGCGCAGGCGTCGGGCCTCAAGCACGGCGCGGTGCAGGACAAGCTGTTCCTGCCCGGCCTGCGCAAGCTCGACATGCTGCGCCGCGCCGGCTTCTTCGGCCGCATGCTTTCCGTCCGCCTGGAGTTCGGCTACTGGGTGTTCGAAGGCGACCTGCAGCCGATCCAGCGCCCGAGCTGGAACTACCGCAAGGAAGATGGCGGCGGCGTGATCCTGGACATGATGTGCCACTGGCGCTATGTGCTGGACAACCTGTTCGGCGAGGTCAAGTCGGTGTCGTGCATCGGCGCGACGCACATTCCCGCAGCGCTGGGACGAAGCCGGCAAGCCGTACGCGGCCACGGCAGACGACGCGGCTTATGCCACGGCGCAGCTGGTCGGCCACAACGGCGAGCCGGTGGTGGCGCAGATGAACATGTCGTGGGCCACGCGCGTGCGCCGCGACGACCTGGTCACCTTCCACGTCGACGGCACCCATGGCTCGGCGGTCGCGGGCCTGAACGACTGCCGCGCGCAGTCGCGCGTGACCACACCGCGGCCGGTGTGGAACCCGGACCTGAAGCAGACCATGAACTTCTTCGACCAGTGGCAGGAAGTGCCCGACACGCAGGTCTACGACAACGGCTTCAAGATCCAGTGGGAGCACTTCATCCGCCACGTCGCCGAAAACGAACCGTACCGCTGGACCCTGGCCGAGGGCGCCAAGGGCGTGCAGCTGGTGGAGGCAGCGCTGCAAAGCTGGAAGGAGCGGCGGTGGATCGACGTCCCGCCCCTTGACGTGCAGGGCCGGCCATGACCTTGTCGCTGCAATTGCCTGCGGCCGGCGGCGACCTCTTCCAGTACACGCTGCGCGGCACGCCTGCGGCCGCGCCGGCGGCGGGCACCCGGTTCGATCGCATCGCCTATTCCGCCGCGCACGTGGTCGCCGACCCGCGCGCGGCCATCGACCCGTGGCTGCAGTGCGCGGTGGACTGGGACGCGACGATCGCCTATCGCCGGCGGCTCTGGTCGCTGGGCCTGGGCGTGGCCGAGGCGATGGACACCGCGCAGCGTGGCATGGGCCTGGACTGGCCGACCTCGCTGGAACTGATCCGCCGTTCGCTCGAAGCGGCGAAGGGCATGCCCGGCGCTCTGGTGGCTTCCGGTTGCGGCACGGACCATCTCGTCCTCGAAGACGTCAAGACAGTCGATGAGGTCATCGCGGGCTACGAGGAACAGATGGCCGCCATCGAGAAGCTGGGCGGCAAATTGATCGTCATGGCCAGCCGGGCGCTGGCGCGCGTCGCAAGGGGCCCGGCCGACTACGAGCGGGTGTACGACCGCATCCTGCGCCAGGCGCGGCAGCCGGTGATCCTGCACTGGCTGGGCGACATGTTCGATCCGGCGCTGGCCGGCTACTGGGGAAGCAGGGATGTCGACGCCGCGATGGACACGGCGCTGGGCATCATCGCGGCCCATCCCGCCAAGGTCGACGGCATCAAGATCTCCCTGCTGGACAAGGACAGGGAAATCGCGATGCGCCGGCGCCTGCCGCCGGGCGTGCGCATGTACACGGGCGACGACTTCAACTATGCCGAGCTGATCGCAGGCGACGGGTTCGGCCGCGAGCCGACGCACGGAAAGAGCGACGCCCTGCTTGGCATCTTCGACGCCATCGCCCCCGCCGCCAGTGCCGCGCTCGGCGAACTGGCGCGAGGCAACGTCGAAAAATTCCACGCCATCCTCGGCCCGACGGTGCCGCTGTCGCGCCACATCTTCGCGGCGCCCACGCGCTTCTACAAGACCGGCGTCGTGTTCATGGCATGGCTGAACGGTCACCAGAGCCACTTCACCATGGTCGGCGGCCAGCAAAGCACGCGGTCGCTGCCGCACCTGGCCGAGCTGTTCCGGCTGGCCGACGCCGCCAACCTGCTGGAGCAGCCCGAGCTGGCGGTGCGCCGCATGAAGACACTGCTGGCGCTGCACGGTATCGACGGTTAGGCGAGCGGATGCGCGACTTCTCGCAGGACCATCGCTGGCTCTCGATCAACACCGCCACGGTGCGCAAGAGCCGGGGCGCGGACCTGCCGCTGCCCGAGATCATCGAAGCCTGCGCCCGCCGCGGCATCCGCGCGATCTCACCCTGGCGCGACCAGGTGGCGGCCGCCGGGCTGGAAACAATTTCGAAGCTGGTCAAGGCGCACGGGCTGGAACTCTCGGGCTACTGCCGAGGCGGCATGTTTCCCGCTGGCGATGCGCAAGGCCTGCGGGCGGCGCGCGACGACAACCGGCGCGCCGTGGACGAGGCCTGCGAGCTGCAAGCGGCCTGCCTGGTGCTGGTGGTCGGCGCATTGCCGGGGGCGCTGGCCGGCCACGCCGTCCACAAGGACATCGCCTTGTCGCGCGCGCAGGTGCGCGACGGCATCGCCGAATTGCTGGAGTATTCGCGCGCCAGGGGGATGCCGCTGGCCATCGAGCCGCTGCACCCGATGTACGCGGCCGACCGCGCCTGCATCAACACGCTGGAGCAGGCGCTGGACGTCTGCGACGAACTGGACGGCAGGCGCAGGGGCTCAGTCGGCGCGGCGACGCCCGCCGCGCTCGGCGTCGCCGTGGACGTCTACCACGTATGGTGGGATCCCAAGCTGCAGGCCCAGATCGCGCGCGCCGGCCGGGACCGCCTGCTGGCGTTCCACGTCTGCGACTGGCTCACGCCGACCACCGACATGCTCAACGACCGGGGCATGATGGGCGACGGCGTGATCGACATCCCGCGCATCCGCGGCTGGATGGAAGGCGCGGGGTTCGCCGGCTACAGCGAGGTCGAGATCTTCTCGGCCGCCAACTGGTGGCGGCGCGACCACGGCGCGGTGCTGGACACCTGCGTCCAGCGGCACCGCACCGCGGTCTGAAGGGTCAGCCGGCGACTTGCAGACCGGGACGTGCGCCCGCGGCGGCGGTCGCGGGGCGGCTGGTGGTGCTCGCCGTGCCGAATTCCACTTCGCCCGACAGCTGGCCGCCCTCCTCGATCACCACCTTGCCATAGCGCACGCGCCCGGTCACCTTGCCGGTCGCGTAGATCATCAGCTTCTGCCGCACCGTCAGGTTGCCGTCGAACTGGCCGCGGATCTCGGCGATGTCGATGTCGGCCGAACCCTTGAAAGAGCCGCGTTCGGAAATCTGGATCACGCGCGAATCCATCGTCGCCTCCACGGAGCCTTCGACGACCAGGGTGTCGCAATCGGTGATCTCCACACCCTTGAGCTTGATGTTGGGGCCGACGGTCAGCTTGCTTTCGCCTTCCTTGGCCGGCGCGCTGTTGGCCGCCGGCGTCGTGGGCGCCGCGGCGGCGGTCGCGGTGACAGCCGCAGCATTCGGGTTGGCCTGGTTGCGCTGGCTGTATGCGTCCGGTTCGCGCTTGTTGAAGAAAGGGGATTGCATGGCCATGGTGTACTTCCTCTGAGTGGCGTTGTAAGACCTGCCGATGCTACGGACGAGCACCCTTACATGTTCACCGGTGCACGCAAGATCGGTAACCAATTTCGTTGCCCCGTACCCACGCCGGCACCGTGAAGCGCGACAAATTTCGCGCTTCGCGTGATGAAGCGTTGCAGCTTGCCGCCGCCTCGCGCACCATGGAAGCGAGTCGAGAGGGGAACGCCATGACCTGCAGGATCGGGAACGTCTTGAAGCTTTGCCTGTTGCTCGGCTGCGCGAGCCTCGCGCCGCTGCCGGCGGCCGCCATCGAAAACGAATCCATCGACACCAGCGCCGCCAACCTGATCGTGGTGCTGCGCGAGACCCGCGGAGCCAACAAGCAGGACGAGGCGCTGCGGCCGTTCGGCAAGGTGCGGGCCGTGCTGCCCGACGGCCGCGAAGTGGACCTGGACACGAGCTGGTACCGGTACCTGGGCGACATGCACATCCGCCTGGTGTTCGACGGCGGCCAGACCATGCAGAGCGCGTCCTCCGAAGACCTGGCGCGGCTGCACCTGACGCCGGAAGAGGCGCTGAAGCTGGCGGTGTCCAACCTGCGTCGCGTCTACGGCGAGCCGGCCGCGCAGCCCTGGAGCGGCAGCCTGATGCAGGTGCAAGGCAGCGCAGCCGACCTGAACAGCAGCTACTTCCTGGACCGGGACTTCTGGCGCGAACGGCAGGCGCAGTACCCGGAAGGCCTGGTGGTTGCGGTTCCGCGGCGCGGCGGGCTGGTGTACGCGCCGGTGTCGGACGAAACCGCGGTGAGCAACCTGCGCTTCAGCGCGGCCGCGCTCTACGCCGGCGGGCCGGGAGCGCGCCTTTCGTCCGCGTTGTACCTGTTCAAGGACGGGCGCTGGTCGGTGTTCCAGCCACCCCAGGCGAAATAGGCCCGGCGCTCAATACGAAACCGAGTACGGCGCGCCGCGGAACCGCAGGACGGCGGACTTGGGCTTGATCTCTTCCAGCGTCACGCCCTGCCCCAGGTCGCTGCCTTCCGCGTAGACCTGCCCATTGACGATGAGCATGCGCTGCGCCCGGTTGGCGGAATAGATGCCGCCCGTGATCACGAGCTTGGGCGCGTCCGGCGGCAGGCCGACCGCTGGCGGTGTCGGCGGTGCAGGCGGGATCGGGAGCGCGGCCCGCGGCGGAACGGGCGCGGGCCCGGGGGCCGGTCCGGGCGGTGGCGGTGGCGACGCCGCGCCGGGGACGGGGACGGGCACCATGCCGCGCGGTGTTGCGGGTCCCATGCCTGGGGGCGTTGCGGTCGGTTGTGATGGCGCCGCCGCGGGCACCGGGGCAGCCGGGCTCGCCGGCGGCGCGGGCAGCGGCGCGATCGCCTGCGTCAACTTCACCGGCGGCGCAACCACCACCGCCGGCGGCGGCATCACCACCGGCGCAGCAGCGACCACTGGCGGCGGGAGCGTGCGCGCAGCAGTTGGTGGTGGCGGCGGCACCTGCGTGCGCGCAGCGGGCGTTGCCAGCATGTCCGCACCGGACCGGCGCGCAGGCGCGCTGTCCCGCAGGAAGTACCAGCCCGCAGCGGCGGCCACCACCAGGCCGGCAATGCCGACCCCCCAGACCCACGGCCGCAGTCCGCCGCTGCGCCCGCCCTCGCCCGCTGCGGCGCGCAGCGGCTGTGCATGGATGCCGCGGGCCGGATCGCTGTCGCGCTGCGCGTCGGCCTTTCTCAGGGCATCGAGGATGTAGGACATGGTCAGCGTTCCATGCGCAGCCGCGGTTCTTCGACCCCGGCCACGCGATTGAGTTGCATAAAGGTCATCGGGCCGGGCTGCCCATCGGCAGCCAGTCCCTGTGCGAGCTGGAATGCACGCAGCCGGGTCTTGAACGCCGCATCGAATTGCGCTGCGCGCGCGCCCGGCGCCCCGCTGCCTGGCGCGAGATGCGCGGCCATCCAGGCGACGGTCTCGGCGCTCGGCGCCGTGGCGGGCCGGCCGGTGTAGCCCGGCGGCGCGCGCCACAGCGTGGCAAAGTCGCCGTGCCAACGGGCGGCCAGCGCCGCCAGCGTCACGGTCTGCTCGGTGCCGGCGGCTCGCAGTGTCGCGCTGTCGCGGCTCAGCGCCGTGAGCAAGGCGTACGTGGGCGCGCCGGTGTCGGTGTCCAGCGTCAGGATGCCCGGCCGGCCCAGTTCGCGGATCACGGCCAGGCTGAGGGGTTTGCTGAAGCATTGCAGCTGATCCTGCTGCAAGGCACGGCAGGGGTCGCCCGTCGCCGGCGGCGAAGCCTTCCAGGCCTGGGCCAGTTCGCGCCAGGCTTCTTCGGCGTCGCGATACAGCACCGGCGCGGGGGCCGGTTCAGGGGGCTTTGCTGCCGGCGCCGGTGGGAGCCGTGCCGGCTGAACGGCGGCCTGTGCCGCCGCGGCGGCAGGCGCCACCGGCGCCGGCCGGGCCGCAACGACTGGCGCCGCCGGCTCCTGCGCCATTTGCGTGACGACAGCGACCAAGCCGGCGCCGACGGCCAGGCCCAGGCCCAACACGCCCGCAGTCCGGCGCCAGGCCGGAAGCACTGGCGCAGCCGGCGCGTCGAACACCTCGGCGGCGGCCTTGTCCACGGTGGCAGGGTCCACTGTCGCCTGGCTGTTGGCGAACGCGCCCAGCAGCGCCCGGTCGCACAGCAGGTTGACCCGCCGCGGCACGCCGCGCGAGAGCTGGTGCACGCGCTGCAGGGCCTTGCGCTCGAACGGCAGCGGCCGGCTCAGCCCGGCCACTTCCAGGCGGTGCTGCACGTACTGCGCCGTCTCCGCCGGCGTCAGGGCGCCGAGGTGGTAGCGCGCGATCACGCGCTGGGCCAGCTGCTCGAGCTCGGGCCGCGCCAGCATGCTGCGCAGCTCGGGCTGGCCGATCAGGATGATCTGCAGCAGCTTGCGCTCGCGCGTCTCCAGGTTGGTGAGCAGCCGCAGCTGCTCCAGCACCTCGGCCGAGAGGTTCTGCGCCTCGTCGATGATGAGCACGTTGTTGCGCCCTGCCGCATGGGCCTGCAGCAGGAACTCGTTGAGCGGGTCGAGGTAGTCCTTGACCGTCGGCGGCGCCGCGTCCTTCTGGCGAACGCCGATATGGAACTCGTCGCAGATCGACTGCAGCAGCTCGATGACGGTCAGCTTCGGGTTGAAGATGTAGGCGACGTTGCAGTCCTGGCGGGATCTGCTCCAGGAACAGGCGGCATACCGTCGTCTTGCCGGTGCCGATCTCGCCGGACAGCAGCACGAAGCCGCCGCCGCCGCCCAGCCCGTACAGCAGGTGCGCCAGCGCCTCGCGGTGGCGCTCGCTCATGAACAGGTAGCGCGGGTCCGGCGCGATCGAGAACGGCTCGCTCTTCAGCCCGAAATATGGCGCGTACATGGGCGCAAGGATAACCCCGGGGAACCGTCGGGCCGTGCAGGCCCGGGACGACGGGGCTCAGGCGGCGGCCGCCAGCGCCGTGCGCCGCACCCGCCGCACGTTGAAAGCGCTGGTGATCAGCACCGCCTGCATGAACACCAGCCCGAGCCAGACGCCCCGGTACTGCTGGTGGTCCATCAGCGCGCCGAAGACCAGCGGCGACAGCGCCTGGCCGATGTCCAGGCCCGAATAGACGACGCCGTAGACGCGGCCGGTGGCGTTCTCGGGCGTCGAGCTTCTTGACCAGCAGGTCGCGCGACGGGCCCGGCGATGCCGCTGGCGAAGCCCATCGCGCCGAACAGCGCAGGCACCGCCAGCGCCGGCACCGGCGCCAGCGCCGATCACCAGCGCGACAGCCGCGGCCAGCCCGAAGCCCGCGCCGACGACGCGCTCGCAGCGCGCCGGGTCGGAGGCCAGGAAGCCGCCCAGCACCATGCCGCCGGCGCTGCACACCATGTAGACCGTCAGGCACATCGCGGCCAGCGCGACCGGCACGCCGTGCAGTTGCCGCGCCGCTTCCGGTGCGAAGGCCTGGATCACGCTGAGCACCACGGCGTAGAAGAAGAAGAACCCGAAGCACATCCACACCGCGGGAATGCGCAGGAAGTCGAAATCGCCCTCGGCCTGCCGGCGGCTTCATGCTGCGGCGCGGCAGCCGGCAACGCGAGCCTGCCGCGGTTGCAGCCACATCACCGCCAGCACCGTGAACGCCAGCGTGCCGGCCCCCATCAGCGCGACGCGCCACGAGAAGGCGATCGCCAGCGGCACCAGCACCGCCGGCGCCAGGGCCCAGCCCAGGCTGCCGGTGATGCCGTGGAAGCTGTAGGCGTGGCCCAGCCGCGGCGGGCTGACCTTGCGGTTGATCAGCGTGTAGTCGACCGGATGGAACACGCCGTTGCCGACGCCGGCCACCACGGAGCACAACGCCATCGTCCAGTAGCTCGGGGCTGAAGGCGAACCCGAACGCCGCCGCGCCCACCAGGCCCAGCCCGCCGAACAGGATGGGCCGCGGGCCGTAACGGTCCACCAGGAAGCCCGACGGCCGTCTGCACCGCGCAGGAGACGACGAAGAAGATCGTCATCAGGAAGCCCAGCTCGGTGTAGCTGGCATGGAAGGCGTCCTTCAGCCAGGGAAACAGCGGCGCCAGCAGCAGCTGGCTGAAGTGGCTGATCATGTGCGCCAGCCCGACCAGGCCGATCACGCCCGCGTCCTGCCTCAGGGGGGCAGGCTGCAGGGCAGCATCCGCGGTCATTGTGCTCATGGCCCCGATGCTAGTGGGGCCCGGGATTTCTGAAATGCGACAGAACGACAGCTTTCAGCGAGAATCCGCCAAAAGGATTTTCCATGGGGCAGCGCACCGTTTCCAGCATCACGCCGGTCGGCGACACCGACGCGTTCCGCCCGAGCCGGCAGCGGCCGGTGCGCGTGCGCGCACGCACGCTCGCCGCCGACAGCCACTTCGAGCCCCACCACCACGCCTGGTCCCAGCTGGCCTATTGCTCCACCGGCATCGTGCAGGTCACCGCCGAGCAGCACGCCGGAACCGGCGACGAAGTCACCTTCATCGTGCCGCCGTCACGCGCGGTCTGGATCGCGCCCGGCGCGCGCCATGCCGTCCACGTGCTGGAGGACGCCCAGTTCCGCACGCTCTACATCGACGCTTCGGTCACGCCGCCCGGCTGGAGCCGCTGCCGCGTGATCGTCGTGTCGCCGCTATTGCGCGAGTTGGTGCAGGCGCTCGACGCACCGGGCCGCGCCATTGCCCGGGTGCGCGAGGAGTCGCTCACCCGGCTCGTGCTCGACGAGATCACGCACGCGGACATCCAGGCGCTGGGCGTCCCCCTGCCGCACGCGCAAGCCGGCGACAAGCGGCTGCGCGCATTGTGCGAGGCCGTGCTGCGCGCGCCGTCGCAGCGCGCGACGCTGGCCGAATGGGCGGCGGAGGTCGGCGCGAGCGAGCGCACGATGGCGCGGCTCTTTCGCGAGGAACTGCGCACGGGTTACCAGCAATGGCGCCAGCAGGCGATCCTGGCCCACGCGCTGCCGATGCTCGCGCGTGGCATGCCGGTGAGCCACGTCGCCGCGTCCAGCGGCTATGCCAGCGACAGCGCGTTCACCGCGATGTTCAAGGCCGCCATGGGCGAGCCGCCCAGCCGGTTCCAGGCCCGGCCGGGATAGCCCCTCAGGCTGCGGCGCGCACCAGCAGGCTCGCCGCGATCCCCAGCGACAGCACGGCAAAGCCCTGCTGCAATCGCGGGCCGGCGAGCCGGTTGGCGAACCACCGGCCGCCCAGCAACCCCGCCAGGGCGCCCGCTGCGAACGGCCAGGCGACGGCCCATGGCATGTGGCCCGCGATGCCGGCATTGACCACGCCGACCGCGGACACCAGGGCAACGACCCCCATGGAAGTGGCCACCACGGCTTTCATCGGCAGGTCGCTCATGGCCAATAAGGTCGGCACCATGATGAAGCCGCCGCCCACGCCGAGCAGGCCCGAGAGGAACCCGGCCATGCCGCCGGCCATCACCAGCGTCCACGCGCAGGCCCAGTTCCAGTGCAACCTGCCGATCATCGGGTCGAGCCGGCAGGGCGGGGACCTGGCGGGAGGCGGCGCGACGCCCGCCAGGTCCCGCGAGGCTTGCAGCAGCATGCGGGACGCCACGGCCACCAGCACCAGCGCGAACGCAGCGCTCAACGGACGGTCGGGCACGCGGTGCGCCAGCCACAGCCCGAACGGGCTGGCGACGGCGCCGGCCAGCGCCATCAGGCCCGCAGCCTTGTAGCGCAAGGTGCGCGTGCGCAGGCCCAGCAGCGCACCGAGCGACGAAGCCAGCATCACCGCGAGCAAGCCCACCGGCCCCGCCTCGGCCAGGCTCAGGTGCAGCCCGAACACCAGTAACGGAACGCCGATGATGGCGCCGCCCGCCCCCGTGAGGGCCAGCACCACACCGACGATCACTCCGAATGCGGGCGCCAGCCAGTCCGCCGACATGCGCTATTCCAGCACGGTGCCGTCGAGCGCGGGCTGCGAGCTCAATTCGTGCACGATCATGCCGGCGACCATGGCCAGCGTGAAGACGAGGCCCTGCCACACGCCGGCGCCCATGGCCACCACCGCCGGACCCGGGCAGAAGCCGGCGAGCCCCCAGCCCACGCCGAACACGAGGCTGCCGATCAGCAGGCGCCGGTCGACGTCGTCGCTGTTCGGCAGGTGCATCGCGCCCCCCAGGAAATTGACGGTGCGCTTGCGCGCCACCGCGAAGGCAAACAGGCCCACCATCACGGCCCCGCCCATGACGAATGCGAGCGACGGGTCCCAGGCCCCGGCCACGTCGAGGAAGCCGATCACCTTGCCGGGATCCGTCATGCCCGACAGGAGCAGCCCGGCCCCGAACACCAGGCCGACGAGAAATTCGATCAAGCGGTTCATGCTGTGCTCCTCAGGCAAGAAGGTGGCGCGCCACGTAGACGGTGGCGAATCCGGCGCCCATGAACGCCATCGTCGCGGCCAGCGAACGCGGCGACATCCGCGCCAGCCCGCACACGCCGTGGCCGCTGGTGCAGCCGGAGCCGTAGCGGGTCCCCCATCCGACCAGCAGGCCGGAGATCGCCAGCACGGCCAGGCTGGCGTCGACGCGGGGCACCGGCAGCGGTGCGAACAGCCGCCACAGCGCCGGTGCGGCGACGAGGCCGGCGATGAACGCGATGCGCCAGCCGGCGTCGCCCGCCCGCGGCTTGACCAGCCCGCCGAGGATGCCGCTGATGCCCAGGACGCGCCCGTTGAGCAGGACGAACATGGCCGCGGCCACCCCGAGCAGGATGCCCCCCGCCAGCGAGGCCCAGGGCGTGAAGTGGTTCCAGTCGATGTTCATTTGCGGGCCCTCCCCGGCCTCGGCGGTTTGCAGAATTGGGTGTACAGCACTTCCATGACGGCGAGCGCATGCGGGCTGGCCATGCTGTAGTAGATGTTCTTGCCTTCGCGGCGGGTGCTCACCAGTTCCTCGTTGCGCAACACGGTGAGTTGCTGCGACAGCGTGGGCTGCAGGATCCCCAGGCCCTCCTCCAGCTCGCCGACGTTCCTCTCGCCCGCGGCGAGCTCGCACAACAGCAGGAGGCGGTCGGGGTTGGACAGCACCTTCATCAAGGCGCACGCCGTCTGCGCCGCTTCGCGCATGCTGTCCAAATCGATCGGTGCCTCGTCCGGCATCTGGCGCTCCGGTTTGATCCAGGCCAAAGTCTCTCACAGATTTTCAAAGTATAAAATATCAGTCGATAGACTGTCTTCCATCCGTGAAACCCGAGACCCGCCCCGCATGAACCCCGTCGTCCAGTCTTTCTTCGACCCGGCCACCTGGACCGTGAGCCATGTGGTGTACGAGAAGCAGGGCACGGCGTGCGCGATCGTCGACCCGGTGCTCGACTACGACCCGAAGGCCGGGCGTACCCTTCACGTCTCCGCCGACCGCCTCGTCGCCTTCGTGCGCCAACAGGGCCTGCAGCTGCAATGGATCCTGGAGACCCACGCGCATGCCGACCACCTGAGCGCGGCGCGCTACCTCCAGGGCCTGCTGGGCGGGCAAATCGCGATCGGGCGGTCCATCACCAAGGTGCAGGCCGTCTTCAAGGGGATCTTCAACCTCGACGACGCCTTTCGCACCGATGGCGCGCAGTTCGACCGCCTGCTGGGCGACGGCGAAACGTTCGCGATCGGGGCGCTCCAGGCCCGGGCCATCGCGACGCCGGGCCACACGCCCGCGTGCATGGCCTACCAGGTCGGCGACGCCGTGTTCGTCGGCGACACGCTCTTCATGCCGGACGTGGGCACGGCGCGCTGCGACTTCCCCGGCGGCGATGCCGCGACGCTGTACCGCTCCATGCGCAAGCTGCTGGCGCTGCCGCCGCCAACGCGCCTGTTCATGTGCCACGACTACCCGCCCGAAGGGCGCGACCCCCAGTGGCAATGCACGGTCGCCGACCAGCGCGAGCGCAACGTCCACGTGCACGACGGCGTGAGCGAAGCCGAATTCGTCGCCATGCGCCAGGGGCGCGACGCCACGCTGGACATGCCCACGCTGATCCTGCCTGCGATCCAGGTGAACATCCGCGGCGGCGCGTTGCCGGAGCCCGAGGGCAACGGAGTGAGCTACCTGAAGATTCCGGTCAACGCGCTCTGACCCGCATCAGGACCACAGTTCACGCATCGCCTGCACAAAGGCGGCGCGGATGCCGGCGTCCGGTGCGGGCACCCGCTGCCCGGCCACGAACACATCGCTGAAGCCGCCCTCGGGGCTGGAGAACACCAGCGCGTCGAGGAGATGGCCGGGCGGAACGCCCAGCAAGGCCGACGATTCGGTATCGACGACGAGGAAGTCGGCGCGCTGGCCCACCGACAGGCCCGCCAGCGGCAGGCCCGCGGCGGCGCTGCCACCTTCCAGCGCGCCCTGGAACAACGCGGCCGCGCTGCTTTCGCACAAGGCGGCGCGCGCCGCCACGTTGCGCTGGCGCCGCACCAGCCGCTGCGAATACTCCAGCAGGCGAAGCTCTTCGCGCCAGCTGCGCGTGACATGGCTGTCCGAGCCGATGGACCAGCTGCCGCTCTGCCCCATCCAGCCCGCGAGGTCGAAAACGCCGTCGCCCAGGTTCGCTTCCGTGCTGGGGCAGACGACGATGGACGCCCGGGAGCCGCGCACGCCTTCCAGCTCCGCGGTCGCGGATTGGGTGGCATGGACCAGGTTCCAGCGATGGTCGATTCGCGCCTTGTCCAGCAGCCATTCGATCGGCCGCCGGCCGTGCCGGGCGATGCAGTCGTCCACCTCGCAGCTGCTGCTCGGCGATATGGATGTGCACTGGCATGCCCTCACCGGTTGCGGCCACCGTCTCCAGCAGCGCCCCTTCGTCCACCGCGCGCAGCGAATGCAGGGCCACGCCCGCATTGACGCGGACATCGCCCGCGGCCTGCCGCAAGAACGATTGCGCGATCCGCAGCACGGATTCGGGCGTCGACGCGAATCGCTGCTGGTCTTCGCGCAGGCCCGAAGCCGTGAACCCCGAACGCATGTACAGCGCCGGCAGCAGCGTCAGCCCGATGCCCGCCGCCCGCGCCGCGCGCAGCAGTGCCAGCGACATTTCGGCCGGGTCGGCGAAGGGTTTGCCCCCGGCGTCGTTGTGCAGGTAATGGAATTCGCAGACCTGCGTGTAGCCCGCGCGCAGCAATTCCGAATAGAGAAAGGCCGCGATGGCTTCCAGCTGCCGCGGCGTGATGCGGTTGGCCGCGCTGTACATGCGCTCGCGCCAGCTCCAGAAGTCGTCCTGCTCGCTCGCGCTGCGCTCGGCCAGCCCCGCGATGGCGCGCTGGAAGGCATGGCTGTGGCCGTTGACCAGGCCCGGCAAGACCGGCCCCGCCAGGCGCTCCGCTCCCCGCTGGTCCTGCGCCGGCGCGCCAGGCACCAATTGCGTCCAACGGCCGTCCGCCCCCACCGACATGAGCACGTCCTGCGCCCAAGCGCCGTTGACCCAGGCCGCGGGCGCGAGATAGCGATGCGCGTCAGCGGCCATACAGCGCCTTGCAGGCGGTGAGCGCCGCGCTCATCATGTCGCGCAGGACCGGCTGCACGCCCGCGGCCAGCGCCTTGTCGTAGGCATAGGGCGGCTGCTCGCTCATGTACAGGCTCTGGCACATCTCGAGCTGCACCGCGTGCACGTTCTCGTCCGGGTTGCCGTAGTGCCGCGTGATGTAGCCGCCCTTGAAGCGGCCGTTGAGCACGTGGCTGACGTCACCGTAGCGGGCCGCCGCGGCCAGCGACCGCCGTGGCAATCGACTCATGCGCGCTGGCGCCGCCGGCGGTGCCGATGTTCAGGTCGGGCAGCACGCCTTCGAACAGCCAGGGAATCTGCGAGCGGATGCTGTGCGCGTCCCACAGCAGCACGAAGCCGTGTTCCGCCTTGATCCTCTCGATCTCCTCGCGCAAGGCCTCGTGGTAGGGGCGCCAATACAGGTTGCGCCGCCGCTCGCGCGCCTTGGGGGTCGGCGCGAGTCCCTCGCGGTACAGGGGGTCGCCGGTGAAAAAGCGCGTCGGGCACAGCTCGGTGTTGGACGCGCCCGGGTACATCGGCGCGTCGTCGGGCGGGCGGTTCAGGTCGATGAGGTAGCGCGAGTAGCGCGGCCGCAGCACCGATGCCCCCAGCGCCGGCAGGCAGTTGTAGAGGCGCACGAGGTGCCAGTCGGTGTCCTCCACGGCCAGGGCCCGCGGCACGTAGTCGTCCCGCAGGTCCTCGGGAACGTCGGTGCCGATGTGCGGCATGCTCACCAGCAACGGGGCGGTGCCCGTGTTCAGCAGGTAGGTCACAGGGGGCGCCCCTTGAACACGGTACGAAGGTGTGGGTTGAAGCCCATCGCGTAACTCAGCTGGGCGGGAAGCTGCACGTCCCACAGCACGAAGTCGGCGCGCAGTCCCGCCGCCAGCACGCCGCGGTCGGCGAGGCCCAGGGCGCGCGCAGCCTCGCGGGTCACGCCGGACAGCGCCTCTTGCGGCGTCAGCCGGAACAGGGTGCAGGCCATGTTGAGCATCAGCAGCAGCGACGTGCAAGGCGAGCTGCCGGGGTTGCAATCCGTGGACACCGCCATCGGCACCCCGTGACGGCGCAGCAGGTCCACCGGTGGCAGGCGCGTTTCGCGCAGGAAGTAGAAGGCGCCAGGCAGCAACACGGCCACCGAACCGGCGCGTGCCATTGCCGCGGCGCCCGCTTCGCCCAGCCATTCCAGGTGGTCGCAGCTGAGCGCGCCATGGCGCGCGGCCAGTTCCGCGCCGCCGCTGTCGCTGAGCTGCTCGGCATGCAGCTTCACCGGCAAGCCGAGTTCGCGCGCGGCCCGGAACACGCGATCCGTCTGGGCCGGGCTGAAGGCGATGCGCTCGCAGAAGGCGTCCACCGCATCGACGAGGCCTTGCCCGTGCAACACCGGCAACATGCGCAGCACCTCGTCGACGTAGGCGTCGGCGCGGCCGGCGAATTCCGGCGGCAAGGCATGCGCCCCCAGGAAAGTCGTGCGCACATCCACCGGCATCTGCTGCCCGAGCCAACGGGCCACGCGCAGGCTCTTGGCTTCGTGCTCCAGCGACAGGCCATAGCCCGACTTGATTTCCACCGTGGTCACGCCCTCGCCGGCCAGCGCGCGCAGCCGCGGCAGGCTCTGGGCCTGCAGCTGCTCCCCGGTGGCGGCGCGCGTCGCCTGGACAGTGGAGGCGATGCCCCCGCCCGCACGTGCGATGTCCTCATAGCTGGCGCCGCCCAGGCGCAATTCGAATTCGTGGGCCCGGTCGCCGCCGTACACCAGGTGCGTGTGGCAGTCGATGAGACCGGGCGTGACCAGGGCGCCCCCGGCGTCGTGCTGCTGCGTGCAGCGGTCTGCCAGCGCTTTCGGCAGCTCGCCGCGCGGACCGACCCACGCGATGCGCTCGCCCTCCACGGCGATGGCTGCATCCTCGACGAGGCCGTAGGGCACGCCAGCGCCGGGCTGCATCGTGGCGGCACGGCAGCCCGTCCACAACGCCAGGCTCACGGCGCGATCTCCACCCACAAGCCGTCGGCGGCGTCGACCTCGACCCGGCCGCCGAGATCGAGGTGCCGCCAGGCCAGGGTCTGGGGCGGCAATTCGACCGACTGGCCCTCGAAAGTGACCCGCGCGGGCGCGGCGCCCGACCACAAGGCGATCGCGCTGCCCGACGACACCGCCTGCGCCGCGGCGCCGAACACACGCTTCATGCTTCCCCGGCCATGCTGCACCATCAGGTTGAAGTCCACCGTCGGCCCGGCGACCAGCTCGCATTGCGTGTCGGCGTCGCCGTCGAACGCAATGGGCTCGGAGCCGTTTGCCAGGGTCCGGGGCACGCCGTCGATCACCAGCCGCACCCCTGCGCCCGACAGCACGGTGAACCACCGCTGCACGCCCTCGAAGCGCGAAAAGGGTCCGTCGTGGGTGATTTCCGCCACCGACAGCCGCCAGTGCCAGTGCTCGCGCACAGGAAAGACGACCAGCTCGCGGGTCATCCCGAGGCCGTTGCGCCAGGGGGTGGGCTTGATGTCGTTCAGCGCGATGTGGTGCCAACTCATGATTTCATGCCTGGAACTGTCCTGCGAAACTGTAGCGCGTTCCGGGGTAGACGAGCCGGGCAACGCTGGCGACATGGGCACCGCTGACCGTGCGGCGCATCATCACCAGGCAGGGCTCGCCCGTCTTGATCGCCAGCGCCTTGGCCTCGCGGTGCCGACGGCAGGCAGGCTTCGATCGAGTAGCTGGCCTCGGTCAGCGGCGCATTCTGCAACAGGTGCAGCGTCGGCGAGGTGAGCGTGAAGTCGGTTTCCAGGTACCGGGGCGCGGCCGCCGGGTTGACGTACCGGTCCTCGTACTGGATGGGCACGCCGTTTTCCATATGGACCAGCACGGTGTGGAAGACCGCCGTGCCGGTGCGCAGGCCGAGCGACTGCGCGAGCCCCGACTTGGCCTTTTCCTTTTCGCGCAGCAGCACCCGCGCGCTGTGGACATGGCCGCGTTCGGCCACTTCCTCGTGGATGTCCCGGATCGTGAGGCGCGAGGAAATCCGGTGGAGCTGGGCCACGCGGGTGCCCGAGCCCTGCACACGCGTGACCAGCCCCTCGGCGGCCAGCTCGCGCAGGGCGCGATTGACCGTCATGCGGCTGACGCCGAACTGCTGCATCAGCGCCGCTTCGCTGGGCACCGGGTCGCCCGGGCGCCACTCGCCGCTGCCGATGTGCTGCCTGACCCAGGCCTTGACCTGCTCGTAGGCAGGGAGATCGTTCGTCGCCATGCCGCGAGGATACCCCCGTTGACACAAGTTGTATAGACAACTAGGATTCCCTCCCGTCGAAGGAGCAAGCGATGTCCGACCTGTCCCAAACCCCCTTCCTTGCAGCCAAGGCGCGTCCGGTGAGCGCGCCGCGGGGCACGCAGCTCGCCTGCGCCAACTGGCAGATCGAAGCCGCGTACCGCATGATCCAGAACAACCTGGACCCGGCCGTCGCGGAGAACCCGGATGAGCTGGTCGTGTACGGCGGCATCGGCAAGGCGGCGCGCAACTGGCCCTGCTTCGACGCCATCCTCGAAACGCTGCGCAAACTGCAGCCCGACGAAACGCTGCTGGTGCAGTCGGGCAAGCCGGTCGGCGTGTTCCGGACACACCCCGGCGCGCCACGCGTGCTGATCGCCAATTCCAACCTCGTGCCCAAGTGGGCCACCTGGGAGCATTTCAACGAGCTGGACCGCGCGGGCCTGATGATGTTCGGCCAGATGACGGCCGGCAGCTGGATCTACATCGGCACCCAGGGCATCGTGCAGGGCACGTACGAGACTTTCGTCGAGGCCGGCCGGCAGCACTTCAACGGCGACCTGGCCGGCCGCTGGGTGCTCACCGCCGGGCTGGGCGGCATGGGCGGCGCCCAGCCGCTGGCCGCGTCCTTCGCCGGCGCCTGCTCGCTGAACATCGAATGCCAGCAAAGCCGCATCGACTTCCGCCTGCGCACCCGATACCTGGACAAGCAGGCCAGGGACCTGGATGAAGCATTGCAGCTCATCGCGCACCACACCTCGCGCAAGGAAGCGGTTTCCATCGGCCTGTGCGGCAACGCGGCGGAGATCGTGCCGGAGCTGGCGCGTCGCGCCCGTGCCGGGGGGATCAGGCCCGACATCGTGACCGACCAGACGTCCGCCCACGACATCATCAACGGCTACCTGCCCATCGGCTGGACTGTCGCCCAATGGCAGGCGGCGCAGAAAGACCCGGCGCAGCACGCGCGCCTGACGCAGGCGGCCGGCGAATCCTGCGCGGTGCATGTGAAGGCGATGCTGGAGTTCCACGCCATGGGCGTGCCCACGGTGGACTACGGCAACAACCTGCGCCAGGTCGCGCACGATTACGGCGTGGCCAACGCGTTCGACTACCCCGGCTTCGTGCCGGCCTACATCCGCCCGCTGTTCTGCCGCGGCGTCGGGCCCGTTCCGCTGGGTGGCGCTGTCCGGCGACCCGGAAGACATCCGCAAGACCGACGCCAGGATGAAGGAACTGTTCCCCGCAGAACAAGCACCTGCACCAGTGGCTGGACATGGCCGAGCAGCGCATCAGCTACCAGGGCCTGCCCGCGCGCATCTGCTGGATCGGCCTGGGCGAGCGGCACCGCGCCGGGCCTGGCCTTCAACGAGATGGTCGCAAGCGGCGAGCTCAAGGCGCCGATCGTGATCGGCCGCGACCACCTGGACAGCGGCTCGGTCGCCTCGCCCAACCGCGAGACGGAAAGCATGAAGGACGGCAGCGACGCCGTCAGCGACTGGCCGCTGCTCAACGCCCTGCTCAACACCGCGAGCGGCGCGACCTGGGTCAGCCTGCACCACGGCGGCGGCGTCGGCATGGGCTATTCCCAGCATGCGGGCGTGGTGATCGTCGCCGACGGCACGTCCGACGCCGCGGAAAAGCTCGGGCGCGTCCTCTTCAACGACCCGGCCACCGGCGTCATGCGCCACGCCGACGCGGGCTACGAGAGCGCCCGGGATTGCGCGCGCGAGAACGGCCTGAAGCTGCCGATGCTCGGATGAAGGGCGAAACCATCATCCCCGGGCGAGCTCACGCTGGCGCAGCTGCGCCGCCTGTGCGGCGCGCGCCGCATCCCGGTCACGCTGGCGTCCAGCTGCCGTGCCGGCATCCGGGCCAGCGCGGAACTGGTGGGCCGCACCGCCGAGGGCGACGCCCCGGTGTACGGCGTCAACACCGGCTTCGGCAAGCTCGCCACCACGCGCATCGCGAAGGAAGACCTGGCGGTGCTGCAGCTCAAGCTGCTGCGCTCGCACGCCGTGGGCGTGGGCGACCCGCTCGACGAGCGCGTCGTGCGCCTGGTCCTGCTGCTCAAGGCCGCCAGCCTGGCGCGCGGCTACTCCGGCGTGCGCGGGGAGGTGATCGACGCACTCGCTGGCCATGCACAACCTCGGCCTGACCCCGGTCATCCCCTGCCAGGGCTCGGTCGGCGCCTCGGGCGACCTGGCGCCGCTGGCGCACCTGAGCCTGCCGCTGGTGGGCGAAGGCGAAGTCTTCTACCAGGGCGAGCGGATGCCCGCCGCGCAGGCGCTGGAGCGCGCCGGCCTCAAGCCGCTGCAGCTTTCGGCCAAGGAAGGGCTGGCCCTGATCAACGGCACGCAGGTGTCCACGGCACTGGCCATCGATGCCCTGCTGGCGGCCGACCGGCTGTTCGAAGCCGCGGTGATTTCGGGCGCGCTCACGCTGGACGCGGCGCGCGGCAGCGACGGCCCGTTCGACCCGCGCATCCACGCCGTGCGCGGCCAGCCCGGGCAGATCGATTGCGCGTCGGCCTACCGCGCGCTGATGGTGGGCAGCGAGATCCGCCGCTCGCACCTGGAAAACGACGACCGCGTGCAGGACCCGTACTGCCTGCGCTGCCAGCCGCAGGTGATGGGCGCCTGCCTGGACCAGATGCGCCACGCCGCGCAGGTGCTGGTGCGCGAAGCCAACGCCGTCACCGACAACCCGCTGGTGTTCGCGCAGGAAGGGCAGATGCTCTCGGGCGGCAACTTCCACGCCGAGCCGGTGGCGCTGGCCTGCGACGCGCTGGCCGTGGCGATCGCCGAGATCGGCGCCATCACCGAGCGGCGGATCGCGATGCTGGTGGACACCGTGGTGTCGCGCCTGCCGCCCTTCCTCACGCCCGACCCCGGGCTGAACTCGGGCTTCATGATCGTGCACGTCACCGCCGCGGCGCTGGCCTCGGAAAACAAATCGCTGGCGCACCCGGCCAGCGTCGACAGCCTGCCGACTTCCGCCAACCAGGAAGACCACGTGAGCATGGCGACGTTCGCCGCGCGGCGCCTGCAGCCGATGCTCAGGAACACGGCCCACATCGTCGCCATCGAGCTGCTCGCCGCCGCGCAAGGCATCGAGTTCCTGCGCCCGCTCGCCAGCGCGCCCGGCCTCGAAGGCGTGCTGCGCCTCGTGCGCAGCGTGTCGCCGGCGATGATGGAGGACCGCAGCCTGGCGCGCGACATCGAGGCGGTGCACCACCTGGTCGCCTCCGGCGACGTCGGCCACGCCATCGAGACACAGATCCCCGAATTGCTGGCCTTGCGGCTGGCATGAACGTTGCCTCACGGAAATCACCCAACCCACGGAGCCCCCCATGAAGAAGCTGCTGACTCTCTCCCTCATCGCCCTCGCCTGCGGCGCGCAGGCGCAGGAAACCAAGGTCGCCATCGGCATTTCGGGATGGACCGGCTTTGCGCCGCTCACGCTGGCCAATGAGGCGGGCATCTTCAAGAAGCACGGCCTGGACGTCAGCATCAAGAAGATCCCGCAGAAGGACCGCCACCTGGCGATCGCCTCCGGCGACGTTCAGTGCGCCGCCACCACCGTGGAGACCTGGGTGGTCTGGAACGCCAACGGCGTCGCCACCACGCAGATCTTCCAGCTGGACAAGAGCTATGGCGCCGACGGCATGGTCGTCAAGCCGAGCATCACGAAGATCAGCGACCTGAAGGGCAAGACCGTGGCCGCCAGCGCGCCGGGCACCTCGCCCTACTTCGCCCTGGCCTGGATCCTGAAGAAGAACGGCATGTCCACCAAGGACGTGAAGGTGGTCAACCTCGAGCCGCAGGCCGCGGCCAACGCGATGATCGCCGGCACCGACGGCGTCGACGCCGCGATGACCTACGAGCCCTACCTCGGCGCGGTGCGCGCCAAGCCGGAGGCCGGCAAGATCATCGCCACCACGCTCGACTACCCGATGGTGATGGACACCTTCGGCTGCACGCCGAAGTTCCTCTCCGAAAACCCCAAGGCCGCGAAGGCGCTGGCCGACAGCTACTTCGAGGCGGTGGAGATGATCCAGAAGGACCCGAAGAAGAGCTACGAGATCATGGGCGCCGACGTCAAGCAGACCGGCGAGGCGTTCGCGAAGTCCGCCGGCTACCTGCGCTGGCAGGACCGCGCGGCCAACCAGAAGTTCTTCTCCGGCGAGCACGCGGCCTTCAGCAAGGAAGCCGCCGAGCTGCTGATGGAGGCGGGCATCATCAAGCAGCTGCCCGACATGAGCAAGCTCGCCGACACCCGCTTCCTGAAATGATCCACCCCCGAAGCGCCTTCGGCGCCCTGCGAATTCACGCTCAATGAAACCGCTCGTCCCTGTTGCCCCCGGCGCGCGCATCGTGCTGGGGGTCGCGTTCTTCGTCGTGTTCGTCCTGGTGTGGGCGGCGGCGACGCTGGGCGGCTTCGTCTCCAGGACATTCCTGGCCGATCCCCTCACCATGGTGCGCTCCGGCTACGACCTGATCGCCAACCAGGGCTTCGCCAAGGACATCGGCATGACGGTGTGGCGCGTGCTGGGCGGCTTCGTGATCGCCGCCGTGCTGGCGGTGCCGCTGGGTGTGCTGATGGGGGCCTACAAGCCGGTCGAGGCATTCTTCGAGCCCTTCGTGAGCTTCGCACGCTACCTGCCCGCTTCGGCTTTCATCCCCCTGCTGATCCTGTGGGCCGGCATCGGCGAGGCGCAGAAGCTCGCGGTGATCTTCATCGGCTCGTTCTTCCAGGTGGTGCTGATGATCGCCGTGAGCGTGGGCAACACCCGGCGCGACCTGGTCGAGGCGGCCTACACCCTGGGCGCCGGCGACCGCGGCATCGTCACCCGGGTGCTGCTGCCCTCCAGCGCGCCGGAAATCGCGGAGACGCTGCGCATGGTGCTGGGCTGGGCCTGGACCTACGTGATCGTGGCGGAGCTGATCGGCGCGTCCAGCGGCATCGGCCACATGATCACCGACAGCCAGGCGCTGCTGGCCACCGACCAGATCATCTTCGGCATCATCGTCATCGGCCTGATCGGCCTGGTCACCGACTTCGCCTTCAAGGCATTCAACCGGAAGCTCTTTCCATGGGCGCGGATCGGATGAGCATCCTCGAAATCACCCGCGTCTCGCGCACCTTCCCCGGCGCCAACGGCGGCACCGTGGCCCTGCAGGCCACCGACCTGTCCGTGCAGGAGAACGACTTCATCACCATCCTCGGCCCCTCGGGCTGCGGCAAGAGCACGCTGCTGCGGATGGTGGCCGGCCTGGACACGCCCACCACCGGGAGCATCGAGCTCGACGGCCGGCCGGTGACGGGCCCCGGCGCCGACCGCGGCATGGTGTTCCAGAGCTACACGCTGTTCCCCTGGCTCACGGTGCTGCAGAACGTCTGCTTCGGCCTGCGCGAAAAAGGCACGCCGCTGGCCGAACAGCAGCACATCGCCATGCAGTTCATCGCCAAGGTGGGCCTGAAGGGCTTCGAGAGCCATTTCCCGAAGCAGCTGTCCGGCGGCATGCAGCAGCGCACCGCGCTGGCCCGGGCGCTGGCCAACAACCCGCGCATCCTGCTGATGGACGAGCCCTTCGGCGCACTGGACCACCAGACCCGCGAGTTGATGCAGGAGCTGCTGCAGGGCATCTGGGAGGGCGAGAAAGAGAGCGAACGCAAGACAGTCCTCTTCGTGACGCACGACATCGACGAGGCGATCTTCATGGGCAACCGCGCCGTGGTCATGAGCGCGCGGCCGGGCCGGATCAAGTGCGACATCCCCGTGCCCATCGACCATCCGCGCCACTATTCGGTCAAGACCACGCCGGTCTTCACCGGGCTCAAGGCGCGGCTGACCGAGGAAATCCGCATCGAAGTCCAGCGCGCCGCCGGCCTGCTCGAAGCCGCGGCCTAGCAGTCTCCCCACCCCCGGGATGGGGCGAATTCCTACAATTGGCTCAGCCGTAATCCGACGGCTCCGCCGCCCCGTTTTTCCCAGAATGACGCCTTGTGCATGGCGCGACCTGCCATGCGTTTCCGGGAGCAGAGCGATGACCATGAACGGTCCCAACGACACGAAGCAGGAGCACGGCGCGCAGGAGCAGGTGCAGGGCCAGGAGCAGGGCGAGAACGGGCATTCCGGCGAGGGCGCCGCCAGCGCCCTGGCCCACATGATTTCGAGCGGCCAGCAGCAACGCCACCAGACCGGTGAGCCGGAGGACGCCGCGGGGAGCCGTCACCAATGACTCGCGAGCCCACCCCGAAGCAGACTGCCGGCGGCCAGCCGGACAGCGACCCGCAAGCGCCCGCGCAGCGATCGGGCGCCGGCGCCGACACCGCCTTCGCGGCGATGCTGAAAAAGCGCCGCTCCGCCAGCAACGGCGAGACTCTGCCTGAAGTCGATCCCCCGACGGACGGAACCGGCAAGCCGGCGCAGAACTAGCCCGGCAAGCCCGTAGCCGCTACCCTGCGCTGATGAAAAAGAAAAGCGCGGGATTGCTCATGTATCGCGGTGTGCCCGGTGCCGGGCTGGAAGTGCTGCTCGCCCACCCCGGCGGCCCCTTCTGGCAGGGCCGCGACGAAGGCGCATGGACCCTGCCCAAGGGAGAATACGAGGCGCCCGAGGAGGCGCTGGCCGCCGCGCGCCGCGAGTTCGCCGAAGAGACCGGGTTCGGCGCGGCACCCCCATTCCTTCCGCTGGGCGAGGTCGTGCAAAAGAGCGGCAAGCGCATCGTGGCCTGGGCCTTTGCCGGCGACTGCGACCCGGCCGGGCTGCGCAGCAACAGCTTCGAGGTCGAGTGGCCGCCGCGCTCCGGGCAAGCGCCAAAGCCATCCCGAAATCGACCGCGTGGCCTGGTTCGCCCCCGACGAAGCGCGCCGCAGGCTCAACGCGGCGCAGGCCGCGCTGGTCGATCGCCTGCTGGAAGCGCTCCAGCGGCCGGCAGGCGCCGCTTGACGTGGCACAACCCTGCCCGGCGCGGCAGGGTTACAGTCGCCGCCATGCACAGCCTTTCATGCAGCCGCCCGGGCCCCGCCCTGCTCGCCCTGCTGGTGGCGGCGCTGCTGCCCGCCTGCGGCGACAAACCGCCCCCGGCATGGCAAGGCTATGCCGAGGGCGAGTTCGTGCTGGTCGCCGCGCCGCAGGCCGGGCGGCTGGACAAGCGCTTCGTCGAGCGCGGCAGCCAGGTCGAGGCCGGCGCGCCGCTGTTCGTGCTGGAGCAGGAAAACGAAAAGGCGGCCCGCCAGGAAGCGCAGGAGCGGCTGAACACCGCGCAAGCGCGCCAGTCCAACCTGCAGGGCGCCCGGCGCGGGCAGGAAATCGAGGCCGTACGGGCGCAGCAGCGCGAAGCCATTGCGGCGCGCGACCTCTCGGCCGAGCAGCTGGCGCAGCAACAGCGGCTGTTCGCAGCCAGGTTCGTGTCGCAGGCGGCGGTGGATGCAGCCCGTGCCGCCTGGCAGCGGGACATGGCACGCGTGGCCGAAGCCGCGGCCCAGCTGGCCACGGCGCAGCAAGCCATCGGCCGCGACAAGGAAATCGAGGCGGCCGGCGCCGATGTGCAGGCACAGCGCGCGGTGCTGGCGCAGTCCGACTGGCGCCTGAAGCAGCGCGCCGTGCAGGCGCCGGCCAAGGCCCTGGTGCAGGACACGTTCTATTCCGAAGGCGAATGGGTGCAGGCCGGCGCACCGGTCGTCAGCCTGCTGCCGCCCGGATCGTTGAAGCTGCGCTTCTTCGTGCCTGAAGCGGCCCTGCCGCGCATGACTGTCGGCGCCGCGGTGCAGGCGACCTGCGATGGCTGCAGCGCGCCGATCGCGGCCCAGGTCAGTTTCGTGTCGCGCCAGGCCGAGTACACACCGCCCGTGATCTACAGCCGCGAGCAGCGCTCGCGCCTGGTCTTCATGGTCGAGGCGCGGCCGCAGGCGCAGGATGCGGCCCGCCTCAAGCCCGGGCAGCCGGTCGACGTGGTCCTGCGCTGAAAGCCATGCAGGCCGGCGGCTTCGTCATCGACGTGCAGGGCCTGAACAAGCACTTCGGCGCCCAAGCACGTGGTGCGCGACCTGTCGCTGCAGGTGCGGCGCGGCGAGATCTACGGCTTCCTCGGCCCCAACGGCAGCGGCAAGACCACGTCCATCCGCATGCTGTGCGGCCTGCTCACGCCCGACTCGGGCAGCGGCACCTGCCTGGGCCACGACGTGATCCGCGAGACGCCGGCCATCAAGCGCGAAGTCGGCTACATGACCCAGCGCTTTTCGCTCTGGGAAGACCTCACCATCCGCGAGAACCTGGACTTCGTCGCCCGGATGTACGGCATGGCCCGGCGCCGGCAGGCGGTGGACGGCGCGATCGACAAGCTCGGCCTGGCGCAGCGGCAGCACCAGCTCGCCGGCAACCTCTCGGGCGGCTGGAAGCAGCGCCTGTCGCTGGCCGCATGCATGCTGCACGAGCCGCTGCTGCTGCTGCTCGACGAGCCCACGGCCGGCGTCGACCCGAAGGCGCGGCGCGACTTCTGGGACGAGATCCACCAGCTTGCCGCCGCGGGCATCACCGTGCTGGTGTCGACGCATTACATGGACGAGGCCGAGCGCTGCCACCGGCTCGCCTACCTGGCCGAGGGGCGGCTGCTGGCGACCGGCACCGCCACCGAAGTCGTGGCGGCCCAGGCGCCTGCGGGCTACAACGTGCGCGGCGAGGACCTGCAGGCGCTGGCCGCGCGCCTGCGCACCGAGCCGGGCGTGAGCCAGGTCACGGCCTTCGGCACCACGCTGCACGTGGTGGGCCGCGACGCCGCGGCGCTGGCCGGCACGGCGCAGCGCATCGCGGCGGAAGGCCGCTCGCAGTGGGAGCGCGATCGAGCCCGGCCTGGAAGACGTGTTCATCAGCCTGATGCAGGGCAACGAGGGGGCGCGCGCCATGAGGTTCGCCGGGCTGTCCTGGTCGCGCTGGATGGGCATCATCGTCAAGGAGTTCATCCAGCTGCGGCGCGACCGCCTGACCTTCGGGATGGTGGTGGGCATTCCCATCCTGCAGCTCATCCTGTTCGGCTTCGCGATCAACTCCGACCCGCAGCCAGCTGCCCACCGCCGTGCTGGACGCGGACCACAGCCCCTATGCGCGCACCATCGTGCAGAGCCTGCGCAACAGCGGCTACTTCCGCATCGACCACGAGGTGGCCACCCAGGCGCAGGCCGACGACCTGATCGCGCAGGGCGCCGTGCAGTTCGTCGTCACGGTGCCGCCGCAGTTCGGCCGCGGCCCTGGTGCGCGGCGAGAAGCCGGTGCTGCTGGTCGAGGCCGACGCGACCGACCCCAGCGCCACCGGCAACGCCATCGCGGCGCTGCAGGGCGCGGTGCGCACGTCGCTGGCGCACGACCTGCGCGGGCCGCTGGCGCGGCTCAACCGCCGGACGACGCGGTGGACGTGCGCGTCCACCGCCGCTACAACCCGGAGGGCGTCACCGCCTACAACATCGTGCCCGGGCTTGCTCGGCACCATCCTGACCATGACGATGATCCTGATGACCGGCCTGGCGATGACGCGCGAGCGCGAGCGCGGCACCTTCGAGAACCTGCTGGCCACGCCGGCGCTGCCGATCGAGGTGATGACCGGCAAGATCGTCCCGTACATCCTGATCGGCCTGGTGCAGGTCACGCTGCTGCTGCTCGCCGCGCTGCTGCTGTTCGACGTGCCGCTGGCCGGCAGCGTCGCCCTGCTCTACCTGGCCGTGCTGGTCTTCATCGCCGCCAACCTGGCGCTGGGCATCACCTTCTCGTCGATGGCGCGCAACCAGCTGCAGGCCATGCAGATGACCTTCTTCTTCTTCCTGCCCTCGATCCTGCTGTCGGGCTTCATGTTCCCGTTTCGCGGCATGCCGGTGTGGGCGCAGTGGATCGGCAACGTGCTGCCGCTCACGCACTTCCTGCGGCTGGTGCGCGGCATCATGCTCAAGGGCAGCGGCCTCGTGCGAGCTGTGGCCCGAGGTGTGGCCCATCCTGGCCTTCCTCGCGGCGGCCATCGCCGTGGGGCTCGCGGTGTACCGCAAGACCCTCGACTAGCGCTGCAGCCGCGGCCCGAACCGCAGGGACGGCACCGGCAGGCGCCGCCGCAGGAGGCCAGCGACCCAGCTCTCGCGCGGGGCCACCGGTTCGCGCCCGCCGGCCATGCGATCCCAGGCCGCCCGCATCGCGAGCAGCGCCTCGTCCAGCGGCAGCCGCGAATCGCCCTTGATGCGTTCCCAATTGGCGCACAGCGATTTCAGCGCCTCCTCGAAATGGCCGCCGTATTGCGCGTGGCCGATGTAGCCGACGCAATAGGCCGGCGCATAGTCCTCGTAATCGAACCCGGGCTTGAAGTAGCTTTCGCGGCGATGCGCGTGCGCCCAATGAGCGTCTTCGCCCTCGGCATCGGCTCGGCTGAGGACGGCCATCGGCTCGTCCGGGCCGGTGTCATCGAACTCCTGTGTCGTGGCCGCCATCGCTGTCTCCTTGGGTTTTGATGCCGCTGATGCTGAGCCACGAATCTCCCGGCGCGCGTAGGACGAGACGCCCTGCCGCGTGTCGGCGCACTGCCACTGTTGCGCACAAGGCACAGACCGCGTGCCGCGCGCGCTCACCGCCGCTATACTTTCAATAGCGTGGATCGCCCCGTTTGTGCGGGCGGTGACCGAGCGGCAGGAACAAATTCGAATGGGCGCGAGCATCGCCACTTACTACGACATCCTCAGGGTCAGCCCCGCAGCCGCGCCGGAAGGCGTGCGCAGCGCCTACCGCGCCCTGGCGCAGAAGTACCACCCGGACAAGCTGCCCGGCAATGCCGATGCGGTGCGCGTGATGGCCATGCTCAACGAGGCCTACACGGTGCTTTCCGACCCGGCCCAGCGCGCGCGCTACGACCGGTCCATCGAGTGCGCCCGGGCCTTCGCCACCGCACGCCCGGCGGCCGCGAAGCCCGTCCCCCGCGATGCGGCCTGGCCCTGGTGGCTGCTGTTCGCCACCCTGGCGTTCGCCGCGACGGCCATCGGCACCGTGGGCTATCGCATGGTCGTCCCGGCCGTGTCCGCCCCCATGGTCCATCCCGGCACCGCGAGGATCCAGGCCGCCGCGCCGGTCAAGGTCTCGAAGAACTAGGCGGCGGCCCGCCCGCGCGCCGCTGTCGCCTTCGTGGCTTGCGCGCCGCCGCCGGCCCGCGATACTTCCGGGGAACCGGAGAAAACCCATGGACATTCAAGGAAAAGTCGCCATCGTCACGGGGGGCGCGAGCGGCATCGGCGCCGGGCTGGCCAAGCGCTTCGTCGCCGAAGGTGCGCGCGGCGTCGTGCTGGCCGACATCAACCTGGAACGCGCGCAGGGCGTGGCCCGCGATATCGGCGCCGTCGCCATGCAGTGCGACGTCAGCCGCGAAGCCGACATCCAGGCGCTGGTGGCCGCCACCCGCGAGCGCTTCGGCCAGGTCGACATCTTCATGTCCAACGCCGGCATCCTGGGCCGTCCGGGCGGCATCGAACTGGAGGACGCGCTCTGGGACAAGATGTGGCAGGTCCACGGCATGGCCCATGTCTGGGCGGCGCGCGCGGTGGTGCCCGAGATGGTGGCGCGCGGCGAAGGCTACTTCGTGGTCACGGCTTCGGCCGCCGGCCTGCTCAACATCGTCGAGAGCGCGCCTTATGGTGTCACCAAGCACGCGGCGCTCGCCTTCGCTGAATGGCTGCGCATCGCCTATGGCCGGCGCGGGGTTCGCGTTTCCTGCCTGTGCCCGCAATCGGTGGAGACCGACATGACCAGGACGGCGCGGGCTCGGCCGGCGTCAACGGCGTGCTGACGGCCGCCCAGGTGGCCGCCGACGTGGTGGCGACGATGCGCGACGAGAAATTCCTGGTCCTGCCGCACCCCGAGGTCGCGAAGTACTTCCTCAACAAGGCGCAGGACTACGACCGCTGGCTCGGCGGCATGCAGAAGCTCTACACCCTGCACGCGGCCGGCAAGGCCTGAGGCGCTATTTGCCCAGCAGGCCCGTGATCCCGATGATGATCAGGTAGATCGCGACGATGTAGTTGAGCAGGCGCGGCATGATCAGGATCAGGATGCCCGCGATGAGCGCGGCGACCGGTCCGATGTGGGGTACGAGGTTGTTCATGGGTCTGCCTGGTGGTTGGCCGGCCAGTATGGGGCCAACCGGGCTTGCCGTGGCCCGGTTGTAACGGGGTCCCCGTGGCGAGCGCCCGTGCGGTGCCGTCAGCCCGGCTGCTTGACCACGCGCAGGTAAGGCTTGACGGTCTTCCAGCCGGCCGGGAACAGCTTCTTCGCGTCCTCGTCCGACACCGACCCGGCGATGATCACGTCGTCGCCGTTCTTCCAGTTGGCCGGGGTCGCGACCTTGTGCTTGGCGGTCATCTGCATCGAATCGAGCGCGCGCAGGATCTCGTCGAAGTTGCGGCCGGTGGTCATGGGGTAGGTCATCATCAGCTTGATCTTCTTGTCGGGACCGATGACGAACACCGTGCGCACGGTCTGGTTGGTGGCCGCGGTGCGGCCGTCGGACGTCCCCGCTTCCTCGGCCGGCAGCATGTTGTAGAGCTTGGCGACGGCGAGGTCCGTGTCCCCGATCATCGGGTACTTCACCTTGGCGCCCTGCGTTTCCTCGATGTCGCTGGCCCAGCGGCTGTGGTTGTCCACCGGGTCGACCGACAGCCCGATGAGCTTGGTGTTGCGCTTGGTGAACTCGGGCTCGATCCGGGCCATGTAACCCAGCTCGGTGGTGCACACCGGCGTGAAGTCCTTCGGGTGCGAAAACAGGATGGCCCAGCCGTCGCCGATCCATTCGTGGAAGTTGATGGTCCCTTGCGTTGTCTGTGCCGTGAAGTTCGGCGCCGTATCGTTGATGCGCAGTGACATGGTGGTTCTCCTTGCTGGGCCGGGGATGTCCCGGGAGGCGGCCATGATGCGCAGCGTCCGCGCGGCTGTCAACCGCCCCGAGTGCGCACCACAATGCGACCGCGGACTTGCCCGTCCATCAGCCGCTGCGCAGCCGCTACGGCTTCGGCCAAGGGTACTTCCGTGGTGATGGCGTCGAGCTTCGCCGCATCCAGGTCCTCGGCCAGCCGGCTCCAGGCCTGCTCGCGCAACGCCAGTGGCGCCATCACGCTGTCCACGCCCAACAAGGACACGCCGCGAAGGATGAAAGGCGCGACGCTGCCCGGCAGGTCCATGCCTTGCGCGAGGCCGCAGGCCGCCACCGCGCCGCCATAGCGCGTCTGCGCGCACGCATTGACCAGCGTGTGGCTGCCCACGGCGTCCACCACGCCGCTCCAGCGCTCCTTCTGCAGCGGCTTGCCCGGCGCGGCCAGTTCCGCGCGGTCGATGATGGCGGCGGCACCCAGCGACTTCAGGTAAGCCTCTTCCGACGCCTTGCCCGTGGCCGCCACGACCCGGTAGCCCAGTTTGGACAGCAGCGCGATGGCCGTGGAACCAACGCCACCCGTCGCGCCCGTCACCAGCACCTCGCCGTCGCCGGCCTTCACGCCATGCCGCTCCAGCGCCAGCACGCACAGCATCGCGGTGTAGCCGGCCGTGCCGATGGCCATCGCCTGCTTCGCGCTGAAGCGCTGCGGCCGGCGGATCAGCCACTGGCCCTTGAGCCGGGCGCGTTCCGCCAGGCAGCCCTTGTGGGTCTCGCCCACGCCGAAACCGTTGAGGACGACCTGGTCGCCGGGCTTCCACTGCGCCGAATCGCTGGCCGTCACGGTGCCCGAGCCGTCGATGCCGGCCACCATGGGCCAGCTGCGCACCACCGGCGAGCGGTTGGTGATGGCGAGCGCGTCCTTGTAATTGATCGTGGAGTAGTCGATGTCCACGGTGACGTCGCCCTCGGGCAGGAAGGTGTCGTCGACGTCGCGCACCGAAGCACTGAAATCGGGGTTCTTTTCGAGGACCAGGGCTTTGAACATTTTTTCTTTCGCAAAGGATGGGGGGCCGGCGCGGGGCAGTGCCCATTTTCCTCCCAACCCGGGATGCATTGCGCGCCCGCCGCGCCCCTAAAGGTATTCGCTAGTAGTTGCCCGGCGAGTCCGGCGGCAGAATCGGGCCGTATGACGAGCGCCGCGGACACCGCCCAGACCCTTCAGCTGGCCTTCAACCTGGCGCCGGTGGGCATGTGCGTCTCCCGCGACCGGGTGGTCGAAATCTGCAACGAAGCCTTCGCGCGGATGTTCGGCTACGACGTCGGCGAGCTGGTCGGCAAGCCGCTGGCGCCGCTGTACCCGTCGCTGGACGAGTTCGCGCACGTGGGCAACCTGGGCCTGCCGGTCATGCGCGATACGGGCGTGTACAGCGACGAGCGGATCATGCGGCGCAAGAACGGCGAGCTGTTCTGGTGCCATGTGGCCGGCCGGGCGCTGGACCGTTCCAACCCGTTCGCCTGCGCCGTCTGGATGTTCGAGGACATCTCCAGGCGCCGGCCGGTGACCACGACGCTCACCTTGCGCGAGCGCGAGATCGCCCAGCAACTGGCCACCGGCGCCACCAGCAAGCAGATCGCCCGCAAGCTGGGCATCAGCCCGCGCACGGTGGAGGCCCACCGCGGGCGGCTGATGAAGAAGTTCTCGGCCGCCACCAACGGTGAACTGGTGGCCCGCCTGGTCAGCGGCTGAGGCCGGTCACTTCAGCAGCTTGCCGGCGCCGCCGATCACGGTGACTTCCACGTAGCGCGACCCCACGCGGTTCTCCGGCGAGTAGCTGACGGTGATGCCGCCCAGGTCGAAATGGGCCAGGCCCTCCAGCGCCTTGAGCACCTTGGCGCGCGTCGGGTTGGCGCCGGCGCGGCGCAGCGCCTCCACCAGCACCTTGGCGCCCAGGAACTGCTCGAAGCTGGTGTAGTTGACCTGTTCGCCCGGCGCGAACTTGGCCAGCAGGTTCTGGTACTCGCGGATGGCCGGCAGGTTCGGCATGTAGGGATAGGGCACCACCTGGCTGATGCCCAGGCCGTGCGCGTTCTTCAGGCCCGCCAGCTTCACGATCTCCGCCGGGTCGACCACCGAGATGTTGTAGAGCTGGGCGCCGCCCCCGCCCTCGCGGTAGCGCTTGATGAAGGCCGATGTCGGCTTGTTCACCGAGACCATGATCACGGCCTGTGCGTCCGACTGCTTCACCTTCGCCACCGCGTCGTCCACCTTGTCGGTATTGCGCTCGTAGGATGCCGCGGCGGACAGCTTGAGCCCGCGCTTGCCCAGTGCCTTCTGCACGCCCTCGAGGCCGGCCTTGCCGAAGGCGTCGTCCTGGTACATCACGGCGACCCGGTTCATGCCCAGCGTGGTGACCTGCTGGACCATGTGCTCGGCTTCGTCCGCGTAGCCCGCCCGCACGTGGAAGATCCAGCGGTTGAACGGCGTGCGCAGCGGCTCGCCGCCGGTGTACGGGGCGACCAGCGCCGCGCCGCCCTGCTCCAGCACGCCGTCGGTGAGCAGCTTGCCGACGTTGGACGTGCCCGCAAACCCGAACAGCGCGACAACTTCGGGCCGGGCCAGCAACTCGCGCGTCAGCGCGCACGGTCTCGTCCACCTTGTAGCCATCGTCCTGGACGACCAGCTTGATCTTCTGGCCGGCCACGCCCCCGGTGGCGTTGATGTAGTCGAAATAGATCTTGCCGCCCACCACCATCTGGTGCCCGGTGCTGGCCAGCACCCCGGTCAGGGGCGCGAGCTGCCCCACCACGATGTCCGCGGCCTGCACCGGAAGTTGCCAGGCGGCGACGGCGAGGGCGCACGCGGTGCGGACGATCAGCTTTGCATTCATGACTTGTCTCCTGAAACTACAAGAAGACTCCCTGAGCGGCGGCCTCTGGCGGGCCTTCCTCTCGCGGCGTTCGGAACCGAGAGCGTTCCAGGCGTGGCGTCGATGGCGCCGGCCGCGTGGAACGCAAGCGTAGGGGCCTGAGGCAGGCGGCGCCAGACGTAGAGTTACTCCATAGGGCCGGGCCGGAGGTATTTCTACGCTATAGCCGCGCCCGCCGCGGCGGGCTACCTTCAGGGGTTTTCCTCTCGACCCTCCCGGAGCACCGCATGCCCACTCCCTACATCGTCGGCTGGAGCCACCTGCCCTTCGGCAAGCTCGACGCCCTGGACCTCGAAGCACTGGTGGGGCAAGCCACCACGCAAGCCCTGCAGCACGCGCACGTCGATGCGAGCGAAGTGGACGCCGTGTTCGTCGGGCACGCCGGCATGGGCATGGTGCGCGAGAACTTCGTGAGCTCCTACCCGCACCAGGCCGAACCTGGCCTGCGCTGGTGCCCTTCGACGCGCGTGGAAAACGCATGCGCCACCGGCACCGCGGCCCTGTACCAGGCGATGGCGGCCATCGAAGCCGGCAAGGCCAACACCGTCCTGGTCGTCGGCGCGGAGAAGATGACCGGCGTCAGCGGCAGCGAAGTGACCGCCGCCCTGGCCAATGCCAGCTACGTGCCCGAGGAGGCGGACCAGGGCCTGACTTTCGCCGGGATCTTCGCGCGCTTCGCGCAGGCCTATTTCGAGCGCTACGGCGACCACGGCGCGACGCTGGCGCGCATCGCGGCCAAGAACCACGCCAACGGCGCGCGCAACCCGCTGGCGCACCTGCGGCGCGACCTGGGCTTCGACTTCTGCAACACCGTCTCCGACAAGAACCCGATGGTCGCTGCACCGCTGCGCAAGACCGACTGCTCGCTGGTCTCCGACGGCGCCGCCGCGCTGGTGCTGCGCAGCGACGCACGCAGCGGCGAAGCCCGGCGCGCGATCCGCTTTCGCGGCACGGCCCACGTCAACGACTTCCTGCCGATGTCCAGGCGCGACTTCCTGTCGTTCGAAGGGCCCAGGCTCGCGTGGAAGCTCGCGCTGCAGCGCGCCGGGCGTGCAGCTGCAGGACCTGAGCTTCGCCGAGGTGCACGACTGCTTCACCATCGCCGAGCTGCTCACCTACGAGGCGATGGGACTGGCCGAACCGGGCCAGGGCGCGCGGTTGCTGGAAGACGGCACGGTGATGCCCGGGCGGCAAGCTGCCCATCAACCCCTCAGGCGGGCTCAAGGCCAAGGGCCATCCCATCGGCGCCACGGGCGTGTCCATGCACGTGCTGGCCTGCATGCAGCTCACCGGCACCGCGGGCGACATCCAGGTGCCCGGCGCGAAGCTGGCAGGCGTGTTCAACATGGGTGGCTCGGCGGTGGCAAACTGCGTGTCCATCCTCGAGGCGGTCCGATGAACCTGGCGCAATCGCTCCTGAGGGTGGCGCTGGCCGACCCGCGCCGCCCCGCCCTTTTCGAAGGCGCCCGCCTGCTGCGAGACTACGGCGCCCTCGCCGACCGCGTGGCGCGCCTGGCGTCGGCCTTCCACGCGGCGGGCCTGAAGCCCGGCGACCGCGTGGCGCTGTTCATGCGCAACCATCCCGCGTACCTCGAGCTGCTGTACGGCGCCTGGTGGGCCGGCCTGGTGGTCGTGCCGATGAACGCCAAGCTGCACCTGCGCGAAGCGCAGTGGATCGTCGACCACTCGCAGGCGCTCTGGGCGTTCGTCACGCCCGATGTCGGCGAAGGCCTGGCTGCGCCGGGCCGCACGATCGACGTGACCGGCAGCGACTACGAAGCGATGCTCGCGCAGCCGCCCGCGCCCCTGGCCGAGCGGGCACCGGAGGACCTGGCCTGGCTGTTCTACACCAGCGGCACCACCGGCAAGCCCAAGGGCGTGATGCTGAGCCATCGCAACCTGGTCACCATGGGCCTCACCTACTTCGTCGACGTGGATCCCATCGACCGGCGCGACGCCATCTTCTACGCGGCGCCCATGTCGCACGGCGGCGGCATCTACGCCATTCCGCACGTCATGGCGGGCGCGCGCCACGTCGTCCCGGCATCGGGCGGCTTCGACGCGGCGGAGGTCTTCGAGGCGGCCGGCGCCATCGGCCGGCTGTCGATGTTCGCCGCGCCGACCATCGTCAAGCGGCTGGTGGACCATGCCGAGGCGACCGGCGCGGATTGCACGGGCATCAAGACCATCGTGTATGGCGGCGCGCCCATGTACGCCGCGGACATCGAGCGCGCCATCCGCGTGATGGGACAGCGGTTCGTCCAGATCTACGGCCAGGGCGAGAGCCCGATGGTCATCACGGCGCTTTCGCGCGCGCAGCTCGCCGACACGGATCACCCACGCCACGCGCAGCGCCTCGCCTCGGTCGGCGTGGCCGCAGACGCCGGTGGAAGTGCGCGATCGCGGACCCGAGGGGCACGCCGTTGCCCATCGGCGAAGTCGGCGAGGTGCTGGTGCGGGGCGACACGGTGATGGCCGGCTACTGGCGCGACGCCCATGCAACCGCGGCGGCCCTTCGTGACGGCTGGCTCTTCACCGGCGACATGGGCGCGCTGGACGCGGACGGTTTCCTCACGCTCAAGGACCGCAGCAAGGACATGATCATCAGCGGCGGCTCCAACATCTACCCGCGCGAGGTGGAGGAAGTGCTGCTGCTCGCGCCCGGCGTCGCCGAGGTGTCCGTCGTGGGTGCGCCGGACCCGGAATGGGGCGAAGTGGTGGTGGCCTTCGTCGTGGCACGCCCGGGGGTCCGGCTCGACACGGCGCAACTGGACGACGTGTGCCTGCAGCATATCGCGCGCTTCAAGCGGCCCAAGCAGTACCGCATCGTCGACGCGCTGCCCAAGAACAACTACGGCAAGGTGCTCAAGACCGCGCTGCGCGACCAACTGAAGGAAAGCAAATCATGAACGACACGCCGTTGAAGGGCCGCCGCGCCCTGGTGACCGGATCCGTCCAGGGCATTGGCCTGGCGATTGCCGAGGCCCTGGCCCGGCAAGGCTGCGCCATCGTGCTGCACGGGCTGGCCACGCCGGCCCAGGCCCAGGAAGCCCGCACCGCCATGCTGGAGGCCGGCGCCCCCACCGTCGAGGTGCTCACCCACAACCTGCGCGAGGCTGCGCAAGTGCAGGAGATGATGAACAAGGTCCTGGCCTTGCCTCTGCACATCCTGGTCAACAACGCCGGCATCCAGCACACGGCGCCCCTGGCCGAGATGCCGCGCGCGAAATGGGACGACATCATCGCGATCAACCTGTCGGCCGCCTTCGACACCATGCGGCTGGCGCTGCCGCACATGGCGCAGCGCGGCTACGGGCGCGTGGTCAACATCGCGTCGGTGCACGGGCTCGTGGCTTCGATCAACAAGGCCCCCTACGTGGCGGCCAAGTTCGCCCTGGTGGGCATGAGCCGCGTGGCGGCGCTGGAATACGCCAGTGCCGGCAGCCGCGAGAGCGGCGGCGTGACGGTCAACTGCATCTGCCCGGGCTGGACCGAGACGGCGATCATCCAGCCGCAGATCGACCTGCGTGCGCAGCAGCTGGGCACCGGGCGCGAGGAAGCCATCCGCGACCTGCTGAAGGAAAAGCAGCCCAGCCTGCGCACCTCGCTGCCGGGTGAAATCGCGCGGCTGGTCACCTGGCTGTGCGAGCCGGCGGCCCACAACCTGACCGGCACTGCCATCCCGGTGGACGGGGGCTGGACGGCCCAGTAGGCGCCGCCCGCCGTTCACCTGCGCCTGCTACGCGCGCAGGATGTTGACCCGCATCTGCCGGACGAAGTCCGCGCCGCCGGGCCGCTGGAAGTGTTCGAACCGCTGTCGCACCTCGTCCACGACCTCGGGCGCCAGGGCGATGTCCGAATGCGTCACACGCACGATGCGATCGACGAAGTCATCGAAGTCGCGAAAGTGCAGCGGCGTGTCGAACACCACTTCGCGCTCCCAGCGCAACAAGCCGCTTGCCGCCGCTCGCTGCAGGGCCGCGTAGGCCGCCGCGCGCACCTTGCCTTCGTCGTGAAAGAGCTTGACGATGTCGTTGAACTCTCCCGCGTACACCGGCTCGGACACATAGAGCCAGCCGTCCCTGGCCAGGACGCGCCGGACCTCGGCCAGGGCGCGGTCGAGCAGTTCCATCGGCACATGGTGGAGCGACTTCAGCATCACGGCGACATCGCACGAGGCGTCGGGCAGCGGAATGGCCTGCGCGCCGGCCAGGCCGAAATGCAGGCCCGGCACCGACGGCGCGGCCAGGTTGGCGGCGTGTTGCACCGGGTCGACCTCGAACGCCGCCACCGAAGCGGCGATGCCGCGCTGCAACAAGGCCCGCGCGAATGCAGCCTTCCCGCAGCCGAGTTCGACCACGCGCGCCCCGGTGACAGGAATCTCGCCCTGGAAGAAATCGGCCTCGTCGGTGACCAGCGGGCGCGCCATCACATCATTCCCAGCGTCTGGGGCAGCCATATCGACATGGCCGGCCAGTAGGTGACCAGCACCAGGAAGATCAGCATCGTCAGCAGCCACGGCCAGACGGCGATGGTGAGCTCGGTGATCCCCATCTTGGCAATCCCCGATGCGACGTAGAGGTTCAAGCCGACCGGCGGATGGCACATCCCCACCTCCATGTTCACGGTCATCATGATGCCGAAGTGCACCGGGTCGATGCCCAGCTTCATGGCGACGGGAAACAGGATGGGCGCCATGATCAGCACGATCGACGACGGCTCCATCACGTTGCCGGCCAGCAGCAGGATGATGTTCACGAACAGCAGGAAGGCCACGGCGCCCAGGTGCTTGTCCAGCATCCAGGCGGCGAGCTCCTGGGGGATGTTTTCCGATGTCATCAGGTAGCTGAACATCACCGCATTGGTGATGATGTACAGCAGCATCGCGGACATGTTGGCCGAGTCCAGCAGGACCTTGCGCACCTGCCGCAGGTTCATGTCCCGGTACACGAACACCGCGACGAAGAACGCGTAGACGGCGCTCATGGCGGCCGCTTCGGTCGGCGTGAAGATGCCGCTGTAGATCCCGCCGATCACGATGACGATCAGCGACAGCCCCCAGATCGCATCGCGGAACGCGAGGAGCCGCTCGCGCGCGCTCGCGGCCGGCTGGCGCGGGTAGTTGAATTTGCGGGCCCGCCACCAGGTCGTGAGGCCGAGCAGCGAGGCCAGCACCAGGCCGGGGATGATGCCGGCGATGAAAAGCGCGCCGACCGAGGTGTTGGTCGCGACTGCGTACATCACCATCACGATGGACGGCGGGATCAGGATGCCGAGCGCGCCGGACGTGGTGATGACGCCGGCGCCGAAGCGGGCGGGAAAACCCTGCTTGATCATCGCCGGCAGGATGATGGAGCCGATGGCGACCACCGTCGCCGGGGAGCTTCCCGAAACCGCGGCGAACAGTGCGCAGGCCACCACGCCCGCCAGCCCCAGCCCGCCGTGCCAGTGGCCCACCATCGACGTCGCGAAGCTGATCATCCGCCGGGCGACGCCGCCGTGGGTCAGGAAGTTGCCGGCCAGGATGAAGAACGGGATCGCCATGATCTCGAACTTCTCGATGCCGGTGAACAGCTTCAGCGCCACCGATTCGATCGGCACGGTGGTCATCGTGAACAGGTAGGTCAGCACCGTGAGGCCCAGCGAGATCGAGATGGGCATGCCCGTCAGCATGAGGCCGAACAACAGCGAGAAGATGATCCATGCGTTGTTGACCGGCACGCCGGCCAACTTGAGCAGGAACGGCAGCGCGAGGATGAGCACCGGGACGAGCGCCGGCCAGCGGGGGGCGTTCGCCGGGACCGGCCGCACCAGCGTGCTCATGGCTTGCCTCCTTCTTCCACCGCCAGCGGGTGCAGGTTGTCCGCCATGTTGTAGGGATTGATGTCGGGCGTCGCCTCGATCCCCTCGACATGCGCCACGTCGTGGTGCGGCAGCTCACCGGTGCGCGCGAAATGCCACGCCACCTGCAGGAAGCGGAAGCACATCAGGTACGACCCGAGCGGAATGCACAGGTAGACGATCCACTTCGGGATCTCCAGGTCGGGCGACGTGGAGCTGGTGTGCGCGACGTCCCAGGTGAAAGTCGCGCCGAGCGTGCCGACGATGGCCGTGAAAGTGGCCCCGGCCAGCAGGCCGAACAGCACGTAGGCCTTGCGGGTGGCGCCGGGCAGCCGGTTGATCAGGACGTCGACCCCCACGTGGATGCCCGTGCGCACGCCGTAGGCAGCGCCGAACTTGGCCATCCACACGAACATGTAGATGCACAGCTCCTGCGCCCAGGACAGGTCGATCTTGAGCAGCGCGTCCTGCAGCACCGGGATCGCCATGCCCGCGGCATACCGGTGCAGCACCGCCACGAAGATGAGCAGCGTGGCCGAGGCCATCAGGAAGGTGATCAGCCACTCTTCCAGGTGTTCCAGGAATTTCATCGTCGCCTCCTCCTGTCGTGATGGACCGCCGGGACGCGCGCCCCGGCGGCGCGGGAGGCGCTAGGGCTTGAAGCCGGTGGCCTTGTAGACCTCGGCAATGACGTCCTTGCCGACGCGCGACTCGTTTTCCTTGTGGACGCCGACCAGCGCCTTCTTCAGTTCCGCTTTCTGCTCCGGCGTCAGGACGAGGATCTGTGTCTTGCCGCTCTTGCGGATGCCCTCCAGCGCCTCGTCGTTTTCCTTCTGCGCGATCTCGTTGGAGTATTTCGTCGCGTCCTTCATCGCGCCCTGCAGCGTGCTGCGCAGGTCCGCGGGCAGGCCGTCCCAGAATTTCTTGTTGGCGATGACCGCGTAGCCGATGTAGCCGTGGTCGGTCAGCGCCAGGTACTTCTGCACCTCATGCATCTTCTGGGTGTAAGATGTTCGACGGCGTGTTCTCGGTGCCGTCCACCACGCCGGTCTGCAGGGCCTGGTAGACCTCGGAGAACGCCATGACCTGGGGAATCGCGCCCAGTGCCTTCATCTGGTCCCCCAGGACCTTCGACGACTGGATGCGCAGCTTCAGCCCCTTGTAGTCGGCCGGCACCCGGATCGGCTTGTTGGCCGTCATCTCCTTGAAGCCGTTGTCCCAGTAGGCCAGGCCCGTCACGCCCTTGGCCTCGAGCTTCCTGAACAGCGCCGCGCCCACCGGCCCGTCGGTGACCTTGTGCAGCTCCGCGTAGCTGTCGAACATGTAGGGCAGGTCGAAGACCTCGAAGTCGCGCACGCCCAGCGGCCCGAACTTGGCCAGCGAAGGCGCCAGCATCTGCACGGAGCCCAGTTGCAGGGCCTCCATCTCCTCGCCGTCCTTGAACAGGGAACTGTTCGGATAGACCTCGACCTTGACACGGCCCTTGGTCCGCTCTTCCGCCAGCTCCTTGAACTTGAGGGCGCCCTTGCCCTTGGGGGTGTTCTCCGCGACCACGTGGCTGAACTTGATCACCACGGGCGCCTGCGCGCCGGCCGTGAAAGGCAGGGCTGCCGCGCCCACCGCGGCCGCGCCCACGGCCAGCACATCGCGTCGCGAGGGATGGAATGTCGTCATGCTTGTCTCCTTGGGTTCGTGAAGGGAAATTCTAGGACCGCACCGGCCCGGAATCGAGCGATAACTACCTATGCGGTATTCGCAGCCATGTTGAGCTGCATCAAAGACCCGCCAGCAGCGCCCCCACGCGCGGCCACCGTGCGACCTCCCAAAGCCCCGCCACCGCCGCTTTCATCTCCGTTGCCGAGGCACCGCCGCTGAACGCCGCCAGCCGCAATGCCTTGTCCGTGATTTCGTCGCGGCTGAGCGTGTTGCCCGGGTCGCCCTTCGGCTCGTCCACGCGGCCCTGCAAGGCGCGGCCATCGGTCGTGTACACCGTCACCTTGCCGATCCAGCGCTGCGGGTAGGCGGCATCGACTTCGGCGTCGAGCTCCATGGTCACCCGGTCGCGCAATGCCTGCGTGGGTGCGTCGAGAAAGTGCGCATCGAACTCCTGCAGCCCGGCGTGGCGAAAGCGGGCCACCAGCGCCAGCACGGTGCCCATCGAAAACTTGCTCTGGTGCACCGTGGCCGGCTGCGTGACCGGCCCCAGCACGTCGATGGCGCCCTGGTGCACATGGGTGATGACACGCTCGATGTCGCCGGGTTGCAGCCGGTGCGTCTCGATCACTTGCAGCAGCGCGTCCGCGGCGGGATGGGTGTGGCGGCAGCTCGCATGGAACTTGAACGACGTCTCCACCGTGGCCCAGCGCTCGCCGAGGCGATCGTTGATCCGGGTCGGGTCGGCATCGCGCGACATGCCGGCGGCCATGCCCTGCGGACCTTCGAGGATGTCCGCCGCACCGGTGAAGCCCTCCTGGGCCAGGCAAGCGGCCATGAGGCCCGACGCCGCGGCGTGCGCCGTGTGCAGCTGCTTGCTGTCCGCGGCGGTGCGCAGGAACTCCCACAGGCCGGCCGACTGCGTGCCCGCCGAGCCGAAGGCGTGCAGCATGCGTGCCGCGTCCAGCCCCAGCAGGTTGCCGGCGGTGGCTGCCGCGGCGAGCGTGCCCGCGGTCCCCGTGGTGTGGAACACCTTGTAGTGCGAGCGGCCGAGGAATTCCCCGACGCGGATGCCGACCTCGTAGCCGGTCACGGCGGCGGCCAGCAGTTGCTGTCCGCTGGCGCCGCGCGCCTGCGCCAGCGCCAGTGCCACCGGGAACACCACGGTGGCCGGGTGGAAGACCGAGCCGTTGTGCACGTCGTCCTGCTCGGCCACGTGCGACGCGGCGGCATTGGCCATCGCGGCAAAGTACGGGCTGGTGAACGTGCGCCGCACCAGCACCTCCGAGGCGCCCTGCCCGGCCGTCAACGCCGGCCCCATGCCGGCGGCAAACCCCGCGATCGTCTCCACCGCGCGTGCGCCCTTGCCCGCGACGGCCGAGCCGAACCAGTCGACCAGGAGGTCCTCGGCCTTGCGCACGACAGGCGCAGGAAGGGCATCGAATCGAAGGCCGGCGGCAAATGCCGCGAGTTCAGCGGTGCGCGTTGTCATGATGGCTTTCAGATGGCTGCACTTTGCCGCAGCGCGGCGATCTGCGCATCGCCGAGCCCCAGCTCGCGCAGGATGGCTTCCGTATGCTGCCCGACAGACGGAACCGGGTCCATGCGGTAGTCGAAACCGTCGGTGCGCCCGGGTGGCAGCAACGCCGGGATGTCGCCGGCCGGGGAGCCGACCTGCCGCCAGCGCCCGCGCGCCGCCAGCTGCGGGTGCGCCCACAGGCCCGCCATGTCGTTCATGCGCGCATTGGCGATCTGCGCCTCGTCCAGCCGGGCCAGCACCTGCTGGGTCGTCATGGCGGCAAAGACCTCCAGGATGATCGCCTTGAGCGCGTCGCGATGCTCGTTGCGCCGGGCATTGCTGTCGAAACGCGGGTCGGTCGCGATGGCCGCGTCCTGCAATACGACCTCGCAGAAAGCCAGCCACTCGCGCTCGTTCTGCAGCCCGAGCATCACGGTGCCGCCGTCGCCCGCGTCGAACGGGCCATACGGGTAGATGCTGGCGTGCGATGCGGCGGTGCGCGGCGGCGGTGGCGCGCCGTCGAAGGCGTAGTACATCGGGTAGCTCATCCACTCGGCCAGGGATTCGAGCATGGACACGTCGATGTGGCTGCCCTGCCCGGTCTTGCCGCGCAGCAGCAGCGCCGAGAGGATGCCGGTGTACGCATACATGCCGGCCGCGATGTCGGCCACCGAGTTGCCCGCCTTGCTCGGGGACTCCGGCGTGCCGGTCACGGACAGGAAGCCGGCCTCGCTCTGGATCAGCAGGTCGTAGGCCTTCTTGTCGCGGTACGGCCCGTCATCGCCATAGCCCGAGATGTCGCAGACGATGAGCCGCGGGTGCGCCGTGCGCAGGTCTTCGTGCCCCAGCCCCATGCGGGCGGCGGCGCCCGGCGCGAGGTTCTGCACCAGCACGTCGGCGCGGACCAGCAACTGCATGAGCACCGCCAATGCGCCGGGCTGCTTGAGGTCGAGCGTGAGGCTTTCCTTGGACCGGTTGGTCCAGACGAAGTGCGAGGCCAGTCCCTTCACCCGCGTGTCGTAGGCGCGGGCGAAGTCGCCCGCGCCGGGCCGCTCGACCTTGATGACGCGGGCACCCAGGTCGGCCAGCTGGCGGGTGCAGAACGGCGCCGCGATGGCGTGCTCGAGCGAAACGACGGTGATGCCGTCCAGCGGCCCGGGGGTGCGTGCGGTCATGCCGGCCTCAGAACGAGCGCGGCAGGCCCAGCAGGTGCTCCGCCACGTAGCTCAGGATCAGGTTGGTGGAAATCGGCGCCACCTGGTACAGGCGCGTCTCGCGGAACTTGCGCTCCACGTCGTATTCGTGGGCGAAGCCGAAGCCGCCGTGGAACTGCAGGCACGCGTTGGCCGCCTCCCACGAGGCCTTGGCCGCCAGGTACTTGGCCATGTTGGCCTCGGCGCCGCAGGGCTGGTGCGCGTCGAACAGCTGGCAGGCCCTGAAGCGCATCAGGTTGGCCGCCTCGATCTCGATGTAGCTCTCGGCGATCGGGAACTGCACCCCCTGGTTCTGCCCGATCGGCCGGCCGAACACCACGCGCTCGCTCACGTATGGCGTGACGCGGTCGATGAACCAGTAGCCGTCGCCGATGCACTCGGCGGCGATCAGCGTGCGCTCGGCATTGAGGCCGTCCAGGATGTACCTGAAGCCCATGCCTTCCTGGCCGATCAGGTTCTCCTGCGGGATCTCCAGGTTCTCGAAGAACAGCTCGTTGGTCTCGTGGTTGACCATGTTGGGAATCGGCCGCACCGTCATCCCGCTCTTCTCGGCTTGCCGCAGGTCGACCATGAAGATCGACATGCCTTCGGACTTCTTCTTCACCTCCGCCAGCGGCGTGGTGCGTGCCAGCAGGATCATCCAGTCGGAGTGCTGCACGCGCGAGATCCACACCTTCTGGCCGTTGATCACGTACCGGTCTCCCTTCTTCACGGCCATGGTCTTGATCTTCGTGGTGTCGGTGCCGGTGGAAGGCTCGGTCACGCCCATCGATTGCAATCGCCATTCGCCGGAAGCGATCTTCGGCAGGTACAGTTCCTTCTGGGCTTTCGAACCATGGCGCAGCAGGGTGCCCATGTTGTACATCTGGCCGTGGCAGGCGCCGGCGTTGCCGCCGCTGCGGTTGATCTCCTCCATGATCACCGACGCCTCGGCCAGCCCGAGCCCGGATCCGCCGTACTCCGCGGGGACCAGCGCGGCCAGCCAGCCGGCCTTGGTCAGCGCATCGACGAAGGCCTCGGGGTAGCCGCGCTCTTCGTCGACCTTGCGGTGGTATTCGGGGGGAAACTGGGCGCATAGCGCACGCACGGCGTCGCGGATCTCCTGGTACTGGTCGGCAGCGGTCTTGATCATGGAAAGGTCTTTCGGTGTTCGGGATGCGGCTTGCGCCGCCGGCGTCACGCCAGCGTGGCGGTGGCCTGCATGGTCAGCCAGCCCTCGTGGTCCTGTGCCCAGAGCCGCACGGCCTTGCCGTCGGCAGAAGGCTGGCCGTTGACGCGGAAGGGATGCAGGTCGAACGTCGGGCGCACGGCCTTGAATTCGAAGCTTTGCACGAACGCGCCGGGGGCATGACGGCGGACCAGGTCCGCCAACAGGGTCGCGATCAGCGGGCCATGCACGATCAGGCCCGGGTAGCCTTCGACGCCGGTGACGTAGCGCCGGTCGTAGTGGATGCGGTGACCATTGAAGGTCAGCGCCGAATAGCGGAACAGCAGCACGTCGTCGGGCACGATCTCGCGCTGCCAGGCCGCGCCCTGTTCCGCGGCGACGGGCGCCGGGGGGGGCTCGCCGGGCCGGGCCGCGGCGCGGTAGACGATGTCGTGCTCCTCCGTCAGCGCGAGGCCCCGGGCGTTGCGCACCTCGTGCCTGACCAGCACGAACATCAGGTCGCCGCTGCGCCCTGACTTGTGCGTCACGGACTCGATGCGCGAGACCCGGCGAACCGCGTCGCCGACCGCGAGCGGGTTGCCGATTTCCCAGCGCAGCCGGCCCCCGGCCCACATGCGGCGCGGCAACGGCACGGGCGGCAAGAACCCGCCCAGCCGGGCGTGCCCGTCCGCGCCCAGGTCGCTGTGGCGGTACAAGGGCAGGAAATAGAGCCAGTGCCACAAGGGCGGCAAGGCCGTGCCGGGAGAGACCTGCGGGGCCGGCAGGTCGAGCGTCGCCGACAGCGCGCGCACCGGCACGGCGGTGATGTCATCGGCCAGTGTTTCCTCGCGGCCGACCCATTCCTGGAGGTGGGCCAGCGCTGCCGGGTCGAGGCTGCCCGGGGAAGCTGCGTTCATCCCCCAATGGTACCGGCCCTGTCGACACGCTGAGCGTGATCGCCATCCTCTGCCGGTCACGCCAGGCCGCGGGGCGCCGCCATCGGCGCGCACGACAGGTGCGCCGGGAGCAAAATCCGGGACATGAAAGAAGTTCGGGTCCAGTCCTGGTCGCAGTTCAACGATTACATCGCCGGGCGCGACGGCTGGGCTTTCCGGGGGCAGGCCGACGCCGGCTGGCCGCTCCTGAGCGCCCTGCCCCGCAGGCTGCTGCAGAACAAGGTGCCGCCCGAGCAATGGCGCCAGCGCGAGGAGCGGGCGATCCGCATCTTTCGGCGGAAGGCGCACGTCTACCTTCCCGACAAGTCCGCCCTCGACGACGACCTGCGCTGCCTGGCGATGATGCAGCACCATGGCGCGCCCACGCGACTGCTCGACTTCACGAAGTCCCCCTTCGTCGCTGCTTTCTTCGCGCTGGAACAGGCCAGGGGCTCGGCCGCGGTCTATGCGCTCAACACGCCCTGGATCTGGGCCGCCGGGCCCGACTCCGACCCCAGCCTGACGCGCGACGCGATCGATCCGCGCATCCCCGGCAACTTCGAACGCCATTTCGCGGTGAACCGGCTGCCGGTCGTGTGGTTCGGCGAGCCTCGCGAAATGGATCGCCGCCTGGTGGCGCAGTCAGGCCTGCTGGTCGTGCCCGGCGTGCTGGACAAGCCGCTGGATGCGCTGCTGGACGAATATGCGCACGAACAGGTCCTGGTGGAGCGGGTGCTGCTCGGGCCCGAGGTCCGGGCCGAGGCCATGCACGAGCTCTACCGCATGAACATCACGCAGGCCACCCTGTTCCCGGACCTGGAGGGCCTGGCCCGCTCGATCACGTATGAGCTGGAGGAGAACTGGCCCCCCAACGAGCCTGCCCGGTGACCTGGCGCTGCTTCGGATGGAAGATGGCCGCCGCGCGCTGGGAAAGCTCGCCCCAGAACGCGTCGATGGCGCCTTCACGCAACTCACCTGCATAAACCTTGATCGCGGGGTAATCGATGCGGCCCGCGGCGTCGTAGTAGCTGGGTTTCATGGTCATGTCCTTCCATCGTCCCTGTCAGGGTAATTCAGCCCGCCGCAACCTACAATCCAGCTCATCGGATTAGGACTTTGGACGCTGGGGAACAAATGACCTCTCAAGGCACCGTGGACCGGCCGGGCGAACTGGCTGCATTCGTGCGTTCCGTCGAAGGCGCCAGCTTCTCCGCCGCCGCGCGGCAATTGGGGCTGACACCGTCGGCGGTGGCGAAAGTCGTCACGCGCCTGGAAGCGCGGCTGGGCGTGCGGCTGCTGCACCGCACGACCCGGCGGCTGACCCTCACGCCCGAAGGCGACCACTTCTTCCGCCGCGCCCAGCGCATCCTGGCCGAGATCGAGGAGGCCGAACTCGAAGCGGCCAGCGCACGGCTGGCCCCGCGCGGCCTGCTCAGGCTGCACAGCGGCAGTGCAATGGGGCTGCACCAGCTGACGCCGGTGCTGCCCGAGTTCTGCAGCCGCTACCCCGAGGTCGACCTGGAACTGACCGTGAACGAGCGGCGCATCGAACACGCCCGGCTCGACATGGACGAAGGCGCGGACATCGTGCTGCGGCCGGGCAGTGTCCACGCGATGGCCGGCGACACCGTGGTGATCGCGCGCGTGCTGTGCGACCTGGAGCGCGTGATCTGCGCCGCACCATCCTATCTCGAGCGCCGGGGCGTTCCGCGCACGCCCGACGACCTGGCGAGCCACAACTGCGTGCGCCTGCTCGACTATGCAGACTTGGCGCGTTGGCCCTTCGTCGGCAAGGACGGTGTGCGCACGATCGAGGTGGGCGGCCAGCACACGGCCAACAATGCTGAAACCGTGCTGCAGATGGGCCTGGCCGGCATGGGGATCATCCGCCTGGTCGACGTGATGCTCGGCGCGAGCCTCGCGAGCGGCCGCCTGGTCCCGGTGCTGGCCGACTGCCACCACGTCGAGCCGCTGCCGCTGCACATGCTGATGCCGCGCGACCGGCACCGCCTGCCGAAGGTCAACGCGATGGTGGACTTCCTGCTCGAAAAATTCGCCTCCGCGCCGTGGCGGCAGGCTGCTAGCGGCTAGCGGCCCGGCGCCCTCGGCTCGACGTCGGTGACGTCGGGGATCTTTCGTCCCGGCCGGATCGAATCCGCCCGCGGCGTCCGGCTGCCTGGCCCCGCCTTCCGGTACACCCGCTCGAAGCCGCCACGCGGGTCGACGCGCATGATGAAGGGTGTCACGGGCCGTCCCGTCACCCTCGCCCATGCAGCGCGTGCGCCCCACACCGCGAGCATCACTATCGCGGCCGCGGCCAGGCTGGCCGCGAACACGAGGCCCGCGGCAATGAGGAAGAGTCGCAGGAGAAAGGTCATGAAGGTGGGCATTGTCGTCCTGTCGCGGCCAAAAGAATGGCCGCAGTATGGACTGCGGCCATTAGCCGGGGCTTAAAGCAGCCGCCGGGCCTGGAGCGGGCATCTCCCAGTCAGGCGGTCGCCTCTTCCGGGGCCGGTTGCGCATTCCCGAAGTGGAACACGCCCGGCTCACGCACCGGGTCCACTTCCACCGGGATCACGCTCTTGGGCGGGAAGCGCCCTTCCAGGATCAGCTTGGACAGCGGGTTCTCGATACGCTGCTGGATCGCGCGCTTGAGCGGCCGTGCGCCGAACACCGGGTCGAACCCGACCTTGGCCAGTTCTTCCAGCGCCGCGGGCGAAACCTGCAGCGTGAGGTCCATCTTGCCCAGGCGCTGCTCCAGGATGCGCAACTGGATGGCCGCGATCTTCGCGATGTGCTTGGCGTCGAGGCCGTGGAACACGACGGTCTCGTCGATGCGGTTGAGGAACTCGGGGCGGAAGTGGTTCTTCAGCTCGTCCCACACCGCTTCCTTCACGTCCTCGTACGACTTGTTCACCATGGCCTGGATCATGTGCGAGCCGATGTTGCTCGTCATCACGATCACCGTGTTCTTGAAGTCCACCGTGCGGCCGTGGCCGTCGGTCAGGCGCCCGTCGTCGAGCACCTGCAGCAGCACGTTGAAGACGTCGTGGTGGGCCTTCTCGACCTCGTCGAGCAGGATCACGCTGTAGGGCTTGCGGCGCACGGCTTCGGTGAGGTAGCCGCCCTCCTCGTAGCCCACGTAGCCCGGGGGGGCGCCGATCAGGCGGGCCACCGAGTGCTTCTCCATGAACTCGCTCATGTCCACGCGGATCAGGTGCTCCTCGCTGTCGAAGAGGAACGTCGCCAGCGCCTTGCACAGCTCGGTCTTGCCCACGCCGGTGGGGCCGAGGAACAGGAAGGATCCGGTCGGCCGGTTCGGGTCCGACAGGCCGGAGCGCGAGCGCCGGATGGCGTTGGCCACCGCGGCAATCGCCTCGTCCTGGCCGATCACGCGCTGGTGCAGCTTGTCTTCCATCACCAGCAGCTTTTCGCGTTCGCCCTGCATCAGCTTGGACACGGGAATGCCGGTGGCGCGCGCCACCACTTCGGCGATCTCCTCCGCGCCCACCATGGTGCGAAGCAGCTGCGGCCTGCCGCCGTCCTTGGCGCTCTTCGCCTTGCCCGATTCCGTGGCCTGCGCCTCCTTCAGCCGCTTTTCCAGCTCGGGCAGGCGCCCGTACTGCAGTTCCGCGACCTTGTTGAAGTCGGCCTTGCGCGTGAATTCCTCGATCTCGCGGCGCAGCTTGTCGATCTCTTCCTTGACCTGCGCGGAGCCTTGGGCCTGGGCCTTCTCGGACTTCCAGATCTCGTCGAGGTCGGCGATCTCCTTTTGCAGCTTGACGATCTCGTCCTCGATCAGCGCCGCGCGCTTTTTCGAGGCTTCGTCCTTCTCGCGCTTGATCGCCTCGCGCTCGATCTGCAGCTGGATCAGGCGCCGGTCGAGCTTGTCCATCACCTCGGGCTTGGAGTCGAGCTCGATCTTGATCTTCGAAGCCGCCTCGTCGATCAGGTCGATCGCCTTGTCGGGCAGGAAGCGGTCGGTGATGTAGCGGTGGGACAGCTCCGCCGCGGCCACGATGGCCGGGTCGGTGATCTCCACGCCGTGGTGCACTTCGTACTTTTCCTGCAGGCCGCGCAGGATGGCAATGGTGGCCTCCACCGTCGGCTCGCCCACCAGGATCTTCTGGAAGCGGCGCTCCAGCGCGGCGTCCTTTTCGATGTACTTGCGGTATTCGTCCAGCGTGGTGGCGCCGACGCAATGCAGCTCACCGCGCGCCAGCGCCGGCTTGAGCATGTTGCCGGCGTCCATCGCGCCTTCGGCCTTGCCCGCGCCCACCATGGTGTGCAGCTCGTCGATGAAGACGATCGTCTGGCCTTCGTCCTTCGCCAGCTCGGACAGCACGTTCTTCAGCCGCTCCTCGAATTCGCCGCGGTACTTGGCGCCTGCCAGCAGCGCCGCCATGTCAAGCGACAGCACGCGCTTGTTCTTCAGCGATTCGGGCACTTCGCCCGAGACGATGCGCTGGGCCAGGCCTTCGACGATGGCGGTCTTGCCGACGCCGGGCTCGCCGATGAGCACCGGGTTGTTCTTGGTGCGGCGCTGCAGCACCTGGATGGCGCGGCGGATCTCGTCATCCCGGCCGATGACCGGGTCGAGCTTGCCCATGCGGGCTCGTTCGGTGAGGTCCAGGGTGTATTTCTTGAGGGCTTCGCGCTGGCCCTCGGCGCCGGCGTTGTCGACCTTCTGGCCGCCGCGCACCGTGTCGATCGCCGATTCCAGCGACTTGCGCGCCAGGCCGTTCTCGCGGGCGATCCGCCCGATGTCGTGCTTGCTGTCGGCCACCGCCAGCAGGTAGAGCTCGCCGGCGATGAACTGGTCGCCGCGCTTGATGGCCTCCTTTTCGGTGGCCTGCAGCAGCGAGCCCAGGTCGCGGCCCACCTGGACCTGTTCCTGGCCCTCGACCTTGGGCCGCCTGTGCATCGCCGATTCGGCCGCCGCCAGCAGTCCGGGCACGTTGACACCGGCGCGCTGCAGCAGCGCGCGGGGGCCGTCTTCCTGCCGCAGCATGGCCACCAGCAGGTGCTCGGGCTCGATATAGGCGTGGTCGTTGCCCAGGGCCAGCGTTTGCGCCTCGCCCAGGGCTTCCTGGAATTTGGTGGTGAGTTTGTCTAGTCGCATATGGGTTCTCCGCTGCCCCCTCAGCTTAGGCTTGTCCCCTGCCTTTTCAAGGTCACTGTAAGCTTCCGTACCCACCGAATCGATGACTAGAATCAGGAAATGAAGATCCACCAGCTGTCCGTGACGTACCAGGCCGAGCAGGACCGCATCCTGGTGCGGGTCAATACGGCCGCCGCGGAGGAGATGAGGCTGTGGCTGACGCGCCGCCTGATGCTGGGCCTGTGGCCGCTGCTGTCGAAGCTGCTGACCAAGCACCTCCTCAAGCTGGAATCGGCCGGCACCTCGCTGGACACCGCCGACGACGGCCTGAAGAAGATGCTGGCGGATTTCCGCAAGGAGGAGTTCCTGCGGCACGCCGACTTCGACACGCCCTACCGTGAGAACCAGGCCGTCCTGCCGCTGGGCGACGACCCCCTGCTGGTGACCGACGTGGACGCATCGCCCCTGCCCAACGGGCGGCTGCGGCTGAGCTTCAACGAGCGCCCGGCGGACGCCGACAAGCCCCGCAGCTTCCAGATGGAGATGGAGCCCAAGCTGATGCAGGGCCTGATGCACCTGCTGGAACAGGCCCTGGCCCGCTCCCAGTGGCGCGAGGCCTTCGGCACCCCCGTGGCGGTGGACGACGCCGCCATGGCGGAAGAGGATCCGACCTCGCCCCGCAAGCCGCGCTACCTCAACTGATCCTCGTCATGCCACGCTGGGACCGGCATCCGCTGGCTGGTCCAGGGCGAAGCCGGCGATCCGCTTGTACTCATCCGACATCCGGCGCAGCTCGTCCTGGCTGATCAGGTCGTCGATGTGGCGAAAGGGCCGGTCACCGCTGAGTTCGTCCACCCTGATGTTGATGAAATCCGGCGGGATGCTTCGATTGGTCTCGACGATCCTTGCCGTGGTGGCCAGCCGCAGGCCTTCGTAGGCGGCCAGGGCGGACGGGCCGTCCGTGGCCGTGGCCAGCTGCCCGGCCAGCGTGCGCGCATCGATGATGGCCTGGGCCGAGCCGTTGGAGCCGCGCGGGTACATCGGGTGGGCCGCATCGCCCAGCAAGGTCACGCGGCCGAACGTCCAGCGGGGCACCGGGTCCCTGTCCACCATCGGGTATTCGAAGATGCCCTGCGCCCCCTCGATCAGCGCCGGCACGTCCAGCCAGTCGAAGCGCCAGTCCCTGAAGATGTCGATGAAGTCCCGCGGCGTGCCGGGCTTGTTCCAGTCGTTCATCGGCGCGCCCTCGCGCCGGATCTCCGCCACCCAGTTCACGAGCTGGCCGCCCGCGGCCGTCCACGTTGTCGGCGATCGGGTAGATCACCATCTTGCCGGTCTCGATGGAGCCGATGCGCAGGTAGCTCTTGCCGCTGAGGATGGGGGCGTGCACGGTGACACCCCGCCAGGTGTTGATGCCGCCGAAGGCCAGCTGCTCCTGCGGGTAGAACTGCCGCCGCACCGCAGAATTGACCCCATCGCAGGCGACCACCACGTCGGCATGGACCGGCCCGGCCGGCCCGGGCGCCCCGCGCGCCGCAGTGCCGAAGAACAGGGTGGCCCCGCCGCCGTCCTGGTCCACCCGCACGCAACGGTGGTCCAGGTGGATGCGGCCGTCGCCGAGGCGCTCCCGCGCGGCTTCGTACAGCACGCGGTGCAGTTTTCCCCGGTGCAGGCCGATCTCCGGCGTGGCGTAGCCCGCGTGGCGGCCGCGCGGCTCGCGGTAGATGAATTGCCCGAAGCGGTTGAAGAACACGCTTTCCAGGTTTTCGATCCCCGCGGCCTCCAGCTGCGGCTGCAGGCCCAGCGAAGCAAGTTCGCGCATGGCGTGCGGCAACAGGGTGATGCCCACACCCAGCTCCCGGAATTCGGGCGCGGCCTCGTAGACGTCGCAGGCCAGGCCGCTGCGGTGCAGGAAGAGGGCCAGGCTCAGGCCCCCGATGCCCCCGCCGACGATTGCGATTTTCATTCGGCCGTGATGTTCTGGCCCTTGATGAGCTGCGCCCAGCGGTCCGCATCCTGCGCGACCAGGTGCGCGAAACTCTTCCGGGCTGCTGCTGGCCGGGTCCATGCCCTGCGATTCGAACGCCGTCCGCACCTCGGGCGAGGCCAGGATTTCCTTGAGTTCGCTGTTCACCCGCGCCACGAACTCCGGCGAGGTGCCCGGCGGCGCGAAGATGCCGTACCACATGTCCACGTTGACCTTGCCTGCCTTCGCTTCAACCAGCGTGGGCACCTGGGGCAACAAGGGGTGGCGGCGCTCGCTGCCGATCGCCAGCGCGACCAGCTTGCCGGCCCTGACCTGCGGCAGCGCCACGTGAACCGGCAGGAACATCACGTCGATCTGGCCGCCGAGCAGGTCCGTGACGGCCTGCGCGGAGCCGCGATAGGGAATGTGGGTCAGGTAGATGCCGGTCGTCGTCTTGAACAGCTCCATCGACAGGTGGTGCGGCGTGCCGACCCCCGGGCTGGCGTAGTTGATGGCGCCCGGCCGGCGCCGGGCCGCGGCGATCAGGTCGGCAGCGGATCTTGAAGCCGGAACCGGGGCTGGCCACCAGCAGCAACTGGCCCCAGCTGGTGAGCGACACCGGCACCAGGTCCTTCACCGGGTCGAACGGCAGTTGCGGGTAGAGACTGCGGTTCATCACCAGCGTGTTGACGCTGACCAGCAGCGTCGAGCCATTGGGCGCGGCGCGCACCACCGCTTCGGTGCCGATGTTGCCGGAGGCGCCCGCGCGGTTGTCGACGACCACGGCGCGCCCCAGTCTTTCCCCGAGCTTCGGCCCGACGGTGCGGGCGATCAGGTCGATGCCGGTGCCGGGCGTGAACGGGACGATCAGCCGCAAGGGCGCCTGGGAGGCCGCCGGGGCGGCGGGACCCGGGGCCTGGGCGCCGGCGCCGAAGGCGGCCAGCGCGAAAAAAACCAGGGCGCCCATGCGCCGCGGCAAGCCAACCATGGTCTTTGGGTCCCGAAGTTTGTATGCTAACCATTATCGTTTCGCCCTGTCGAGGCACAATCCATGGATTCCCTAGACCCTGCCCTGCCCGTGCTCCTCTTCCATGCTCGCCAGCCTTTCCCGCCTCTATGCCCGCCCCGGCTTCCTGCTGCGCCGCGCCCACCAGATCTCGGCTGCGGTGTTCGAAGACGAATGCCGCGAGCTGGGGCTGACGCCCGCGCAGTTCGGCGTGCTGACGGTGATCAGGGCGCATCCGGGAATGGGCCAGTCCAGCCTGGCGCGCGCGCTGGGCTTCGACAAGGTGACCGTGCTGCGCGTGCTGCGCGGGCTGGAGAGCCGGGGCTTCGTGACGCGGGCACCGACGCCCGACAACAAGCGCAACATCTCCGTCGCGCTCACGCCCGACGGCCGGGCGATGCTGGCGCGGGCCCAGAAGCCGGCGGAGCGCGCCTACAAACGCCTCCTGGCACCGCTCGACGCGGGCCAGCAGTCGCAGCTGGTGCAGCTGCTGCAATTGCTGACGGGGGAACTCGAGGAGGATGCCCGCGCGGCCTTCGTGCCGCCCGGGCGCAAATAGCTCAGGTGTTGGGCTTTTCGATGCCCCACCGTGCGAGGGCCGCGTCATCCGCGACGCGCGCGTCGACCCAGCGCGCGCCTTCGGGGGTCTGCTCCTTCTTCCAGAACGGCGCCTGCGTCTTCAGGTAGTCCATCAGGAATTCGCAGGCCCGGAAGCTTTCGCCGCGGTGCGCGGAAGTGACGGCCACCATCACGATCTGGTCCAGCGGCTGCAGCAGGCCGACGCGGTGGATCACGCGCGCCGCGTGGATGTCGAAGCGGCGATGCGCTTCGTCGATCATGGCCTCGATGGCCTTCTCGGTCATGCCGGGGTAATGTTCCAGCTCCATCGAACTCACGCTGGCGCCGTCATTCCGGTCGCGCACGGTGCCGACGAAGGCGCAGACCGCGCCGACGCGCTTGTCGGCCAGCCTCAGCGCCGCCACCTCGGCGGACAGGTCGAAGTCCGCCGCCTGGATGGAAACGCGCGCCGCCATCGTCAGCCTCCGGTCACCGGCGGGAAGAAAGCCACTTCGCAGCCTTCGCCTCAGCGCGGCCGACTCGTCGCTCATCACCTGGTCCAGGGCCACACGCACGGCCTTGCCGCGCGCCAACGCCTGCGCGTGCGTGCCGCCACGGGAGATCAGTTCGTCGCGCAGCGCAGCCAGGTCCCGGGCCTGGGTCTCCACCGACTCGCTGCCTTGCCCCAGCGCCTCGCGCACCGAGGCGAAATACTTCACGGTCAGCTTCATGCGAGCAGCTCCGCCAATGAAATGAAAGCCACCGGCTCGCCGCGCGCGATCGCATGGCCGGGCGGGTTGTCCACCAGTCCGTCGGCCCAGGCACCAGAGGTGAGGACCCCCGAACTCTGGTTGGGGAAGAGGTCCAGGCCGCCTTGCGCATTGCGGCGCACGCGCAGGAATTCCCGCCGCTTGTCGGCGCGCGGCAACTCGAAATTCGCCGGCAGCTTCATGGCCGCGGGCGCCAGTTGCACGGCGCCCTGCAGCTTGAGCAGGAAGGGCCGCACCAGGAGCAGGAAGGTGACGAAACTCGAGACCGGGTTGCCCGGCAGGCCCATGAAATGCGCGGCGCCGATGCGAGCCGTAGGCGAACGGCTTGCCGGGCTTGATGGCGATCTGCCAGAGGTCGAGCGAACCGAGCTGCTCGACGGCAGGCTTGACGTGGTCCTCCTCGCCGACCGACACGCCGCCGCTGGTGAGGATGAGGTCGCTCGCCTGCGACGCCTCGCGCAACGCCGCCACCGTGGCGTCGCGGCGGTCGGGCACGATGCCGAAATCGCTGACCTCGCATTCAAGCCGGCGCAGCAGCGCAGACAGGAAGAAGCGGTTGGAGTTGTAGATGGCGCCGGGCTTCATCTGCTCCGGTGCCACCTCGCCCGGCATGACCAGCTCGTCGCCGGTGGAAAAAAGCGCCACGCGGGGCCGCCGCGCCACCTGCAACCTGGCCAGGCCAATGCTCGCGGCCAGCCCGAGCGCCGCCGCGGACAGCCGCTCGCCCCGGGCCAGGACGACCGCGCCGCGGGTGCACGTCTTCACCGCTGCGCCGGATCCACTGCCCCGGCTCGGGAACACGCAGGATGCGTATGGCCTGCTCGCCGGCCGGCTCGGTGTCTTCCTGCATCACCACCGCGTCGGCGCCGGGCGGGATCGGCGCGCCGGTGAAGATGCGGGCGACGCTGCCGGGCGCCAGCGGCTGCGCGGCGCTGCCGGCGGGAATGCGCTGGCTGACCGGCAGGGGCACGCCTTCGTCGGCGATCTCGTTGCTGCGCACGGCATAGCCGTCCATGGAGCTGTTGTCCTGCGGCGGAACCTGCAGCGCGGAGACGAGATCCTGCGCCAGCACGCGGCCGGTCGCGTCGAACGTGGACACGGTCTCGGTCCCGTCCAGCGGCTTCGCATGGCCCAGCAACTCGGCCAGCGCGTCGTCCAGCGGTCGCAGCGGTGCGCGAGGGGCGCTCATGAATATCTCTCCGGGTCGTAGTCGAAGCGATCCGCATTGTCGACCAGCCATTGCGCGACCGCGTCGGGTTCGTTCAAATCCAGCACCGGCCGCAGGGTGGCCTGGGGCAGCCGGTCCGGCGAGTCGGTGGCGATGGCCACGATGAAATCGTCCTCACCGTACAGCGCGGGCTTGCCGGCGACGGCGCGCCAGACCTCGATCTTGAGCAGGTTGCTTTCCTTGAAGCCTTCGACCAGCACCCAGTCGACGCCGTCGTACAGCTCGGCGATGAGGTGGTGCACCGTGAGCTGCGCCGGCTGCTCGAATTCGCGCATCAGCGCCAGGCGCTGGGTCGACGCCACCACCACCTCGAAGGCCCCGGCTTCGCGGTGCCGCCAGGTGTCCTTGCCCGGATGGTCGACGTCGAATTTGTGGTGCGCATGCTTGACCACGGACACCCGCAGGCCCCGAAGCTTGAGCGCGGGAATGAGGCCCTCCACCAGGGTGGTCTTGCCCGACCCGGAGAAGCCAGCGAAGCCGACGACCTTCATCACGCGCAATGCCGCGCGATGAACCCCTTGACGGCTTGCGCGTCGGCGGGCATCACGGTCACCCGCTTGGGCAGCTGCTCGATGCCCTCGAACTTCGCGGGGCGCTCGGGCTCGTGGCCCAGTGCCTCGACGATGCTGGCCGCGAACTTGATGGGCAAAGCCGTCTCCAGCACGATCATCGGCACGCCGGGCTCGAGGTGCTCGCGCGCGACCTTCAGGCCGTCGGCCGTATGTGTGTCGATCGTCACCTTGAACCGCTCGTGGGTGTCCCGGATGGTGGCGATGCGGTCCGCATGGGTGCTCTTGCCGCTGGTGAAACCATAGCGTTGCGCGGCCTGCCCGAAGGCCGCGTCGCCTCCCAGGTCGAAGCGGCCCTGGCTGGCCAGCTGCTCGCCGAACAGCTCCTTGACCCGCGCGCCGTCGCGGCCCAGCAGGTCAAACACGAAGCGTTCGAAGTTGCTGGCCTTGCTGATGTCCATCGACGGGCTGGACGTCTCGTGGGTGTCCGCGGCAGCGCGCACACGGTAGACGCCGGTTCGGAAGAACTCGTCGAGCACGTCGTTCTCGTTGGTCGCCAGCACGAGCCGGTCGATCGGCAGGCCCATCATGCGAGCCACGTGGCCGGCGCAGATGTTGCCGAAGTTGCCCGAGGGGACGGCGAAGCTGGCCTTCTGCCCGTTTTCGGAAGTTGCCCGGAAGTATCCCGAGAAGTAGTAGACGACCTGTGCCACCAGCCGCGCCCAGTTGATGGAGTTGACGGTGCCGATGCGGTACTTGCGCTTGAACTCCAGGTCGTTGGAGACCGCCTTGACGATGTCCTGGCAATCGTCGAACACGCCTTCGATCGCGATGTTGTGGATGTTCGCATCCTGCAGGCTGAACATCTGCGCCTGCTGGAACGGGCTCATGCGGCCGTGCGGCGATGTCATGAAGACGCGCACGCCCTGCTTGCCGCGCATGGCGTATTCGGCGGCGCTGCCGGTATCGCCGGAAGTGGCGCCGAGGATGTTCAGCTCCTCGCCGCGGCGCGCCAGTTCGTATTCGAAAAGGTTGCCCAGCAACTGCATCGCCATGTCCTTGAAGGCCAGCGTCGGGCCGTTGGACAGGCCCTCGAGGTAGAGGCCCTCTTCCAGTTGCTTCAGCGGGGCGATCTCCGTGCTGCCGAACACCTGCGCCGTGTAGGTCCTGCGGCAGATCGCGCGCAAATCGTCAGCCGGGATGTCGTCGATGTACAGCGACAGAATCTCGAACGCCAGGTCCGCGTAGGGCAGGCCGCGCCATTTCGCGAGCGTCGCGGCGTCGACCTGCGGATAGCGCTCCGGCAGGTACAGCCCGCCGTCCGGGGCCAGGCCTTCAAGGAGGATTTCGCAGAAATGCTTGCGGTCCGGATGGCCGCGGGTCGACAGGTACAGCATCGGGATCAGGCCAGTTCTTCCTTGCGGATGCGGGTGATGGGTGCCAGCACCGTGGGCAGGGCCTGCATCTGGGCGAGCACTTCGTTCATCGTGCCTTCGCGCACGTTGTGGGTCAGGATGATGAGGTCGGTCTGGGTCGCGCCCGCGCCGCCCACCTCCTGCGCCTGCCGCTGCAGCATGGCATCGATGCTGATGCCGGCAGCGGCAAGCTGCCCCGTCACCTTGGCCAGCACGCCGGCCTGGTCTGCCACGCGCAGGCGCAGGTAGTAGCTGGTGACAACCTCGCTCATCGGCAGCACCGGCGCGTCGCTCATCGCGTCCGGCTGGAACGCCAGGTGCGGGACGCGGTGCGCGGCATCGGCCGTGTGCAGGCGGGTGATGTCCACCAGGTCGGCGATCACGGCGCTGGCCGTGGGTTCGCTGCCGGCGCCCTTGCCGTAGTACATCGTGGTGCCCACGGCGTCGGCCTGCACCAGCACGGCGTTCATGGCGCCCTCGACATTGGCGATCAGCCGCTTGGCCGGGACCAGCGCGGGATGCACGCGCAGCTCGATCCCCTTGGCCGTGCGCTTCGTGATGCCCAGCAGCTTGATGCGGTAGCCCAGCTGCTCGGCATAGCGGATGTCCTGTGCGCCCAGCTTCGCGATGCCCTCGACATAGGCCTTGTCGAACTGCACCGGGATGCCGAACGCGATGGCCGACATGATGGTGGCCTTGTGCGCGGCGTCAATGCCCTCGATGTCGAAGGTCGGGTCGGCCTCGGCGTAGCCCAGGCGCTGCGCGTCCTTCAGGGCCACGTCGAAATCCAGCCCCTTGTCGCGCATTTCGGACAGGATGAAGTTGGTCGTGCCGTTGATGATGCCGGCGATCCATTCGATGCTGTTGGCCGTGAGGCCTTCGCGCAATGCCTTGATGATGGGGATGCCGCCGGCCACCGCCGCCTCGAAGGCCACCATCACCCCGCGGCGATGCGCCGCGGCGAAGATCTCGGTGCCGTGCACGGCCAGCAGCGCCTTGTTGGCCGTGACCACATGCTTGCCGGCTTCGATCGCTTCCATCACCAGTTGCCGGGCGATCCCGTAGCCGCCGATCAGCTCGATCACGATGTCGATGTCGGGGTTGGCGATGACGGCGCGCGCATCGTTGACCACTTTCACGCCGTCGCCCACGATCGCCTGGGCGCGGGCCGTGTCCAGGTCGGCCACCATGGTGATCTCGATGCCGCGGCCGGCGCGTCCCTTGATTTCTTCCTGGTTGCGCTTCAAGACGTTGAAGACGCCGGTCCCGACGGTCCCGATGCCCAGCAGGCCTGCTTGGATGGCTTTCATTTTGCCTCCCGACGAGCCGCCTCTAGGGAGGCAAACGCCCCCTCGGGGGGCAGCGAAGACACGAAGTGCGGAGCGTGGGGGTTCATGTCGTCGTGCGCTTGCGGTAGTTTTCGAGGAACCTGGCGATGCGGCCGATGGCCTCGCGCAGGTCGTCTTCATGGGGCAGGAAGACGATGCGGAAATGGTCGGGGCTGTGCCAGTTGAAACCGGTGCCCTGCACCAGCATCACGCGGGTTTCCTGCAGCAGCTCGAGGAAGAACTGCCGGTCGTCCTTGATCGGGTAGATCTTGGGGTCCAGCCTCGGGAACATGTACAGCGCGGCCGTCGGCTTCACGCAGGTCACGCCCGGGATCGCGGTGATGAGCTCGTAGGCCAGGTCGCGCTGCCGGCGCAGGCGCCCGCCTTCGGCCACCAGCTCGTTGATGCTCTGGTAGCCGCCCAGGGCGGTCTGGATCGCCCACTGGCCGGGCACGTTGGCGCACAGGCGCATGTTCGAGAGCATGTTCAGGCCCTCGATGTAGTCGGCCGCGGCCTTCTTGTCGCCCGACACCACCATCCAGCCGGCGCGGTAGCCGCAGGAGCGGTAGCTCTTCGAGAGGGAATTGAAGGTCAGCGTCAGCACGTCCTCGGACAGGCTGGCGATGGCCGTGTGCTTCGCGCCGTCGTACAGGACCTTGTCGTAGACCTCGTCGGCGAAGATGACCAGGCCGTTCTCGCGCGCGATCTCGACGAGGCCCTTGAGCAGTTCGTCGGAATACAGGGCCCCGGTCGGGTTGTTGGGGTTGATGACGACGATGCCCTTGGTGGAGGGCGTGATCTTGCGGCGGATATCGGCCAGGTCGGGCATCCAGCCGTTGGCTTCATCGCACAGGTAATGCACAGGGGTGCCGCCCGACAGGCTGGCGGCGGCCGTCCAAAGCGGGTAGTCCGGCGCCGGCAGCAACAATTCGTCACCGTCGTCGAGCAGGGCGTTGGTGGCCATGGCGATCAGTTCGCTGGCGCCGTTGCCCAGGTAGATGTCGTCCAGCGTGACGCCCTTGATCCCCTGCTTCTGGGTCTCGTGCATCACGGCCTTGCGCGCCGCGAAGATGCCCTTGCTGTCCGAATAGCCGGCCGAGTTGGGCAGGTTGCGGATCATGTCCTGCTGGATTTCCTCGGGCGCATCGAACCCGAACACGGCCAGGTTGCCGATGTTCAGGCGGATGATCTTGTGGCCCTCTTCCTCCATCTGCCGGGCCGCATCCATGATCGGGCCGCGGATGTCGTACAGGACGTTCGCCAGCTTGGCGGATTTGTGGACAGTCTTCAAAGCCCCTCCGGAGCATGTTCTCAGGGTGAAAACCTATAATTTGACCACAGTTCTGCCTGTTTTTAGTGCAGCGCAACAATGAACGCAGGGGCCCCGCACCATGAAGCTGCAACCCGACAAGTCCGACGTGCAAACCATCAGCGGCCATGGACCGGGATGGGTGGGCGTGAATGGTGAAAAAATCACATCGAGCGTGATCATCAGCTCGGGCGGCGAGCGCATCGCCTGGGAGTCTTCGAGCTTCGAGGACCTGCGGGCCGAACACTTCGCCCGGCTGGCCGAGGTGGACGCCGAGGTGGTGCTTTTCGGCAGCGGCTCGCGCATCCGCTTCCCCCAAGCGGCCTGGCTCCAGCCCCTCCTGGCGCGCCGCGTCGGCATCGAGACCATGGACACGGCAGCGGCCTGCCGCACCTACAACATCCTCGCGCACGAGGGGCGCAGCGTCGCGGTAGCCCTCCTCATCGAACACCCCGCGTGAACGCTGCGGGCCACAGCGTCCGTTTCAGGGTAAAATTGCGGGTTGCAACGGGACGATCAGTCCCCATGTAGCAACGAGCATTCCTGTCACACGAGAAACAAAGTCCATGGCGATCGTTGTCAACAAGCCCATCCCCGAATTCGAAGCCAACGCCACGGGCGGCGTCAAAGTCACGAACACCTCGCACAACGGCCATGTCCTGGTCCTGTACTTCTACCCGAAGGACAACACCCCGGGTTGCACGACCGAGGCCATGCAGTTCCGCGACAAGTACAAGGACTTCGTGAAAGCCGGCGCCAACGTGTTCGGCGTGTCGCGCGACAACATGAAGTCCCATGATGACTTCAAGGCCAAGCTTGAACTGCCGTTCGAGCTGATCGCCGACACCGAAGAGAAGATGTGCCACATGTTCGGCGTGGTCAAGAACAAGATCATGTACGGCAAGAAGGTGAAGGGCATCGAGCGCAGCACTTTCCTGATCGGCGCCGATGGCGTGCTCAAGCAGGAATGGCGTGGACTGAAAGTGCCCGGCCACGTGGATGAGGTGCTCAAGGCCGTGAAGCTGCTGAAGAAGGCGGCCTGACGTTTTGTAGCAACATGCACCCCGGTGCGATTGTCGCGCCCCGGGACTTGTGCATAATGAATTCATGCAGTTGATTCCGACGCGCCGCGTCATCACCGCTAACCCAGACAAAGCCGCCCGGCTCGCCAGGCGGCTTTTTTGCTTCTCGACTCTCTCATCCGGGAACCCGCCCATCCATGCCACTGCCCCCCGCCCCCACCAAGCGCGCTGCCCTGCTCCCGCCGGAAGCCTACGACGCCCCGGCCCGCTCCTCGCACAAGGCGCCGCGAAAATCGGAGGCGACCCACACCGACAGCCCGCTGGCTGAGAAGCCCCAGGCCGCCCTGGACTTCGACCCGCGCCTGGCTGGCGGCGGCGAGGTGCATCCCGAAGCGTTCAAGGCGCCCACCGACGAGTACTTCGAACACCCAGAGCCCCTGGCGCCGAAGAAGCGCGTCACGCCCGAGCCGGTCGCGCGGCCGGCCCGCAAGGCCAAGCCCACCGGCCCGGCCAAGCTGTTCGTGCTGGACACCAACGTGCTGATGCACGACCCGATGAGCCTGTTCCGTTTCGAGGAACACGACATCTTCCTGCCCATGATCGTGCTGGAGGAACTGGACGGCCACAAGAAGGGCATGACCGAAGTCGCCCGCAACGCCCGTCAGGCCAGCCGCACGCTGGATGCGCTGGCAGGCCACCAGGGCGCGGACATCGCCCAGGGGCTCAAGCTCGACACCACCGGCCACCGCGAAGCCGGCGGGTGCCTGTTCTTCCAGACCAAGCCGCTGGACAGCAACCTGCCCCTGGCCCTGCCCCAAGGCAAGGCCGACAACCAGATCCTGGGCGTGGTGCAGGCCCTGCGCGAGCAGCACAAGCCGCGCGAGGTGGTCCTGGTGTCCAAGGACATCAACATGCGCGTCAAGGCCCGGGCCCTGGGCCTGGCCACCGACGACTACCAGAACGACAAGACCCTCGACGACCTCGAACTGCTGTATTCGGGCGCGATGGCCCTGCCCTCCGATTTCTGGACCAAGCACGGCAAGACCATCGAGAGCTGGCAAAGCGGCCAGCACACCTACTACCGGATCACCGGACCGGTGGTGCCCAGCCTGCTGATCAACCAGTTCGTCTACTTCGAGTCGCCCGGCGAGCCCAGCCTGTACGCCCGGGTGACGGAAATTCGCGCGAAAACCGCGGTGCTCAAGACCCTGAAGGACTACGGCCACCTCAAGAACTCCGTCTGGGGCGTTTGCACGCGCAACCGCGAGCAGAACTTCGCGATGAACCTGCTGATGGACCCTGAGGTCGATTTCGTCACGCTCACCGGCACGGCGGGCACCGGCAAGACGCTGATGGCGCTGGCCTCGGGGCTGACCCAGGTGCTGGATGACCGCCGCTACACCGAGATCATCATGACCCGCGCCACGGTGAGCGTGGGCGAGGACATCGGCTTCCTGCCCGGCACCGAAGAGGAAAAGATGGGTCCCTGGATGGGCGCCCTGGACGACAACCTGGAAGTGCTGGCCAAGACCGAGACGCAGGCCGGCGAGTGGGGCCGCGCGGCCACCAACGAGTTGATCCGAAGCCGCATCAAGATCAAGAGCATGAACTTCATGCGGGGCCGCACCTTCCTGAACAAGTACGTCATCATCGACGAGGCGCAGAACCTGACGCCCAAACAGATGAAGACGCTGGTCACGCGGGCCGGCCCGGGCACGAAGATCATCTGCATGGGCAACCTCGCCCAGATCGACACGCCCTACCTGACCGAGGGGTCTTCGGGCCTCACGTTCGCCGTCGACAAGTTCAAGGGCTGGCCCCACAGCGGCCACATCACCCTGGCGCGGGGCGAGAGGTCGCGCCTGGCGGATTTCGCGAGCGAGGTTCTCTAGGGACTGTCATTGCGGGCTCGGCCCGCAATCCATCACCGCATGGCTCCCAGGTCAAGCCCGGGATCGCAGCGACTCAGAAATCGCTGCTTCCGGAAGCAAGCGACTCGAACCGCGTCATCTCCTTCAGGAAAGCCAGCTTGACGGTCCCGGTGGGGCCGTTGCGCTGCTTGCTGATGATGATCTCGGCGACGCCGGGCTCCTTGGAGTCCTTGTTGTAGTAGTCATCGCGATAGATGAACATGATGACGTCGGCATCCTGCTCGATCGCGCCCGATTCGCGCAGGTCGCTCATCATGGGGCGCTTGTCGGTGCGCGACTCCACGCCGCGCGAAAGCTGCGACAGCGCGATCACGGGGCATTGGAGCTCCTTCGCGAGCATCTTGAGGCCGCGCGAGATCTCCCCGACGGCCGTGGCCCGGTTCTCTTCGCTCATGCTGCTGGAGACGCTCATCAGCTGCAGGTAGTCCACGACGATCAGGCCCAGCTTGCCGCACTGGCGCGCCAGGCGCCGCGCGTTCGCGCGCAGCTCGCTCGTCGTGAGGCCGGGCGTCTCGTCGATGTGCAGCGAGATGTTGCGCAGCTTCTCGATCGCCTCCGTCAGGCGCGGCCATTCGGAATCGGTGAGCTTGCCGGTGCGCAGGTGCATCTGGTCGATGCGTCCGATCGAGCCGACGATACGAACGGCCAGCTGCGAAGCGCCCATCTCCATGGAGAAGACGGCGACCGGCAGGCCCTCGTTCAGCGCGACGTGCTCGGCGATGTTGATGGCCAGCGCGGTCTTGCCCATGGAGGGGCGCGCCGCCAGCACGATCATGTCGCCGGCCTGCATGCCCGAGGTCATGCGGTCCAGATCGTAGAAGCCGGTGGGCACGCCCGTGATGTCGTTGGGGTTGTCGGCCATCTCCTGGACGCGGTCCAGCAGCTGCACCACCAGGGAATCCATGCCCTGGAACCCCTGCTTCATCCGCGAGCCTTCCTCGCCGATGTTGAAGATCTTCTGCTCCGCCTCGTCGAGGATCTTGTCGACGGCCTTGCCCTGCGTGTTGAAGGCGGCCGTGGCGATCTCGTCGCTGGCGCTGACCAGCTTGCGCAGGATCGAGCGCTCGCGCACGATCTCGGCGTAACGGCGGATGTTGCTGGCGCTGGGAACGTACTGCGCCAGCGAGTTCAGGTACGCGAGGCCGCCCACTTCTTCCGCCTTGCCCAGGCCCTGCAGCTGCTCGTAGACCGTGATCACGTCAGCGGGGCGGGTCGCGTTGATCAGCCCCCCCACGGCCGCGTAGATCAGGCGATGTTCGTAGCGGTAGAAGTCCCCGTCGGTGAGCAGGTCGCCCACCCGGTCCCAGGCGTTGTTGTCCAGCAGCAGGCCGCCGAGCACGCTGGATTCGGCTTCGATGGAGTGCGGGGGGATGCGCAGCTGCGCGATCTGGTGATCGCGGGAAAAATCGTCGTCGATGGGAGTGAGAACGGCGGACATCTTGGAGAAACTGGGCAAGGGAACATCCTATGCGCCGGGGCCGACCCCGTCAAAGCGCCCTGTGTGCAACCTTGTGGAGCGGCCTGTGGATAAGGGGTGCTTATCCCTGTATAGCCACTGGAAAAAAAAGAAAACCGCCCAATGGGCGGCCTCGAAGTGCAAGGCTGCGCAGCAGCCTTGTTCTCTCCTTGCGAAGCTTACGCGGTTTCGCCGTAAACGGTCACGGTGATGTCCACGACCACGTCCGTGTGCAGCGCGACGCTGACGGTGGAATCGCCCACGTGCTTGATCGGGCCGTTGGGCATGCGCACCTGCGCCTTGGCGACCTTGTAGCCCTGCTTGTTCAACTCTTCGGCGATGTCGAAGTTCGTGACCGAGCCGAACAGGCGGCCGTCCACGCCGGCCTTCTGGGTCAGCTTGACGGTGGTGCCGGCGAGCTTCTCGCCCTGGCCTTGCGACTCGGCCAGCTTGACGGCGGCGGCCTTCTCGAGTTCGACGCGCTTGGCCTCGAATTCGGCCTTGTTGGCTTCCGTGGCGCGGCGCGCACGGCCCTGGGGGATCAGGAAGTTGCGGGCGTAGCCGTCCTTGACCTTGACGATCTCACCGAGGTTGCCGAGGTTGACGACCTTGTCGAGCAGAATGACTTGCATGTTCCTGGCTCCTTAGATGCGGTGCTGGTCCGTATACGGGACCAGGGCCAGGAAGCGGGCACGCTTGATGGCGGTGTTGAGTTGGCGCTGGTAGATCGCGCGGGTGCCGGTCAGGCGTGCCGGGATGATCTTGCCGTTTTCGGCGATGAAATCGCGCAGCGTGTCGACGTCCTTGTAGTCGATTTCCTCGACGTGGGCGACGGTGAAGCGGCAGAAGCGCTTGCGCTTGAACAGCAGCGACTGGGTGTTGCGCTTCGGACGCTTGTCCTTGTTGAATTTCTTGAACGTGGCCATGTGGGACCTCTATTGAACTGAATCTTGCTGAAATGACTGAATGTGGAGCACTGGGTGCTTGCCGTTGCGCGGGGTGGCCAGGAAACCGGTGAAATTCCAGCTGCTGCCTATGGATTGCCGGCAGAGGGTCTCCGCCACGCTTCCGAAGGCCACCGCCTTGACCGCCACTTTCACCTGCCGCGCCTGCCCTGCTTCGGTGACCTCGGACTCGTGTTCGAGTCCCAGGTCCAGGGCCGGCAATCCGGCGGGGGTGTACCGCAAGGCGTTGGCCTGGGCGATACGGGCGCTCAAGACGAGCTGGTTCACTCCCGGCTGCCGCCGTTCAGGCCTGGTACTCCGCCTGCTGGGCCTTGCGGGCCTCTTCGCGCTCGACGGTCTTCATCATCGAAGACGGGCCGGTGTCGGCCTTCTTGCGGACCACCGTCAGGTGGCGCAGGACGGCGTCGTTGAAACGGAAGGCATGCTCCAGTTCGGCCATCACGGGCTGGTCGGCCTCGATGTTGACGCACAGGTAGTGGGCCTTGGCCAATTTGTTGATCTGGTAGGCCAGCTGGCGGCGGCCCCAGTCTTCCACGCGGTGGATCTTGCCGCCGCCGGCGGTGATCATGCCCTTGTAGCGTTCCAGCATGGCCGGAACCTGTTCGCTCTGGTCCGGATGGATCAGCAAGATGATTTCGTAATGACGCATAAGGCTCCTTGAGGGTTGGGCCGCACAACTGCGGCTGGTCAGCCACCCACAGCGTCCGATGTGGTGTGGCAAGGGAAAGCCCATGATTATAGCCTCGCTGCGCCGGCGCCGGCACTTTGCTGCTCCGGCAAAGACCCAAACGCCCCACGCGAGTAGTAGCAATGTCTTACCCCGCGCATTTGTTTCATCCGGGGCCCACACCGGCCCGCACGCTTTTGCGATGATGCTCCATGGCTGCCGGCAACGCGCCCCTTGACTGCCCCACCGAACGCATGGGCCGGCTGGGGTTTCGAAAATGGTACGAACGCGAGCTGCTCTCCGGCCACGCGCACATGGTGCTGTCTATCGTCAGCGTCGTCGCCTTGATGGCCAGCATGGAGAACTTCCGCGACGGGCCCTCCGTCAGGCTGGAGAACGTGCTTTTCGCGGTCGTCAGCGCCGGCGTCGGCCTGTGGGCCTTGCGCCGCTATCTGTTCCTGCTGATGCGCGCGGAGGTCGTTGCCAACCAGGCCAATTGCCCCGGCTGCGGGGAGTACGGGCGGTTCAACGTGGTGGGCCAGAACCCCAGCCGCGGCGAGGCGGAAGTCTGTTGCCGCAAATGCACGCACCGCTGGCTGATTCACACGGAAAGCTGATCGCGGGCGACCCCAATGAAAAAAGCCCCGGGCGCTCGCCCGGGGCTTTTTGTTCGCGGCAGGTGCGGGTCAGTGAATCAGGCTCTTGGCCGTGCCCTTCAGGCTCGGGTAGCGCACGTGCTCGACCAGCTCCTGGATCCGCGCATTCGGCGCCGGGGTCAGCAGGCTGACGATGATGATCACCGCGAAGCCCGACCGGCACGCCGAACAAGCCGGCCGAGATCGGCAGGATGCCCCACCACAGTTCGACCGGCGAAGTCACGCCGAACACGCCGCGCAGCCAGGGCTGGGTCATCACCATGTAGTAGAACGTCGTGCCCAGGCCGGCGACCATGCCCAGCGACGCGCGCGATCCGTTGGCCCGTTTCCAGAAGATGCCCAGCACCAGCGCCGGGAAGAACGCCGCCGCCGCGAACGAGAACGCCGCCGACACCAGGAACAGGATGTCCGCCGGTTTCTGCGACGCCACGCCCGCCGCCGCCAGGGCCACGACCAGCAGCAGGATCTTCGACAGCGTCACCCGGCGCGCCGTGGAGGCGTTCGGGTCGATCATCTTGTAGTACAGGTCGTGGCTCAGCGCGTTGGCGATGGTCAGCAGCAGGCCGTCGGCGGTGGACAGCGCCGCCGCCAGGCCGCCGGCCGCCACCAGGCCCGAGATCACGTACGGCAGGCCGCCGATCTCCGGCGTGGCCAGCACGATGATGTCGCCGCCGATCTTCATCTCGCTCGAGCTGGAAGATGCCGTCCTTGTTGATGTCGACCACCGACAGCAGCGCCGGGTCGACCTGCTGCCAGTTCGACGATCCAGACCGGCAGCTTGTCGAACGGCGTGCCCACCAGCACGTTGAAGACCTCGTACTTGACCAGCACCGCCAGGGCCGGCGCCGTGAAGTACAGCAGGAAGATGAAGAACAGCGACCAGGTCACCGAGTCGCGCGCCTCCTTCACCGACGGCGTCGTGTAGTAGCGCATCAGGATGTGCGGCAGCGCGGCCGTGCCCACCATCAGGCAGAAGATCAGCGCCAGGAAGTTGCGGCGCGACTCGTCGAAGGCCTTCTGCGCCGCGGCGTCGCCGTTCGGATCGCCGGCGAACACCTGCGCGTGGTGCGGCATGCCGCCCAGCGGCTTGGCCCGCGTCCAGGTTGGCGGCCTTGGCCTTGGTCCAGGCGTCCTTGGCGGCGGCCGCGTCCTTGGGCACCGCGGCCAGCGCCTTCTCGGCGGCCTGGCACCTGCGGACGCCAGGGCGTTGGCGGCCTTCAGGTCGGCGAGCTTCTTCTCGGCCGCGGCCTTGTCGGCGGCCAGCGCCGCCGGGACGTCCTTCAGCTTGGCGTCGAACTCGTCGGCGCGCTTCTTGAAGATCGCGATGACCTCCAGTTCCTTCGGATCCTTGCGCAGCTCATCGCCGCGCTTGGACACCTTCTCGAGCTGGTAGCCGTAGATCGCCTGCGGGATCGGCACGCCGGTCTGCTTCACCGACAGCCACACCACCGGGATCATGTAGGCCACGATCAGGATGATGTACTGCGCCACCTGCGTCCAGGTCACGGCGCGCATGCCGCCCAGGAACGAGCACACCAGGATGCCGCCCAGGCCGAGGAAAATCCCGAGCTCGAAGGCCACGCCGGTCAGGCGCGTCGTGATCAGGCCCACGCCATAGATCTGCGCCACCACGTAGGTGAACGAGCACAGGATGGCGGCGACGATGCCGATGAAGCGCGGCAGGTTGCCGCCGTAGCGCTCGCCCAGGAAGTCGGGAATGGTGAACTGCCCGAACTTGCGCAGGTAAGGCGCGAGCAACAGCGCCACCAGGCAGTAGCCGCCGGTCCAGCCCATGATGAAGGCCAGGCCGCCGTAGCCGGTCAGGTACAGCGTGCCGGCCATGCCGATGAACGAGGCCGCCGACATCCAGTCGGCGCCGGTCGCCATGCCGTTGTAGATGGCCGGCACGCGCCGGCCGGCCACGTAGTACTCGGCCGCGTCGGTGGTGCGGCTCATGATGCCGATGCCGGCATACAGGCCGATGGTGGCCAGCAGGAAGATGAAGCCGATCCATTCGCGCTTCAGGCCGAACTGCTCGAGGATGGCCAGCACGATCACGAAGGCGATGAAGCCGCCGGTGTACAAGCGTGTAGACCTTGTTCAGCTGCTTCTTGAAGGCCGCGTTGGCTCGGCGGCTGCCGGTGCCGTGTCGGAGTGTCAGAAGACAGCCATGACTTATTCCTCCTCGGCCACGCCGTATTCCTGGTCCAGCTTGTTCATGTAGCGGGCGTAGTACCAGATGATCGACGACGTAGATGATCAACGAGCCCTGGGCGCCCATCCAGAAGCTGAACGGCCAGCCGAAGAAGTTGAAATTCAGGTCACGGGCGAAATAGCCCACGACGAAGGTCACGACGAACCAGATCGCCAGCAGGATCGCCGTGATCCGCAGGTTCTTTCGCCAGTACTGGCGGTGTCCTTCTGTCAGCTTGCATGCTGTTGTCTCCTGTTATGTGCCCTCGCGGGCACTATCGCCACCACACGGCCCGCCGGCAGTCCCGCGCCGGCTCGCAACCCAGGCCGCGCCTCGAAGATACCCCCTCAGCTGGCGGGCGGGACAAAGATCCCCGTCTCGCGTTCCAGCTGAGCGGCCACTTTCGGCTCGAACCGCTTGAGGTGGCGGATGATCCGCAGCGCCTCGTCCGGTTCGTGCCGGTCGACATGAACCCGCGCCAGCTGGTACCAGCCGTACGGGCTCATGGGTTGCAATTGGGTGTTCTTCTTGAGCGCGACGACGGCCTCGTCGAAGCGCTGCAGCCGGATCAGCACCAGGCCCAGGCCGTACCAGGCGCGATCGAGCTTGGGGCTGAGTTCGGTGGCCCGGCGCAGCGCCGCCTCGGCCTGGTCGTACTGGCCCATCTCTTCGAGCAGGAAGCCGTAGTTGAACCAGTGCCTGCCGTTGCCAGGTTCCGATCGGCCACCAGCTGCTGGAAAGTCTCCAGCGCCTCGCGCCGGTGGTTCAGCTGGGCCTGCAGGTGCGCCTTGCTGGCCAGCGCGTAGGCGTCCCCGGGGAATTCCTGCAGCATGCTCTCGAAAAGACCGAGTGCGGCTTCCCTTCTGCCGACCACGAGCGCTGCCCGATGGCCCGCCACTTCCAGCCCCGGTAGCGAAGCGGGCGCATCATTTGCACATCTCCATGCCGATCTGCACGCAGATGCTGATCTTGGTGATGGTCGCCACGAGCCAGATGAAAAACAGCAGCAGCCCGGCCACCAGGGGCACATGGCGATCGAGCACCACCTTGGGCGTGATCAGGCGCGTTCCCCTGAGGAAAGGCCGCGTGAGGATCTGCAGCAGCTGGTAGAACGGGTTCTGCTCGCGCTTCGCGCCCGCAAGCACCGCCAGCACGCCTTGTCCCAGCAACGCCAGCAGCGCGATCTCGGCCAAGAGCTTGAAGATGCTGACGAGAATGAGCAAGCTGTCTCCCGCGTTATGCGTGTGCCTGCATGGTTTGAAGGTGCGCTTACTCGTTCCTTACAAAAGAACCGGTCCGGACGTAAACCCCCTCAGGGATAACCCGGCGAGCCATCACCCCGGAATTCGCGTTGCGGGCCTTCGCCCCGGGGCTGAGGTGAAACTCCCACTAGCCGGTGCGCCTGCGTAAACTTACACTGAACTGACAAATGTGAAACGGGGGCTGATGTGATCCAGAAGAACCTTGTCTATCACAAGTCGACCAAGGGTACCGAAGCCATCGCGACGCGGCAGCACGGGCTGGGCCCCAAGCTGCGTTCCATGCTGATCCTGGTCGATGGCAAGCGTGGCTTCGACGAACTGGCCCGGATCGCCCAGATGCTGGGCGACACCGAGGCACTGCTGGGCCAGCTCCTGGACGAAGGGCTTCATCGAACCCGTGCCAGGTGCGGCCGTGCCTGCGGCCCCGCCCGCTGCCAGCCCGGGACGGCCACGGCTCCGACACCGCTGGCGGCTGCCCCGGCGATCAGCCTGAAGGAGGCCCAGCGCTTCGTGGCGCGGCGGCTGACCGACCTGCTGGGGCCGAACGCCGAGGAACTCTGCCTGCGGATCGAGGCGGCGCGCAACGTCCACGATTTCGAAGTGGCGGTGGGCCGGGCCGAAGGGATTCTTCGCCAGTACAAGAGCGCCCAGACGGCGGCGGAATTCGCGGCCGAAGTCCAGGCGCACATGCCCGCGGCCTGACATTCCGGCCCCTCCCCGGCAGGCCGGCTCAGTCCGCCCGCAGGGTGAGCAGGCTGACCACGAGCGCCACCGCGAAACCCAGGGCGACGCCGAAGATGCCCGCCGACACGGGCACGATGCCGAACCACAGCTGCGGATCGGGCTGCAGCTTGAAGGTCGTTCGCACCCACGCCGCATTCGAGAGCATGTAGTAGATCGTCACGCCCAGGCCGGCCAGCATGCCCGCGACGGCGCCGGCGCGCGTGGCGCCCTTCCAGAAGATGCCTAGCACCATCGCCGGCACGAACGCCGAAGCCGCCAGCGAGAACGACGCCGAAACCAGCGGCAGGATATCCGCCGGCTTGAGCGATGCCACCATCGCTGCGACCAGGGCCACTGACATCAGGGCGAACTTGGACAGGATCACGCGTCGTTCCGGCGTCACGTCGTGGCCGATCTCCTGGCAATACACGTCCCGGACCATGGCGTTGCTGATCGTGAGGAGCAAGCCGTCGGCGGTGGAAAGCGCCGCCGCCAGCCCGCCGGCGGCCACCAGGCCCGACACGACGTAGGGCAGCCCGCCGATCTCTGGCGTGGCCAGCATGATGATGTCCGCCCCCAGCCGGATTTCGCCGAACTGCACGATGCCGTCGGCATTCACGTCGCTCACCGAGATGAGCGATGCGTCCACTTTCGCCCATTGCAGGATCCAGGGGGGCAAGGCGTCGAAGCTGCTGCCGACCAGGGTCTGCATGACCTCGTATTTCACCAGTACGGCCAGCGCCGGCACGCTCAGGTAAAGCAGGGCAATGAAGAAGAGCGCCCAGCCGACGGACTCCCGTGCTTCGCGTACCGAGGGCGTCGTGTAGAAACGGGTCAGCAGGTGGGGCAGGCCCGCCGTCCCCACCATCAGGCAGAACACGAGCGCCAGGAAGTTGCGGCGTGAGACGTCGAAGGCTTCACGCTCCTGTGGCGTGCCGTCCGGGTCGCCCGCAAACGGCTGGCCATGTGGCGGCAACCCGCCCAGCGGCTCCGCTCGCTCGTGGCTCTCGTGCATCGCGCGGGTCCACAGGTCCCGCGCGCCGGCCACGTCGCGCGGCAGCGCCGCCAATTCGCGGTTCGCGGCAACGATGCGGGCCGAGTCGGCGTTTTGGGCCTTGAGCTGGCGGATGCGCTGCTGGGCAGCTGCGCGTTCCCGCCGCAGCGAGGTGTCGACGTCCGCCAGCCGGGCCTCGTATTCGGCGGCACGCCGCTTGTACTCGGCCTGCACCTGCTTTTCGGCGGGTGAATCGACCAGGGTCTTCTCGATTTCCGCGATCTTCTGGAGTTGCTTGCCGTAGACCAGGGGTGCCAGCGGATTGCCCAGCTGCTTGTACGCGAGCCAGGAAACGGGAATCAGGAAAGCCAGCAGCAGGATCACGTACTGCGCGACCTGGGTCCAGGTGATGGCCCGCATGCCGCCCAGGAAGGAACACAGGAGAACACCGCCAAGCCCCAGCAGGATGCCGATCTCGAACTGCACGCCGGTCAGCCGCGAGGTGATCAGCCCGATGCCGTAGATCTGCGCAACGACGTAGGTGAAGGAACACAGCATCGCCGCGAAGGCCGCGATCAGCCGCGGCCAACGGCCGCCGTAGCGCACGGAGAAATAGTCCGGGACGGTGTACAGCCCGAGGCCGCGCAGGTAAGGCGCCACCAGCAGCGCCACCAGGCAGAAGCCCCCTGTCCAGCCCAGCACGTAGGCCAGCCCGCCTGGCTGCCCGGCGGAGCCGGAGAACCCCTGCAGGTACAGGCCGCCGGCCAGGCTGATGAACGAGGCCGCGCTCATCCAGTCCGCCGCGGTCGCCATGCCGTTGTACATGGGCGGAATGCGACGCCCCGCGACGTAATACTCTTCAGGATCGGTCGTGCGGCCGTAGATGCCGATCGCCGCGTAGATCATCACCGTGGCGAACAGGAAGATCGGGCCGAGCCATTGGCGCGAGACGCCGTTGCGTTCGGCCCATGCCAGCATGCCCAGGGCGGCGCACAGCCCGACGACGTACTGCGTCAGGATGCGCGCCAGCCGCCGCTTGTAAGCGGCGTAGTCACGGTTGTCTGCCATTGGTCTTGCGGGTCCCCTCGGTGCGCGCATCATCGCACCCGGGGACGCAGGCGGCCAACAGGGTATTTGCGGTGCGCGCGCGTCAGCGGCGGGCCAGCTGCTGCCAGGTGGCGATGACGCTGTCCGGGTTCAGCGAGATCGAGGTGATGCCCTCATCCGCCAGCCATTGCGCGAAGTCCGGGTGGTCACTCGGGCCCTGGCCGCAAATGCCCACGTACTTGCCCTGCTTGAGGCACGCAGCGATGGCGCGGCTCAGCAGCGACTTGACGGCCGGATCGCGCTCGTCGAAATCCACGGCCAGCAGCTCGAGCCCCGAGTCGCGGTCCAGGCCGAGCGTGAGCTGGGTCAGGTCGTTCGAGCCGATCGAGAAGCCGTCGAAGTACTCGAGGAACTCGTCGGCCAGGATGGCATTGCTCGGCACTTCGCACATCATGATGACCTTGAGCTCCGCCCCGGGGGCGCCCTCGCCGCGCTTGAGGCCCTGCTGTGCAAGCAGCTGGGTGACGCGGTCGGCCTGGCCGAGCGTGCGCACGAAGGGCACCATCACCTGCACGTTGGTCAGGCCCATTTCCTCGCGCACCCGGCGCAAGGCCTCGCATTCCATGGCGAACGCCTCGCGGAAATCCTCGCTGATGTAGCGGGCGGCGCCGCGGAAGCCGAGCATCGGGTTTTCCTCCTCGGGCTCGTAACGCGAGCCGCCGATCAGCTTGCGGTATTCGTTCGACTTGAAGTCCGACAGGCGCACGATCACGGGCTTGGGCCAGAAGGCCGCCGCGATCGTCGCCACGCCTTCGGCCACCTTGTCGACGTAGAAGGCGCGGGGCGACGCATGGCCCCGGGCCACCGATTCCACGGCCTTCTTCAGGTCCGCGTCGACATTGGGGTAGTCGAGGATCGCCTTGGGGTGCACGCCGATGTTGTTGTTGATGATGAATTCCAGCCGCGCCAGGCCCACGCCGTCGTTGGGCAGCTGCGCGAAGTCGAACGCCAGCTGCGGATTGCCCACGTTCATGGTCATCTTGACCTTGATGGCCGGCATCTCGCCGCGCTGGACCTCGCTGACCTCGGTCTCGAGCAGGCCGTCATAGATGAAGCCGGTATCGCCCTCGGCGCAGCTCACGGTCACCAGCGTGCCGTCCTTCAGCCTCTCGGTCGCGTCACCGCAGCCGACGACGGCGGGAATGCCGAGTTCCCGGGCGATGATGGCCGCGTGGCAGGTGCGCCCGCCGCGGTTGGTGACGATGGCGCTGGCGCGCTTCATCACCGGTTCCCAGTTCGGGTCCGTCATGTCCGTGACGAGGATGTCGCCGGGCTGCACCTTGTCCATCTCGCCGGTCCCGTGCACCAGCCGCACCGGTCCCGTGCCGATCTTCTGGCCGATGGCACGGCCTTCGGCCAGCACGGTGCCCTTTCCCTTGAGCTTGTAGCGCAATTCGGCCTTGCCGTGCTGCTGGCTCTTCACTGTCTCGGGCCGCGCCTGCAGGATGTAGAGCAGGCCGTCCTCGCCGTCCTTGCCCCATTCGATGTCCATGGGACGGCCGTAGTGCTTCTCGATCACCAGCGCGTAGTGCGCGAGCTGTTCGACCTCCGCATCGGTCAGCGAGTAGCGGTTGCGCTGCTCCAGCGGCACATCGGTCGTCTTCACCAGCTTGCCGGAAGCAGCTTTCTCGTCGCCGCTCGTGAACACCATCTGGATCAGCTTGGAGCCCAGGTTGCGGCGGATCACCGCGCGCTTGCCGGCCTCGAGCATGGGCTTGTGGACGTAAAACTCGTCGGGGTTCACTGCGCCCTGCACCACCGTCTCGCCCAGGCCATAGCTGGACGTGATGAAAACCACGTGCTCGAACCCCGATTCGGTGTCGATCGTGAACATCACGCCGGCGGCGCCGAGGTCGCTGCGCACCATGCGCTGCACGCCGGCCGAGAGGGCGACGTCGGCGTGCGCGAACCCCTTGTGCACGCGATAGCTGATGGCGCGGTCGTTGTAGAGCGAGGCAAAGACCTCCTTCATCTTGTGCAGGACGGACTCGACCCCGACGACGTTGAGAAAGGTCTCCTGCTGGCCTGCGAAAGAGGCGTCCGGCAGGTCTTCGGCCGTGGCCGAGGAGCGCACGGCGAAACCCGCGTGTTCGTTGCCTGCGCACAGCGCCGCGAACGATTCACGGATGGCCTTCTCGAGGTCGGCGGGAAAGGGCTGCGCCTCGACCCAGGCGCGGATTTCGGCGCCGGCCGCCGCCAGTGACCGCACGTCCTCCGTGTCCAGCGCATCCAGCCTTGCGTTGATGCGCTGGGCCAGGCCCGCATGGGCGAGGAACTGGCGGAAAGCGTGTGCGGTGGTCGCGAAACCCGTGGGCACGCGCACGCCCTGGGGCAGCTGGGAGATCATCTCGCCGAGGCTGGCGTTCTTGCCGCCGACCACCTCGACGTCGGTCATTCTCAGGTTTTCAAACGGTACGACCAGGGCGGTCGGGCTGAAAAGGGCAGACATGGGAAAACTCCAGAAGTTGAAACCGGGTCTGCGCTCCAGCGGAGCAGCACGGCATGCGGGGCCGGATGGCTTTGTGCTTGTTCGAATGGGCCTGGGCGTCGCATGCGGGAAGGGAATCGGATAATTGATGCCATTGTAGGCGGGGCCGGGGATTCCGGGCCTTGCAGGAATCTGAAAGAACTACTCCATGCACACCCGCACCGTTTTCTTCATCTCGGACGGCACCGGCATCACGGCCGAGACCTTCGGCAACGCCATCCTGGCCCAGTTCGAGTTCAAGGCGCGGCACGTGCGCATGCCTTTCATCGACAGCGTGGACAAGGCCCACCAGGTGGTGCGGCAGGTCAACCACACGGCGGAGCTGGAAGGCCGCAAGCCCATCGTCTTCACCACGCTGGTGAACGTGGAAATCCTGCGGGTGATCGAGGAAGGCTGCAAGGGGATGCTGCTGGACATGTTCGGCACGTTCGTGCGGCCCCTGGAGATCGAACTGGCGATGAAGTCCTCGCACCGGATCGGCCGGTTCTCGGACGTGAGCAAGAGCAAGGAATACCACGACCGGATCGAGGCCATCAACTTCAGCCTGGTGCATGACGATGGCCAGTCCAACCGCGACCTGGAGCAGGCCGACGTCATCCTGGTGGGCGTGAGCCGCAGCGGCAAGACGCCGACTTCGCTCTACCTGGCGATGCAGCACGGCCTCAAGGCCGCGAACTACCCGCTGATTCCCGAGGACTTCGACCGCCAGCAATTGCCCGGGGCGCTCGTGCCGCATCGCAAGAAGATCTTCGGCCTGTCGATCCATCCCGAGCGCCTTTCCGAAATCCGCAACGAGCGGCGGCCGAATTCGCGCTATGCGGCGCTCGACAACTGCCGCATGGAAGTGGCCGAGGCGGAAGCCATGATGCGGCGCGCGGGCATCCGCTGGCTCAGCACCACGACCAAGTCGATCGAGGAAATCGCCACCACGATCCTGCAGGAAATCCGGCCCGAGCGGCTGGAGTATTAGGTTCCCCCCCGAAGCGGCCTGCGGCCGCCGCCCCCCTAGGGGGCGCCACCAGCGGACCGGCGGAGCCGGATGCGCGGTGGCCCGCGAACAGGCGCTGGCTGCGCGGTGCCATAGACAACGACTAACTGTGTCATTGAATCAATGCTCTTGATCTATGAAGCCGGGGTCATCATCATTCATAGGCGTTAGCAATCATTTAATGAAACTCAACAGAGGAAACCTATGTCGCTGATCAACACCCCCGTCGCTCCGTTCCAGGCCACCGCTTATCACCAAGGCCAGTTCGTGCCCGTGAGCGAAGAGAACTTCAAGGGCAAATGGTCCGTGGTGGTCTTCTACCCGGCCGACTTCACCTTCGTCTGCCCGACCGAACTGGGCGACCTGGCCGACCATTACGACGAATTCAAGCGCCTGGGTGTCGAGGTCTATGGCGTCTCCACCGACACCCACTTCACGCACAAGGCCTGGCACGACACGTCGGACACGATTCGCAAGGTGCAATACCCGCTGGTGGGTGACCCCAACCACCAGCTGGCGCGCTTCTTCGACGTGCTGGTCACCGAGGGCGAGGACGCCGGGCTGGCGCTGCGCGGCACCTTCGTCATCGACCCCGAGGGCCGCATCAAGACCGTCGAGGTGCACGACAACGGCATCGGCCGCGATGCCAGGGAAACGCTGCGCCGGGTGAAGGCAGCCCAGTACATCGCCGCCCACCCCGGCGAGGTCTGCCCCGCCAAATGGAGCGAAGGCGCCGAGACGCTCACGCCGTCGCTGGACCTGGTCGGCAAGATCTGAAGGAGGCGCCATGCTCGACGCCAACCTCAAAGCCCAGCTCGCCGCCTACCTGGAGCGCATGACGCAGCCGGTGGAGATCGCCGTGTCGCTGGACGGCACGAAAGCCTCGGCCGACATGCAGGCGCTGCTGCGGGACGTCGCCGACGCCTCGGCGCGCGTGACGGTCACCGAAGCGCGCGGCGGCCCGCACCGCACGCCTTCGTTCTCGGTCAACCGGCCCGGCGCCACGGACGGGCCTCGCTTCGCGGGCCTGCCGCTGGGCCATGAGTTCACGTCGCTCGTCCTCGCCCTGCTCCAGGTCGGCGGCCACCCGCCCAAGGTGGACGATGCGGTGCTGCGGCAGATCCGCGAGCTCGAGGGAGACTTCATCTTCGAGGTCTATGTTTCGCTGACCTGCCACAACTGCCCGGACGTCGTGCAGGCGCTGAACCTGATGGCGGTCCAGAACCCGCGCGTCAAGGCCACGATGATCGACGGCGCACTGTTCCAGAACGAAATCCGCGACCGCCAGATCATGGCCGTGCCCACGGTCTTTCTCAACGGCAAGCATTTCGGCCAGGGACGCATGAGCCTGGAGGAAATCGTCGCGAAGATCGACACCGGCGCCGAGCGGCGGCTCGCAGCCGAGATCGCCGGCAAGGCGCCCTTCGACGTCCTGATCGTGGGCGGCGGCCCGGCGGGCGCCGCCGCCGCCGTCTACTCGGCGCGCAAGGGCATTCGCACCGGCGTGGCGTCCGAGCGTTTCGGTGGCCAGGTGCTGGACACGCTCGGCATCGAGAACTTCATCTCGGTCAGGCAAACCGAGGGGCCGAGGTTCGCGATCGCGCTCGAGGAGCATGTGCGCCATCACGACGTGGACATCATGAACCTGCAGCGCGCGAAATCGCTGGCGCCCGCCGGCGGGCTGATCGAGGTGAGGCTGGAAAGCGGCGCCGTGCTCAAGGCGCGCAGCGTCATCGTGGCGACCGGGGCGCGCTGGCGCAGCGTCAACGTTCCGGGCGAAAACGAGTACCGCAACAAGGGCGTGGCCTACTGCCCGCACTGCGACGGGCCTCTCTTCAAGGGCAAGCGGGTCGCCGTGATCGGTGGCGGCAACTCCGGCGTCGAGGCGGCCATCGACCTGGCAGGCCTGGTTGCGCACGTGACGCTGATCGAATTCGACACGCAGTTGCGCGCCGACGCGGTGCTGCAGCGCAAACTGGCGACCCTGCCCAACGTGACCACGGTGCTGAACGCAAGAACCACCGAGATCACGGGCGACGGGCAGAGGGTCAACGGGCTGGTCTACCAGGACCGGGCGTCGGGCGACATCGCCAGGGTGGAACTCGCGGGCGTATTCGTGCAGATCGGCCTGGTGCCCAACACCGAATGGCTGAAAGGCACGGTCGAGCTGTCCAGGCACGGCGAAATCATCGTGGACCCCAAGGGCCAGACATCGCTGCCCGGCGTGTTCGCGGCGGGAGACGCCACCACGGTGCCGTTCAAGCAGATCGTCATCGCCGCGGGCGACGGCGCCAAGGCCGCGCTGGGCGCGTTCGACCACCTTATGCGCAGCTGAGCTTGCGCCTTCCCGCAAGCCGCGATTGCAGGAAGGAGCGGCTTTTGGGCCAAAATGCCTTGCGAACAACAAGCGGGAGCACCCCATGCAAGGCGATCCTCAAGTCATCCAGCACCTGCAGGCACAGCTGCGCAACGAGCTGACGGCCACCAACCAGTACTTCCTGCACTACCGCATCCTCAAGCACTGGGGCTTCGAGCGGCTGGCGAAGAAGGAATACGAGGAGTCCATCGGCGAGATGAAGCATGCGGACCGGTTGATGGAACGCATCCTCGTGCTCGACGGCCTGCCGAACCTGCAAGACCTGGGCAAGCTGCTCGTGGGCGAGGACGTTCCGGAGATCCTGGATTGCGACCTGCGAAGCGAGCGCGGGGCACAGGCGGCGGTCAAGGACGGCATCGCGCACTGCGAGAGCGTGCGCGACTATGTGTCGCGCGAGATCCTCGAGGACATCCTGAAGGACACCGAGGAGCACATCGACTACCTCGAGACGCAGCTGGACGTACTGGCCAAGGTGGGCCTGCAGAACTACCTGCAGGCGCAATTGGGCGAAGGCGAATCGAGCTGACCGCGCGCCGCTAGCCGGCTGCGCGCGACCCCTGCCGGTCCTTCCAGAACGCCCCGACCAGCCAGACCGAGGGCAGCGCCACCATCAGCACCGAGACCACCTGCGCCGCCGCGCCTTCGGCCAGGTCCTCGGTGGCGGCGTGCCACCATGCGTTGTCGATGCCCGGCACCAGCGCCACTTCCGTGAACTCGTGAAAGCCGTACACCAGCAACTGCAGGGAAAACACCGCCATGAAGACGGCCGTGACCTGGAAGAAGCGACTCAGGTTGACCTTGTGGCCATGGCGCGTCCACATCCATGAAACCCAGGCCGCGAGTGCAAAGCCGGCGGCGCCGCCCAAGGCCATGTGACCGAGTTCGGCACTGCCCGCCAGCGACGCGATCATGGTGGCGGTTTCGACGCCCTCGCGCCCAACCATGAAGAGCGCGAACACGAAAACCGCCCACCAGCCCGCTCCGCCGTCCCTCGCCGTGGCTTCGGACAGCCGGGTGTCGATCTGCCTTTTCATGTGGCGGCCCATCCTGAGCATGTGGACGGTGCAGCTCGTGACCGCGGCTGCGGCCACCAGCGCCAACAGGCCTTCCCAGGCCGGCGACATCGCGCCGACGCGCGCGAGCACGACCCCCAGCACTGCGGACATCGCGAGCGCGGCGACGACACCGGCTCGGATGGCGGAGACGAGCGCGACGCGCCCGGTCCGGCGCAGGTAGAGCGCGGCGATCGCGACGATCAGGAGCGCTTCCAATCCTTCACGGAATGCAATCAGCAGGGTTTGCAGCATGGTGTGGATCCCTCTCGGTGAATTTGTGGCGTCATTGCCACGCGATCTAATTATAAATGAGATCGATTCGTATTTGCGAATAATATTCATTCCCTTCCAGAACCGCATTCCTTGGAGTCCCTCTTGGCGAAAAAACGCGCCCTCCCCCGTCCTCCCACCTGCCCGGCACCCGCGTTGCTGCCCCTTGGCGCACTTCTGTTCGCCGCTTCCATGTCCAGCGGGGCCGAGGAAACGACCCTCAAGCCCGTGATCGTCCAGGACAGGTACGACCGCGCCGCCCAGACCTACCAGAGCGGCCTCACCACCACGGCCAAGACCCCGGCCGCCGCCAAGGACGTGCCCCAGTCGCTCACGGTGGTCAACGAGAAATTGATGCACGACCAGGGCAAGGACTCCTTCAAGGAGGCACTGAAAAACGTGCCGGGCATCACCTTCGAAGCCGGCGAAGGCGGCCGCATCGGCGACAGCATCCGGCTGCGCGGCTTCAGCGTGTCGGGCGACATCTACCTCGACGGCATCCGGGACATCGCCCAGTACAACCGCGACACCTTCAACGAGGACCGCATCGAGGTCTTGCGCGGCTCAGCCTCCATGCTGTTCGGCCGTGGCTCGACCGGCGGCGTCGTCAACCAGGTGAGCAAGTTGCCGCGCCTGATGACGGAACACGAAATGAACGTGACGGCAGGCGACGGCAACTACCTGCGCACGACCGGTGACTTCAACATCCGAACCGGCGACGACGCGGCCCTGCGCATCGGCACCATGACCACGGACTGGGACGGCCGTGCCGGCAAGGCTTCGACCCGGCGCCGTGGCCTGGCGGCCGACTACCGCATGGGCATCGGCACCGCCGACGAATTCCTGTTCAGCCTCTACCACCTGAACTACAACGACAAGCCGGACCTGGGTGGCCGCTGGCTGGAGGGCGTTCCCGCGCCCTTCCCCAAGGACAAGTGGTACGGCGCCGATTCCGACTACCAGAAGGACAGCGCGGACATGGCCACGGTGTCGCACATCCATCGCTGGACCGACGGCAGCACGCTCAAGACGACACTGCGCGACGGCCGCTTCAAGCGCGATCTCTGGGCGACGCAGATCAATGCGCTGCCCGGCGCGACCCAGGCGAACTTCGGGACCGACACGGTGGTGCCCCGCGGCACCCAGGCCCGCGCGGGCGACGAGCACCACACGTTCCTGCAAAGCGACTACATCACCCGCACCCAATGGTTTGGCCGGAAGAACGAAGTGCTGCTGGGCGCGGATGTCGCGCGCGAACGTTCGAGGCGCGACAACTACCTCGGCGTGCCGGCACGTCCGTCGACCACGGTCGGCCTGGCCGACAACAGCCCGCTCCCCGACACGCGCGTGCGCAACAGGCTGACGCAGTTCAGCTCGACGGCACTGGGCCTCTATGCGCAGGACACCATCAGCCTCACGCCCTCCTGGAAACTGGTGAGCGGCCTGCGCTGGGACCGCTTCTCGGGCGACTTCGACCGGTCCGGCAACGCCGCGCCCAACAACACAGCGCTCTCCCGCAGCGACAGCGTGTGGAGCAAGCGCCTGGGCGTCATGTACCAGCCCACCGGGGAAGCCAGCTACTACGCCTCGTACGGCACTTCATTCAACACATCGGGGGACCTGTACCAGTACGATCCCGGCTCTGCCAACACGCCCCCCGAGAGCAGCCGCAACATCGAAGTCGGCGCCAAGTGGGAACTGTACGAAGGCGACCTTTCCGTGCGCACCTCCCTGGCGCGAACCGACAAGTTCAACGAGCGCAACACGGATGTGAACCAGGCCACCGGCGCCTTCCTGCTGTCGGGCCGCCGGCACACCGATTCGCTGGAATTCGAAGTGGCCGGCCGCATCAATCCGCAGTGGGACGTCTTCGCCGGACTGGCCTTCATGCACGGCGTGATCGACCAGGCGGGATCCTCGGCGAACGCCCAGGCCACCGTCGGCAAGAACCCCGGCCTCACGCCCGCGCGCCAGGCCAACCTCTGGACCACCTACAAGCTGACTGGAAAGTGGCGCATCGGCGGCGGCTTCACCCATGTCAGCGAACAGGGGCCATCGTCCGCCAGCGCGGTGAACCTGGCGAACCGCGCCCCCGCTTACACGAAATGGGATGCGATGCTCGAATATGCCCTCAGCCAGAATCACACCTTCAGGCTCAACATCGACAACCTCACCGACAAGGTCTACTACAGCTCCTTGTACCAGGCGTGGCCCAGCATGGCGCCGCTGCGCACCGTGCGGGTGACCTGGACCGGCAAGTTCTGATCGCGGCCAGGTGGGCTCCCGTCATGCTGCTGAGAATTTCACAAGCCCTGGCGCCCGGCGAACTGGCGCAGGTGCGCAGCCTGGTCGCCAGCGCCGATTGGGCCGATGGACGGATCACCGCCGGCGACCAGAGCGCTGGCGTCAAGAACAACCAGCAGTTGCCGGAGAACCTGCCAGCGGCCCAACAGGCGCGCCACATCGTTTCGGCTGCGCTCGCGCGCAACCCGATGTTCGTCACCGGTGCGTTGCCCAAGACGGTCTATCCGCCCCTGTTCAACCGGTACGGCGCGCTGGCCAACTCGTTCGGCGACCATATCGACAACGCCGTGCGCACGCACGCGGCCACGGCCCGCCATGTGCGAACCGACATATCCTGCACGCTGTTCCTTAGCGACCCGCGCCAGTACGACGGCGGCGAGCTGGTGGTGCAGGACACTTATGGCGAGCAGCGCATCAAGTTCGACGCCGGCGACCTGGTCATGTACCCCGGCACCTCGGTGCACCGGGTCGAACCTGTCACGCGGGGGGAACGCCTCGCCTGCTTTTTCTGGATCGAAAGCATGGTGCGCCGGGACGACCAGCGGCGCTTGCTCTACGACATGGACATGGCCATCCTGGCCCTGCGGCAAGCCGGCGGGGACACGGCCGAAACCGTCAAGCTCACGGGCTGTTATCACAACCTGCTGCGGATGTGGGCCGATGTCTAGGGTCTGGAATGGCGGCCTGGTTGACCTGCATCAAGCAAGGGCATTGCAAATACGATCGATTCGTATTTATAATTGGCTCAACTTATTCGTCACCAGCCCTTGCCGCCTCTGCCATGATCGTCTGTGTATGTCACCGTGTTTCGGACCGCGAAATTGCCCGCCACGCACGCGCCGGGATTGGACTTCGAGGACATCCAGTTCGAGCTGGGCGTGGCCACGCAGTGCGGCCAGTGCGAATGCCAGGCCCGCGAAGTGGTGGCGCAGTGCAATGCCTGCCAGCCCGTCGCTGCGATCCAGCTCGCCTCGCCGATCCGCGAAAGCAGGGGCTGGGACGGTGCGGCGGCCCCCGTTCAAGCCTGACGCCCTTGGCGGGCGGGGCCTAAGCCGTGCGCCGGCTCGACCGCAACATTGCCATCGTCGGCAGCGTGGTGCTGTTCCACGTCGCTGCGCTGTGGGCGCTGCAGACCGGCCTGCTGCGACGCGTCGTCGAGGTGGTCGTGCCGATCCAGGTGCTGAGCGAATTCATCACGCCCCCGGCGCCCAAGGCTCGAGCCCCTGCCCGCGCCGCCGCCCCCACCCGAGCCGCCGAAAGAGCACGTTCCCAGGAAGGTCGAGCGTGTTGCCGTTCCCGCGCCGCAACCCGCGGCCATCGCCGACCCTTTGCCGGAGCCGAGCGCACCGACCGGCTCGCGCGTGCCGCAATTGGCAACGCCCGTCATGCCGCAAGCCCCGGCTGCAACCGCCGTTGCGTCCCCGCCCAAGGTCGAGCTTCCCAGCAGCCAGGCCGATTACCTGCAGAACCCCAAGCCGGCCTACCCGCCCCTCAGCAAGCGGCTGGGCGAGCAAGGCAAGGTGATGGTGCGGGTGCTGATCGGTGCCGACGGGGTCGCCGCAGAAGGCCGAACTCGTCAAGTCCAGCGGCTTCGACCGGCTGGATCAGGCGGCGATGGCTACGTCCTGAAATGGCGCTACGTGCCGGGCAAGCGCGGCGGCGTGCCGGAGAGCGCATGTGGTGCAAGGTGCCGATCAATTTTGTCCTGGAGTAGTCGAAGAAGAACATGAACACGCAATTCGGCCTCATCAACCTGTGGACACAGGGGGACCTCATCACCAAGGGCGTGGCGCTGCTGCTGCTGGGCATGTCGCTCGCGACCTGGATCGTGATCATCATCAAGGCGCTGGACCTGCGCAAGTTCGCCGTGCAGTCGCGGCTCGACCGAGAGCTTCTGGCACGCGGCCGACTTCGCCGACGGCCTGGCCAGGCTCGGCACCGACCCGTCCAACCCCTTTCGCGCCCTCGCGCTGGAGGGCCGCGAAGCGACGGCCCACCACCATGCCCAGCCGCAGCTGCACGACTCGCTGGACGTGCAGCGAATGGCTGACACGGTCGCTGCGCAACTCGATCGACGAGTCGACGGCCCGGCTGCAATCGGGCCTGGCCGTGCTGGCCTCGGTCGGCTCGACGGCGCCTTTCGTCGGCCTGTTCGGCACGGTCTGGGGCATCTACCACGCGCTTGATGTCGATCAGCGCGGCCGGCCAGGCGACCATCGACAAGGTGGCGGGCCCGATCGGCGAGGCGCTGATCATGACGGCGCTGGGCCTGGCGGTCGCGATTCCCGCCGTGCTCGGCTACAACGCGCTGGTGCGCGGCAACAAGGCCGTCCTGAACAAGCTCAACCGCTTCGCCCACGACCTGCACGCGTACTTCGTGACCGGGCGCGCGCGTGTCCAGCAGCGGCGACCCCAAGGTCGTCCCGATGAAGACCCGGACCTGACACGAAAGGCGGAGGCTGACATGGCCTTCGGAACCCAGGACGAAACCGACGAGGTGATGAACGAGATCAACATGACGCCGCTGGTCGACGTCATGCTGGTGCTGCTGATCATCTTCATCATCACGGTGCCGGTGATGAAGCACTCGGTCAACATCGACCTGCCGCGCGCCAGCAGCCGGCCGCAGGACGCCAAGCCGCAGACGGTGCGCCTGTCGGTGGACGCCCAGGGCGCGTACTACTGGAACGAGAGCCGCGTCGAGGACAAGGACCTGCCGCGCATGCTGCAGGCCGAGGCGGCGCAGGAGCCGCAGCCCGAACTGCACATCCGCGGCGACAAGGACGTGCGCTACGAGCGCGTGGCCCAGGCCATGGCGGCGGCCCAGCAGTCGGGCCTGCGCAAGATCGGCTTCATCACCGAGCCCAAGGCCGGCATAGCCGCGCCCCGAGCCAGTCGACGCTACAGGCCCAGCGCCGCGATGCCGGCGCGGGCGATCTGCGCGTCCTCGGTGGACTTGACGCCGCTCACGCCGACGGCGCCCAGGCACTGGCCGTCCTTGACGATCGGCACGCCGCCTTCGAGCAGGCCCTTGAGGTCGGGCGCGCTCAGGAAGGAGACCCGCCCGCCGTTGATCATTTCCTCGTAGACCCTGCTTTCGCGCCGGCCCAGCGCGGCCGTATTGGCCTTGGCCGGCGCGATGTGCGCGGAGATCGGCGCCGCGCCGTCCAGGCGCTGCAGCCACAGCAGATGGCCGCCGTCGTCGACGATGGCGATGCTGACGGCCCAGTGGTTCTTCAGGGCCTCGGCTTCGGCGGCCGCGGCGATGGCCTTGACGTCGGCCAGTTCGAGGACAGGTCTTGGTTTTCATGGAGTTCAGGCGATGCAAATGGGGAAGCGGCAAGCATAACGGGTGCACGCCGGGCCCCGGAGAGCCGATTTCTGGCACCACCGGCCTTGAACCAACCTAGAATGCGCCCATCTAACCGCCTCAAGGCAAAAAGGAGAGTTGGATATGAATGAGCAGGTCCAAACCATCGACTACGGCTATGCCGCGTCCGGCGGAGCAGCGCAACAAGGTGCTGCGCAACACCTACTGGCTGCTGGCGCTGAGCCTGCTGCCGACGGTGCTGGGCGCCTGGCTGGGCGTGGCCACGGGCATCACGCGCGGCCTGACCGGCGGCCTCGGCCTGATCGTGTTCCTGGGCGGCGCCTTCGGCTTCATGTTCGCCATCGAGAAGACCAAGAACTCCGCCGCCGGCGTGCCGGTGCTGCTGGCGTTCACCTTCTTCATGGGCCTGATGCTGTCGCGCCTGATCGCCATGGTGCTGGGCTTCAAGAACGGCCCCAGCCTGGTCATGACGGCGTTCGGCGGCACCGCCGGCGTGTTCTTCGTGATGGCCAGCCTGTCCAGCGTGATCAAGCGCGACCTGTCGGGCATGGGCAAGTGGCTGTTCGTCGGCGCGCTGGCGATCATGATCGGCGGCATCATCAACGTCTTCGTCGGCTCCACGACCGGCATGCTGGTGATCAGCGTGATGGCCATCGGCGTCTTCAGCGCCTTCATGCTGTACGACCTGAAGCGGATCATCGACGGCGGCGAGACCAACTACATCAGCGCCACGCTGGCCCTGTACCTGGACATCTTCAACGTGTTCCAGAGCCTGCTGGTCCTGCTGGGGCTGACGAGCGGCGACGGACTGAAGCGTTCGCCGCAAGCGCGATGAACACAAGGGGGCCGACTGGCCCCCTTGTCCTTTGTTCAGCGCTCTCGAACACGGCGATGCGATTCCACGTGCGCGGTGTGCGGGAACATGTTCACCACGCCGGCGGCCGTGCAGCGGTAGCCGGCCTGGTGCACCAGCAGGCCGGCGTCGCGCGCCAGCGTGGCCGGATTGCAGCTCACGTAGACGATGCGCTGCGGCGGCGTCCAGTCGCCGCGCAGTTCGGGCTGCTGGTGCAGGTCGGCCATCGCCTTGGCCAGCGCGAACGCGCCCTCGCGCGGCGGATCGACCAGCCAGCGCTGCGGCGCGTCCATCGGCCGACCAGTTGCGCGGGCGTGATCTCGAACAGGTTGCGCGCGGCGAATTCCGTCGTCGCCAGCGCCGGCCTGTCCGCGCCGCGGCCCGTTGTTGCGCTCATAGTTTTCGCGCGAGCGCGCCACCAGCGTCTCGCTGCCCTCGATGCCCAGCACCTCGCGCGCGCGGGTGGCGATCGGCAGCGTGAAATTGCCCAGGCCGCAGAACCAGTCGATCACCCGCTCCTCGGGCTGCGCGTCCAGCAGCCGCAGCGCGCGCGACACCAGCACGCGGTTGATGTGCGGGTTGACCTGGGTGAAATCGGTCGGCTTGAACGGCATGGTGATGCCGAACTCCGGCAGCGCATAGGCCAGCTCCGGGTCCCGCCCTCGTCCAGCAGGCGGACCGTGTCCGGCCCCTTGGGCTGCAGCCACCACTGCACGCCGGGATGGGCCGCGGCGAAGGCGCGCAGCCTGCGCCAGGTCGCCCGCGCTCAGCGGCTCCAGATGGCGCAGCACCAGTGCCGTCACCTCGTCGCCGCAGGCCAGCTCGATCTGCGGGCAGGTCTCGATGGCGTCCATCGACGCCGATCAGCTCGCGCAGCGGCAGCAGCAGGTCGCTCACGTGCGGCGGCACCACATGGCATTCGCGGATGTCGGCCACGTAGCGGCTCTTGCGCTCGTGAAAGCCCACCAGCACGGTGCCCTTCTTGCGCACGTGGCGCACCGAAAAGCGCGCCCGCCAGCGGTAGCCCCAGGTCGGCCCCTCGATCGGCCGCAGCACCGTCTCGGCCTTCACCTTGCCCAGGTGCCAGAGGTTGTCCTCCAGCACCCGCTGCTTGATCGCCACCTGCGCGCGCCACGTGCAGGTGCTGCATCTTGCAGCCGCCGCAGGCGCCTTCGTGCAGGCCGAAATGCGGGCAGCGCGGCCGCACGCGCTGCGACGACTCGCGGTGGATCGCCGTGAGCGTCGCCTGCTCCCAGTTGTTCTTCCTGCGGTTGACCTGGCGGACACCCGCTCGAACGGCAGCGCGCCTTCGATGAACACCACCTTGCCGTCGGGCCGCCGGGCCACGCCCTGCGCATCGATGTCGAGCGCGTCCACTTCCAGCCAGCCCTCGGGCAGGGCCGGCTTTTTCTCAACTTCGTCTGTCATGCCCGGATTGTCTCAGGCAGCGCGGTCAGCCCCAGGCCGCCAGGTATTCCTGCCAGTGCGGCTCCGGGGCGCCAGGTTGCCCAGCGTCGCCTTCACCAGGGCGATCTCCTGCTCGTACTCGGCTTCGGTCAGGCCGCCGCGCATCTTCTGGAAGCGGCAGTACAGCAGGTAGGTGTTCATCACGTCCGTCTCGCAGTAGCGGCGGATGTCCTCGAGCTTGCCGTCCAGGAACGCCGGGTAGACCTGCGAGCCGTCCATGCCGAGCTTGCCGGGAAAGCCGCACAGCTTGGCCATGGCGTCCAGCGGCGCGTTGTTCTTGGGCTGGTACATGGCCAGCAGGTCCATCAGGTCCAGGTGGCGCATGTGGTAGCGGCTGATGTAGTTGTTCCACTTGAACTCGCGGCTCGTGCCGCCTTCTCGCCCATGCACCAGTACTTGTCGGCGACCACCCCGTGGCGCAGGCCGCGGTAGTGCAGCACCGGCAGGTCGAAGCCGCCGCCGTTCCAGCTCACCAGCTGCGGCACGTGCTTTTCCAGCGTGTTGAAGAAGGTCTGGATGACCTTGCCTTCGCTCGCGTTGTCGCGGTCGACGAACGAATGCACGCGCAGGCCCTCGGCATTGCGGAACACGCAGCTGATCACCAGCACCCGCTGCAGGTACAGCGGCATGAAATCGCCCTGGCCCTTGTCCTGGCGCTCCTCGCACCAGCCGGCATAGACCTGCTCGTCGGTCGTGTCGGGGGCGCTGCCGCGCAAGGCGCGCAAGCCGGCGATGTCGGGGATGGATTCGATGTCGAAGACGAGGACGGGCCAGCTCATGCGCTGGACTGTACTCAGCGCAGCGCGGCCTCGGGCTAGAACAGCGCCTCTTTGCTGATGCCGTTGCGCACCATGTGGCGCTTGAGCTTGAGCAAGGCCTCGTTCTGGATCTGGCGCACCCGCTCGCGCGTGAGGCCCAGGCGGTCGCTGAGCACCTCCAGCGTCTCGGGCTCGCGGTCATGCAGGCCGAAGCGGCCTTCCAGCACTTCCTTTTCGCGATTCGACAGCGCGTCGATCCAGTTGTTCAGCAGGCGCTCGACTTCGTGGTTCTGGGTCACGCCGGTCGGGTCGATCGCCAGCTCGTCGGCCATGGAATCGCCCAGCGTATGCTCGTCGTCCGAGCGGTCCATTGCCGCGTCCAGCGACCTCGGCGCCTCGGCCATGGCCAGCAGCTCGGCGACTTCCTGGACGTCGCGCCCCAGCAGTGCGGCCACATCCTCCACGCGCACGCCTTCGCCTTCGAAGCCATTGCGCGCGGCGGCAAAGGCGGGGTCGTTTTCCAGCGTGCGGCGGGCGCGCAGCACCTGCTGCAGTTCCCGCACCACATGGACCGGCAAACGGATCACGCGGCCCTGGTTCATCACCGCGCGCTCGACCGACTGGCGAATCCACCAGGTGGCATAGGTGGAAAAGCGAAAGCCGCGTTCGGGCTCGAACTTGTCGATCGCGTGCATCAGGCCGAGGTTGCCCTCCTCGATCAGGTCCGACAGCGGCACGCCGCGGCCCAGGTAGCCCTTGGCGATGCTCACGACCAGGCGCAGGTTGTGTTCGATCATGGACTGCCGCGCGGCGAAGTCGCCGGACGCGGGCGCGTGTGGCGGTTTCGAATTCTTCCGCGGCGGTGAACAATTCGGTGCGCCGCACCTCGCGCAGGTAGAGCGTCAGCGTGTCGCTCGACTCTCCCGCAATCTCCGCGGGAATGTCGCGCGGGTTGGGCTCTTCCATGGACTCGGCCCCGGCGGATTCGTCCGCCAGCGGAATCGGCAACGGCGCGGCGCTGCCTTCAGTCGCACCCGGAACGGCAGTCTTGCTGTGTCCGTTGCGCTTTTTCATGGCTACCTCGCGGGCAGGTACCGGGCGGGGTCGACCGGCTTGCCCTGGCGGCGGATTTCGAAGTGCAGCTTGACGCGGTCGGCGTCGCTGCTGCCCATCTCGGCGATCTTCTGCCCCTTGCGCACGGTCTGGTCTTCCTTGACCAGCAGCGTCTGGTTGTGGGCATAGGCCGACAGGTAGGTGTTGTTGTGCTTCAGGATGATCAGGTTGCCGTAACCGCGCAGTCCCGCGCCGGCATACACCACGCGCCCGTCGGCGGAAGCGAGCACCGGGTCGCCCGGCTTGCCCGCGATGTCCAGGCCCTTGTTCCTTTGCTCGTCGAAGCCGGCGACCACGCTGGCGCCGCCCGAGGTCGGCCAGGCCCAGGGGACTTCGTCTTCGCCAGGCGGGGCGGGTGTCGGGGTGACAGGAGGCACGCTGGCAACCGACGCAGTCACCGTCGCACGCGGCGGCGCGCTGGCTGCGGGCGCCGGTGCACTGGCAGTCGTGCTCGGCACTGCCGAGCCGGCCGTCACGGGCCGCGCAACGGCGACCTCGGTGGCGCCGACGGGCGGAATCACGCGCAGCACCTGCCCCACTTCGATCAGGTTGGGATTGTCGATGTTGTTCCAGCGCGCGATGTCGCGCCAGTTCTGCCCGCTGTCCAGCGAAATGCGGATCAGCGTATCGCCGGGGCGGACGGTGTAGTAGCCGGGCTTGCCGGCGTTCTCCGAACCCGGCAGCCGCTTGGCGCGGCTCGATCACGGCCGCCGGCGCACGCACGCCGGCACTGCGGTCCTCCACCGGCGCGGGCGTGCGCGAGCTGGCGCATCCGGCGAGCAGCCCCGCCAGCGCCGCGGCCCACAGCCAACCCTGATTGCGCAACTCGAGCATCTTTTGTTTTCCTTCAAGCGATGCCCGATTTTAGGGGGACAAAGTGAACAGCCTCAAGCACAGTTTGTTTCATTTCGCGGAGGGTCTTCTCCATCACCACCAGCGCTTGCTGGCCGCCGGGCATGAGCGTGGGCGCGACGATGCGGCCGCCCACCGCCAGCTGATCGATCCAGGCCTGCGGCACCGCTTCGCCGCCGGCCGCGGCGATGATGCCCGCATAAGGCGCGCCCTTGGCGAAGCCCGCCATGCCGTCGCCGAACAGCAGGTGCACATTGGGCAGGCGGAACGGCCGCAGGTTGTCGCGCGCCTTGTCGTGCAGGCCGCGCAGGCGCTCGATGCTGTACACCTCGGCGGCCACCCGGCTCAGCACCGCCGCCTGGTAGCCGCAGCCGGTGCCGATCTCCAGCACCCGCCCGAGCTTGCCGGCCGCATCGCTCCTGCCGCCCAGCAGCAACTCGATCATGCGCGCCACCACGCTGGGCTTGGAGATCGTCTGGCCCAGCCCGATCGGCAGGCTGGTGTCCTCGTAGGCCTGGTTCACCAGCGCGCTGTCGACGAAGCGGTGGCGCTCCACCGCGCCCATGGCCGCCAGCACGCGCGGATCGGCGACGCCCTGCGCGGCGAGCTTCTGCACCATGCGCGGGCGCACGGCCTGCGAGTCCAGGCCGACGCCGCCGGGCACGGCGGTGCGCTGCATCGCGGGCGCCGGCTTCGCGGGCGCGGGCCGGGCCGCGGACGACGGCCAGCTGCGCCGGAAAACCGGGGCGGCGCGACATTCAGCGCCCCGTCGCGCGCACGGCTGCGCAGGCGGGCTGAGCCCAATGCGCCAGCTCATCGTGATCGGTCAGGTCCACCTTCAGCGGCGTGATCGACACATGGCCCTGCGCGGTGGCGTGGAAGTCGGTGCCCTCGGCGTCGTCCTTGGCCGGGCCGGCGCCGCCGATCCAGTACATCGTCTCGCCATGCGGGCTGGTCTGCGAGATCACCTTCTCCGCCGCATGGCGGCGCCCGAGCCGGCACACCTTGAACGGCTTGAGCTCGTCGTACGGCAGGTTCGGAATGTTGACGTTGAGCAGCCAGGGCTTGTCGCCGCCGCGGCGCTGGGCGATCACCTGCTGCACCAGCTCGCGCGCCTTGCGCGCGGCGGCGTCGAGATGGGCCCAGCCCTTCTGCGTCTGCGAAAAGGCAATCGCCGGGATGCCGAACAGGTAGCCCTCCATCGCGGCGCCCACGGTGCCCGAGTAGATCGTGTCGTCGCCCATGTTGGCGCCGTTGTTGATGCCGCTCACCACCAGGTCGGGCCGGTAGCCGAGCAGGCCGGTCAGCGCGACGTGCACGCAGTCGGCCGGCGTGCCGTTGACGTAGCGGAAGCCGTTGCCCGCCTGGTGCACGTACAGCGGCGAATGCAGCGTGAGCGCGTTCGACTTGGCGCTGTTGTTGTGCTCGGGCGCCACCACCTCCACCTCGCCGAGGTCCTTGATCGCCTCGTACAGCGCCACGATGCCGGGCGCCTGGTAGCCGTCGTCGTTGGAGAGCAGGATTTTCATGGGGGTATTGGATTGAAAAGAATTGTAGGTGCGAGCGCGGTCGCCGCAGAGACAATCACGCGTATACCGTGCGCCTATCATTGCGCCTCTTTTCGAACGGAGAATCGGCATGCATGCCTGGCTTTGCGAGAACCCCGTCGGCGTCGATGCGCTGCAATGGAAGGAACTGCCCACGCCCGCACCCAAGGCCGGCGAGGTGCTGATCGAGATCAAGGCGGCCAGCCTGAACTTTCCCGATCTGCTGATCGTCCAGAACAAGTACCAGATGAAGCCGCCGCTGCCCTTCGTGCCGGGCTCCGAATACGCCGGCGTGGTCGCAGCCGTCGGCGAAGGCGTGACGCACCTGAAGGTCGGCCAGAGCGTGGCCTGCCTGTCGGGCACCGGCGGCTTCGGCACCCACACCATCGCGCCGGCCGCGCTGTGCATGCCGCTGCCGCCCGGTTTCCCGCACGTCGACGCGGCCGCCTTCATCATGATCTACGCGACCTCGCACCACGCGCTGGTCGACCGCGCGCAGCTCAAGGCCGGCGAGACCGTGCTGGTGCTCGGCGCCGCCGGCGGCGTCGGCACCTCGGCCATCCAGATCGCCAAGGCCATGGGCGCACGCGTGATCGCCGCCGCGTCCACCGACGAGAAGTGCGAGCTGTGCAAGTCGATCGGCGCCGACGCCACCATCAACTACACGCGCCAGGACCTGCGCGAGGCGATCAAGGCACTGACCGACGGCAAGGGCCCCGACGTGATCTACGACCCGGTCGGCGGCGACCTCGCCGAGCCGGCCTTCCGCTCCATCGCCTGGCGCGGCCGCTACCTCGTCGTCGGCTTCGCCGCCGGCCCGATCCCGTCGCTGCCGCTGAACCTGCCGCTGCTCAAGGGCGCCTCGATCGTGGGCGTCTTCTGGGGCAGTTTCGCCAAGCGCGAGCCCAAGGCCAACGCCGCGATGCTGGCGGAACTGGCGCACTGGTACGGCGAAGGCAAGATCAAGCCGGTGATCGACCGCACCATGCCCATGGCCGAGCTGAAGGCCGCCTTCGCCCACATGGGCTCACGGGCCGTGAAGGGCAAGCTGGTCATGGTGAATTGACGGTCCCGCTATAATCGCTGTCTTCGTGGTGGCTGTAGCTCAGTTGGTAGAGTCCAGGATTGTGATTCCTGTCGTCGTGGGTTCGAGTCCCATCAGCCACCCCACCGCACAAATTCAAAAGCCCGCTATCTAAACGATAGCGGGCTTTTCTGACGGCGCCGTCCCTATTGCGTCGGGGCCGGCAGCTCCAGTCCCGTGGGCTTGGGCACCAGGATCTGCGCCTTCAGGCGCTCCTTCAGCAGGTTGTAATAAGCCATGTTCTCGGCCGCGCCCCACGCCTGGGCGTACTGGCCACGGTCCTGCCTGGCAGCCTCCTCGGGTTGCGCCTCGCGCGCAAGCACCTTGTTGACCTTGACCACCGCATAGCCCTGGTCGCCCAGGTCGACGCCCGACAGGGCGGGCAGCGCCGCCGGGTCGGCGCGCAAGGCAGCCTCGACGACGGCCACGGGCTGCTTCTGGGTATCCTGGCGCGAGATCGCCATCGGCGCGGACAGGTTCGCGCCGGCGGGGCTGGCCTTCCACGCGGCCAGCTTTTCCGCGCCGTCCTTCTTCGCGAGTTCGGCGGCGCGAGCGGCGACCACGCGTTCACGCACCCGGTCCTTCACTTCCGCGAGCGGCAGGGTGCGCGCGGGCGTGTACTGCACGACGCGCCCGGCCACCAGTGTGCTCGGGGCGACTTCGACGGCTTCGGTGTTGCGCTTTTTCTCGACGCTGTCCGGCGCGAACAATGCGCCGAGAAACTTGGGGTTGGCCAGCGCGCCGCTGGTGCCCGGGGCCGGGGTGCGCCGCACATTGGCAGCCGTCCTGATTTCGAGCTTGAGCTTGTCCGCCACCGGCTTGAGGCTGTCGGCCTGCTCGTACACGCCATTGCTGAAGGTGTCCGCGGTTTCGGCGAACTTGCGCTGCGCCTGCTGCTTCTTGAGTTCTGCTTCGAGCTCAGGCTTCATTTCCTCGAAGCTGCGCTGCTTGGGCGTCTTGATGTCGGTCAGCTTGATGATGTGGTAGCCGAACTCGGTTTCCACCAGCCCGGCGATCTCGCCCTTCTTCAGGGCGAACACGGCCTCCTCGAACGGCTTGGTCATCGCCCCGCGCGTGAAGAAGTCCAGGTCTCCCCCGTTGACGGCGGAGCCCGGGTCCTGCGAGTTCTTCTTCGCGACCTCGGGGAAGCTGTCGGGCGCCTTTTTCACCGCGGCCAGCAGCTCGGCGGCCCTGGCCTTGGCCTTCTCGCGCTCGTCTGCGGGGGCGCCCTTGGGCACCGCGATCAGGATATGGCTCGCGCGGCGCTCTTCCTGCCCGCCCAGGCGGGTGGCGTTCTGCTCGAAGTAGGTCTTGAGGTCCTGTTCGTTCACCGAGATGGTCTTCTTCACCGTGTCCAGGTCCAGCACCAGGTATTCGATGGAGGCCAGCTCCGGCGCCTGGAACTGCGCCGCATTGGCCTTGTAGAAAGCCTCCAGGTCCGCGTCCGTCGGGTTGACGCGGCCCGCGTAGTCGGCCGATGCGAACCGCGCCACCTGTACCTCGCGCTTCTCGAAGAACGCATTGAGGGAAACCGAGGCCTGCGCCGGGGTGGCGAAGGTGGTGCCGCCCACGCCGCCCAGGACCTGCCGCGCCGCCAGGTCGGACCTCACCCCGGTCTCGAACATCTCGGGTGTCATGCCCTGCGCGCCCACCAGCTGGCGATAACGGGCCATGTCGAGCTTGCCATCCGGTCCTCGCAGGCCGGCGATCAGCTGGTTCTGCTGCAGTTCACGCGCCAGCCGCTGGTCGCTGATGGCGAGCTTGGACTGCTGCGCGGCGGCGCCCAGCACGCGGTCGCGCACCAGTCGCTCCAGCGTGGCATAGCGCGCGGCCGGCGAATCCAGCAGCTTCACGTCCACCGTGGGCATGGACTCGCGCATGCGCTCGACCTCCTGCTTGTGCGCGGCGTCCCAGTCACCCTGCAGGATCTCCTGGCCGTCGACCTTGGCCACGGCCTCGCCCTTTTCCCGCATGCGGTTGTAGCCGTTGATGCCCACCAGCACGAAAGAGGGGAAGATCAGCAGGAACAGGATCAGCTGCATGATCTTGGTGTGCTTGCGAACGAAATCGAACATGCTCTGAACTCGGTAGGACTGAAAACAAAGAAGGCGAACAACTGTTCGCCTTCGCTCGGGGTTGGTGGGTGCTGACGGGATCGAACCGCCGACCTACGCCTTGTAAGGGCGCCGCTCTACCAGCTGAGCTAAGCACCCCACCGTATTGCGGCCGCTCAGTTCAGCGCATCCTTCAGCGCCTTGCCCGGACGGAACTTGGGAACCTTGGCGGCCTTGATTTTAATCGCTGCGCCGGTGCGGGGGTTCCGGCCGCTGCGCGCCGCCCGTTTGCCCACCGCGAACGTGCCAAAACCGACCAGCGATACCGAGCCGCCTTTTTTCAGCGTGGTCTTCACTGCCCCGATCATCGATTCCAGCGCGCGGGTGGCGGCGGCCTTCGAGATATCGGCATGCTTTGCGATGTGCTCAATCAGTTCGGTCTTGTTCACAAGGGGCCCCTCGTAGAGAGAAATAGTTGATCGGGAGTGTCTCTTCAAAAATTATTGTCTCCCCATCCTGCGGCCACATGGAGTGCCTTGATGCGAGGATGCGGGAGACTTCTTTCGCGGCTTCCAGCCACCGGCCAATTAAAGCCACGGACCCACACCGTGTCAATACGAAAGGCGGCTTTACAACAGCGCGGAGGCGGATTCTAGTCGCTTTTTAACAAGATTCCATGCGGGTTGCGGGCCGATTCCCCTGCGGCACTGCGCAAATTTTCACGAGCAGAAATGCTCTCGCATGAACCCGAAACGTTACAGGGCCGCGGCGATGGCACGCCCCACGTCGGTAGTGCTCGCGGTGCCGCCGAGGTCGCCGGTGCGCGGTGCGCCGCTTCCGGGCTGGAGCACTTTTTCGATCGCCGCCAACACGGCGTCGTGCGCGTCCTTGTGCCCCAGGAACTCCAGCATCATCGCGCCGCACCAGATCTGCCCGATGGGGTTCGCAATGTTGCGCCCGGCGATGTCCGGCGCGGAACCGTGCACCGGCTCGAACAGCGAGGGGAACTTGCGATCCGGGTTCAGGTTGGCGCTGGGGGCGATGCCGATCGTCCCGGTGCACGCCGGCCCCAGGTCGCTCAGGATGTCGCCGAACAGGTTGCTGGCCACCACCACGTCGAAGAAATCCGGCCGCTGCACGAAATGCGCGGTGAGGATGTCGATGTGGAACTTGTCCACCTTGACGCCTGGATAAGCCTTCGCCATCTCCACGACGCGCTCGTCCCAGTAGGGCATGGTGATGGCGATGCCGTTGGACTTGGTCGCCGAGGTCAGGTGCTTTTTGGGCCTTGATTGCGCCAGATCAAAAGCGAACTTCAGCACACGGTCGACGCCGACGCGCGACATCACTGTCTCCTGCATGACAATCTCGCGCTCGGTGCCCGGGTACATGCGCCCGCCGATGCTCGAATACTCGCCTTCGGTGTTCTCGCGCACGATATACATGTCGATCTCGCCCGGGGCCCGGGCGCTGCCGTCGCGCCGCACGACCGGCGCGATGATGCCGGGCATCAGGCGGGCCGGCCGCAGGTTGACGTACTGGTCGAACTCGCGCCGGAACAGCAGCAGCGAACCCCACAGCGAAACATGGTCGGGAATCTTCTCGGGCCAGCCGACGGCGCCGAAATAGATGGCGTCGTGGCCGCCGATCTGCTCCTTCCAGTCGTCGGGCATCATCTTGCCGTGCTTCTCGCAATAGTCCCAGCTCGAGAAATCGAAGTGGTCGAAAGCCAGGTCGATGCCGAACTTGCCGGCCACCGCCTCCATCACGCGGATGCCCTCGGGCATCACTTCCTTGCCGATGCCGTCGCCGGCGATGACTGCGATCCGTTTCTTGCTCATCTTCTCAACTCCTGAAAAATTCGAAAGCTTCGTCCAGCAACAGTGCCGGATCCTCTTCCGCGATGTAATGGCCGCAGGGCAAACCGCGGCCGGTGAATTGGTGCGCCCGCTCGCGCCACAGGGCCGGCACGTCGAAGCAGCGCCCGACGGCTCCGTATTCGCCCCACAGCACACGCAGCGGTTGCGCCAGGCGCAATCCGGCCGCGACGTCGGCCCTGTCGTGATCGAGGTCGATGCCTGCGCTCGCGCGGTAATCTGCGCAAATGGCCTGCGCCGTGCCCGGGATGCAGATGCACCGCTGGTACTCGGCCAGGGCCTCGGGTGCGAATGCGCCCAGGCCGGCATGCCGGCTGCCCATCACGCTGCGCAGGTAGCGCACCGGGTCGGTTTCGATCAGCGCTTCGGGCAGCGGCGCAGGCTGCACCAGGAAGAACCAGTGCCAGTAGGCCATCGCGAATTCACGCGAGGTCCGCTCGTACATCCCCAGCGTCGGCGCGATGTCAAGCAGCATCAGGCGCTCGACCGCCTCCGGATGGTCGGCGGCCAGCCGATGCGCGACGCGGGCGCCCCGGTCATGCGCGAGCACCCGAAAGCGCTCGAATCCCCGCTGCCGCATCAGCGCCAGCGCATCGAGCGCCATTTCACGCTTCGAATAGGCCACGCTGCCCTCGCCGGCCGGCGGCCGTCCCGAATCGCCATAGCCGCGCAAGTCCGGCATGACCACGGTGAATTCACTCGCGAGCTGCGGCGCGACCCGATGCCACATGGCATGCGTCTGCGGGTGTCCGTGCAGCAGCAGCAGGGGTTCGCCCCGCCCGCCCTGGCGCCCTCGCAGGCGGACGCCACCGCGCACCACGTCGAAGGTTTCAAACGACTCCAGCATGCAGCGATTCTGGCTTGCGGCCCGCGACGCCGCAAGCAATAATCAGGCAATTGATTATTTCCCTGGTGGCAACTGTTGGCCGACCTCCTGTCCCGCACCGACCTCGAACTGCTGCTCGCCGTGCGCGCCCACGGCAGCCTGGCCGCGACGGCGGCGGCGGCGGGTGTCGTCCCGTCGGTCGTGACCAAGAGGCTTGCGGCGCTCGAGTCACGGCTGGGCTTCAAGCTGTTCCAGCGCACCACCCGCCGGGTGCTGCCCACTGCCGAGGGCGAGGCCCTGTGCGAGCGCGCCACCCACCTGCTGCAGGCGTTTGCCCAACTGGAGGCGGACCTGCAGGAAAAGCGCAGCGAGCCGATGGGCGTGATCCGGCTGGCTGCGACCTTCGGGTTCGGGCGCCACTGGGTCGGTCCGGCGCTCGCGGATTTCCAGGCCCGCCATCCCGGGCTGCAGGTGCAGCTGCAACTCACCGAGCACCTGCCCAACCTGGCCGTCGAGGGCTACGACGGCGCCGTCTGGCTGTGGTCCGTGCACGGCCGGCGCGCGTCGGAATGGGTCGGCCGCCGGCTCGCGCGCAACCAGCGGGTGCTGGTTGCGGCACCCCAGTATTTGCGCCAAAGGGGCACGCCCGCCACGCCGGCGGACCTCGCGCAGCACGACTGCCTCATCGTGCGCGAGAACGACCAGCGCTTCGACATGTGGGCGCTGCGCAAGGAGCGCGACAAGTCGGAAGTGCGCGTGCGGGTCCAGGGACCGCTGTCGAGCAACTCCGGTGAGCTGGTGCGGGACTGGTGCCTGTCGGGCCGCGGCATCATGATGCGCAGCCTCTGGGACATCGCCCCGCAGCTCGCGTCCGGCCTGCTGGTGCGCGTGTTGCCGGGGCATGCGATGTGGGACGCGGACATCCACTGGCTGGCGCCGCATCGCGCGCAGACGCCCCGGCGCGTGCGCCTGCTGATCGATTTCCTGGCCGAGCGCTTCCGGGGCGAACCCTGGAAGCTCAAGGGCGCGGCGCGGGCGCCCGCACCACGAGGCTCACGCCCACCGCCGTGAACGCCATGCCGGCAATGGTGATAGCCGTGATGGCCTCACCGAACAGCAGCCACGCCATCACCGCCGTGCAGGGCGGCACCAGGTAGAGCAGGCTGGTCACGGCCGTCGCCGCCCCACGCTGGATCAGCAGGTACAGCAGCGAACTGCCGCCCAGCGTCAACGCAAGCACCGACCAGGCCATGGCGCCGACCAACTGGCCGTTCCAGCGCATCGCCTCGGGCTCCAGCAGCGCAAGGGGCAGCGTCACCGCGAACGCCGCGGACAGTTGCACCAGGCTGGCGGTGCGCACGTCGCATGGCGTGAGGAAACGCTTCTGGTAGAGCGTGCCCGCGGTGATGCTGAGCAACGCGCCCACGGCCAGCAGCACATTGGCCGGATGGACCTCCCCCACGCCGAGCTTTTGCCAGACCACCAGCGCCAGGCCGGCGAACCCCAGCGCGAGGCCGGTCCATTGGCGCGCCGCGACGTCGCCGCCGCGCGAAGAGATCCACACCGCCGTCAGCACCGGTTGCAGGCCCACCAGCAGCGCCGCGAGGCCGGCGCCCATGCCCAGCTTGACGGCCGCCCAGACCCCGCCCAGGTAACCCGCATGCATGAGGACGCCCGTGACGCCCAGGTGCAGCGACTGGCGCGCGTTCGCGGGCACCAGCGGCACGCCGGCCAGCACGGCCCACACGGCAAAGCAGGCGACCGAAAGGAAATAGCGCACCGCCAGGAATTTCATCGGCGGCGCGAACGGCATGCCGAACCGCGCCACGATGAAGCCCGTGCTCCAGATCAGGACGAACACCGCGGGCATGGCCCGCACCAGCGCGTCCTGGCGCGAATCGGAGGTCATGGCGGCGCCCTACTTCACCCGCTTGCGGATTTCCGGCAATGCCTTCTGCAGGTAATAGGCCATCGACCACACGGTGAGGATGGCCGACACCCAGATCAGCCAGGTGCCCCAGAGGTGGGTGTCGATCAGGCCGAACAGGTTGCCGTGGAACAGCAGGAAGGGAATGGCGACCATCTGCGCCGTCGTCTTGAGCTTGCCCAGCATGTGCACCGCCACGCTCTTGGCGGCGCCGATCTGCGCCATCCATTCGCGCAGCGCCGAGATGGCGATCTCGCGGCCGATGATGATCAGCGCCACGAACACGTCCGCGCGCTGCAGGTGCACCAGCACCAGCAGCGACGCGCAGACCAGGAACTTGTCCGCCACCGGGTCGAGGAAGGCGCCGAAGGACGACGTCTGGTTCAACCGGCGCGCCAGGTAGCCGTCCAGCCAGTCGGTCAGCGCGAAGGCCACGAACATCACCGTGGCGATCAGGTTCTGCAGCGCCGGGGCCAGCCCCAGGTAGAAGACCCCCACGATCAGCGGGATGGCGACGATGCGCGTCCAGGTGAGGATCGTGGGAATGGTGAGGAACATGGCCCCGATTCTGGCATGCGGCGCGCGCCCGTGCCTTCAGGCGGCTGACGCGCCGGGCGCCTAGTGCAGTGCGCGGTAGATTTCCTCCGCCAGCTCCCGGGAGATCCCGTCCACGCTGGCGATGTCGTCCACCCCGGCGGCAGCCACGCCCCGCACCCCGCCGAACCGCTGCAGCAAGCGGGCGCGCTTCTTGGCGCCGATGCCCGGGATGTCCTCCAGCTGGCTGCCGCCGACCCGCACCTTGGCCCGGCGCGCGCGCATGCCGGTGATGGCGAAGCGATGCGCCTCGTCGCGGATCTGCGCCACCAGCATCAGCGCGGCCGAGTCGCGGCCCAGGTAGACCTTGTCGCGGCCGTCCGCGAACACCAGTTCCTCCAGCCCCACCTTGCGGCCCTCGCCCTTTTCCACCCCGACGATCACCGCCAGGTCCAGCCCCAGTTCGGCGAACACCTCGCGCGCCATGCTGACCTGGCCCTTGCCGCCGTCCACCAGCACCAGGTCGGGCAGGCGGCCCGCGCTGCCTCCTGCCGCCCGGGGCGGCGTGGCGTCGGGCGGGTCGCGGCCCGCTTCGGCCAGCTTGGCGTAGCGGCGCATCAGCACCTGCCGCATGGCGGCGTAGTCGTCGCCCGGCGTGATGCCGTCGATGTTGTAGCGCCGGTATTCCGCGTTCTGCATCTTGTGGTGGTGGAACACCACGCAGGAGGCCTGGGTCGATTCCCCGGCCGTGTGCGAAATGTCGAAGCACTCGATGCGAAAGCCGTCCAGGTCGTCCGGCGACAGGTCCAGCGCCTCCACCAGCGCGCGGGTGCGGGCCTGCTGCGAGCCCTCCTCGCGCCAGCAGCCGCGCCAGCTGGAGGTCGGCGTTCTTCTGCGCCATCTCCAGCCACAGCCGCCGCTGCTCGCGCGGGTTGTGCACGGCGGCGATCCGCAGCCCGCACTGCTCCGACAGCGCGTCGATCAGCTCGCGGCTGACCGGCTCGCTGGTGATGAGGGCCGGCGGCGCCGGCACGCCGATGTAGTGCTGCGCGATGAAGGCCTCCAGCACCTGCACCTCGACACGCACGGAGGGCGCCGCCGGCAGGTTCTCGTCGGCAATGGTTTCGAAGTCCTGCACCGCCGCGGCGTCCTCGATGTGGCTCGGGAAATAGGGCCGGTCGCCCAGGTGCCGGCCGCCGCGCACCATGGCCAGGTTCACGCAGGCCTTGCCGCCCTGCACCCTGACGGCAAGGATGTCCACGTCCTTGTCCGAGATGGTTTCCACCGACTGCTGGTGCAGCACCTTGGACAGCGCGCTCATCTGGTTGCGCAGCTCGGCGGCCTGCTCGAACTCCAGGGCCTGCGCGTGGCGCATCATCCGCTCCTCGAGCGCGGCCAGCACGGCCTGGGTCTCGCCGCGCAGGAAGGCCTCGCGCGTGCTGGACGTCCTGCCGGTAGTCCTGCGGCGAGACCAGGTCGACGCAAGGGCCCGAGCAGCGCTTGATCTGGTACAGCAGGCAGGGCCGCGTGCGGTTCGCGAAGACGGTGTCCTCGCAGGTGCGCAGCCGGAACACTTTCTGCAGCAGCTGGATCGACTCCTTCACGGCCCACGCGCTCGGATAGGGCCCGAAGTAGCGGTGCTTGCGGTCCACCGCGCCGCGGTAGTAGGCAACGCGCGGAAAAGCCGCCGCCGAAGGCTGCGCCGCTTCGTCCGCGGCCTTGTCGGGGCCCGAGATCTTGAGATAGGGATAGCTCTTGTCGTCGCGGAAAAGAATGTTGTAGCGCGGATTGAGCGTCTTGATCAGGTTGTTTTCCAGCAGCAGCGCCTCGGCCTCCGACCGCACCACCGTGGTCTCCATCCGCACGATCTTGCCGATCATGTGGCCGATGCGCGTGCCGCCGTGGTTCTTCTGGAAATAGCTGGAAACGCGCTTCTTGAGGTTGCGCGCCTTGCCCACGTAGAGCACGCCGCCGTCGGCGTCGAAATAGCGGTAGACGCCCGGCAGGGCGGGCAGCGCGGCGACCTGCGCCAGCAGTTGTTCGGAATGGACCTCGGACATACAGGCGCTATTGTGGACAATCTGCGCAAAGGCATCAGCCCTCACATGCTCTGGGACATCTTCTGCAAGGTCATCGACAACCACGGCGACATCGGCGTGTGCTGGCGCCTGTCGGCGCAGCTGGCCGCGCGCGGCGAGCAGGTGCGCCTGTGGGTGGACGACGCCTCGGCGCTCGCAGTGGATGGCCCCGCGGCGGCCAACCCGGCGTGCAGGTCCTGCCCTGGGACGCGCACTCGCCGACCGCAGGCACCCGGCCGACGTCGTGATCGAGGCCTTCGGCTGCGAACTCGACCGCGCCGTTCCAGGCCGCCATGCGCGGCCAGGCCCGCGCCCACGGCCGCCAGCCCGCATGGATCAACCTCGAATACCTCACGGCCGAATCCTTCGCCGAACGCAGCCACGGGCTGCCCTCGCCGGTGCTGGCGGGTCCGGCGGCCGGCCTGACCAAGCATTTCTTCTACCCCGGTTTCACGGCGCGCACCGGCGGCCTGCTGCGCGAGGACGACCTGACGCAGCGCCAGGCCGGCTTCGACCGCGACGGCTGGCTGCACCGGCACGGCATCAGCCCGCGCAGGCGCGCGGCTGGTGAGCCTGTTCTGCTACGAGCCGCCCGCCCTGGAGCGGCTGCTCGGCGCACTGGGCACGAGGCCTCGACGCCATACCCGCCTGCTGGTGACCGCGGGCCGCACCGCGACGGCCGTGCGCGCCGCGATCGCGGGCAAGGATGACCGGCCGATCCGGGCTGGAACGGCCATGCGCGCTGTCGATCACCTGGCTGCCGCTGCTGCCGCCAGCCCGAGTTCGACCACCTGCTCTGGGCCTGCGACCTCAACTTCGTGCGCGGCGAAGACTCGCTGGTGCGGGCGCTGTGGGCCGGCAAGCCCCTGGTCTGGCAGATCTACCCGCAGCACGACGACGCGCACCACGCCAAGCTGCGCGGCGTTTCTCGACTGGCTCGACGCACCCGCGTCGCTGCGCGAGCTTCCACGAGCCTGGAACGGAGTGACTGCCGCCGCCCTTCCCTGCGCCGACGCGCCGGCCTGGGCCGGCTGCGTGCAGCAGGCCCGCCAGCGGCTGCTGCCGCAGGACGACCTGGTGACGCAGCTGCTGCGCTTCGTGCGCCACGGCCGCTGCACCATCATGAGATTGCTGCTGGTCGAGGACGACGACATGATCGGCCGCGCCATGCGCCAGGGCCTGGGCGACGCCGGCTTCGCCGTGGACTGGGTCACCGACGGCCAGGCCGCGGAGCTCGCGCTGGCCAACGGCGTCTACGACCTGGCTGGTGCTCGACCTCGGCTTGCCGGGCAAGGACGGCATGGCGCTGCTGCGCGACTTGCGCCGGCGGCACGACGCCATCCCGGTGCTGGTCGTGACGGCACGCGACGCGGTGGCCGACCGCATCGCCGGGCTGAACGAAGGCGCCGACGACTACGTGCTCAAGCCTTTCGACCTGGACGAGCTGGTGGCGCGCGTGCGCGCGCTGCTGCGCCGCCGCGCCGGCAGCGCCGGACCGCTGCTCGAATGCGGCGCGCTCGTGCTGGACCCGGTACGCCGCGAGGTGCGCCTGCGCCGACGAGCTGGTCAACCTCTCGGCGAACGAGTTCGCGCTGCTGGAAGCGCTGATGCAGCGCCCGGGCGCCGTGCTCTCGCGCGAGCAGCTGGAGGATGCCCTCTACGGCTGGGAGCGCGAAGTCGGCAGCAACGCCGTGGAGGTGCACCTGCACAACCTGCGGCGCAAGCTCGGCGCCGACACCATCCGCAACGTGCGCGGCGTCGGCTACAAGGTGGTCCAGCCATGACCGCCTCGATCCATCGCCGCGTGCTGCTGTGGGCCATGGGCGCGCTGCTGGTCGGCGCCGCGCTCCTGGTCGGCGGCTCCTGGTGGGTGCTGGCGCACGAGATGGGCGAAGTCTTCGAGGACAACCTCAAGCAGGTGGCGCTGGCGGTGGCCAACCACCACGGCACCTACGGCGTGGCGCGGCCGCCGCGCCTGGCGCAGCAGCTGCCCCGGGTCTACGAAGAGTACGGAAAGTTCGAGTTCGTCACCGCCGTCTGGACCCGCGACGGCCGGCGCATGCACAGCTCCGACGAGGGCGTGGCCCTGCCCTTCCTGTCGCGCAGCGGCCTGAGCGAAGTGGTGCTGGGCGGCGAGAAGTGGCATCTCTACACCATCGTGCTGGAAGACGGCATCGTGCAGGCCGCGCAGCGCGCGAGCGAGCGCGACTCGCTGGCCCGCGAGACCGCCACCACGCTCGTGTTCCCGGCCCTGGTCCTGCTGGCGCCTGATCGCGGGCCTGCTGACGCTGGCGCTGCGGCGCGGCCTGGCGCCGCTGTCGAACGCGGCCAGCGAAGTCACGGCCCGCAGCGTGGAGGCGCTGCATCCCATTCCGCATGGCCGGCCAGCCGCCCGAGCTGCACCTGCTGATCGGTGCCATCAACGACCTGATGGCGCGGCTGGGCAGCGCGCTGGCGCTGCAGCGCCATTTCGTGGCCGACGCGGCGCACGAACTGCGCACCCCGATCACCGCGCTGCGGCTGCAGCTGCAGCTGCTGGAACGCGCGGGCGACGGCGCCCAGCGCACTGCCGCCCTGCAGGAGCTGCGCGCCGGCATCGCGCGGGCCCAGCACCTGGTGGAGCAACTGCTGCAGCTGTCCAGGCTCGGGCCGGAGGCGCCGGCGCATCAAGCGCGGAGCCGCTGGACCTGGCCGAGCTGGCGCGCGCCACCGTGGGCCGCTTCAGCGCCCGCGCCGACGACCTGGGCATCGACCTGGGCGCGGCGGCGGCCCTGCCCGTGCCGGCGACCGGCGACGTTTCGCAGCTGACCATGCTGCTGGACAACCTGGTGGACAACGCGCTGCGCTACACACCGCGCGGCGGCAAGGTCGACGTCTCGCGCGCAATGGCGAGGGAGAGCGCCCTGCCTGGCCGTGAGCGACACCGGGCCCGGCATCGCGCCGCCGGAGCGCGAGCGCGTCTTCGACCGCTTCTACCGGTCGCCCGGTTCGGCGGTGCCCAACGGCAGCGGGCTCGGCCTGGCCATCGTCCGGGCCGTGGCGCAGCGGCACGGGGCGCAGGTCACCCTGGAAGACGCGCCCGGCGGCGGCCTGCTCGTCAAGGTGTTGTTTCCGCCGTTGAGCGCCCGCGGCAGGGGGCGAAAATATCCATCGCCGCGTCGTAGGCTGTGGTCTGGACGTCCAGCACGCCGAGCAGCGAATGGAACAGGTTGTCGTGGCCGACCGGCTGCGACGCGTGCTCGCGCAGGCACTTCTGCCCCACCTGGAAATCCCGCCGGAACGCCGGCGACAGCCACACGACGAAAGGCACGTTCCGCTGCACTTCCGGCGCGATGGAATACGGCACGCCGTGCAGGTACAGGCCGGCCTCGCCCAGCGATTCGCCGTGGTCCGACACATACAACATGGCCGTGTCGTGCGTCGCCTGGGCCTTGTCCAGGAAGTCGATCGATCTTGCCCAGCACGAAGTCGGTGTACAGCAGCGAGTTGTCGTAGGCGTTGACGATCTCGGCCTGCGTGCAGTGGCGCAGGTCCTCGGTTTCGCATGCCGGCGTGAACCGCTTGAAAACGGCCGGGTAGCGCTTGAAGTACGCCGGGCCATGGCTGCCGAGCTGGTGCATCACCACGAACAGGTTGCCGCGGGTGTCGCGCGCGATGCCCTCCATGCCATCGAGCAGGACCTCGTCCAGGCATTGGCCCTCGCCGCACAGCGCGGCCACCTTGGCCTGGTCCAGCTGTTCGGAGGGCAGGCCGTCGCACACGCCCTTGCAGCCGCTCTGGTTGTCGCGCCACAGGACCTTGAAGCCCGCGCGCGCGAGCACGTGCAGCAGGGATTCGTGGGTCTGGATGTTTTCCTCGTCGTAGTTGCGCCGCCCGAAGGGGGAGAACATGCAGGGCAGCGAAACTTCCGTCGACGTGCCGCACGCCTGCGCGTGCGGGAAATTGATCACGTCCAGCCCGGAAAGGCGGGGGTTGGTGGGCCGCGCGTAGCCGTTGAGCGCGAAATTCTGGGCGCGCGCAGTCTCGCCGATCACGAGCACGAACAACGCGGGCCGGGTGCGCCCCTGCCAGGCCGCGCCCAGCCGGGCGTCGGCACCCACGGGAATCTTGGGCTGGTTGGGCCGCTTGGCGCGGCCCCAGGCATTGGCGGCGCTCGCTGCGACCAGGTTGCCCGGTGTCAACAAATGCCGCACTTCGCGGTGGTTGCGCATGAGCGAGGCGAAATCCGCGAACACCAGCAGCAGGCTGGCGACACCGGTCACGACGGCCAGCCCGACCCATGCCAGCCGCACCAGCACTGCGCGCCGCAAGGGCCGGCGCTTGAGCTGGGTCCACCACACCAGCGCCGACGGCAGGACACCGAAGGCAAGCAGGTAGAGCAGCAGGTCCCACCCGAGAAGTTCGCTGGCTTCCTTGTAATTCGTCGCGAAGACGTTGCGCAGCATCGCCCGGTCGAAATACACCGAGTAGCGGTTCATGTAATAGGCCGCTGCGGCCGATATCATGAACAGCACCGTGAGCAGCGGCTTGGCCGTGTGGCGGTTGGCCACGAGCGCCGCAGCGGCGAAATAGAACGCCGTGAAAGCGGTGAACACCGCCGCGGCGAACAGCCAGGTCGCGGGCTCGCCCGCCGGGCGGTCGGCCAATGCCGCGCGCCAGAACGACCCGTTGCCCGCCAGCATCAGGAAGATGGCGCCCAGCAGCAGCAGTGTCTCGACGTGGATTGCCGGCCGCGCAGCCGCGCGAACCTCAGGAAACTTCATGGTAGGCAAGTATGCCTTCGTACTCCTGCGAACCCAAGCGTGATGCCGCGTCGACCAGCGAAGCGGCGGCCCAGCAGAACCAGGCCGTCCACAGCGTGTGGCTCATGAAATGCGCGCCGCGCAGCTGTTGGGCCAATCCGAGGGCGAAACCCGCGGCGAGCACCAGCGCCAGGCAGCGACGGGCCAGGCCCGGCGACACCGGCCGCAGCACGAAAAAGCCGCCCAGGAAGGCGAAGCCGGCCGAAGCGTGGCCGGCCGGGAAGCAGCGCCCAGGCCCGCCGTCGGTCAGGCCCCAGGCCCAGTGCGTGAGGTAGGTGCCGGTTCCGCCGAATTCGGCGAGGTCCCAGGGACAGCTTGTCCGGCTCCAGTGCTTCAGGAGGTTGATCAGCACCACGCCCAGCACCAGGCCCGCCAGCCATTGGATGCGTGCCGGCCGGGACAGCCGGCGCAACACGCCCGTGGGCCACCAGATGCCGGCCAGCAGCCAGGCCGCGGCGACGAAGGCCAGCTTCCGCATCCAGTCGTGCAGGACGACGCCCACGAACCAGTTTTCGCGCAGGGCGAAGCCGTGGCCGTTGGCCACCAGTCGCGCCAACGCCAGGTCCATGCCCCCCGCGTCCCACGCAAGAACCAGCCCCAGCGTGATAAAAGTCCAGGGCCACAGAGCAGCCGGCCCGGCGCGCTCGCCCTGCCCATCATCGACAAATTGCATGCGGCCGAGTCTGCAGGAACAACACTTAAGGCAGCCTGAACGCGGCGTTGCGCTCTCGAAGCAAGGGCGCCGTCCACGCGCCCGGGCCGATCGGGTGCAAAAAGACGCTAAAATTCAGGGCTTTGCGCAGATTCCGCAGGTCCCCGGGGGCCCGAGCGCCCGGCACTGCCGCGGATTTGGCGCTTCCTCTTGAAGCGCAGCGCGGCCAACCCTACCTAAATCGCTATGAAAATCGCTCAAGAAATCCGGGCCGGCAACGTGATCATGAACGGCAAGGACCCGATGGTCGTGCTCAAGACCGAATACGCCCGGGGCGGGCGCAACGCCGCCACCGTGCGCATGAAGCTCAAGAGCCTGATCGCCAACTTCAACACCGAAGTGGTGTTCAAGGCGGACGACAAGATCGACCAGATCGTGCTGGACAAGAAGGAGTGCACCTACTCCTACTTCGCCGACCCGATGTACGTGTTCATGGACGCCGACTACAACCAGTACGAGGTCGAGGCCGAGAACATGGGCGACGCGCTGAACTACCTGGAAGACGGCATGCCCGCTGACGTGGTCTTCTACGAAGGCAAGGCGCTGTCGGTCGAACTGCCCACCAGCGTCGAGCGCGAGATCACCTGGACCGAGCCGGCCGTCAAGGGCGACACCTCGGGCAAGGTGCTCAAGCCCGCCAAGATCGCCACCGGCTTCGAGATCGGCGTGCCGATCTTCGTGGCCCAGGGCGACAAGGTGGAAATCGACACCCGCACCGGCGAATACCGCCGCCGCGTCTGACCTCACCGTCACGGCTACCATGCAGGCTCCGCAAGGAGCCTTTTCTTTTTCCGCCGGACGCCCTCTCGTTCCGCACGTTCCGCATGGACTTCGACTTCGCGCAGATTCCCGTTCCGTTCCGCATGCAGCCCGGGTTGCGGCGCGTCGACGCCGGGGCGCTGCGGCTGACGCCGCTGGAGGCCTCGAGCCGGCTCTGCGCCGAGAAGCTCGCCGTGCTGCAAGCCGGCGGTTCGCGCCACGTCGTGCCGGGGTTCGACCCCGCGCCAGCATTGGACGCCATTGACGCCCGGGGCGGCCGGGCCGGGGGCGGTGGCGACAGGCCGATCGAATTGCGGTACGAGGAAGACTTCGCCGTGCTCGACGGCGCCACCGGCACCTTGCCGTGGCTGTGCGTCTGCGTGCCTTCGCACTGGGCCCCGGAAGAAAAGGTCGGACTGGACTTCAGGGCGCTGCATGCCCCGGTCGCCGACAACGCCGTGCTGGTCGCTGCTTCCCGCCAGCTGGTCGCCCTGGCAACCGGTGGCGACTGCTGGGAGCGCTCCGTCTGGACCATCAGCCCTTCGCCCGGGTACGACCAGCATCCGCGCCGCCGACCCCGCACGCCCTGGCCCGGCGCGGCGGACCCCGAGGCGTTCGCCTCGCAATGCTGGCTGCGCGCCGAACGCCAGGCCTTCTTTCCGGTTGGCCGCGGGACGTCGCAGGCGGTGTTCTCGATCCGCGTCATGCTGCAGCCACTGGCCGACGCAGTGCAGGCGCCGCTGCAGGCGCGGCGCCTGCACGACTCGATCGCCTCCATGTCGCCGGCCGTGCTCGCCTACAAGAACCTTGCCGACGCGCGCGAGCCGCTGCTGCGGTGGCTGTCCGCCCGCTTCTGAGGGAATCGCCCGGCCAGCTCAGTAGACGCGGCTTCGCGTCAGCGCCACCAGGACCAGGACGATGACCACGGTCGCCATGCCGGCCAGACCGGCCAGCCACAGTGTCCTCTCGCCCGCAATTCTCGGGCGGGCCGCCGCCTCGGCGGATTCCGGCCAGGGTGTCGCCGCGGGTAGCCAGTCGACCAGTTCTCCCGCCGCTTCATGCGTGAACATCTCCAGCGATACGCGCTGCATGGGCCCGCCCGGCTGCGCGGCCCGCAGCCACATGTCCACCTGGGAGCCCTTGACGCGCGCATGCTGGACGTCGCGCAGGACGAGCTTGACGCGATCTTCCTTCCAGCGCAGGCCTCGGCGAAAGCGACCCGCAACGCGCAGCACCTCGCCCTGCACCCGCACTTCGATTTCCCCCTTGAACCGGGGAATGTCCATGCCCTTGCCCGCCACGTCCACCAGGCTGGCTGCGTAGGTCGCCTGCACCAGCGAAAAGCTTCCGCTGCGGTCGGGGTTGAAGGGCCGGGGCGAAGGGTGTCCGATCAGCTCGGCGACGGTCAGCTGCGCGCCGTCCGTGCCGATCAGCACGTGGTCGCTCGTCAGCGTCTTCTTGATGCGCATGCCGACGATGGTCCTGCGGTCGTAAGGGCCCACCTTGCGACCGTCGAGCAGCACGTGATAGTTCGTCTGGTCCACCGGCAGTCCCCAACAATTTTCTTTGGCCGCAAGGATAACGGAGAACGCCCGAAATGGCCCCAGAATGTCGCCATGGCTTCTTCCACCCGCAACATCCACGACCGCCGCCTGGCCGATGCATGGGCCACGCTGCAAGCTCACTCCGAGGCCGGCCTGCCGCTCGATCCCGACGCCAGCCGGCTGGCATTCGCCGACCCGGAATTCCTGCTGCGCCGCGAGACGCGCGGCATCCGGTTCCAGCTCGAACTCCTCAAGCCGGACCTGGAGCAGCAGGCCATGGGCATCGAGAACACCATCGTCGTCTTCGGCAGCGCCCGCTTTCGCAGCGAGGAGGATTCCACCGCGATGGTGGCGGCCGCCGAAGCGAGTGGCGACGAGGCGCAGCTGCGCCGGGTGCGGGCCCTGGCCCGCAACGCCCAGTACTACGAGAAGGCGCGGGCCTTCGGCAAGCTGGTCGCCCAGTACAGCGCGGGGAAGAACCCGGAGGACATGCTGTTCATCTGCACCGGCGGCGGGCCGGGCATCATGCAGGCCGCCAACCGCGGCGCCTATGAGGGCGACGGGATCAGCGTGGGGCTGTCGATCGCGCTGCCGATGGAGGAAAGCGCCAACCCCTACGTCACGCCCGCGCTTTCATTCAAGTTCCATTACTTCGCCCTGCGCAAGATGCACTTCATGATGCGCGCCAAGGCGCTGGTGGCGTTCCCCGGCGGCTTCGGCACGCTGGACGAGTTGTTCGAGGTGATCACGCTGGTGCAGACACGCAAGTCCAAGCAGGTGCCCATCGTCCTGTTCGGCTCCGACTACTGGAAGCGCCTGGTGAACTTCGACGTGTTGATCGAGGAGGGGGTAATTTCCCCGGCCGACCTCGACCTTTTCCAGTATGCCGACGAGCCGCAGGCGGCCTGGGACATCATCAAGGGCTTCTACCGGCTTTGAGGCCGAAGGCCAGCCGGGATCCGGCGCCCACCGCGAGGCCGACGGCCCAGAAGACGCCGGAGATTCCGATCACCGTCCCGGCCACGCCGAACAACATCGGCATCGAGACACTGGAGGCGTTGATCGCCATCACGCGCAGCGCCACGGCCTCGCCGTGCCGCGCCTCGGGCGTGATCTGGTGCAGCGTGCTCATGATCATCGGCTGCACGGTTCCGAGCGCCACGCCGAGCAGCACGGAGCACAGGCCCATCGCCAGCGGCGAGTCCAGGAAGGGATAGACGCCGAACAGCAAGGCCGTGGCGACCATGGCCCCGGCGATCAGCGCCCATTCTTCGCAGGTAGGCGGCAACCATCGGCAGCCCTACCCGCACCAGCGCTGCCGCCACCGCGAACGCGCCCAGGATGGTGCCGATCACCGACGCCGACAAGCCCCGCTCATGGCCCAGCACCGGCACCACGAAGGTGTGGACGTCCCAGCAGGACGACAGCAGCCAGTTCACGATCAGCAGGCGGCGGAACATCGGCTCGCGCACCAGGTTCCATGCCGCGCCGTGGTGGGCGCCTGCGGCACGGATGACCGGCGGCAACTCCTTGGTCACCCGGATCCAGAGCCAGCCCACCAGCGGGAAGGCCGCGAGCACCAGGAATGCGGCCCGGAAGCCGCCGTGGTCGATGATCAGGCCCGCGGCGAACGGGCCGATGAAGTTGGACACGGCCGGGCCGATCGCCAGCCACGAGAACACCTGCTTGAGCTGGGTCGGGTTTTCCGCGGCGCGGCCCACGTGCCGCTGCAGGGCGATGGACGCCGCGCCGGTCGCCCCGCCGGTCAGCAGCGCGCTCACGCAGAGCACCGGGAACACGGGCCACACGACGGCCAGGCCCGCGCCCAGGGTCGCGGCAATGATGGAGATGCCCATCGGCCGCTTGAGCCCATGGCGGTCGGCGAAGCGCCCGGCCGGCAGCGCGAGGAACACCTGGGTCAGCGCAAAGAGCGCCAGCAGCACGCCGACTGCGGCCTCGCTGTAGCCTTGCCGCAGCGCGAGCAGCGGCGCCGCCATGCGCGTGCCCGCCATGCAGGCGTGCAGGAAGACATGACCGGCGATCAGGCGCGCGAGTGCGGGACTGAGGCCTCCGGTCATGGGCCCGCGTCGTCCCCTTCGGCGGCCGGCGGCAACAGGGCCTGGGCCTGCTCGTCGGGCAAGGCTTCGACGACCTTCAGCGCCCGGCGCATCTGGTTGGTGCGCGTGGACGCGGTCTCCAGCGTGTCGGAGGCCTTGCGCACCTGCTCGCGGATCCTGTCCACCCAGGTGCCGTAGCGCTCGAACTCTGTCTTGACGGCACCGAGGACTTTCCACACCTCCGAGGCCTGTTGCTCCAGCGCCAGCGTGCGAAAGCCCATGTGCAGGCTGTTGAGCATCGCCAGCAGGGTCGTCGGCCCCGCCAGCGTGACGCGATAGTCGCGCTGCAGGCCGTCCATCAGCCCGGGGCGCCGCAGGACCTCGGCGTAGAGGCTCTCGATCGGCAGGAACAGGATCGCGAAATCGGTGGTCTGCGGCGGGCACAGGTAGCTCTCGCTGATCGACTTGGCCTCGGTGCGGATACGCGCCTCCAGCGCCCGGGCCGCGATGTCGGCGGCGGCCGGGTCGGCGCGGTCCTGCGCGTCGAGCAGGCGTTCGTAGTCGTCGCGCGGGAATTTCGCATCGATGGGCAGCCATACCGGAATGCCGTCGGCACTGCGGCCCGGAAAGCGGATCGCGAAGTCCACGCGCTGGTTGCTGCGCGGCCGGGTCTCGACCTGCTTGCCGTACTGCTCGGGCGTGAGCACCTGTTCGAGCAGCGCTTCCAGCTGGACTTCGCCGAACATCCCGCGGCTCTTGACGTTGGTCAGCACGCGCTGCAGGTCGCCGACGCCCTGCGCCAGCGTCTGCATCTCGCCCAGGCCCTTGTGCACCTGCTCGAGGCGGTCGGCGACCTGCTTGAAGCTCTCTCCCAGGCGTGTTTCGAGCGTGGTCTGCAGCTTCTCGTCGACGGTCTTTCGCATCTCCTCGAGCTTGGCGCTGTTCGTCTGCTGCAGCAGAGCCAGCTGCGCCTCCAGCGTGGCGCGCACTTCCGCCATGCGGCGTGCGTTGGATTCGCTCAGGTTCTGCAGCTGCAGGGTGAGTGTGTCCGACAGCGTCTTCTGCAGCAGCGTGAGCTGCTGGGCGAAGGCGTCGATCTGCGTGTTCTGGGTGCGCGTGGCTTCGGCGCCCTGCTTGACCAGCGACTCCTGGAAGGTGGCCAGCGTGTGCGTGAGCTCGGTGCGCGCGCCGCGCGACGACTCGCTGATTTCGCGGCGCAGCTCCCGCTCCATCCGCTCGTTGGCGGCGAGCAGTTCCGTCCGTGCCGCCTCGTTCTCCGGGGGCTTGCGCAAGAGCACCATGAACACCACCGCCAGGTTGGCAATGGCCAGCGCGATGATGAGCCAGAGTTCCAATCGAGGCTCTTACTTCAGCGCTTCCGGGTTCAGCGGGTTCAGCGCCTTGCCCTTCACCAGGAAGCCGACCAGGTTGTCGGCGGCCAGTTGCGCCATCGCCTTTCGTGTCGGCACGGTGGCGCTCGCGATGTGCGGCGTCAGGACGACATTGGGCACCGTCAGCAGGTCGGGATGCGACCCGGGGCTCTCCCTCGAAAACGTCCAGGCCCGCCGCGGCGATCTTCTTTTCGCGCAACGCCACGGCGAGGGCCGCGTCGTCGACGATGCCGCCGCGCGCGATGTTGACCAGGTTGGCCGACGGCTTCATCAAAGCCAGTTCGGCCGCGCCGATGGCATGGTGCGACTCCGGTGAATAGGGCAGCACCAGCACGAGGTGGTCCGCCGTCCTGAGCAACTCCTCCTTGCCGACGTAGCGCGCCCTGCATTGCGCTTCGAGGTCCGGCGCCAGCCGCGAGCGGTTGTGGTAGATCACGTTCATGCCGAAGCCGTGCGCCCCGCGCCGCGCGATGCCCTGCCCGATCCGGCCCATGCCCAGGATGCCGAGCGTGCTGCCGTGGATGTCGGAGCCCGCGAACATGTCGTAGCTCCAGCGCTGCCACTTGCCGGCGCGCAGGTAATGCTCGCTTTCGGTGACCCGGCGCGCCGTGGCCATGAGCAACGCGAAACCGAAATCGGCCGTGGTCTCCGTCAGGACGTCCGGCGTGTTGGTGCCCAGCACCTTGCGCGCGGTCATCGCGGGCAGGTCGAAGTTGTTGTAGCCCACCGCCATGTTCGCGCAGATCTTCAGCTGCGGCGCTGCGGCCAGCACGTCGGCGTCGATGCGCTCGCCGCCGGTCGTGAAGGCGCCCACCTTGTCGCGCAGCCTGTCCGCCAGTTGCTGTTTCGACCAAGGCTCATCGGCCTGGTTGTGCTCGACTTCGAAGTACTGTTCCAGCTGCGCGATGATCTCCGGAAAGACCGCGCGGGCGACGAGGATCCTGGCTTTCTTCATGGTCGGTAGATCAGGGCTTGGCGGCGGCCGGCTGGGCCGGCGTGGACTGTCCGGCCGCATCGGGCGCAGCCCCGCTCCTGCGATGCAATTCGTCCGGGTGCCAGCCGAGCACCACCATCAGCACGAAGAACCCGACGACATATGCCAGGGCGATATGCCAGCCGGCCCTGAGCCACGCGCCGACCGAGCGCGCCTGCGGGTACATGTTGGACAACGCGACGCCGGCCGAGGAGCCGAACCAGATCATTGAACCGCCGAAGCCGACGGCGTAGGCGAGGAAGCCCCAGTCATAGCCGCCCTGGTGCAGCGCCAGGGCCGTGAGCGGGATGTTGTCGAACACGGCGCTCAGGAAGCCCAGGCCCAGCGCCGTCTGCCACGACGCCGTCGGCAGGTGTTCGACCGGCATCATCGCCGCGCACATCACCAGCGAGAGCAGGAAGACGCTGCCCTTGAAGGCTTCGGGCAGCAGGCCCCAGTTCGGCTTGCGCCAACCCGCGGTCACGACGATCGCGGCCCAGACCGCCAGGCCGATCACCGGCACGTGATTGAGCACGGCCGGGAAGTTCAGATTGAAGAAGACGTTGGCGCCGACAGCCGACAGCAGGATGATGGCCACGACAGTCAGCCGCGAGCCGTCCAGCCTCGCGTCTTCGGGGTTCTCCTTCATGATCGGCTGGAAGGCGTGCTGCTGGCGCGCGGCCAGGACGCCGAAGATCAGCATTGCCGTGCCGGCGGCGACATAGGCCTCGAACACCTGCCCCGGCCTCACGCCGGCGATCCACATCATCGTGGTGGTGGTGTCCCCCACGACGCTGCCCGACCCGCCCGCATTGCTGGCGGCAACGATGCCGGCCAGGAAGCCGATGTGCACCCGCTTCTTGTAGAGAACGGCGGCCATGGTCCCGCCGATCATGGCGGCAGCGATGTTGTCCAGGAAACTGGAAATCACGAAGACGAGCACGAGCAGGAAGAACCCGCCCTTCCAGTCGTCCGGAAGATAGTGCGGCAGCAGGGCCGGGATGCCGCTGCGTTCGAAATGGTCGGACAGCAGCGCGAAGCCCAGCAGCAGGCCGAGCAGGTTCGCCAGCGTCACCCACTCATGGGCCAGCAGCCCCATCAGGCCCGGGACGCCGGGAACGGCGCCGAACACCCCGAACATCAGCTTGTACAGCGTGATCACCACCAGCCCCGTCAGCGCCACGTACAAGGTATGGTGGTGAAACAGTGCGACGCCCAGCAGGGTGAAGGCGAACAGGATGAAATCGACGGGAACGCCCGCAATCGACATGGGTTGTCTCCGGTGTGGTTCTTCTATGGATGAGGACACGCAATTATGGCGTCTGCCTCTTTCCCGGCCTTTTCATCGGCCTGACGGCCGCGTTGCGCAGGTAGGCAGCTGCCTACGAAAGCTGCCCGGAGCGTCCTACCGGCCGAAGCCGGGGCCCACCCTAGATTCTTGCCACGCCGCAGCGCCCCTGCGCGATGCGCGGCGGCCATCAACTTCTGGAGATAGACATGAATCAGGACCGTATCGAAGGCAATTGGAAACAGGTCAAGGGCAAGGTCAAGGAACAGTGGGGCAAGCTCACCGACGATGACCTCGACGTCATCGCCGGCAAGCGTGACCAGCTGCTCGGGCGCATCCAGCAGCGCCACGGGATCGCCAAGGACGAAGCCGAGCGGCAGGTCGACACGTTCGAGCGCCAGAACCCCGACTACCGGTTCGAGAAATCCTGACCGGCCCCCCACCCAAGGAAAGGAATGCCCATGAACAAGACCCTCATGACCCTGGCCGTGGCCCTGTGCTGCGGCTTTGCCGGCAGCGCCGGCGCCGCGATGGACAAGGCCGACTACAAGGCCCAGAAGGACCGCGTCCAGGCCGACTACAAGGCGGCCAAGGAAAAGTGCGACCCGCTCAAGGGCAACGCGAAGGACATCTGCAAGACCGAGGCCAAGGGCAAGCACGACGTGGCCAAGGCCGAACTCGAGCAGCAGCACGAGCCGAGCCCGCGCCATGAAGCCAAGGTGAAGACCGAGAAGGCCGAAGCCGACTACAAGCTGGCCAAGCAGAAATGCGAGGACCTGAACGGCAACGCCAAGGACGTCTGCAAGAAGGACGCCAAGGCTTCCTACAGCGCGGCCAAGGGCGACGCCAAGGTCGCCAAGACCGCCGAGAAGGAAGGCGCGAACTCCACCAAGGTCTCGGGCGCCGCCAAGGACGCCCGCGAAGACAAGTCCGATGCCCAGTACTCGGCTGCCAAGGAGCGCTGCGACGCGATGTCCGGCCAGGCCAAGGACACCTGCATCGCCGACGCGAAGAAGAAGTTCGGCAAGATGTGACGCAACGGGCTGGGCCGCTGCCGGCGGCTCAGCCCAGCCAGCGGGTGAACGCTTCCACTGCCACGCGTGGTGTGTGGAACGTGTTCACCTTCGCGCTTTCGTCGGCATGGCCCATCGACATGCCGCACACCAGCATCTCGTCTGGCCCCGCGCCCACGTGCGGCAGCGCGATACTTGAAAAGCGCAGCCATGCCGCCTGGGGGCAGGTGTGCAGGCCCCTCGCGCGGGCGGCCAGCATGACGTTCTGCAGGAACGTGCCGTAGTCGACCAGCGAGCCGCGCCCCATCACGCGATCCACCGTGAACATGAAGCCCACCGGCGCGCCGAAGAAGTGGAAGTTGCGCTGGAGCTGGGCATGCATCTTGTCCTTCTCCCCTCTCGCGATGCCCAGCAACCCGTACAGGCCCCATCCGTTCTCGCGGCGGCGGTCGATATAGGGCGGCACCCATTGTTCCGGGTAGTAGTCGTATTCCTCCGGGTACTGGGCGCCCAGCGCGGGGTTGGCGAAGATCGCGTCATGGGCCGCGCACACCTTGGCCACCAGGGCTTCCCGGCTTCCGCCTTGCAGCACATAGACTTTCCAGGGCTGGCAATTGGTGCCCGACGGCGCGCGGCGCGCGACCCGCAGGATGTCCTCGATCGTTTCGCGCGGCACCGGCGTGGGCAGGAAAGCCCGGCATGAAAACCGGCTCTCGATCGCCGCATCCACGCTCGCCGGGTCCGCCACCACCGTGCTGACCTGGGACGAGGTCACTTCAGCGCCTCCAGCACGGCTTTGAGCCTGTCGGGAAGCGTTGCCGGCTTGCGTCCGGCGCGGTCCACGTACACGTGGACGAAATGTCCGCGGGCCGCCGTCAGCGGCTCGCCCTGCACGAACAGGCCCACTTCGTAGCGCACGCTGGACTTTCCCATGTGGGCGACACGCAGGCCGGCCTCCACGGTCTGGGGAAATTCGATCGCGGAGAAATAGTTGCACTGGGTCTCGACCACCAGGCCGATGGTTTCGCCCTGGTGGATGTCCAGCGCGCCCTGCTCGATCAGGTGCGCGTTGACCACGGTGTCGAACCAGCTGTAGTAGACGACGTTGTTGACGTGGCCGTAGGCGTCGTTGTCCATCCAGCGCGTGCTGATCGTGCGGAATGTCCTGTAGGCGCTGCGCGGCTCGGGCTGCGGTTTGGCGGGCGTGGGGAGGCTCATCGCGTCCGATTCTGCCAGCGTGCGCAGTACTGCGCCGCCACCCGGAACGTATTGACCTGGGCCTGCACCGTGTCCTCGATGCGCGTGCCGTAGCCGCCGGCCATCGCGAAGGCGAGCGGGATGCGGCGCTGCCAGGCCCAGTCGAACACGCGGCGGTCGCGCGCCTCCAGCCCGTCCCACGTGAGCTTCAGGCGCCCGAGCCGGTCGCCCTCGTGCGGGTCGGCGCCGGCCAGGTAGATCACCAGCCCGGGCTCGAAGCGGCGCTCCAGTTCGTCCAGGGCCATGTCCAGGGCGTGCAGGTAGTCGTCGTCGCGGCAGCCGTCGGGCAGGTCGACGTCGAGGTCGCTCGCCTCCTTGCGGAACGGGAAGTTCTTCTGCCCGTGCAGCGACAGCGTGAAGACGGTCGGGTCGGCCCGGAAGATGCTGGCCGTGCCGTTGCCCTGGTGCACGTCCAGGTCGACGATCGCCACCTGCAGCGGTTCGCGCCGCAGTCGCGCCCATTCCGCCTGCATCAGGCGGGCCGCCACGGCCGCGTCGTTGAACACGCAGAACCCGCCTCCCTGGTCCGCTTTCGCGTGGTGGGTGCCGCCGGCGATGTTGGCCGCGACGCCGGCGCGAAAGGCGTGCCGGCTGGCCGCGATGGTCGCGCCGACCGACCGGCGCGCCCGCTCGGCCATGGCCGGGCTCCAGGGAAAACCGATCTCCCGCATGAGCCTGGGTTCGACCGAGCCGTCCGAAATCGCCGCGATGTAGGCCGGTCCGTGGACCAGCGCCAGTTCCCCGTCGGTGGCCGGCAGGGCCTGCCTGAGTTCGACCGACGGCAACTCAGCCGCCAGCCGGTCGCGCAACAGCTGGTACTTGGCCATCGGGAAGCGGTGCCCGGGCGGCAGGGGCAGGACGAACTGCGTGGCATAGAAGACCTGCATCCGGCCATTGTGTCGCGGCCCCGGAAAGTCCGGCATTTAGGCGCCGGGTTCTAGAATGTTGCATTGCAGCAAAAACCTCTTGCAAACCATCGTCCGGCCCCTATACTTCTATCCATGCTGCACTGCAACATATTCAAGGCTCCGGCCGGTTCAGCGCAGACACCGATTCCTCACCCTTAACTTCTGGAGATTTTTCATATGTTGACCGCTGAACAAGTCCTGGCCTCGCAAAAAGCCTCCGTCGAAACCCTGTTTGGCCTGACCAGCAAGGCTTTCGAAGGCGTCGAAAAGCTCGTCGAGCTGAACCTGACCGCCTCCAAGGCCGCCCTGGCCGAAGCCGCCGGCACCACGCAAGCCTTCCTGGGCGTCAAGGACGCGCAAGAGCTGCTGGCACTGCAAGCCGCCCTGTTCCAGCCCCTGGCCGAGAAGACCGCCGCCTACAGCCGTCACCTGTATGACATCGCCACGGGCACCGGCGCCGAATTCGGCAAGGCTTTCGAAGTGCAAGCCGCTGACGCGCAGAAGAAGTTCCTGGCCGTCGTGGACAACGCCGCCAAGAACGCCCCGGCCGGCAGCGAGACCGCCGTCGCCGTGTTCAAGAGCGCCGTTGCCGCCGGCAACAACGCCCTGGAATCGGTCCAGAAGGCTGTCAAGCAAGCCACCGACGTGGCCGAAGCCAACTTCAACGCCGTGGCCAACCAGGCCGTGAACGCCGCCAAGACCACCACCGCCAAGAAGCGCTGATCAAGACGGGACGGATGCAGTACCGGCTCCGCGCAAGTGGAGCAGGAACTCTACAAGTCGCGGAGCATCTATACGACACTCTTGTTGGTTGAACGAGAGTTCTTCAGGTTGTCTCCTCGGGTCCTTTCGACACCCTCACGGGTTCAGGGATCCTTCAAGCCCCGGTCGCAAGACCGGGGCTTTTTTTATGGCGCGGTCATTTCGCCTTGGCCTCCATCGCGGCCTTCAGCTGGGGCAACAGGCGCTCCATCGCCGCGCGGCCCGCTTCGATGGCCCGCCGCCTGGCCGTGAAGTCCGCGCTGCCCACGCCCACCAGCGCGGGACGCACGACGATGTCGGCTTCACGCAGCTCGTAGCCGTTGATGCTCTTGCCCATGATGGCGAATGTCTGCAGCAGGATCTGCAGCGTATCCCCGGCGGCGTTGCCTTCGGGCGCGCTCGATATGTCGACGGCGATGACCAGTTCCGCGCCCATTTGCCGGGCGTAGCGCGCGGGCACGGGCGACACCAGGCCGCCGTCCACGTATTCCTGGCTGCCGATCCTGACGGGCAGGAAAAGCGCCGGCACCGCGCTCGATGCTCGCACGGCCTTGCCGGTATCGCCACGCTGGAACAGCACGCCCTGGCCGGTGTTCAGGTCGGTAGCGACGATGCCCAGGGACAGCGGCATCTGCTCGATCAGCTTGCCGCCCACCTGCCCATTGACGTAGCGCGCCAGGGCTTCGCCGCGCAGCATGCCGCGGCTGAAGATCGGCAGCGTCCAGTCAGCGAAGGCGGCCTCCTCCATGGTTTCAGCCACCTGCTGCAGTTGCCGTCCGTCTCGCCCGCTGGCGTACAAGGCGGCCACCAGGCTGCCTGCCGAGGTTCCCACCACCAGCGCGGGCCGCAGGCCGGCCTCTTCCAGCACCTGGATCACCCCGACGTGGGCAAAGCCGCGCGCCGCGCCGCCGCCGAGCGCCAGGCCGATCCTGGGCGGGCGCTTGGCGATCGGCTGGGGAGGGGCAACCACTTCCTCCTGGTGGGAAACCGAGGCGCAGCCGGACATCAGCAGCGCAACACAGGCCGCAATCAGCCCGGCCTTGATCTTGGTCAAATGCATACAATTGAGAATGATTCGTGTTTGCCTTATCATCGTGCTATTCGCTTCAATGCTCACCTTTCGAGGAAATTCCATGATCAAGAAATTCGCAGGCCTGGCCATCGGCGTGCTGGCCCTCGCCAGCGGCGCCCAAGCGCAGGAGCAGGTGCTGAACCTCTATTCGGCCCGCCACTATTCCACCGACGAAGCCCTGTACGCCAACTTCACCAAGGCGACCGGCATCAAGATCAACCGCGTCGACGCGGACGATGCCGGTATTCTCGCCCGCCTGAAAGCCGAAGGCACCGCCTCGCCGGCCGACGTGATCCTGCTGGTCGACGCTGCGCGCCTGTACAAGGGCGAAGTCGATGGCATGTTCCAGCCCGTGAAGTCGAAGCTCCTCGAGGACGCGATCCCCGCTCAGTACCGCGCCAAGACGACGCCCGCAGGCACGCCCTGGTTCGGCTTCTCGACGCGCGCCCGCGTGATCGTGTACGACAAGGTCAAGGTCAAGCGCGAGGACGTGGACACCTACGAGGAACTTGCCGACCCCAAGAACAAGGGCAAGGTCTGCATCCGGTCCGGGTCGCACCCCTACAACCTGTCGCTCTTCGGCGCCGTGACGGAGCATCTGGGCGAGCAGAAGGCCGAGGCCTGGCTCAAGGGCGTGGTGGCCAACCTGGCGCGCGACCCCAAGGGCGGCGACACCGACCAGATCAAGGGCGTGGGCTCGGGCGAATGCCAGATCGCGGTGAGCAACACCTATTACATCGCCCGGCTCGTCCGCTCCGCCAACCCGGAAGACAAGGCGCTGATGGAACGCGTCGGCATCGTGTTCCCCAACCAGAATTCCTGGGGCACGCATGTGAACATCGCAGGCGGCGCGGTGGCGAAGAACGCCAAGAACCCGGCCAACGCAGTCAAGTTCCTGGAATACCTGGCCAGCCCCGAAGCGCAGAACTACTTCGCCAACGGCAACAACGAATGGCCCACCGCCAAGGGCGTGAAGGTGAACAATCCCGCGTTGCAGGCCATGAGCGGCGGTGGCGACTTCAAGGGCGAGACCATTCCCCTGGCCGCGATCGGCGCGAACCAGGTGAAGGTCCAGCAGATGCTGGACCGGGTCGGTTTCCGCTAGGCGCACCGCGCCGCGCCGCGCGGACCCGCCGCGGTCTGCTCGCGATCGAGTCCGACCTGACGGCGGCTCATCGCTCGCCACAAAGCCCGACTCGGTCGGGCTTTGTCTTTCCGGCAAGTTGACCGGCCGCAGGCCGTGTCGGACGCGCTGAGTTTGCGCTGGCGGCAAAGGCGATAATGCTGGTTGACGTTTACGTAAACGGAACTCAGGAGAACGGAATGCAGATAGCGAACAAGGTTTTCATCGTCACCGGCGGCGCTTCGGGCCTCGGCGAAGGCACGGCACGCATGCTTGCGGCCAACGGCGGCAAGGTCGTCATCGCCGACATGCAGGCCGACAAGGGCGAAGCGGTGGCGCAGGACATCGGCGGCGCGTTCGTCAAGTGCGACGTCAGCCAGGAGGCCGATGGCCAGGCCGTGGTCGCAAAGGCCCTCTCGCTGGGCAAATTGATGGGCCTGGTCAATTGCGCCGGCATCGCGCCCGCGGAAAAGACCGTGGGCAAGAACGGCGCCCATTCGTTCGCGGTGTTCAGCAAGACGATCACCGTCAACCTGGTCGGCAGCTTCAACATGATCCGGCTGGCAGCCGAAGCCATGTGCAAGAACGAGCCGGAGTCGACCGGCGAGCGCGGCTGCATGATTTCCACCGCTTCCGTCGCCGCCTACGACGGCCAGATCGGCCAGGCCGCCTACAGCGCCTCCAAGGGCGGCGTCGTCGGCATGACGCTGCCGATCGCCCGCGACCTGGCGCGCAACGGCATCCGCAACATGACCATCGCCCCCGGCATCTTCGGCACGCCCATGCTGTTCGGGATGCCCAAGGAAGTGCAGGATGCGCTGGCCGCCAGCGTGCCCTTCCCTTCACGCCTGGGCACGCCCGAGGACTACGCCAAGCTGGCAAAGCACATCTTCGAAAATGACATGCTCAACGGGGAAGTGATCCGCCTCGACGGCGCGATCCGCCTCGCGCCCCGCTGACCGGCAGGCGCCAGCCGTCCATGCATCCCGCTCGCGCTGACAGGCGGTGAAGTTCCGCCTCGCCTTGCTGGCGACGGCGGCACTGGTTGCCGCCTGCGCCGCACCGCCTTCGAACTTCGGCGATGCCCCGGCCCTTGCGCCGGAGGCCCCATCGGGCTACACGCCCAAGCCCGGCTGGGCGACCCGGCACTTCGCCGTGGCCGCGGCCAACCCGCTGGCCACCGCCGCCGGTTACCGCATGCTCAAGGCCGGTGGTTCGGCCGTGGACGCCGCGATCGCGGTGCAGATGGTGCTGGCGCTGGTGGAGCCGCAATCCAGCGGCATTGGCGGCGGCGCCCTCCTGCTGCACTTCAACGGGCAGGAAGTCGAAGCGTTCGACGGGCGCGAGACCGCGCCCGCTGCGGCGCAAGAGAAGCTCTTCCTCGGTGCAGACGGCAAGCCCATGCCTTTTGCCGAGGCGGTGGTGGGCGGCCGCGCGGTCGGTGTCCCGGGCGCGGTGCGCATGCTCGAGATGGCGCACAGGCAGTACGGCAAGCTGCCCTGGGCCACGCTGTTCGAGCCCGCCATCGACCTGGCACAGCGAGGCTTCGCCGTGAGTCCGCGACTGAACGCATTGCTCAAGGCCGATCCGCCCCTGAAGACGGACAGCGTCGCCGCGGCGTACTTCTTCCAGCCGGATGGCCATCCGCGGGAAGTCGGCACTGTGCTGCGCAACCCGGAACTCGCGGACGTGCTGCGCCGGATCGCCGCGGAAGGATCGAAGGCCCTGCATGAAGGCGAGATCGCCCGGGCCATCGTCGCCAAGGTCCGCTCGCACCCCACCAACCCCGGAGGGATGACCCTGGCCGACCTCGAGGGCTACCAGCCGAGGAAGCGGGCGCCGATCTGCCACGACCATCGGGGCCGCGGCAAGGACTATCGCATTTGCGGGTTTCCGCCGCCGAGTTCCGGCGCGATTGCCATCGGGCAGATCCTGGGCATCCTGGACCACGCCTCCGCCGATGCCATCGCGCTGGAAGATGGGTTGCCGTCCGCGAACTGGCTGCACCTGTACACCGAAGCCTCGCGCCTGGCGTTCGCCGACCGCGCGCAGTTCGTGGGTGACCCGGACTTCGTGAAGCCGCCGGCCGGCAACTGGATGAGCCTGCTGGAACCCTCGTACCTTGCGCAGCGCGCCCGCCTGATCGGCGCGCGGAGCATGAAGGTCGCCCAGCCCGGGGCGCCCGGCGCCGAAAAGTCCGGCTACGCCCCCGCCGCCGAGCAGCCGGAATACGGCACCTCGCACATCAGCATCGTTGACGGCTATCGCAACGCGGTCGCGATGACCACGACCATCGAGGCACAGTTCGGCTCGCGCCAGATGGTCAGCGTCCACGGCGGCCGGGGCGGCTTCCTCCTGAACAACCAATTGACCGACTTCAGCTTCGCACCCGCCGACGCGCAGGGCAAGCCGGTCGCCAACCGGGTCCAGCCCGGCAAGCGGCCGCGCTCATCCATGGCGCCGACGCTGGTGTTCGACAAGGCCACGGGGCAGCTCGTGATGAGCGCCGGCAGTCCGGGCGGCGCGTCCATCATCCACTACACGGCCAAGACCCTCTATGGCGTGCTGCACTGGGGGCTGGATGCCCAGCGGGCCATAGACCTGCCCAACTTCGGCTCGCTCAACGGCCCCACGCTCCTCGAGGAAAACCGCTTTCCCCGCACCACCGTCGACGCGCTTCGCGCGCGGGGCGCGCCGGTCCAGGAGCGGGCCATGACCAGCGGCTTGCAGGCCATCGAAAAGACCGCCACCGGCTTCTTCGGCGGCGCCGACCCGCGCCGCGAAGGCCTGGTGATGGGCGACTAGGCTTCCTCGGTCGCCAGCGGATTGGCCGGCTGCGTTTCCGGCGGCAGGCCGATCCGCTCGTATTCGGAGATCACCTGCGCGCCCAGCAGCAGCAGGGTGGCGGCGATTTCCAGGCTCAGCAGCACGACGATGGCCGTCGTCAGCGAACCGTAGACGACGTTCACCTGCGACAGCGTCCCGAAGTACCACACCAGCAGGTGCCGGGTGATTTCCCACAGCAGCGCCGCGGTCACGCCGCCGATCAATGCGTGGCGCCAGTACAGGCGGCCCACCGGCATCACCATGTAGACCGAGGTCAGCAGGAAGATTTCGCCGGCCAGCCCCAGCAGGTACAGCAGCAGCCCCGACACGCCGCTCAGCGACCATTCGCGCCCGAACAGCCGCACGCTCTCCTCGCCGATGGCCTGCAATCCCCCCGCGACCAGGGTCACGATCAGCAGCCCGAATCCGAGGCTGAGAATGTAGAGGTAGGGCATCAGCGCCGAAATGATGAAGCGCCGCCTTCGCACGGCGATGCGGTGCAGGAAGATCACCGACATCGCGTTTTCCAGCACCGTGAACGCCAGCGAACTGAAGAACAGCATGGTGGCCAGCAGCACCCAGCCGATGACGTCGCGATGGGTCAGGAAGTTGTCCAGTTCGTGGACGATCGCCTGCGACTGCCCGGGCATGAGCCATTCCAGGTAGCGGCCCAGCGTGCTCAGCAGCTCGGCCTGGTCGATGACGTGGGACAGCGCGATCACCGTGAGGATCAGCAGCGGCACCACCGACAGCAGCGCGTAATAGGCCACCGCGCCGGCCAGCAGCAGTCCCTGGTTGGCGCGAAAGTTCTTGAGCACCCGCCAGCCGAAGGCCGCCGGGTCGGCCAGGATTTGCTCGGCTTCGGGGCTGAGGATTCGCATCCGGGCAGTATGCCGCCCGCGCGCGGCGCCGAGGCGCCGGTGTTACAAGCCGGTTTGCGCCAGGTCAGACATCGATGGCTGCGGCGGAACCGGCCTTCTTGCGCAGCTCGAATTTCTGGATCTTGCCGGTGGACGTCTTGGGCAATTCGCCGAACACCACGGCCTTGGGCACCTTGAAGCCGGCCAAGTGCTTCTTGCAGTGCGCGACGATTTCGTCGGCCGTCACCGTAGCGCCCGCCTTGAGTTCCACGAAGGCGCAGGGCGTCTCGCCCCACTTCGGGTCCGGCTTGGCCACCACGGCGGCGGCCAGCACATCCGGGTGCCGGTAGAGCACGTCTTCGACCTCGATGGAAGAGATGTTCTCGCCGCCGGAAATGATCACGTCCTTGCTGCGGTCCTTGATCTTCATGTAGCCGTCGGGATATTGCACGGCCAGGTCGCCGGTATGGAACCAGCCGCCGGCGAAAGCCTCCCCCGTCGCCTCCGGGTTCTTCAGGTAGCCCTTCATCGTGATGTTGCCGCGGAACATGATCTCGCCCATGGTCTCGCCGTCCCTCGGGACATCCCGCATGGTCTGGGGGTCGATCACGCGCGCATCGCGCTGCAGGTGGTAGCGCACGCCCTGGCGGGCGTTGAGCCGGGCACGCTCGCCGATGTCCAGGCCGTTCCACTCGTCGTGCTTCGCGCAGACGGTTGCCGGGCCGTAGACCTCGGTCAGGCCGTAGACATGGGTCAGGTCGAAGCCCATGCGCTCCATGCCCTCGATCATCGAAGCCGGCGGCGCGGCACCGGCCACCATCGCCTTCACGCCACGCGGCAAGTCCTGCTTCATCGCGTCGGGCGCATTGACCAGCAAGCCATGCACGATCGGCGCGCCGCAGTAGTGCGTGACGCCGTGCGCCTTGATCGACTCGAGGATCGCTGCCGCCTCGACCCTGCGCAGGCACACGTTGACCCCGGCTCGCGCGGCCACCGTCCACGGAAAGCACCAGCCATTGCAGTGGAACATCGGCAGCGTCCAGAGGTAGACCGCGTGCTTGGGCATGTCCCACTCGAGGATGTTGGAGATGGCGTTCACGGCGGCGCCTCGATGGTGATAGACCACGCCCTTGGGATTGCCGGTCGTGCCGCTGGTGTAGTTCAGGGCGATCGCGTCCCATTCGTCGGCGGGCAGCTTCCATTCGAAGGCCGGGTCGCCCCCGGCGAGGAAATCGTCGTAGCCGACGGCGCCGATGCGCTCGACGGTCCCCGTGAACAAGGGGTCGGCGACGTCGATGGTCAGCAGCAGGCGCGGGTTCTTGCGCAGCGCGATGGCCTTCTTCATGACGCCCGCGAACTCCGGGTCCACGATCACCGCCTTGGCCTCGCCATGGTCCAGCATGAAGGCGATCGTCTCGGCGTCCAGGCGCGTGTTCAGCGCATTGAGCACGGCGCCGCACATGGGGACGCCGAAATGGGCTTCGACCATCGCCGGGGTGTTGGGCAGCATGACGGCCACCGTGTCGCCCTTGCCCACGCCGTATTTCGCGAGCGCGCTGGCCAGCCTGCGGCAGCGGGCGTAGACCTCGCTCCAGGTGCGGCGCAGGTCACCGTGGATGATGGCCAGGCGATGGGGATAGACTTCCGCGGCGCGCTCGATGAACGAAAGCGGCGAGATCGGCGCGAAATTGGCCGCGTTGCGCGGCAGGTCCTGGTCGAAAATGCTGGTCATGTGCTTGTCTCCAATGTTTCCCCGGTCTTGCGGGTGTGCCGCCTGCCTGACGCGAAATGATGCAACGCAGCATTAAGTAGGACGACGGAACCATGGCCATCCCCCAGACTTTCATCCAGGAGCTGCTCGCGCGCGCCGACGTGGTGGAAATCGTCGGCCGCTACGTGCAGCTGAAGAAAGGCGGCGCCAATTACATGGGGCTGTGCCCCTTCCATGGCGAGAAGTCACCGTCTTTCTCGGTCAGCCCCACCAAGCAGTTCTACCACTGCTTTGGCTGCGGCAAGAACGGCAATGCGATCAGCTTCCTGATGGAACATGCCGGCATGAACTTCGTGGAGGCGGTCAAGGACCTGGCCGGGCAGTACGCGATGCAGGTGCCCGAGGAGGACGCCTCGCCCCAGGACCGGGCCCGCGCAGCCCAGCAGCGCGAGAAACAGGCCACGCTCACCGATGTGCTGGAGAAGGCGGGCGAGGCCTATCGCAAGCACCTGAAGCACTCGCCCAGGGCCGTCGACTACCTCAAGGGGCGGGGCCTGTCGGGCGAGATCGCCCGGCAGTTCGGCCTGGGCTATGCGCCGGAAGGCTGGCGCAGCCTGGCCAGCGTGTTTCCCAACTACGACGACCCGCTGCTGGTCGAAAGCGGCCTGGTCATCCTGAACGAGGACGAGGACAAGCGCTACGACCGCTTCCGCGACCGGGTGATGTTCCCGATCCGCAACGTCAAGGGCGAATGCATAGGCTTCGGCGGCCGCGTGCTCGGGGAAGGCAACGCCCAAAGTACCTCAATTCGCCCGAAACCCCGGTGTTCAGCAAGGGGCGCGAGCTGTACGGCCTGTTCGAGGCGCGCAACGCCCTGCGCGAGCAGGGCTACGTGCTCGTGACCGAAGGCTACATGGACGTGGTGGCGCTGGCGCAGCTGGGCTTTCCCAACGCCGTGGCGACGCTGGGCACGGCCTGCACGCCCGACCATGTGCAAAAGCTCTTCCGCTTCACCGATTCGGTGGTGTTCAGCTTCGACGGCGACGACGCCGGCCGGCGTGCGGCCCGCAAGGCGCTGGACGGCGCCCTGCCCTACGCCACCGACGTGCGCGTCGGTCAAGTTCCTCTTCCTGCCCACCGAGCACGACCCGGACAGCTACATCCGCGAATTCGGCCGTGATGCGTTCGCCCGCTATGTGGGCGACGCCACGCCGCTGAGCCGCTTCCTCGTCGAGGCCGCGCGGGAAGGCTGCGACCTGGGCACCGCCGAAGGACGCGCCCACATGGCCGCCAACGCCAAGCCGCTGTGGACGGCGTTGCCCGACGGCGCGCTCAAGCGGCAGCTGCTCGGCGAAATCGCCGGAATGGTGCAGCTCGACGCCCGCGAGCTGTCCGGACTGTGGGGTGCCGGGTCGCCGGCAGCCTTTGCCGGCGGCCAGGGCCGCCGCCCGTTCCGGCCCCTGCGGCGCCCCGGCCGCACGCTGCCGCCGGGCCGGGCGGACCGCGCGCTGCAGATCGTGTTCATGGACCCGGGGGCCTGGGGCACCCTCTCCCACGACGACCATCACCTGCTGTGCGAGCTGGCGCCTCCCCACGGGCCGCTCTTCGGCTGGCTGGACAGTTACGTGCTGGAACACGGTCCCCAGCCCTGGGAGGCGCTCAAGCCGGCGCTGCAGGGCCACGAATTCGAAGCCTACCTGCTGGACCAGGAGGCCAAGATGCTGCCCGACATCGAACACGACCTGAGCGAACTGCGGCAAATCCTGCTGATGGAGCGCGACCGCCGGCTGGACGAGGAGAGCAAGGAGCTCTCGGCCCGGGCCGCCACGGACCCCGTGGCCTACGAGCGCCTCAAGCAGCTGTGGAGCGACGCCAAGCCGCCCACGACTTGAAATTTGCCCGCAACGGTATAATGTAGGGTTTGCTAGCGGCAAGAGCGACAGCAGCACCTCCGGACACCGGCCGACCGCGGACATAGAGCTCCCGACAGGCCACCTTCCCGCAAGGACTGCACCCCAAATGTTCGCCCATCCATCTTGCCCTTCGAAGGACAGCTGAAGCCCTGCCGGGTTTTCGCCGTCCCCTCACCCGCGCCGGGTTGTTGTGGCGCTATTTGTGTTTCTGCTTTTTGCCAGTCCGAGGTATTTATTCATGCCCGCTCAAAAGTCCGGAAAGCTCGCAAAGCCCGCTGCGAAACCCGTTGCGAAAAAACCGATCAAAGCAGTGGTCCCGGCCAAGGCGAAGCTGAAGGTCGTCAAGACCCAGCCCAAGCCCCAGCCGAAGGCCGCCGCCAAGCCCGCAACGAAAGCCAAGCCAGTGCCCGTAACGAAGTCCCCTGCCAAGCCCTCCGAGAAAGCCACCGCCAAGGATGAGGTGAAGAAGCCCGTCCAGGCCGTCGCGACCGAAGAGGTCGTGAAGAAGAAACCCGGCCGCCCGCCCAAGGCCCAGTCGGCACAGGCCGACGCGCCGCCCAAGACCGGCGCCAAGCGCGGCCGCAAGCCCAAGAACGCCGCCGAGGCCAAGACCGGCGAAGACCTGGACATGTCGGAGATCGAGGAAGACCTCGCCGGCGAGCCGGTGGTCGAGACCACCGAGAAGGTCAAGCCGCTGCGCATGAAGATCAGCAAGGCCAAGGAACGGGCCTTGATGAAGGAATTCGGCCTGGACGAGACCGTCCTGTCCGAGGAGGAAATGGCCAAGCGCCGCCAGCGCCTGAAGACGCTGATCACGCTGGGCAAGACGCGCGGCTACCTGACGCACGCCGAAATCACCGACCACCTGCCCGAAAAGCTGGTCGATGCCGAGACGCTGGAAGTGGTGGTCGCCATGCTCAACGACCTGGGCGTGGCGGTGTACGAGCAGACGCCCGACGCCGAGATGCTGCTGCTGAACAACACGACGCCGACGACGGCGACCGTCGAGGAAGCCGAAGAAGAAGCCGAAGCCGCCCTGTCCACCGTGGACAGCGAATTCGGCCGCACCACCGACCCGGTGCGCATGTACATGCGCGAAATGGGCACCGTGGAACTGCTCACGCGCGAAGGCGAAATCGAAATCGCCAAGCGCATCGAAGGCGGCCTGATGGCCATGATGGAGGCGATCTCCGCCTCCCCGGCCACCATCGCCGAAATCCTGCGCCTGGCCGACGAGATCCGCGACGGCAAGGTCGTCATCTCCACCGTGGTGGACGGCTTCTCCAACCCGAACGAAGCCGACGACTACGTGGCCGAGGAAGACTTCGACGAGTTCGACGCCGACGACGACGACGACGGCCAGGGCGGCTCCAAGGCGCTGACCAAGAAGCTCGAGGAACTCAAGACCCAGGCGCTCGAGCGCTTCGACCGCATCGCCCTGCTGTTCGAGAAAGTGCACAAGGTCTACGACAAGGAAGGCTACGGCACGCCCGCCTACGTCAAGGCCCAGCATGCCCTGTCCGAAGAGCTGATGACCATCCGCTTCACGGCCAAGACCATCGAGAAGCTGTGCGACATGGTGCGCGGCCAGGTCGACGACGTGCGCAAGAAGGAGCGCGAGCTGCGCCGCATCATCGTGGACAAGTGCGGCATGCCCCAGGAAATCTTCATCAAGGACTTCCCGCCCAACCTGCTGAACCAGAAGTGGGTGGAAAAGCAGGCCGCGGCCGGCAAGCCCTGGTCCGTGATCATCGCGCGCAACATCCCGCCGATCCAGGAGCTGCAGCAAAAGCTCGCCGACGTGCAGTCGCGCGTGGTCGTGCCGCTGGCGCAGCTGAAGGACATCAACAAGCGCATGAACGAGGGCGAGGCCTCGTCGCGCGAAGCCAAGAAGGAAATGATCGAGGCCAACCTGCGCCTCGTGATCTCCATCGCCAAGAAGTACACCAACCGCGGCCTGCAGTTCCTGGACCTGATCCAGGAAGGCAACATCGGCCTGATGAAGGCGGTGGACAAGTTCGAATACCGCCGCGGCTACAAGTTCTCGACGTACGCCACCTGGTGGATCCGCCAGGCCATCACCCGCTCGATCGCGGACCAGGCCCGCACGATCCGCATCCCGGTGCACATGATCGAGACCATCAACAAGATGAACCGCATCTCGCGCCAGCACCTGCAGGAGTTCGGCTTCGAGCCGGACGCCGGCATCCTGGCGGCCAAGATGGAGATCCCGGAAGACAAGATCCGCAAGATCATGAAGATCGCCAAGGAGCCGATCTCCATGGAAACGCCGATCGGCGACGACGACGATTCCCACCTGGGCGACTTCATCGAGGACCAGGCCAACACCGCGCCGATCGAGGCCGCGATGCAGGCCGGCCTGCGCGACGTGGTCAAGGACATCCTCGACTCGCTGACGCCGCGCGAAGCCAAGGTGCTGCGCATGCGCTTCGGCATCGAGATGAGCACGGACCACACGCTGGAGGAAGTCGGCAAGCAGTTCGACGTGACCCGCGAGCGCATCCGCCAGATCGAAGCCAAGGCGCTGCGCAAGCTCAAGCACCCGAGCCGCAGCGACAAGCTGCGGTCGTTCATCGACACGCTGTAGGCCGCTCGGTCCCAGTCAAAAAAAAGCCGGATTCGCTCCGGCTTTTTTTCATCTGGCCGGAGCAGCGAAGGTGGCCAGCTAGAACATGGTCTCCTGGTAGTTGTCGCTCTTGCCGTCGCTGCGCCGGGCCAGCAGGCTCACCAGCGGCGGCAGCGCTGCGTGCGTGGTGTAGCCCTTCCCGCATTCGGGGCAGGCGTAGTCCTCGTGTTCGTCGTCGCCCGGCATGCGCGACACCAGCACTTCGAAGCGCGCGCCGCAGTAGGCGCACGATTGGACAAAGCTGCTGCGCTTGAACTCGGGTTCGCGTGACAGGGACGGGCCCATGACATTTCCCCTCGCGCCGAAACGGCCGGCGCCTGCCGCGCCAGTATGCAGCGCTGCTGCCGCCGCCGCAATGCCCCCTCGGCAACTCCGCGCACGGGTCAGAACGGGTAATGCCGGGGCGTGGTCTGCAGCGTGATCCAGCGCAGTTCCGTGAATTCGTGCACGCCGGCCCGGCCGCCGAAGCGGCCCATGCCGCTGCCCTTGACCCCGCCGAACGGCATCTGCGCCTCGTCATGGACGGTGGGTGCGTTGACGTGGCAGATGCCCGAGTCGATCTTGCGCGCCACATTGAAGGCCCGCGCCAGGTCGCGGCCGAAGACGGCAGCGGAAAGCCCGTACTCGTTGTCGTTGGCGCAGGCGATGGCATCCTCCGTGCCGGACACCCGGACGATGCCCTTGACCGGGCCGAAGCTTTCCTCGTGGTAGATGCGCATGGCCGGCGTCACGTGATCGAGCACGGTGGCCGCCATCAGCGTGCTGTCGGCCCTGCCGCCGCACACCAGTTTGGCGCCCTTGGCCAGCGCGTCGTCCAGCAGCGCATTGCAGTGGTCGACGCAGCCCATGCCGATGACGCTGCCGAGCACCACCGGCTCGGGCTTGCGCGGGTCGCCCACGGGCAGCGACTTCGCCTTGGCGGCGAACCGGCGCACGAACTCGTCGGCGATCTTTTCGTCGACGATGATCCGCTCGGTGCTCATGCAGATCTGCCCGCTGTTGGCAAAGCAGCCGAAAGCCGCGGCGTTCACGGCGTCGTCCAGGTCGGCGTCGTCCAGGATGACCATGGGCGCCTTGCCGCCCAGTTCCAGCACCACGGGCTTGAGGTACTTTGCGCAGGTCATCGCGATCATCCGCCCGACCCGGGTCGACCCGGTGAAGTTCACGCGCCGCACGGCCGGGTGCGCCACCATGGCCTCGACCACCGCAGCGGCGTCCTGCGGCGCATTGGTGACGTAGTTGACGACCCCGGCCGGCAGACCCGCCTCCTGGAACGCCTCGACGATGAGCTGGTGCGTGCGCGGGCAGTTCTCGCTGCCCTTGAGGACGACGGTGTTGCCGCATGCCAGCGGCGTGGCGATGGCGCGCACGCCCAGGATGATGGGCGCGTTCCAGGGCGCGATGCCCAGCACCACGCCGGCCGGCTGGCGCACGCCCATGGCGAGCGAGCCGGGCACGTCCGACGGGATGACTTCACCGGTGATCTGGGTGGTCAGCGACGCAGCTTCCCGGATCATGCCGGCGGCCAGCATGACGTTGAAGCCGGCCCACATGCCCGTGGCCCCGGTCTCGGACGCCACCGCTTCCACGAACTGCGGCAGCTTGGCCTCGAGCTTGTCGGCGGCCTTGAGCAGCAGGGCGCGGCGCTCGCCGGGGCCCGTCTCGCTCCAGGTCCGGAACGCTTCGGCGGCGGCTTCGACAGCCATCACGGCGTCGGCGGGCGTGGCGGCCGGCGCCCGGGTGGCGACCGTGCCGTCCAGGGGGTTGCGCCGCTCGAAGGTCGCGCCTTTTTCCGCGGTGACCTTCAGGCCGTTGATGAGCATGGACAGATCGGACATGACTTTCTCCTTCGATGATGGGTTGACTATGCCGCAGCCACCGCACCTGCACAACGCGTTCGCCGGCGAAGGCGGCTCCATTGCCGTGCATACCCCCCACCACGGATGAGCCGCCTAGTTCGAAAGAACGATGGCAGGCCCGCCGCCATCGTCCTTTTGCACAGCCCGGGATGCACCACCGGGGGATGTTCGGGCGGGGCCCTTCGCGCCACAGTCAAGGCCGTCAAGAAGGAACCCAGGAGCCCCAAGTGACGCAGCCCAAGCAAGTCCACCCGACCGACCACGTCGTGAGCCGCCAGTCCTGGTCGGTCCTCGCCGTCAGCACACTGGCTTTCACCGTGTGCTTCATGGTCTGGATGATGTTCGGCGTGATCGGCATCCCGATCAAGAAGACGCTCAACCTCAACTCCACCGAATTCGGCCTGCTCACGGCGATGCCGGTGCTCACCGGCTCGTTGATCCGCGTGCCGCTGGGCATCTGGACCGACCGCTACGGCGGCCGCATCGTGATGGCCGTGCTGATGGCCGTCACCGTGCCGGCCATCTACCTGATGTCGTATGCCACCGCCTACTGGCACTTCCTGGTCATCGGCCTGTTCGTCGGCCTGGCGGGCGGCTCGTTCTCGGTCGGCACGCCCTACGTGGCACGCTGGTTCCCGCGCGCACGCCAGGGGCTGGCCATGGGCGTGTACGGCGCCGGCAATTCGGGCGCGGCGGTGAACAAGTTCGTCGCCCCGGCGCTGGTCGTCGCTTTCGGCTGGACGCTGGTGCCGCAGGTGTACGCGGCCGTGATGCTCGGCACGCTGGCGCTGTTCTGGATGTTCAGCTACAGCGACCCGAAGCACCTCGTGCCCAGCCACGTGAAGTTCACCGACCAGCTCAAGGCCCTGAAGGACCCGAAGGTGCTGCGCTACTGCCAGTACTACAGCATCGTGTTCGGCGGCTACGTCGCGCTGTCGCTGTGGATGGTGCAGTACTACGTCGGCGAGTTCGGCCTGGACATCCGCTGGGCCGCGCTGCTGGCGGCCTGCTTCTCGCTGCCCGGCGGCGTCCTGCGCGCGGTCGGGGGCTGGCTGTCCGACAAGTTCGGCGCCCACAAGATGACGTGGTGGGTGATGTGGGTGAGCTGGATCTGCCTGTTCCTGCTGTCCTACCCGCAATTCGACCTGACCCTGATCACCGTGAACGGCCCGAAGAGCTTCCACCTCGGCCTGAACGTCTACGCCTTCACCGGGCTGATGTTCATCCTGGGCATCGCCTGGGCCTTCGGCAAGGCCAGCACCTTCAAGTACATCAGCGACGAGTACCCCAACAACATCGGGACCATCTCCGGCATCGTCGGCCTGGCCGGCGGCCTGGGCGGCTTCGTGCTGCCGATCATGTTCGGCGCCCTGATGGACATCACCGGCATCCGCTCCAGCGCCTTCATGCTGATGTACGGCGTGGTCTGGGTCTCGCTGATCTGGATGTACTTCACCGAAGTGCGCCGCACCGAGGTGATGGGCAGCGCGGCGCCCGAGAGCCCGTCGTTCCACCTCCCGCTTTCCCCCGTCTCCGAAGGCACCCCCGCCTCGCTCGATACCGCTCTTGGAAGGGCATGATCATGAGTACCACCGTTGCACCCGCCGCCCGGCGCGGCCGCGTCCTGTCCATCTGGACCCCCGAGGACAAGGCTTTCTGGGAACGCGAAGGCGAAGCCGTCGCCAAGATCAACCTGTGGATCAGCGTGCCCGCGCTGTTCCTGGCCTTCGCCATCTGGCAGGTCTGGAGCGTCGTGGCCGTGGGCCTGCCGGGGCTGGGCTTCAAGTACTCGACCAACCAGCTGTTCTGGCTGGCGGCCGCGCCCGCGCTCTCCGGCGCCACGCTGCGCATCTTCTATTCGTTCATCGTGCCGGTCGTCGGCGGCCGCCGCTGGACGGCGATTTCCACCGCCAGCCTGATGATCCCCGCGATCGGCATCGGCTTCGCGGTGCAGGACAACACCACGACGTACCCGACGATGCTGATGCTCGCGCTGCTGTGCGGCCTGGGCGGCGGCAACTTCTCCTCCAGCATGGCCAACATCAGCTTCTTCTTCCCGAAGGAGCGCAAGGGCTCGGCGCTCGGCGTGAACGCCGGCCTGGGCAACCTGGGCGTGTCGGTCGTGCAGTTCCTGAGCCCGCTGATCATCACGGCCGGCATCTTCGGCGTCTTCGGCGGCGACCCGCAGACGATCGTCAAGAACGGCCAGAACGTGCAGGTGTGGACACAGAACGCGGCCTTCATCTGGGTGCCGTGGATCCTGGTCGCCTCGCTGGCGGCGTGGTTCGGCATGAACGACATCGCCAACGCCAAGGCCTCGTTCGCGACGCAGGCCACCATCTTCCGGCGCAAGCACAACTGGCTGATGTGCTGGCTGTACCTGGGAACCTTCGGCTCGTTCATCGGCTATGCCGCCGGCTTCCCGCTGCTGATCAAGAGCCAGTTCCCCGGCGTCAACCCCCTCACCTACGCCTGGCTCGGCCCGTTCGTGGGCGCCGTGGTGCGGCCCTTCGGCGGCTGGCTGTCCGACAAGCTGGGCGGCGCCAAGGTCACCTTCTGGAACTTCGTCGTCATGGCCTGCGCCGTGGGCGGCGTGCTGTACTTCCTGCCCACCGGCCCGTCGGGCGGCAGCTTCACCGGCTTCTTCCTGATGTTCCTGGTGCTGTTCTTCACCACCGGCATCGGCAACGGTTCGACTTTCCGCATGATTCCCGTGATCTTCCTCAACGAAGCGCTCGGCCGGGTCAACCAGAATGACCCGGAAGCGAAGGCCCGCGCCGTCAAGGAAGGCAACACCGAAGGGGCGGCCACGCTGGGATTCACCGCCGCGATGGCGGCGTACGGCGGGTTCTTCATCCCCAAGAGCTACGGCACGTCGATCACCATGACCGGCGGCCCCGAGGCGGCGCTGTACGTCTTCATCGTCTTCTACCTGGTGTGCATCGGCATCACCTGGTGGTTCTACAGCCGCAAGAACGCACCCATGCCGTGTTGAGCACGCAGTAACGAATTTCCGGAGAAACAAGAATGAGCCACTTCCTCGACCGACTCACCTACTTTTCACAGCCCCGCGAGCCGTTCTCCGGCGACCACGGGCAGACCACGGGCGAAGACCGCACCTGGGAGGACGCCTACCGCGCCCGCTGGGCGCACGACAAGATCGTGCGCAGCACCCACGGCGTGAACTGCACGGGCTCCTGCTCGTGGAAGATCTACGTGAAGGGCGGCATCGTCACCTGGGAGACCCAGCAGACCGACTACCCGCGAACCCGCTGGGACATGCCCAACCACGAGCCCCGCGGCTGCGCCCGGGGCGCTTCCTATTCCTGGTACCTGTACAGCGCCAACCGCGTGAAGTACCCGATGGTGCGCGGCCGCCTGCTCAAGGCCTGGCGCGAAGCGCGCCGGACCATGGCGCCGGTGCTGGCCTGGGCCACCATCGTGGGCGACGAGGCCAAGCGCAAGAGCTGGCAGGCCGTGCGCGGCCTGGGCGGCTTCACCCGCTCCAGCTGGGAAGAGGTCAACGAGATCATCGCGGCCGCCAACATCCACACCATCCAGCAGCACGGGCCGGACCGGATCATCGGCTTCTCGCCGATCCCGGCCATGTCCATGGTCAGCTACGCCGCCGGCAGCCGCTACCTGTCGCTCATCGGCGGCGTCTGCATGTCCTTCTACGACTGGTACTGCGACCTGCCGCCGGCCAGCCCGCAGATCTGGGGCGAGCAGACCGACGTGCCCGAATCGGCCGACTGGTACAACTCCAGCTACATCATCGCCTGGGGCTCCAACGTGCCGCAGACGCGCACGCCGGACGCGCACTTCTTCACCGAGGTCCGCTACAAGGGCACCAAGACCGTGGCGATCACGCCGGACTACTCCGAAGTCGCGAAGCTGTCCGACCTGTGGCTGCACCCCAAGCAGGGCACCGACGCCGCCGTCGCGATGGCGATGGGCCACGTGATCCTGAAAGAGTTCTATTTCGACAAGCGCAGCGAGTACTTCGACAACTACGCCCGGCGCTACACCGACCTGCCCATGCTGGTCATGCTGAAGGAGCAGGTCCTGCCCTCCGGCGAAACCGTGATGGTGCCGGACCGCTACGTACGCGCCTCGGACTTCAACGGCAAGCTCGGCCAGTCCAACAACCCCGAATGGAAGACCGTCGCCTTCGACGAGGCCGGCAAGGTCGTGCTGCCCAAGGGCGCCATCGGCTTCCGCTGGGGCCCGGACGGCCGGCCCGACCAGGGCCAGTGGAACCTGGAAGACAAGGAAGCGCGCGGCGACCGCCAGGTCAAGCTGAAACTCTCCGTGCTGGAAGGCGATGCGCCCGACGCGCAAGCCGCCAAGGTCGGCTTCCCCTATTTCGGCGGCATCGTCAGCGAGCACTTCCCCAACAACGAGCAGACTGACGTGCTGGTGCGCACCGTGCCCGTACAGCGGATCAAGCTGGGCAAGGAAGGCGAGGAGCGCTACGCCCTCGTCGCCACCGTGTTCGACCTGCAGGTCGCCAACTACGGTGTGGCACGCGGCATCGACGGCGAACTCGCCGCCAGCAGCTTCGACGACGACACCCCGTACACGCCCGCCTGGCAGGAAAAGATCACCGGCGTGCCGCGCGACCAGATCATCGCCGTCGCGCGCCAGTTCGCCGACAACGCCGACAAGACCCATGGCAAGTCCATGGTGATCATCGGCGCCGCGATGAACCACTGGTACCACAGCGACATGAACTACCGCGGCGTCATCAACATGCTGATGATGTGCGGCTGCATCGGGCAGTCGGGCGGCGGCTGGGCGCACTACGTCGGCCAGGAAAAACTGCGGCCGCAGACCGGCTGGACGGCGCTGGCATTCGCGCTGGACTGGATCCGCCCGCCCCGGCAGATGAATTCCACGTCGTTCTTCTACGCGCACACCGACCAGTGGCGCTACGAGAAGCTGGGCATGGAGGAAGTGCTCTCCCCGCTGGCCGACAAGAAGGCGTTCGCCGGCAGCATGATCGACTACAACGTGCGCGCCGAGCGCATGGGCTGGCTGCCGTCGGCGCCGCAGCTGCAGACCAACCCGATGCAGGTCGTGAAGGACGCGGCCGCCGCGGGCATGGACGGCAAGGAGTACACGGTCAAGGCGCTCAAGGACGGCACCCTGAAGATGTCCTGCGAGGACCCGGACCACCCGGCCAACTGGCCGCGCAACATGTTCGTGTGGCGCTCCAACATCCTGGGCTCCTCCGGCAAGGGCCACGAGTACTTTCTCAAGCACCTGCTCGGCACCAGCCACGGCGTGCAAGGCAAGGACCTGGGCGCCGACGAAGGCAAGCCGACCGAAGTGGTGTGGCACGACAAGGCGCCGGAAGGCAAGCTGGACCTCGTCGTCACGCTCGACTTCCGCATGAGCACGACCTGCCTGTATTCGGACATCGTGCTGCCCACGGCCACCTGGTACGAGAAGAACGACCTCAACACCAGCGACATGCACCCCTTCATCCATCCGCTGTCCACCGCGGTGGACCCGGCGTGGCAGAGCAAGAGCGACTGGGAGATCTACAAGGGCTTCGCGAAGAAATTCAGCGAACTGTGCCCCGGCCACCTGGGTGTCGAGAAGGAAGTGGTGCTGACACCGCTGATGCACGACTCGCCGGCCGAACTGGCGCAACCCTTCGGCGTCGCCGACTGGAAGCGCGGCGACTGCGAGCTGGTTCCCGGCAAGACCGCCCCCAACATCGCGGTGGTCGAGCGCGACTACCCGAACGTGTACAAGCGCTTCACGGCCCTGGGCCCGCTGATGAACAAGGTGGGCAACGGCGGCAAGGGCATCGGCTGGAACACGCAGACCGAAGTCGAGCAGCTCGGCCAGCTCAACGGCCTGGTCACCGACGCCGGCGCGACGAAGGGCATGCCCTCGATCGACACCGACATCGACGCCTGCGAAGTGGTGCTGCAGCTCGCCCCCGAGACCAACGGCCACGTGGCCGTGAAGGCCTGGGAAGCGCTGGGCAAGCAGACCGGCATCGACCACACGCACCTGGCGCTGCACCGCGAAGACGAGAAGATCCGCTTCCGCGACATCCAGGCGCAGCCGCGCAAGATCATCAGCTCGCCCACCTGGAGCGGCATCGAGAGCGAGACCGTCTCGTACAACGCCGGCTACACCAACGTGCACGAGCTGATCCCATGGCGCACCCTCACCGGCCGCCAGCAGTTCTACCTGGACCACCCGTGGATGAGCGCGTTCGGCGAGAACTTCGCCAGCTATCGCCCGCCGGTGGACCTGAAGACCACGGCGGGGATCGCGGGCATCAAGCCCAACGGCAACAAGGAAATCCAGCTGAACTTCATCACGCCGCACCAGAAGTGGGGCATCCACTCGACCTACAGCGACAACCTGCTGATGCTCACGCTCAATCGCGGCGGGCCGGTCATCTGGCTGTCCGAAGACGACGCGAAGAGCGCCGGCATCGTGGACAACGACTGGGTCGAGCTGTTCAACATCAACGGCGCCATCGCGGCGCGGGCGGTGGTGAGCCAGCGCGTGAACCCCGGCATGGTGCTCATGTACCACGCGCAGGAGAAGATCATCAACACGCCCGGCTCGGAGATCACCGGCATGCGCGGCGGCATCCACAACTCGGTGACACGCATCGTGCTCAAGCCCACCCACATGATCGGCGGCTACGCCCAGTTCAGCTACGGCTTCAACTACTACGGGACCATCGGCACCAACCGCGACGAGTTCGTCGTGGTGCGCAAGATGAACAAGGTGGACTGGCTCGACGAAGAGACCGAAGGAGCAGCAGCATGAAGATCCGCGCCCAAATCGGCATGGTGCTGAACCTGGACAAGTGCATCGGCTGCCACACCTGTTCGGTCACCTGCAAGAACGTCTGGACCAGCCGCCCCGGCGTGGAATACGCCTGGTTCAACAACGTCGAAACCAAGCCCGGCATCGGCTACCCCAAGGAATGGGAGAACCAGGGCAAGTGGAACGGCGGCTGGAGGCGCAACGCCGACGGCTCGATCGAGCCGCGCCAGGGCGGCAAGTGGCAGCTGCTCATGCGCATCTTCTCCAACCCGAACCTGCCGCAGATCGACGACTACTACGAGCCCTTCACCTTCGACTACGACCACCTGCAGTCGGCGCCGGAGATGAAGGCCGCCCCGACGGCCCGCCCGCGCAGCCTGATCACCGGCCAGCGCATGGAAAAGATCGAATGGGGCCCGAACTGGGAGGAAATCCTGGGCGGCGAGTTCGCCAAGCGCGGCAAGGACGCCAACCTGGCGAACTTCGACAAGGTGCAGAAGGACATGGTGGGCCAGTTCGAGAACACCTTCATGATGTACCTGCCGCGCCTGTGCGAGCACTGCCTGAACCCGGCGTGCGTGGCGTCGTGCCCCTCGGGCTCGATCTACAAGCGCGAGGAAGACGGCATCGTGCTGATCGACCAGGACAAGTGCCGCGGCTGGCGCATGTGCGTCTCGGGCTGCCCCTACAAGAAGATCTACTACAACTGGCAGTCCGGCAAGGCCGAGAAGTGCATCTTCTGCTACCCGCGCATCGAGGCGGGCCAGCCGACCGTGTGCTCCGAAACCTGCGTGGGCCGCATCCGCTACCTCGGCGTGGTGCTGTACGACGCCGACCGCATCCAGGAAGCCGCGAGCGTGGAAAACGAGAAGGACCTGTACCAGGCCCAGCTCGACATCTTCCTGGACCCGCGCGACCCGAGGGTCATCGAGCAGGCGCGCAAGGACGGCATCCCCGAAGCCTGGCTGGAAGGGGCGCGCAACAGCCCGGTCTACAAGATGGCGATGGACTGGAAGGTCGCGCTGCCGCTGCACCCCGAGTACCGCACGCTGCCGATGGTCTGGTACGTGCCGCCGCTCTCGCCCATCACGTCGGCCGCCAATGCCGGCCAGCTGGGTACCAACGGCGAGATCCCGGACGTGCACGAGATGCGCATCCCGGTGCAGTACCTGGCCAACCTGCTCACGGCCGGCGACACCGCGCCCGTGGTCCGCTCGCTGGAGCGCATGCTGGCCATGCGCGCCTACCAGCGCGGCAAGCACGTGGACAACGTCGAGAACCTGGCGGTCCTCCAGCAGGTCGGCCTCACCGCCGGCCAGGTCGAGGAGATGTACCAGGTGATGGCGATCGCCAACTACGAGGATCGCTTCGTCATCCCGAGCACGCACCGCGAGTACGCGGAGAACACCTTCGACATGAAGGGCGGCTGCGGCTTCTCCTTCGGCAATGGCTGCTCCGACGGCAGCACCGAGACCAGCCTGTTCGGCGGCACGAAGCGGCGCACGATCCCCATCAAGTCCACGGTGTGAGAAAGAACAGAGCATGAAAAACAACCGCCACACCCTGCGCGCCCTGGCCCTGCTGCTGGGCTACCCTGACGAAAAGCTGCGCGCCCTGCTGCCGGCGCTCGCCGACGCGATCGACGCCGAGGCCGCGTTGCCGACATCCCGCCGCAAGGAGCTGCGCGCCTTGGCCGCCGAGATGGAGCGCGCCGACCCGCTCGAGGTGGAAGCCCGCTACGTCGAGCTGTTCGACCGCGGCCGCGCCACCTCGCTGCACCTGTTCGAGCATGTGCACGGCGACTCGCGCGATCGCGGCCCGGCCATGATCGACCTGACGCAGACCTACGAGAAATCCGGCCTGATCCTCGGGCCGAACGAGCTGCCCGACCACCTGTGCGTGGTGCTGGAGTTCGCGTCCACCCAGCCGCCGCAGCTCGCGCGCGAGTTCCTCGGCGAGATGGGCCACATCCTCACGGCCATCTTCAGCGCGCTGCGCAAGCGCGAGAGCCGTTACGCCACCGTGCTGGCGGCCGTGCTGGAACTGGCCGGCCAGAAGGTCGAGGCCGTGCCGGTCGCCGACGACGAGCCCCTGGACGAAAGCTGGGCCGAGCCGGCCGTGTTCGACGGCTGCTCCGTCAAGGGCCAGGCCGCCCCCGGCGAGCCGCAACCCATCCACATCGTCCGCAAGACTTCTCCCGCCAAAGGAGCCCGCGCATGAACGCCATCAACCAGTTCCTCTTCGGCTACTACCCGTACATCTGCCTCACGGTGTTCTTCCTCGGCAGCCTGATCCGGTTCGACCGCGACCAGTACACCTGGAAGAGCGACTCGTCGCAGATGCTGCGCCACGGCCAGCTGCGCTGGGGCAGCAACCTGTTCCACATCGGCATCCTGTTCCTGCTGGCGGGGCATGGCGCGGGGCTGTTGACGCCGCACTTCATGTACGAGCATTTCATCTCCGCCGGCAACAAGCAGCTGATGGCGATGATCTCCGGCGGCCTGTTCGGCCTGCTCGGATTCATCGGTGTCACGATCCTGCTGCACCGCCGCCTGTCCGATCCGCGCATCCGCATCAACTCGAAGACCAGCGACATCGTGCTGCTGGTGCTGCTGTGGCTGCAGTTCGCGCTGGGCCTGGCCACGGTGCCGCTGTCCGCGCAGCACCTGGACGGCAGCATGATGCTCAAACTGGCGGAATGGGCGCAGCGCATCGTCACCTTCCGCACCGGCGCAGTGGAAATGCTGGCTGACGCCGGCTGGGTGTTCAAGGCGCACATGTTCCTGGGCATGTCGCTGTTCCTGGTCTTCCCGTTCACCCGCCTGGTGCACGTGTGGAGCGGCTTCGCCACCGTGGGCTACCTGTTCCGGCCCTACCAGGTGGTGCGCACGCGCCGCGCCCTGCAGCGCGCCGCCCGCGCCCCGGCCGCACCGGCCGCGTCGCCCAAGCCGGCCATGCCCGACGCCATATTCGAACCCACGAGGAGCGCCACATGAGCGAGTCGAAAGGATGCGGCGGCGGCTGCAATTGCACCTGCGGAGGCGGCGGCAGCGCCGAGAAGGCAGCCGAGCCTGTCGCCACGATCAACGGCATTGCGCTGCACCCGCCGGGCCAGCGCCCCGACGACCACACCCTGCGCGAGGCCGCCTGGGCCGAGCTGCTGCGGCAGGAGGCCGTGCGCCAGGGCCTGCTGCCGCGCCATCGCGACCTGGAGGCGCCCCAGCTGTCCGTGGGCGACCAGCAGGTCATCGCGGCCTTGCTGGAGCGCGAAGTCCCGGTCGTGCAGCCCACGCCCGAGGAATGCCGCCGCTACTACGACGCCCGCAAGTCGCATTACGTGCAGGGCCGCCAGGTGCGGGCACGCCACATCCTGTTCGCCGTCACGACCGGCGTCGACATCCACAAGCTGGCCGTGCGCGCCGAGCAGGCGCTGCTGGAACTGAGCCGCAAGGAAGTGCCGCCCAACCGCTTCGCCGAGCTGGCGCGCGAGCTGTCCAATTGCCCGAGCGGCGCCGAGGGCGGCGACCTGGGCTGGATCGGCCCGGACGACTGCGCCGATGAACTGGCCAACGAACTCTTCCACCAGATCGACCCGCTGCACGGCATCGGCCTGCGGCCGCGCCTGGTGCACAGCCGCTACGGCTTCCACATCGTGGAAGTGATGGGGCGCAAGCAGGGGCGGCAATGCCCGTTCGAGGAAGTGCAGGACCGCATCGCGGTGCAGCTGGCGCAGCAATCGCGCGCCAAGGCGCTGCACCAGTACATCCAGCTGCTGGCCGGCCAGGCCCAGGTGGAGGGCGTCGCCCTGGCCGCCGCCGAGTCGCCGCTGGTGCAATGAACGAACCGCCCGCGGACGAGCTGCTGCTTCGCCTGCGGCGGTTCCATTCCGACTACTTCCCGCACCACCAGCAACGCTTCCAGAACCTGGTGGCGCAGGGGCAGCACCCGAAGACGCTGTTCATCGGCTGCTCGGACTCGCGGCTGGTGCCCTACCTGCTGACCGATGCCGCACCGGGCGAGCTCTTCATCGTCCGCAACGTGGGCGCATTCGTTCCGCCCTATGACGGCTCGCACGGCCTGCACGGCACGACGGCGGCGATCGAATTCGCCGTGCTCTCCCTGCGGGTCGAGCGCATCGTCGTCTGCGGCCACACCCACTGCGGCGCGATCCGCGCCTGCTACGAGGGCGTGCCCGATGAAGCCGTCGTGCTGAAGGACTGGCTCAAGCTCGCCGACGAGGCGCTGTTGCCGGTGCAGGCCGGCCCGGAAGCCATGCGTCGCACCGAACAGCGCGCCGTGGTGCTGCAGCTCGAGCGCCTGATGGACTACCCGATGGTGCGGCGAAATGTCGAGCAGGGAAAGCTGACGCTGCACGGCTGGTACTACGTCATCGAAGACGGCGAGGTCCATGTCTTCGATGCGCAAAAGGGCGGTTTCGTCGCCGCCTCCGTCGCCTCCAACAGCGGCACGGGGCCCTACCACCCCTACGTCGAGCATGACGGCCAGACGGTCGAATGCTAAGCCTGCGCTAGCGCAAAAACTTTCGCTGGCGGCTGCCTAAACTGGGTTTCGACAGGTGTCATTCCCATGGGGCGGGTACTGGGCGCGCCGGGTGCATGGCCAACCTGCCATCACATGGAGCGCATCATGAAAACCAATGCCATCGTTTCCGCCCTCGTGGCGGCGTCCCTGTTGTTCACCGGCCCCGTGTTCGCGCAGCGCGATGGTGACCGGCCCGGGCCGCGCCAGGGCCAGCGCGCACAGCCCGCGCCGCGCGGCGCCCACGCACCGGGGCAGCCCGGCCTGCGGCAACCGGGGCCAAGGGGCGTGCAGCAGCCGCCCCCGGCGGCCTACCCATCGCCACGCGCGCGGGGTTACCAGCAGCCCGGCCCGCGCGGCTACCAGCAGCCCATGCCCCGCGGCTACCAGCGGCCGTTGCCGCCGCCCGGCTACCAATACCCGGGTGCGGGCGGGTTCGCCCCGGACTATCGCTACCACCGGGGCGACCGGCTGCCGCTCGAATACCGCAGCTACAACTACGTGGTCAACGACTGGCATTCCCATCGGCTGGCGCCCCCGCCCTATGGCTATCACTGGGTCCAGGTGGGCGCGGACTACATCCTGGTGGCCATCGCGACCGGGATCATCCTGGACCTGCTGCTGAACCACTAGGCAGTCGCCTCCGGCCGCTTCCGCGAAACCGGGAGCGGCCAAACTTTCCTGCGGCTTACAGCTTGTCGCATCGCGGCCTTTTTAAATGCCGTTGTCCTTGATGCACAGCAAGGTTTTTCGTGCCGACTTCTATAGCCTCCCACAGCGGAACTGGCGCATGGCCAGGAATTGCGTGGAGCACGATGGACAAACGATTACTTCCTGATGCGGACCCCTCAGGCCGCATCGACCCCGCCGGACTGGCTTCGGCGCTAGAGACCGTCGCGCTCGCTTCCGGCCTCAATCTCCTTCAATTGGGCGGCAAATCGCTGCTGCCCGTCGTGCAGGGCGGCATGGGCGTGGGCGTCTCGGCCGGCGGCCTGGCCGGCACGGTCGCCGGCCTGGGCGGCGTGGGCACGATCTCCTCGGTGGACCTGCGCCGGCACCACCCCGACCTGATGGCCCAGACCGCGCACCTGGAAGGCCCCGAGGCCAAGGCGCAGATCGACGCCGCCAACCTGGTCGGCATGTCGCGCGAGATCGCCCGGGCGCGCCAGATCTCGGGCGGGCGGGGACTGCTCGCCATGAACATCATGCGGGCCGTGAGCGAGTACGAGGCCTACGCGCGCCACGCGCTCGCCTGCGGCATCGACGCCGTGGTGGTGGGCGCGGGCCTGCCGCTGGACCTGCCCGAACTGGCCAAGGACTACCCCAAGGCATTGCTCATCCCCATCCTCTCCGACGCCCGCGGCGTGCAGCTCATCGTGCGCAAGTGGGAAAAGAAGGGGCGCCTCCCCGACGCCATCGTCATCGAGCACCCGAAGCTCGCCGGCGGCCACCTCGGGGCGGCCAAGGTGGCCGACCTGAACGACAAGCGTTTCGATTTCGACGTGGTGCTGCCGGAAGTGCTGGAGTTCTTCCGGAAGTCCGGCCTGAAGATTCCCCTCATCCCGGCCGGCGGCATCTCGAGCCTGGAGGACATCCGGCGCCTGCAGGGCCTGGGCGCGGCGGCCGTGCAGCTGGGCACCGCGTTCGCGGTGACGGTCGAATGCGACGCGAGCCCCGAGTTCAAGCGCATCCTGGCCGAAGCCAGGCCCGAGGACATCGTTGAGTTCACCAGCGTCGCCGGCCTCCCCGCGCGCGCGGTGCGCACGCCGTGGCTGGACAAATACCTGAGGCTGGAGCCGCGGCTGCAGGCGCACGCCCACGTGAAACCCCACTGCAATATGTGGTTCGATTGCCTGTCACACTGTGGCCTGCGGGACGGCAATGCGGCCTGGGGCCAGTTCTGCATCGACAAGGTGCTCGGCCACGCGATGGAAGGCCACACCGACAAGGGCCTTTTCTTCCGCGGCGCGGGCCGCTTGCCGTTCGGACCGCAGATCCGGCCGGTGCACGAATTGATGGCATGGCTGGTTGGCGGTATCCTGCCCAACAGCGTATCAATATCCATGGAGCAAGCGCATGAAGCGGGATGACGCACCGGCCGTACTGGCAATCCAACCCATCACTCGCGACGTCCTCCAGGAAAAATACCTCAAACCCGGCGAAACCGACGCCGAAGACCTCTTCGTGCGGGTCGCGCGCGCGCTCGCCTCGGTCGAGGCGGAGCCCCTGCGCGCCAAGTGGGAAGGGCAGTTCCTGGCCAACCTGAAGGCCGGCGCCATCGGGGCCGGCCGCATCATGAGCGCGGCCGGCACCGCCCTGGAGGCGACCCTCATCAACTGCTTCGTGCAGCCGGTGGGCGACAGCATCCAGGGCGTGGACGCCGAGGGCTATCCCGGCATCTACGAAGCGCTGCGCGAAGCGGCCGAGACCATGCGCCGCGGCGGCGGCGTGGGCTACGACTTCTCGCGCATCCGCCCGCGCGGCGCCGAAGTGCGCGCGACGGCGTCGATCGCCTCGGGCCCCTGCAGCTACATCGACGTGTTCGACCATTCGTGCGCCACCGTGGAAAGCGCGGGCGCGCGGCGCGGCGCGCAGATGGGCGTGCTGCGCATCGACCACCCCGACGTGCTGGAATTCATCACCGCCAAGCGCAAGCCCGGGCGCTGGTCCAACTTCAATGTCTCGGTGGCCGTGCCCAACGCCTTCATGCAGGCGCTGGACAGCGGCGGCACCTGGGACCTGGTGCACCGCGCCAGGCCGGGCGCCGCCCTGATCGGCAAGGTGCGCGCCAGCGCGAGGACGGCATGTGGGTGTACCGCACCCTGCCCGCCGCCGAACTGTGGGACACGGTGATGAAGTCGGCCTACGACTTCGCCGAGCCGGGCATCCTGTTCCCCGACACCATCAACCGCGACAACAACCTGCGCTACTGCGAGAACATCGCGGCGACCAACCCGTGCGGCGAGCAACCCCTGCCGCCGTACGGCTGCTGCGACCTGGGCCCCGTCATCCTGACGCGCTTCGTGCGCCAGCCCTTCGGCTTCGGCGGCGCGCCGCAGTTCGACTTCGAGGCGTTCGCCGCTTCCGTGGCGATCCAGGTGCGCGCGCTGGACAACGTGCTGGACCTGACCTTCTGGCCCCTGCCCCAGCAGCAGGCGGAAGCCGCGGCCAAGCGGCGCATCGGCGTGGGCTTCACCGGCATGGGTGACGCCCTCGCGATGCTGTGCCTGCGCTACGACGAGCCGACCGGCCGCGAGATGGCCGTGAACATCGCGCGCTGCATGCGCGACGCCGCCTACAAGGCATCGATCGAGCTGGCCAGGGAAAAGGGCGCGTTCCGCGACTTCAAGGCCGACAAGTACCTGGAGGAAGGCACCTTCGCCAGCCGCCTCGACGAGCCGCTGAAGCAGGCCATCCGCGAAAGCGGCATCCGCAACAGCCACCTGCTGTCGATCGCCCCCACCGGCACGGTGAGCCTGGCCTTCGCCGACAACGCCTCCAACGGCATCGAACCGGCGTTCTCCTGGACCTACCGGCGCAGGAAGCGCGAAGGCGACGGCACCACCAGCGAATACGACGTCGAAGACCATGCCTGGCGCCTGTACCGCGCGCTCGGCGGGGACGTCGCGAAGCTGCCGCCCTATTTCGTCTCGGCGATGGAGATGGATTCGAACAGCCACATAGCGATGATGGAAGCGGTGCAGCCTTACGTCGACACCGCGATCTCCAAGACCGTGAACGTGCCGGTGGACTACCCGTACGAGGACTTCAAGAACCTGTACCGTGAAGGCTGGAAAGCGGGCCTGAAAGGCCTGGCCACCTACCGGCCCAACAGCATCGTCGGCGCCGTGCTGCAGGTCGACACGCCGGCCGTCGCCGCCGCGGCCCCGGCTTCCGCCGAAGACCCGATGCGCTCGGTGATCGCCAAGCGGCCGAAAGGCGAGCTGCCGGCGGTCGCCGAGAAGATCGAATACTGGACGCAGCAGGGCAAGCAGCACCTGTACCTCGTCGTGTCGTTCCTGAAGCTGGCCGACGGCCGCCATCGCGCCATCGAGTTCTTCATGCCCGTGGGCCAGACCGGCGAGTCGCAGCAGTGGGTGACGGCCAGCATGCGGCTGCTGTCGCTCTCCGCGCGCGGCGGCTTCCTGGACCGGGCCCTGGCCGACATGCGCAAGGTGGCCTGGGACCGCGGGCCGGTGCGCCTGGGCACGTACAAGAAGGCCGACGGCACGCAGGTGCCGCTGTGGCACGACTCGGAAGTGGCCGCCATCGCGTACGCCATCCAGAACATCATCGCCGCCAAGCAACGGCGTGACCGCGTCCGACACCTCCAATGAAGTGCCGGCCAGCACGCCGGCCGCCATGGCCGGCGCCAAGTGTCCCGAGTGCGGCGCGCACGCCATGATCCGCAAGGACGGCTGCGACTACTGCACGCAGTGCGGGCACGTGGGCGCCTGCGGATGACACCTGGGGCTGCCGGGGGCGACGACGCCCTGGCCTGGCGCTTTCGCCACTTGCTGCGGGCGCCGCACCGGCTGGGCTTTTTCCTGGCCATGGCGGTGCTGCTGGCCTCGGGCTTGTGGTGGGCCGCGGTGCAGCTGCAGCGCAGCGGCACGCGGGCCCGACCTCTACTACGCCGTTTCGCCGTCGCTGGTGCACGCGGCGGTGATGACCTTCGGCTTCATTCCCTTGTTCTTCTCCGGGTTCCTGTTCACGGCCGGCCCCAAGTGGCTGCAGGTGAACGGCCCGTCGGCGCGGCACCTGGTGCCGGTGCTGGCGGCGCAGGTCACGGGATGGCTGCTGTGGCTGGCGGGCAGCTATGTCCACGCCGCCGTCGCCGCGACGGGGCTGTCGCTGGCCCTCATCGGGCTGGCCATCATGGCCATCGTGTTCTGGCACCTGGTCCTGTCCAGCAAGGTGGCCGACCGCCTGCACGCGCGGACCATCGGCGCTGGGCCTGGGCGTGGGCTGGGCCAGCCTCACCGGCGTGGCCGTCTCCGTGCTGCTGGGCGCCAACGAGACGGCCCGGCTGTTTGTGCTGACGGGGCTGTGGGGCTTCGTCGTGGTGGTGTACGTGACGGTGGCGCACCGGATGATTCCCTTCTTCACTTCCAGCGCGGTGCCGATGGCCGACGCGTGGCGCCCCTACTGGGTGCTGGCGCTGATGCTGGGCACCGCCGTGTTCGAGGCGGTCGCGGTATGGATGGACGCAGCCGTGGGCGACGAACGCGGCCTGGCAGGTGACGCGCGGCGCGCTGGAGCTGTGCGCCGGGGCGGCGCTGGTGGGCCTGGCCTTCGCCTGGGGCCTGGTGCAGAGCCTGAAGATCCGCCTGCTGGCCATGCTGCACCTGGGTTTCGTGTGGCTGGGGCTGGCCCTGCTGCTGAGCGGCGCGGCGCAGCTGCTCGGCCGCTTTGCCGACGAGCAGGTGCTGGCGCTGGCGCCGCTGCACGCACTCACCATGGGCTGCCTGGGCTCGCTGATGCTGGCCATGGTCACGCGCGTGACCTGCGGCCAGCGCGGCCACCCCGTGGTCGCGGACAACGCCGTCTGGGCCCTCTTCTGGCTGTTGCAGGCCGTGACGCTGATGCGCATCGCCGCCACGGTGCCCGGCTGGCCGGTGCAAGGCCTGCTCACGGCCGCGGCCCTGCTGTGGGCAGGCCTCATGCTAATCTGGGGTATTCGCTATGGATCATGGTACGGACGCCCTAGAGCCGACGGCCGTCCCGGCTGAACCCGGGGCCACGCCGGCGCAAGCCGCGGCGGCGCTGATGCAGCACCGCCAGACCATCCTGCCCAAGCGGCTCGTGGCGCCCGGGCCGGATGCGCCGCAGCTCGACCAGATCTTCCGCGCCGCCGCCACGGCGCCCGACCACGACGAGCGCCTGCCCTGGCGCTTCATCATGATCCCCGCCACGGCGCGCGAGCAGCTGGCCGAGGTGTTTGCCGCGTCGCTGCGCGAGCGCGACCCGCTGGCCACCGCCGAGCAGGTCGAACAGGCCCGCGAGAAAGCCTTCCGCTCCCCCACGCTGATGCTGGCCGTGGTGGACACCGGCCCGGCGGCCGACGAGATCCCGCCGCCCGAGCGCTTCCTCTCGGCCGGCTGCGCCATCCAGAACATGCTGCTGATGGCGACGGCGCTGGGCTTCGGCTCGGCCCTGACCAGCGGCAAGGCCATGGAATCGAAAGGGTTGCGGCACCTGTTCGGGCTGCAAATCAGCGAACATGCGGTGTGCTTCGTGAGCATCGGCACCGCGGCCCGGCGCAAGCCGGCGCGTGCCCGCCCCGAGCCGGAAAGCTTCGTCTCCACCCTCCAGCCCTGACCGCCCCACATGAGCCAACCGATCCGCATGTCCTCGCTCACGGCCGCGCCCGCCGCGACCTTCGAGCAACCCTTCGAGATGCTGGCCGCCTGCCACGAGCGGGTGGACCGCATGCTCAAGCTGCTGCAGCGCCTGCGCGACCACGTCGCGAAGAACGGCGCCGACGCCGATGCGCGCAAGGCTGCGCAGGACGTGATGCGCTATTTCGACCAAGCCGCGCCGCAGCACCACCACGACGAGGAATTGCACGTCTTCCCGCCGCTGGTGGCGCAAGGCGACCCGGAAACCATGCAGCTGGTGTGCAAGCTGCAGCAGGACCACATCCAGATGGAAGCACGCTGGGGCAAGGCGCGCGAAGTGCTGGCCGCCGTCGCCGCCGGCGAACTCGGCGCCCTGTCGCCCGAGCACGACGCCGCGCTGGATGTCTTCGCGGCCATCTATGCCGGCCACATCGAAGCCGAAGAGCAACTGGCTTACCCGGCCGCGGAAAAGCTGCTGGACAAGGACGCGATCGCGGCGATGGGCGAAGAGATGATGAAAAGGCGCGGGGTGGGGTGACCCCCATGTCCCGCGAAGTCAACATCCGCGCGGTCGAGCAGCGCGACCTCCTGGCCTGGAAGCCGCTATGGGACGGCTACAACGCGTTCTACGGCCGCGAGGGCGAGACAGCCCTGCCCGAGGCGATCACCCAAACCACCTGGAAGCGCTTCTTCGACCCGCAGGAACCCGTCTTTGCCCTGGTGGCGGAAGACGGCGGCGATGTGCTGGGGCTCGCCCACTACCTGTTCCATCGCAGCACGACGCGCGTCGAACTCACCTGCTACCTGCAGGACCTGTTCACTTCACCCGCCGCACGCGGCAAGGGCATCGGCCGGGCGTTGATCGAGGGGGTGTACCGGCAGGCGAAGGATGCGGGGATCAAACGCGTGTATTGGCAAACCCACGAGTCCAATGCGGCGGGCAGGCTTCTTTATGACAAGGTAGCCCGGCACTTGGGGTTCATCGTGTATGCGCGCGAGGTGTGAGGTCGCGCAGCGCGTTCGAACCCTAGCCGTCCCGCTGGGCCGACCCGGCGCCGATGCGGCCAACCCAAGCCAACCCGGCGAACAGCGCGAGCCATACGACGGTCCGCAGGGTCATCGCGCGGACGCTTTCGATGGCAGCCGACCCGTTAGACCGGTACAGCCAGGCGACTGCTCCCAGCACCAGGAGGTTGAGAATGAAGATCGCGCCTGCGGCATATTTGCCGCGGCGCAGGTCGAACCATGCGACGACGCCTGCGGCAACGTACGCCAGGCCCATCGCCGTGTTGTAGAGCAGCAGCGGCCGATACACCACGTACCCGGGATCGGCGCCGAACAGGACGCGGCCACCCGCGGCGATCGTCACGAGGCCGAAGGCCACGGCCACGAGCACCAACAATCCGACGCGCGAGCTTCATGGCTGGCCTCGTGCTCAGCGAATCCGCGGCTCGGCGTCCATCTGCTCCGGCGTCGTGAAGTAGGCCGACGACGACCCGCCCCGCTCCTTCGCCCGCGCCAGCTCCTGCCGTGCCACCGTGCGCAGGTGCACTTCATCCGGCCCGTCCATGAAGCGCAGCGCCCGGCCCCAGGTCCACAGCCACGCCAGCGGCGTGTCGGGCGACATGCCCATCGCGCCGAAGATCTGCATGGCGCGGTCCACCACGCGGGTCTGCAGCTGGCCGGCCACGACCTTGATCGCGGCGATGTCGGACCGGAACTGCTTGGAGCGCTCGGCCTGGTCCAGGCTCCACGCGGCGCGCAGCACCAGCAGGCGGGCCTGGTCGATCTCCAGGCGGGACTGCGCGATCCAGTCCTGCACGTTGGACTGGTCGGCCAGGTACTTGCCGAACGCGTGACGCTCCAGCGCGCGGTCGCACGCCAGCTCCAGCGCCAGCTCGCACTGGCCGATGGTGCGCATGCAATGGTGGATGCGGCCCGGGCCGAGGCGAGCCTGCGCCATCCGGAAGGCCTCGCCCCAGCCGCCCAGCACGTTGCCCACCGGCACGCGCACGTTGCGCAGCAGGATTTCGCAGTGCCCCTCGGGCGAGTGGTGCTGCATGATGGCGATGTTGCGCACCACCTTCACGCCGGGCGTTTCCATCGGCACCAGCACCATGCTGTGGCCGGCATGGTTGCCCTCTTCCACCTGTTCGTCCTCGTTGCGGCACATCACGATCAGCAGCTTGCAGTTGGGGTGCGCCGCGCCGCTGATGAACCACTTGCGGCCGTTGATCACCAGCTCGTCGCCGTCGCGGCGCACGGCCGTCTGCAGGTTGGTCGGATCGGAAGAGGCGACGTCGGGCTCCGACATCGCGAAGGCCGAGCGGATTTCGCCTTCCAGCAGCGGCAGCAGCCACTTGGTGCGCTGCGCCAGCGTGGCGTGGCGCTGCAACAGGTCCATGTTGCCGCTGTCCGGCGCGCTGCAGTTGAACACTTCGGCCGACCAGGGCAGGCGGCCCATGGCCTCGGCCAGGGGCGCGTAGTCCAGGTTGGACAGGCGCGTGCCGGGCTCGTCGTCGCGCAGGTTGGGCAGGCACAGGTTCCACAGGCCCTCCTCCTTGGCCAGCGCCTTCAGGTCTTCCAGGAAAGGCGGGGGCGTGCCGTCCAGGGCGCAGCGGTGCCACGCGCCGTTGTGCGGCAGCACGAGGCGGTCGATGAAGTCCTGCAGTTTCAGCAGCCAGGCGGCGGCGTTCGGTGAGAGGTCGAAGTTCACGAAAACCAGCTTAGGGGCGCGCCCGGCCCCAAAGCATGATCTACGTCAAAGACTTCCGCGCGCGAGGCACCCTGCCCTGTCGCCTGCGCTACTGTCGCTCACGCAACAACCGTGACGCGCACGTCGGGGTCCTTGCGCACGACTTCGATGCCCACGTTGCGCTCGTAGCGCTGCAGCAGCAGGTCCACGCTCGGCCCGGGCGCGCCCAGCCGCGTGATGCGGACCCAGTCGATGAAGGCCGGCAGGCGCGGGCGCTGCAGCACGATCTCCGCCTTCCCGGCATGGATCTCCAGCCCCAGGCAGGCCTGCAGCATGCCGAACACCGCCGCCGCGGCCCACGCCTGGGGCGAGCAGGCCACCGGGTACAGCGTGGGCCCGGCGCCGGAGCGGCGCGGGAAGCCGCAGAACAGTTCCGGCAGGCGGTGGGCGTCGAAGTGCAGGCTGGCGTCGAACGTCGCGGAAAACAGCTCCATCGCGCTTTCCGTGCGGCCATAGCGGGCCATGCCGGAGGCGATCAGGGCGTTGTCGTGCGGCCAGATCGAGCCGTTGTGGTACGACATGGGGTTGTAGCGCGCCTCGCTGGTGGCGATGGTGCGGATGCCCCAGCCGCTGAAGAACTCGTAGCCCATCAGGCCGTCCATCAGGCGGTCCGCGTGCTCGGGCGACGCGATGCCGCTCCACAGCGTGTGGCCGGCGTTGGAGGACGCCACCTTGCACTGGCGCTTGTGGCCGTCCAGCGCGATGGCGTAGCTGCCGATTTCCTCGCACCAGAAGGCTGTGTGGAATTTCCTGCGCAACTGCTCGGCCTGCTGCTGGAGCGTCCGGGCCAGCGCCCCGTCGCCCATCTGGAGCGCCAGTTCCGCCACTGCCAGCTTGGCCTCGTACACATAGCCCTGCACTTCGCACAGCGCGATCGGCGCTTCGGCCATGGTGCCGTCGGCATGGAACACCGAGTCGTGCGAGTCCTTCCAGCCCTGCTGCACCAGGCCTTCCTCGCTGCGCCGCGCGTACTCGACGAAGCCGTCCCCGTCGGCGTCGCCCCACTTGTCGATCCAGTTCAGCGCCATCAGGATGTTGGGCCAGATGTTGCGCACCAGCGCCATGTCGCCGGTGCGGCGCTGGTAGGCCGCGGCCAGCACCAGGAACAGCGGCGTCGAATCGACCGAGCCGTAGTAGCGGCCGAAGGGGATCTCGCGCGTCAGCGCCATTTCGCTGTGGCGCGCCTCGTGCAGGATCTTGCCGGGCTCGGCGTCGTTCTCCGCGTCGACGCCGGGTCGCCTGGTTCTCGGCCAGGAACGTGAGCACGCCGCGGGCGAGCGACGGGTCCACCCACAGGTATTCCAGCGCGGTGATGATGCCGTCGCGCCCGAAGGTCGTGGAATACCAGGGCACGCCCGCGAAGGGATAGGGGCCGGTGGGCAGCATCGTCGTCAGCATCGACAGGTCCGACACCGAGCGGTCCAGCCACAGGTTGACCAGCGGGTTGGAAGTGACCACCGTGCACTGCCCGCCCATCCAGGCGCGGCGCGCGGCATTGTTTTCCTGCAGGGCGGCTTCGTAGGTCAGGCGCGGCGGCGTGGCCACGTCGTCGCTCTCGCAGGTCACCGTGCAGTACAGGTGGTGCGCGGTGCCCGGGTCCAGCTGCAGCTCGAAGGCCGCGCGGCCGGTGTCGATGGCCGTGGGCATGGGGTTGAAATGCACGCGCGTGCGCCGCGCCAGGTTGTCGCGCCCCAGGTAGGGCAGCACCACCTCGGCGGCAGCCACCTCGGGCGCCTTGCGCTCGCCGCGCTGCTCGCGCTTCATGCCGCGCACCTCGAACAGGTCGACGAAGTCGCCGTCGAAGGTGAACTCCAGCCGCACCGTGGTGCGCTCGCTGCCGTGGTGCGTGACGCGGATGTGTTCGTGGCAGGCGCCATGCCACAGCAGCTTGGCGCGGAAGATGTGCAGCGTGCCCTTGGCCAGCGCCGCGCGCCCCTCGCGCGCCGGCAGGTCCGGGTTCATCAGGTCGATCACCAGCAGGCTGTTGGACTCTTCCACCGAGGAGCCCAGGTGCAGCGGCCGCACGCCGTCGATCGTCAGCTCCTGGTGCGACAGGAACCGCGTGTCGTTGTGGTACAGCCCCTCCTTGCCCGGCGCCAGCACCTGGATGTCGCCGAAGCGGTCGAACATCGCGAAGGTCTGGTCGTTCTTCAGGACCTGCGGCTGCTCGTCGGAGTTGGCCGAGGTCGCAGCCACGTACCACTTGTCGCCGATCTGGATCTTCTTCGGCATGCATGCCTTTCTGCCCGGCGCGGGGGCCGGGCGCTGCCCGCTTCAAGCCGGGATGCGTCTTCCACCAGCTCGCGGTACACGTCCAGGTAGTGCCGCGCCATCACCGGCGCGGCGAAGCGCTGCTCGAACACCTGGCGGCAGCGGCGCCGGTCGATGCGGTCGATGTCCTTCGCCGCGGCGATGGCCTGCTCCTGGTTGTCGACGATGAAGCCGGTCACGCCGTGTTCGATGATCTCGGGCACCGAGCCGTGCCGGTAGGCGATCACCGGCGTGCCGCAGGCCATCGCCTCGATCATCACCAGGCCGAAGGGCTCGGGCCAGTCGATCGGCATCAGCAGCGCCCTGGCGTTGCCGATGAAGTCGTTCTTGTCGTGGTCGCCGATCTCGCCGATGAAGGTGATCAGCGGATCGTCCAGCAGCGGCTCGATGGTGGATTCGAAGTATGCGCGGTCGGCCGGGTCCACCTTGGCCGCGATGCGCAGCGGCGACGCCGCAAGCCTTGGCGATCTCGATCGCCCGGTCGCAGCGCTTTTCCGGGCGAGATGCGCCCGACGAAGGCGAAGTAGTCCTGCGGCTCGGCGTGCAGCGCGTACAGGCCCAGCGGCAGGCCGTGGTGCACCGTCGCCGCGCCAGTTGACCCAGGGCACCGGCGCTGCGCTGGCTGTTGGAGATCGAGACCATCGGATGCGTCGGCGAAGCGCCGGAACAGGGGCTTCAGATCCGGCAGGTCGAGCCGGCCGTGCGGCGTGGAGACGCAGGGCGTGTCGCACTGTCCCACCATGGGCAGCTGCAGCACGTCGGTGTGGAAATGGATGATGTCGAAGTCGGCCGCTTCCTTGAGCACCATGTCCATCATGATCGTGTGCCACACCAGCGGGTCGGGCTTGCGCGGGTCCAGCCGCAGGCCCATCGGCACGACGGGCACCAGTCTGGCCGATCGTCACCGAATCGCCGCTGGCGAACAGCGTCACGTCGTGGCCCATTTCCACGAGCGCCTCGGTGAGGTAGGACACGACACGTTCGGTGCCGCCATAGGCGCGTGGGGGCACGCTTTCGTACAGGGGAGCGACCTGGGCAATCTTCACGGTATTCCTCTCTTGGGTGGCGCTGCGGGGCTGCGCCGTCAAGCCGAGGGGGCCGAAGATTGCTGCGCAGCACCAATGTCTGCCGACGATAGCTCGTGGCCCGCGAGCGGATGTGTAGGACAACTTCCTGAATCGCGCGGGCCGCGCCAGACCCAGCAATACCCCGGGGCAAGACCTCAGGTGAAAAGCTGCTTGTGCTGCTCGCGCAGCAGGTTCTTCTGCACCTTGCCCATGGTGTTGCGCGGCAGCTCGGTCGACGACGAAACAGCGCTTGGGAATCTTGAAATTGGCCAGCTGCGACTTCAGGCTCGGCCACGATCCTGTCGCCGTCGAGCTGCGCGCCGGGCTTGGGGATCACCACCGCCACGCCCACTTCGCCGAAATCCGGGTGCGGCACGCCGACCAGCGCGCTCTCGGCGACGCCGGGCATCTCGTTGATGTAGCCCTCGATCTCGGCCGGGTACACGTTGTAGCCGCCGCTGATGATCAGGTCCTTGCTGCGCCCGACGATGGTGACATAGCCCAGGGCGTCGATCTTGCCGACGTCGCCGGTCCTGAACCAGCCGTCGCCGGTGAACTCTTCCTTCGTCTTCTCCGGCATGCGCCAATAGCCCTTGAACACGTTCGGGCCCCTGACCTGGATGTTGCCGATCTCGCCCACCGGGACGTCTTTGCCGCTGTCGTCCTGCACGCGCACCCCCACCCCCGGCAGGGGAAAGCCCACGGTGCCGCCGCGCCGCTCGCCCAGCTTTGCGTCGTAGGGGTTGGAGGTGAGCATGATGGTCTCGCTCATGCCGTACCGCTCCAGGATGGTGTGGCCGGTGCGCGCCTGCCATTCGCTGAAGGTCTCGATCAGCAGCGGCGCCGAGCCGGAGATGAACAGGCGCATGTGCTTCACCGCTTCGCGATCGAGCGTCGGCTCGGCGAGCATGCGCACGTACAGCGTGGGCACGCCCATGAAGACGGTCGCCTCCCTCATCTTCCTGATGGCCAGCCTGGGGTCGAACCTGCCCAGCCAGATCATCTTGCTGCCGTTGAGCAGCGCGCCGTGCAGCGCGACGAACAAGCCGTGCACGTGGAAGATCGGCAGCGCGTGGATCAGCACGTCGCCCGGCTGCCAGCCCCAGTAATCCTTCAGCACCCGTGCGTTGGACAGCAGGTTGCCGTGCGTGAGCATCGCGCCCTTGCTGCGCCCCGTCGTGCCGCTGGTGTAGAGGATCGCGGCCAGGTCGTCGGCCGCCTTCGACGCGGGCTCGTGGCGGTCGCTGCAGTGCGCCGCGCGGTCCAGCAGCGAGCCGGTGCGGTCGTCGTTGAGGGTGAAGACATGGTGGGTGCCGGCCTTGAAGGCGATCTTGCTGACCCAGCCGAAGTTCTTTGCGGCTGCACACGACGACGGCGGGCTCGGCATTTCCGATGAAGTATTCGATCTCGGCGCTCTGGTAGGCGGTGTTGAGCGGCAGGAACACATAGCCCGCGCGCAGCGTCGCCAGGTAAAGCATCATGGCCTCGACCGACTTTTCCACCTGCACGGCGACGCGCGCGCCCTCCGGCAGCTTCAGCCCGGCCAGCAGGTTGGCGATCATGGCGGTGGCGCGGTCCAGGTCGCGCCAGGAATAGACGAGGCCGTTGTCCGTCTCGACGGCAGCGGCGTCGAGGTCGCGCGGGAAGGCCGCGCGCAGCGCGGCAAAGAGGTTCTGGTTGTTCATGGGATTCTTCTCGTACGCGGGCCGGGCCCGCCGGCTCAAAAGGCGGCTTTGCGCTTCTCCAGGAATGCCGCGATGCCCTCACGGTGCTCGTCGCTGTCGGCATAGCGGTAGGCATCCGCCACTCCGGTGCCGGCGCGCAGATGCACGCCAGGCCGCGTGCTTGTTCAGCCGCGCGGCCTGCGGCGACAAGCGCCGCGATGCGCTGCGCGCTGGCCAGCGCCTGCGCCGCCGTTTCGCCGTCGGCCGTCACGCGGTTCAGGAAGCCGCGCGCCTTCATCTCGGCCGCGGGCAGCACGGCGGCTTCCAGCAGCATTTCGCGCGCCGTCGAGCTCGCCGGCGGCGCGGGCCACGACCTCGGCTTCGCGCGGCGCCATGGGAAAGCCCAGCTTGGCGATGGGCGCGCCGAACTTCGAGGACTCGCCGGCGACGCGCAGGTCGCAGCAGCTCGCGATCTCCATGCCGGCGCCCATGCAGGGCGCCTTCGATCTGGGCGACCACGGGCACGTCGCAGTCCAGGATCGCCGCGAGGCCGCCCCACACGTCCTCCTCGTGGAAGTCGCGCAGCGCGGCTTCGTCGAAGCGGAACTCCGGGTATTCCGAGATGTCGCCGCCGGCGCAGAAGGCGCCGCCCTCGCCGCGCACCACCACGCAGCGCCATTCGGTGCCCGCCTGGATGCGCTCGAAGACCGCGCGCAGCTCGCGCCACATCGCGCGCGACATGGCGTTGAGCTTGCCGGGATGGGACAGGCTCACCAGGCGCGATCGGCCCCTCGGCGGTGAAGACGACCTGTCCCGCCATGGCGATCAGTCGAGCTTGGCGCCCGAGGCTTTCACCACCGTGGCCCAGCGCTTGACTTCCGCGCTGACGAACGCGGCGAACTGCTGCTGCGTCAGGTTGGGGAACTCGGCGCCGTTGCTGGCCCAGATCGCCTTCAACTCGTCGGACTGCATCGCCTTGCGCACCTCGTCGACGACGTGCGCCTGGACGTCGGCGGGCGTGCCCTTGGGCGCCCACAGGCCGTACCAGGTGGTCACCGTGTAGTCGGGCAGGCCCACTTCGGCGGCGCTGGGAACGTCCGGGAAGGCGGCGTTGCGCTTGGTGCCGGAGACCATCAGCGCGCTGGATGCGGCCGCCCTTGATCTGCGGCGGCCGAGGAGCCCAGGCCGTCGAACATCATGTCCACGTTGCCCGACATCAGGTCCTGCAGCGCCGGGCCGGCGCCGCGGTACGGGATGTGGGTGATGAAGGTGCCGGTCTGCTGCTTGAACAGCTCGCCCGCCAGATGGTGCGACGTGCCGCTGCCGGCCGAGCCGTAGTTGTACTTGCCCGGGTTCCTCTTCATCAGGTCCAGGAAGGCCTTGAAGTTGGTGGCCTCGATCCGGCGCGGGTTCACCACCACCACCTGCGGCACGCTGGCCACCAGGGTCAGGGGAACGAAGTCCTTCTCCAGGTCGTAGTCCAGCTTCGGGTACATCGACGGCGCGATGGTGTGGTGCACCGCGCCCATGAAGAGCGCGTAGCCGTCGGGCGGCAGGCGCGAGGCGATGGAGGCGCCCACGGTGCCGCCGGCGCCGCCCCGGTTGTCGATGACCAGCTGCTTGCCGGTCTGCTTGGCGAACTGCGCGGCCAGCGGCCGCGCGAAGGCGTCGGTGCCGCCGCCGGCCGGGAACGGGACCACCACCGTGACGGGCTTGGCCGGCCAGGCCTGGGCGTGCGCGAGGGGGGTCAGCGAAACGGCGCCGGCCGCGGCGGCGCGCAAAACGTCCCGCCTGGTGAAGCTGTGATCCATGGGTTTGTCTCCTTTGTTATGGATGCGGATGCAACTGTCAAAAATACAGGTCTTCGATGGCTCCAGAAATCGGGATTTGTCCCTGCGCGAACAAGGCGCGGTGCTTGTCCAGGCGCTTCAGGTCATACAAATAGTTGACCATGAGTCCATAAGACTGCTTCAGGCCCTTGGGCGAGGGGTCGCCCGCCCAGTTCAGGCGCTCGATGCGGGCGCCGTTGCCCAGGTGGAACCGCGCCACCGGGTCCAGCGGCCTGCCCTCCTGCTGTTCGCGCCCGAGGTATTGCGCGGCGCACCGCATCAGCATGTGCCGCACCGGGGACTTGGCATCCAGCGCCAGCGGCTTGTCGAGGGCCGCCAACAGGGTTTCCGCGGTCGCCTCGCCGCCCAGTGCGCGGGCGAGTTCGGCGCGCTGCTTGGGCTGCAGCTTGTCCAGCATCGCGGCTGCGTTCTTCGCGAGCCAGGGCCGCAGCCCGGGGGCCGGCGACAGGGTGGCAAATACCTTGAGCTTGGGGAATTCGCCCTTGAGCGTTTCCACCACCCGCTTGATGAGCGAATCGCCGAAACTCACGCCGCGCAGGCCCGCCTGCGTGTTGCTGATGGAATAGAAGATGGCCGTGGTGGCCTTGCCCAGGTCGCTCGGGGCCGCGCCTTCGTCCAGCAGGGGGGTGATGGAGGCGCCGATCTCGTCCATCAGCGCCACTTCCACGAAGATCAGCGGCTCGCTGTCCAGGCGCGGATGGAAGAACCCGTAGCAGCGGCGGTCGCTGTCCAGGCGGTTCTTCACGTCGGCCCAGCTGCGGATGTCGTGCACGGCCTCGTACCTGATCAGCTTTTCGATCAGCGACGCGGGCGAGTCCCAGCTGATGCGCCGAAGCTCCAGGAAGGCCACGTCGAACCAGGTGGAGAACAGGTTCTCGAGCTCGGCGTCCAGCGCCAGCAGCCGCTTGTCGGTCTTGAGCTGCGGCAGCAGTTCGGCGCGCATGTCCACCAGGAAGCGCATGCCCTCGGGGAACACCGCAAACCGCTGCAGCAGGCGGGTGCGCGGCGAAACGAAAGCCTTGCGCAGCCGGATCTCGGCCTGGCCTTCCTCCGGCGTGCCCTGCGCGGCTTCGTAATGCTCGCGCACGGCCTGGATTTTCTTCGGGTCGGGGGCGAACTGCTCGCTCATCAGCAGCCAGCAGTCGCGCCGCTGCTCGGGCGTGGCCTTGGCATACCAGCCGGCGACGCCCATGGCGCGGCGGCCGCCCTCCACCTCGCTGACCTGCGGGTCGACGATGGCCTGCAACTCGGTGAGCGTGCGGCGCAGCACGCGCGGCGACAGCGCCTCCTGGTGGCGGCGCAGCGTGGCCTGCAGGCGTTCGCGCGTGGAGCGCCCCCCGGCCGCAGCCGTCTCGCGCGGCGGGCCGTCCCCGGCGGCCGCCGACAACGCGGCCACGGCCTTGGGCTCCAGGTTGGGTCGCAGCATCGACACGCTGCGCGCGAGCCAGTGGTCGGGGCTCACGGCACCAGCCTCGATCTCTGGCTGCGCGCCAGTTCCCGCAGCGCCTCGCGCTGGCGGGTGATGTGGGTGCGCATGGCCGCTTCGGCGCCTTCGGGGTCGCGCGCCTTCAGTGCGGCGAACACGGCCATGTGCTCCGACAGGCTCTGCTCGAGGCGGCCGGGCGCGTGCAGCTGCTGCAGCCGCGCCAGCTTGACGATCTTGCGCAGGTCGCCGATCACCTGGGCCAGCCAGCGGTTGTTGGCCAGCGTGATGATCGCTTCGTGGATCGCGAAGTTGGCCGTGTAGTAGTCGTTGATGCGCCGTGCCCGGGCATGGCGGTTCAGCTTGTCGTGCAGCGCCTCGAGCTCCCCGATGTCCGCAGCGCTGGCGTTGATCGCGGCTTCGCGCGCGCAACGTCCTTCGAGCAGCGCGATCACCGGGAAGATCTCGTCCAGGTCCTGTTCGGTCACCTCGTTGACGAAGCTGCCGCGGCGCGGCTCGTGCCGCACCAGGCCCTCGGCCTTGAGCACCTTGAGCGCCTCGCGCAGCGGCGTGCGCGAGATCTGCATCTGCTCGGCCAGCCGCACTTCGTCCAGGAAGGTGCCGGGCACCAGTTCGCCCGCGAAGATGCGGTCGCGCAGCTGGGCAGCGACTTCATCGTGCAGGGAGTTGTGGACCAGGCGCATGGGGTGTTCGGGTGGCTCGGCGTTGCCGTAATTTCCAGTAATTACGGATAATTATGAACCTGAACAGCGCCTTTGGGGGGCGGGCAGCGCGTGGAAAATACGTACGTGTGCGGGCGCCGGCCGGGCCGCCCGGCACCGCTACCTGGCTACCTGGCCTTGGCGGGCGCCGGCGCAGGCCGGCTGCCGAACCAGAACCAGAGACCCAGGCCGGCCAGGACCATCGGGACGCACAGCCATTGGCCCATGCTCAGGCCGCTGGACTGTTGCAGCCAGACCAGGTGCGCATCGGGCTCGCGGAAGAACTCGGCGACGAAGCGCAGGACGCCGTAGCCGAGCAGGAACACCGCCGCCACCTGGCCGGGCCGCCGCTCCTTGCGCGCGTACAGCCAGAGGAGCACGAACAGCAGCAGCCCCTCCAGCAGGAACTGGTACACCTGAGACGGGTGCCGCGGCACCATCGAGCCGCTTTGCGGAAAGATCATGGCCCAGGGCAGCGACGGGTCGGCGGCGCGGCCCCACAGCTCGCCGTTGATGAAGTTGCCCACCCTTCCTGCTGCCAGGCCGGTCGGCACGCAGGGGGCGATGAAGTCCATCACCTGCCAGAACGGCTTGGCGCGCGAACGCGCGAACCACCACTGGGACGCGATCACGCCCAGCATGCCGCCGTGAAAGCTCATGCCGCCCTGCCAGACGAAGAAGACTTCCAGCGGGTGCGACAGGTAATACATCGGCTTGTAGAACAGGCAATAGCCGAGCCGCCCGCCGATCACCACGCCCAGCACGCCCAGGAAGAGCAGGTCTTCCACGTCCTTGCGGGTCCAGGCGCCGGTGCCGCGGATGGAAGCGAAGGGCTCGTGGTGCAGCCGGCGCAGCGCCAGCAGCATGAACAGGCCGAAAGCGGCCAGGTAGGTCAGGCCATACCAGTGGATGGCGATGGGCCCGATCTGGAGCGCCACGGGATCGATCTTGGGGTACGTCAGCATGCGGCGTATTGTGCTGCAAGCCACCGCGGCGCGGGCCCGGCGAAGCCGCGCGCCCAGCCCATCAATGCCGGCCCGCGACCCGTGCCCGCGCGAACTCGACGAAGCGTTCCAGCGTCGGGTTGGCCGTGGCCGGCCAGACCAGGGTCGTCTCGCAGCCCGGCACCTGCTGCGCCTTCTTTCCGCCGAGCTGGCGATAGGCGACACCGGCACGCTGGAACTGGCGCACGCTGTCCGGCACCCAGGCCAGCCCCAGGCCCGCCGACACCAGGTTGACGATGGTCTGCATCTGGATGGCTTCCTGCGCCACATGCGGCGTGCGGCCCGCCGCGTGGTACATGCCGAAGACGGCGTCGTGCAGCGAAGGCAGGATGCGCCGCGGGAAGATCACCAGCGGCTCGGCCAGCAGCGCGTCCAGCGACAGGTTGCGCGCGGTGGCCAGAGGGTGCTGCTGCGGCAGGGCGACCACCAGCGGCTCGCGCGCGATGCGCAGGTGCTGCAGCCCCTCGCGGCGCGAAACCCGGCGAGTGCAGCATGAAGCCGGCGTCGATGTCGCCGCGCGCCAGGGCCTGCAGCTGCACGTCGCCGGTGGCTTCGATCAGCTCGAACTCGACCTGGGGATGGAGCGCGCGGAAGGCCAGCACCCATTGCGGCAGCAGCCCGAAGCCGACGGTGGACACGAACGCCAGCCGCAGCCGCCCGACTTCGCCATGGGCGGCCGCCCGCGCATGCGCCGGCAGTGCGTGGGCCCGCGCCAGCAATTCGCGCGCTTGCGGCAGCCAGCGCCCGGCCGGCGGCGGTGAGCTGCACGCTGCGCTTGGTGCGCTCGAACAGCCGCACGCCCAGCTGCTGCTCCAGGTTGGCGATGGCCTGCGTCAACGGCGGCTGCGTCATGTGCAGGCGCGCGGCGGCGCGGCTGAAGTGCAGCTCGTCGGCGACGGCGACGAATTGGCGCCACAGGCGCAGCTCGACCAGGGGTTGATTCATACGCCTAGCATATCAATACGGCGCGAAGGACGGATTGGAAAGAATCACCGGGGCGGCGCATACTCGTGGCCTTCCCCCTTTTTCCGCCCCGCCGAGAGAGCAGCCATGGCCACCCAACCCATTGTGATGAACCCCCGCAGCAAGACCATCGTCGAAGGCAAGTCGCGCGCGCCGAACCGCTCGATGTACTACGCCATGGGCTACCAGGAAAGCGACTTCAAGAAGCCGATGGTCGGCGTGGCCAACGGCCACAGCACCATCACGCCCTGCAACAGCGGGCCTGCAGAAGCTGGCCGACGCGGCCATCGCGGGCATCGAGGAGGCCGGCGGCAACGCCCAGGTCTTCGGCACGCCGACCATCTCCGACGGCATGGCCATGGGCACCGAAGGCATGAAGTACTCGCTGGTGAGCCGCGAGGTGATCTCCGACTGCATCGAGACCTGCGTGCAGGGCCAGTGGATGGACGGCGTGGTCGTCATCGGCGGCTGCGACAAGAACATGCCCGGCGGCCTGATGGGCATGCTGCGCGCCAACGTGCCGGCCATCTACGTCTACGGCGGCACCATCCTGCCGGGCCAGCTACAAGGGCCAGGACCTGAACATCGTCAGCGTGTTCGAGGCCGTGGGCCAGAACGCCGCCGGCAACATGAGCGACGACGACCTGCGCGAGATCGAGATGCACGCCATCCCCGGCACCGGCTCGTGCGGCGGCATGTACACCGCCAACACCATGTCCTCGGCCTTCGAGGCGCTGGGCATCTCGCCTGCCCTACTCGTCCACCATGGCCAACCCGCACGACGAGAAGATGAATTCGGCGAAGGAGTCGGCCAAGGTGCTGATCGAGGCCATCAAGAAGGACATCAAGCCGCGCGACATCGTGACGAAGAAGGCGATCGAGAACGCCGTGGCCGTGATCATGGCCACCGGCGGCTCGACCAACGCGGTGCTGCACTTCCTGGCCATCGCCCACGCCGCCGGCGTCGAGTGGACCATCGACGACTTCGAGCGCATCCGCCAGAAGACGCCCGTGCTGTGCGACCTCAAGCCCAGCGGCAAGTACCTGGCGGTGGACCTGCACCGCGCCGGCGGCATCCCGCAGGTCATGAAGGTCCTGCTCAAGGCCGGGCTGCTGCACGGCGACTGCCTGACGATCACCGGCCAGACCATCGCCGAGGTCCTGAAGGACATCCCCGACGAGCCGCGCAGCCGACCAGGACGTGATCCGCCCGATCGGCAAGCCCGATGTACGAGCACGGCCACCTGGCCATCCTGAAGGGCAACCTCTCGCCCGAGGGCTGCGTGGCCAAGATCACCGGCCTGAAGAACCCCGTGATGACGGGCCCGGCCCGCGTGTTCGACGACGAGCAGTCGGCGCTGGCAGGCGATCCTGGACGGCAAGATCGTGGCCGGCGACGTGATGGTGCTGCGCTACCTGGGCCCCAAGGGCGGCCCCGGCATGCCCGAGATGCTGGCGCCCACCGGCGCGCTGATCGGCGCGGGCCTGGGCGAAAGCGTGGGCCTGATCACCGACGGCCGCTTCTCGGGCGGCACCTGGGGCATGGTGGTGGGCCACGTCGCACCGGAAGCGGCGGCCGGCGGCACGATCGCGTTCGTCAAGGAAGGCGACTCGATCACCATCGATGCCCACAAGCTGCTGCTGCAGCTGAACGTGCCGGATGCCGAGATCGCCAAGCGCCGTGCCGCATGGACGGCGCCCGCGCCGCGCTACACGCGCGGCGTGCTGGCGAAGTTCGCGTTCAATGCTTCCAGCGCCAGCAAGGGCGCGGTGCTGGACAACTACTGATCAGTCGATTTGCGGCTCGTCCGAGCCGGTCAGCGGCGGCGCTTGGTGGCCTTCAAGCCCAGCGATTCACGGCTCTTGTCGATGCGGGCCTGCTTGCGGGCGTTTTCCTTTTCGACGGCCTTTTTCTTGGTGTAACCGGACCAGTCCGCCCAGGCCCACCACGCGACCGCCAGCCCGAAGGGGCCAGCACCACCCACCAGTCCCACGCCGCGACCGGCCCGAACTCGAGGTATTTCAGGGCCAGCAGGAGGATTCCGAGTCCCAGGAACAACATGGCGTTTTCTCCGACGTCTGAAGGGTCTTACCGGCTTTACCCAACCGCAACGCACGGGTCAACCGCGGTCACTACAATGGCGTTGATTTGACTGTAACCCAACTCCCAGAGGAAGAACGATGAAACGTGCCCTGTTTGCGCTGATCGCCGCCGCGGCCTGCGCCCCGGTGCTGGCTGACCAGGCTCTGGCCACCGCCAAGAACTGCATGGCCTGCCATGCGGTCGACAAGAAGGTCGTGGGCCCTGCCTACAAGGACGTCGCGGCCAAGTACGCCGGCCAGAAAGACGCCGTGGACAAGCTGGCCGCCAAGATCATGAAGGGCGGCTCCGGCGTCTGGGGCCCGGTGCCCATGCCGGCCAACGCGCAGGTGAACGACGCCGAAGCCAAGAAGCTCGCGGCGTGGGTGCTGACGCTGAAATAGGCTCGCCCTCGAAGCAGAAAAAGCCCGCGACAGCGGGCTTTTTCAATGGTCCCGAACAGCTACAGCTTTTCCGCAAGCTGCTCCAGGATCGCCGGATTCTCCAGGGTCGACGTGTCCTGCGTGATCGCCTCGCCCTTGGCGATCGAGCGCAGCAGGCGGCGCATGATCTTGCCGCTGCGGGTCTTGGGCAGGTTGTCGCCGAAGCGGATGTCCTTGGGCTTGGCGATCGGGCCGATCTCCTTGGCCACCCAGTTGCGCAGCTCGTTGGCGATCTGCTTGGCCTCGTCGCCGGTCGGGCCGCGAACGCTTGAGCACGACGAAGGCGCAGATGGCCTCGCCGGTCATGTCGTCGGGCCGGCCCACCACCGCGGCTTCGGCCACCAGGTCGGTCTTGGCGACCAGCGCCGACTCGATCTCCATCGTGCCCAGGCGGTGGCCCGAGACGTTCAGCACGTCGTCGATGCGGCCGGTGATGCGGAAGTAGCCGCGGTCGGCGCTGCGCACCGCGCCGTCGCCGGCCAGGTACAGCTTGCCGCCCATCTCCTCGGGGAAGTAGCTCTTCTTGTAAGCGCTCCGGGTCGCCCCAGATGGTGCGGATCATCGAGGGCCAGGGCCGCTTGACGACCAGCATGCCGCCCGAGCCGTTCGGCACGTCGTTGCCGGTCTCGTCGACGATCGCGGCCATGATGCCCGGCAACGGCAGCGTGCACGAGCCCGGCACCAGTCGGCGTGGCGCCCGGCAGCGGCGTGATCATGTGGCCGCCGGTCTCGGTCTGCCAGAAGGTGTCGACGATCGGGCAGCGCTCGCCGCCCACGTTCTGGTGGTACCACATCCAGGCTTCGGGGTTGATCGGCTCGCCCACCGTGCCGAGGATGCGCAGGCTGGTCAGGTCGTAGCGCTTGGGGTGCATCTTCTCGTCGCCCTCGGCCGCCTTGATCAGCGAGCGGATGGCCGTGGGCGCGGTGTAGAACACCGTGACCTTGTGCTTCTCGATCATCTGCCAGAAGCGGCCGGCGTTCGGGTAGGTCGGCACGCCTTCGAAGACGATCTCCGTGGCGCCCGCGGCCAGCGGGCCGTAGGCCACGTAGGTGTGGCCGGTGACCCAGCCGATGTCGGCGGTGCACCAGAAGACGTCCTCGGGCTTGAGGTCGAACATCCAGTCCATCGTGAGCTTGGCCCACAGCAGGTAGCCGCCGGTGCGAATGCTGCACGCCCTTGGGCTTGCCGGTGGAGCCCGAGGTGTAGAGGATGAACAGCGGGTGCTCGGCGCCGACCGGCTCGGGCTCGCACTCGCTGGGCTGGCCTTGCAGCGCGTCGGTGAAGTCCTGTCGCGGCCGGCCACCATGTTGCAGGCGGTGGCCGTGCGCATGTACACGAGCACGCTCTTGATCGACTCGCAGCCGCCCATCGCGATGCCTTCGTCGACGATGGCCTTCAGCGGCATCTCCTTGCCGCCGCGCATCTGGTAGTTGGCGGTGATGACGGCCACGGCGCCGGCGTCGATGATGCGCTCGTGCAGCGCCTTGGCCGAGAAGCCGCCGAACACCACGCTGTGCGTCGCGCCGATGCGCGCGCAGGCCTGCATGGCGACCACGCCTTCGATGGTCATCGGCATGTAGATGATGACGCGGTCGCCCTTCTGGATGCCCTGGGCCTTCAGCGCGTTGGCGAACTGGCTCACGCGGGCCAGCAGCTCCCTGTAGGTGACCTTGGTCACCGCGCCGTCGTCGGCCTCGAAGATGATGGCCGTCTTGTTCTCGACCGGGCGTGCCGACGTGCTTGTCCAGGCAGTTGGCCGACGCGTTGAGCTCGCCGTCCTCGAACCACTTGTAGAACGGCGCGTTCGATTCGTCGAGCGTCTTCGTGAAAGGCCTTGGTCCAGACCACGTTGTCGCGCGCCAGGCGGGCCCAGAAGCCCTCGAAGTCCTTTTCGGCCTCCGCGCACAGCGCGTTGTACGCCTCCATGCCCGCGATGCGCGCCGCCTTGATGGTGGCCTCGCTCGGGGGGAAGACACGGTTCTCGACCAGGATTGACTCGACAGCACTCATTTCTTGTCTCCGCTAGGTATTGGTCCCGCCGGGTAATGTCAGGGTTTGCACTTACAGGCCACTGACGGACCCGCGCCCTCGCACAGCCTTCAAATCTACTCCCACCGGGCGCCCGCGCAATGAAAATCTACAATCACCCACATCCGTAATAACCCGCTGCCCGATGCAAGACCCCAACCTGCCGACCCGCTCCCCCCTGCGTCCCCTGCCCGGCCTGATCTTCGCCAGCCGCTGGCTGCAGCTGCCGCTGTACCTGGGGCTGATCGCGGCGCAAGCGGTCTACGTCGTGCACTTCCTGTTCGAGCTCTGGCACCTGATCGAAGCCGCCGCGGGCAGCCCGGGCGCGCTGCAGGCCCTGGTCACGAGCATCGGCTACAAGACCACGGTGCCGGTCGCCTCGCTGAACGAGACCATCATCATGCTGGTGGTGCTCGCGCTGATCGACGTGGTCATGATCTCCAACCTGCTGATCATGGTGATCGTCGGCGGCTACGAGACCTTCGTCAGCCGCATGAACCTGGAGGGGCATCCGGACCAGCCCGAGTGGCTCAGCCACGTGAATGCGTCGGTGCTGAAGGTCAAGCTGGCCACGGCCATCATCGGCATCTCCTCGATCCACCTGCTCAAGACCTTCATCAACGCCGACAACTACACCGACCGGGTGCTGATCGCGCAGACCGTCATCCACATCACGTTCCTGCTGTCGGCCATGGCGATCGCGTACACCGACCAGATCATGTCGGGCATCGCCGAGCGCAAGCACTAGGAAGGCTCTCGCAGTACCAAGCAAGCAGCAAACCGCGAGTCGCGAGTCGCGAGCCGCGAGCGCGATCCGCGAATCACGCGGCAAGTCTGCGCGTCGGTTGGCTGCGCCGCGCGGTCCAGCCGTTCGGCGCTGAAGCGCCGAAACGCTTCCGGTGGGCGGATTTGCGGCCTTGGGACTCCCCGTGGCCGCACCTCACGCTCCGGAAGAGCCCGCGCGCTGCGCGCGCGCGCCGCAAACCGACCACCTCCAGCTCGCCAGGCCCTGATCGCGCGCCGCAGCCAACCGGCGCACAGCCTTGCAGAGGCGCTCTTGGTACGCCAGCAAGAGTCAGCGCCGCCGCTCAGGCATTTTCCGCACACCCGCCCCGTCCGCAGCGAAGCCGGGTGCGGGCGGGCTGTGGCGCGCATTGGGGCAGGTCGAGGCGCAGGTGGTCGGTTTGCGGCCGCGCGCGCGACAAGCGCGCGGGCGTATCCGGAGCGTCGGGAAGGACCACGATGAGTCCCAAGGCCGCAAATCCGTCCACCGGAGATGTTTGCGCGCCTGCCAGGCGCGCAACGGCCCGCCCGCGCGCCACAGCCTGCCCGCACCCGGCTTCGCCGCTCGCACAGCAGGCGATCAGACCATCTTCTCCGGCCGCACCCACTGGTCGAACTGCTCCGCGGTGACGAAGCCCGTAGCGACGGCCGCCTCGCGCAGGCTGGTGCCCTCCTTGTGCGCCTTCTTGGCGATCTGCGCGGCCTTGTCGTAGCCGATGTGCGGGTTCAGCGCCGTCACCAGCATCAGCGAGCGGTCCACCAGTTCCGCGATGCGCTCGCGGTTGGCCTCGATGCCGACGGCGCAGTGGTCGTTGAAGCTGGCCATGCCGTCGGCCAGCAGGCGCACGCTCTGCAGGAAGTTGTGGGCGATCATCGGGCGGAACACGTTCAGCTCGAAGTTGCCCGACGCGCCGCCGAAGTTGATCGCCACGTCGTTGCCGAACACCTGGCAGCACAGCATGGTCACCGCCTCGCACTGCGTCGGGTTCACCTTGCCCGGCATGATCGATGAGCCCGGCTCGTTCTCGGGAATGCTCAACTCGCCGATGCCGCTGCGCGGGCCGCTGGCCAGCCAGCGCACGTCGTTGGCGATCTTCATCAGGCTCGCCGCCAGCGTCTTGAGCGCGCCGTGCGCATGCACCAGCGCATCGGCGGCGGCCATCGCCTCGAACTTGTTGGGCGCCGTGACGAACGGCAGGCCGGTGAGGCGCGCCAGTTCGGCCGCCACCTTTTCCGCGTAGCCCTCGGGCGCGTTCAGTCCGGTGCCGACCGCCGTGCCGCCCAGCGCCAGTTCGCACAGGTGCGGCAGGCTGCCGTGCAGGTGGCGGTCGCCCTGCTCCAGCTGCGCCACGTAGCCGGAGAACTCCTGGCCCAGCGTGAGCGGCGTCGCGTCCTGCAGGTGGGTGCGGCCGATCTTGACGATGTCCTCGAACTCGCGCGACTTCGCCGCCAGCGTCGCCTGCAGCTTCACCAGCGACGGCAGCAGCCGGTGGCGGATGCCGTCCACGGCCGCCACGTGCATCGCGGTGGGGAAGACGTCGTTGGACGACTGGCTCTTGTTCACGTCGTCGTTGGGATGGACCAGCCGCCCTTCGCCGCGCTGGCCGCCCAGCAGCTCGCTGGCGCGGTTGGCCAGCACCTCGTTGACGTTCATGTTGGTCTGCGTGCCCGAGCCGGTCTGCCAGACCACGAGCGGGAATTCGTCTTCGTGCTTGCCCGCCAGCACTTCGTCGGCCGCCGCGACGATGGCCGAGGCCTTGTCCTGGTCCGAGCAGGCCCAGCAGGTGATTGACCACCGCCGACGAACGCTTGACCTGCACCAGCGCGCGGATGACCTCGCGCGGCTGGCGCTCGCCGGAGATGTCGAAGTTCTGCAGCGACCGCTGCGTCTGGGCGCCCCACAGCCTGTGCGCCGGCACTTCGATGGGGCCGAAGGTGTCGTGTTCGATCCGGGTTTTCATGGTGAGCAGGACGCCTTTCAAATCGGTTGCAGCCCTGGAGCAGGGACACGCCCGACACCGTAGCAGAGTTGCGATCGCGTGCGTGTTTTCGGCCCGCCTGTCGCAGGGGTAGGCCTCGTCCTACAGCCCCGCCGGAACCTCCGCCGCCGGCCTTCGGAGAACGTTGTGCTGCGTCAAGCAAAGCGCAGGTCGCCGCCGGAATCTCCCCCCGCCGGCAGAGCCAGGCCGACAATGCAACTCATGTTCAGGGACTTGCAGCGGGGCCACGTGTCATGTGCGGAATAGCCGGTTTTTACGGAATGCCGGACACCCCGGTTCCCCGGCCTTCGATCGTGCAGCGCATGATCGGCGCGATCGCGCATCGCGGGCCGGACGGACAGGGCATCTTCGACGACGGCCGCGTCGGCCTCGGCCATGCGCGCCTGAGCATCATCGACCTGGCCGGCGGCCAGCAGCCGATGGCGCAACGACGACGGCACGGTCTGGATCACGTTCAACGGCGAGATCTTCAACTACGTCGAGCTGCGCCGGGACCTGGTCGCGCGCGGCCACCGCTTCCGCACCGACTCCGACACCGAAGTCATCCTGCACCTCTACGAGGAGATGGGACCCGACTGCGTCGATGCGTTCAACGGCGACTTCGCCTTCGCGCTCTGGGACAGCCGCGCAGCGACCTGTTCATGCTGGCGCGCGACCGCATGGGCGTGCGGCCGCTCTACTACACGGCCCGCGGACGGCTGCCTGGTCTTCGCCTCCGAGATCAAGGCGCTGCTCGCAGGTGCCCGGGATCGCCGCCGAGCTCGACCCGATCGCGCTGGACCAGATCTTCACGTTCTGGTTCCCGCTGGCGCCGCGCACGCCCTTCAAGGGCATCCTGCGAGCTGCCGCCGGGGCACGTGCTGGTCGCCGCGCGCCGGATCGCATGTCGGTGCGCCGCTACTGGCGCCTCGAGTATCCCGGACGCCGGCGATGGCCGGGGGTCGAACACGGCGCAGCGAAGCGCGGATCGCCGAGCGAGCTGCGCGACCTGCTGCTCGACGCGACGCGGATCCGCCTGCGCGCCGACGTGCCGGTCGGCGCCTACCTGAGCGGCGGGCCTCGATTCCTCGATCATCGCGGCCCTGGTCAACCGGACGATGCCCGGGCAGCTGCAGACCTTCTCGGTCACGTTCGACGGCGCCGGAGTTCGACGAGAGCGACCATCCAGCAGGAGATGGTCGCGCGCGCTGGGCACCGAGCACACGTCGCTGGCCTGCACGGCGCCGACATCGGCGCATCTTCCCCGACGTGATCCGGCACGCCGAGCGGCCGATCCTGCGCACGGCGCCGGCGCCGCTGCTGCCGCTGTCCAACGCTCGTGCGCGAGCAGCGGCTACAAGGTCGTGCTGACCGGCGAAGGCGCCGACGAGATCCTCGCCGGCTACGACATCTTCAAGGAAGCGAAGATCCGCCGCTTCTGGGCGCGCGCAGCCGCACGTCGCGCTGCCGGCCGCTGCTGCTGCAGCGGCTCTATCCCTACCTGCCGGGCCTGCAGGGCCAGTCGCAGGCTATCTCGAGGCGTTCTTCCGCGACCGGCGGCCGACGATCGGCCGACCCGTTCTTCTCGCACCTGCCGCGCTGGCGCACGACCGCCGGCGCCAAGGTCGTTCTTCTCCGACGAGCTGCGCGCGGCGATTGCGCGGCTACGACGCGCTCGCCGACCTGCGCGAGCAGCCTGCCGGCGGACTTCGGCCGCTGGCATCCGCTGTCGCAGGCGCAGTACCTGGAGACGCGCGCACCTGCTGCCCGGCTACATCCTGTCGTCGCAGGGCGACCGCGTCGCCATGGCCCATGCCGTCGAGGGCCGCTTCCCGTTCCTCGACCACCGCGTCGTCGAGTTCGCCGCGCGCATTCCGCCCAAGCTCAAGCTTCGCGGCCTTCGCGAGAAGCACATCCTGCGCGAGAGCGCGCGCGCCCTCCTGCCCGCCGCGATCTGCAACCGGACCAAGCAGCCGTATCGCGCGCCGGACAGCCCGTCGTTCCTCGGCCCGCACCAACCCGCCTATGTCGACGCCTGCCTGTCGGCGGAGGGCTTGGCCGCCGGCGGCTACTTCGATCCCCGCGCGGTCGACAAGCTCGTCAGGAAATGCCGCGGCCAGCCCCTGGTCGGGTTCCGCGACAACATGGCCTTCGTCGGGATCCTGTCGACCCAGTCGTGGCATCGCCAGTTCACCGATGCCGCGAAGAATTCCGCGCCCGCTGCATGCCCGGCCGTCGCCGCCTGAAGAAAGACATTGACCATGAAAACCGACATCGCCCGGCAGGTTCGCGGGTTCATCGAAGAGAACTTCCTGTTTCGCGAAGACCGCAGTTCCCTGTCCGACACGGAGTCCCTGCTGGAAGCCGGCCTGATCGATTCGACCGGGATCCTGGAGCTGGTGGCCTTCCTCGAGGAAAGCTTCAAGGTCGAGATCGCCGACGCGGACCTGGTGCCGGACAACTTCGACTCGATCGAGGCCATCACAGCCTATGTCGAGCGCGCGCTCGAGACGGCGCCGTCCCCCGACGGGGCCCGTTGACCGGAAGACACACCATGCGCGTCGAACAGTTTCTCCGGGCCAGCGCACGCCGGTCTGGCGACAAGGTCGCACTGGTGGCCGGCGACAGGCGCTTCACGTTCGCAGAGATCGACGCGGCCTCGGATCGCCTGGCGGCCGCGCTGTCGCGCGGCGGCGTGGCCCGCGGGGACCGCGTCGCCGTCTACATGGACAACTGCTGGGAGGCCGTGGTCGCCGTCTTCGCCGTGATGAAGGCCGGCGCCGTCTATTGCCCGATCAATCCGTCGACCAAGGCCGACAAGCTGGCGTGGCTCCTGGGACACTGCCGGGCGTCGGCGTTGATCCTGCAGGACCGGTTGGCGGCCGGCGCCGCGGGCGCACTTGCGCAGGGCCACAGCGTCAAGCTCAACGTCATCGCCGGCGGGGCGGTGCCGCCGGGTTGGCGCGACTGCATCCGCTTCGACGACGCGATCGCCGGTCCCGCGGACCCCGCGCTCGAAGCCCGCGCAGGCATCGACCTGGACCTGGCGATGCTGATCTACACCTCCGGCTCGACCGGCCTGCCCAAGGGCGTGATGATCACGCACCAGAATGTCGCAGCTTCCTGCGCCTCGATCATCTCGTACCTGCGCAACACACCGGACGACGTCATCCTCAACGTCCTGCCGATCTCGTTCGAGCTACGGGCTCTACCAGGTGCTGATGCGCCGCCAGCGCCGGGGCGACGCTGGTGCTCGAAAAGTCATTTGCGTTCCCGGGCGCGATCTTCGAGAAGATGGCGGCCCATCGCGCCACCGGCATGCCGATCGTGCCGACCATCGCGTCGACCATCCTGCAGATGAAGAGCCTGCAGCCGGGCGCTTTCCCGCACCTGCGGTACATCACCAATGCCGGGGCTGCGCTGCCGCCCAGCCACGTCGCTGCGCCTGCAGGAGCTGTTTCCGTCGACGGACATCTTTTCCATGTACGGCATGACCGAGTGCCACCGCGGCACTTGGCTGCCGCCGGACCAGCTGCGGCAGCGCCCCGGCTCGGCGGGGATTGCGATCCCGAACACCGAAGTCCGTGTCGTCGACGATGCCGGCGTGGAGGTCGCACCGGGCGTCGTCGGCGAGCTGGTGATCCGCGGCGCGCATGTCATGAAGGGCTACTGGGAAAACCAGGAGGCCACCGACGCGGCGCTGCGCCCGGGACCGTACCCCTGGGAGAAGATCCTGTACACGCGGCGACCTCTTTCGCCGGGACGAGGAGGGCTATCTCTACTTCGTCGCCCGCAAGGACGACATCATCAAGACCGCGCGGCGAGAAGGTCAGCCCGAAGGAAGTCGAGAACGTCATCTACGCGATGCCGGGCATCGGGGAGGTGGCCGTCGTCGGCGTGCCCGATGCGATGCTCGGCATGGCCATCAAGGCAGTCGTCGTGCTGGAGCCTGGAGCGTCCGTCACGGCGCGCGAGGTCATGCGCCATTGCGCCGCGAACCTCGAGGACTTCATGGTGCCGAAGCTCGTGGAATTCCGCGACGCGCTGCCCAAGACGGAATCGGGAAAGATCAGGCGCCGCCAGGTCGCCACGGAAATTTCAGAGGAGGAACGATGACCGATTGGCTGCGGATCGACCCTGCCGCGCAGGCGGAGCGGATCACGGAGGCGATCCGCGAACAGGTGCTGCGGCGGCTGCGCCGGCGCGGCGCCGTCGTCGGATTGTCGGGCGGCATCGACAGCAGCGTGACCGCGGCGCTGTGCGCGTCCGCGCTGGGGGCGCAGAACACGCTGGCCGTGCTGCATGCCGGAGAAGGATTCGGACAAGGAGAGCCTTCGCCTCGGGCACCTGGTGGCCGACAGGTTCGGCATCCCTGTCGTCGTCGAGGACATCGAGCCCGTGCTCTCGGCCGTCGGCTGCTACCGGCGCCGGAGGAGACCGTGCGCAAGGTCGTTCCGCAATACGGTGCGGGGTGGGCCTGCAAGCTGGCGATATCCAATGCGCTCCAGGGCGCCGGCTACACCATCACGTCGCTGGTCGTGCAGTCGCCGGATGGTGAGCAGCGCAAGCTGCGGCTGCCGCTGGACGTCTACCTGGGCATCGTCGCTGCGACCAACATGAAGCAGCGCACCCGCAAGCAGATCGAATACTTCCATGCCGACCGCCTCAATTTCGCGGTGGCCGGCACGCCCAACCGCCTCGAATACGACCAGGGTTTCTTCGTGAAGAACGGCGATGGCGCCGCCGACTTCAAGCCCATCGCGCACCTGTACAAGACCCAGGTCTACCAGCTGGCGGAATACCTCGGCGTTCCGGAAGAGATTCGGCGCCGCACGCCCACCACCGACACCTGGTCGCTGGCGCAGACGCAGGACGAATTCTATTTTTCCCTGCCCTACCCCCAGATGGACCTGTGCCTCTACGGCCTGGACCACGCCAAGCCGGCCGAGGAGGTCGCAGGTGCCGCGGGCCTCACGCAGGAGCAGGTCCAGCGCGTCTGGCGCGACATCGCGGCCAAGCGCAAGGCGACGCAGTACCTGCACGAGGCGCCGCTGCTGGTGGAACCGGTGCTGCGCACGGCGGCGGGATGAGCCCGATTCGCGCCTGCACGCCGGCGGACTTGCCGCGGGTGGCCGACCTGTTCCAGGCGATCTTCCGCGGCTCGACTTCGCCGGCACCCGCGTCGCTTGCCCCGTACCTGCAGGAACTGTTCTTCCAGTCGCCCTGGCATGACCCCGGGCTGCCGTCCCTGGTGTACACCGCGCCCGACGGGCAGGTCGGTGGCTTCATCGGTGTCATTCCCATGCCGATGACGCTTCAGGGCAGGCCGGTCCGCGCCGCGCTGTCCAGCTCGATCATGGTCGAGCGCCCCAAGGACAATCCCCTCGCCGGGGCGCGGCTGCTCAAGGCGTTCCTGGGCGGGCCGCAAGAGCTGTCCTTCAGCGACGACTCCAACGCCATTTCGGCGGAAATGTGGAGGAAGCTGGGCGCCCAGGAGATGCCGCTGGAGAGCATGGAGTGGCTGCGGGTGCTGCGCCCTGCCGGGTTCGCGCTTTCGACCATCGGCGAACGGCTGCCGTTCGCAAAGCTGGCCCGCCCGATCTGCACGGCCGTAGACCGCTTCGCGACCCGCGGCGCGGGCAGCCGCTTCCGGGTCAAGTCGCTGAACGTGCCCCGCGGGCATGACGTCGAGCTGGACGACCGCTCGCTGGTGGAAGCGATGCAGCGGGTTGCCGACGGCTACGCGCTGGGACCGGCCTGGGACGGCGAAAGCCTCGGATGGCTCCTCCACCACGCCGCACAGAACCGGCGCCGCGGCGAGTTGGTCGCCGGGGTGGTCCATGGCAGGGCCGAGTCGCCGCTGGGCTGCTACCTGTACTGGCGCCGCCCGCACGGCGTGGCGCATGTGCTGCAGGTCATGTGCTCTCCGGGCGCCGAGGGCAACGTGCTGGACAGCCTGCTCGGCCACGCGCTGCAGAAGGGCTGCGTGGCGGTCCGGGGCCGGGCGCACAACCGGTACATCGACGCGCTGTTCAGCCGCGACTGCATCTTCTTCAACCGGGGTTCGGTGCTCGTGCATTCGGCCAACCCCGACGTCATGGCGGCCGCCCGCAGCGGGGACGCGCTGCTGACCGGATTGGCCGGGGAAGCCTGGACCCGGATCGCCGGCGGCGACGTTTTCGCCTAGCGCGCCTCTTGATGCGCCGCAAAGGCCTGCGACTACGGTGCGAGATAATCCGGAAGCCCCTGAATCACCCCCCAAGACCATGACCACCAGCATCAAATCCAACGACCTCGTGGAATCGATCGCCGCCGCGCTGCAGTACATCAGCTACTACCACCCCGCCGACTACATCACCCACCTGGCGCGCGCTTACGAGCGCGAGCAGAGCGCACCGGCCAAGGACGCCATCGCGCAGATCCTCACCAACAGCAAGATGAGCGCGACCGGGCACCGCCCAATCTGCCAGGACACGGGCATCGTGAACGTGTTCCTCAAGGTCGGGATGGACGTGCGTTTCGAGGGCTTCAGCGGGGGCCTGGACGACGCCATCAACGAAGGCGTGCGGCGCGGCTACAACCACCCGGACAACACCCTGCGCGCTTCCGTGGTGGCCGATCCGCAGTTCGACCGCAAGAACACCAAGGACAACACGCCCGCGGTGATCTTCACCGAGATCGTTCCGGGCAACAAGGTCGAGGTGACCGTGGCGGCCAAGGGCGGCGGCAGCGAGAACAAGAGCAAGCTGGTCATGCTCAACCCGTCCGACTCGGTGGTGGATTGGGTGCTCAAGACCGTGCCGACCATGGGCGCCGGCTGGTGCCCGCCGGGCATGCTGGGCATCGGCATCGGCGGCACGGCCGAGAAGGCGATGCTGCTGGCCAAGGAAGCGCTGATGGACGACATCGACATGTACGAGTTGCTGCAGCGCGGCCCGAAGAACAAGACCGAGGAGATGCGGCTGGAGCTGTATGAGAAGGTCAACGCCCTGGGCATCGGCGCGCAGGGCCTGGGCGGGCTCACCACCGTGCTGGACGTCAAGATCAGGATGTACCCGACCCATGCGGCCGGCAAGCCGGTCGCGATGATCCCCAACTGCGCCGCCACGCGCCATGCGCACTTCACGCTCGACGGCTCCGGGCCGGTGTACCTGGACCCGCCCAGCCTGGACCTGTGGCCCGACGTCCAGTGGACGCCCGACTACAAGAAGAGCCGGAAGGTGAACCTGGACACGCTGACGCGCGAGGAAGTGGCGGGCTGGAAGTCGGGCGAGACGCTGCTGCTGAGCGGCAAGATGCTCACCGGGCGCGACGCCGCCCACAAGCGCATCCAGGACATGCTGGCCAAGGGCGAGAAGCTGCCGGTGGACTTCACCAACCGGGTGATCTATTACGTCGGCCCGGTGGACCCGGTCGGCAGCGAAGCGGTCGGCCCCGCCGGCCCCACCACCTCCACGCGCATGGACAAATTCACCGACATGATGCTGGAGCAGACGGGCCTGATCGCGATGATCGGCAAGGCCGAGCGCGGCCCGGCCGCGGTCGAATCCATCCGCAAGCACAAGAGCGCCTACCTGATGGCCGTCGGCGGCGCCGCCTACCTGATCTCGAAGGCGATCAAGAGCGCCAAGGTGCTGGGCTTCGCCGACCTGGGCATGGAGGCGATCTACGAATTCGACGTGGTCGACATGCCGGTGACGGTCGCGGTCGACGCTGTCGGCACCAATGCCCACGTCACCGGCCCGGCCGAGTGGCAGAAGAGGATCGCCACGGGCGAATTCAAGGGCATCGCGGTCGCCGCGGCCTGACTTGGGGCCGATCGGCGTCTTCGACAGCGGTGTCGGGGGCCTGAGCATCCTGCGGGCGTTGCGCGAGGAGCTGCCGTCCGGGGACTTTGTTTACCTCGCCGACACGGGGTTCGCCCCTTATGGCGAGCGCGGCGATGCCTATGTCGCGCAGCGCACTCGCGCCATCGTCCAGCGCCTGCGCCACGAACACGCCATCCAGGCGCTGGTCATTGCCTGCAACACGGCGACGGCTGCGGCCATCCACCTCGTGCGCAGTGAGCATCCCGACCTGCCGGTGGTGGGCGTCGAGCCCGCGCTCAAGCCCGCGGTGGCGCTCAGCCGCACCGGGCGCATCGGCGTGATGGCGACGCGTGGCACGCTCGCGAGCGCGAAGCTGCGCGCGCTGCACGACTCGCTCAAGGACCAGGCCGAGCTGGTGCTGCAGCCCTGTGATGGCCTGGCCGAAGCCATCGAGAACAGCGACACCTCGAAGGTCGAGGCATTGTGCCGGCTGTACACGGGCGCCATCGGCAATTTCGGGACCGGAGCGGGACAGGTCGACACGCTGGTGCTGGGTTGCACGCATTACGCGTTTGCGTGGGAGGAACTGCAGGCGCAGGCCGGTGCCGGCGTACGCTTGATCGAAACAGGCGCGCCGGTCGCGCGCCAGGCGCGCCGGCTGCTGGAAGCGTGCGAAGGTTTCGGCGCCGGCCGGGGCCGGGTCCGGTTGCTCAGCACCGGCGCGTTGTCCACGCTCGAAGACGCGGCGCGCCGCTGGCTCGGCGAGCTGCCACCATGGCCATAATGGGGGTCGAGCAGCACGCCTTCCCATGTCCCTCCCGTCACAGACCCCCTCCCTCTACGCCGCCATCCTCTTCCAGTCGCGCATCAATCCGTACGCCACGGCCATCAGCGTCGAATCGGGAGACATCACTTACGGGACTTTCTGCGCCGATATCGAAAAGGTGACGCGGCGCCTGCACCGGCTCGGCCTGGCGCGCGGCACCCGCGTCGCCGTGCATATCCTCCACCCGTACCTGCGCTGGGTCGCGATCGTGGCGCTCGCGCGGCTGGGCGCGGTTTCGGCGTCCGTGTCGGACCTGGCGCGCGAACTCGATTTCATGGGTCTGCAGCTGGTGTTGAGCGACCGCCCTTCGACCGCGGCGGGTCCCGAATGCCTCCAGGCCGGGCCGCATTGGCTGGATGGGGAGGCCGATACCTGGCCGCCGTTCAGGGACGGGTTCCACGACCTGGACGCTCCCTGCCGGATGGTGGTCTCGTCCGGCACGACCGGCACGCCGAAAAAGGCGATGCTGACCTACGGGGACATCCGGGCACGCATCCGCAACACCGCACGGACCTACGGGTTGAACGCCACCGCCCGGCTGACGACGATGATGGGCACGGGAACCATCGGCGGCTTCATGATGTGCATTTCCTGCTGGGCCGGCGGCGGGACCATCGTCCTGCCGTCAGTGGCTCCCGGCGAGCCCATGTCGAAACTGCTGAACGGACGCCCGAACATCATGCTCCTGTCGCCGGCGCAGCTCACGGGGCTGATGGACAGCCTGCCCCGCGACCACTGGCCGTGGCAGAAGCTGGCCGTCTTCGTGGCCGGAAGCGCGCTGCCTCCTTCCCTCAGCCGTGAGGTCCGCATGCGGCTCACGCAGTCACTGTTCATCCTCTACGGCTCGACCGAGGCGGGCAGCGTCACCATGGTGCACGCATCGCGCGCGGAAGACCGCCCAGGTTTTACCGGCTATGTGCTTCCGACCGCCGAAGTCCAGATCGTCGACGGGCAGGGGCAACCCGTGGCCAACGGCGAAATGGGCGAGGTGCGCATCCGCTCCGACGGCATGGTCAACGGCTACCTCGATGAATCGCAATCCGGCGACAGCTTCCGTGACGGCTGGTTCCACCCCGGCGACGCCGGCGTTCTCGACGACGACGGGGGCCTGAGCATCGTGGGCCGCACGCGCGAACTGATGAACCTGGGGGGCTTCAAGATCGCCCCCGAGGCCATCGAGCAGGCGCTCTCGGGCTGCCCCGGCATCCGCGACATGGCGGTGTTCTCCCTGGCGGCGGTCGAGCGGGAACGGCCCTGGGTCGCGGTCGTCGCCGGCGAAGGCTTCACGGATGAAGCCCTGCTCGGGGTGTTCAAGAAAGCGTTCCCGCGGCTGCCGGCGATCTCGATCGCCCATATGGAGAAGATTCCGCGCAACGAAATGGGCAAGGTCTTGCGCACGCAGTTGCAGGCCACGGTCGGGAAGGCCATCAAACGCCGCCGCGGCGGCCGGGCTCAGGCCGGCAAGGACGCCTTGTCCGCCTGAACGGCCGCCTCGCGCCCGCGCGCCACGTTCACGGGCAACAGCAAAAGCAGGCCGGCGATGAACAGCCCCGCGGTCGACACGATGGCCAGGCGCTGGTTGCCGCCGGTGGCCCACGTGATGGCGCCATAGCTCAATGGGCCGATGATGCTGGCCAGGCGGATCGCGAAGGTCCACAGGCCGTAGAACTCCGCTAGCTGGCGCCGGGGCGCGAACATGCCGGCCATCGCACGGCCGGCCGACTGGCTCGATCCCATGCACAGGCCCGCGATGGCCGCGGCCCACCAGAAGCCGCCCTTGGTGGTGGTGATGCCCGCGATCACGCAGGTGATGATCCATCCGACCAGGGTGCTGCCCAGGGCGATCTTGTGGCCGATGCGGTCCTGCAGGTAGCCCCAGGCGAACGCCCCGCCCGCAGCGGCCAGGTTCAGCACGAAGATCAGCACCATGGTTTCCTGCTGCTTGAAGCCGATCACCGTTTCCGCATAGATCGCGGCGAGCGTGATGGCGACGGCGACGCCGCCCTGGTAGAACACGGCGCACAGCAGCAGCCACATGAAGTCCCTGAAATGGCGGGCTTGGCGGAAGGTCCGGTGCAGCTGCTGGAGCGACGCCTTCAAGCCGCTCTGGCGCAGGGCCTGGGGATTGGGCAAGGCCCGCTCGCCCAGGAGCCAGAAAGTGACCAGCGCCGCGGCGCCGTACAGCACGGCGGTGATCAGCATCGTCACCGGCACGAAGCGCTCGGCCTTGATGCCCTGGCCCTGGGCCCAGATCACATAGCCCAGGCACAGCCCCAGCGCCAGCATGCCGCCGAAGTAGCCGAAACTCCAGCCCCAGCCGCTGACCTTGCCCAGCGCATGGGGCCGTGCCAGCTCGGGCAGGAATGCCGCGGTGAGCGACTCGCCCCAGGAATAGAAGGTGTTGGAGACGATGACCAGGACGATCGCCAGCGCGACGCTTCCGGGCCCGGCCAGCGCCAGCGCCGCCGTGGAGAGGACGCAGCCCGCGGTGAACAGCGCCAGCAGCCGCTTCTTGGCCGCCCGCAGGTCGGCGTACGCGCCGATGCTCGGCATGGTGAACATCACGATGGCGTAGGACGCGCTCAGCGCCGCGGTCCACGCGAACGTGGCCCACTCGGCCTTGCCGGCGATGCCGCCCACGAAGTAGGCCGCGAACACCGCGGTGATCACCACCGTCGTGTAGCCCGAGTTCGCGAAGTCGTACATGGCCCACCCGAACACTTCGCGCTTGCGCACGCCGGGGTTCAGGGCGTCCTGGGAAAACAGCGCCATGGGAAGCCTCCTCCTGCAAAAAAGGACGCGGCCTTCAGGCCGCGTTTTCTTCTCAGTGTAAATGCCTCGGCCGGCGGCCGCCGCCGTGCCCGGGGCCCCCGCCGCCGGTGCCGCGCGGCGGCTTGCCCAGCTCCAGCGAATTCACCAGGGCATCGAAGCGCTGGGCGAACAGCTTGTCGATCTCCGCGACCACGCCGCCGAGCTCGGCGCCGTCGAAGTGGCGCTCCATCAGGTTCACGACGTCCTCGACCAGCAGGTCGCGCTGCACCTGCATGATGGCGGCCGGGTTCGGCCCGACGAACAGCATGACGAAGTCGTCGCGCGATTCGGCCTCGGGCGACTCCTCTTCCTCGTCGAATTCCGCGTCGTAGAAGGTGACTTCGATCGCGGCGCCCTGCTCGGCCAGGTCGTTGAGGCTCATGCACATCTCGTCGAGCGACTGGCGGAAGTCCTCGTCGCCGGGCACCGTCCAGCACATGCGCAGCAGGTGCTCGGGCGCGTCGAACTTGATGCCGGGCTCCTCCTCGTAGGCGCTCTCGGCGCCGTCGGCCAGCGACTTCGCGCCGGCGTATTTCCACAAGGGCTTGAGCGCGTCCTGCAACTGTGCATAGCTCACGTCGGGACGCAGCGGCACGTCGCCATGGACGTGGATTTCGAATGGAGCGTTATAGCGTGACATGCGTGTACCCGGCTTCTTTCTGGTGCCTCGAGCCGGACTTGGACCCGGCGCGCCTGCGCGCCTTCAATTTTGCGCCTTGGCGTGCCGGTTCTGCCGGCGTTTACTGGTGCCTCGAGCCGGACTTGAACCGGCACGCCGCCTTGCAGCAAGCGGCGGATTTTAAGTCCGCTGTGTCTACCAATTTCACCATCGAGGCCCGATGGCATTGTGGAACAAAAACAAGCAGCCCCGGCAACGATGTTGGCGGGGCTGGAAGGGACTGGAGGCGCGGGGCGGAGTCGAACCGCCCTGGATGGATTTGCAATCCACTGCATAACCGCTTTGCTACCGCGCCGCGACACGTAAAAAAGGGAAGCCTGGGCTTCCCTTTGCCGGCGTTGCCGGAAAAGGCAGTATTCCTGCCTTTTGCTTTGCCGGAAAAGGCAGCTTCGCTGCCTTTGAAACTGGAGCGGGAAAAGAGTCTCGAACTCTCGACCTCAACCTTGGCAAGGTTGCGCTCTACCAACTGAGCTATTCCCGCATTTCGAGCCTCAAATTATAACGCATTTTTCGAGGCTCGCTCAAGCCTTCAATGTTTGACCGACACGCGCGTGCCCGCGGGCTGCACGCCTTCGGCCGCCGCGGGCAACGGCGCTGCCGCGGCCGCCACCGGCTCTTCGTCCGGCAACGGCGTGGGCTGCCGCTCCAGCGCGATCTCCAGCACCTTGTCGATCCATTTCACCGGCACGATCTCCAGGTCGTTCTTCACGTTCTCCGGGATGTCCTGCAGGTCCTTGGCGTTTTCCTCCGGGATCAGCACCGTCTTGATGCCGCCGCGCAACGCCGCCAGCAGCTTTTCCTTCAGGCCGCCGATGGCCGTCACTTCGCCGCGCAGCGTGATCTCGCCCGTCATCGCGACGTCAGCCCGCACCGGGATGCCGGTGAGCGCCGACACGATGGCCGTGGTCATCGCGGCGCCCGCGCTCGGGCCGTCCTTCGGCGTGGCGCCGTCGGGCACGTGGATGTGCATGTCCTTCTTCTCGAACACCTCGTCCGGGATGCCCAGGCGGCGCGAGCGGCTGCGCACCACGGTGCGCGCGGCCGAAACCGATTCCTTCATCACGTCGCCCAGCGAGCCGGTGGTGGTGATGACGCCCTTGCCGGGCATCAGCGCGGCCTCGATCGTCAGCAGGTCGCCGCCGACCTCGGTCCACGCGAGGCCGACCACCTGGCCGACCTGGTTCTGGTTCTCGGCGCGGCCGTAGGTGAACTTGCGCACGCCCAGGAAGTCGTTGAGGTTCTCCGCGTTCACCGTCACCAGCGGCGTGTACTTCTTGAGCAGCAGGCCCTTGACCACCTTGCGGCAGATCTTGCCCAGGTCGCGCTCGAGCGAGCGCACGCCGGCTTCGCGCGTGTAGTAGCGGATGATGTCGCGCACCGCGTCTTCGGTCACCAGCAGCTCGGTTTCCTTGACGCCGTTGTTGGTCATCTGCTTGGGCAGCAGGTACTTCAACGCGATGTTGGTCTTCTCGTCCTCGGTGTAGCCCGACAGGCGGATCACTTCCATCCGGTCCAGCAGCGCCGGCGGGATGTTCATCGAGTTGGACGTCGCCACGAACATCACGTCCGACAGGTCGAAGTCGACCTCGACGTAGTGGTCGCCGAACTTGTGGTTCTGCTCCGGGTCCAGCACCTCCAGCAGCGCGCTCGACGGGTCGCCCCGGAAGTCGGTGCCGAGCTTGTCGATTTCGTCGAGCAGGAACAGCGGGTTGCGCGTGCCGGCCTTGTTCAGGTTGGACAGCACCTTGCCCGGCAGCGCGCCGATGTAGGTGCGGCGGTGGCCGCGGATCTCGGCCTCGTCGCGCATGCCGCCCAGCGCCATGCGCACGTACTTGCGCCCGGTCGCCTTGGCGATCGACTGGCCCAGCGAGGTCTTGCCGACGCCCGGCGGGCCGACCAGGCACAGGATCGGCGCCTTCACCTTGTCCACGCGCTGCTGCACCGCGAGGTATTCGAGGATGCGGTCCTTGACCTTGTCCAGGCCGTAATGGTCCTCGTTGAGCACGTCGCTCGGCGTGGCCGAGGTCATGCTTGATCTTGGTCTTCTTGCTCCACGGCAGGCCCGGTGAGCACCTCGATGTAGTTGCGCACCACGGTGGCCTCGGCCGACATGGGCGACATCAGCTTGAGCTTCTTGAGTTCGCCGTCGGCCTTCTTCTTGGCCTCCTTGGGCATCTTGGCGGCCTTGATCTTCTTCTCGATCTCCTCGATGTCGGCGCCCTCTTCGCCTTCGCCGAGCTCCTTCTGGATGGCCTTGACCTGCTCGTTCAGGTAGAAGTCGCGCTGGTTCTTTTCCATCTGGCGCTTGACGCGGCCGCGGATCTTCTTGTCGACGTTCAGGATGTCGACCTCGCGCTCGATCTGCTCGAACAGGTTCTCCAGGCGCAGCTTGACGTCGGCCAGGTCCAGGACGATCTGCTTGTTGTCGAGCTTGAGCGGCAGGTGCGCGGCGATGGTGTCGGCCAGGCGGCCCGGGTCGTCGATGCTGGAAATCGAGGTGAGGATTTCCGGCGGGATCTTCTTGTTCAGCTTGACGTACTGGTCGAACTGCTGCATCACGGCGCGTCGCAGCGCCTCGATCTCGCTGGACTTCGGGTCCTTCTCGGTGACGACTTCCACCGGCGTGACGTTGGCGGTGAAATGCTGCTCGCCGTCCTCGATGCGGTTGACCCGGGCGCGCTGCTGGCCCTCGACCAGCACCTTCACGGTGCCGTCGGGCAGCTTGAGCATCTGCAGGATGGTGGAGACGCAGCCGACCTCGAACATGTCGGAGACCGACGGCTCGTCCTTGGCGGCGGCCTTCTGGGCCACCAGCATGATGCGGCGCTCCGCCTCCATGGCGGCCTCGAGCGCCTTGATGCTCTTGGGCCGGCCCACGAACAGCGGGATGACCATATGCGGGAAGACCACCACGTCGCGCAGCGGCAGCAGCGGCAGGTCGATCGGGTCGGCGGGCAATGGGATGTGTCCGGACATGGGAATCCTTTAGTTCAGTCCCGTCGAATATGGACCGGAATGGGAGATTTTCAACCCGTCCGCATGGCAATGCGGCTGGCAGGGTTGTATTCGTGGCAAAGATCACTGGGATGGGAACTTCCCGGCAGCGGCTCAGGCCTTTTTGGCCGCTTCGCGATAGACCAGCAGCGGCGGCTTGTTTTCGTCGATGGTGGACTCGTCCACCACGACCTTGTCGACATTGGCCGTGTTGGGCAGTTCGAACATCGTGTCGATCAGCGACTGCTCCAGGATGGAGCGCAGGCCGCGGGCGCCGGTCTTGCGCGCCAGCGCCTTGCGGGCAATCGCGCGCAGGGCATTCGGCCGGATTTCCAGGTCCACGCCTTCCATGGACAGCAGCTTGCCGTACTGCTTGACCAGCGCGTTCTTGGGCTCGGTGAGGATCCGCACCAGCGCTTCCTCGCTCAGTTCGGACAGCGTGGCGACCACCGGCATGCGGCCCACCAGTTCGGGGATCAGGCCGAACTTGATCAGGTCTTCCGGCTCGACCTCGCGGAACACGTCGGTGAGGCTGCGCTGCGCCTTGCTCTTGACCGTGGCGCCGAACCCGATGCCCGACGATTCGGTGCGCTGCTCGATCACCTTTTCCAGGCCCGAGAAAGCGCCGCCGCAGATGAACAGGATGTTGGTCGTGTCGATCTGCAGGAAGTCCTGGTTGGGGTGCTTGCGCCCGCCCTGCGGCGGCACGCTGGCCATGGTGCCTTCGATCAGCTTGAGCAGCGCCTGCTGCACGCCCTCGCCCGACACGTCGCGCGTGATGGAGGGGTTGTCGGACTTGCGCGAGATCTTGTCGATCTCGTCGATGTAGACGATGCCGCGCTGGGCCCGCTCGACCTCGTAGTTGCAGCTTTGCAGCAGCTTCTGGATGATGTTCTCGACGTCCTCGCCGACGTAGCCCGCTTCGGTCAGCGTGGTCGCGTCGGCCATCACGAACGGCACGTCGAGCATGCGCGCCAGCGTCTGCGCCAGCAGCGTCTTGCCCGAGCCGGTGGGGCCGATCAGGAGGATGTTGCTCTTGGTGAGCTCGACGTCGTCCTTCTTCGCCTTTTCCTTGTGGCGCAGCCGCTTGTAGTGGTTGTACACCGCCACCGACAGCGATACGCTTGGCCGGCTCCTGGCCGATCACGTAGTTGTCGAGGTTGGCCTTGATCTCGGCGGGCGTGGGCAGGTCGCCGCGCGCCTCGCGCGTCTCGTCGCCCGCGGGCAACTCGTCGCGGATGATCTCGTTGCACAGGTCGATGCATTCGTCGCAGATGAAGACCGAAGGCCCGGCGATCAGCTTCTTGACCTCGTGCTGGCTCTTGCCGCAGAAGGAGCAGTAAAGCGTTTTCTCGCTGGAAGAGCCTTTTTTCTCGGCCATGGATCTGCCTAAGTGACTTGAGATTCAATGATAACCAATTACCGGCCGCCGCCACCATGGGGCGGGGGGGTGCCGGCGCCGCAGGTCACGACCTGTGGAAAAAACAACGGCGCCCTGTCAGCAGGCGCCGTTGCTGCAGTGCAACCAGGGCGATCAGGGCCGCTTGGCGATCACCTGGTCGACCAGGCCGTAGGCCTTGGCTTCCTCGGCATCGAGGAAATAGTCGCGCTCGGTATCGCGCTCGATCTTTTCCAGCGGCTGGCCGGTGCGCTCGGCCAGGATCCGGTTCATCAGCGCCTTGGTCTTGAGGATGTCGCGGGCGTGGATCTCGATGTCGGTCGCCTGGCCCTGCATGCCGCCGAGCGCCTGGTGGATCATGACCTTGGAGTTGGGCAGCGAAAAGCGCTTGCCCTTGGCGCCCGCGGCCAGCAGGAAAGCGCCCATGCTCGCGGCCATGCCCGTGCACAGCGTGGACACGTCCGGCTTGATGAAGTTCATCGTGTCGTAGATCGCCATGCCGGCGCTCACGCTGCCGCCGGGCGAGTTGATGTAGAACGAAATGTCCTTGTCCGGGTTTTCGCTTTCCAGGAACAGCAGCTGCGCCACCACCAGGTTGGCGGTCTGGTCGTTCACCGGCCCGACCAGGAAGATGACGCGCTCGCGCAGCAGCCGCGAATAGATGTCGTACGACCGCTCGCCGCGGCCGGACTGCTCGATGACGATCGGCACCATGCCGAGGGCCTGGGTTTCAAGTGCGCTCATGGGAAAAACTCCGGGTTGCTTGGCTGTACTTTATGTCAAAAGCAAATGGGGCCTGTGACCGGGACTGCAAGCCCCTCACAAGCCCCATCTGCCAAGGACGCGGCCCGGCCGCGTTCCCTGCCTGTCCTATTCGCCCTGGCCCATCAGCTCGTCGAACGACACCGCCTTGTCGGTCACCTTGGCCTGGGCCAGCACGAACTCCGTGACATTGTTCTCGATGACGATCGCCTCGACTTCGGCCAGCCGGCGGTTGTCGCTGTAGTACCAGCGCACCACGTCCGCCGGCTTTTCGTAGCTGGCGGCCAGCTCCTCCACGTGCGCCTTGATCTGCTCGGGCTTGGCATGCAGGCTGTGGCCGCGCACCAGTTCGGCCACCACCAGGCCCAGCCGCACGCGGCGCTCGGCCTGCGGGCGGAAGATGTCGTCCGGAATCGGCGCCTTGTCGGCATCCTTGATGCCGCGCTGCTTCAGGTCGGCGCGCGCGCCTTCGATCATGCGGTCGACTTCGGACTGCACGCTGGACTTGGGCAGGTCCAGCTCGGCCTTGGCCACCAGCGCGTCCATCACCGCCTGCTTGTTGCGGGCCAGCAGGCGGAACTTGACTTCGCGCTCCAGGTTCTTCTTGATGTCGGCGCGCAGGCCTTCCACCGTCGCGTCGGCGATGCCCAGCGACTTGGCCAGGGCCTCGTTGACTTCCGGCAGGTTCGCCGCCTCGATCTTCTTGACGGTGACCATGAAGTCGGCCTGCTTGCCGGCCACTTCCTTGCCGTGGTAGTCGGCCGGGAAGGCCAGCGGGAAGGTCTTGCTCTCGCCGGCCTTCATGCCGCGCACGGCATCCTCGAATTCCTTGAGCATCTGGCCTTCGCCGACCAGGAACTGGAAATCCTCGGCCTTGCCGCCCTGGAACGTCTCGCCGTCGATCTTGCCCTCGAAGTCCACCGTGACGCGGTCGCCGTCCTCCGCGGCGGCGTCCTGCGGGCGCTGCGCGAAGGTGCGGCGCTGCTTGCGCAGGATGTCGACGGTCTTGTCGATGGCGCCGTCGGTGACTTCGGCGCTGAGGCGCTCGACCTCGGCCGTGGCCAGGTCGCCGATCTTGACTTCCGGATAGACCTCGAACACCGCGTCGAAGGCCAGTTCGCCTTCGGGCGACTGTTCCTTTTCGGTGATGCGCGGCTGGCCGGCCACGCGCAGCTTGGCCTCGTTGGCGGCCTGGGCGAAAGCCTCGCCCACCTTGTCGTTCATGACCTCGTAATGCACCGAATAGCCGTAGCGCTGGGCCACGACGGTCATCGGCACCTTGCCGGGACGGAAGCCGTCCATCTTCACCGTGCGCGCCAGGCGCTTCAGGCGGGTGTCGACTTCAGACTGGATGACGCTGGCGGGCAGCGTCAGCGTGATCTTGCGTTCCAGCTTTTCGAGGGTTTCTACGTTCACGGCCATGATGGTCTCTCTTGCAATAAAGGTGTTCTGGTGCGCGGGGCCGGACTCGAACCGGCACGCCATTGCTGGCGTCAGGACCTAAACCTGGTGCGTCTACCAATTTCGCCACCCGCGCGGGGCTCAAAGCAAAGCGGGCGGTCGGAAGTCCCGACCGCCCGCCCTTTATCCGGTCAACCCGCTATTTTACCCAGCAACCGGGACAGTTCGCCCCGGCGGCGATTCGGACCATTCGATTTCCGGCCGTTTGACCCGGAACCAGGCCGCGTACATGGCCGGCAGCGCCAGCAGCGTCAGCACCGTGGCCACCACCAGCCCGCCCATGATCGCGACGGCCATGGGCCCCCAGAAGACCGAGCGCGACAGGGGAATCATGGCCAGCACGGCAGCCGCGGCCGTGAGCACGATGGGTCGCAGCCGGCGCACGGCCGACTCCACGATCGCGTCCCAGGTGGGGATGCCCTTGGCGCGGTCCTGCTCGATCTGGTCGATCAGGATCACCGAGTTGCGCTGGATCATGCCCATGAGGGCGATCACGCCCAGCAGGGCCACGAATCCGAACGGCCGGCCCAGCAGCAGGAGGGCCCCGGCCACCCCGGCGATGCCCAGCGGGCCGGTCAGGAACACCAGCATGGCGCGGCTGAAGCTATGCAGTTGCAGCATCAGCAGCGTGAAGGTGAGGAACAGCATGATCGGGATGCCCGCGGCGATCGACCCCTGGCCTTTCGAGCTTTCCTCCACCGCGCCGGCGACCTGGATGGTGTAGCCCAGCGGCCACTTCTTCTCGAGCGCCTTGAGTTGCGGCAGGAGTTCATTGGTCACCGTCGCGCCCTGCAGGCCCTCGACGATGTCGCCCTGCACGGTGATGGCGTAGTCGCGGTTCTCGCGCCACATCACGCCGGGCTCCCAGGTGAACACCGGCCTCGCGATCTGGGTCAGCGGGATCGACTTGCCGGAAGCCGTCGGCAGGTAGGCGTTGGCGATGTCGGTGATGGCATTGCGCTCGTCGATCGGCTGGCGCAGCACGATGTCGATCAGCTTGTCGCCCTCGCGGAACTGGCCCACGTTGGTGCCGGCCAGAATGGTCTTGGACGCCTGTGCGATCGACTGGCTGGTGACGCCCAGCGCCCTCGCCTTCGACTGGTCCACCTCCAGGCGCAACACCTTGACCGACTCGTTCCAGTTGTCGTTGACGCCGCGCGTGTTGGGGCTCTGGCGCATCACGGCCTTGACCTCGTCGGCGCGCTCGCGCAGGGCCACCGGGTCCGGCCCCACCACCCGGAACTGCACCGGGTAAGGCACGGGCGGCCCGTTCGGCAGCAGCTTGACGCGGCCCCGCACCTCGGGGAATTCCTGGGCCAGCAGCGCCGGCAGCTTCACGCGCAGCGTCTCGCGCAATTTCAGGTCCGACGGCATCACGATGAACTGGGACACATTGGTCTGCGGGAACACCTGGTCCAGCGGCAGGTAGAAGCGCGGAACGCCCGAGCCCACCCAGGTGCTGACCGCCGGTGACGCCCGGTTCGCTGCGCAGCCTCGACTCCACGCGCTTGGCGGTCTCCTCGTTCGCGGCGAACGAGGTGCCCTCCGGGAACCAGATGTCGACCATGATCTCCGGCCGGCTGGAATCCGGGAAGAACTGCTGCTGCACCTTGCCCATGCCCACGATGCCCAGCGCGAACGTGAGCAGGGTGGCCCCGATGGTGATCCAGCGGTGCTCGACGCACCAGTCCACCGCCCGGCGGAAGGTGCGGTAGAACGGCGTGTCGAAGTGCTCGTGGTGGTCCGGGTCACGGCCGGCCGGAATCGGCTTGGCCTTGAGCAGCAGCGTTCCCAGATATGGCACGAAGTACACCGACACCAGCCAGCTGAGCACCAGCGCGATCACGGTGACCGCAAAGATGGCGTACGTGTATTCGCCCACCGTCGACTTGGCCATGCCGATCGGCAGGAAACCCGCCGCGGTGATCAGCGTGCCGGTCAGCATGGGCATCGCGGTGATCTCGTAAGCGAAGGTGGCGGCGCGGACCTTGTCGTAGCCCTCCTCCATCTTCCGCACCATCATCTCCACGGCGATGATGGCGTCGTCCACCAGCAGGCCGAGCGCGATGATCAGCGAGCCGAGCGAAATCTTGTGCAGGCCGATGCCCCAGAAATCCATCGCCAGGAACGTGACGGCCAGCACCAGCGGGATGGTGATGCCCACCACCAGTCCGGGCCGCATGTCGACGTACCAGCGCCTCCATAGCGGCAGCGTCTGCGCGTCGGGCCGCTTGTGCAGCCCCAGCGCGATGAAGCTCACCGCCAGCACGATCACCACGGCCTCGATCAGCGTGCGCACGAACTCGTTCACGGAATTGGACACGGCGCGCGGCTGGTCCTGGATCTGCACCAGCTTGATGCCGGCGGGCAGGCCGTCCTCGATGCGATTGAAGGCGGTCTTGAGCGACTGGCCCAGTCGGATGATGTCGCCGCCCTTGGCCATGGACACGCCCAGGGCGATGACTTCCTTGCCCTGGTGGCGCACCTTGACCAGCGGCGGATCGACGTAGCCGCGCTTGATCTCGGCGATGTCGCCCAGCCGCAGCTGGTTGCCCGAGGTCCCCCGGATCGGCATGGCCTTGAGCTCTTCCACCGCTTCGAACTGGCCGGCCACGCGCACCTGCACGATGTCCAGCGGCGTCTGCACGGCGCCCGCGGATTCCACAGCGTTCTGCTGGCCCAGCTGCTGCAGGACCTGGTTGAAGTCCAGTCCCAGCTGGGCGAGGCGCTTCTGCGAAATCTCCACGTACAGCTTCTCGTCCTGCACGCCGAACAGTTCGACCTTGGCCACGTCCTGCACGCGCAACAGCTGCTGGCGCACGTCGTCGGCGAAGCCCTTGAGCTCGGCGTAGTTGAAGCCGTCCGACTCCAGCGCGTAGATCACGCCGTACACATCGCCGAAGTCGTCGTTGAAGAACGGCCCCTGGATGCCGCCGGGCAAGGTGAAGCGCATGTCGCCGATCTTCTTTCGCACCGTGTACCAGACGTTGGCCACGTCGCCGGGCTTGGACGAGTCCTTGATCTGGAAAATGATCTGCGACTCGCCCGGCTTGGAGTAGCTGCGGATCTTGTCGGCGTAGGGCGCCTCCTGCAGTGCCCGCTCGATCTTGTCGGTGACCTGCTCGGCGACCTGCTGCGCCGTCGCGCCCGGCCAGTAGGTGCGAACCACCATGGCGCGGAAGGTGAACGGCGGGTCTTCGTCCTGCCCGAGCTGGAAGTAGGCCGCAAAGCCCAGCAGCATCAGCACCACCATCAGGTAGCGCGTGAGCGCCGGGTGGTCCAGCGCCCATTTGGAGAGGTTGAACGCCTCTTTCGGTTCGGCTTGCGACATCAGCGCCTCACTTCGCCACGGGCGGGGTCATGGCCTGCGCCGAGCCCGCGGCGCTGGCCACGTTGCGGCTCGCGTCCTGGAGCGCGACCGCGGCGCTCTGCGCGGTCTTCTCCTGGTAGATCGTCACCTTCTGGCCAGGCGAGAGCACATGCACGCCGGCGGATACGACCAGCATGCCCGGCTGCAGGCCGGAGGCGATGACCGCTTCGTTGCCGTCGGCGGTGGCAATCTGGACCGGCTGCGACTTCACGGTCATCGTCGCCTTGTCCAGCACCCACACCGCCGAGCCCTGCCCCTCCTTGCGCAGGGCGCTGGTCGGAAGCTTGATGACGGGCGTCCCCGCGTGGCTGAACGCCCGCGGGGCGACGTACACCGTCGAACCCAGTGCCGGTGCGGCAGCCGCGTCGAGGGACACCTTGACGGGATAGGTGCGCGTCACGGGGTCCGCGCTGGCGGACACCTCGCGAACCTTGCCGGCCAGCGCGCTGTTGTCGTTCCATGTGCGCACCGCCACGTCCGAGCCCGGCTTGATCGCGGCGACCTTGTCTTCGGGAACGGAGAACACCACATCGCGCGGGCCGTCCTGGGCGATCCGCACGACCGGCGTGCCGGCCGCGACGACCTGCCCCGGCTCCGCCTCGATGGCGGTGACGACGCCCGACACGTCCGCGACCAGGCTGGTGTAGGCCGCCTGGTTGCCCTGGGACGAGAGTTGCGCCTTGGCCTGGTCGAGCTGGGCCTGGGCGGCCTTGAGCGTCGTTTCGCGGCGCTCGAGCTCGGCGCCGCTGATGAAGTTCTGGTCCTTCAGGGCGGCATATCGCTTGAAGTCGGCTGCCGCCAGGTCCCTGTTGGTCGAGGCCGCGGCCACCTGGGCGCGCGCTGCGTCGGCGGCCAGCTGGTAGTCGCGCGGATCAAGCTGGGCCAGCACCTGGCCCGCCTTGACGCGCTGGCCCAGCTCGGCCTGGCGCTGCGTGATCTTTCCCGCGACCCGGAAGCCCAGCCGCGACTCGACCCGGGCCCGCACTTCACCGGAAAATTCCTGGCCCGACTGGAAGGTTTCGACCCCGACCGCCAGGACTTTGACGGCTCGCACGGGCTCCTGCGGCGCCTCGGCCTTGGAGCAGGCTGCCAGCGCCGTGGAGAGGACGAGGGCAAGGGTGAGCGCGAGGCGCCGGGGGGGTGGAGTGAACGGAATCGGCATGGCAGACCTGAGCTGAAAGTACACGGAATAAAGTCACTACTGACTGACCGGTTAGTAATCTAGGGTAATTGCGGGGGCTTGTCAAGCGACAATCGGCGGCTCGACCATGCCCCAGGCCCACCGCCCCGCTCCCGACCTGCTGGCGCTTCTGCGCGCGGTCTCCCGCTCGTTCTACCTTTCGATCCGGCTGTTGCCCGCGCCGCTGCGACGGCCGATCGCGGTCGCCTACCTGCTGGCCCGGGCCACCGACACGCTGGCCGACACTGCCCATCTAACGCCCGCCCAGCGTGGCGACCAGCTCGAAATCCTCTCGGCAGCCATCGAGGGCCGGATCGCCGGGGCCGGCGCCGCGGCGAACCTCGCGGCGTCATGCGCGCCCCTGCTGGACGACGCCGCGGAACTCGATCTCATCCTCGCGCTGCCGCATTGCCTCGAGTGGCTGGAAAGCCTGGCGCCCGCAGACCGCGACGATATCCGCGCCGTGCTGCGCCATATCACCTACGGCCAGTCCCTGGACATCGAACGCTTCGTGCCGGGCGCGCGGCCGGTGGCACTGCAGACCGCGGCGCAGCTCGACGAATACACCTACCTGGTGGCCGGCTGCGTCGGCGAGTTCTGGACCGACCTGTGCTTTCGCCACCTGCCGGGATTCGCCGCGCTGCCCAGGCAGGAGATGCGCGAACTGGGGCGCGACTTCGGCAAGGGCCTGCAGCTGGTCAACATCCTGCGCGATGCACCGGCCGACCTGGCCGCGGGACGCTGCTATTTTCCCGCCGACGAACTCGCCGCCGCCGGCCTGCAGCCTGCGGAGATCCTGCGGCACCCCGATCGCTTCGACGCGGTCTGGAGCCGCTGGCAGGTTCGGGCGCAGCAAGGCCTGGATTGCGGCATGAGGTATGCGGATGCGGTGAACAGCCGACGCGTCCGTGCAGCCAGCGCCCTGCCCGCGCTGCTCGGCACTCGCACACTGGCGCTGATGCGAGCCGCCGGCCCGCAGGGCTTGGAGCACCCCGTGAAGGTGCCGCGGCGCGAGGTGCGGGCTATCCTGGCGCGGCTGGCTTTCACGCTGGCGGGGCGGGAACCCCTGCGCGCGCAATTTGGCCGCCTGGGCGGGCAGCCGGCGCAGCGCGGATGGGAGAATCCCCGGCCATGACACCCCAGGAATACGTCCAGCAAAAGGCGGCAGGCTCCGGGAGCAGCTTCTACTACGCCTTCCTGTTCCTGCCCAAGGCGCGGCGCGCCGCGATCACGGCTTTCTATGCGTTCTGCCGCGAAGTGGACGACGTGGTGGACGAAGTCAGCGACCCGGGCGTCGCGCACACCAAGCTGGCCTGGTGGCAGGCGGAAGTGGCCAAGTCATTCGCCGGCCAGGCCAGTCACCCGGCGATGATGGCGCTGATGCCTTGCGCTGCGCAGTTCGGCATCGAGCAGCGCCAGTTGCAGGACGTGATCGAGGGCTGCCGGATGGACCTGGAGCAGACCCGCTACCTCGACTTCCAGGCGCTGGAGCGCTATTGCCACCTGGTAGCCGGCGTGGTCGGCGAAGTCTCGGCGCGCATCTTCGGCCAGGCCGACCCGCGGACCACGCAGTACGCGCACAAACTGGGCCTGGCCTTCCAGCTCACCAACATCATCCGCGACGTCGGCGAGGACGCGCTGCGCGGGCGCATCTACCTGCCGGTCAGCGAACTGCAGCAATTCGACGTGAAGGCCCACGAGGTCCTCAACCGGCAGTATTCGGACCGCTTCGCCGCGCTGATGCAATTCCAGGCTGCCCGCGCCCACGCGCTCTACGACGAGGCGCTGGCGCTGCTGCCCGCGGCCGACCGGCACAGCCAGAAACCCGGCCTGATGATGGCGAGCATCTACCGCACCCTGCTGCGCGAAATCGAGCGCGACGGCTTCCATGTGCTGCACCAGCGTGTCAGCCTCACGCCGCTGCGCAAGTTCTGGCTGGCGTGGAAGATGCAGGCCCTGGGCCGGCTGTGACGCTTCAGCCTTGCCGGAACAACTCGCACAGCTCCGTCAGGTTTCCCAGGGTGACGTGCGGTTCCTGCTCGTGCGGCCACAAGTGGTCCGAACGGTTGATCCACGCGGCCTGCATCCCCGCGTTCAGCGCGCCGAGCGCGTCCAGCGTGGCGTCGTCGCCGACATGCAGCACGTCCCCGGGCGCGACGTCCACGGCGCCGGCCGCCGCATGGAAGATGCGCGGGTCGGGCTTGCCCACCCCGAACTCCCGCGCGGAAATCGCCGCGCGGAAGAAGCCGCCCAGGCCCACGCGCTCGATGTCGGCGTTGCCGTTCGACACGCACACCAGCGGAAAGCGCGCAGCGAGAAATTCGAGCGAGGGTTGCGCATCCTCGAAAAGCGTGACCCGCTGGCGCTCGGCGAAGAACGCCTCGAAGGCCTGCTCCGCCATCAGCGGGTTCTCGCCGGCGCGGTACAGCGCCAGGCGGATCGACTCGCGGCGCACCGCACTCAGGTCGTTCTTCAGGTCGGGCCGGTTGGCCGCCATGTAGTCGCGGATTTCGCGCAGGGCCGATGGGCTGGAAAAGAGCGCAGCGGCCATCGGTGCGTGGTCCACGAGCCAGTCGTGCAGCACCTTCTCGGCCCTCTCGATGGTCGGCCAGATCGGCCACAGCGTGTCGTCCAGGTCGAGCGAGATGGCCTTGATTCTTGAAACGTCAAGCATTCAGTGAGAATACCCCATGGTCATGAATTTTCAGCCCGAACCCGAGCATTTGCATGGTCAGGCGCCGCGCACCGCCGTCCTCTACTGCAACCTGGGCACGCCCGACGAGCCGACGCCTTCGGCGGTGCGCCGCTACCTGGCTGAATTCCTCAGCGATCCCCGCGTGGTCGAGATCCCCCGGCTCGTGTGGTGGCCGCTGCTGTACGGGCTGATCCTGCCTTTCCGCTCGGCCCGGTCCGCCGCGAAGTACGCCAGCATCTGGCTGCCGGACGGCTCGCCCCTGAAGGTCTGGACGGAAAAGCAGGCCAAGCTGCTGCAAGGCTGGCTGGGAGAGCACGGCCACCGCGTGGCGGTGCGGTATGCGATGCGCTACGGCAGTCCGTCCATTGCCTCGCAGCTGGACGCCCTGAAAGCCGAGGGCGCAACGCGCATCCTCGTGGTCTCGGCCTATCCCCAATATTCGGCCACGACCACCGCCAGCGTGATCGACGCGGTGGCGGCATGGTCCACCGGGGTGCGCAACCTGCCCGAATTCCGGTTCATCAACCGCTACCACGACGACCCGGGCTACCTGCAGGCCCTCACCCGCAGGATCGAGCGCTATTGGCGCGAATGCGGGCGCGGCGAGCACCTGGTCATGAGCTTTCACGGCGTGCCGGAGCGCACCCTGCACCTGGGCGACCCCTACCACTGCGAATGCCTGAAGACGGCCCGCCTGCTGGCCTTGCGCCTCGGCCTGGACAAGGCGCAGTACACCGTGTCGTTCCAGTCCCGCTTCGGCAAGGCGAAATGGCTGGAGCCCTACACCGAGCCGACCCTGCGGGCGCTCGGCGCGCGTGCGACCAGGCGAGTGGACGTGGTGTGCCCCGGCTTCACGGCGGACTGCCTGGAAACGCTGGAAGAAATCGCGATGGAGGGCCGCGACGCTTTCCTGCAAGCAGGCGGCAAGGAGTTCCACTACATCCCCTGCCTGAACGACGACCCGGGATGGGTCGCGGCGCTGGGCGCCCTCGCCGCCCAGCACCTTGCGGGCTGGCCCACGCGCGAAGAGCCCGACGCGCAGGCGCTGGCCAATTCGCGCGAACGGGCGCTGGCGGCGGGTGCCGCGCGGTAAGCCGGGAAGCGTCTAGCCCGGCACGGCGTCGTGCCGTTCGAAGAAGGAGGTCACCAGGTCGAGCTGCTGCGGCACGTTCAGCGCCGGGGCATGGCCGCAGCCGGCGATCTCCACCACCTGCGCCAGCCCAAGCAAGCCCGGGCCTCTGCGCATCATCTCCTCGGTGGCGTCGCGCAGCACCAGGTCCGATTCGGCGCCGCGCAGGCAAAGCACCGGGATCGTGATCGCGTCGTAGTGCTCCCAGATCTCGTAATCGTTCGGATGGTCGATGAACTGCCTCACCATCGCGGGGTCGTAGTGCGGCGTCACGCGGCCGTCCGGCAGCCGGCGCGTGGAAGTCTCCGTCAGGCGCCGCCATTGCGCGTCGCTGAGCCAGCCGAACGGCTTGTAGACCTGGCGGTAGAACGCTTCGAGTTCGGCGATGGTGTCGAAGGCCGGCGGGTTGCCGGCGTAGGCGCGGATGCGGGCCAGCGCGGGCTCCGCCAGCCGCGGCGCGTTGTCGTTCAGCACCAGGCTCAGGATCCGTCCTTTCAGCTGCGGCTGCAGCAGGCCGCCGGCGCACACGGTCCCGATGGCGCCGCCCATCGAGGTGCCGATCCAATGCGCCTGCCCGATCCCGAGACGCTCGAACAGGTCCGCCGCCAGCCGGGCATAGAAGGCCAGCGTGTACTCGTTGTGCGGGTCCGGGCTCCATTGGCTCAGTCCCCGTCCCAGCGTGTCCGGGCAGATCACCCGGTACCGGCTGGAAAGGTGATCGGCCAGTTCATCCATGTCCCGCCCGGTGCGCGCCAGCCCGTGCCACGCGATCACGGTGCGGCTGTGCTGCGCGCCCCACTCCGTGTAATGGATCTCGCGGCCGGCGCAGGTCGCGTAACGTGAGCTGTATGGCATGGCTTGCACCTCTTGGTCCTGCTGAAACGAAGCCGTCCCCTGCTAGTTGGGCACCGAGATCGACGTGCCCGAGAACCCGATCTGGCTGCCAGCGGCGGGCGACGCACTGAAGGGCGGCACGTTGGCTGCGGTGATGGCGGGCGCGGCGCCCGGTGTGCCGCCGCGCGGCGTGGTCCGCACCACCTGGCTGGGCGGCAGTGCCGCGCCGCTCTTGAGGTGGGCGTACATGGCGTCCATCGCCTGGTTGAAGTACGGGTGCAGCGGCACGAAACGGGAATCGAACCCCGACAGCGGGATGAACGTGTCGAAGTGCTGGGCGTTCGTCACCTCGATGTAGCTCAGCTTGCTGGCGGAGCCCTCGACCACGCGGTTGTACGCGGCATAGGCGCGCGAGTTGTTGTTCACCGGCACCAGGGCGTCGCTGCGGCCGGCGACGACGATCGTGGGCTTGCCGCGCAGGTTGCCGTTCAGCACCACCTCGGCGATGCCGGCGCGCACGGCGGAACTCTGCGCAACCGTCGGGAACGTGCTCGTGCTCAGGGCCGTCCCGGCGAGCGGGTCGGTGCCCGTCACCAGCGCCCGCTGGCACAGGGCGTTGTCCAGGCCGAAGTCCGCCGACACCCGTGGACGGCGAGACGGCGAACTGCCAGGCCTTGCGCACCGCCCACCGAATCGTTGTAGACCACGCTGGCGGGCGACGCCGTTGCGCCGTGCCATTGCCCATGGCGAAGCTCTGCGCCTTCGTGGCAGCGGCCACGGCAATCACGTTGCCGGTGGCGTCGACCTGCGCGAAGCTGGTGTTGCACACGTTGTCGAGCGCTGACAGCCGCCCGTAGCTCACGGGGTACATGGCCGACAGGATCGGCCCGTTGCCCAGCCCGTAATGGGCGTTGTGCATCTGGTCGTGTTCGGGCGTCCAGCCGTAGGCGCGCAGCTTGTTCAGCGCATCCAGCGCGCGGGCCGCCGTGTCGGCGCCGGTGACCAGCCCCTTGGCGGCCAGCCCGTCGCAGCGCGCGGTCGCGCGTGCGGTCATGCCGGCGAACGTGATGAAGTTGAAGAACGTCACTTCCGTCATCGCGGCCGGCGCGGCCAGCGCAGCGCAGGGCTGGTACAGGTTGCCGTAGGTGACGAAGTCGGCCAGCGTCTTGCCATAGCCGGCCACCGCGGCGCCACCGAACTGGATGCCATAGCCCGAGGCCGTCGGCATCTCGGCCACCGGCTCCGACGCCACCACGCCGTCGACGAGGCCGGTCGTGTCCTGTTCGGCCGCGTGGAGCACCGCCGCGCCGCCGTTGGACGCGGAGCCGGCGATCACCAGCGTGTTGTCGGCGCGGAACCGCACCGGGTTCTCGGCCGTGCCGTAGCGGTCGTTCAGCACGTACAGCGCATAGCGGGCCGCTGCCAGCGTGTCGGTGCCCCAGTCCTTCTCGGGATTGAGCTGGGAGTGCACCTGCTTGAGCGCCAGCCGGTTGGGGAACAGCGCGTTGTAGGCCGCGCGGGCCGCGTCGGTGACGTTGGCCGCGAAGAAATTCAGCACGCCGGCCGCCGCACGGGTGGCGCGCGTGCCGTCGATCCGGTTGACGGAGTCGTCCATCAGGTCGTACAGGCCGACGCCCTTGCCGGCGTCGGTCAGTGCCACGGCGCAGCCGTGCTTGAGGCCCCATTCGCCGGCCGTGCCGATCGCGCCATAAACGCCGCGCGAGCCGGAGGACGGCCCGACCACCACGCAAGGGTTGGCGACGTCGAAGCTGTCGGGCAACTGCACGGCGATCACGACCTTCTTGCGGCCGCTGCCGTCGTCGAGCGACGCGACGTATTCGCGCCCGGGAATCAAGCCTTCGCTGCTCGTGACGGCGCCGGCGACGGTGACGTTGGGACCGTAAAGCGATCCGTAGCCACCGGCGGCGCTGGGGTCCAGGATGCCGCGGTAATTGGAATGCAGGGCGTTGCGGCGCAGCTCCAGCGCCGTCGGGTTCAGCGGGATCGGCCGGCACCGGCGCGGCGACGGCCAGGCCGGACTTGCCCAGGCCGCCGGTCAGCAGGTCCTGCGTGGCGGCCGTGAGCCCGGCGACGGGTGTCGCGACCGTGGTCGCCGAATAGGTCGTGACCGAGTGCTGGGTGATGCCATCGGGCAGGGTGTTGGTGGGGGAACTTCCGCCGCCGCCTCCGCAACCGGCGAGCGCGACCGCGCCCAGCAGCATTGCCGATGGCAGGTGCGCGAGCCGCACCGGTCCTGTCTTCTTGTTCAAGGGAGTCTCCTCGTTGTGGATTCGGAAAAGCGAAATCAGGCCGCGGGTTTCTGCAAGGCCCGCAGCCGCCCGACGATGCCCGTCGGGAAGTAATACACGGACAGCACGAACAGCAGCCCCAGCCAGAGCAGCCACCGGTCCGGCGACAGCAGCGCCGACAGCCAGGGCAAGCCGGACGTGGCGTCGCTCGCGAGCTTGAGCAGGTCCTGCAGGTAGCTCTGGGCGATCACGAAAACGCCCGAGCCGATGGCCGCCCCGTAGATCGTGCCCATGCCGCCGATCACCACGATCAGCAACACGTCGAGCATGATTTCGAACGACAGCGAAGTGTCGGGACCGTTGTAGCGCAGCCAGATCGCCAGCATGGCGCCCGCCACGGTGGCAAACAGGGCCGAGAGGATGCTCGACGTCGTGCGGTAGACCACCACGCGGTAGCCGATGGCCTCGGCACGGAACTCGTTCTCGCGGATCGCCTGCAGCACGCGCCCGAACGGCGAATTGACGATGCGCAGCAATGCCAGCAACAGCACCAGCGCGGTGACGAACAGCAGGTAGTAGCAGATCAGCCGGCCGTCCAGCGAAACGCCCAGGAAAGGCTCTTCCGACATCTGGAAGCCCGGCGAGAGCAGCTCGGGCATCTTGAAGGTCAGCCCGTCCTCGCCACCGGTGATGTCCGACAGCTGCGACGCCAGGGTCTGGAAAGCGGCGGCCACGGCCAGCGTGATCATCGAGAAGAAGATCGCGCGCACGCGCAGCGAGAACAGGCCGACGGCCAGCGCCAGCACGAACGAGAGCGCGAGCGACACGGCCAGGCCCACGGCGATGGACGACCAGCCCGGGCCCATCCGGGTCGAGGCGATCGCGATGCCATAGGCGCCGATGCCGAAGAACATGGTGTGGGCGAAGCTCACGATGCCGGTGTAGCCCAGCAGCAGGTCGAAGCTGGCCACCAGGACCACGAACACCAGGATCTTGGCGGCCACGTTCAGCGCCTTCACCCCGGGGAAGATGAAGGGCGTGAAGGCCAGCCCCAGGAGCAGCACCACCAGCACCGCCGCGAGGATGCGGTTGCGCGGGAAATCGTTGGAGAGGATGCGGTTCAGCATGTCGTCACTCCCCTACTTGCCGAGCGCATAGACGCCTTGCGGGCGCCAGAGCAGGATGGCCATCATCAGCGCGATGTTCGAGAACAGCGCGGCCTTGGGCACGAGGAAGCCGGTGTAGTTGGCCATCAGCCCGACCAGCAGCGCGCCGATCAGGGCCCCGCTGGTGGAGCCCAGGCCGCCGATGATCAGCACGATGAAGATCAGGACGTTGACCTGCGCGCCCATCTGCGGGATGACGTTCTGCTGGTACAGCCCCCACATGACACCGCCCAGGCCCGCGAGCGCGCTGCCCACCACGAACACGCCGATGAAGAGCGCCTTGATGCGATAGCCCAGCGACTCGACCATCTCGCGGTCCTGCACGCCCGCGCGGATCAGCAGCCCGATCTTGGTGCGGGTGAGGACCCAAAGGAGGATGCCGAAGACCAGCAGGCCGACGACCACGGCGATGACGCGGTACTTCTCGATGCCGGCGTCGCCGATGAAGATCGAGCCGCGCATGCCTGCCGGCAGCGGCAGCGGGATCTGCAGCGGGCCCCAGATCACCTTGATCAGCTCCTCGCCGATGATCATGCCGCCCATGGTGATGAGGATCTGCTTGAGGTGGTTGCCGTAGACCGGCCGCACGATGAAGCGCTCGAACGCCAGGCCCACGGCGCCGGCGACCAGCATGGCCACGACCATCGCGGGCAGCACCGCCATCAGGTTGACCCACAGGCTCGAGGACTCCGTGTAGTCGCCCATGCTGCCCAGCACGCTCGTCGCGACGAAGGCGCCGAGCGCGATGAAGACGCCGTGTCCGAAATTGAGCACGTCCATCAGCCCGAACACCAGCGTCAGGCCCGAGGCGATGATGAAGATGATCATGCCCATGGCCAGGCCCGCCACCGTGAGCGTGACCCAGGTCGAGCCCGAACCGATGAACGGAAAGACCAGCAGCGCGAGCACCGGCACCAGCGCGATGGGTTTCCAGTCGAAATCGAAGTCCTTCATATGGCCAGCCCCAGCAGAGAATGTTGCAAGGCCTCGTCCTCGGCCAGCGCCTTCATGGAACCGGCGTGCACGACGACGCCGTTGTCCATCACCGCGACGGTGTCGCCCAGCCGCTTGGCGAAGTTGATGTTCTGCTCCACCAGCAGGATCGTCACGCCGCTGGCCTTGAGCTGCGCGAACGCGTCGATCATGTTGTTGATGATGGCCGGGGCCAGGCCCTTGCTGGGCTCGTCGACGATCAGCAATTCGCGCGGCTCGACGATGGCGCGCGCCACGGCCAGCATCTGCTTCTGCCCGCCGGAGAGCTTGCCGGCCGGGTGGTTCCAGAACTTCTCCACCGCCGGGAACAGGGAGAAGATCCACTTCAGCCGCTCGCCGTCGATCTGGCCGACGTTGCGTGCCCAGCGCGCGGCCAGCAGCATGTTTTCCTTCACCGTCAGGTCGGAGAAGATGCCCATGTTCTCGGGCACGTAGGCGACGTTCATCGACGCGATCTGCGGCGTCGGCATGGCCGTGATGTCCCGGCCGTTGAATTCGATGCTGCCCTGCGACGCCTTCCACAGGCCCATGATGGTCCGCAAGGTGGTCGTCTTGCCGGCGCCGTTGCGCCCCAGCAGCATGGTGAGCTGGCCCCGCGGCACGGCGAGGTCGACCCCGTGCAGGATGTGGTACGCCCCGATGTGCGTGTGCACGCCCTGGAGGGTGAGCAGGTTCTCGTTCATGCGGCCTCCTTCGGCGCGATACCGAGGTATGCCTCTTGAACAATCGGCGACGCGATGACCGCGGCCGGTTCGCCGTCCGCCACCAGCGAGCCGTTGTGCAGCACGATGATGCGGTCGGCCAGCTCGCGCACCACGTCCATCTTGTGCTCCACCAGCAGGATGGTCTTGCTCGCGTCTTCCTTGAGCTTGCGGATCAGGTTGAGGATCACCGGCGCCTCGGCCGCGTTCATGCCCGCGGTCGGCTCGTCGAACATGAACACCTGCGACTCCAGGCCCATGAGCAGCGCGACTTCGAGCTTGCGCTGGTCGCCGTGCGGCAGGTTCGCCACCAGCTCGTCGTCCTTGTCCGCCAGGCTCACCGCCTCCAGGATCTCCTCGGCCCGCTCCACCAGGGCGCCATGGTCGCTCCACACGCTCCAGAGGTTCAGGCCACGCCGATGCGCCCCCCGCGCGCCGCCTGCACCGCCAGCCGCACGTTCTCGATCACCGTCAGGCGCGGGAACAGGTTGGTGAGCTGGAAGGCGCGGCCCAGGCCGGCGCGCGTGCGCTCGGACGCGGACAGTCCCGACAGGTCGCGCCCGTTGAGCGTGACCTGCCCGGCGGTCGCCTTGAGCTGGCCGGAGATCAGGTTGAAATAAGTGGTCTTTCCCGCGCCATTCGGGCCGACGATGGCCGTCAGCGTGCCCGGCTGGAAGGCACAGGTCACGGCGTTGACCGCCACGTGGCCGCCGAAGCGGATGGTGAGATCCCTGGTGGCAAGCAGGCTCATGGTCGTCGAATCATGGACAGGTCCCGATCACGTAGTAGTTGGTGCCCGTCATTTTCAGCGTGGTGGTGGTGAAGGTGTTCCACAGCCCCATGTTCTGGTTGGAGCCGTTGGCGTAGGTGTAGCCGCCCGAGTAGTGCGCGCGGCCCGCCGTGGTATGGGCGTAGTTCGACGAGGTGTAGCAGGTGCTCGCCGTGCCTGCGGTGGTGCCGCTGGCAGGCGCCGACATCGCGCCTTCCACGCCCGCGCCGTCGGCGGCGGCCACCGTCCACGAATACTGGGTCGCCTGCGCCAGGCCCGAGTCGGTGTAGCTGGTCGCCGTCACCGGCGTACCGTTGACCTTGTTGCTGTTGCGGTAGACGTTGTAGCTCGTCGCGCCGGTCACCGCGCCCCAGGTGATCTGCATGGTGCTGGTGGTCGCGCCGGAGGTCGCCACACCCGTGGGCGCCGGCAGCGCGCCCGTGCCGCCGCCACCGCCGCCACCCGTGGAACCCGAGCCGGACGACAGCTGGTCGACCATCGCCTTGATCGCGGCGACCTGCGTGCCGGCCTTCTGCGCGAAGTTGGTGCCGTACCAGCCGATCCAGTCCCAGCAGCCGTTGGAGTTGGCGAGCGATCCGCTGGCCGAGGTCTGGTGGCTGGTGCTGTCCACCCGCGTCTGCGGGAACAGCACGATGATGCTGTTGGTGTCGGCCCAGCGCGTGTAGCCGGTGTTCCTGATGAACTTGTCGCCGATGGTCGCGTAATTCTGCTGGCAGCCGTGCAGGGCCACGTGCACCTTGCACACCGCGCCGGCGGCGCAGTTGGCCGGCACATAGACCCAGCCGGTGGGCGCGACGCCCGCGTTGGTGGTGAACGCCGTCTGGTCGAACTCGATGTAGTTGCCCGCGGCGGGTGCGTTGTTGCGCGCGTTCAGCGTCCCGTAGAACTTCGTGAGCGCCGCCTTGGCGCCGTCGTAGCCGCAGTTGCTGATGTAGGGCGAGGCGCTGCTGCTGCAGGCGTTGTTGCCGGTGCTGTCGAAGTCCGTCGGGAACACGTGCGCGGTGCTGGCGCGCTGCACGTATTCCAGGTTGGCCGAGGTGACGCCGTTGTTCGTGTACTGCGTCTTCACGGCGTTCATCGGGTTGGGACCGACCGTGTAGTCGCTGGTGCCGACGAACATGTAGACCTTCTGGTTGCCGACGTTCGCCTTCGCATCGATCGCCGTGCCGCTCCAGTTGTTCAGGTCCGACTGCATGGTGCTCAGCATCGCGCTGCTGATGGTGGCGTTGTACATGCAGGCCGTGTAGTTGCTGTGGCCCGCGCACATGTACGGCCCGCCGGCGAACACGCCGATGCCCTTGAAGGTCGACGAGTGCGCATAGCCCAGCTGGTTGGCCATGAAGCCGCCCGACGACAGGCCCGACACGGTGGTCTGGCTCTTGTCGACGTTGAGCCTGGGCAGGGGCACCGCCGCATGCGATGCGCCGGCGGCCAGCAGGGCGGCAGCGACGAGGGTACGAAGCAGATTGAACGTCATTGAGTGTGTCTCCAGGTGGTGTTTGGGCAAAGAGCACCCCTCCCCCGTGTGTCCGGGGGTTTCTCAAAGGAACGGATCAAAAAAGAGGGGCGGCCGCCCCTCGCGGAAACGGCTACCGCTTGTTGCGGATCGGCACGTTCATCTCGGACGGCTTGATTTCCTTCACGAGGTGAAGGTCGGCCATCGCGCCCTGGCGGGCGCCGGGCGCCACGCGGAAGTGGTACATCGACTGCATGGCCTGGTGGTCCTCCTTGCGGAAGGTCATCGTGCCCTTGGGCGTGTCGAAGCTCATGCCTTCCATGGCGGTGATGAGCTTTTCGGTGCCGGTGTCGCCGTTGGTCTTCTTGAGCGCAGTGACCACGGCCATCGCGGCGGCGAACCCGCCGGCGGTGAAGAAGTCGGGCGGCGACTTGAACTTCGTGTAGTGGTTGGTCACCAGCCAGAGGTTGGCCGGGTTCTTGGAGAAGCCGAAGTAGTAGTAGCTCGCGCCCTCCATCCCCGGGAACTGGTTATAGGCCACCATGGCCGGCAGGATGTTGCCGCCGGTGGCGATCTCGATGCCGTAGCGCTTCAGGTCCAGGTCGGCGATCTTGAACGGGTTGCCGGCGCCGGCCCAGACGATCCAGATGACCTTGCGGCCGGGCTGGTCCTTGAGCTTGTCGATGATGCGCTGCGCGCCGGCGGTGAAGTCCGTCGTGTTGGCCGGCAGGTATTCCTCGTGGACGATCTTGGCGGTCTTGATCGACTCCTTGAACGCCTTCACGCCGTCGCGGCCGAAGGCGTAGTCCTGCGCCAGCGTGGCGATGGTCACGCCCGGCTTGTCCAGCGCCACGGCGTTGGAGATCGCGTCCTGCGAGCTGTTGCGGCCGGTGCGGAAGATGTACCTGTTCCACTTCTCGCCGGTGATCGAATCTGCCACGGCGGGCTCGACCAGCAGGATCTTCTTGTATTCCTCGGCGACCGGCAGCATCGCCAGGGCGACGCCCGACGATGTCGGGCCGATGGCCAGGTCGACCTTGTCATCCGAATAGGCGGTGGCCAGCAGCGACTTGCCCAGGTCGGGCTTGCCCTGGTCGTCTTTCTCGATCACGGTGATCTTGCGGCCGTTGACCATCATGGTCCCGTTGGTCGCGTAGTCCAGGCCCATCATCAGGCCGGTGGCGGTCTGCTTGCCGTAGGCCTCCAGCGGCCCGGTGCGGCTGTAGATGTGCGCGATCTTGATGTCCTTGCCCTGGCCGAAGGCTGCGGGGAACGTGAGGACGGAAGCGGCAAGCGCGGCGAGCGCCACCCAGGTGCGACGTTGCATGGAATGTCTCCTTATAGTGACTGCGATGACAGGCCCCTCCTTCAATGCACATGCCGTGCCAGTCTGAAGAGGCTTGATTTGAAAAGGTTTTTTGTTGAGCTTGGAATGCATTGCCTGAAAATCAGGCAATTCTAATTGTCTGATTTTCAGACATTGTCTGGAATTCAGGCATTGGCGCCAGCCTCTCATACAACTTGGCGCGCGAGATTCCGAGCAGTCTGGCGGCCGCCACCTTGTTCCCGCCGGTCGCGGCCAGCGCCGCCTCGATCGCTTGGCGCTCAACCTCGGCGACCTGTTCCGCCAGGGGCCGCAGGACGCGAGCCGGCGTCTGTTCCATCCCGGCCAATTCCGCCGCCGGCAAGGCAGGCGCAATCTGCTTCACGCCCGACTCCCTCAGCACTTCCTCGAGGTGCCGCACTTCGATGTGCTGGGAATCGCTGCGCATCGCGGCCTGCTCCAGCACGTTGCGCAACTCGCGGATATTGCCGCGCCAGTTCTGCGCCGACAGCAGCGCAACTGCCTGCGCGCTTAGCTCGGGCGGCGCCGAGCCGCTGCGCAGCGCCATGTCCTCGGCCAGCACCTCCACCAGGGCGGGAATGTCCGCCCTGCGCTCGCGCAACGGCGGCACCCGGATCGGCAGGACGTTGAGCCGGTAGAACAGGTCTTCGCGGAACTTGCCTTCGCGCACCAGGGCCGCCAGGTCGCGCGAGGTGGCCGCGATGACGCGCGCGTCGAAGGGAATGACCTTGTTCGACCCGAGCGCCTCGATCTCGCCTTCCTGCAGCGCGCGCAGCAGCTTGGGCTGCAGGCTCGGCGGCATGTCGCCGATCTCGTCGAGGAACAGCGTGCCGCCGTCCGCCAGCTTGAACTTGCCTTCGCGGCCCTTGCGGTCGGCACCCGTGTAGGCGCCGGGCGCGACACCGAAGAACTCCGCCTCCAGCAATGTGTCGGGCACGGCCGCGATGTTGATGCTGACCAGCGGTCCGGCCGCGCGCGCCGAAGCGGCGTGGATCGCGTGCGCCAGCAATTCCTTGCCGGTGCCGGTCTCCCCCAGCAGCAGCACCGGGCTGGTCGACAGGGCGGCGCGGCGCGCCTGCCGCTTGACCTCTACCGCGGCTGGGCTGCCGCCGACGAAACTCGCCAGCGTGTACTTGGTGCGGCGCTGGCTGGCGAGTTCGCGGCGGGCATCGTCCAGGTCGCGCTGCAGGTGCGCGAACTTGCTGATAAGGGGCTGCAGCGTGGTCTCGGGATGGTCGAACAGCACGATGCCGATCGCGCCGATCAGCTCGCCGCTGTGCTCGTCGCGCAGGGGCAGCCGGCTGACGACGAAGGTGCCTGCGCGGTTGGTGAGCAGGTCGATCAGGATCGCCTCGCCGGTTTCCAGCACCCGGCGCATCTGGGTGTTGGGCACCACGTCCTCGACCATGTGGCCGACGACCTGGTCCACCGACGAGAAGCCGAGCGCGGGCAGGAAGCGCTTGTACCCTTCGTTGAGCCAGACGATGCGGCCGGTGCGATCGACCAGGAACATGCCCTGGCTGATGCTGGAAAACAGATGGAACATGGACCGCGCGGCCAGCTCCAGGATGCTTTGGCCGTCGCGCGGCAGGGTGTCGTCGCCTTGCATCGGCCGATCCTACCCTGTGGCGCAGGCCCCGAATCCGGGTTTGTCCCGAGACCGGCACCGGCCGCTGACAGCAGATCGACAGTTCACGTCATCAGCATGCATGCACCACAACTGGAGACTTCCATGCGCCGAGACGCCTTTCTCAAATCCCTTGCCGGCCTTGCCCTCGCCGGCGGCCTGCCGCTGGCCACGCGCGCCGCAACTACGCTGAAGATGATGATCCCCGCCAACCCCGGCGGCGGCTGGGACACCACCGGCCGGGCCCTGGGCCGCGCACTGTCCGAAGCGAAAGCCGTCGATGCCGTGCAGTACGACAACAAGGGCGGCGCGGCCGGCATCCTCGGACTCGCCCAATTCGTGAACTCGTCCAAGGGCGACCCCAACGCGCTGATCATGATGGGTGCCGTGATGGTGGGCGGGATCATCACCGGCAAGCCCCCGGTGCAATTGAGCCAGGCGACGCCGATCGCGCGGCTCACGAGCGAATACAACGTCTTCGTGGTTCCCGCTGCGTCGCCGCTGCGGACCATGAAGGACGTCGTGGCCCAGATGAAGAAGGACCCCGGCAGCGTCAAGTGGGGCGGCGGCTCGCGCGGCTCCACCGAGCACATCGCGGCCTGCATGCTGGCCCGCAATGTCGGCGTGGACCCCCGGAAAGTGAACTACGTGGCATTCCGCGGCGGCGGCGAAGCGGTGGCCGCCATCCTGGGCGGCAACGTGACGGTGGGCGGCAGTGGCTACAGCGAGTTCGCCGAGCACATCGAGTCCGGCAAGATGCGCCCGATCGCGGTGACGTCGCAAAAGCGCCTGCCCGGCATCGCGATCCCGACCATGAAGGAGCAGGGTTACGACGTGATCCTGGGCAACTGGCGCGGCGTCTATGGCGCGCCCGGCCTCGCCGACGACCAGCGCAAGCGCCTGACCGAGATGGTGCTGGCCGCGGTCAAGACCAAGGCCTGGGACGAGGCGCTGAAAAAGAACGGCTGGACGCCCGCGGTCATGGCCGGCAAGGAGTTCGACGACTTCGTGGAATACGAGTTCTCGAGCCTGCGCGCCATCATGTACCTGTCCGGCATGGTCTGAACACCTGCCGCCGCCAAAGCAAAAGGGCATGCCTCGCGGCATGCCCTTTTTGCTTGGGGCCGCGCCCGGCTCAGGTGAGCGAAGCCCGCCGCGCCGCCCTCGCCTTCGCAATCCGGGGAAGGACCAGCACCCCCAGCACCAGGACGATCATGGCAAGCGACATCGGCCGCTGCAAGGAAGATCATGGCGCTGCCCTCGCCGATGGAGACCGCGTTGCGCAGTTGCGCCTCCGCCAGCGGGCCGAGGATCATGCCCACCACCACAGGCGCCGTGGGGAAGTCGAAGCGCCGCATCAGCACTCCGACCACGCCGATGCCGTACAGCAGGACCAGGTCGAACGCGCTCTGGCGCATGCCGTAGGCGCCGACGGTCGCGAAGATCATGATGCCGGCATACAGCTGGGGCTTGGGGATCTTCAGCAGCTTCACCCACAGGCCCACCATCGGCAGGTTCAGGATCAGCAGCATCACGTTGCCGATATAGAGCGACGCGATCAGCGCCCAGACCAGCGCGGCGGAACTCGTGAACAGTTGCGGCCCGGGCTGGATGCCGTAGTTCTGGAACGCCCCCAGCAGGATGGCGGTGGTGTTCGACGTGGGAATGCCCAGCGTGAGCAACGGGATCAAGGCCGTTGTGACGGTGGCGTTGTTGGCCGCCTCCGGCCCGGCAACGCCCTCGATGGCGCCCTTGGTGCCGAATTCCTCGCGGTCCTCGCCCTTGGCCAGCTTCTTCTCCACCGCGTAGCTCAGGAAGGTCGGGATCTCGGTGCCGCCGGCCGGGATGCACCCGAACGGCGCGCCGATCGCGGTGCCGCGCAGCCAGGCCGGGATCGAACGGCGCCAGTCGCGGCCCGTCATGTACACCTTGCTCAGGCGGTTTTGCGATTCAGTGACGCGTCCTTCGAACAGCGCGGAGTAGAGCACTTCCGCCACCGCGAACAGCCCCACCGCGACCAGCACGATCTCGATGCCGTCCAGCAGTTCCGGCACGCCCAGCGTGTAGCGCGCCTGGCCCGAGATCTGGTCCAGGCCGATCAGCCCCACGCCCAGGCCGATGAACAGCGACGTCATGCCGCGCAACGCGCTCTGCCCGAGCACCGCGCTCACGGTGGTGAACGCGAGCACCATCAGCATGAAGTATTCGGGCGGGCCCAGTTTGACGGCGAACTCGGCCACGAATGGCGCGAACAGCGTGACGATCACCGTGGCGATGGTGCCGGCGACGAAGGAGCCGATCGCGGCTGTGGCCAGCGCGGCCCCCGCGCGACCGCTCTTGGCCATCTTGTTGCCTTCCATCGCGGTGACCATGCTGGCGGTCTCGCCGGGCGTGTTCAGCAGGATGGAAGTGGTCGAGCCCCCGTACATCGCGCCGTAGTAGATGCCGGCGAAGAAGATCATGGACGCGGTCACGTCCACCTTGGCAGTGATCGGCAGCAGCATCGCCACCGCCACCGCCGGGCCGATGCCGGGCAGCACGCCCACGGCGGTGCCCAGGGCGCAGCCCACCAGGGCCCAGATCAGGTTGACCGGCGAGATCGCCGTGGCGAAGCCTTGCAGCAGTGCGTTCAGGATGTCCATGTCAGATCCATCCCGAAGCCGTGATGCCCGGCAGGTTGATCGCCAGGAACTGGGTGAAAGTCCAGAACACGGGCGCGGAAATCGCGAGCCCGGTGACCAGGTCCGTGGCCAGCAGCCGCGGCTGGCCGGCGGCCTGCCCGGCCGCGCGGCGCAGCCCCTGGACAGAGAGCATGTAGCACAGCGTGCAGCTCAGGATGAAGCCGATCGTGGTGATCAGCGCGGCATTGGCCAGCAAGCCCGCGGAAACCCAGGCGAACCCGGGCCAGTACGCGCGGTCCGCGCCGGAGGGCGGCTCCATGTTGCGAAAGCCCCCGGTGCGCGCCTCACGGATGATCAGCACGCCGCACAGGGCCAGGACGCCCGCGACCAGCCACGGCAGGAAGTTGGGGCCGATGCCGCCATAGCCCGCCGCCGATGGAATGTGGATGGCGCCGGCGGCCAGGGCCACCCCGACCGCCAGCACGCCCACCCCGACCAGGGTCTGCATCCGTGAAGGCGGATGGTTTGCTTGTGTCATTTTCTCTGCCCTCTCGCAGGAGTCCCAAAAAAACGCCCGGCTGGAATCCGGGCGTCGTCGGATGGCGGCAAGCCCGCTTCAGATCATGCCGGACTTCACCATCGTCGCGCGCAGGCTCGCGAATTCGTCGTCCACGAACTGGTCGAAGGACGGGCCGCTCATCACGGCCGGGGTCCAGCCGTTCTTTTCGAGCGATTCGGCCCACGACTTGGTCTTCAGCGCGGCCATCACCATGTCGGTGAGCGCCTTGCGCTGCGCGGGCGTGATGCCCGGGGCGCCGTAGACGCCGCGCCAGTTGCCGATTTCCACGTTGATGCCCTGCTCCTTGAGCGTCGGCACATTGATGCCCTTCAGGCGCGTGCCGGAGGTCACTGCGATGGGCTTCATCTTGCCGGCGGTGATGTACTCGGCGAACTCGCTGTAGCCGCTGCCGCCGACGGTGACGTTGCCGCCGAGGATGGCAGCCGTTGCCTCTCCGCCGCCACGGAAGGCGACGTAGTTGATCTTGGCCGGGTCGGCGCCGACTTCCCGCGCGATCATGGCTGCCGCGATGTGCTCGGTGGAGCCGCGCGAGCCGCCACCCCACTTGACGCTGCCGGGGTCTTTCTTCAACTGCGCCACGACATCGGCCATGGTCTTGAACGGCGAATTGGCGGGCAGAACGAACACGTTGTACTCGCTCGTGAGCCGCGCGACCGGCGTCGCCTGCGACAGGCTCACCGGCGGCTTGCCGGTGATGATGCCGCCCAGCATCACCGCGCCCATCACCATGAGTGCGTTCGGGTCGCCCTTGCTGCCGTTGACGAACTGGGCCAGACCCAGCGCGCCGGCGGCGCCGCCCTTGTTGTCGTACGTGACGCTGTCGGCGGCCTTGGCCTCGATCAGGGCCTTGCCCAGGGCGCGACCGGTCGTGTCCCAGCCGCCGCCGGGGTTGGCGGGGATCATCATCTTGATGTTCCCGGCTGCACGGGCAGAGATGGGCAAGGCGCCGGCGGCGGCAAGCGCGGCCAGGGTCCTGAGGAAGGTGTCGCGACGCATGGGTTCTCCTTGTTTTCGTAACAGCGCCGATCATGCGCCGTCTGGCTGTCATTCGGCTGTCCTTCGCATTGGGGAAACTACTGAATGGGCACCGGCGGGCAGGGGGACGGCGCAGGCTAACCTCGACAGGCCATGAAACTGCTGATGGTCGAGGACGATCCCACGATGCAAGCCACCCTGCTGAGGGCGCTGGCGCGCCGCGGCATGGAGGTGACGGCCTGCGGCGACGGCAGGGTGGCCCTGGAGCGCTGGCGCAGCGGTGCGCCCGACGTCGTCCTGCTGGACCTGACCCTGCCCGGCCTGGACGGCCTGCAGGTGCTGGAAGCGGCCCGCCGGTCGGGCATGACGACGCCGGTGCTGATCCTGACGGCGCGCGGCACCGTGGGGGACCGGATCATCGGCCTGAACACCGGCGCCGACGACTACCTGCCCAAGCCGTTCGACCTGGACGAGCTGGAAGCGCGCCTGCGCGCCCTGCACCGCCGTTCGCCCACGGCGGCCGCGGACACCTCGGCGCCCACGGTCGGCGAACTGCGCTACGAGCGCGACAGCGGCGCCATCTACCACGGCAGCGCAGTGCTCGAGCTCACGCCGCGCGAGCTGGCGCTGATGCAGGCCCTGATGGCCAAGCCCGGCCACGCGGTGAGCAAGGAAAGGCTTTTCGAGCTGGTGTTTCCCGGCGAAGCCGACGTGCAGTACGAGGCCGTGGAAGTGGTGGTCTATCGCCTGCGCAAGAAGCTGGCGGGCACCGGCGCGACGCTGATGACGCTGCGCGGCCTGGGCTACCTGCTCAAGGCCCGCGGATGAGCGAGCGGCACAAGCGCCGGTCGCTCGGCGCCACCTGCTGCTGGGCATCCTGCTGCCGGTGGGCCTGTTCATCGTCGTCAATGCATTCAGCCTGTACCGGCAGACGCTGGCAGGCCGTCAACACCGCCTACGACCGCACCCTGCTCGCGTCGACCAAATCCATCGGCGAGCTGCTCGACGTGCGCGGCTACGACGAGCAGGCCGACGCTGCGCGTGACGGTGCCCTACTGCGGCGCTGGAAGCCTTCGAGGCCGACAACCAGAGCCGGATGTTCTACCGCGTCTCGACCCGCGCCGGCCGAGCTGGTCTCCGGGCTTCGAGGAGCTGCCCTTCTGGCGCGGCACCCTGCCCGTGCACAACACCTACGCCGCGCTGGTCGATTTCTACGACGACTCTTTCCGGGACGAGCCGGTGCGCGTCGCGGTGCTGCTGCAGCCGGTGGTCAGCGAGAACGGCCGCGGCATGGCCGTGATCCAGGTCGCCGAAACCCTGGAGCTGCGCCGCACGCTGACCCGCCAGATCCTGATCGACACCCTGTGGCGGCAGGCCGTGCTGGTGGCGGTGATCGCCCTGGTGGCGGTGGTCGTGGTGCAGCGCGCGACCCGGCCGGTGCGCCGGCTCAGCGCCGAGCTGCAGGCCGCGCCCCGAGGGCGACCTGACGCCGATCGCCGCGCCGGACGCGCCGCGCGAACTGCTGCCCCTGGTGGACGCCACCAACCAGGTGATGACGCGGCTGGCGCCACCTGCTGGACAACCAGAAGCGCTTCGTGCGCGACACCTCGCACCAGCTGCGCACGCCGCTGGCGGTGCTCAAGACGCAGGTGCAGTCGGCCCTGCGCGGCGACGTGGAACCGCGCAGGCGCTGCTGGAGATCAACGACACGGTCGAGCGGGCCACGGTGCTGGCCAACCAGATGCTGTCGCTGGCCAAGGTCGAGCAATTGCGCCAGCAGCCGACCGCATCCGTGAACGACCTGGCGGACGCTGGTGCGCTCGATGGCGCTGGAGCTGTCGCCGCTGATCGCCGACAAGGACCTCGACTTCGAGATCGCCACGACCGGCCGCGCCGGTGCGCTCGCACGAGTGGATGCTGCGCGAACTGACGCGCAACCTGCTGCACAACGCCATCCAGCACACGCCGGCCGGCGGCGCCGCTGTCGGTGCGGGTGGTGGCCGACGCCAACTCGGTGGCCCTGACGATGGCCGACAGCGGGCCCGGCATCCCGGCCGAGCTGCGCACGCGCCTGTTCCAGCCGTTCTCGCCGGGCGACGCGCGCAGCGGCTCCGGCCTGGGCCTGGCGATCTGCCACGAGATCGTGCGGGCGCTGGGCGGCACCATCACGCTGGAAAACCGTGAAACCCATGGGCGCATCGACGGACTGGATGCCACGGTGCGGCTGCCGCTGGCGGAAAATAAGGCCTGATGGAAAAACTCCGCATCGACAAGTGGCTGTGGGCCGCCCGGTTCTACAAGACGCGCACGCTCGCCAGTGAAGAGATCGGCAAGGGCCGCGTCGAAGTCAACGGCCAGGAGGTCAAGCCGGCGCGCGAAGTGAAGGTCGGGCGACACCGTGTCGCTGCGCCAGGGCGCGGTCGCGCGCACCGTCGTGGTCAAGGGCCTGTCCGGCATGCGCGGGCCGGCCCCGGTGGCGCAGCAGCTCTACGAGGAAACTGCCGGACAGCCTGAAGGCAGCGCGAACAGGCCGCCGAGCAGCGCCGCCTGGCGCCCGAGCCCGCGCATTCGATCGAGCAGGGCCGCCCCACCAAGCGCGGCCGGCGCGAACTCGACGACGTGCAGCGCGGCTGGGGCGACCGCTGGAGCGCGTCGGTGGACGGGAACGAAGGCAGCTGAGCGCACGCGGTACGGATCGTGCTTGGGGCTTTCACTATGCAGCCCGGGGCACCGCTCGTGGTGTACTGCCGCTGCATCCCAGGTCAACCCGGAGTTGTTCCCCATGAAGCTGAAACACTTACTCGCCGCCCTCGTCGCCGCCACGGCGCTTGCCGGCGCGGCCCAGGCGCAGCAGTTCTTCCGCATCGGCACCGGCGGCACCGCCGGCACCTACTACCCGGTGGGCGGCATGATCGCCAACGCCGTCTCGCAGCCGGGCAAGATCATCGCCACCGCGCAGGCCAGCAACGGCTCGCTCGCCAACGTCAACGCGCGTCGCCGGCGGCTCGCTGGAAGCGGGCTTCTCGCAGTCCGACGTCGCCACCTGGGCCTACACCGGCACCGGCGCCTTCGAAGGCAAGCCGAAGGTCACCGACCTGCGCATGATCGCCAACCTGTACCCCGAAAGCATCCACCTGGTCGTGAAGAAGGGCTCGGGCATCAAGACCGTGGCCGACCTCAAGGGCAAGCGCGTCGCGCTGGACGAGCCGGGCTCGGGCACGCTGGTCGATGCGCGCCTGGTGCTGGCCGCCTACGGCGTGAAGGAATCGGACATCAAGCCCGAGTACATCAAGCCCAACCAGGCCGGCGACAAGCTCAAGGACGGCGCGCTCGACGCGTTCTTCTTCGTCGGCGGCGCCCCGGCCGGCGCCATCGCCGAGCTGGCCTCCACCGGCGCCGGCATCGAGCTGCTGCCGCTCGTCCGGCCCGCAGGCCGACGCGCTGCGCAAGTCCAGCCCCTTCTTCGCCGTCGACAACATCGCCGCCGGCACCTACAAGGACGTGCCCGCCGTGCAGACGCTGGCCGTCGGCGCCCAGCTGGGTCACCAGCGCCAAGGTGGACGCGGAGACGGTCTACCAGATCACCAAGGCGCATGTACAGCGACGCCGACGCAGAAGACGCTGGCAGCGGGCCACGCCAAGGGCAAGTTCATCACCAAGGAAAACGCCGTCCAGGGCGTCGGCATCCCGTTCCACCCGGGCGCCGAGAAGTTCTACAAGGAAGCCGGCCTGCTGAAGTAAGCGCAGCGCCGCGCGCGACGCAGGGAGGCTTCGCGCCTCCCTGTTTTGTTTTGAGACTGAGGGAAACCGATGACCGAAATCGCCACGCACGCTGGACGACAAGAAGCTGCAGGAGCTGGAGGAGAAGTTCGACCCGGAGATGCGCTTCCGCCCGACGGTGCCGCCGGCCACGCAGATCGTCAAGTGGCTGCTGATCGCGCTGTCGTGCTTCCACTACTACACCGCCGGCTTCGGCCTGCTGCGCGAGACCACCCACCGCGGCGTGCACCTGGCCTTCGTGCTGGGGCTGATCTTCCTGGTGTTCGCGTTCAGCAAGAAGCGCAACGACCAGCCGGCGCGCGGCGGCCCGCTGCTCACCCGGCGGCGTGCCGCTGGTGGACTGGCTGCTGGCCCTGGCCTGCGCGGCCAGCGTGCTCTACATCCCCTACGTGTTCGACGACCTGGCGTTCCGCGTCGGCAACCCCGACCTGTCGGACGTGGTGATGGGCACCATCCTGTTCCTCACGCTGCTGGAGGCCACGCGCCGCTCGCATGGGCTGGCCGCTGCCGCTGATCGCCATCGGCTTCACGGTCTACGCGCTGGCCGGCCCGGTCTTCCCGGGCCTGCTGAAGCACGCCGGCGCGAGCTGGAGCCAGATGATCAACCACCAGTACCTCACCAGCCAGGGCATCTACGGCGTGGCGGTGGGCGTGGTGGCGACCTACGTCTTCCACTTCGTGCTGTTCGGCGTGATGGCCACGCGCATCGGCCTGGGGCAGCTGTTCCTGGACATCGCCGCCAGCATCGCGGGCCGCTATGCCGGCGGCCCGGCGAAGGTGAGCGTGTTCGGCTCGGCGATGTTCGGCATGCTGAGCGGCTCCTCGGTGGCCAATGCCGTCACGGTCGGCTCGCTGACCATTCCCGCCATGATCCGCGTCGGCTACAAGCGCGAATTCGCCGGCGCCGTGGAAGCGGCCTCGTCCACCGGCGGGCAGATCACCCCGCCGGTGCTGGGGGCCGCCGCCTTCCTGATGGTCGAGTTCCTCAACGTTTCCTACCAGACCATCATCGCCGCCGCCATCGTGCCGGCCTTCATGCACTTCTTCGGCGTGTTCATGCAGGTGCACTTCGAGGCCAAGCGCTACGGCCTGCGCGGCCTGACCGACGAAGAGATGCCCAAGCTGCGCGAATCGCTGCGCCAGCGCTGGCCGACGCTGATCCCGCTGGTGCTGCTGATCTGGATCCTGGTGTCCGGGCGCACGCCGTACCTCGCGGCCTTCACCGGCATCACCTCGTGCGCCATCGTCGGCCTGACCACGCAGGTCCGCGGCAACACCGCGAGGAACTGGGCGCTGATGGTGGTGCTGCATGCGCTGCTGGTGGTGCTGGCGTTCGCCGACCTGGGGCAGTACGGCGAATGGCTCAAGCTCGGTGCTGTTCGGCGCGGGCGTCGCGATCGCGCTGGCCGGCTGGCTGCTCGGCGGCGTCACCGGGCGCATCCCGCACTGCGGTGCTGGTCGAAGCGTTCGAGACCGGCGCCAAGTACGCGCTGGCCGTCGGCGCGGCCGCCGCCACCGTGGGCATCGTGATCGGCGTGGTGACGCTGACCGGCGTCGGCTTCAAGATCAGCTTCATCATCACCAGCTGGGCCACGACCATCGCCGGCGGCCTGTCGCACGGTCGCTGCCGGACGTGGTGGCCGGCACCAAGGGCCTGACGCTGCTCGCGGCGCTGGTCATGACCGGCGTCGTCTGCATCCTGATGGGCTGCGGCATCCCGACCACGGCCAACTACATCATCATGGTCACGGTCGCGGCGCCGACGCTGGTGCAACTGGGCGTGCAGCCGCTGGTGGCGCACTTCTTCGTCTTCTACTACGGCGTGCTGGCGGACATCACGCCGCCGGTGGCGCTGGCGGCCTATGCGGCGGCGGGCATGGCCGGCAGCGACCCGTTCAAGACCGGCAACACCGCGTTCCGCCTGGGCATGGCCAAGGTCGCTGGTGCCCTTCGTGTTCGTGTTCTCGCCGTCGCTGCTGCTGGTGGCCAACGGCTTCACCTGGTACGACTTCACCGTCACCTTCGCGGGCTGCGTGCTGGGCATCGTCGTGCTGGCGGCGGCGCTTGAGCAAGTTCTTCCTGGTCGAGATGAAGCGCTGGGAGCAACTGCTGTGCGTCGCCGCGGCCCTGTTGCTGATCGCGCCCGGGCTGGTCGTCACGCTGATCGGCGCGGCGATGGCGGTGCCCGTCCTGCTGCGGCAGCTCGCCGCCTGGAAGCTGGCCAACGCCGCGCCGGCGCCCGCCTGACACGGCTGTCGGAAAAAGGCTGACGCTCATTGCGGAGCTATCCCGTCACGCGGTCGTCATGCCGGCGGCCCATACTCCCGCTCGAAGCAAGAACAGGGAGACATCCATGAACGAAAGCCGCACCATCTCGATCCTGCAACGCCTGCCGGTGATCCTGGCCGTGACGGCCGCCTCGTACGGGCTGGCCGCGCAAGCCCAGGGCCAGCGGCAGGAGCGCGACCGAAGCGCGCGCCATGCGGTTGCGCAAGTGCCCGCCGCCGCAGTGCTGGAGCGCATGCGCGAAGAGGTTGCGCTCCAGGACTGAGCCGCCCTCACCCGCGCACCCGGCCGCCTGCGGGCGGCTTCGCCTTTTCTGGCCTGCGGTCTTCCTGCGCCTCCGGTGGATCCGCCCCCGGGGGGCGGACCGGGCTTCAGTGGCAGGTGGCGGGAGCGCTGAACGAGGGAGTGATCGTCACTGCGGACCCGCTCACGACGCCCAATGCGCCCTCGCCGACACCGAATTGTGCGAAGGCTTGCCAGACCATGCTGCAGTCCGAAGGCGTCAATCCGTTGGCAACGGATAACAGGATGCCGTCGCGCATCTGCTCGAAAGTCGGCGTGGCCGGCGTGTAGTTCATGCCGTCGACGACGTAGCGGAACAGGTCGGGCCTGCGGCTCTCGCCGAACAGCCCCATCATCTTCCAGACGATCGCGGCGTAGATCTCGCCGTCGTTGTGCACTTCGGCCCCGTTGACATCGGCGTAGGTCAGGGGATAACCCTCGTAGCGGTAGCGGCGGATGCCCAGCGGGTTGCTGTAGGAGTACTCGCCGATCACGTCGTCGCCGTTGACCAGCATCGCGATGCCGTCGGAGTTCCCCTCGCCGATGGCGCCGGCCAGCGGGCCGCTCATGCCGCCGATCATGCGCCAGCTCAGCCCGTGGCCGTACTCGTGAAAGACGATGTCGGCGTCGACCGATCCGTCGAGTTGCAGCGGCTGCACCGCGAGCTTGTGCACGGTGGCATTCGGCGACGCGATGCCCTTCAGGCTGGCGCCATCGTTCTGGCTGATCATGACGCTGGGGATCTTCACCTTGCGCTCGGTGCCGCCCATCATGAAGACCTCGGTTCCGTTGGCATTGTTGGCGATGATCATCGCGGTGGCGCCCGCCGCCTGCGCATTCAGCGCCTTGACGGTGAAAGCGCAGGTGCCGCGGTCGATCAGTGCAACCTTGCCCGAAAGGGGCGTGCTGATCGCGGCGCAGCCGTCGGCGGGGCTCGTGGTGGACACGGCTCCGGTGATGCCGGTGACAGTCATCGCCGGCCCGAACTCGGCGCCCTTCGCCCCGAAGCTCACCAGCGTCGGCGAATTGACCTTCACCTCGTGGGTGGGCCCGGCGCCGTTCCACAGGTACATCTGCATCCGCGGCTTCCTGCCATCCGTGGGGGTTGCGAAGTTCGCGTTGTCGGTGCCGCCGCCGTCCTGGGCTTCGGCCAATACCGGGTCGCCGGCAGCCCCGCCCTTGCTGAAGTTGTCGGCCTGGAAGTTGCCGGCCGCCTCGGTGAACCCGTACGAATACAGCACGTCGTGGATCACGTTGTTCAGGTAGAAGAGGTTCTGGACCGACACCGCCTTGTTGCCGGTGGTGGTCGGTGACGCCGTCAGGTCCGCTGCTGTCAGGAAGTCACCGGTCGTCACCGCGGCGCCGCCGCGGTCGGGACGGTTGTTGTGGTCCGCATCGAGGTAGGCATTGACGTTGTTGCCGCCGATGTTGGTGGTGGCCTGGGTCCCGGTGCCCAGCCACCCGGCGGGCGACAGGGCCCCGCCCGCGGCCGGCCCGTTGACGACGGCCTGGGGCCCCTTGGACGGATCCTCGGCGAACACGTTGTACCGGTCGGACGCCGTGCGGCTTTCGACGTCGAGCACGCGCCCGTCGCCGCCCACGAGGGTGTGGTGAAGCTGGTTGCTCTTCTCGGTCCATGTCTGGACGAGCCACCCGCGTTCGAGTGCTCCGGTGCTCAAGGGGATTGCCACCGCCGTCACCGTCGGTGCGCTGTGGAAGAACGGCCCGCCGTCGAAAGCCGCCGTGTTTCCCTGCGCTCCCGCGGGCTTGAAGATGATGGCCTCCGCCGGGTGCACCCGGGCCATCGCCGCTTTCAGTGCGGCGGCCGCATCGATCCGGCTGGGCGTCGGTGCCGCAGACACCTCAGCCAGCCGGTCGATGACCTGCACCAGTTCGCCCCGGCCGTTGACGGCCGCCTTGAGGTATGCGCCATGCACCGTGAGGCCGTCGACCGCCTGCTCCATGCGCACATGGGTCACGCCATTGGCGCCGCCGCTGCTGCGTGTCGTGCGAAGCGAGGAGAGCACCGCGCCGGAGCGGCCCCGGTTGCGCAGGAAACCCGTGACCACCTCCGCCGGCGCCGCCTTGCTAGCCGCCGTCAATGGACGGCCCGACTCGGCCCGCGTGACCTTGGCGGCACTGCGGTCGAGCCCGACCTGCGACTGGGCCGAGGCCCAGCCACCGGACATCAGGGCGAGAGCGATCGCGGAAACCGCGAACAGGGAACGAGAACGTGGTTTCATGGCGACCCTCCCGAGGGATGAAAGTCGTGCGATTCTGGGATCGACGGCTCAGCCAAGGCGTTACCACATGTGCTCTTTTGTGTCCGGAGGGAACCTCTCGGGCGTGAAAAAGCCCCGGCTTGCGGGGCTTTTCAGGCAATCTGGCGGAAACGGAGGGATTCGAACCCTCGATGAGGCTCTACACCCCATACTCCCTTAGCAGGGGAGCACCTTCGGCCACTCGGTCACGTTTCCTGGCACCTGTAATTATGCCCGAACCCAAGCTCCTCAGGCGGCCGGCTGGTCCAGGTCGAAGGCGCGATGCAGGGCCCGAACGGCCAGTTCCATGTACTTTTCGTCGATCACGACGGAGGTCTTGATCTCGCTGGTGGAAATCATCTGGATGTTGATGCCCTCTTCGGACAGGGCCCGGAACATCTTGCTGGCGATGCCCACATGGCTGCGCATGCCGATGCCGACGATGCTGACCTTGCAGATTCGCGTGTCGCCGACGAGCACATCCGTTCCCAGCGTGGGCAGCACCTTGGTCTTGAGCAGGTCCACCGTGCGCGCGTAGTCGTTGCGGTGCACGGTGAAGCTGAAGTCGGTCTTGCCGTCCTTGGAGATGTTCTGGATGATGACGTCGACCTCGATGTTGGCGTCGGCCACGGCCCCCAGGATGTTGTAGGCGATGCCGGGCTTGTCGGGCACGCTCAGGATGGAAATCTTGGCCTCGTCGCGGTTGAACGCGATGCCGGAAACGATCGCTTGTTCCATTTGTTCGTCTTCCTCAAAACTGATCAGGGTGCCGGACTTGGCTTCCTCTTCGATGGCGATATCCCAGGGCGTGAAGCTGGAGAGCACGCGCAGGGGCACCTTGTACTTGCCGGCGAACTCCACCGAGCGGATCTGCAGCACCTTGGAGCCCAGCGAAGCCATCTCCAGCATTTCCTCGAAGCTCACGGTCTGCAGCCGGCGCGCCTCGGGCACCACGCGCGGATCGGTCGTGTAGACGCCGTCCACGTCGGTGTAGATCAGGCACTCCGCCGCCTTCATCGCGGCCGCGACGGCCACCGCCGAGGTGTCGCTGCCGCCACGGCCCAGCGTGGTGATGTGGCCTTCGCCGTCCACGCCCTGGAAGCCGGTGATGATCACCACACGGCCGGCGTCCAGGTCGGCGCGAACCTTCTTGTCGTCGATCGACTCGATGCGCGCCTTGGTGTATGCGCTGTTGGTCTTGACCGGGACCTGCCAGCCGGCATAGCTGACGGCCTCCAGGCCCTCGGCCTGCAGCGCCAGTGCCAGCAGGGCCGACGACGCCTGCTCGCCGGTGGCGGCCAGCATGTCCAGTTCGCGGCACATCTCGTCCGTCTGCTGGGCGGGCGCCAGTTCCTTGGCCAAGGCCAGCAGCCGGTTGGTTTCGCCGCTCATGGCGCTGGGCACCACGATCATCTGGTGGCCGGCGCGCTGCCACTTGGCGACGCGCTTGGCCACGTTGCGGATGCGCTCGGTCGAGCCCATCGACGTGCCGCCGTATTTGTGAACGATCAGTGCCATCGGAAGGTCAGGGAAGATGATGTGGGGTGCGGCGGCGCGAGGCGCAACAACCGCCAGTGCGGATCCGGCCGCGAAGACCTCGGGATTATACCTAGGCGTCCAGGTGCGGCCGGAACCGCAGCGTGTCGCCATTGCGCTCCACGAAGCCGGTGCCGACCTTGATGCGGATGTCGTGCCCGCGCGTCGAGCAGTGGGCCAGCTGGTCCATCAGTTCTTTCAACTGCGCCGCGTTGGCGTGAACCTGGTGCGCGCTGCCCAGCCAGTGCCGCAAGAGGTTGGCCAGCCGCGCCCGGGAGAGCGAACGCAGCGCGCCGATCGCCGGCGGGTTGCCGGCCTGGAGCAGGTCTTCGGCCGCCAGCGCGGACAGCAACTCCTGGGCCTGCGCCGCGTGGCGCGCGGAACGCCCGAACGTGTCCCGGAACTGCGGGAAGGCCTTTTCCAGTGCGGGCAGCACTTCATGCCGGATGCGGTTGCGTGTGAAGGAGGTGTCCGCGTTGGTCGGATCTTCGATGAACCCTGCGCCCTGGGCGCCCAGCCACTCGCGAATGGCAGGTGCACCCACACGCAACAAGGGCCGGTCGAACCGCACGCCGTGCCGCTCGAAACGGGGCGCCATCGCGGCCAGGCCGGGCAAGCCCGCGCCGCGGCTCAAGGCCAGCAGCAGCGTTTCGACCTGGTCGTCCGCGTGCTGGGCCAGGAGCACGGACTGCATGCCCAGCTGCGCCGCGGTCTGAGCGAGGGCACGGTAGCGCGCCTTGCGGGCCGCATCTTCGGGGCTTTCCCCGGGCTGGTGGCGCGCTTCCACCTGGATCACCTGCAGGGGCACACCCAGCTCCCGGCACAACTTGTCGCAATGGTCCGCGAACTGGTCGGCCGCGGCCTGCAGGCCATGATGCACATGGATGGCATGGATCCGCGCCGGCCACGCCCGCGCTGCCGCGAGCAGCAACGCTGTCGAATCGGCGCCCCCGCTGAACGCCACCGCCGCGGGCAATGCAGGCTCGAAACCGGCGATGGCCTCGGGCAATGTCATGCGCATGAGGGCGCGCCGGCGGCAAATCTGAGGCGGAAAGTGTGAACCATCGCTCGATTATCGGACCGGCGGCGGCACGCATCGGGCGTAACCCCATGTAAGCATGGGGGCTCGCGACCCTAGAATCCGGGCGCACAAGAGGTAACGAATGCAGATGCATCGAATCGGCGCCAGGGCCCACAAGGCCTTCCGCGCCTGGACAGTGATCGCGGGTTTCCAGTTGGTCGCCGGGTGGCACCCAGCCCTGGCCCAGAGCCCTTCCCCCACCCCGGCGTCCGCTGGCGAGCCCGCACCCAGCGAGGCCGTGCGCAGGCAGGCCCTGAGTCCCTACCGGTTCATCCTGCAACACGCCAACGCGCCCGCGCGACCGAAGGCCCCTGCGCCAGCGGCTCCGGCGGAGCCCAAGCGGCCCGCCGCAGCGGCGCCCGTCGAACAGGCAGCAATTGCACCGCGCGCTGCCCCGGTGCAGCAGGCACCGGTCGCTGCGCCCGCGCCCGAGCCGGTCGCGGCGATCGTGCCGGCGCCCGCGGAGCCTGCGCCCGTCGCTGCTGCGCGCCTGGAGATCATTCCCATCAAGACCGACGATCCACGCTTGCCCGCGGCGTTGCTGCGGGAGCGGCCGTCGGGCGTGGTGAAGGTGTCCTTCGAGGTGATGCCCGACGGCTCCACGAGTTCCGTGAAGGTTGTCTCCAGCACCAACCGGTCCCTGAACAGGGCATCCATCGAAGCGGTGTCGGGCTGGAAGTTCGAGCCGGTGGACCAGGCGCTGCCGGTCGAAACCGAGCTGGCATACCACTTCGACTGACGCGACCGCACGGCGGGCCGGCGGTCCGTGCGGTCAGCGCGCTTCGGCCTTCGTGTCGGTGAAGCGCCCGTAGCTTTGCAGCCGCTCGTAGCGGCGATCGAGCAGTTCGCGCACCTTGAGGTCGGCGAGCTGCCGCCACGCATCGTTGAGCCCGCGCTTGAGGAAGGCGGCCATCTGCTTGTGGTCGCGGTGCGCGCCGCCCACGGGCTCGTTGACGATCTTGTCGATCAGGCCCAGCGCCTTCAGGCGGTGCGCGGTGATGCCCATGGCATCGGCGGCATCCTGTGCCTTCTCCGACGTCTTCCAGAGGATGGATGCGCAGCCTTCGGGGCTGATCACCGAGTAGATGGAGTACTGGAGCATCAGCACCTGGTCGGCCACCGAGATCGCCAGCGCGCCGCCGGAGCCGCCCTCGCCGATCACCGTGGTGATGATCGGCACTTCCAGCTGGGCCATCTCGAAGATGTTGCGGCCGATCGCCTCGGACTGGCCGCGCTCCTCTGCGTCGATGCCGGGATAGGCGCCTGGCGTGTCGACGAAGGTGAACACCGGCAGCTTGAACTTCTCCGCGGTCTTCATCAGGCGCAACGCCTTGCGGTAGCCTTCGGGCCGGCTCATGCCGAAATTGCGCAGCGCGCGCTCCTTGGTGTCGCGGCCCTTCTGGTGGCCCAGCACCATGCAGGCGTTGCCATTGAAGCGCGCCAGGCCGCCGACGATGGACAGGTCGTCCGAAAAATGGCGGTCGCCGTGCAGCTCGATGAAGTCCGTGAAGATTTCATTGACGTAGTCGAGCGTGTAGGGGCGCTCCGGGTGGCGCGCGATCTTGGTGATCTGCCAGGGCGACAGGTCGCTGTAGATGTCCTTGGTCAGCTGCTGGCTCTTCTTGCTCAGCTGGTCGATCTCCTCGGAGATGTCGACCGCCGATTCCGTCTGCACATAGCGCAGTTCTTCGATCTTGGTTTCGAGTTCCGCAATCGGCTGCTCGAAATCGAGGAAGGTCTTCTTTGCCAAGGTTCTCCTCAGTTTCTGGCAGCCTGCCGAGTCACCGCGGACCGCTCGCCGGCCGGAGGCGCCAGACCCGAGGCGCTTGGGGGTTTCAATACTCCACCGGCAGGGGGTCCAACGAGCGCCAAATATACCAAGTCGCGACACTGCAATAGGGCGCCCAGGCGGCAGCCACTTCGCGCGCATCGCTGCGGCTGACCGGATCGCCCGAGAAATAATTGCGGCTGATGCCGTTGAGAAGCCCGACATCGTCCAGCGGCAGCACGTTCGGCCGCATGAGGTGGAAGATCAGGAACATCTCGGCCGTCCAGCGGCCGATGCCTCGGATGCCCACCAGCTCGGTGATGATCTCCTCGTCGGCCATCGCCTGCCACGCGTCCACGCGGATCGCGCCCGAGTCGAAATGCAGGGCCAGGTCCACCAGGTATTCGATCTTGCGCGCGGACAGGCCCGCCGCCTGCATGTCGTCGACCTTGAGCTTGAGCACGCTGCCGGCGCTCATGCGCCGGGGCAGCTTCGCGAAGCGGTCCCACACCGTCTGCGCGGCCTTCACGGAAATCTGCTGGCCCACGATGCTGCGCGCGAGCGTGGTGAACGGGTCGCCCCGCGACTGCAGGCAGGCGTCGCCGAATTGCGGGATCAGCCGCTTCATCACCCGGTCCTTGCGGGCCAGGTGGCGGCAGGCGTCGCCCCAGTATTCGGGCTGCACCAGCTCGGGTGAAGAAGCGCTCAAGAGACAGCCTCCCAGGTGGTGCCGGTGGCCGAGTCCTTCAGCACCACGCCCTGGGCCAGCAGTTCGTCGCGAATGCGGTCGGCCTCGGCGAAGTTCCTGGCCTTCTTGGCGGCCGCGCGCTGTTCGATCCGGCTTGCGATGGTGGCTTCGTCCAGCTGAGTGCCGGCGCGCAGGAACGCCCGGGGGTCGCCCTGCAGAATGCCCAGGCAGCCGCCCAGCGCCTTGAGCAGGCCGGCGAGCTCGCGCCGACTGGCCGCGGTTGAGTTCGGCGGCCAGGTCGAACAGCACCGCCATGGCTTCGGGCGTCGCGAAATCGTTGTCCATCGCGGCCTTGAATTTCGCGGCATAGGGCTGCGACCAGTCGATGTCGTCCATCTGGACCGGCGCCACCCGGTCGAGCGCCGTGTACAGGCGCTTGAGGGCGCTTCGCGCATCTTCCAGGTGAACGTCGCTGTAGTTGATGGCGCTGCGGTAATGCACGCGCACCATGAAAAAGCGCAGCGTTTCCGCGTCGAACTTTTGCAGCACGTCGCGGATGGTGAAGAAGTTGCCCAGCGACTTGGACATCTTCTCGTTGTCGATGTTCAGGAAGCCGTTGTGCATCCAGTAGCGCGCGAGCGGCACGCCGAACGCGCCTTCGCTCTGGGCGATCTCGTTCTCGTGGTGCGGGAATTGCAGGTCCGCGCCGCCGCCGTGGATGTCGAAAGTCTTGCCCAGCAGGGCGCAGGCCATGGCGGAGCACTCGATGTGCCAGCCGGGGCGGCCCTTGCCGTAGCTGCTGTCCCATTTTGCGTCGTCCGGCTCGGCGGGCTTGGCCGCCTTCCACAGCACGAAGTCCAGCGGGTCGTCCTTGCCGTCGAGCACGGCGACGCGCTCGCCGGCGTGCAGCTCGTCCAGCGACTTGCCCGACAGCTTGCCGTAGCCCGGGAAGCGGCGCACCGCGTAGTTGACGTCGCCGCCTTCCGCGGAGTAGGCGAGGCCCTTGCCTTCGAGCAGTTTCACGATGTCCAGCATCTGCGGCACGAAGTCGGTGGCGCGCGGGTCGTGCGTCGGCCGCTCGATGCCGAGCGCGTCGAAGTCGCGGTACATCTCGGCGATCATGCGGTCCGTGAGTGCGCGCACTGCTTCGCCGTTCTCGACCGCGCGGCGGATGATCTTGTCCTCGATGTCGGTGATGTTGCGCACGAACGTCACTTTGTAGCCGCTGGCGCGCAGCCAGCGCTGGACCACGTCGAACGCGATGTTGGCGCGTGCGTGTCCCACATGGCAGAGGTCGTACACGGTGATGCCGCAGACGTACATCCGCACGTGGCCGGGCTCCAGCGGGGAAAACTCTTCCAGGGCACGCGACAGCGTGTTGTGGATGCGCAGGCTCATGGATGCTCGGGGGGCCGTTCCGCGGGGACGTCTCGCCGCGGCGTTGTTCGAATTGTCGGTGGGTTCGGTACTGTCCGCAGGCTGCGCGAGCAGGGGTGGCGGCTACAATCCAGCGCAGTATATAGCCCCCCGTCCGTGGTTGTCACACGCGCGAGGATCCACCGAGGCTTCCATGACGCACGCCCGCTTTGCCCTGCCCCATGCCCTGCGCCCGCTCGCCCTGGCCGCCGCGCTCTGGATCCCGCAGGCCGTGCTCGCGGACGACTACGCCGACGTCACCCAGCTGATGCGTTCGGGCCAGCTCGCCCAGGCCTTGGTGCGCGCCGACCAGTACATCGCCGCGAAGCCCCGCGACCCGCAGATGCGCTTCCTCAAGGGCGTGGTCCAGACGGAAGCCGGCCGCACCGTCGACGCCATCGCGACGTTCACGCAGCTGATCGAGGAATATCCCGAGCTGCCCGAGCCTTACAACAACCTCGCTGTGCTGTACGCGGGGCAGAGCCAGTTCGACAAGGCGCGCACGGCGCTCGAGTCGGCGATCCGCACCAACCCCAGCTATTCCATCGCGCACGAAAACCTGGGCGACGTGTATGCCAAGCTCGCCAGCCAGGCCTACAGCCGCGCGCAGCAGTTCGACGCGCGCAACACCACCGCGGCGCCCAAGCTTGCGCTGATCCGCCAACTGTTCCCGGCGCCGGCCAAGGCCGCTGTCCAGCCGTCCGCCAAGAACCCCGCGTCCTGACGGGCGGTTGCCGCCGCTCGACGGCGCCGCCAGCATGGGCATTCACATTTCTTCAAGGAGTAATCAGCCGATGATCGCCACCTCTCGCCGCGTTGCGGCCTTCGCGCTCGCCGCCGGCATCGCGCTCGCAGCGGGCACAGCCGCCGCGCAGGACGCCCCCCGGGTGAAGTTCGCCACCAGCGCCGGCGACATCGTCGTGGAGGTGTATCCCGACAAGGCGCCCAAGACCGTGGAAAATTTCCTGCAGTACGTCAAGGACAAGCACTACGACGGCACCGTCTTCCACCGCGTCATCGAAAACTTCATGATCCAGGGCGGCGGCTTCGACGCGAAGTACGTGGAACGCGCCACCCGCCCGCCGGTGCGGCACGAGGGGCAGGAGGCGCTGGCCAAGGGCGGCCCGCGCAATGTCACCGGCACCATCGCCATGGCTCGCACCAACGATCCGCATTCGGCCACGGGCCAGTTCTTCATCAACGTCAAGGACAACCCCGCGCTCGACCCCGTGGTCATTCCGCCGGGCGACCCGGTGCCGCGCTTCGAATACAAGGGCCGCGTTTACGAGAACGAGCCGCGTTCCCGCCTGGTCAACGCGCCGCAGCTGTTCGGCTACACCGTGTTCGGCCGCGTCGTGAGCGGCATGGACGTCGTCGAGAAGATCAAGGCCACGCCCACGGGCGCCGCCGGGCCTTTCGCCAGCGACGTCCCGAAGACGCCGGTCGTCATCCGGTCGGCCACCCTCGTCAAATAGAAAGAAGGAAGGATTCCCATGAGCAACCCCAAAGTCGAACTCCACATCGCGGGCTACGGCGTGATCACCCTCGAGCTGGACCAGGACAAGGCGCCCAAGACGGTGGCCAATTTCCTGTCCTACGTGAAGAAGGGCCACTACGACAACACGATCTTTCATCGCGTGATTCCCGGCTTCATGGTGCAGGGCGGCGGTTTCGAGCCCGGCATGAAGCAGAAACCCACCGACGCGCCGATCGAGAACGAGGCCAACAACGGCCTGAAGAACAACCACTACACCGTGGCGATGGCGCGCACCCAGGCGCCCCACTCTGCCACCGCGCAGTTCTTCATCAACGTCGCCGACAACGACTTCCTCAACCACACCGCACCCAGCATGCAGGGCTGGGGCTATGCCGTCTTCGGCAAGGTAGTCGGCGGCACCGACATCGTCGACCGCCTTGCCGGCGTCAAGACCGGCAGCAAGGGCGGCCACGGCGACGTGCCGGTGCAGGACCTGGTGATCGAGAAGGCCGTCGCGCTCTGACGCGCAACGTGTGAGCGAACTCCCGGCCCTGCCCGATTTCGCGCAGCTCCAGGCGCCGCCGTCCTGGCGCACGGCCGATTTCATCTCGGACCTGCACCTGCAGGCCGCCGAGCCGGGAACCTTCGATGCCTGGCGGCGCTACATGCGCGAGACGCCGGCCGACGCCGTCTTCATCCTGGGCGACCTGTTCGAGGTCTGGGTCGGCGACGACGCGGCCCTCGAGCCGGGCTTCGCCGCCGATTGCGCAGGTGTGCTGCAGGCAGCCGCCGGCCGGCTCGCAGTGTTCTTCATGCACGGCAACCGCGACTTCCTGGTCGGCGAGGGCTTCCTGCGGTCCTGCGGCGCCACGCTGCTGGCCGACCCGACCGTGCTGGGCTTTGCCGGCCAACGCTGGCTGCTCACGCATGGCGACGCGCTGTGCCTGGCGGACACCGAATACATGCAGTTTCGCGAGCAGGTGCGCTCGGCGAACTGGCAGCGCGATTTCCTGGCGCGGCCCCTGGCGCAACGCCGGGAGATCGCCCGGCAATTGCGCGAGCAAAGCGAGTCGCGCAAGCGCTCGGGCATCGAATACCCGGACGTCGACGGACCCCAGGCCCTCGCCTGGCTGGAAGCTGCCGGCGCGCAGGCGATGATCCACGGTCACACGCACAAGCCGGCCGACCACTTGCTGGGCCAGGGACAGCGAATCGTGCTCAGCGACTGGGACGCGCATCGCCACGCCTGCCCGCCTCGAAGCCCTGCGCCTCACTGCGGGCGGTGCGCGCCGCATCGCGCTCGCCTGATGTTCGGCTGGCTGCGCAGGCGCCGCGCTGCGGCCGCCATTCCCGACGCGCTCTGGCTCGCCGTGCTGGCCCGTTACCCCTTCCTCGCGGACAGGCCGGCCGCCCAGGCCGCGCGGCTGCGCGAACTGGCTTCGCAATTCCTGGCCACCAAGGAATTCCACGGCGCCAACGGCTTCGTGATCACCGACCAGGTGGCGCTGGCCATCGCTGCGCAGGCGGTGCTGCCCGTCCTCCACCTGGGCCTGCAGTGGTACGACGATTTCGTGGGCATCGTCGTGCACCCGGGCGAAGTGATCGCGCGGCGCACGTTGACGGACGAGCACGGCGTGGTCCACCACTACGACGAAGTGCTGGCCGGTGAAGCGATGGACGGCGGCCCGGTGATGCTGAACTGGCCCGACGTGGACAGCGCCGGTGCGACTGCCGAGGAAGGCTACAACGTGGTGATCCACGAGTTCATCCACAAGATCGACATGCGCGACGGCCGCCCGACGGCTGCCCGCCCCTGCCTTCGCGCTCGGCGCGGAAAGCCTGGCTGGCCGTCATGCAGGCCGAGTACGACGCTTTCCGCGAGAAGGTCATCATCGCCGAGCGTTTCGCGGCGAGCCGACCTGGCTGGACCCCTACGGCGCGAGCCAGATCGACGAATTCTTCGCGGTCGCCTGCGAGGCCTACTTCGTCAACCGTGCACGCTTCGCCCGCGAGTTCTCGCCGCTCCTCACGCTGTTCGACAGCTTCTTCGGTCCAGGCCCCGGACCGGCCGCCTAACGGCGCAGCAGTGTCTTGAGCACGCCCTGCAGGCGACGGGCGGCGCCCGCTTCGTAGGCGCTGGCCAGCACCCGGGCGGTATCCTGGCCCCACGTTTGCGCCGGCGACGGGTCGTTGCGCCGGGTCAGCAGCTGCAACTGCATCATTCGCCGTGCGCCCAGGTGCTCGGCAGGGGTCGGCGCCTCGGCCGCGATCTCCAGCCGAAGCAGGGCTTCGGCCGCATCTCCGGCCGGTGCCGCCCCGAGGGCCTGCACCCAGCTGCCGCGCACCGCGGGCGTGACAGCCTTGCCCAGCTCCTGCTGGCTCGGCACCTGGTCTGCGGAACGTCCTTCCCACGCGGTCATCAGCTGGGTCAGCGCCTCACCGTGCGCTTGCGCAGCCAGCTTCTTGAGCGTCAGTTGCGCGTTCTCCAGTGCCTCGCGCTGGGCCCGGAAGGCGACATCGCCCAGCCGCGGGCCACGGTCCTCCATCGCCGGGCGATCGCCGAACCGGCCGCCGCCGAACCGTCCCTCGCCACGCGCGTCCCCCGCAGGGCGGTCGTCCCGGCGCTCGCCGAACCGGCCGCCCGGCCCGCCCTTGCGGTCACCGAACTTGCCGCCGCGGCCCGGGGGCATCGGCTCGGATTTCTTCATGCCGGGCCGATCGTCGCCTCGCATCGCAATGACGGGCTTGGGCGCGGCCTTGGGCGCAGCGGCGGGCTCGGGCTTCGCTTCGCCTTCCGCCGCAGTCTCGCCGTCAGGGCCCCCCTCCGATGTACCAACGGGTTCGGCACCGGCGTCAGCCTCGGCAGCCGGCGCTTCCGGCGCGGGCGCCACCAGGGCCGGCCCTGCCGCCGCCACGGCGGCCGCGGCCTGCGCCTGGCCATGCAATGCCGCGTCGAGCGCGGCCATCGCGGCCTTGATCTTCTGGGCGTCCCCGGTGGCGTTGGCTGCTTCCAGGGCCTTGGAGGCTTCGAGCACCACACGATCGCGGTCGCTCAAGGCGGCTGCGGCCTTGTCGCGCTCCTCGCTCTTGCGGTTGAATGCTTCGTCGATCGGCTTGCGAAACGCATCCCAGAGCTTTTGCTCATGCTTGCGGTCCAGCGGGATCGCCTGCGCTTCGGCCTGCCAACGTTGCTGCAGGCCCCGTACGGCATCCACGCGCAGTTGCGCAGCGGCGCCCAGCGCCTTGGCGTCATCGATCATGGCGTGGCGGCGCTCCAGGCTCTGCTTTTGCACAGCCTCCAACGGCGCGGCGGCGGCCTGGATGGCCTCCTTCCACAACGGCTGCATTTCGGCGAAAGCCTTCTCGCTCAGGTGGCCCGCCTCGCGCCAGCGGCTTTCGAACTGGTGCAGGATCCGGTTGAAGCCTTTCCAGTCATCGTCGCGAGCGGTGGCATTCTCGGCGGCCCAGGCCTTCAGCTCCTCGATCAACGCCAGTCGCTGCGCCCTGTGCTCGGCCGATTCCGCCTTGACCTTGTCCAGCCAGGCTTCGACCACCTTGTAGGCCTCGTTGCAGGCTTCGTCGAAGCGCTTCCACAGCGCGTGGTTGGGCACGCCGCCCTGGTCCGTCTGCTTCCACTGGTCGCGCAGGGCGCGCAGTTGCTCCTGCATCTTGCGTCCGCCGTAGCGGGGCTTCGGCGGCTGCGGCTCCTGGCCCTCCACCGGGGCCGGGTGTTCGAACAGCGCCTCGGCCTTGGCGACCAGTTCCTGGCGAAGCTGGTCCGCCCGCCAGCGCTGCCAGCCTTCAAGCTCGCCGGCCGCGGCCAGGGCCGTGTGCGCCTGGTTTTCCAGCTTGTCGTCGAGCAGCTTGCCGTGCTCCTTGAGCGCGTTGCGCAGCGCCGCGGCCGCGCCCGCACTGGCCTTGCCGTGCCCTTCGGCGATTTCCTGCTCCAGCTTGCCGAGCACCTCGCGCACGGCTTCCTGGGCGCGGGCCCGCACTTCCGGGTCGACCTTCGGCTTGGGCTGACGCGGTCGGCGCTTCCACCGCCACGCCGCGGCCCGCGCGCAATTCATCGGCCCATACCGGGACGGGCGGCAACGGCGCGGCCGCGTCCTGCGCCGCAGCCACGGCCTGGGACAAGGCGCTCTGGAAAGCGTCCCACACCATCTGGAGCTGGGTGCGCGAAGCTTCGAGCAACGGCGGGAACTTGGTGTCCACGCTGCCCCAGTTGGCGTCCTGCAGGAGGGCCTGGGCCTGGGCCTGCCAGTCCGGGACGTCGCTCGCAAGCGATTCCGCGGCGGCCTGCGCATCGCGCCAGGATTTCGTGGACAGCACTTCGATGCGCTGGGCCAGCAGGACTGCCGCCTCCCGCTGCACCTGCACCCGGTGCTGCATAGTCCTCGATGCCCTTGACGCGGTCGGCGAGTTGCGCCTTCAGGGCCGCCAGCGGCTCGCGACTGAGCGGCGCGCCAGCCTTGGCGGCGTCGCGCTGCCACGCCATTGCATCGGCGATGTTCAGCTTGGGCTGCTCGAGCAGCGCGCGCGCCTTCTCGGCCCATTCCGCGGCGATGGCTTCCTGGCCGCGGCTGCGCTTGATCTCGTCGAGCTTTTCCCGCAGCAGCTTGGCGGCGCCCTTGTCGCGCCCGCTGAGTTCGCGGAACACCTCCTGCATCTGCTCGACGCTCGGCTCGGCGGCGAGCCATTCGCGCACGCGCGCGGCGCGCTCGCCGGACGTGGGTGCGGAGAAGGCTCCTCCAGTGAGCGTATCGAGCGCGCGGGTGTCGTTGGTTTTCAGGGTGGCTTGGGTCACTGCGGTTTCTTGGGAGGTGCGTTGCAAGGGAAGTCCTCGCATGGAGGGCAAACCGCTATTCTCGCCGCGAAATGCGATGGGGCGTTGCCGGCGGTAACTGCGCTGGCGCAAGCGCGTCCGCCGAAAGCGCAAATGAGAAAGCCCGGACAGGTAGCAAAACCGCCTGCCGGGCTTGACGGCTGACCTAGAGTCCTTCGCCGCCTGGGTTCGCAAACAGGGAGTTTCACGTCCCCGGTTGCGCCGGAAGCAAGAGATTGCTTCCAAGTGGGGCCGGGGCTACCGCCGAAGCGGCCCTACCGGCTGATGCCTGATCGCTCAGGCTCTATTAACTTAGGTGAGAGTCGCGCGCCATTTCAAGACTGCCTTTTCAATGGCGATCATCCCCATCATTGCGGATATTGCCTTGACAAGGCGGGCGGCGCGTGGGGAGGCGGAGGACCCCGCATCGAACCCCGTTAGGGAGCCCAGCCAAAACTTGTTACGGCACTGGCTCCCGACGAGCGGCGCCTTGACAGGAATTTTCCATGATGCGGAATTCGAAAGGTCCGGCCGGCGCACCCCATCCGGCCTGTTCGCCGGAGCCGCTTCACGCCACATCCAAGCACGGGGGTGTTTTTTGCTACATTTTTTGTAGCAATGGGTGGAGCTTCCGGTGTCCCTGTCGGGTCGGTCTGACAAGGGAATGGGTGGATGACTGACAGGAAATAGTGCCGGACACGCGGTAAATTAGTCACTCAACTTGTAATTTATGAATATAGAAACGACTTGATATTCTTGACCTGTTATTAGAAGGACCCATAGAATTCGCCGTCCCTGGCAAAAGTACTAGGGACAACCCGAATCCGCTGCCGAACCCGGCTAAGTCGAATTCGCTGCGATGAGTCCCAGTTGGGTCTCCCGGCAATTTGATGGCGTACCAATCCAAACGAGGAGCCTGACGGTGTGATGCTGCCCACGCAGCATCGCGGCGCAGGCCCGCGCGTAGAAAGGAAGTGCTATGACAGCGTTAGGAAAAATCGCCCACGGCCTGCGGACCTTCGCGTCCGACGTTGCCCAGGGCTTTTTTGAGATCACCCACAACGGCTTTGCCCTCGTCGGCCTGGCCATCGTCTTTTGCGTGATCACCCTGACTGCCCGGCCTGACCTGCGTCAAGCCGGCGAAACCCGGCTCATGAGCTGGCTGCAGGCCCGCCAGTCGGCGGCCGTGGGCATGCCCATCGAGCTCGATGCGATCGACCGCGCGACGGCCGTCAACCCCACGGACCTGCCCAAGCAGCAGGCCGCCGTGGCCTATTGGCTGAGCAAGAAGTACCGCGTGGCGCCGGAGCCCTTGAGCGCCCTCGTGGCCGAGGCCTACGACCTGGGCCGCCGCGAGAAGCTCGACCCCACGCTGATCCTGGCCGTCATGGCCATCGAATCGGGCTTCAACCCGTTCGCCCAGAGTCCCGTCGGCGCCCAGGGCCTGATGCAGGTCATGACCGGCGTGCACAGCGACAAGTACGAGAACTTCGGCGGCAAGCTGGCCGCCTTCGACCCGGTCACCAACCTGCGCGTCGGCGTCAAGGTGCTGCAGGAGTGCATCCAGCGCGCGGGCTCGCTGCAGGCGGGGCTCAAGTTCTACGTCGGGGCGGCCAACATGGACGACGACGGCGGCTATGCCGGCAAGGTGATGGCCGAGCACGCGCGACTGAAGCTGGTCGCCACCGGCCGGGCCGTGCCGCTGCCGCAGCCGCCGGTCATCCGCACCGTGGCGCCGGTCGAACCGCAGCCGTCCGTCATCGAGGAAAAGGTCGCGACCGTCTCCTGTACTGCGCGAGCCGCTGGTCCGCTACACTTGAGGTGTACGCGACTGGCGATAGGCGCGGCGCCCTGGGGGCGGCCGGCGCTGACGTGGACACACTGCGGGATTCCTTCCTGCGCCAACCACTGGGAAGCGTGCCGCCGGGCCTGCCCGGCGTTCAGCCGTTCGCCTGGGCAGCCCTTGTTTCATGAACAGGGACCACCGTCTTAAGGACTGCCATGTACCACCGCAACATCCTCATCGAGCAAACCGATCCCGAACTCTGGGCCGCGATCCAGGCGGAAAACAAGCGCCAGGAAGACCACATCGAGCTGATTGCCAGCGAAAACTACGCCTCCCCGGCCGTGATGGCCGCCCAGGGCACGCAGCTGACCAACAAGTATGCCGAAGGCTATCCCGGCAAGCGCTACTACGGCGGTTGCGAGAACGTCGACGTCGCCGAGACAGCTGGCGCTGACCCGCATCAAGCAGATCTTCGGCGCCGAGGCGGCCAACGTGCAGGCCCACTCGGGCGCGCAGGCCAACGAGGCGGTGTTCCTCGCCTTCCTCAAGCCGGGCGACACCATCATGGGCATGAGCCTGGCCGAAGGCGGCCACCTGACCCACGGCATGGCCCTGAACATGAGCGGCAAGTGGTTCAACGTCGTCTCCTACGGCCTGAACGAAAAGGAAGAGATCGACTACGACGCGATGGAGCGCAAGGCGCACGAGAGCCGCCCCAAGCTGATCATCGCCGGCGCCTCCGCCTATGCGCTGCGGATCGACTTCGAGCGCTTCGCCAGGGTGGCGAGGGACGTCGGCGCCATCTTCATGGTGGACATGGCGCATTACGCCGGCCTCATCGCCGCCGGCGTCTATCCCAACCCGGTGCCCCACGCGGACGTGGTGACCTCCACCACCCACAAGAGCCTGCGCGGGCCGCGCGGCGGCTTCATCCTGATGAAGGCCGAGCACGAGAAGGCGATCAACAGCGCCATCTTCCCCGGCCTGCAGGGCGGCCCGCTGATGCACGTGATCGCGGCCAAGGCCGTGGCTTTCAAGGAGGCGCTCGCGCCCGAGTTCAAGGTCTACCAGCAGCAGGTGGTCAAGAACGCCCAGGTCGTGGCCGAGACGCTGGTCCAGCGGGGCCTGCGGATCGTGAGCGGCCGCACCGAAAGCCACGTGATGCTGGTGGACCTGCGGGCCAAGGGCATCACCGGCAAGGAGGCGGAAGCCGTGCTGGGCGACGCCCACATGACCATCAACAAGAACGCGATTCCGAACGACCCGGAAAAGCCGATGGTGACCAGCGGCGTGCGCATCGGCACCCCGGCGATGACGACCCGGGGCTTCAAGGAAGAGGAAGCCCGCATGACCGCCAACCTGGTCGCCGACGTGCTGGACAACCCGCGCGACGCGGCCAACATCGCCGCCGTGCGCGAACAGGTCAACGCCCTGACCCGCCGCTTCCCGGTCTACGGCTGAGCAAGGGACGCCATGAAATGCCCCTTCTGCGGCAACGCCGACACCCAGGTGGTGGAAACGCGCGTGTCCGAGGACGGGGACTTCATCCGCCGCCGGCGCCAGTGCGCCAGCTGCGAGAAGCGCTTCACCACCTACGAGCGGCCGGACGTCACCTTCCCGGCGGTCGTCAAGAAGGACGGCCGCCGCATCGACTACGACCGCACCAAGCTGCTGGCCTCCTTCAACCTGGCGCTGCGCAAGCGCCCCGTCAGCACCGACCAGATCGATAGCGCCGTGGAGCGCATCGAGGAAAAGCTGCTGAACCTGGGCGTGCGCGAAATCCCGTCGGCGCGCATCGGCGAGCTGGTGATGCGCGAGCTCAAGAAGCTGGACAAGGTGGCCTACGTGCGCTTTGCCAGCGTGTACCGCAGCTTCGAGGACATCGACGAGTTCAAGACGCTGGTCGACGAAGTGCGCCGCTGACCGCTAGAGGCAGCTGGGCACGGTGGTCTTGAGCACCCGCGGCCGCCCGACCGCGTTGATGACGATCTGCCGCGCCTCGGTCGGGCCGGCCGATTCGTGGCACAGGGTGATGGTGCCAGCCTGGAACGCGCCCGACAGCAGCCTGGCCTCTCCGCCCGGGCTGTAGGAGACGTAACGCGCCACATTCTGGTTGCCCGTGACGCGAAAGCCGCCGGGCAGCGACTGCTCGCGATAGACCACCGTTTCCGACGGGTCGTGCAGGCCGTTGTTGTTGGCGTCGTGAAAGCTGATCCACCCTTGCTCCCACCCGCCCGTCGCCGCACAGGACGCGCCGTCGGCCGACTTGCACAACACGGCCCGTCCATTGCGCTTGATCGCCTCGCCGCGCGTCATCTGCAGCTCCGAGAGCATCCGGTTGGCCAGCGTCGTGAGTCGCATCGAGTCCACCATCGAGCCGAGGGCCGGGACGGCGAAGGTCATGGAAAGCGTCAACACCGCCAGCGCAACGAGAAGCTCGACAAGCGAGAATCCGCGCTCGGCAGACGGGTGAGGACAATCAAGGAGGGTGTGCGGCTGGTTCATGTGCCGCACGATACTTAGAACCTTATGGCTCTACATGTATGAAATTAGAACCTTCTTCTGTGACATTTGCACGCACCGAGGCGTGCGCGTGCAAGGTCGCTAACTGCAGGTCCCGGTGGCCGTCCTCTGCACGTACAGGCGTCCGGTGGTGCCGATCTTGAGCTCCCGCTCCTGGCTGCCCACGGTCGGCGTCGCCCGGCAGACCTTGAAGGTGTAGCCGCTCGCCAGCAGGCCGATCGGCGGGAACGCGATGGTGGTGGCGGAACTGCCGGTCTCCGTGATCTTGAAGCCGGCAGGCGCTGCCTGCTGGTGCTGCAACACGGTCGTCGTGCCGGAAACCGTCGTCGTGACGATCCACCCCTGCTCCCAGCCGCCGGTCGTGGCGCAGGTGGCGCCATCGCTGGACATGCACAAGCTGGTCGCGGTGTTGCGCTTGATCGCCTCGCCGCGCGCCAGCGACGCGCTGGCGAGCAGGCTGTTCGCGCTGCTCGACAGCTTGCCGCTGATCGTCGCGTTCTCCAGGTAAGGCGCGGCCACCGCCATCAGGATCGCCATGATGGCGATCGTGATCAGCAGTTCAATGAGCGTGAAACCACGCTGCCGCAAGCCCATGCGCATGCTCATTTCTGGAGGTACCAATAAGACCTGATCTTGGCCGGATTATTGACGGTCGGGATCGGCGGGATCTCGTTCGCGCACAACGGGCAGGTGCAACTGATGCAGAACGGCACATCCGCCCCGTCCAGCCTCACGCGGCCCGCCACCGCGTCCTGGGACAGCCCGCCATCCTCCCGCACGATCGGCGTGTTCGACCCCGAAGTCGTGCTGTAGTTGACGGCGTAGTTCCTGAGCGTGCCGAGGTTCACCTTGCAGACGCTGGAGCTGTTCTCCTGCGGCGTGTGCGAGCTGAAGTAGATCGTTCCGTAGATGGTGATGGGCGAGGTGATGACCTGCTCGTTCGCATCGAGCACGAGCGCCCACCCCTTCTTGGCCGCCAGGTCGGCCGTCGTCGGCGTGGTGCCCTTGGCCACCGACAGCAACGAGCTCAGGCACAGCCTGGTGGCGCCGGCGCCGCAGTTCGTCGTGTCGGCCAGGTACGAGGCGCCCAGGTCGGGCCGGTCGTTGATCTTGAAGAAGTAGTTGCTCGTCGTGTTCTCCGTGTTGGTCACGCGCTCGCGGTCGCCCGAGCCGATCACCACGATGTAGTTGCTGCCGTCCACGATCACGTCCGGCGCCGTCATGAACTTGCGGTTCGGCGGTTCCGTGCAGGTGGTGGTTGCGGTGGCGCAGCCCAGCGAAGCGATCGGCGTGATGGTCCACGATCCCGGCACGGTGGTGCCCATCGGCGTGAAGGCGCCGCTGACGCTGTCCACCGGCCCGGAGATGCGGTAGACGTTGCCGCCGAGGTCGGCTGCGTACATGTAGCTCGCCTTGCCGGCGGAGTCGTTGATGATCGTCACGTCGCCCACCACGCCGCGCGTGGTCGTGAACGTCTTCTTGAGCACCCCCGTGTCGGCGTCCATCACGTAAATGCGGTTGCCGATGGGGCTGGCGCAGGCCGGGTAGCTCAGCGGGTCTTCGCAGGTGGCGTCATAGCCGCCGCCCATGACCAGCAGCGAAGCTGTCCCGGACGAGTAACCTGCAGCGGAGAAGATCTGCGGCGGCGCCCAGGTCTGGCCGATATTGCGGAAGTCCCCGTTCGTGACGTCGTTGGTGCAGTTGGTCGTCGTGTAATCGCCGCAGCCGCGCTTCCACTTGAGCGTGATGCCCATGGTCGCGCTGTCGATGTTGAAGGCGTACAGGGCCCGGCCGCCGCGCCGCATGGTGGCGTAGATCCAGGCACCGTCGCTCGTCTGGTGGGACGTCACCGGCCCGTCCAGGCTGTATTCCTTGGACGCGTTCGCGATCGTGAGCGTGTTGTCGTAAAGGCGCTTGAACTTGCCGTAGAACTCCGGCGGGATGAAGGCCCAGAACTCGTCACCCGGCGATACCGTCGTACTGCTGACCGTGAAGCTCTGGGTCTGGTTGCCGTTGATGGCCCTCAGGATGCCGTCGTTGCCGCCGTAGAAGACGACGACCTTGGGCGAGGCGTCCGATCCCAGGTTGATGGCGGTAGGCCGCGAATGGACGATGTCCCCATGCGCAGATGCCCGCATGTCGGTGGCGCTGATGGGCGTGCCGTTGAGCGACGCGGTCTCCCCGGGCGTCTTGGCGTTCTGCCCACGCGCCCAGTTGACCAATTGGGCAGGACTGGGATTGGTGGCCGTGGCGGAGGCCAGGCCCAGCTGGGTCCATGTCACGTTCGTCGAATTGAAGTCGGTGAGCGACGTGCAGGACGTGAAGACCGCCGAGCAGGTCTTGACGATCCGCGAGGCCGGCGAGGACTTGCGCAGCATATAGGCCTGCCCGCCTTTTTCCACCATGTTGCCGTCCGGCGAATTGGACGTGGCCGGATAGCCCAGGCAGTTGGCCTCCGTATAGGTCGTCCAGTAGCCGTCGCCGGTCGTGGTCGCCGCGGGAGTCCAGAAGCTTCGGGAACATTCCGCGATGAATTCCGAGCCGCTGCTCGACGTGGCCGGCACGCCGTCCGCGTCGACCAGCTTGAGCACGCCGCCCACGCGGCCCATCTTGTACTGCTTGACGTTGCCGTACCAGCGGGGCATGCCCTCGGCGTCGGGACGGAACATGCCGACGAACACCTGGTTCAGGTATGTGCCCTGCTGGTTCACGCTCACCGGAAGGCTCACCGCGGCGAACACGCTGTTCACGGAGCGAACTTCGCTGAAGATGGCCTCCAGGCCGGCTTTCAGGGACGTGTAGTCCGAAGTCGGGAAGTACTTGCCGCCACCGTAATCGGCCATGCTGCTCAACAGCCAGGCATATTCGGCCTGGCAACTGGGGCCCAGCAGTCCGACGGTATAGGTCGTCACGTTGTTGGCCCGCAGGTACCGCGACCATTCGTCGGCGTAGTAGCCCTTGTTCTCATGCACGCCGCTGGCCGGGAAATTGACCGTGCCGCAGTAAGTGGCGCTGTTGGTGTTGGTGTTGGTGATCAGGGCCTTCTGGCCCGTGGTCGCCGCCGGGAAGGCATTCTTGGCGGAGACCGAGTTCGTGCCTTCCAGTGCGTTCTTGGGGCCCGTGTCGCCGGTCGAGTCGCCGGGCGATCCGGAGGAGCTGAACGAGTTGCCGATGAACACGATGAAGTTCTTGCAATTCGTGGACGGCGCGATGCTGGAATAGCTGCGCCCCGAAATCCCGGTCTTGCCGTAGTAGTAGGCCCAGGCCTCCTGAATGGTCGCGCCGATGGCTTCGTTGTTCGCCTTGATGTAGCCGAGGGCACTGCCGCCGGTGGTCTTCCACGACTTGATCCAGGCGAGGATCTGGGGCTTGGTCGTGGTTGTCAGGCCCGTCAGGGGATAGACCAGGCAGCCGCCAGTGGAGCCGACGCAGGCCGCGCTGTCCTTGTCGACGACGTTGGCTGCGTTGTAGACCATGACGCCGAGGTTGAGCGTCGCGGTCGCCGTGACAGTGATCGAATTGATGACGGTGTACAGCGCGCACTGCTCGATGCCGCCCACCGAGCCGCTCAGGGCCGTGGCCGTGCCGTCGATGACGCAGGTCGAACCGGCGGCGTTGGATGAAAAGTTGGCGGCGTTGTCGAGGACCAGCAGCAAGTTGGTCGCAGCCGTGGCGTCGGTGGTGTTGGACCCCGTGAAGAGGTCGATGTCCTCCGCGTGGGCGCCAAGCTGGAACAACGCCAGCAGCGCCGCAGCCATTACCTGGAAAAATCGTCGTGTCATGTCGAACTCCCGTTTTCTTGCCGCTTCAGGGGCAGACAGCCGCCAGCTGGGTTTGGTCGACTTCCATGCGGAAGCCTTGGCGGATCACCACGTTGGCGCCCGAAAGCGCATCGGTCACCGTTGCCTGCACGTCCCACATCGTGCTGTAGAAGGGGGTGCCGCAATTGCAGATGGGTGCCCGGGCGCCGCAGCAAGCCCCGCCACCCGTGAATCCCGCGACCTGCGTCGCCTGGACGCAGGTGGGCACCGCCACGGCCACGGTGTAGTCCGCCGTGCCGTCGTTGTTGATGTCGAACGTCAGCGTCTGGGCTGGCGGCACGCTGGTGAAGCCGATCGGGAAATTGGTGCCGATCACCTGCTCGATCGCCTTGTTGGCCGCGGCGATCGACTCGTTGCGGAACTGCATGTTGCCGATCGATTTGAGGTTGGCCGTGTTGAGCGTGAACGCCATGGTCACCATCAGGGTGATGAGGATCAGCAGGATCAGCCCCACGATCAGCGTCACGCCCTTCTGGCGTCGTGCGAGTGCCGGCCTCATGGCGATTCCCTCCGGCCCGACACGTTGTGCAGGCGAATGGTCGTCTGGAAAAGATGCCGGCGGAACTTGTCGCCCGTGCCCGGCGTGATGGTGACGGTGCTGCCGCTGACGCCCCCGAGCACATAGCTCTTGCCGTCGGCCCCGCCGCTGCCGGCCTCGCGGCTGCGTGCCAGCACGTACAGCTTGACCGCCACGACGTCCCGCAACTCGGCGGCCGTGCAGCTGGAGGATCCGCAATGGATGAACGCTTCGGGCACACCGTCGCCCCGGTTGGTGGGCATGGTGTTGTTGGCCGGGTTGACCAGGTCCTGGGCACAAGTGGCCGGCGTCACCTTGAAGGTCGTCGTGGTGTAGTCCACGGCGGTGGCCGGGCAGCGGCTCTGCGAGTCCTTGCCGAGATCGACCACGAAGCCTTCAATGCCCTCGATCAGGGGCTGGGCGTCCTCGAAACCGGGCGTGCCGCTGTCCAGGTTGAAGCTGGCGCGCATCAGGGTCGGGATGCCGTCGCCGGCGGTCACCGCGTAGGTGCGGACGTAATAGATGCTCGACACGAACTTGCGCTTGGCCGAAACCGTGCCTGCGGTCACCAGGGGCGAGGGTGTCGTCACGGTGCACCCCCTGGCCTTCAGGGTGAAGTCCGTCGCGGTGTTGCTGAGGATGTACCGGGGCGCACCGGCAGCGACCTCCGCCTCGCAGAATGAAGACTGGAAGTACAGCTTGCTGTTGTTGACGGCTTCGCAATTGCCGACGCCGGGCAGGCAGACCTCGGCATGGCGCACCACCAGCACGTCGGTGTTGGGTTGCAGGTTGGCCACCTTGGCCGTGCAGCCGGACGGCACGCCCGAATAGGTCTGCACCGGGATGCCCAGGAGCGCATAGGTATAGGTGCTGTTCCAGTTGGAAGTCGTATAGGCCAGGCACGGGTCCGGCACGACGGCCGGGGCGTCGGCCACCCAGGTGGTGGTGATGGCGCTGAAGTCGTCGAACACGGGCACGTAGCCGCCCCAGAACCCGGCGTGCTCGACGTCCTCCTGCAGCAGGTCGAGCGTGAAGCGGCCGCTTTCGATCATGCCGTTGGTCTTGGCCATCTCGGTGTTGGTGCGGCTGACGTTCAGGTACACGGCGACCAGGGCCACCATGATGATCAGGCCGATCACCAGCGACACCATCAGCTCGATCAGGGTGAAGCCACGCTGCGCATTGGCCGCCGGCCGGCGGGGGAAGCGGGAGGGTTTGATGGCCTTCATAGCAGCGATATCCGGACCACGGTGGTGACCACGCGCCGGCACAGGTCGTTGACGCATGGGGACGTCGAACTGCCGTTGTACTGGTTCTGGCCGCAAGGCACGGTGGCGGGCGGCGCGGAGAGCGGGACGATTCCCTGCCAGGCCACGGTGACGAGGAACTCCCGGTTGCCCAGGCTCTGCACGCAGCCGCGCCCGCCGATGACCGCGCCGACCTTGCTGGCGCCCTGCGTTTCGGCCGCGCCTTGCAGCGCGTTGCACCACTCCTTGAGGTCCGTTTCCACCATGGACGTGCCGGCATAGGTCGTCGCGCAATTCGTGGAAGGGTCGATGGCCGAGCCGGTGACGTAGGAATTCAGGGAGGCGGCCGCATACCGGTTGGTCGCGAGCCGGTTGGCCATGTCGTTGAGCAGGATCAGCGCCTGGGCGCGCTGGTAGGCCTCGACCTCGGCCACCTGCATGCGCGACTGCAGCCCCGCCATGCCCAGCAAGCCGAAGGCGATGATGACCATGGTCACCAGCACCTCGATCATCGAGGCGCCCCGCTGCGAAGTGGGGAAGGGATGGGTCACCATTTGGTGGAGGCCGTGCAACCTGAACCGCAGCCCTTGACACCTTCGCTGTTGATGGTCAGGGGGCCGTCGCTGGCCTGGGTGCCGATGGCCGTGAAAGTGACGGTGAAGGCCGGCACGGTGGACGTTCCGACCGTGATGTCCGGCGTGTACCTGGCGCACCAGCTCGGTGGGCAGCACATAGCCCGAGCTGGTCAGGGTGGAATAGTTGGCATAAGCCCGGTTCGCCAGCAGGAACTGCTGCTCGCGGTTGGCGATGTCCAGCATCTGGGCCTGCGCCGCCCGGCGGTGCGCCCTTCTTGATGTGGCTCGTGTATGCGGGATAGGCAACGCTGGCCAGGATCGCGACGATCGCCACGGTGATCATCAGCTCGATGAGCGTGAAACCGCGCTGGTGGACCTTCTGCATGCCGTCTCCTCTTGTAGTCGCCATAGACCGGGCTGAACCTTACCCCAAGGTGCGGCGGGCACCGCGCGCCCGCCCGACAACCGGTCGCCGTGCCGCGCCGAATGGTCTGGCCGTGGCCGCAGGATGCCGGAGAATAGGCCCGATGGAGACCGCCGAGCCGTTCATGCAGCAAGCCCTGGCGCAGGCGCGGCGGGCGGTCGGCCTGTCCGAGCCCAACCCCCGCGTCGGCTGTCGTGATCGTCGGCCGGGACGGCCAGCGAGTGCTGGGCGAGGGCCATACCCAGGCTCGCGGCGAGGCGCATGCGGAAATCATGGCGCTGCGCGACGCCGCGGCCAGGGGCCATTCGGTGGCAGGCGCCACCGCCTACGTCACCCTGGAGCCCTGCGCCCACCATGGCCGCACCGGCCCCTGCTGCGACGCCCTGGTAGCGGCGGGCATCGGCAAGGTGGTCGCCTCCCTGCCCGACCCCAACCCGCTGGTGGCCGGCCAGGGCCTCGCGCGCCTGCGCGCCGCGGGCGTGGAGGTGGCGGTCGGCCCCGGCGCCGCCGAATCGCGCGAGCTCAACATCGGCTTCTTCAGCCGCATGGTGCGCGGCACGCCCTGGGTGCGCATGAAGATCGCCGCCTCGCTGGACGGCAAGACCGCGCTGGACAACGGCGCCAGCCAATGGATCACCTCGGAGGCCGCGCGCGCCGACGGCCACGCCTGGCGCGCGCGCGCCGGGGCCGTGCTGACCGGCATCGGCACCGTGCTGGAGGACAACCCGCGGCTCGACGTGCGTCTGGCCCCGGCGGCGCGCCAGCCCGACGCGGTGGTGGTGGACAGCCGGCTGGAAACGCCGCTGGACGCCAACATCTTCCGGCCCGGGCGGCGGCTTTTCATCTATGCCGCGGTCCGGAACGCACAGCGCGCAGGCGGCGCTGGAGGCGCGCGGCGCCACCGTCGTTCACCTGCCCGGCCCCGGCGGCAAGGTCGACCTGGCCGCGATGCTGCGCGACCTGGCCCGGCGCGAAGTCAACGAGTTGCACGTGGAAGCCGGCCACAAGCTCAATGGCTCGCTGATCCGCGAGGGCCTGGTCGACGAGCTGCTGGTCTACCTGGCGCCCAAGCTCGTCGGGCAGGGGCGGGAGATGGCCCACTTCGGCCCCCTGGCCGACCTGGCCGATGCGGTGGCGCTCGAATTCCTTTCCACGCGAAAGGGTCGGCCCGGACCTGCGCCTGGTGGCCCGCATCCCCGGCCGTGACCGGTTCTGAGGCGTATCCTGCGAAAATAGCCCGATGTTCACCGGAATCATCACCGGCGTGGGGCGCATCGCCGCCGTCCACGACCTGGGAAGCTCTTTGCAGCACGGCAAGCGCCTCGACCATCGAAGCGCCCGCCGGCTACCTCGACGATGTCGGCCTCGGCGACAGCATCGCGCTCAACGGCGCCTGCATGACGGTGACCGCGCTGGACCCGGCCCAGGCGCGCTTTTCCATCGACATCTCCGCCGAATCCCTGGACAAGACGGCCGGCCTGGCCGCACCCGGCCCCATCAACCTGGAAAAGGCCCTGCGCGCCCACGACCGGCTGGGCGGCCACATCGTGTCCGGCCACGTCGACGGCATCGGCGGCCGTGACGCGTTTCGCGCAGGTCGGCGAAAGCTGGGAGCTGCGCGTGCTCGCGCCCGCGCGCGCTGGGCAAGTACCTGGCCTACAAGGGCTCGATCACCGTCAACGGCGTCAGCCTCACCGTCAACCGCATCGCCGACTCGCCCGAAGGCTGCGAGGTCAGCATCAACCTGATCCCGCACACCGTGCAGAACACGGCGCTGGGCGCGCTGCAGGCGGGCAGCCGGGTCAACCTGGAAATCGACCTGATCGCCCGCTATGTCGAGCGCATGCTCACGGCCCCACCCTCTTCCCCGAAAGCCAGCGCATGACGCCCCACGCCAACCGTCAATCCGCCGGTGTCCATCTCGCCGGTCGAAGACATCGTCGCCGACATGCGCGCCGGCCGCATGGTCATCCTGGTCGACGAGGAAGACCGCGAGAACGAAGGCGACCTGGTGCTCGCCGCCGACCACGTCACGCCCGAGGCGATCAACTTCATGGCCCGCTTCGGCCGCGGCCTGATCTGCCTGACGCTCACGCGCGACCGCTGCGAGCACCTGCAGCCTGCCGCCCATGGTCGCGCGCAACGGCGACAAGAAGGGCACCGCCTTCACCGTCTCGATCGAGGCCGCCGAAGGCGTCACCACCGGCATCTCGGCGGCCGACCGCGCCCGCACCGTGCAGGCCGCCGTCGCCCGCAATGCCAGGTCCGACGACCTGGTGCAGCCCGGCCACATCTTCCCGCTGCAGGCGGTGGACGGCGGCGTGCTGATGCGCGCCGGCCACACCGAAGCCGGCTGCGACCTGGCCGCGCATGGCCGGGCTCACGCCCGCGGCCGTGATCTGCGAGATCATGAAGGACGACGGCACCATGGCCCGCCTGCCCGACCTGCAGCTGTTCGCCGCCGAGCACGGCCTGAAGATCGGCACCATCGCCGACCTGATCCACCACCGCAGCCGCAACGAGTCGCTGATCGAGAAGGTCGGAACCCGCCCGCTGCACACGGCCTACGGCGAATTCATCGCCCACGCCTTCCGGACAAGCCCAGCCAGGGCCTGCACCTGGCGCTGGTCAAGGGCCAGTGGCAGGCCGAGCGACACGGTGCCGGTGCGCGTGCACGAGCCGCTGTCGGTGCTCGACGCGCTGGAGGTCAACCGTTCCATGCACTCCTGGAACCTCGACGCCAGCCTGAAGCACATCGCGCGCGAAGGCCGCGGCGTGGCCGTGCTGCTCAACTGCGGCGAGGACGCGCAGCAGCTGCTGGCGCAGTTCGAGGGCACTGCCCGGTCGTCGCACGCGCCCGAGCGCGGCCGCATGGACCTGCGCAGCTACGGCGTGGGCGCGCAGATCCTGCGCGAATGCGGCGTGCACCGGATGAACCTGATGGGCAACCCCCGGCGCATGCCCAGCATGGCCGGCTACGGGCTGGAGATCGCGGGCTACATCGCCCCCGAACCGGTCGCCCGCTGACAAACAACGAAAGAACGAAAACATGTTTGGCGCAGAAAAAGGCCAGGCCGCCCGCCTGGACGGCAAGGGGCTGTGCATCGGCATCGTCCAGGCACGCTTCAACGAAAGCATCACCAACGCGCTGGCGGAGGCCTGCCTGGCGGAGCTCAAGGCCCTGGGCGTGGCCGACGCGGACATCGACCACGTGCACGTGCCCGGCGCGCTGGAAGTGCCCACGGCATTGCAGGCCCTGGCCGAGAAAGGCGGCTACGACGCCCTGATCGCGCTGGGCTGCGTCATCCGCGGCGAGACCTACCACTTCGAGCTGGTGGCCAACGAGTCCGCGGCCGGCGTCACGCGCGTGGCGCTGGACTACCAATTGCCGGTGGCCAACGTGATCCTCACGACCGAGAACCAGGAACAGGCGGTGGCGCGCCAGACCGAGAAGGGCCGCGACGGCGCGCGGGTCGCCGTCGAGATGTGCAACCTGCTGGACGCACTCGGATGACCGACGACACCAACAAGCCGGCCCCCGGGCGGGCACCGCGCCAGAGCCGAACGGGCCCCACCGCCACGGGCGCCCGCAAGGCCTCCGCCAAGTCGGCGCGCAGCCGCGCACGCGAATTCGCGCTGCAGGGGCTGTACCAGCACCTGGTCGGCCGCAACGACGCGCAATCCATCGACGTCTTCACGCGTGACCTGGCGGGCTTCCACAAGGCCGACTCGGTCCACTACGACGCGCTGCTGCACGGCTGCGTGCGGGAAGCCGGGGAACTCGACGACCTGATCGTCCCGCTGCTGGATCGCAAGCTGGCGGAGATCTCCCCCATCGAGCGCGGCATCATGTGGATCGGCGCCTATGAGTTCCGCCATTGCCCGGACGTGCCGTGGCGCGTGGTGCTGAACGAATGCATCGAGCTGGCCAAGGAGTTCGGCGGCACCGACGGCCACAAGTACGTGAATGCCGTGCTCAACGGCCTGGCGCCGCAGCTGCGCGGCGCCGAGGTCGAGGCGGACAAGGCTTCGGGGAAGGCGCGGTGAGCCCTTCGATGCGGGTCGCGAGCCTGATCGGGAAGATCGAGCCCTTCTACGTGATGGAGGTCGCGAAGGCGGCGTCGCAGCTCGCGCGCGAAGTGGCGCACACCGACCGGCCGATGATCTTCCTGAACATCGGCGAGCCGGACTTCACCGCGCCGCCGCTGGTGCAGGAAGCCGCCGCCCGCGCCATCCGCGACGGCAAGACGCAGTACACGCAGGCCACCGGACTGGAGCCGCTGCGCGAGCGCATCAGCCAGTGGTACCGGGATCGCTTCGGCGTCGACGTCCCCGCGCGGCGGATCGTCGTCACGGCCGGCGCGTCGGCGGCGCTGCAGCTGGCCTGCCTGGCGCTGGTCGAGGCGGGCGAACAGATCCTGATGCCCGACCCGAGCTACCCCTGCAACTGCCACTTCGTCACCGTCGCACAGGGCGAGCCGGTGCGCCTGCCCGCCACGGCGGCGGAGCGCTACCAGCTCACGGCGGCGAAGATCGAGGAGCACTGGGGCGCGCAAGTCGCGCGGCGTCCTGCTGGCCTCGCCGTCCAACCCCACCGGCACCTCCATCCATCCCGGCGAGCTGCGCCGCATCCACAACTTCGTGAGCGGCAAGGGCGGCATCACGCTGCTCGACGAAATCTACCTGGGCCTGAGCTACGACGAGACCTTCGGCCACACGGGCCTGGCGACTGGACGACCAGGTCATCAGCGTCAACAGCTTCTCCAAGTACTTCAACATGACGGGCTGGCGGCTGGGCTGGGTGGTCGCGCCCGATGCGGTGGTGAACGCCGATCGAGAAGCTCGCGCAGAACCTCTTCATCTGCCCGAGCACGATCGCGCAGCACGCCGCCCTCGCCTGCTTCGAGCCGGAGAGCCTGGCCGAATACGAGCGGCGCCGCGCCGAGTTCAAGGCCCGGCGCGACTGGTTCATCCCCCAGCTCGAAGCCATCGGCCTGCCGGTGCCCGTGGTGCCGGACGGCGCCTTCTACGCCTGGGCCGACTGCTCCGCGGCCTGCCGCAGGCTGGGCGTGAAGGACAGCTGGGACTTCACCTTCGAGGTCATGAAGCGCGCCCACGTGGCCGTGACGCCCGGCCGCGACTTCGGCGTGGCCGAGACGCACAATTTCATCCGCTTTTCCACCGCCAGCTCCATGGCGCACCTGCAGGAGGCCGTGGCCCGCCTGCGCGCCATGCTGGCCTGACGATGACTTTCGAATTCCCCATCCGCGTCTACTGGGAAGACACCGATGCCGGCGGCATCGTCTTCTACGCCAACTACCTGAAGTTCTTCGAGCGCGCCCGCACCGAGTGGCTGCGCTCGCTCGGCATCGAGCAAAGCCGGCTGCGGGAGGCGACCGGCGGCATCTTCGTCGTGGGCGAAACGTCGGTGCGCTACCTGCGCCCGGCGCGGCTGGACGACGAACTTCTTGTTACGGCCAGCGTGCGGGAAACGGGCCGTGCCTCTCTCATAATCGCCCAGCAGGCGCTCCTGCGCACCAGCAGGGAGCTTCTTGCCGAGGGAACCATCCGCATCGGCTGGGTCGATGCCGTCACCTGAAGCCTGCGAGAATCCCGCCCATCATCCTGGAAGCCCTCACACAATGAACCAAGACCTGTCGATCCTCCAGCTGGTGCTCCACGCCAGCTGGGTGGTGCAGCTCGTCATGCTGCTGCTGGTGGCCGTGTCGGTCGCCAGCTGGGCCGCCATCTTCCGCAAGCTGTTCGCCCTCAAGCGCGTGAACTCGCTCAACGACGACTTCGAGCGCGACTTCTGGTCCGGCACCAGCCTGAACGACCTGTTCGCCGCCGCCGCGCAGAACGCCAAGCTGGCCGGCCCGATGGAGCGCATCTTCGCCGTCCGGCATGCGCGAATACCAGAAGCTGCGCGAGCGCCGCATCAGCGACGCCGGCACCCTGCTCGACGGCGCGCGCCGCGCCATGCGGGCCAGCTACCAGCGCGAGCTGGACGCGGTGGAGACGCAACCTGTCCTTCCTGGCGTCGGTCGGCTCGGTGTCGCCCTACGTCGGCCTGTTCGGCACGGTGTGGGGCATCATGCACGCCTTCACCGGCCTGGCCAGCCTGCAGACAGGTGACGCTGGCCACCGTGGCGCCCGGCATCGCCGAGGCGCTGGTGGCCACCGCCATCGGCCTGTTCGCGGCGATTCCCGCCGTGGTCGCCTACAACCGCTTCGCCCGCGACATCGACCGCGTCGCCATCAAGCTGGAGACCTTCATCGAGGAGTTCTCCAACATCCTGCAGCGCAACCTCGGCGCGCACTCGCGCCTCGGGCACACTGAGCCATGCCCGCCATGGTCCATCGCGGCCGCGGCCGCCGCACCATCAGCGAGATCAACATGGTCCCGTTCATCGACGTGATGCTGGTGCTGCTGATCATCTTCATGGTCACGGCGCCGCTGATCGCCCCCAGCATGATCGACCTGCCCAGCGTGGGCAAGGCCGCGCGCCAGCCCGACCAGGTCATCCAGGTGGTGATCGGCAAGGACGAGGCGCTGGACCTGAAGATCGGCGACAAGAAGGTTTCCCTGCCGCTCGACGCCCTGGCGTCCACCGTCAACGCAGGCGCAGGCCGGCAAGGCGCCGGGCACCAGCGCGGTGGTGATCAGCGCCGACAAGAACGTCAAGTACGAAAGCGTGGTGAAGGTGATGGACACGCTGCAGCGCGCCGGCGTGCAGCGCGTCGGCCTGTCGGTGCAGGTCGCCAGGTAGCGCCATGGACGCCGACCGCCTCGAGTTCGCGCCGCCGCCGCAGCCCGGGCTGGTGCGCGCATTCGTGCTGGCGGTGATTGCGCACGTGCTGCTGCTGATCGCGCTGACCTGGGGCATCCACTGGAACCGCGAAGCCGAAAACCTCTCCGCCGAGGCCGAGCTCTGGGCCGCCGTGCCGCAACAGGCCGCGCCCGCGGTGGTGCAGGCACCGCCCCTGCCCCCGCCGCCCGCGCCGGAGCCGGAGAAGAAAGTCGAGCCCGTCCCGCCGCCGCCCGCGCCCACGGTGAAGGAGCCGAACATCGCGCTCGAACGCGAGAAGAAGAAGCAGGAACTCGCGAAGGAGCGCCAGGAAGAACTGGAGCGCCAGAAGAAGCTGGAAGCGAAACGCAAGGCCGAAGAGCAGAAGCGCGAATCGGCTGCGGCGAAGAAGGAAGCCGAGGAGCGCAAGAAGAAGGAAGAACAGGCCAAGACCGCGAAGGAAAAGGCCAAGCAGGTGGCGGAAGCCAAGCGGGCCGACGCGCATGCGCCAGGAGAACCTGCGCCGGATGCAGGAGATGGCCGGCGGAACGGGCGGCCCCACGTCCACCGGCACCGCGCCGCGCTCGGCCGGCCCCTCCGACAGCTATGCCGGCCGCATCCGCGCCCGCGTGCGGCCCAACATCGTCTTCACCGACGACATCGCCGGCAACCCGACCGCCGAGGTCGAAGTGCGCATGGCGCCCGACGGCACCATCATCAGCCGCAAGATCGTCAAGTCCAGCGGCGTGAAGTCCTGGGACGACGCCGTGCTCCGGGCCCTCGACAAGACCGAGGTCCTGCCGCGCGACGTCGACGGGCGCGTGCCACACGCCGCTGATCATCGAGTTCCGGCCGCGCTGACCCGTTACTCGTAGACGATCTGCGCCTGCCCCTGGTCGGCCTGCGCCATCCAGCTGGCCAGCGCCGCATCGCTCGGGAAGAATTTCGCTTCGTCGCCCAGCTGCAATTCCGCCACCGCTTCGTCGCGCTTCACCGCCAGGCGCACGCCCAGGCCCCGCACCAGCTCGCCCTGCTCCGTGACTTCGCGCTTGGGCGGGAAGTCGCGCACCAGGCGACGGATGTCGGGCGCCTTGCCGTTGACCGCCACCCGCAGGTACTTGCCGAAGCGGCAGCGCGCCGTGGCCAGGTCCCAGACCTGGTTCACGCTCAGCCGCAAGCCGCCGGAGAAGCGGTCGGGCTGCAGCCGCGCCATCACGATCACCAGCTCGTCGTCCTTGAGCAGGTTGCGGTGGGCGTTGATCAGCGCCTCGTCGGCCATCGCCTCGATGGTGCCGGACTTGTCGTCCAGCTTGAACAGGGCCAGCTTGCCGCGCTGGCCGTTGACGACGCGAAAGTCGCCGACGATGCCGGCCAGCAGCTGCGGCTCGCGGGTGTCGATCAGGTCGTCGATGCGCCGCTTGGCGAAGTGGCGCACCTCCAGCGCGACCTCCTCGAACAGGTGGCCCGACAGGTAGAAGCCGATCGCCGTCTTCTCCTAGGTCAGCCGCTCCTTCACGCCCCAGGGCGTGGCGTCCACCAGCGGCGGCTCCTGCGTGCTGGCGGCGTGCGAATCGCCCATGTCGAACAGCCCGCCCTGGTTGGCGTTGGCCTCGGTGGCTTCGGCGAAGTCGAAGGCGCGATCCACCGACGCGATCAGCGAGGCGCGATTGAGCTGCAGCGAGTCGAAGGCGCCGGCCTTGATCAGCGCCTCGACCGTGCGCTTGTTGATGCGCGTGCGGTCGACGCGCACGCAGAAGTCGAACAGGCTGCGTGAACGGGCCCGCCCTCTTCGCGCGCCCGCGACGATGGCCTCGATCGCCTGCTGGCCCGTGCCCTTGATGGCGCCCAGGCCGTAGCGCATGACCTTGTCGGAGATCGGCTCGAAGCGGTAGACGCCGCGGTTCACGTCCGGCGGCTCGAACGTGAGGCCGAAATTCTTCTGGGCGTCCTCGAACAGGACCTTGAGCTTGTCGGTGTCGTCCATTTCCACCGTCATGTTGGCGCAGTAGAACTCGGCCGTGTAATGCACCTTCAGCCAGCCGGTGTGGTAGGCCAGCAGCGAGTAGGCGGCGGCGTGCGACTTGTTGAAGCCGTAGCCGGCGAACTTCTCCATCAGGTCGAAGACCTCGTCGGCCTTGTCCTCGCCGATGCTTCTGGCGGGCCGCGCCGTCGCGGAAGATCTGCGCGGTGCTCGGCCATCTCCTCGGCCTTCTTCTTGCCCATCGCGCGGCGCAGCAGGTCGGCGCCGCCGAGCGAGTAGCCGCCCAGCACCTGCGCGGCCTGCATCACCTGCTCCTGGTAGACCATGATGCCGTAGGTCTCGGACAGCACGGGCTCGAGCAGCGGGTGCGGATAGTGCACTTCCTCGCGGCCGTTCTTGCGCGCGCAGAAGCTCGGGATGTTCTCCATCGGGCCGGGACGGAACATCGCGTTCAGCGCGATCAGGTCCTCGAGCCGCGTCGGCCGCGCGTCGCGCAGCATGCCCTGCATGCCGCGGCTTTCGAACTGGAACACCGCCTCGGTCTGGCCGTCGGCGAACAGCCTGTAGATGTGCGGGTCGTCCAGCGGCATGGTCTCGAAGGCGAAGTCCTCCTGCCCCTGGTGGCGCGCGCGGATGAAGTCCTTGGCGATCTCCAGGATGGTCAGCGTGGCCAGGCCCAGGAAGTCGAACTTCACCAGGCCGATGGCCTCGACGTCGTCCTTGTCGTACTGGCTCACCGCCGAGTCGCTGCCCGGCTGCTGGTACAGCGGGCAGAAGTCGGTGAGCTTGCCCGGCGCGATCAGCACGCCGCCGGCGTGCATGCCGACGTTGCGCGTCAGGCCTTCGAGCTTCTGCGCCAGCGACAGCAGTGTCTTGACCTCGTCTTCCTTGGCCAGCGCGCTCGGCCAGCAGCGGCTCGACCTTCGAGCGCGCCGGCGATGGTGATGTGCTTGCCCGGCTTGTTGGGAATCAGCTTGCTGATGCCGTCGCAGAACGTGTAGCTCATGTCGAGCACGCGGCCCACGTCGCGGATGGCCGCGCGCGCGGCCATGGTGCCGAAGGTGGCGATCTGGCTCACCGCGTCCTTGCCGTACTTGTCCTTGACGTAGTCGATCACGCGGTCGCGGTTGGCCTGGCAGAAGTCGATGTCGAAGTCCGGCATCGACACCCGCTCGGGGTTCAGGAAGCGCTCGAACAGCAGGTTGTACTGCAGCGGGTCCAGGTCGGTGATCTTCAGCGAATAGGCCACCAGCGAGCCGGCGCCGGAGCCGCGCCCCGGCCCCACCGGGCAGCCGTGGCTCTTGGCCCAGTTGATGAAGTCGCCGACGATCAGGAAGTAGCCGGGAAAGCCCATCTTCACGATGGTCTCGATCTCGAACTCCAGCCGCTGCACGTAGCGCGGCATCTCCTGGCCGCGCTCCGCCGCGTCGGGGTACAGGTGCAGCATGCGCTCCTTCAGGCCCTCGTGCGAGGCGTAACGGAAGTACTCCTCGATCGGCATCCCGTTGGGCGTCGGGAAATCCGGCAGCTGCGGCTTGCCCAGCTCCAGCACCAGGTTGCAGCGCTTGGCGATCTGCAGCGTGTTGGCCAGCGCCGACGGCAGGTCGGCGAACAGCGCCTCCATCGCGCCTGCGTCTTGAAATACTGCTCGCGCGTGAACTTGCGCACGCGCCGCGGGTTGCCCAGGATCTCGCCTTCGGAGATGCACACGCGCGCCTCGTGCGCTTCGTAGTCGTCCTCGCCCGTGAACTGCACCGGGTGCGTGGCCACCACCGGCAGCTTCAGCCGCGCCGCCAGCTGCACCGCCGCCGCCACATGCGCCTCGTCGTCCGTGCGGCCGGCGCGCTGCAACTCGATGTAGAAGCGGTGCGGAAAGACCGAGGCCAGCTCCAGCGCCGCCTCCGCCGCGCGCGCCTCGTCGCCCTGCAGCAGCGCCTGCCCCACCGGCCCGGCGTGCGCGCCCGACAGCGCGATCAGGCCCTCGCCGAGTTCGCGCAGCCACTCCAGCTTGCACACCCCCTGCGGCCTTGACCACGTTGCGCGTCCAGCCGCGCGCCAGCAACTCGCACAGGTTCAGGTAGCCCTGCCGGTTCTGCACCAGCAGCACCATGCGCGACAGCACGCCGCCGTCCTTGCCCAGGCCCTCCAGCAGGATTTCGACGCCGATGATCGGCTTGACGCCGGCGGCGCGCGCTGCCTTGTAGAACTTGATCGCGCCGAACAGGTTGTTCAGGTCGGTGATGGCCAGTGCCGGCTGGCCGTCGGCCGGCTGCCGCCTTGACGGTTTCGTCGATGCGGTTGGTGCCGTCGACGACGGAGAACTCGGTGTGCAGGCGCAGGTGGACGAACATGGATTCATTTTACGGTCGCCGCGCCGCGCGCGAGCCGCCGGATTCGTGCTACAGGAAGGCGTCGCCGGCTTCAAACGAGCGTGATGCGCTTGCTTCCCTCCAGCGCGCGCGCCGGCTCCTCCAGCCGTTCCATCAGGGCCTTCAGGCCGCCACTCTCCGGCACGCAGCGCGTGAACACGATGCGCAGGTCGAAGTCGCCGGTCGGGCCGAGTTCACTGGTCAGGCGCGCGCTGCCCGTCATCACTTTCGTCGCGCAGGCCTTCACCGTGGGCGCGTCCAGGCTGCGGTTGCTCACTGCCGCGAAGTGCGACTTCGACAGCCGCCCGATCGACCAGTTGTCGCCAAGCACCGATTGCAGCGTGGCCGCGAAGCGCACCAGCGCCCGCTCCGTGAGCACGAACCCGTGCTCGAAGCTGTTGCGCTCCAGCCCCGGAACGAAGAACAGCATCGCCCAGGTGCGCTGTCCCTCGCTGCCCTGCCGCAGCATGGCCTCGTCGTAGGCGAGCTGGAAGCCCGAATACGACAGCAACGCCGTCAGCGGGTCCCGGTTCGCACCGATGGCCGCGCGCCCGAGCACGTCGCGGCCGTAGCGTTCGCGCATGAACAGCATGTAGCGGAAGACGAGCACGCTGGCGAACACCAGCACGTCGGTCAGCGCGTCGCTCAGGTCGAGTTCGCTCACGATCTCGAAGGGGTCGAGCACTGCGCTGGCCACGGCGAGCGCATAGCAGAGGTTGGCGGCGGCGACCAGCCGCACGAAGCGGCCGCCCGCCAGCGCGCTTGCAGCGCACAGCGCCAGGCCGGCCAGGCTCGTGAACACGGCCCACCCCAGCGCACCCAGTCCCCGCCAGTCGTGCGGCAACCACGCGATCTGGACTGCTGCGTAGACCACGGCCGCGAGCGGCGCCGCGATCGCGACCGCGCGGGACGCGCGCCGGAAATGCCGGGCGTCCAGCGCGAACGCCGTCATGCTCAGCACCAGGCCGCTCAGGATCACCGAGCTGGCGTGCTTGCTGGCATCGTTGAACCGAGGCCAGTCCGGCGTGACCCAGGTCGCCATGGAGCCGTTCAGGCACAGCACGAACACCAGCGCCCAGGCCGCGACGACCGCGAGCAGCAGGCTCGCCCCCCGGGCCAGCGAGAAGGCGGACACCAGGCAGAGCACCCACACCATGATGCCGAGGCCGCCGACGAAGCCGGACACCGCGGCCTGGTAGGTGTGGGTCTTTCGATAGTCGGCGTCGCGCATCAGCAGCACCGGCGACGCGAGCCCGCCGTCGTTCGCCATCGTGACGATCACTTGCACGGGCCGCTCTCCCAGCAGCACGGGAAACGCGGGCATGGGGCCGACGAAGGGCCAGCGCGACATCGGCACCATGTCCCCTGCCACCGCGCCCTTCCAGGGGCCGGCGGCCCCGTAGCGGTACCAAACGCGCACCTCGTCCATGCGCGCCGAGGGCACGAGCACCACGAACTCTTCCAGTTCGCGGCTTGCCTGCAGGACGATGCGCCCCACCGCGCGCTGCCCGACGTCGACCTCCCACTGCGGTTCGCGCGGCTGGGCCGGCGGACGCACGGGAAGTGCCCACAGCGCATCCGGATCGGGGACCTCCTGCACGGGCAGGATGTCCTGCGCCATTTGCGGCGCGAGGTTCACGACAGAATCGGTGCGCGCCAACTGCACCGACGGAACCGCTGCCGCCAGGCCCGGCACCGCCAGCAGGACCCCAATGAAGAAGCGCGAAATGATCACGTCGATAATCGGGAACATTGGCATGCGCCCCGATTGTGGACGCAATCGACAGCGTCCCGACCATCCCGGAAAACCCGTGCTCCCCGTCCTCAACATCGCCGCCTACCGCTTCGTCCCCCTCGACGACCCCGCCGCACTGCGCGCGTCGCTGCTCTTGCTGGCGCGCGGTTGCCGGCTGCGCGGCACCATCTTGCTGGCGGAAGAAGGCATCAACTTCTTCCTCGCAGGCGAACCTTCGGGTGCGCACGCCTTCCTCACAGCGCTTCGTGCGGACCCGCGCTTTGCCGGCCTCGAAGCCAAGGAGAGCTGGTCCGCGGCACAGCCGTTCGGCAAATTGCTGGTCAAGGTCAAGGCCGAAATCATCCGGATGAACCACCCGGCCATCCAGCCGGCCCGGGGCCGCGCCCCGGCCATCGACGCGGCGACCGCCAGGCGCTGGCTGGACCAGGGCCACGACGACGAAGGGCGGCCGGTGGTGACGCTCGACACGCGCAATGCTTTCGAGGTGGACCACGGCACTTTCGTAGGCGCGATCGACTGGCGCCTGGGCAAGTTCAGCGACTTCCCCGCTGCGCTGCGCGCGCACCAGGGCGAACTGGCAGGCAAGACCGTGGTGAGTTTCTGCACCGGCGGCATCCGCTGCGAGAAGGCCGCCATCTACATGCGCGAGGCGGGGCTGGAGCATGTGTGGCAGCTCGACGGCGGCATCCTGAAGTACTTCGAGGAGACCGGCGGCGCCCACTTTCGCGGCGACTGCTTCGTGTTCGACGAGCGCGAGGCGCTCGACCCCAGCTTGGCCCCTAGGAAATCGGCTCCGGCGGCGTGAAGCGCGTCGGCGGCAGCGGGATGAATTCGCTGTCGCCCGGGACCTGGCCCATGCGCTGCGCCTCCCAATCGTCCGCGGCCTGCAGGATGCGCTCCTTGCGGCTGGAGACGAAGTTCCACCACATGTGGCGCGGCGCATCCAGCGGCTCGCCGCCGATCACCACGAAGCGCGCGGCGTGTGCCGCGCTGATCGTCGTCGCCGTGCCCGGTGCGAGCACGGCCATCGTCTGCGGGGCCTGGCGCTGCCCGTCGATCCAGATCGGCCCTTGCACCGGATAGACGGCCAGCTCCGGCGCCAGCGCAGGCAACGACAGCGAACCGCCGCTCGGCAGCGCCACGTCCAGGTACAGCGTGGGGGCAAAGGTGGCCACCGGCGACTTCGCGCCGAATGCCTCGCCGACCAGCACGCGCACCTGCGCGTCGCCGACCTTCATTTCCGGGATGGCGGCGGCCGGGGTGTGGACGAACGAAGGCTCGTCCTCCTCATGCGCCGCCGGCAGTGCCGCCCAGAGCTGCAAGCCGTGGATCACGTAGCTGGTATCTCGAAGGGCCGGCGGCCTGCGTTCCGAATGGACGATGCCGCGGCCCGAAGTCATCCAGTTGATGGCGCCCGGCTCGATCAATTGCTCCGTCCCCAGGCTGTCGCGGTGCATCATGCCGCCTTCGAACAGGTAGGTCACCGTCGCGAGGCCGATATGCGGGTGCGGCCGCACGTCGTGGTTCACGCCGGGCGGCGCGGTGACCGGGCCGAAGTGGTCGAAGAAGATGAAAGGGCCGACGCTGCGCTGGCGGGCTGAAGGCAGGAGGCGGCGGACGATGAAGCCCCCGCCGAGATCCTTTTCCTGCCCTGCCAGCTGTTGTCGAATCGCCATCCGCCCTCCTCGTGCCAGGCCCTCAGGCCTTGTTGCGCCGGCCGTCCAGGCTCAGGCGCCCGGCGCCGAATGCGGCGAGCAGCAGCAGCCCGCCCGCGATGGCGGTGTTCTTGTCGAATGCCTGCTTCTGCATCATCTGCTCGGCCGCCGGAAGGCTCCAGTATCCATGAAAGATCGGCGTGATGACGGCCACGAAGATCGCCAGACCCAAAGCGGCCCAGCGCGCCTGCCAGCCGATGAGCACCAGCAGGCCAAGGCCGAGTTCGGCGGCGATGGCAATGGCCGCGCAGACTTCGGGAAGCGGAACGCCCTTGGACGCGATGTAGCCGGCCAGGCCGGAGAAACCGGCGATCTTGCCCCAGCCCGCGGGCACGAAGAGGTAGGCAATGAGCACGCGCCCGATCAGCGCGAGCGTGTCCTGCGCCGTGGTGGTGGCGCCGTTGGCAGCCGTTCGGTACGAGTTGTTGTTTGCAGTGGTGGATGTCATGGTGTATCTCCGGTAGTTGATGGATGAATTCAGTGGGTGGCCAGGTCGAACACCAGCACTTCGGCACTCTTGCCGGCGGCCAGCGTGACCAGGGGTTCGTCTTCCAGCTTGGCCGCGTCGCCCGCGACGAGCCGCTTGCCGTTGACTTCGAGCTCGCCGCGCACGACGTGCACGTAGCCCTTGCGGGATGGATCGAGCGAGAGGCTGGAAGTTTCCGCGCCGTCGAACAGGCCCGCGTACACGCGCGCGTCGGCATGGATCAGCACCGAGCCGTCGGCGCCGTCGGGCGACGCCACCAGGCGCAGCCGGCCGCGCTTCTCGCCTTCGGCAAAGGTCTTCTGCTCGTAGCTCGGCGGGAATGCCGGTGACGTTGGGCTCGATCCAGATCTGCAGGAAATGCGTGGTCTGGTCCTGGGCGTGGTTGAACTCGCTGTGCTGCACGCCCGTGCCCGCGCTCATGCGCTGCACGTCGCCGGGCGGGATGCCCTTGACGTTGCCCAGCGTGTCCTTGTGCGCGAGGTCGCCTTCGAGCACGTAGCTGATGATTTCCATGTCGCGGTGGCCGTGCGTGCCGAAGCCGGTGCCGGGGGCGATCCGGTCCTCGTTGATCACGCGCAGGTTCCCGTAGCCCATGTGCTGCGGGTCGTAGTAGTTGGCGAACGAAAAGCTGTGGTACGACTTCAGCCAGCCGTGGTCCGCGAAGCCGCGGTCCTGGGATTTGCGAAGAGTCAACATGTCGGGCCTTTCCTGGGTTTTCTTGCCTGCTGTCAATGTAGGCGCGGCGGCACTGCCAGCCGAGGGCCCGCATTTGATGGCATCATGCAAAAAAACTGAACGAGGTTTCCGGGCCTCACCCCATCCATGCCGACTGCCCGCGATGTGCTCACGCCCGAGGCCCTGGCCCTGCTGCAGGAGGTGGCCCGCGCCGGCAGCTTTGCCGCTGCGGCGCGCGAACTCAACCTGGTGCCCAGCGCCGTCACCTACCGCATCCGGCAGATCGAAGACGCGCTGGACGTCCTGCTGTTCGACCGCAGCTCGCGCCAGGCCCGGCTGACCGAAGCGGGCACCGAGCTGCTGCGCGAAGGCGGGCGCCTGCTGGAAGAGATCGACGCCGTGGCCAACCGCGTGAAGCGCGTGGCCACCGGTTGGGAGTCGCAGCTCACGATCGCGGTGGACACGGTCATCGCCTGCTCCACGGTGATGGAGCTGACGCAGGCGTTCTTCGCGCTGGCGCCCACCACGCGCCTGCGCATGCGCGACGAATCGCTGTCCGGCACGCTGGAGGCGCTGACCTCCGGCCAGGCCGACCTGGCGCTGGGCCTGGCCCTGGAGCCGGGCACCACCGCCGGCATCCAGAGCGACCTGCTGGGCGAGGTCCGCTTCGTGTTCGCTGTCGCGCCGCACCACCCGCTGGCCGCGATGAAGGAGCCGCTGAAGGACGAACTGCTGCTCAAGCACCGCGCGGTCGCCGTGGCGGATTCGGTGCAGCGCGGCCCGCGCTCACGCGCGGCCTGCTGGCGGGGCAGGACGTGCTCACGGTGCCGACCATGCATGCCAAGCTCGACGCGCAGCTGCGCGGGCTGGGCGGCGGCTTCGTGCCCGAGCCGATGGCGCGCGCCTACATCGAGAGCGGGCGGCTGGTCGTCAAGGAGGTCGAGCGCAGCAGCCGCATGGTGCGGCTGGCCTATGCCTGGCGCAACAATCCGCCCCCGGGCCGCGCGCTGCAGTGGTGGCTCGGCCAGCTCGAAAGCCCGGCCACGCGCCGCGCCCTGCTGGAGCGCCACAGGGACTGATGTTCTCCGCGTGCCACAATGAACCACAAGATGGCTAAACAACCAAGAAACATCGCCGTGATCGGCGCCGGCATCGCGGGCCTGGCCTGCGCCCGCACCCTGGTCCAGGCAGGACACCGCGTGACCGTGCTGGAAAAGGGCGCCACCGTCGGCGGGCGGCTGGCAAGCTGCGAAACGCCCTTCGGCACCTTCGACCACGGGGCGCAGTACTTCACGGTGCGCGACGCACGCTTCCAGAAGGCGCTGGCCATCACGCCGGGCCTGCTGCAAGCCCTGGAGCGCCAACGCGGTGCGCGTGCTCGACCCGCATGGCCGCGTCGCCGAAGCCGCCCTGCCCGCGCCCGAGCCGCACTGGGTGGCCGTCCCTTCCATGGATGCCCTGCCGCGCCGCTGGGCCCAGCCGCTCGCCGCCACCGGCAGCCTGGAGCTGGAAACGCGGGTGACGCGCATCGAACGCGACGCGCTGAACCCGCACCTGCTGGCAATTGCAGACCAGCGGGCCGCAGGACTCGGTCCATGTCTATTCGGGCTTCGACGCCGTCGCTGCTGGCCATCCCGCATGCCCTGGCCGGCGGGTTGCTGACCCAGTCCGGTGTCGAGCCCGCGCATGGCGAAGCAGCTCGAAAGCGTCGAGGTCGCGCCTTGCTGGACGCTGATGCTGGCCTTTCCGCAAGCGGTGCAGCCCACGCTCTCGCACCTGGGACCGCAGTGGAACGCCGCGCTCAGCACGCATCACCGCATCGCCTGGCTGGCGCGCGAATCGTCCAAGCCGGGACGCAACTCGATCGAGCGCTGGACCGTGCAGGCCAGCCCCGCGTGGTCGCGGGAACATCTCGACGACGATGCGCCGCGCGTGCAGGCCAAGCTGCTCAAGGCCTTTGCCGAAGTCACCGGCATCTACGCCGAGCCGGCCCATGCCGAGGTGCACCGCTGGCGCTGGGCCAAGACCATGGTGCCGCTGGGCCGCAGCCACCTGTGGGACGCCAAGTCCGGCATCGGCGCCTGCGGCGACTGGTGCCTGGGCCACCGCGTCGAAGACGCCTTCCTCTCGGGACTGGAACTCGCACTGGCGGTCCACAAGGGCTGAGCGCATGGCTGCTGGCTACATTGGCCGGTTCGCGCCCTCACCCACCGGGCCCTTGCACGCCGGCTCGCTGGTGGCGGCGCTGGCCAGCTGGCTGGACGCACGCGCGCATGGCGGCCGCTGGCTGGTGCGCATCGAAGACGTCGACACCCCGCGCTGCGTGCCGGGCGCGGCCGCAACCATCCTCCAGCAGCTCGCTGCGTGCGGCCTCATCCCCGACGAAGCGCCCGTGCGGCAATCGCTGCGCGGCGCGCTCTACCAGCAGGCGCTGGACCAGCTGGTGCAGGAAGGCCATGCCTACCCCTGCGCCTGTTCGCGCAAGGACATCGAACTCGCGCTGGCCGCACAGGGCCGCGCGCACGAACGCCACGCCGAGCTGGTCTACCCCGGCACCTGCCGCGGCGGGCTGGACGGGCGGCCGGCGCGCGCCTGGCGCTTGCGCACCACGTCGCCGCCGGTGCAGTGGCAGGACCGGCGGCTGGGCATGCAGACACAGGACGTCGAGCGCGAAGTGGGCGACTTCGTCCTGAAGCGCGCCGACGGGCTGTGGGCGTACCAGCTGGCCGTGGTGGTGGACGACGCGCAGCAGGGCATCACCCAGGTCGTGCGCGGCGAGGACCTGGCCGACAACACCGCACGGCAGATCCTGCTGCAGCGCGCCCTGCGCCTGCCTACACCGGGCTACCTGCACACGCCGCTGGTGCTGGGCGCCAACGGCGAGAAGCTCTCCAAGCAGAACGGCGCGCAGCCGCTCGAGCTGGGCGACCCCCTGCGCGCGCTGAACGCAGCGGCCCGCGTGCTGGGACTGCGCGAACAGCGTGGGCCCCTCGCGCAGGCCCTGGCATCGTGGCAGTCGCAATGGCGCGCCTCCTACAATCTGCCGGGTGACTGAACCCGGCAAGCCCCCTTCTCCCGCTGCCGCGCCCGACGGCGTGGCCCATCCCCGCACCATCCGCAGCTTCGTCAGGCGTGCCGGCCGCACCACGACCGGCCAGGCCAAGGCATTCGCGGAACTCGGCCCGCAGTTCCTGCTGCCCTATGCGCCGCAGCCGCTGGACTTCGAGGCCGCATTCGGGCGCGCTGCGCCCACGATCCTGGAGATCGGCTTCGGCATGGGCGAAGCCACGGCCCACATCGCGGCGCTGATGCCGCAGAACAATTTCCTGTGCTGCGAAGTGCACGAACCCGGTGTCGGCGCACTGCTCAAGCGCATCGGCGAACACGGGCTGGCCAACATCCGCATCGTCGCGCACGACGCCGTGGAGGTCATCGACCACATGCTGCCCGAGCGCTGCCTGGCCGGCGTGCACATCTTCTTTCCCGATCCCTGGCACAAGCTGCGCCACAACAAGCGGCGGCTGGTCCAGCCGCCGCTGGTGGCCAAGCTGGCCGCGCGGCTGCAAGCGGGCGGCTACCTGCATTGCGCCACCGACTGGCAGCCCTACGCGCAGCAGATGCTGGAGGTGCTGTCGGCCGAGCCGCAGCTGGAGAACACGGCCGAGGCCTACGCGCCCCGCCCGCACTACCGGCCGCTGACGAAGTTCGAGAACCGCGGCCTCAAACTGGGGCACGGGGTGTGGGACCTGGTGTTCAGGAAACGCTGATTTCGCCGTCGGTATGTTCTTCTTGCATGCCTTTATCCCGAAGCGGCTGCAACCCCCAATTGTGGCGGTGCCCACCCAGGAGTATCGTTTCGGGCATTGAATTTGCAGAAGCGTTGTGGAGAGGGGAACAGTGATGGATTCAACAAGACGGGCATTGTTGGGAACGGCCGCGGCCGCCGGCATCGCAGGGTTGGGCATCGGCGGCAATGCGTGGGGACAGGGCAAGACGGCGCCACGCAAGATCGTGCTGGGCCAGTCGGTGCCGCTCACCGGCGCGGCCAGCGAAATCGGCCTGGCCTTCGCCGCCGGCGCCAAGCTCTACGTCGACGCGTTCAACGCCCGCAAGAACAGCCCGGGCTACCAGTTCGAGCTGCGCCAGCTCGATGACGGCTACGACCCGGCCAAGGCCGGCGCCAACGCGAAGAAGATGCTCGCCGACGGCGCGGACCTGCTGTTCGGCTTCGTCGGCACCGCCAGCAGCGATGCCGGGGCCGAGGTCGCCGCCAAGGAAGGCGCGATCTTCTTCGCGCCCTTCGCCGCTTCGGATACGCTGCGCGACGCCAAGCACACCAACGTCTTCCACGTTCGCCCCAGCATGGCCGACGAAGCCTTCAAGATGGTGCGGCACTGCGCCACGCTGGGCCAGACGCGCATCGCCGTGCTGGCCGAGGACGACGCCATGGGCCGCGCGGGCCTGGCCGCCGTGACGCAGGCGCTGGCCGAGCAGAAGCTGCCCCCGCTGGTGGGCTCGGCGTTCGTGCCGGTCAACAGCGACAAGGTGGACGCCGCCGTGGCTGCGCTGTCCAAGGGCAACCCGCAGGCCATCATCCAGGTGTCGCTGTTCAACTCCACCGCCGCGTTCATCCGCAAGATGCGCAAGACCGGCTACGCGGGCTCGTTCCTGAACTTCTCGGTGGTCGGCATCGACCCGCTGTTCACCGCGCTCGGCAAGGAGATCGGCGGCGTGGTCGTGTCGCAGGTGGTGCCGTCGCCGCGCAGTTCGGCCACGCCCATCGTCAAGGAATACCTGGCCGCCATCGACAACTCGGACCAGTCGCCTTCCTACGAAAGCCTGGAAGGCTACATCGCCGCCAAGGCCCTGGCCGAAGCGGTGCGCCGCGCCGGCAAGGCCACCGACAAGGCCGGCCTGCAGAAGGCCATGGCGTCGATGACCGACTACGACGTGGGCGGTTTCCGCATCAACCTGCGGGCGGGCGTGCGCGACTCGGTGCGCGCGATCGACCTGGTGACGATCACGCCGGACGGGAAGATAGTGAGATAGCGCTAAGCGCGCTCTGCCACCCAGGCCTGCACCGACTGCAGCGCCGCGGCCAGCTTGCTGGGGTCGGTGCCGCCGGCCATGGCCATGTCGGGCTTGCCGCCGCCCTTGCCGCCCACCTGCTGGGCGACGAAGTTGACCAGCTCGCCGGCCTTGACCTTGCCCATGCTGTCGGCCGTGACGCCGGCCGCGATCTGCACCTTGTCGCCGTCGACGGCCGCCAGCACGATGGCCGCGGTCTTGAGCTTGTCCTTGAGCTTGTCCATGGTGTCGCGCAGGGTCTTGGCGTCGGCGCCGTCCAGGCGCGCGGCCAGCACCTTGATGCCCTTGACGTCCACGGCCTGCGACACCAGGTCATCGCCCTGCGACGAGGCCAGCTTGCCCTTGAGCTGCGCCACTTCCTTCTCCAGCGTGCGCACCTGGTCCAGCACCTGCGTCACGCGGCCTTGCAGTTCCGTCGGCGCGGCCTTGAGCGTGCCGGCCATGCGATTCACGGTCGCTTCCAGCTGCTGCAGGTAGGCCAGCGCGTTCGCGCCGGTCACCGCCTCGATGCGGCGCACGCCGGCGGCCACGCCGCCCTCGCCCACCACCTTGAACAGGCCGATGTCGCCGGTGCGCTGCACGTGCGTGCCGCCGCACAGCTCGCGGCTGCGAGCCGATGTCCAGCACGCGCACCGTGTCGCCGTACTTCTCGCCGAACAGCATCATGGCGCCGGTCTTCTGGGCCGCCTCGATGTCCATCACGCGCGCCTGCGTCGGCTGGTTGGCCAGGATCTCGGCGTTGACGCGCTGCTCGATCTCGCGAATCTGCTCGTCGGTGACCGGCGCGTTGTGCGCGAAGTCGAAGCGCGTCCGGTCGGCGTTGACCAGCGAGCCCTTCTGCTGCACATGGTCGCCCAGCACTTCGCGCAGCGCCTTGTGCATCAGGTGCGTGACGGAGTGGTTGCGCATGGTGGCGTGCGCGCATGGCCATGTCGACCTTGGCGGCGACGCTGTCGCCGACCTTGAGCGTGCCCGACGCCAGCGTGCCGTGGTGGCCGAACACGTCGGCCTTGATCTTCTGCGTGTCGTCGACCTCGAAGTCGCGCCGTGCCGCTGGATCAGCGCCCTCGTCGCCGACCTGGCCGCCGCTCTCGGCGTAGAACGGCGTGGTGTCGAGCACCACGACGCCGTCCTGCCCCGCTTCCAGCTGGTTCACCGCCGTGCCGTCGGCGTAGAGCGCGACGACCTTGGCCGCCTCTTCCAGCTTCTCGTAGCCGGTGAACACGTTGCTGATGCCCGCGTACTCCAGCGCGTGGTCCATCTTGAACTTGCCGGCCGCGCGGGCCTGCGCCTTCTGCTTGTCCATCGCGGCGTTGAAGCCGGCCTCGTCCACCTCGACGCCGCGCTCGCGGCAGACGTCGGCTGGTCAGGTCGAGCGGGAAGCCGTAGGTGTCGTGCAGCTTGAAGGCCACGTCGCCCGGCAGCACCTTCTTGCCGCCGGCCAGCGCCGCGTCCAGGATCTCCATGCCGTTTTCCAGCGTCTCGAAGAAGCGCTCTTCCTCGGCCTTCAGCACCTCGGTGATGCGCTTCTCTTCGGCGCGCAGCTTCGGGATAGGCGTCGCCCATCAGGCGCACCAGGTCCGGCACCAGCTTGTGGAAGAACGGCGTCTTCTTGCCCAGCTTGTAGCCGTGGCGGATGGCGCGGCGCACGATGCGGCGCTGCACGTAGCCGCGGCCTTCGTTGCTCGGGATCACGCCGTCGCTCACCAGGAAGGCCGTGGCGCGGATGTGGTCGGCGATCACGCGCAGGCTCTTGTTCTCCAGGTCCTTCTCGCCGGTCTCGCGCGCGGCGGCCTTGATCAGCGCGTCGAAGAGGTCGATCTCGTAGTTGCTGTGCACGTGCTGCAGGATGGCGGCCAGGCGCTCCAGGCCCATGCCGGTGTCCACGCAGGGCGCGGGCAGCGGCTTCACGCTGCCGTCGGGCTGCATGTCGAACTGCATGAACACGTTGTTCCAGATCTCGATGTAGCGGTCGCCGTCCTGCGTCCGGGCTGCCGGGCGGGCCGCCGGGGATGTCGGGGCCGTGGTCGTAGAAGATCTCCGAGCACGGGCCGCAGGGGCCGGTGTCGGCCATCATCCAGAAGTTGTCGCGACGCGTACTTGGCGCCCTTGTTGTCGCCGATGCGCACCACGCGCTCGGGCGGCAGGCCGATTTCCTTGGTCCAGATGTCGTAGGCCTCGTCGTCGTCGATGTACACCGTGGCCCAGCAGCTTGTCGGCCGGCAGCTTGTAGACCTGGGTCAGCAGCTCCCAGGCCCACTTGAGCGATTCGCGCTTGAAGTAGTCGCCGAAGCTCCAGTTGCCCAGCATCTCGAAGAAGGTGTGGTGGCGCGCGGTGTAGCCCACGTTCTCCAGGTCGTTGTGCTTGCCGCCGGCGCGCAGGCAGGCCTGCACCGACGCGGCGCGCACGTAGGGGCGCTTGTCGGTGCCCAGGAACACGTCCTTGAACTGCACCATGCCGGAGTTGGTGAACATCAGCGTCGGGTCGTTGCCGGGCACCAGCGGGCTGGACGGCACGACCGTGTGGCCCTTGGACGCGAAGAAGTCCAGGAAGGTCTTGCGGATGTCGGCGACGGTGAATTTGGGGGTGCTCATCTTTTGCTTTGAAGGGCGTGCCGCCGGCCGGGGCGGCGGGCGCACGTAAATGCTTGATTCAGCTCAACTTTTGATTATAAGTTTGGGGGCCGGGCCCCGCCCGCCCCGGGGTTTGCACGACCGGGTTTGCCGGGCGAAGCGCTATGCTTTGCCCCACTCCCCCCGAAGGACCTGCCATGGACATGAAAACCTCCCCCCTCGCCCTGCTCAAGGACCCGACCCTCCTCAAGACCGACGCCCTCATCAACGGCCAGTGGATCAAGGGCGCGGCACGCTTCGACGTGCAACGACCCCAGCAACGGCGCCAAGCTGGCCGACGTGGCCAACCTGGGCGCCGCAGGACGCCGACGCCGCCATCGAGGCCGCCAACGCCGCCTGGCCGGCCTGGCGCAACAAGACCGGCAAGGAGCGCAGCATCATCCTGCGCAAGTGGTTCGACCTGCTGATGGCCAACCAGGAAGACCTGGGCCGCATCATGACCGCCGAGCAGGGCAAGCCCTTTGCCGAGGCCAAGGGCGAAGTGGCCTACGGCGCCAGCTTCGTCGAGTGGTTTGCCGAGGAAGCCAAGCGCGTCAACGGCGAGACGCTGACGCCCTTCGACAACAACCGCCGCCTGATGGTCATCAAGCAGCCGATCGGCGTGTGCGCGGCCATCACGCCCTGGAACTTCCCGCTGGCCATGATCACGCGCAAGGTGGCGCCGGCCCTGGCCGCCGGCTGCCCGGTCGTCATCAAGCCGGCCGAACTGACGCCGCTCACGGCCCTGGCCGCCGCCGAGCTGGCGATGCGCGCCGGCATCCCGCCGGGCGTGCTGAACCTGATCACCGCCGACGGCGCCAACAGCATCGCCATCGGCAAGGTGTTCTGCGCCAGCGACACCGTGCGCCACATCAGCTTCACCGGCTCCACCGAAGTGGGCCGCATCCTGATGGCGCAAAGCGCGCCCACGGTCAAGAAGCTGTCGCTGGAGCTGGGCGGCAACGCGCCCTTCATCGTGTTCGACGACGCCGACATCGACTCCGCCGTCGAAGGCGCGATGGCCAGCAAGTACCGCAACGCCGGCCAGACCTGCGTGTGCGCCAACCGCATCTACGTGCAGGAAGGCGTGTACGACCAGTTCGTCGAGAAGTTCGCCGCCAAGGTCGAGGGCCTGAAGGTGGGCAACGGCTTCGAGGACGGCGTGGTGCAGGGCCCGCTGATCGAGGACGCGGCCATCGAGAAGGTGGAGCGCCACGTCGCCGACGCCCTGGCCAAGGGCGGCCGGGTGGTGGTCGGCGGCAAGAAGCTCAAGGGCCAGTTCTTCGAGCCCACGGTGATCGCCGACGCCACGGGCGGCATGCTGTGCGCGCAGGAGGAAACCTTCGGCCCGCTGGCGCCGATCTTCAAGTTCAAGACCGAGCAGGAAGCGATAGCCGCCGCCAACAACACCGAATTCGGCCTGGCCAGCTACTTCTACAGCCGCGACGTGGGCCGCATCTTCCGCGTGAGCGAAGCGCTGGAATACGGCATGGTCGGCATCAACGTGGGCATCATCGCCACCGAGCACGTGCCTTTCGGCGGCGTCAAGCAGTCGGGCCTGGGCCGCGAGGGCTCGCAGCCACGGCATGGACGAATACCTGGAGATGAAGTACCTGTGCCTGGGGGATGTGCTGAAGTAGCGCGGACTGCCGTTGCGGCTCAGGGCCGCACGTACGACCAGCCTTCGGCCTGCCGGGTCATCAGCTCCGTCACGCCCGACGGCACGTAGCCGACGACCGGATTCATGTCGACCTTGGTGAGCTTCTGGGCCTTCATGGTGTTTTCGCAGGCGACGACTTTCACGCCCGCGGCGGTGGCCTCGCCAATGCGCGCGGCCACGGCCGAATCGGCCTTGAGCATGCCGATGCCCGGGCCATAAGCCACGATCTCCAGGTCCACGTTGGCTGCGCCCACGTCCTGCTGGACGTTCCTGGCGTTGTTGAGCGCCAGGTTCCACTTGGCCGTGTCGCCATCGCTGACCTGCAGCACGAGCTTGTGGCGCCGGGGCGTGCCGGCGGCCTGGCCGATGGCTGTCGCCAGGAAGGTGGAGGTGGCGCCGGCGGCGGCGAACTGAAGAAGAATGCGACGGTTCATTGGAATGTCTCGCGTAGATGTTGTTGCATTTTCAGCATACACGCCCCAGAAGGCGGAATAAAGTTTTCCCGGCGCCCAGCGGGTGGTATGCCAACAAAACGTTAACTTTAGTGGGCTTGAGCTAATTCACACCAAGGCTATAAACGTTCTTGTGCCGCAAGAGCACAGTGGAGGACGTTCGTATGCCCCAGACAGTGCCCTTGATGGGCATGGGTTTGATCGGATTCAACCCGCAGCAGCAGGACCACCTGTCGAACCTGCTCAAGACGCGGGTGCAGACCCTGCGGTGGGAACCGCGCCCCTACCTCGAGGCAGACGCCCTGTGGGTGAATGGCGAGCGCGCCAAGCGCCTGGACAACGGCCTGGTGCGCGTGCCCGCGCAGGTGCCGACCAGCCGCGCCATCCAGCTGAACCTGGAAGAGATGGACCGGCCCCTGGGATTTGCGATGCCGGTGGCGCCGGAGATCGGCTACCCGCACGTGTTCGACCCGCATTCCAGCGCCAGCGTGGCCGGGATCTTCCAGCACTTTGAAGACACGCTGCATATCCTGACGGCGCAACTGGCGATGGCCGGGCTGGTCGCCGACATGGAAGGCTCGCCCACCTCCCCCGTCTATCACCTGCTGCTGCAGGGCAAGCTGGTCGCGATCATCAACCTGCGCGGCAACGTGGGCGTGGCGCCGGGCACCAGCGCCGCGGACGTGGAGCAGGCCGACTGGCATGGCATGCCGCCTTCGGCCGGCGACATCCCGGAACACTTCTCGCGCACCAGCATCGCCGAGGTGATGTGGCAATTCGCCGTCCGCACGCCGCGCGACGTGCTGCCCGAGCGCTATCGCAAGAAGCCCATCCACTTCCGGCACGCGCCGACCGTGCGGCCGGCCATGGTCAAGGACACGCACCTGGTGCTGCTGCGGGAGCTGTCCGGCAAGCCGCAACGCTTCGACGAGCTGCAGCAGAACACGGGCCTGGGCGATGCGCAGCTGGCCAGCGCGCTGGCGGCCCTTTATTTCGTCGGGAGCATCACGTCGGACGCCAGGCGGGCGAACCCCGCAGCGGGCAGCCCCCTCGCAGCCGGCGAAGGAAGCCGGCGAATGGGACGCGAGCATCGCGCCGTCCGCGCTGGAACATGAGTGGACCCTGCCGCCGCCGCGAAACGCCGACGACAAGACAGTGCCCGCCACGCTCCGGCCCGATACCGAAAAGTAGCCGGCACACGCCGGCGGCCCGGTCCGTATAATTCAACGGCGACGCGGGTGTAGTTCAATGGTAGAACGGCAGCTTCCCAAGCTTCATACGAGGGTTCGATTCCCTTCACCCGCTCCAGATCCCCACCGCCAGCCGCACCGCCTCCACCAGCCGGTGCACCTGCTGCGCCTCCACATCCTGGTTGAACCGGCCTTTGCAGGCGTCCAGCACCCAGGCCCCGCCCTTGACGACGTCGCGCACCAGCGAGAACGTCGCCACGCGCTCGCCGCCCGGCCCGCGCACGCTGAAGGGCAGGAAGGCGCCGGCGACGGCTTGCGCCGTGTAGTCGGCTATGCAGTGGCCCATGGCCTCGCCTTCGGCGCACAGCGCCATGCTGTTTGGGATGGCATAGGCGAACAACGCGCCCCGCTCCAGGCTTTCGAAGGGCACCGGCCAGGTTTCCATGCGCCCACAGTCCGCGCCCATGGCGCGCCGCCGGGCGCGCTCGATGGCGGGCCAGCCGGCGCGGCGCTGGTTGGCATCGGGCGCCCATTCGTCGTCCACGACCCAACGGGCCACTCGCATGAACGACCCCAGCAGAAAAAACTCCCTGTCGCCTCGGTCGTCCATCAACTCGCATTGGCGCCACGCGGCTTCCAGCAGCCAGGGCTTGTCCTCCACCGTCGCTTCCAGCTCGGCGGCTTCCGCCACCAGGTCCATCGCGTACGCGTTGAACAGTTCATCGGGCACGAAGGCCGGCCCGACGGCGCCATACGCGTTGGCCAACAGCACCAGTCGGCTGAATCCTTCAAGGCTGGGACGCGCATGCAGCACTTCCGGCGGCGTGTTGCCGACCAGCCAGCGCCACCCCGCCGCTGAGAGTCCGGTGGCCATCAGCTCGCGCTTCAGGTCGCGCAGGCCGCCCATGGGTAGCGTCGCCAACTGGTCCTGCACAAGCGGCGCCCACGCGGCCAGGTGCGGTGCATACATCCGCAGTTCCGCGTGCAGCCGCGCGCCGGCTTCGATCAGCTGCCGCAGCGGCCTGGCCCGCTGCCAGATGCGCATGACATCGGCGGCGCGGCCATCGCGGTCCTGGTATTGCGCCAGCGTCCGGGCGCGCAGCAGCAGGTCGGCCAGCACGTCGCGGTCGCCGCGCAGCAGCGCACCATCGCGCGGGGGCAGCTCGTCGCGCGCGAAGACGCGGTGCCACTCCAGCAGCGCGTCGCCATGCAGGCCAAACGCCTCGCCCAGCATCTGGAAGGCACGCACCGCCTGCCGCTCCGTCTGCGTGTGGCCGTGCAGGCCATCGGCATCCACGGGCAGGTCGAACAAGCCCGGCCAGCGGACTTGCGCGGCCATCGCCGCCAGCTCGCGGGCGAAGCGGCGGCCGTGGCCGAGCAGCGCGGGGTGGAGGATGGTGGAAGGTGTCATGCGTGCCCTGCCCGCCCGTCAGTGCAGGCGCCGGCGCGTGCGGCGCGCGGCCGTCACCACCTGCTGGCCGCGCCCCACCACCGCATAGACGCCGAAGTAGCGCTCCGCCTCGGCGAACTGCGTGCGGCTGAGCACGCCCTGCAAGCGCCGGCGCGTGCCCTTGTCCACGGTCTTGAGCACGGCGCCGTGGCCGTCGTGGATGGTCTTGCCGTGCGCGACCAACAAGTCCAGGTACCAGCGCGGAATGCCGCGCTGCTGCAGGCGCACAGCGGCGTGGGCGGTGAGGTGGAACGGCTCGGCGGCAAGTGGCGGATGGGTGTGCATGGAAGGCTCCTGGGGCGGCGGGGCATTCATGTTGGCGCGCGGCAGGCTCAGCCGGTGAGCCTGCCAGGCTGTGCTTCCAGCCAGCCAATTGCCCGCTGCGCGTCGACCGAGGCAGGCTCACGCAGGGAGCCGCGCGCTGCCTATCTTCGTGCCCCATGACGAAAGAACACGACGCACTTGCGCTGCCGGACTGGTGGCCGCGAAAAATGATTTCCGGCGGGCAGACCGGCGTGGACCGCGCCGCGCTGGAATGGGCCGTGTGGCACGGCGTGGAGCACGGCGGCTGGTGCCCCAAGGGCCGGCGCGCCACCGACGGCGTCATCCCGGCCGTGTACCGCCTGACCGAAACCGAATCGCGCAACTACCGGCAGCGCACGCTGCTGAACGTGCACGACAGCGACGCGACGCTGGTCCTGAACATGGGCGTAGCTGCGCGGCGGCACGCTGCTGACGGTGAGGAGCGCCAAGGAGATGGGCAAGCCCTGCCTGGTGGTGCAGGTCGATGGCGACCTGGATGTGGCGGCGAAAGAGGTGACGCAGTGGCTGAGGGCCAATTGCTTCGACACGCTCAACGTGGCCGGGCCGGGTGGGGAGCGGGAGCCGGGGATTGGGGAGAGGGTGATGGAGGTGCTGGATCGGTGCGCGCAGCAATGAGATCGTAGACTTCGTCAAAGCCGATCGGACCGGTCACGAACTGGTCAAGCAGTTCCTTGGGCACCTTAGGCGGCGCCGCACAGGACGGACTCCAGACATCTCAAATAGCTAGAGTCCACCGTCTCATACGCGCCCTTACTCACCCAAGCTTGCGCGCCGCTTGTGACAGCATTGGTGTAGCTCCAACGCAAGACCGCGTGGCAGGACCTCAGATCGGTCACGCGCCCCGCAACTGCACCTATCTCTCGCAGATCATCATCGTGCCTAGTGACGTATTCAACCCAGCGTTCAAGATGCGGACGTGCGGCTAGCATGTCGGACTTGCTGCGATTGCACGAAGCATGAGCCAGTACGAAGTTGTGCATCAAGTCTCTCGGGTACATTGCGAACGGGACAAAATGGTCCACGTCCGCATGCTCCACTGCATGCCCACAGTAGAAGCAACGCCCCGCTACGAGTTGCATCAAGCTCTTTCCGATGACGACAAGTGCTTGTCGTGGCGTTTGGAACATGAATGATTCGAGATCGTCCGCTTCACCAACAATTGGAACGTTGAACCGGTTGCGCTGGACATGCTGTACCCAATGAGTCCGTGCCAGTTGCTGAACGAGCGGTTGAAATCGGCGAAGACAGAAAGCGACGCCTGGATTCAACACAATCGTCCCGCGCTCGCGCCGATATAGGAACGGATCTGACGAACCTCCCAGGTTCTGCAGATACTTGACTGGCTGATCGGAAACCGTGCGCGCCACTTGCTGTAGCAATCCACCATAGCCGGCGAGAGCCGATGCCGCGAACGCCGTCGTCACTGGATACATTGCCCTGAACTCCACGATCGCCGAGATGATGGCAGCCTGCGCGCCACCGTTTTGTAGCAGTACTCCGGCCGGAGCTGAAGACTTTCCATTGGAGTAAGGCATGGATTGTTGCCAATACAGCTCAATGAACTTCGCAGCGATCGCCCGGTGCGACAGTCTGACCGGCTCTCCGTCGTCTTGACCTAGTTCAACCGCGAGGTCAGCCAAGGCGATGAGCAGGGCGTACTTGTAGGTCGCTGTGAAATCACCTTCGGCGAACAAGCGCTGCACCTTCGTGAGAAAGGTCAGCTGCTCTTCGGCAGAAGGAGGCGCACTCACCAACAGGCCCAGAAGTAAGAGCCTTCGCTGACGGCATCGATGTCGCGCCGACAGAAGGGACGCGGGCGCTCACACATACGTTGCCGCAGCTCGCAAGAAACCCTTTTGCACCTTCGAGCGCAATTCCGCCGGCGCCAGCACTTCGACGTCACCCCCAAACCTCAATATGTCCCCCACGATCTCCCGATCATCCGAATACGGCACGCTCAGCACATAGCTTCCATCCGCCTCGTCCCGCCTCTCCTGCTCCGGGTGCCACTGCTCTCCCCTCACCCACCTCGCGCGCTGCGGCGTGAACCGCAGCGTGGCCCAGGCCTTGGGCTTGCCGCCGAAGATGCCGTAGCCGGCGCCCAGCCTTTCGTCGATCTCTTCTGGCGACAGGTCCCTGGCTTGGTCCTTCAGCACTTCGGCGCTGCTGATCGCGTCGATCGAAAAACTCCTCAGGTCCTCGCGCAGGTGGCACCACGCGTCCACATACCAGTTGTCGCGGTAGTGCACCATGCGTTGCGGCGAGATTTCGCGTTGCAGCGTCTCGCCGGTCTGGCGGTTCATGTGGGCGATGTTCAGGCGCTTGCGCGCCATCGTGGCGCTGGCCACGGCTTCGAACAGCGGGGGCGCCATGCGGCGCTTGCCGGCGTGGACGATGCGCAGGCGCTGGGCCACGTCCTGGCTGTTCAGGCCGTGCATTTCCATCAGCTGCGCCAGGCGCTGCTGCAGGGGCTTGAGCTTGGGGCCCAGTAGTCCCGGCTCCAGTTGGCTCAGGAGCTGCTGCATGGTCAGCAGCGCCAGCACTTCCTCGGGGTTGAACCACAGGCCGGGCAGCGCGCTGGCCTTCTCGCTGGCGTCCAGCACGTAGCCGCCGCGCTCGCGGTCGAAGCGGATCGGCACGTTCATCTGGTCGCGCAGCTTGGCGATGTCGCGCTTGAAGGTGGCTTGCGATATCTCCAGCCGGGCCATGATCTCGTGGCCGGGCACGGCTTGCCGCCCGCCCAACAGGCTGGTGTAGCGACCCAGGCGCACGAATTCACTCACCGGTCCACCCCCTCTTGTCTGTTGTTATGGGTTTTTGCATCGCTCCAGTCTGCCGCCGCGCGGGCTCTCGCCGTGAGCCGGCGTTGTGCCAGTGCAGGGCCTTGGAAGCTGGATGCTCGAGCAGTCTGGCGGGCTCACCGGGTGAGCCCGACGCGCGAGGGTCGCAAAATTCCGGGGGCGCGGCAAGTGGTGCTTTCACTTTCGCGCGAAAGTTTGACGCAACATGGATGCATGCCTACGACACCCTGAGTACTTTGGTGCAATGCCCCTTTGGCCATTGGCGACGCGGCGGGATGGTTATATTCGCCCGATGTCTCTCCCGAAATTCCTCCAGGCCGCGGCCCTGGCCTTTGCCCTCGCCCTGCCCTCGGCCCTTTTCGCCGCCGACCTTTCCGCCAAATTCGACCCCACCCGCGACGCCGCGAAGGATGTCGCTGCCGCCGTGGCGCAGGCCAAGGCCGAAGGCAAGCGCGTGCTGGTGGACGTGGGCGGTGAATGGTGCAGCTGGTGCCACATCCTCGACCGCTTCGTCGAGGGCAATGACGACGTCAAGGCGCTGGTCGATGCCCATTACGTGTGGGTCAAGGTGAACTGGTCGCCGCAGAACAAGAACGAGGCGCTGCTGGCGCGCTGGCCCAAGATCAAGGGCTACCCGCACCTGTTCGTGCTGGACGCCCGGGGCAAGCTGCTGCATTCGCAGAACACCGGCGAGCTGGAGGCTGAAAAGAGCTACGACAAGCCGAAGTTCGTGGCTTTTCTGAAGAAGTATGGAAACAAGTAGGGGTCATGGATTGCGGGTCGAGCCCGCAATGACAGCCTCCCCCGTGACGGCGATGCTGCTGCTCCTGGCCGCCGGAGCTGCCCACGCGGGCGCGGCGGTGGTCGAAGCTTCCGTGGAGCAACTGCAGCGGCAGATGGCCGCCGGCCGCGCGACGTCGCAATCGATCACGCAGGCCAGCCTGCAGCGCATCCACCGCCTGGACCGGCGCGGGCCGGCGCTGCACGCGGTGCTGGAGACCAACCCCGATGCCCCCGCCATCGCCCGGACGCGCGACGCCGAGCGCAAGGCCGGCCGCGTGCGCGGGCCGCTGCATGGCATCCCCGTGCTGTTGAAGGACAACATCGACACCGGCGACCGCATGCTGACCACGGCCGGCTCGCTCGCGCTGGTGGGCGCCCCGGCGTCGCGCGACGCCTTCGTGGTCAAGCGCCTGCGCGAAGCCGGCGCGGTGATCGTCGGCAAGACCAACCTGTCGGAGTGGGCCAACATCCGCTCCAGCAAGTCCAGCAGCGGCTGGAGCGCGCGCGGCGGCCAGACGCGCAACCCGTACGCGGCGGACCGCAACCCTTGCGGCTCCAGCTCCGGCACGGGCGCCGCCATCGCCGCCAGCTTTGCCGTGGTGGGCCTGGGCACGGAAACCGACGGCTCCATCGTCTGCCCCAGCAGCGTGGCCGGGCTGGTGGGCATGAAGCCGACCGTGGGGCTGGTCAGCCGCAGCGGCATCATCCCCATCTCGCATTCGCAGGACACGGCCGGCCCGATGACGCGCAACGTGGCCGACGCCGCGGCGGTGCTGGGCGCGATCGCGGGCGTGGACCCGGAAGACCCGGCCACGCAGGCCGCGCAGGGCCACATCGAAGCGGACTACCGCAAGTTCCTCAAGGCCGATGGCCTGAAGGGCATGCGCATCGGCGTGGCGCGCAAGAAGGTGACGGGCTACAACACGCACACGGACAGGCTGTTCGAACAGGCGGTGGCGGACTTGAAGCGGCTGGGCGCCGAGGTGGTGGACCCGGCGGACTTCGGGTCGCTGGGCGACTATGACGACGACGAGCTGGAAGTGCTGCTGTACGAGCTGAAGGCCCGCTTGAATGCCTACCTGGCGCATCGCGCCGGCGTGCCGGTGCATTCGCTGGAGGATGTGATCGCGTTCAACGAGCGCAACGGCGACCGCGAGATGCCGTGGTTCGGGCAGGACTTGTTCGTGAAGGCCCAGGCCAAGGGGCCGTTGACCGAAGAGGCGTATGTCAAGGCCGCGGAGAAGTCGCGCCGGCTGGCCCGCGCGGGCATCGACGAGGTGCTGGCCGAGCACAAGCTCGACGCGATCGTCGCGCCGACGGGCTCGCCCGCGTGGCTCACGGACCATGTCAACGGCGATTCGTTCCAGGGCTCGAGCTCGTCGCCCGCGGCGGTGGCGGGCTACCCCACGCATCACGGTGCCCATGGGCCTGGCGATGGGCTTGCCGGTGGGGCTGACGTTCGTGGGGACGGCCTGGTCGGAGGGCAAGCTGCTGCAGCTGGCTTATGCGTACGAGCAGGGGACGAAGCGCAGGCGCGCGCCGAAGCTCGGTAAATAGTTGTCATGCCGGACTTGATCCGGCATCCAGGGGGTTCAGTGAAACCATGGCCAGCTGCATGATGGCTTTGTAGGCTGCATCGAAGCGATTTTCGGGACTCAGGCCCTTGAGCTGTGCATCCGCGATGTTGCGCGCAGCAGCAGCCAGGAGCTTGCCGATCTGGCCCTTGTCCGCATCGATCGCATCAAGGGTGATGCCCAGCAAGTTCTTCAAGGTCATGGTCGTTGCCTATCAGGAATATCTTCGGCTTTGCCAACGTGTCTTTGATGAAAGCCTGCTTGCGGGCTTTGGCGGTGAATTCGGCAGGCGAGAAGACCTGCGCATTCACTTCGCGGCCCAATACCGCTTGCACTGGATAGAGAAGTTCGACGGCCTGCTTGAATTTCAGGTCGCCGATCAACATCAGGTCGATGTCGCTGCCGGCAGTCTCGCTTCCCCGGGCCATGGAGCCGAACACAAAAGCCACGCGGATCGACGGCGCCAATGGCATGAGTGCCTGCGCCAGCACGTCGGCCATGCCGGAAGTTTTTCGCAGGATGCTCGCCAACTCCGAATAGACCGGGGATGTCGTGTCGGCGCTGTACGCCTGCTGATTGCCGCGCTTCTCGCGCTTGAGTAAACCGACTTCGGCAAGCCTGGTCAGTTCCCGGGTGATGGTTCCAGCCGGCAGGCCGGTGCGACGTGCGATCTCGCGGCCATGCAGTGCTTCTTCTGGGCGCAGCAGCAGCAGGCCGAGTACTCGGCGCCGGTACTCGGGCAACAGGGTGGCCGCAAGAGATTGATGCATTTAAGGCGCCAATTGTCGCTTTATTTGCATCATGTGGCAAGCACCTGGATGCCGGGTCAAACCCGGCATGACAGATCCCCCTCAATGGAAATCCCGGCTCTTGCTGGCCTGCTGCCCCAGCCGGCCGAGCATCGGCGTCAGGTCCTTCATGCGCTCGGCGATCAGGTGGCGCACCTGGCCGCCGCTTTCCACGTCGCGCTGCCATTTGCCGTAGACCGCCAGCAGGCGTGACTTGAGCAGGGCTTCGCGCTGCTCCTCGCGCACGGACTTCCAGACGATCACGTTGATCGGCCCGGTTTCGTCTTCCAGCGTGACGAAGATGGTGCCGTGCGCCGTCTGCGGCTGCTGGCGCACGGTGACGATGCCGCAGGTGGCCACGCGCCGGCCGCTGGGCAGGTCGTGCAGCTGGCCGGCGCTCAGCAGCTTCATGCGGGCCAGCCTCGGGCGCAACAAGGCCAGCGGGTGGCGGCGCAGCGTGAGGCCCAGCGACGCGTAGTCGAAAACGATCTCCTCGCCTTCGGGCGCGGCGGGCAGTTCGAGCGCTTCCTCGTTCACCGGCGCGCCCTGCAGCAGCTCGGGCGCGCGGCGCTGCGCGGCGGCGTCCCACACCTGCTGGCGGCGGTGGCCGGACAGGGACAGCAGTGCATCGCCGGCGGCCAGGGCGTTGAGGTCCTTCATGTCCAGCGCCGCGCGCAGCGCCAGGTCTTCGGTGCTGGTGAAAGGGCCCTGCTCGCGGGCCGCGACGACGCGCCGGCCGCCTGCTTCGCTCAGGGTGCCGACCATGCGCAGGCCGAGGCGGACGGGCGGGCGAAAAGAATTGGAATCTGACCCCAATTGTTCGGGACGAGGCTCGAGGGTGCAGTCCCAGTCGCTGTGCGAGACGTCGGGCGGCAGCACGGTGATGCCGTGGCGCTTGCCGTCCTGCACCAGCTGCGACGGCGAATAAAAACCCATGGGCTGGGAGTTGAGCATCGCGGCCAGGAAGCATTCGGGCTCGTGGCATTTGAGCCAGCTGCTCGCATAGGCCAGCAGCGCGAAGCTGTAGGCATGGCTTTCGGGGAAGCCGTATTCGCCGAAGCCCAGGATCTGCTTGAAGATGGCTTCGGCGAATTCGCGCCGGTAGCCCTTGGCCAGCATGCCGTCGATGATCGGCTGGTAGAAGCGCTGCACCCCGCCCTTGCGCTTCCACGCGGCCATCGAGCGGCGCAGGGCGTCGGCCTGGGTGGCGGTGAAGCCGGCGGCGATCATCGCGATCTGCATCACCTGTTCCTGGAAGATGGGCACGCCCAGCGTGCGGCCCAGCGCGCTTTCCAGCTCGGGCTTTTCGTAGTGGATTTTTTCGCCGCGCGCCAGGGCCTCCCGCGCCCTCAGGTAAGGGTGGACCATGCCGCCCGCGATGGGCCCGGGCCGCACGATGGCCACCTCGATCACCAGGTCGTAGAACACGCGCGGCTTCAGGCGCGGCAGCATCGACATCTGGGCGCGGCTTTCGATCTGGAAGACGCCCACCGTGTCGGCCCGGCAGATCATGTCGTAGGTGGCCGCATCCTCGATCGGGATGTGGTGCAGCCCCCACTCGCCGCCGCGCAGCTGGTTGCGGAAGTCCAGGCAGCGGCGGATGGCGGTGAGCATGCCCAGCGCCAGCACGTCCACCTTCATCAGGCCCATGTCCTCCAGGTCGTCCTTGTCCCACTGGATGACGGAGCGGTCCTTCATCGACGCGTTCTCCACCGGCACCAGGCGCGTCAGCCGCGTCTGCGTCAGCACGAAGCCGCCGACATGCTGGCTCAAATGCCGCGGAAAACCCATCAGGTCTTCCGTGAGTTCCAGCCACAGCCGCGCCTGGTGCTCCCCGATGTCCGCGCCGGCCTGCTGCGCCAGCTGGTGCAGGCGCTCGGCCGCCAGCTTGTCGTCGAACCATTGGTGGTCTTTCGCGAACAGGTCCACCAGCGGCTCGGCCAGGCCCAGCGCCTTGCCCACGTCGCGGATGGCGCTGCGGGTGCGGTAGCTGATGACGACGGCGGCGATGGCCGCGCGGTCGCGCCCGTACTTGCCGTAGATGTACTGGATGACTTCCTCGCGCCGCTCGTGCTCGAAGTCCACGTCGATGTCGGGCGGCTCGTTGCGCCGCTCCTTGCTGATGAAGCGCTCCAGCAGCGGGTTGGAATGCTCGGGGTTGGCCGCCGTGATGCCCAGGCAATAGCACACCACCGAATTGGCGGCCGAGCCGCGCCCCTGGCACAGGATCTTGCGGCTGCGCGCAAACCGCACGATGTCGTGCACCGTGAGGAAGAACATCTCGTAGTTGCACTCGGCGATGAGCGCCAGCTCCTTCTCCAGCCAGGCCGTGACCCTTTCGGACACGCCATCGGGGTAGCGCTCGGCCGCGCCTTCGTACGTGAGCTGCCGCAGCGCCTGCGCGGGCGTGAGGCCTTCGGGGACGGTTTCCAGCGGGTAGTCGTACTTGATCTCCTCCAGGTCGAACCGGCAGCGCTGCATCACTTCCAGCGTGGCGGCCAGCAGCTCGGGCGGGTAGGTGTCGGCCAGGCGCTTGCGCTGGCGCAGGTGCCGCTCGGCGTTGCCTTGCAGGGCCATGCCGCAATCGGCCACCGCCCGGCCCAGCCGCACCGCGGTGATCACGTCCTGCAGCCGCTTGCGGGAGCGCACATGCATGTGCACGTCGCCCGCCGCCAGCAGCGGCACGCCGGTGCGCTGCGACGCCTCGCGCAGCGTGGCCAGCCACAGGTCGTCGTCCATCAGGTGCAGCAGTTCCACCGCCAGCCAGAGGTGGCCGTCGAAGAGGGAGCGGCATTGTTCGATGCGCACGCACAGCAGTTCCAGGTCGATCGCTTCGCCGGGGTCGCGCAGGGGCGCCAGCAGCACCTCGCAGCCCTGGAGCAATTCGAAGTTGCCGCGATTCCCAGCTCACGTTGTAGTCGCCCTTGACGGCCGACGTGCGCGCGGCGGTGATGAACTCGCACAGGCCGCCCCAGCCCTGCAGGTCGCGCGCGATCGCCACCAGGCGCAGGCCTTCCAGCAGGAACTCGCTGCCGAACAGCAGCTTGAACGGGCGCGACCGGCGGTGCTGCGGGGATTCCTCCTCCAGCTTCTGGATCAGGTCCTGGTGCTGCTTCCAGCCGGAATGCGCGCGCACCACGCCGGCCACCGAGCATTCGTCGGTGAGGGCGATCGCCTCGTAGCCCAGGTTGTAGGCGCGCTGCACCAGCTCCTGCGGGTGCGAGGCGCCGCGCTGGAAGCTGAAATTGCTGATGCAGTGCAGCTCCGCGTAGCCGGGCAGGCCGTCGGGCCCGCTGCCCAGCACGGGCGGCAGTCCGTCGTCTTCGTCCAGGCCCGGGGGCTGGTGCGTGGCGTGCGATTCAGGCATACAGGCCCTGCAGGTACCAGCGGAAGTCCTGCGCGTGCTCCAGGCCCCGCGCCAGCTGGAGCGGCCGTTCGCGGTAGATCCAGACCAGGCCGGCCTCTTCGCTGCGCGCGATGAAGTAGTCGCGCAAGGCCGGCTTGCCGCCTTCCCACCAGCCGGTTTCGACGCGGTACAGGCGCGTCAGCCGGCGCAGCGGGCCGTGGTAGTGGGGCACGCTGTTGCGGACTTCGAGGGGCAGGGGCCGGGGCAATAACCAGGGTGGGTACAACGCATCGCATGCGGGCTTCCCGCTCATTGCGGGCATGACAGTTTCGCCGGCCCGGCATGACGGTTCGTGCGGGCTCCCACTTCTGCATCCGCTCCGGCCGGTGGTCCTCATGCGCCTGCGGCGCCAGCACATTGCCCTCCCCCAGCCGCACGCTCAGGCGCTCCACGAGCTGGTGCAGCCTTTCGCCCTTGACGTTGTCTTCGGGCAGGAGGCTCTTGTCGGCGCCGCCCCAGGGCACGGTTTCGAGCGAGCGCAGGCGCAGGTGGTTCGCGGGCGCCGCCAGCGTGGCGCGGGACAGGTTCTCGCCCACCAGCCGCCGCAGGTGCGTGATGTCCTGCGTGGGCTGCGCGGTGCGCACCACCAGTTGCTCGTGGCTGGGCAGGCGCACGCCATTGAGGCGCCGCAGGTCCAGCGTCCATTCCAGCTCCAGCGCCAGCACGCCGCGATGGCGCGCCTGCAGCCACACCTGCAATTGCGTGAGCAGGCGCTGCGCGCTCCACATGAGCTCGGGCGCGGTGGTGGCCAGCGCGGCGAGCTCGAACTTCAGGTCGAATTCCTCGGGCAGCTGCAGCCAGGGGAAACGCTCGGGACTGTCGCCATACGCGGCATCGAGCGCGTCCAGCAACGCCGCGCCGAAGCGGCGGGCCACGCCGGCGCGCGGCAAGGCGCGCAAGGCGCCCCAGCTGCGGCAGCCGGTGCGCTCCAGCGTGGCGACATGCTCGCGCGCGGCGGTGAGCAGGTGCAGCGGCAAGTCCTGCGGCAGGCGGGCCGGCGCGTCCTCGCCGCGCAGCTTCAGCCGCAACAGCGCCAGCGCGATGAGGGAGGTGGCGCCCTGGGCCCACTGGGCCGGGGGCAGCGGCTTGCATTCCTGCAGGAGCCGGCGCAACAGGCGCTTGCGCCCGCCCCAGAGCCGCTCCGACGCGGAAACCTCGAGCAGCAGCGCTTCATCGACCTGCGCCACGCGCGGGGTGAACTGCAATGCGCGCCAGCCCCAGGCGGTGCGCTCTTCTTCATGTGAGGGCAGCAGTGCGATCCAGTACATGCGATCTCCTGTGCAAGGGAATGGCCGGCGTGCCCGCCGGTGCCGGGGGCGATGCGCGCCCCTTGCGGGCCTGCAGCAGCGCCGCCACGCGCGCGGAATGCGCAGGCAGCGCCAGGGCCGACTCCAGCGGCGGGCCGCGCCGCTTGAGGATGCGCAGTTGCAGCGTGTCCACGCCTTCGATTGCCACGCGCAAACGGGCGGGCGATGAATCGTGGCGGGCGTCCAGGCCGCGGAAAACGAACAGTAGCTTGTCGTGCTGCTGCGCCGCCATGTGCAGGCGGCGCAATTCGGCGCTCTTGGCCTGCGGCAGCCAGGCCATCACGGCCACCACGTCGGCGCAGCGCAAGGCCTGCTCGGCCGCCCACAGCCGCGCGGTGGGCTTGTCGGCCCGCACGCACAGCAGCCGCTCGCCCGGCAGGCCCTGCGCGCCCAGGCTGGGCCCGAACGGCTCGAACGGCGCGCCCACCAGCACCACGGGGCCGGCCTGCTTGGCCGACCGCCTGCGCCAGGCCCGGCAGGAGCAACTGCCACACATGCTGGCCGGCCCGCTCCTGCAGCACTTCCACCAAGCTGCCCACCGGCCAGCCGCCGCCGGGCAATTGCGCGTCCAGCGCCGCATGGCCGGTGGAGACGACCGCTTCTTCCGCCCGCGCAAACTCCGGCACCCGCCACACATGGGGCAGGGAAACGGGCTCGGTCAGGCGCGGGGCGGTCACGGGGAAACTTGGGCTAGGATACTGTTTCTTTATACAGTACTTTGAGCGCCTTGAGCAGGGATGACCCTGCCATTCACTTTAATTTATTGGGGGTACAATAAATTCTGCACCGTCACCATTGATGGATCCTGAAATGAAAAAATTCGAAGAGGACTTGCTGGAGTCCATTCGCCAGGCCAAGCGTGGCGAAATAGGCCGCATTCACACGCCCGAACAAATCCTCGCGCGCCGAGGACGGCCGCCGGGAAGCGTTTCCGCCACCACCAAACAAGCCGTCAAGTTGAGGCTCGACCCGGATGTTTTGGCGGCGCTGCGCGATAGCGGTCCAGGCTGGCAAACACGGGTGAATTCGATCCTGCGTGAGGCAGTCCTTCGCAACAAGTAGCCACGAGCGCAAATTCCAACACCCCCTGCCTGAGCCCTGTCCATCTGGAGCCCGTTTGTTCCCCTTCTTCGAAAAACTCCTCCACCCCTACCCCGAAGCTGAACCTGCGCTTCCGCCCAAGGGCTTTTTTGCCTTCGTCTGGGCCTGCACCCGCGGCCTGCGCGGCTACATCGCCCTGCTGGCGGTGCTGAGCGCGGCCATCGCCGCCTACGAAGCCTGGCTGTTCGCCCTGCTCGGCCGCATCGTCGACTGGCTCGGCAAGATCCAGCCCGCGCGGCTGTGGGACGAGCAAGGCCACATGCTGCTGGTCCTGTCGGGCGTGCTGGTGGGCAGCACGCTGCTGGTCGCCCTGCAGACTTTCATGAAGCACCAGACGCTGGCGATCAACTTCCCCTTGCGGATGCGCTGGAATTTCCACCGCCTGATGCTGGGCCAGAGCATGGCCTTCTACTCGGACGAGTTCGCCGGCCGCATCACCACCAAGGTGATGCAGACCGCGCTGGCCGTGCGCGAGATGGTGTTCACCACCACCGAAGTGGTGATCGGCATCGGCATCTACTTCGTCACCATCGTCGCGCTGGCCGGCGGCTTCGACTCGCAGCTGGTGCTGCCCTTCCTGGGCTGGTTCGTGCTGTACGCCATCTCGGTCGTCTATTTCGTGCCGCGGCTCGGGCGCATCGGCAAGAAGCAAGCCGACGCCCGCGCCATGATGACCGGCCGCATCACCGACGCATACACCAACATCTCCACCGTCAAGCTGTTCTCGCACACCCATCGCGAGGCCGGCTTCGCCCGCGCCGCGATGACCGAGTTCATGACCATGGGCTACCGCCAGATGCGGCTGGTGAGCGCCTTCGAGATCGTCAACCATGTGCTGGTGGTCGGGCTGATCCTGGCCACCTGCGGCTTTTCCATCCTGCTGTGGACCGAAGGCCAGGTCGGCATCGGCGCGGTGGCGGCCGTGACGGCGATGGCGCTGCGCATCAGCGGCATGTCGCACTGGATCATGTGGGAGATGGCGTCCCTCTTCGAGAACATCGGCACCGTGCAGGACGGCATCGCCACGCTGACGCGGCCGCGCGTCGTCGTCGACAGCCCCGGCGCCGCGCCGCTGCAGGTGCCGCGCGGCGAGGTGAAGTTCGACCACGTCACCTTCAGCTACGGCAAGGCCACGCCGGTGATCGACGATTTCTCGCTCACGGTGAAGCCGGGCGAGAAGATCGGGCTGATCGGCCGCTCGGGCGCGGGCAAGTCCACGCTGGTCAACCTGCTGCTGCGCTTCTACGACCTGGACTCCGGCCGCATCCTGATCGACGGCCAGGACATCGCGCACGTCACGCAGGACAGCCTGCGCGGCCACATCGGCATGGTGTCGCAGGACACCTCGCTGCTGCACCGTTCGGTGCGCGACAACATCGTCTATGGCCGCCCGACGGCGAACGACGACGAAATGCTGCTGGCCGCGCGCCGCGCCGAAGCGCACGACTTCATCCTGCGCCTGTCGGACCTGCACGGCCGCACCGGCTACGAGGCCCATGTCGGCGAGCGCGGCGTCAAGCTCTCGGGCGGGCAGCGCCAGCGCATCGCCATCGCGCGCGTGATGCTCAAGGACGCGCCGATCCTGCTGCTGGACGAAGCCACCAGCGCGCTGGACTCCGAGGTCGAGGCCGCGATCCAGTCCAGCCTGAACACGCTGATGCAGGGCAAGACGGTGATCGCCATCGCGCACCGCCTCTCCACCATCGCGGCGATGGACCGCCTGGTCGTGATGGACGGCGGGCGCATCGTCGAAGAAGGCGACCACCGCGGCCTGCTGGCGCAAGGCGGGCTGTACGCCCGGCTGTGGTCGCACCAGAGCGGCGGCTTCCTCGGGCGAAAGCGCGGATGACGACGCGGTCGAGCTCGCCGCTTAAGCCGGCCGACTTCGCCGGCCGATCGCACGAGGTGGCGCGCGCGCTGATCGGCGCGGTGCTGCTGGTCGACGGCGTGGGCGGGCGCATCGTCGAGACCGAGGCCTACGACCACGAGGACCCGGCGTCGCACAGCTTCTCCGGGCCGACGCCGCGCAACGCCGCGATGTTCGGCCCGCCCGGCCATGCCTACGTCTATCGCTCCTACGGCATCCACTGGTGCCTGAACATGGTCTGCAGCGAGGCGGGCCATGGCGCCGGGGTGCTGATCCGCGCGATCGAGCCGCTGGCCGGCATCGAGGCGATGCGCGAGCGCCGCGGCCTGGAGGACTTGCGGCTGCTGTGCTCGGGGCCGGGCCGGGTGGGCCAGGCGCTGGGCATCACGCGCGACTGCAACGGCCTGCGGCTGGACCGCCCGCCGTTCAAGGTGCTGGCGGCGCCGCCGGGGGTGGCAGTGGTCGACGGGCCCGCGCATCGGCATCAGCAAGGCGATGGAGGTGCCCTGGCGCTTCGGCCTGGCCGGTTCGCGCTTTCTCAGCCGGCGTTTTGCCTGACGCTCAGCGCGGCGCGGGGCCGAGCCGCTTCGCGGTGCCCGAGCCCGCGACCGACAGGGTGACGGCCGGGTCGCCGTAGTAGGCCACGTCGCCCGACCCGGCGATCGACACCTTCAGCGTGTCGCGCGACCACACCGTGACATCGCCCGAGCCCGCGACGCTGACCTGGGCCTCCTGGGCCTTGAGCTGGCCGGCCTGCACATCGCCGGAACCGCCGATCTCCACGGCGAGCCGCCGCGTGGTGCCCGCCACCTTCAGGTTGCCGCTGCCGCCGATGGACGCCGAGATGGTTTCGCACTCGGCGCCCTTCACCTCGATCGAGCCCGACCCGCCCACTTCCAGCGCCAGCTTGGGACTGCGCAGCGGCTCGCTCACGATGGAGCCGGCGCCGCCCACTTCCAGCTGGTCGATCTGCCTGGCCTGCACCACGATCTTCAGCGTCCTGGGTTTCAGGCTGAAATTGCGCTTGGCCCGGATCTCGAGCGAGCCGTTTTCGACGACGGTTTCCACCAGGGCCATCAGGTTGTCGTCGGTCTCGACGGTCACGCCCTCCACGTTGCCGATGCGCACTTCCACCTGCGCGGGCAGGCCCAGCGCCACCCTGGTGAAGTGCGGCAGGTTGCGGCTTTCCTTGCGGACGGGGCCGCTGCCCTTGACGGTCTCGCTGCCGAACCACCCGGCCGAAGCGGCGGGCGTCCAGAGGGTGGCGGCGATGGCCAGGCCACAGGCGGCCAGGAAGTAGAAGTGGCTGCGGCGGGTGTCTCGTGCGGATGCGTTCATGCGGGTCACCTTGGTGGGGCGAAGTGAAAGTGACCGCATGGTACGAACTGCCGCGCCCGCCTGCACGGCCTTGCGACGAACTGCATGCCGGCCGGGACAGGCTGCAGTTGGCCGGGACAGCCCGCAGGCGCCCGGCGGGCTTTCAGGCGCCTTCGATGAACAGCAGGGCCGGGTTTTCCAGCAGGGCGCGCAGCGCCTGCACGAACTGCGCCGCCACATGGCCGTCGACCACGCGGTGGTCGAACGACGACGACAGGTTCATCATCTGGCGCGGGACGATCGCCCCCGCCAGCATCACCGGCCGCAGCACCATGCGGTTGACGCCGATGATCGCCACTTCGGGGTGGTTGATGATCGGGGTGGTCACGATGCCCCCGAGCGGGCCCAGGCTGGTGATCGTGATGGTCGAGCCGGTCAGCTCCTCGCGCGTGGCCTTGCCGCCGCGCGCGGCGTCCGCCACGCGGGCCACCTCGCCCGCGCTGCCCCACAGGTCGAGGTCCTGCGCGTGCCGCACCACCGGCACCAGCAGCCCGGCCGGGGTCTGCGTCGCGATGCCGATGTGCACGGCGCCGTGGCGCTTGAGCACGCCGGCGGTGTCGTCGAAGTGCGAGTTGATCTGCGGAAAGTCGCGCAGCGCCACCACGATGGCGCGCATCAGGAACGGCAGCAGCGTCAGGCGCTGGCGCTCCTTCTTCGCGTTCAGGCGGTTGCGCAGCTGCTCCAGCTCGGTCACGTCCACTTCCTCGACATAGGTGAAGTGCGGGATGTGGCGCTTGGCCTCCTGCATCTTCTGCGCGATCTTGCGGCGCATGCCGATGACGGGGATGTTCTCCACCTCGTCGCGGCCCAGGCTGGGCAGCGCCGCGGCGCGCGGCGGCTGCGAAGTGCGCGCGCCACCGGCAGGCGCCGCGTCCAGGTCCGCGTGCACGATGCGGCCGGCCGGGCCGGTGCCGCGCACCCGGGCCAGGTCGACGCCGAGTTCCCACGCGCGCTTGCGCACGGATGGCGATGCGATGGGCTTGTCGCCCGGGTTCTGGGTGGAGACGTCGACCGCCGCGGCCATCCTCGGCGCGGGCGCGGGCGCCGGCACTGACGCCCTGGCGGGCGGTGCAGTTTTGGCGGCGGCTGCCGGTGCGGGCGGCGCAACCGGCGCGGCGGGTGCGGGTGCGGCCTTCGCCACATCCCCCTGCCCTTCCCCGGCGACCTCGATGCGGATCAGCTCGGAGCCCACGGCCATCAGCTGCCCGATCTCGCCCCCCAGCGCAATCACCTTGCCGTGGACGGGCGACGGAATCTCCACCGTGGCCTTGTCCGTCATGACGTCGGCCAGGCCCTGGTCTTCCACGATGTCGTCGCCGGGCTTCACATGCCAGGCCACGAGCTCGACTTCGGCGATGCCTTCGCCGATGTCCGGAATCTTGATGACATGTACTCCCACTCAGTCCTCCATCACTCTCTTCATCGCGGCTGCCACTCTTGCCGGGCCCGGGAAATACGCCCACTCCTGCGCGTGCGGGTACGGGGTGTCCCACCCGGCGACGCGCTCGATCGGCGCTTCCAGGTGGTAGAAGCAGTTCTCCTGCACCAGCGACACCAGCTCGGCGCCGAAGCCGCTGGTGCGCGTCGCTTCGTGCACGACGACGCAGCGGCCGGTCTTCTTGACCGACGCCACGACGGTGTCCAGGTCCATCGGCCAGAGGCTGCGCAGGTCGATGATCTCGGCGTCGACGCCGGCCTCGTTGGCCGCCGCCTCCGACACGTACACCATGGTGCCGTAGGTGATCACGGTGAGGTCCTTGCCCGGGCGGAACACCGTGGCCTTTTCCAGCGGCACCTTGTAGTAGCCCTCCGGCACTTCGCCCAGCGGATGCGCGGACCACGGCACCAGCGGCCGGTCCGGGTAGCCGTCGAACGGGCCGTTGTAGATGCGCTTGGGCTCCAGGAAGATCACCGGGTCGTCGTTCTCGATGCAGGAGATCAGCAGGCCCTTGGCGTCGTAGGGGTTGCTCGGCATCACGGTGCGGATGCCGCACACGTGGGTGAACAGCGCCTCCGGGCTCTGGCTGTGGGTCTGGCCGCCGTAGATGCCGCCGCCGCAGGGCATGCGGATGGTGATGGGCGAAGTGAAGTCGCCCGCCGAGCGGTAGCGCATGCGCGCCGCCTCGGAGACGATCTGGTCGGACGCCGGGTAGAAGTAATCGGCGAACTGCACCTCGATCACCGGGCGCAGCCCGTAGGCCGCCATGCCGATGGCCGTGCCGACGATCCCGCCTTCGGAAATCGGCGCGTCGAACACGCGCGACTTGCCGTACTTGGCCTGCAGGCCCTCCGTGCAGCGGAAGACGCCGCCGAAGTAGCCGACGTCCTGGCCGAAGATGACCACGTTGGGGTCGCGCTCGAGCATGACGTCCATCGCCGACTTCAGCGCCTGGATCATGGTCATCCTGCGCGTCGCGCCCGCGCCTTCCACGGGCCGGGTCTCCTGTTCGCGTGCGTTCATGGCGCCTTGCCCTCCGGCTGTTCGGCCAGCAGCTGGTCGCGCTGGCGGCGCAGGTGCTCCGGCATGTCCTTGTACACGTCGTCGAACATGGATGCGGCGCTGGCCACGCGGCCGTCGGCCAGCGAGCCGTAGCGCTCGGCCTCCTTCAGCGCGGCGCCGACCTGCGCCTCGAATTCCTTCTGCGTGGCCACGTGCTCTTCGTCGGACCAGGCGCCCAGCCCGACCAGGTGCTGCTTCAGGCGCGCCACCGGGTCGCCGAGCGGAAAGTGCGACCAGTCGTCGGCGGGGCGGTAGCGCGACGGGTCGTCGGACGTGGAATGCGGGCCGCCGCGGTAGGTGATCCACTCGATCAGCGTCGGGCCCATGTTGGTGCGGGCCCTTTCCGCGGCCCAGCGCGAGGCGGCGTACACCGCGAGGAAATCGTTGCCGTCGACGCGCAGCGAGGCGATGCCGCAGCCGACGCCGCGCGCGGCGAACGTCGTGGCCTCGCCGCCCGCAATGGCCTGGAAGGTGGAGATCGCCCACTGGTTGTTGACCACGTTGAGGATCACCGGTGCGCGGTACACGTGGGCAAAGGTCAGCGCCGTGTGGAAGTCCGCCTCGGCGGTGGCGCCGTCGCCGATCCAGGCCGACGCGATCTTGGTGTCGCCCTTGATCGCCGACGCCATGCCCCACCCCACCGCCTGGATGAACTGGGTGGCGAGGTTGCCCGAGATCGTGAAGAAGCCGGCGCGCTTGTACGAGTACATCACCGGCAGCTGGCGGCCCTTGAGCGGGTCGCGCTCGTTGGACATCAGCTGGCAGATCATCTCCACCATCGGGATGTCGTCGCGGGACAGCAGCAGCCCCTGCTGGCGGTAGGTGGGAAAGCACATGTCGCCCGGTTCCAGCGCCAGCGCGTGCGCCGTGGCGATGGCTTCCTCGCCGAGGCACTGCATGTAGAAGGAGATCTTCTTCTGCCGCTGCGCGATCAGCATCCGGGCGTCGTAGGCGCGGGTCTTGAGCATGGCCCGCAGGCCCTTGCGCAGGATGTCCTTGTCGATCGGCATCGCCCAGGGTCCGACGGCGTGGCCCTGGTCGTCCAGGACCCGCACCAGCCCGTAGGCCATGTCGCTGGTGTCGGCAGGCGTGGCATCGACGGGCGGTCGCCTGACCTCGCCGGCCGGTGAAATGTGGAGGTAGGAAAAGTCGGTTTCGCGACCCGGGCGTCCCGATGGCTCGGGCACGTGCAGGTGCAGCCGTTGGCTTTGACTCATCGTGTTCATCGTAGTGCCGGCCTGCGCGGCGTGCAATTGTGGTGCATGGTGCGGGCGGGCGCCTCCTGGCTTGTGGCTTGGAGGCCCGCAACTGGGGCGAGTATATGTACCGAAACCTGTCATTGGTTGACCAGCGGCAGCTTTTTTGTATTTAGTGTTTCCTTTTGCGCCCGGATGAGCCAGCTCTCCGGGGCCGGCGTAGCATGGTCCGATGGAACGTATCAGCGGCCCCTACAAGGGCTACTTCCTCGCGGCATACACGGTGGGAAACGCCCCGCATTTCTCGGGCTACGCGAAGATCTGCACGATCGAACCGACCAACGTGTGGAACGCCACGACCGTGGAAAAACTGGCCAGCGCCACGGGGTTCCGCTCCGAGGAGGAGGCCCTCGCCGCCGCCGAGCGCCTGGCCCGGCACATGATCGCCGACATCGTCGGCAACTGGGACCAGGTCTCCGCGCCCGGCGCGCTGGAATAAGCCGCGGTCAGCGCCGCGGCGCCGGGCCTGCGCCCATCATCCTCGTCGCCATGCCCGCGTCGGGCCGATCGACGGCTTCGACGGTCGTGACCGGCGGGTTGCGCCACTCGGTGATCACCGTGTCACGGCCCGGCCTGGCCCGTGCGGTCGCGACGGCTTCCGCCGGCAGCACCGTGACGCCCGGCGCCATGCGCACTTCGCGGGCCTGCACCAGGGCGATGCCGCCGCCCATCGCCGTGTACGGCAGGCCCATCGCCTGGGCGGTGTGCTGGTTGGTCAGGAGCGGTGTTCCGCTGCCCACGGACGCGCGCGTCCGCGCCGGCAGTGCGGCGACGGCCTGCGAGCAGGGCATGGCCGCATCGAACACCATGTGGCCGCCGGGAAAGCGCGCGGGCACGGTCTCGTGGATCGGCAGGCTCATGTCCACGGGCGGCTGTTCGCCTTGGTAAACCACGCGGCTGTCCGGGCCGTAGACCGTGTAGCAGGCCATCGCCGGCAGGCAGGCGAGCCCCAGCAGGGAGCAGGACAGGATGTGTTTGACGGGTTTCACGGAGGGTCTCCAGCGCAGGCGCGCGGGCTGCGCGCCGATGGATGCATCCTGCTGTAGCCGCGCCGACGGGTTTGCAGGCGAAGACACCTTTGCGGTGTCAGCCAGGCTTCGCGTGCACGTCAGAAATTGGAGCGGCCGCGGGGCATCACGCCACGCGGCCGCAAGCTGATCAGCCGGCGCGTCAGTGCAGCTTGACGCCGGTCTTGGCCTGCAGGGTTTCCATGGTCACGCCCGGGGCCAACTCGACCACCTTCAGGCCCTGCGGCGTCACGTCCATGACGGCCAGGTCGGTGATGATGCGGTCCACCACGCCGACGCCGGTCAGCGGCAGCGTGCACTTGGGCAGGATCTTCAGGTCCTCGGTGCCGTCCTTCTTGCGCGCCACGTGCTCCATCAGCACGATCACGCGCTTGACGCCGGCCACCAGGTCCATCGCGCCGCCCATGCCCTTGACCATCTTGCCGGGAATCATCCAGTTGGCCAGGTCGCCGTGCTCGCTGACCTGCATGGCGCCCAGGATCGACAGGTTGATCTTGCCGCCGCGGATCATCGCGAAGCTGTCGTGGCTGCCGAAGATCGACGAGCCCTTGATGGTGGTGACGGTCTGCTTGCCGGCGTTGATCAGGTCGGCGTCGACTTCTTCGGCCGTCGGGAAGGGGCCGATGCCCAGCATGCCGTTTTCCGACTGCAGCCACACTTCCTTGTCGCCGGTGAAGTTGGCCACCAGGGTCGGGATGCCGATGCCCAGGTTCACGTAGAAGCCGTCTTCGAGTTCCTGCGCCGCGCGCGCGGCCATCTGGTCTTGGGTCCAAGGCATGATTTACGCTCCGGATTTCTCGGTGAGGGTGCGCTTCTCGATGCGCTTCTCGGGGTTGGCGTTGTGCACGATGCGGTGCACGTAGATGCCCGCCAGGTGGATGTCGTCGGGCAGCAGCTCGCCCACCTCGACCACATGCTCCACTTCGACGATGCAGAGCTTGCCGGCCATGGCCGCGGCCGGGTTGAAGTTGCGCGCCGTCAGGCGGAACCGCAGGTTGCCCGACTTGTCGGCCACGTGGGCCTTCACCAGCGCCACGTCCGGCACCAGCGAGCGCTCCATCACGTAGGTTTCGCCGTCGAAGTCGCGCAGCTCCTTGCCTTCGGCCACGATGGTGCCCACGCCGGTCTTGGTGAAGAACGCCGGGATGCCCGCGCCGCCGGCGCGCAGCTTTTCGGCCAGCGTGCCCTGGGGGGTGAATTCCAGCTCCAGCTCGTGGTTCAGGTACTGGCGCTCGAACTCCTTGTTCTCGCCCACGTAGCTGGAAATCATCTTCTTGATCTGCCGCGTTTCCAGCAGCTTGCCCAGGCCGAAGCCGTCGACGCCCGCGTTGTTGGAAATGACGGTGAGGTCCTTGACGCCCGTGTCCTTCAGCGCCTCGATCAGGGCTTCAGGGATGCCGCAAAGGCCGAAGCCGCCGACGGCCAGCAGCTGGCCGTCGTGGACCACGCCTTGCAGGGCGGCGGCGGCCGAGGGAAAGAGCTTGTTCACGAAAGTCTCCTGATGAGAAACCCGGGGTTGCAGGCGCCGGAATGTCGCTACGATACTACCTAATGAATTACGTAGTTCTTCGTAAAGGTTAGCCCGATGGACGTCGACTACCGCCTTGCCTTCAACCTGGCGCCCGTGGGTTTGTGCCTGTCACGCAACCGCGCCATTGTGGACTGCAACCAGCAGCTGTGCGACATGTTCGGCGCGTCGCGCGAGCTGCTGATCGGGCAGTCGTTCCAGGTGCTCTACCCCAGCGCCGACGAGTACGAGCGGCTGGGCGCGCGCATGGCGCCGATCCTGAATGCGAAAGGCCACTACGCCGACGACCGCATCATGAAGCGCGCCAGCGGCGAGGTGTTCTGGTGCCACGTGACCGGCCGCGCGCTCAACCGCGAGGCTCCGCACGAATCGGGCATCTGGGCCTTCGAGGACCTGAGTTCGCAGCGCCCGGTCAAGGCCGAGCTGACGGCGCGCGAGCGCGAAGTCGCGGCACGCCTGCTCGACGGCATGACCTCCAAGGAAATCGGCAAGACCCTCACGATCAGCCACCGCACGGTGGAAATCTACCGCGCCCGGCTGATGCGCAAGTACAAGGCCAGCACCACCGCCGACCTCGTCCACAAGCTCATGGCCGGGGCATAGATGGACCACCCCCGAAGCGCCTTCGGCGCCTCCCCCTCAAGGGGGCGCCACCAGCGGCCCGGCAAAGCCGGGTCCGCGGTGGCCCCCGAACTGAAGTGAAGTGAAGCAATGACACACAAGAAAAGCACTATTGCGCTGCCCACGATGACGCCGGGCACCGGCCGCGGCATCGTCGTCCATCACTTCGGCAAGCGCGGCGCACGGCCCAAGGCCTACCTGCAGGCCGCCATCCACGCCAACGAACTGCCGGGCGCGATGGCGCTGCACTACCTGATGCCGATGCTGGCGGACGCAGACAAGCGCGGCCTGATCCAGGGTGAAATCGTCGTGGTGCCCACGGTCAACCCGATCGGCCTGTCGCAGCTCGCGGGCAACAACCACCTGGGTCGCTACGACTTCCTCGGCCGCGACAACTTCAACCGCAACTGGCTCGAGCTGTCGGATGCGGTCGCCCGGCGTGCCGGGCCGCGCCTGGGCAAGGTCGCGCAGGAAAACGTGGCGCTGGTCCGGGCCGCGGCGCTGGCGGAGCTGGGCTCGATGAAGCCGATGAACGAGCTGCAGACGCTGCGCGTCGAAGTGATGAAGCTGTCCGTCGATGCCGACATCGTGCTCGACCTGCACTGCGACCAGGACGCCGCGCTGCACCTGTTCATCTCGAAACGCGACTGGCCCGGCCCGGCGCAGGCGCTGGCCGCGGACCTGGGCGCCGAGGCCACGCTCTACAACGATCCGTATCCGCAGGCGCTGACGTTTTCGGGCGTCCATGGCGGCCTGTGGGCGCGCCTGGCCGACCGCTTCCCCGAGGCGGCCATTCCCCAGGCCTGCCACTCGACCACGGTCGAATACCGCGGCCAGCACGATGTCAGCCACTCGATGGGCGAGGCGGATGCGAAGAACCTCTACCGGCACCTGGTGCGGCGCGGGCTCATCTCCGGGCGCGCCGGCAAGCTGCCGGCCCTGAAGTACGAGGCGACGCCGATCGGCGGCATGGACGTGGGCTATTCGCCGACCACCGGGATCCTCGTCTACAACGTTCCGAAAGGGACGTGGGTGCGCAAGGGCCAGGCCATCTGCGACGTGATCGACCCCGCCGACGCGCGCGGGCCGAAGGCGCGCACGCCCGTGCTGGCCCGCACCGACGGGCTCTTCTACAGCGGCAAGCAGAACGGCAAGCTGGTCTGGCCGGGGGCCGTGGTGTTCGCCGTGGCGGGCGCCAAACTGCTCGCGCACCGCAAGGGCAAGAGCGGCCTGGACGACTGAGCGAATCGAGGGCTCAGCCCTTTTTCGGCGCGTCGATCACTTCGGCCGCGCTGCGGAAGGCGTCCACCGCCGCGGGGAAGCCGCAGTACACGCTGGCGTGCAGGAAGATCTCCTGCAGTTCCGCGGGCGTCACGCCGTTGTTGAGCGCGCCGCGCACGTGGATCTTCAGCTCATGCATTTTGCCCAGCGCCACCAGCATGGACACCGTCACGATGCTGCGCGTGCGCAGGTCGATGCCTTTGCGCTGCCAGGTGTTGCCCCACGCATGGCGCGTCACGAGCTCCTGCAGGGGCGCCGTGAAATCGGTCGCGCGATCCAGCGCGCCCTGCACGTACTCGTTGCCGAGCACGGCGCGGCGCGTGGCCAGGCCGGCCTGGAGTTCGGGGTCCTGGGGCAGTTCCATGTGTTTCTCCGGTTCTATGACCGGGCCATGGTAGCCCCAAGTCCGCGCTTCAGATGCCCGCCAGGCTGCCCAGGTAGCGCTCCAGCACCACGAGCTCTTCAACGGTCGGCGTGCCCCGGCCGGTGATCACCGCCTTGATGTAGCCGCCGAACCCGGTCTCCGGGTAGAAGTTGCGAAAGCCCCAGCCCATCAGCATCTGGTCGAGCGGGCTGGCGGCGAAGGTCGCCGCTGCGCTGCCGGCCAGCACCCTGTTCACCCGCAGCTGCTGCGCGCCGATGGTCGAAGTCATCGAAATCACGTTGGCCGTGTTGGGCACCAACGCCGCCGCGCTGGTCAACAGCACCGCCTGCCCGGCGGCGTCCGTCCACCGCGCCTGGGGCTGGCTGTTGCTGAACAGCAGTTCGGCCGCCTGCGCCGCCGCGGCATTGGAAGCCTGGAACATCACGCCGCTGTTGCCCGTGGAAGGCACGCCAACGGCCGCCACCACGAAATGCGAATCCCGCACGTCGTAGGGCACGCGATTGCGCGGGTTGGGCTGGCTGCCGGGGATCACCAGGGCCTTGCGGCACCAGAACCCATGGGTGTCGTACGCGGTGTGGTCCGAGATCTTCATGCCACCGACCACCCGCATCACCGGCGGGCGCATGGTGCCCATGTTGGCGCTGTCCACGTTCGTCCAGTTGATCATTTCCATGGCGTTGCCCAGGCTCGACCCGTAGCCCGAGTCCGAGACCGCGCGCACCACGTCGCCCTGGCCGGCCGGCGCGCCCTGCAGGTAGTCGGTGTAGCCATCGGTGAGGTCCCACTTGCAGGCGCTGTACTTGGCGATGATGGCCATGGCCGCGTCGGCCAGGCTGGTCGAGGCGTAGGCGACCGGGTCGGTCAGCGAATAGACCTTGCGCGCGGGCGGCGCCACGAGGCCGCCGGCCGTGACCGTGTAGGTCAGCGTCGCGGTCGTGTTGGCGGCCGGGGTGAAGGTGAAGGAATCCTGGCCGTTGGCGCCCGCGGGGATGGTCAGCGCGGTCTTGCTGAAGGTGCCGCCGTTGCTCGAGCGAACGGTGAGGGTCACGGGGCTGGTCAGCGCGCCGCGCGCGAACACCGTGATGGTGACGGGCGCGCCGGCGGTGGACCAGCCGGGGCCGGCGTCGAACAGCACGGCCTGGCTGACGCCCGCGGCCAGCTTCATGGGACCCGCCGCGATCGGCTCCAGCGTCTTGTTCTGGTACCAGCCGGGCACGTGGTTGATCGACGCGTTGTGCAGCGCCCAGTGGCTGCCGCCATGCCAGTTGAACACCTCCACGCCGGACTGCTGGGCGAAATTCATCATGCGCTGGAAGGATTCCTGCCACCGCACGTCGTCGATGGGCATGCCCGTCTCGGTCAGCGCCAGCCGTACGCCCCACGCGTTGGCCCACTGCACGGCGATGCGCAGGCGGTCCACGCCGGTGTCGGCCGTGATCGGCTGGTTGCCGATGCCGGCGGTGTAGTTCTTGGCGACTTCGGTGTCGTAGTCGTAGGACTGGCCGTTGCTGTAGGCATCCAGGTAGGCATGAACTTCATAGACGATGTTCGTGCCGCGCAGGGGCCAGCCGGGGTTGTCCTGGCCGATCGTCATGGCGCCGCTCCAGTTGTTGCCGCCCAGGTAGATCGGGTTCGAGGGATCGACGGTGCGGATCGCGTCGATGGCGGCCTGCGCAAACGCGGGCCAGATCGTCAGGTCCTGGCCGAAGCCCTGGTAGGCCTCCACGGTCTCGCCGGGCCGGGGCATGTAATAGGGTTCGTTCATCAGGCCGTAGCCGCCGAAGCCGGGATGGTCCTTCAGGTAAGGCGCGACGCTGGTCCAGAAATGGTTGAGGTGGGCCGGTGTCAGCGTGGCGCCGGGCGCCGTGGAGAAGATCCGCGCGCGGACCTGGGTGTTGTCGGTGGTGTAGGCGCGAACCAGCCGGTTGGGCGGCGAAACCAGCCCGATGACCGAGCCGTCGGGCTGGAACACGAAATCGCGGTAGCGGCAATAGTTGTGCAGGTCGAGGATGACCTTCATGCCATGGGCCGCCGCTTCGTCCAGGATGCCCAGGATGTACATCCCGTAGGTTTCATCCAGGCCGCCGGGCTCGCCGATGGCCGCACGCGCCTGCGCGTTCGCCACGGTGTCGAACAGCATGGGCTGCAGCATCTCCCACTTGATGACCAGGCGAACCTTGGTGTAGTTCTTTGTGGCCAGGTACGCGACGTCGGCGCGGCGCGGGACCGTGAAGTGAATGTTGGGCTGCGAGCCGCCGCCAAAGCGCAGGCCGGTCTCGGCCCACTCCATCCCCGACAGGTTGACGCCGATGGCGGTGGTGGAAGGCGCCCGCAGCGGCCCGGCCGGCGCAGCCAGCGGCATCGCGGATGAGCTGCCTGAGGCCGCCTGTGCCGTGGTGGCCGTCTCGGCGCCGCCGCCGCACCCGGTCACTGCCACAGCCGTGGCGGCGAGGGCGGTCTTCGAAAATTCACGTCTTTGCATCAAATGTCTCCTAGGCCCGAGCCGGGCCGGCTGAGTGGGGGTACTGCTGAGCACAAGGCTCGTCGGGGGTAACTGGTGTTTCGGTGTGCGGGAGTATCGGACGCCGTCCGCACGGCTGGGCCAGTAAACGGCCGAGGCACGCCAAAATGGATCAGTTCCTACCCCAAAGTCGGCGCACTCCGACAAAAAGCGCGTGCGCTGCCGCACGTTCGGGTTACGCTTGGATGCATCCCGAGGAGACCGCCATGACGACCAAACGCTATCCGCCGCCCGAATTGAAGGATTTACCCGAGGACATCAAGGCACGCGTCCTCGAGGTGCAGGAAAAGGCCGGCTTCGTGCCCAACGTGTTCCTGGCGCTCGCGCGCCGCCCGGCCGAGTGGCGCGCGTTCTTCGCGTACCACGACGCGCTGATGCTCAAGGAAGAAGGTTCGCTCACCAAGGGCGACCGCGAAATGATCGTCACCGCCACCAGCGCCGCCAACGGGTGCCTGTACTGCGTGGTGGCGCACGGCGCGATCCTGCGCATCTACGAAAAGAAGCCGCTGGTGGCCGACCAGGTGGCGGTGAACTACCGCAAGGCCGACATCGCGCCGCGCCAGCGCGCGATGCTCGATTTCGCGATGAAGGTCTGCCTTCACTCGAGCGAGATCGGCGACGCGGATTTCGAGGCGCTATACCCGTTCGGCTTCACCGACGAGGACGCCTGGGACATCGCGGCGATCACCGCGTTCTTCGGCCTGTCCAACCGGATGGCGAGCTTCTCCGACATGCAGCCCAACCCGGAGTTCTACCTGATGGGGCGCGTGCCGAAGCAGAAGTGATCAGCTCACGACGGCCCTGAGCCAGTCGGGCAGCGGGCGCGACTTCTGCGCCTTGTAGTCGACCCACACGGTGGTGGCGCCGCCGGCCGCGTAGAGGACACCGGGGGTGTCGGGCCGCTCCATCGTGCCCCAGGTCTCGAAGCTGCTGCTGCCGGGGCTGCTCGCGTACATCTTCATCAGCACGTTCCCCGGGTACTCGAGCTGCCGGTAGAAATTGCAGAAGGCGTTGATGATGACGACGCCCTCCCCGTTCGGGTCCGGCTCGCCGCCGAGCGACTGCATCCAGTCGATGCGGATCGTCTCCAGGTAGCGGAAGTACGAGGTGTTGTTCACGTGGCCCATCGCATCCATGTCGCCCCAGCGGATCGGGATGCTCATCTCGTAGACCAGCTTCTTCTGCTCGGGGATTTCGATCTTCATCGGTGCGCCTTGATGGATGCCAGGATGCCCATTGTGAACAGCGCGCAGGCGGCGGCCTGCGCCGGGGCGGGCCAGCGCCCATCCCAGGCGAAAGAGTAAACCAGGGCGAACAGGGTTTCGCTGACGATCAGCTGTCCGCACAGGCTGGCCGACAGCCGCTGGCTGGCGACGTTCCACAGGATCGTGGCGAGCCATGCCGAGCCGAACCCGGTGCCGACGCACAGCAGCACGAACAATCCCCGCCCGCCGCGCGAAGCCATTTCAGCCACCGGCGAGCCCGCCACGGCCCACAGCAGCAGCGCACCCAGCCCGGTCGCGATACCCAGCCAGTTGGCCCAGTCGGTGGCGTTCACTTCGGGATGGCGCTTGAGCCAGGCCGAATTGAGGACGGCAAACGCGGTCCAGCACGCCAGCGAGCCCAGGCCGAAGGCGATGCCGCGCCAGTAGACCTCCGATGCGACATCGGCGCCAGCGCCCTGGGGCGATGCCATCATCAGCGCCAGCCCGCCCAGTGTCAGGGCCAGGCCCGGAACCAGCCCGCGCCAGCGCAGGTGCCGGGGCTTCCCGATCAACATGACCCAGACCGGGATGGTGCCGATGATCAGCGTGGGCACTTCGGTGCCGGCGTCCCGGATGGCCAGGACCAGCAGCAGGTAGTAGCCGGTGAAGCCCAGCACGCTCATGACGACGGCCCAGCCCGCCTGGCGCCACGTGGGCAGCCGGCGGGTGCGCAGGCCCAGCAGCATCACGGCGGCGGCCACCAGGCCATAGGCGACGAAGCGGCCGGCGGTGAGGTCCACGGATGAGTCGCCGGGCGCCATGCGGGGCGCCACGAAGACCAGTCCCCACAGCGCACCGGCCGCCAGCCCGGCCAGGATGCCCCTCAGCACAAGGGCCTACACGCCGAAACCGTCGTCGGCGGCGATCACGGCGCCGTTGATGAAGTGGCTCTGGCTGGAGGCCAGCAGGACCAGCAGCGCGTCCAGGTCCTCGGGCTGGCCCACGCGTTTGCGCGGCAGCATCTGCATGAGCTTCTGCCCCTGCTCGGTGGACCAGTGGTGGTGGTTGATCTCGGTGTCGATGTAGCCGGGGCAGATCGCGTTGACGTTGATCTCGAAGCGGCCCCACTCCAGCGCCATCGCCTTGGTCATCTGCACCACGGCCGCCTTGCTCATGGCGTAGGCGCCGATCTGCGGCAGCACCTTCAGGCCCGCCATCGACGCGATGTTGATGATGCGGCCGCCCGTGTAGGTGCCGGGCGCCGCGCCGCGGGCGCGCGCAAGCATGCGCTTGCCGACTTCCTGCGCCACGAAGAAGGCGCCCTTGACGTTGGTGTCGAAGATGTAGTCGTAGTCTTCCTCGCTCACATCCTGGATGCGCTGCGTGGTGCTCACGCCGGAGTTGTTCACCAGGATGTCGATGGAGCCCACCTCGGTCTCCGCGTGCGCCACCGCCGATTTGATGCTGTCCATGTCCGTCACGTCGAGTTGGGTCACATGCGCGTCACCGCCTTCGGCCTCGATCTGGGCGCGCAGGTCCTTGAGCTTTTCCACCCGCCGGCTGGCCAGCACCACGGCGGCGCCGGCGCGCGACAGGGTCTTGGCGAACTGCGCACCCAGGCCGCTCGATGCGCCCGTCACGAAGGCGACGCGGCCCGATAGATCGATGCTGTAACTCACGAGAGTCTCCTGCCTAAAATAGGGGCGTCCGAAATAAGAACGATCGTTCGATTCTGCACCTTCGCGGCATAGAATCGATGACACTTGCGACGCCGTCCCGATCGCAATTCGTTTCGTCAAAACCATTATCAACGGAACCCCCATGACCCACGAAGAAATACTGGCGCAATACGGACCGCGCGAAGCGATGGAGTACGACGTCGTCGTCGTGGGGGGCGGGCCGGCCGGCCTGTCGGCGGCCATTCGCCTGAAGCAGCTGGCCACCGAGCACGGCAAGGACGTGTCGGTCGTCGTGCTGGAAAAGGGGTCGGAGCCCGGCGCGCACATCCTGGCCGGCACCATCATGGACCCGCGGGCCCTGTACGAGCTGTTCCCCAACTGGAAGGAACTGGGCGCGCCGCTGAACCAGCCGGTCACCGACGACGCGATGATCTTCCTCAGCGAGAAATCGGGCCTGCGCACACCCAACTTCCTGCTGCCCGAATGCTTCCAGAACCACGGCAACTACGTGATCAGCCTGGCGAACCTGACGCGTTGGCTGGCCCAGCAGGCCGAGGGCCTGGGCGTGGAGATCTTCCCGGGCTTTCCCGCCGCCGAAGTTCTCTACAACGAGAACGGCTCGGTCAAGGGCGTGGCCACCGGCAACATGGGTGTCGGCAAGGACGGCGAGCCGACCGAGAGCTTCCAGCTCGGCATGGAGCTGCACGCCAAGTACACGATCTTCGCCGAGGGCTCGCGCGGCCACCTCGGCAAGCAGCTGATCAGCCGCTTCAAGCTCGATGAGGGCAAGGACCCCCAAGGCTACGCCATCGGCATCAAGGAGCTGTGGGAGGTGGACCCGAAGCGGCACCAGCCCGGCTTCGTCATGCACACGGCGGGCTGGCCGCTGGAAGACGACACCTATGGCGGTTCGTTCCTGTACCACATGGAGAACAACCAGGTGGTGCTGGGCTTCATCACGGGCCTGAACTATTCCAACCCCTACCTCAGCCCCTTCGAGGAGTTCCAGCGCTGGAAGACCCATCCCAACATCCGCTGGTACCTCGAGGGCGACGATGCCCACGGCATCCAGCCGGGCAAGCGTGTTTCCTACGGCGCGCGCGCCATCACGGCCGGCGGCTTGCTCAGCCTGCCCAAGACCGTGTTCCCGGGTGGCGCGCTGGTCGGCTGCGACGCGGGATTCCTCAACGCCTCGCGCATCAAGGGCAGCCACTCGGCGATCAAGACCGGCATGCTCGCGGCCAACGCCGCCTATGACGCCGTGACGCATGGCCGCCAGCACGACGAACTGGAGGCCTACCCGGAGGCGTTCCGCAAGTCCTGGCTGTACGACGAGCTGAACAAGGCGCGCAACTTCAAGGCCTGGTTCAAGTACGGCCTGGGCGCGGCGTCGCTGATCAACGGCGTCGAGCAGTTCGTGTTCCGCGGGCGCATGCCATGGACCGTGCACCGCGACAAGCCGGACCACGCCTACCTGAAACCCGCTTCCGAGTGCACGCCGATCGTGTACCCCAAGCCGGACGGCAAGCTCACGTTCGACCGGCTGTCATCGGTCTTCATCTCCAACACCAGCCATTCCGAGGACCAGCCCGCCCACCTCACGCTCAAGGATGCGTCGGTGCCGGTGCAGGTCAACCTGGCGAAATACGCCGGGCCCGAGGCGCGCTATTGCCCGGCCGGGGTCTACGAGTTCGTGAAGACCGACAACAACGAAGACAGGCTGCAGATCAACGCTTCCAACTGCGTGCACTGCAAGACCTGCGACATCAAGGACCCGACGCAGAACATCGTCTGGGTCACGCCCGAGGGCGGCGGCGGGCCGAATTACCCGAATATGTGAGGCAGGGCACCCGGTGGCGCTCGTTTTCCCTAGGGCCAAAGTTGTATGACAACTTTGGAAATTCTGGCAGAATTGCCGGGTCGCTATTTTCTTAACCGGAGACAGACAGTGAAACTTTCGCAACTCGTGTTGGGCGTCGCCCTCGCATTCGGCCTCGTGGCCGGCGCTGCCGCGCAGACCACCATGAAGATCAGCATTTCCACCTCGCAGAACTCCCACCAGGGCGTCGGCATCGACGTGTTCGCCAAGGAAGTCGAAAAGCGCACCAATGGCCGCTACAAGGTCCAGACCTTCTACAACGGCGCCTTGGGCGGCGAGCGCGAGTCGATCGAGGCGGTGCAGCTCGGTACCCAGGAGCTGACCCTCACCTCCACGGGCCCGGTGCCGAATTTCGTGCCCGAGACCAAGATCCTGGACGTGCCTTTCCTGTTCCGTGACAAGGCGCACGCACGCGCCGTGCTCGACGGCCCCATCGGCGCTGAAATGCTGACCAAGTTCGACGCCAAAGGCTTCAAGGCACTGGCCTGGGCCGAAAACGGCTTCCGGCACATGACCAACAGCAAGCGTGACGTCAAGACGCCGGAAGACCTGAAGGGCCTGAAGATGCGCACGATGGAAAACCCGGTGCACATCGCCGCCTACAAGGGCTTCGGCATCGTGACCACGCCGATGGCCTTCCCGGAAGTCTTCACGGCGCTGCAGCAAGGCACCGTGGACGGCCAGGAGAACCCGCTGTCGGTGATCATTGCGTCGAAGTTCGACCAGGTGCAAAAGCACCTGACACTGACCGGGCATGTCTATTCCCCCTGCCTGTTCCTGATGAACAAGGCGGCTTTCGACAAGCTCAGCCCCGCCGACAAGACCGCTTTCATCGAAGCCGCCAAGGAAGGCACCAAGGCCAACCGTGCCCGCGTGGACGAGGACGACGCCAAGGGCGTCGCCGACCTGCGCGCCAAGGGCATGACCGTGATCGACAACGTCGACAAGGCCAAGTTCGTCGCGGCCCTGGCCCCGGTGAATGCCGAGTTCGAGAAGCAGTTCGGCAAGGCCAACCTCGACAAGATCCGCGCGGTCAAGTGATCGCGTCCGCTCGATAGCCTGCAACGCCCGAGAGTCCTGCCGACCTTCGGGCGTTTTGTTTTCGCAGTCCCGGATCGCCCCGATGAAAGAAACCTTCCTCAAGATCGAGCGCTGGACCACGGCGTCGTCCATGGTCGCGGCCTGCGCCATGATGGTCATTGCCGCCAGCCTGGCCCTGTTCCAGATCATCACGCGCTTCATCCTGGAGCAGCCGGCCGAGTGGTCGGAAATCCTGATCCGCATCAGCCTGATCTGGATGGTGTTCCTGGGCATCCCGGCCGCGTTCCGGCAAGGCGCCATGGTCAGCGTCGACGTGCTGTACCGCTGGAGCCCGCCCCGGCTGAAGCGGGTCCTGGACTGGGTCGTCTGCTGCGCGGCGCTGGCGCTCATCGCCATCATCATCTGGTACGGCTGGGACTACGCCCGGCGCGGAAGCGTGCAGTCGATGGCCGGGCTGGAGAGCATCTCGATGTTCTGGGCCTACCTGGCGCTGCCGGTGGGCGGCCTGTTCTGCGTGCTGGGGATCATCGGCAACCTGCTCGACCCGATGCGGCTCGAGCTGGAGACCGCGCAATGACCGCCATCATGGTCTCCACGATGGTGCTGTGCTTCGCACTCACAGTCTCCGTCGCCGTTTCCATCGGGCTCGCTTCGATCCTGGGCATCCAGGCGTCCAACGCCAACATGCTGCTCTCCGTCAAGGAGATGTTCAACGCGATCAACAAGTTTCCGCTGGCCGCGATCCCCTTCTTCATCCTGGCCGGCAACCTGATGGAAACCGGCGGCATTTCGCGCCGCCTCGTCGAATTCGCCAAGAGCATCGTCGGCGGCGTGCAGGGCGGCCTTCCGATGACCTGCGTGCTGACCTGCATGATCTTCGCGGCGGTCTCGGGTTCCTCTGTGGCCACCACGTTCGCCATCGGCGCCATCCTGATTCCCGCGCTGATCAAGCACGGCTACCCGGTGACCTATGCCGCCGCGCTGCAGGCTTCCAGCGCGGAACTGGGCGTGATCATCCCGCCTTCCATTCCCATGATCCTCTACGGCGTCAGCGCCGAGGTGTCGATCGGCGAACTCTTCATCGCCGGCTTCGGGCCGGGCCTGCTCATCGGCGGCGCGCTGATGCTGTTCGTCTGGGTGTGGTGCAAGTGGAAAGGCTGGGGCAAGAATGACGGCGACGGGCGCCTGTCCTTCGGCAAGGCCACGCTGCAGGCCGGCTGGGCCTTGATGATGCCGGTGATCATCCTGGGCGGAATCTACGGCGGCATCTTCACGCCGACCGAGGCGTCGGCCGTGGCCGTGTTCTATGCCCTGGTCGTCGGCATCGTCATCTACCGCGAGATCAACCTGCGGGACGTCTTCATGATCCTGCGCAAGTCGGTGATCTCGTCGGCGGTGATCATGTTCATCATCGCCAACGCCGGCCTGTTCGCCTTCCTCATCACCCGCGCGGGCGTGCCGGACGCCATCGGCCGCTGGCTGGAGGCGGTGCTGCAAAGCCCGTCGATGTTCCTGCTGGGCGTGAATGCGGCCCTGTTCGTCATCGGCATGTTCATCGAAACGAGCGCCGCCATCATCGTGCTGGCGCCCATCCTCGCGCCCGTGGCCATGCACTTCGGCATCGACCCGGTGCATTTCGGCCTGATCATGGTGGTGAACCTGGCACTGGGCATGATCACGCCGCCCTTCGGCGTGAACCTGTTCGCCGCCTGCACCGTGGCCAGGATTTCGCTGGACCGCATCGTCAAGCAGCTCATCCCGTTCGTGCTGGTGGTGCTGGCCTGCCTGCTGGTGATCACCTACGTGCCGGCCCTGTCGCTGACGCTGCGCGACCTCGCCTACGCGAAGTGACCCGGCGCCGGCCGGCTCCCGGGCCGGGGCCGCAAGTTACAATGCGGCCGTCAGGAGAGAGTTCCCACGCGGAACCGCCGAAGGCGCAGGTCCTAACCGAACGCTCAGGCACCAAGGACTGACACAGCGTCCCGATCGTGGGGCGTTTCCTTGCTGGAGAGAGGCCTCCGCCCACGGGCAGGCGGCCCACCGAAGGAGCAAGCCCGGGTAACGGGTGAATCTCTCAGGTAAAGCGGACAGCAGGGGCCGCCCATGGTGTGTACCATGGTTCCCGGCCCGCCTCGGCGGGCCCGATTGCCGCCCCTGGAGAGCCTGCCTTGTCCGCCGCCGAAGAACAACACCTTCTCCACACGCCGCTGCACGCGCTGCACCTGGAACTGGGCGCCCGCATGGTGCCCTTCGCCGGCTACTCGATGCCGGTCCAATACCCCGCCGGCCTCATGGCCGAGCACCACCACACCCGCGAGTCCGCGGGACTGTTCGACGTCTCGCACATGGGCCAGCTTCGGCTGTCCGGCCCCGACGCGGCGGCCGCGTTCGAAACCCTGATGCCGGTGGACGTGATCGGCCTGGCGGTGGGCAAGCAGCGCTACGGCCTGCTGCTGACCGACGAGGGCACGATCATCGACGACCTGATGTTCGTGAACCGGGGTGAAGACATCTTCGTCATCGTCAACGGCGCCTGCAAGGCGGGCGACATCGCGCACATCCAGCAGAAGATCGGGGCCCGCTGCCAGGTCATCCCCATGCCCGAGCGCGCGCTGCTGGCACTGCAGGGCCCGAAGGCCGTGCAGGCCCTCTTGCGCCTGGTGCCCGGCGTGGACAAGCTGGTCTTCATGACCGGCAGCCGTTTCGACTGGAACGGCGGCGAGCTGTTCATCACCCGCAGCGGCTACACCGGCGAGGACGGCTTCGAGATCTCGGTCCACGAGTCGCAGGCCGACGCCTTGGCGCGCGCCCTGCTCGCGCAGCCGGAGGTCAAGCCCGTCGGCCTGGGCGCGCGCAACTCGCTGCGGCTGGAAGCGGGCCTGTGCCTGTACGGCAACGACATCGACACCACCACCACGCCGGTGGAGGCCGCCCTCACCTGGGCCATCCAGAAGGTGCGGCGCACCGGCGGCGCGCGCGCCGGCGGCTTCCCGGGCGCGGACCGGGTGCTGGGCCAGCTCGATGGCACCGTGCCGCTCGAGCGCAAGCGCGTCGGGCTGGTTGCGCTGGAGCGCGTTCCCGTGCGCGAGCACACCGAACTGCAGGACGCCGACGGGCAACCGTGTCGGCGAAGTCACCAGCGGCCTGCTCGGCCCCACCACCAACCGGCCCGTCGCCATGGGCTACGTCCCGCCGGCGCTCGCCGCCGCCGGCACGCGCCTGAAGGCCATCGTGCGCGGCAAGCCGGTCCCGATGGAAGTGTCCGCCATGCCGTTCGTGCCCAACCGCTACTACCGCGGCTGATCGCCGCCCGGCCCACTGGAATCCGACCCCCTTTCTAGGAGAGCACCGATGACCGTCAAGTACACCGAAGAGCACGAATGGATCCAGCTCGAAGACCACGAGGCCGCCGTCGTCGGCATCACGCTCCATGCGCAGGACGCGCTGGGCGACGTGGTCTTCGTCGACCTGCCCGAGGTCGGCCGCGTCTACGCCAAGGGCGAAGTGGCGGGCGTGGTCGAATCCGTGAAGGCGGCCGCGGACGTCTTCATGCCCATCGCGGGCGAAGTGACCGAAGTCAACGAGGAACTGCGCGCCAACCCGGCGCTGGCCAACACCGACCCGATGGGCAACGGCTGGTTCTTCAAGATCCTGATCAAGGACATGGCCGAGTTCGACGTGCTGATGGACGAGCCCGACTACGCCAAATTCGCCAAGACCCACTAACCCGACGCTCCCCATGCTGATGCAATCCGCCCGCCCGCTCGGCGAGCTCGAAAACGCCTCCGAATTCATCCCCCGCCACATCGGCGTCGACGCAGCCGACGAGAAACTGATGCTGTCGGCGATCGGCGAGGCCTCGCGCCGCGCGCTCATCGACAGCATCGTGCCGCGTTCCATCGCGCGCGCGAGCCCGATGAAGCTGCCGCCGGCCGCGTCCGAAGCGGCGGCGCTGGCGGAGCTGAAGGCGATGGCCTCGCGCAACCAGGTCTTCAGGAGCTTCATCGGCCAGGGCTACCACGGCACCCACACGCCGGGCGTCATCCTGCGCAACGTCCTCGAAAACCCCGCCTGGTACACCGCCTACACGCCCTACCAGGCCGAGATCAGCCAGGGCCGCATGGAGGCGCTGGTGAACTTCCAGACCATGGTGTGCGACCTCACGGCCATGCCGATCGCCAACGCGTCGATGCTCGACGAAGCGACCGCCGCCGCCGAAGCCATGACGCTGGCCAAGCGCAGCGTGAAGAGCAGGAGCAATGTCTTCGTCGTGGCGGGCGACTGCCATCCCGCAGACCATCGAAGTGGTGCAGACCCGCGCCCGGCCGCTGGGCATCGAGGTGGTGCTGGCGAATTCGGCCGCGGAGTGGGACCAGGCGCTGGCCGGCGACTACTTCGCCGTGCTGGTGCAGTACCCGGCCACCAGCGGCCGCATCGACGACCTGCGCGCCGACGTCGACAAAGTCCACGCGAAGCAGGCCGCCTTCATCGTGGCGGCCGACCTGCTGGCCCTCACGCTGCTGGTGCCGCCGGGCGAATTCGGCGCCGACATCGTCGTGGGCACCACGCAGCGCTTCGGCATGCCGATGGGCGCCGGCGGGCCGCACGCCGCCTACATGGCCTGCCGCGACGAGTTCAAGCGCTACCTGCCCGGCCGGCTGGTCGGCGTCAGCGTGGACGCGCACGGCAACCCCGCCTACCGCCTGGCCCTGCAGACGCGCGAGCAGCACATCCGCCGCGAGAAGGCCACCTCCAACATCTGCACGGCGCAGGTGCTGCCGGCCGTGGTGGCCAGCATGTACGCGGTCTACCACGGACCCGCAGGGGCTCAAGCGCATCGCGCAGCGCGTGGCCAGCTACACCGCCATCCTGGCGAAGGGCCTGGAGCAGCTCGGCCACCCGCCGCGGCCCGGCGGCGCGTTCGACACGCTGAGCCTGAAGACCGGCGCGCAGACGCAGGCCTTCGCCGCGCGCGCCCGTGCCATGCAGGCCAACCTGCGCGTCTACTTCGGTGACTACCTGTGCATCTCGCTGGACGAAACCACCACGCGCGAAGACATCGAACTGCTCTGGTCGATCTTCGCGAAGGACGGCGCCGCCCTGCCCTCGTTCGCCGCTTTCGAGAAGGGCGTCGAGCCGCTGATCCCGCCGGAGCTGCGCCGCACCAGCGCCTTCCTCACCCATCCGGTGTTCAACACCCACCACTCCGAAACCGGCATGCTGCGCTACATCCGCGCGCTGGCCGACAAGGACCTGGCGCTGGACCGCAGCATGATCCCGCTGGGCAGCTGCACGATGAAGCTCAACGCCACCAGCGAGATGATCCCCATCACCTGGCCGGAATTCGCCAACGTGCATCCCTTCGCGCCGGCCGACCAGCTGCAGGGCTACGCGGAACTCGACGAGCAGTTGCGCGCCTGGCTGTGCCAGGCCACGGGCTACGCCGGCATCAGCCTGCAGCCCAACGCCGGCTCGCAGGGCGAGTACGCCGGCCTGCTGGCCATCAAGGCGTACCACGAGAGCAAGGGCCAGGCCCACCGCAACATCTGCCTGATCCCGTCGTCCGCGCACGGCACCAACCCGGCCAGCGCGCAGATGGCCGGCCTGCAGGTGGTGGTGACGGCCTGCGACGAGAACGGCAACGTCGACATGGCCGACCTGCAGGCCAAGTGCGAGCAGCACAGCGCCAACCTGGCCTGCGTGATGATCACCTACCCCAGCACGCACGGCGTGTTCGAGATGCAGGTCAAGGAGCTGTGCGCGCTGGTGCACCGGCACGGCGGCCGCGTCTACGTGGACGGCGCCAACATGAACGCGCTGGTCGGCGTGGCCGCGCCGGGCGAATTCGGCGGCGACGTGAGCCACCTGAACCTGCACAAGACCTTCTGCATCCCGCACGGCGGCGGCGGCCCGGGCGTCGGCCCGGTGTGCGTGGTCGAGGACCTCGTGCCGTTCCTGCCGGGGCACGCGCACGGGCGGCATGCCCCGGGCACGCGGTCGGCGCGGTGTCCGCCGCGCCGCTGGGCAATGCGGCCGTGCTGCCGATCAGCTGGATGTACTGCCGCATGATGGGCGCCGAGGGCCTGAAGCAGGCGACCGAAGTCGCCATCCTGTCGCGCCAACTACATCAGCGCGCGCCTGAAGGACCACTACCCCACGCTGTACGCCAGCGCCAACGGCCACGTGGCCCACGAGTGCATCCTGGACCTGCGCCCGCTCAAGGAAGCCAGCGGCGTGACGGCCGAGGACGTGGCCAAGCGCCTGATCGACTACGGCTTCCACGCGCCCACGCTGAGCTTCCCGGTCGCCGGCACGCTGATGGTGGAGCCCACCGAAAGCGAAACGCTGGACGAGCTCGACCGCTTCATCGACGCGATGATCGCCATCCGCGAGGAGATCCGCCGCATCGAGCGCGGCGAATGGCCGCAGGACGACAACCCGCTCAAGCACGCGCCGCACACGGCGGCGAGCCTGCTCAAGGGCGAGTGGACGCACGCCTACCCGCGCGAGGTCGGCGCAGCCGTGCTGGACGAGCGGCGCCACGCCAAGTACTGGCCGCCGGTCGGGCCGCGTGGACAACGTCTACGGCGACCGCAACCTGTTCTGCAGCTGCGTGCCGATGTCGGCCTACGAGTGACCCATTGACTCGCTGACCCTCATCGTCATCGTCGGCGCGGCCCTCGCCGGCTTCGTGCAGGGCCTCTCCGGCTTCGGTTTCGGCCTCACGGCCATGTCCCTCTGGGCCTGGACGCTGGAGCCGCAGCTGGCGGCGGCACTGGCGGTGTTCGGCGCGCTGACCGGCCAGGTCATCGCGGCCGTCTCGGTGCGGCGCGGCTTCAACCTCCCCCGCCTGCTGCCTTTCGTCGCGGGCGGGCTCGCCGGGCTGCCGGTCGGCATCTACATCCTGCCGCGCCTGGACATCCCCTTGTTCAAGGGCTTGCTGGGCCTGCTGCTGGTCGTCATGTGCCCCTTGATGTTCTTCGCCGCGCAGCTGCCGCGCATCACCCACGGCGGGCGCGTCGCGGACGCCGTGGCGGGTGCCGCCGGCGGGATGATGGGCGGCCTCGGCGGCTTCACGGGGGTGGTCCCCACCCTGTGGTGCACGGTGCGCGGCTTCGAGAAGGACGTGCAGCGCGCGGTGATCCAGAACTTCAACCTGGCGATGCTGGCCGTGACCTTCGCGAGCTACGTGGTCACGGGCATCGCGACGCGCGAGATGCTGCCGCTGTTCGCGATCGTGGCGCCTGCCATGCTGGTGCCCTCGCTGCTGGGTGCGCGGCTCTACCTGGGCATCGGCGAAACGGCATTTCGCAAGGTCGTCCTCGGCCTGCTGACCGCATCCGGGGTCGCGATGCTGGTGGCCGCCGCACCCGTGCTCATCCACAGGTGGTGATCCGCCCCGCGCCGGGGTCTTGAAAACCCGGCATGCAGCCGCTAATTCAGGATCGCGCGGGGCGCCCGCGCTCCCAACCCAACGTTTTCCAGACCCTGAAAGCAAAGGAGAAAGGTGATGATGAACGCATCCTTCAGGCCCGCGGCGGACGTCTTTTCGGAGCTCAACCGCCTGCAGGGGGTGCTTGACCAGATGTTCCGGCCGGCCGAACGGTCGAGCATCCGCGCGCTGACGGGCGCGAGCTTCCCCGTCATCAACGTCGGCACCACCCCGGACACCATCGAAGTGATGGCGCTGGCGCCGGGGCTCGATCCCGCATCGATCCAGCTGAGCGTCGACCGCGGCCTGCTGGTCATCGCCGGCGAGCGCAAGAGCGCGCTGCCCGAGGCGGGCGACACGACCAGCGTGTACGCGCAGGAGCGCTTCGCCGGCAACTTCCGGCGGGTGGTGAGCCTGCCCGACGACGCCGACCCCGGCAAGGTGGATGCCACCTACCGCGACGGCATCCTGAGGGTGACCGTCGCCAAGCGCGAGTCGTCCCGGCCGCGCCGCATCGAAGTCAATTGACACTTGCATGTTCGAAGGAAAGGAGACCGCCATGAATACCGAACTCCAGACCGGCAACCGCCGGGAGCCGCAGGCCCGCAGCGACGACGGGCAGGACCGCGAGCAGCCCTTCGTCGTGCCGCCGGTCGACGTGTACGAGGACGAAGCCGGCATCACGCTCCTGGCCGACCTGCCGGGTGTCTCGCGCGACCGCCTCGGCGTGCGCGTGGACGGCGACAGCCTGGTGCTCGAGGCCACCGCGACCACCGTGCAGCCGGAAGGCATGCAGCTGGTGTACGGCGAGGCCCGATTCCCGTCCTACCGGCGCGAGTTCGCGCTCAGCCGCGAACTCGACGCGTCGCGCATCGAGGCCAGCCTCAAGGACGGGGTGCTCCGGCTCGCCATCCCGAAGCTGGAGGAGGCGAAGCCCCGGCGCATCGAAGTGCGCGTGGGCTGACGACCACTTCTGTCCGGTCCCTTGCCGGGCTGCATGAAAAATGCGGCAAACCCCGCCCCAGCCGGCCTGCGCGGAGTTAAAGTCCGTGCGATCATGGCGAAGGCTGTCTCGCGACGGCAAGGAGACTGGAGTTGGCCCTCAAGGCGTTCGTGGTGGAAGACAACGTTTCGATCCGCGAAAGCCTGGTCGAGGCGTTGGCCGAGCTGGCAGGCATCGTCACGGCAGGCGTGGCCGGCAACCAGAAGGACGCGGTCGCCTGGCTCACCGATCCCGCGAACGAATGGGACATCGCCATCGTCGACCTGATCCTGGAGCCCGGCGGCAGCGGCTTCGGGGTGCTCAACGCGCTGCGCGACCGCAAGCCCGGGCAGAAGATGGTGGTACTGACCGGGACCGCCAACCTCGAAGTCCGCCGCCAGTGCGAAGCGCTGCGTTGCGACGGCGTCTTCGACAAGTCGATCGAAACCGACGCCCTGATGGACTACTGCACTTCGCTTTCCCGGGGCGCGAGCGCCTGAATCTCCTCCAAATGGAGGGTTCGCGACGCTTGCAGGCATGCGAAAATAGGCCCAAAGTCGGATCGCACGCGCAACATACCGACGCCGCAGTACAGGGAGAGTCTGGCCAAAGCGCCAGAGAAAACGTGCTTCCTTTGGGCCCGAAGATGAACCACGCCGCGATCCTCGTGGTGGACGACAACCCCGATCACCTCGAACTGACCGTGATGGCGCTCGGCGACTGTTGCGATCCCCGGCAGATCGTCACCGCCACCGACGGCGTCGAAGCGCTGGACTACCTGTTCGCCCGCGGCGCCCACGCCGGGCGCGACACGGGCTGCCAGCCGCGCCTGATCATCCTCGACATGAAGCTCATTCGCCTGCACGGGCTGGACGTGCTCAAGGCGGTGCGCCAGGACCCGCGCACCGCCACCATCCCCGTGGTCATGCACTCGTCGTCCACCGAAAAGGGCGACATCGCCGCCTGCTACGCCAGCGGCGCCAACAGCTACGTGCGCAAGGCCACCGACTATGACGAGTTGCGCCGCAAGATGCGGCAGGTGCACGATTTCTGGATGACGGTGAACGAGCGCTGGCGCCCGGCCGGCGCCTGAGCCCTCAGCCCGCGGCGATCTGGCGCAGGGCCTGCTCGAACACCTCCGGCGGCTGGCCGCCCTGGATCAGGTGGCGGTCGTTGATGATGACTGCCGGCACCGCGTGGATGCCGTGGCCGAGGTAGAACTGCTCGCGCTCGCGCACCTGCGCCGCGAATTCGTCGCTGTCCAGGATCTGTCTCGCCCGCGCCGGGTCCAGCCCCGCGTCGCCGGCCGCCTGCACCAGCACCTCGTGGTCTGCGGGGCTGCGCCCGTCGCGTGAAATAGGCCTTGAGCAGCGCCTTTTTCAGCGCACGCTGGCGGCCCGGCGCCCTCGAGCGCGGCCCAGTGCAGCAGCCGGTGCGCGTCGAACGTGTTGTAGATCCGCCCGCGCCCCTCCTTGCGGAATTCGAAGCCCACCTCAGCCCCGCGCTCGCGGATGGCCTCGCGGGACTGCGCCTGCTGCTCGGGCGTGCTGCGGTATTTCTGCGTCAGGTGCTCGGTGATGTCCTGCCCGCCCGGCGGCATGGCGGGGTTCAGCTCGAACGGCTGGAAGTGCAGGTCCGCCTGCACCTCGCCGCCCAGGCGCTCCAGGGCGCGATCCAGCGAGGCCAGCCCGATGGCGCACCAGGGGCAGGAGACGTCGGAGACGAAATCGATCTTCAAGGCGTTCATGAGGCCATCCTAGTGGCTTTCGCCGCCGCCTGCAGGGCACGCGCCAGCGAACCCCTCAATCGCCGACGCTTCCGGTGATGGGCAGCACGATGCCCGTGATGTAGCTCGAGCACACGGGCGAGGCCAGGAACACATAGGCGGGCGAGAGTTCCTCCGGCTGGGCCGGCCGCTTCATGTCGGTCTGCTCGCCGAATTTCGCGACCTTGTCGGCCGGCGCGTCAGCCGGGTTCAGCGGCGTCCACACCGGTCCCGGCGCTACCGCGTTGACGCGGATGCCCTTGCCGATCAGGTTGCTCGCGAGCGACAAGGTGAAGGCGTGGATGGCGCCCTTGGTCGCCGAATAGTCCAGCAGGTGCGAGCTGCCGCGCAGGCCCGTCACCGAGCCCGTGTTGATGATGCAGGCGCCCTTGCCCAGGTGCGGGATCGCCGCGCGCGCCATGTAGAAGTAGCCGAAGATGTTGGTCTTCATCGTCTCCTCCAGGCGTTCGTCCGTCACGTCTTCCAGCTTGTCGGCATGCAGCTGGAAGGCGGCGTTGTTCACCAGGATGTCCAGGCGATCGAATTCCTGCACGGTCTTTTCCACCGCCTGCCTGCAGAACTTCGAATCCTTCACGTCGCCGGCGATCAGCAGGCACTTGCGGCCCTCCTTCTCCACGAAGCGCTGGGTCTCCAGGGCGTCATCGTGCGAGTTGAGGTAGACGATCGCCACGTCCGCACCCTCACGCGCATAGAGCACGGCCACGGCCCGCCCGATGCCCGAGTCGCCGCCGGTGATGAGGGCCACCATGCCCTTGAGCTTGCCGCTACCGCGGTAGTCCGGCGCCTCGAAACGGGGCTTGAGCGCCATCTGCGCTTCCACGCCGGGCTTTTGCAGGTGCTGGGCCGGCAGCGGCGGCTCGGGCTGGTCGCGGGGACCGGCCTGGACGGCCTTCCCCGGCTTTTCCTCGCCGGACTGCCTGGCTTTCGCCTCGTCCTTGCGGTCCTGCTCGCGCTGCAACTCGCGCTGCTTCTTGCCGGTGGCAACGCCCACGGCGGGCCGTGGCGGGTTCTTGGCGCTGGGCTTGGTCATGGGTCGCCTTTCGGGGAAAAGGGCCACTATGGCGCCACGCGCGCGCGTCGCCTGTCGAACGACGCAAACGGCGCTCGTAGGAACAGGATGACGGATGCCTACACGTGCCCGAGGATGGGATGCGGCTCGTACGGCGCTTCCAGCCGGGCGGCTTCCTCATCGCTGAGGTTCACGTCCAGCGCGGCGGCGGCCTGGTCGAGCTGGTAGGTCTTGCTCGCGCCGACGATGGGCGCCGTGACGCCCTGCTTCAGCAGCCACGCATAGGCCAGGGTTGCGTTGCTCACGCCCTTCTTCGCGGCCAGTTTCGCCAGCGTCTCCACCACCTTGAAGTCGCTCTTGCGGTAGTAATAGTTCTGGGCGATGTCGTCGGTCCTGGCGCGGCTGGTCTCGCCCGACTCCTTGTCGCCGGCCTTGCGGTTGCCGGCCAGGAAACCGCGCGCCAGCGGGCTCCAGGGAATGAGCGCCACGCCCTGATCGCGGCACAGCGGGATCATCTCGCGCTCTTCCTCGCGGTAAGCCAGGTTGTAGTGGTTCTGCATGCTGGCGAACGGGGTCCAGCCGCGCTCGCGAGCGATCTGCTGCATCTTGGCGAACTGCCACGCATACATGCTGCTCGCGCCGAGGTAGCGCACCTTGCCGGCCTTCACCACGTCATGCAGCGCTTCCATGATTTCCTCCATCGAGGTTTCCTGGTCGAGGCGGTGGATCTGGTACAGGTCGATGTAGTCGGTGCCCAGCCGCTTCAGGCTGGCGTCCACCGCGTGGAAGATGCGCTTGCGCGACAGGCCGTCCATGTTGGGGCGCCGATCCGGCTTGGCCGCGCTGCTGGCGCCGCCCTTGAAGGACAGCTCGACCGGGTAGTAGACCTTGGTGGCGACGACGGTCTCCTCGCGCTTGCAGAACTCGCGCAGGAACCTGCCCGTGAGCACTTCGCTTTCGCCGCCCGAGTACAGGTCGGCGGTGTCGAAGAAGTTGATGCCGAGCTCGACGGCATGCCGCACGACCGGCCGCGACGCCTCCTCGTCCATGACCCAGGGGCGCCACTGCGGGGTGCCGTAGGTCATCATGCCCAGGCAGATGCGCGAGACTTTGAGGCCGGTGTTGCCCAGGCGGGTGTATTGCATTGCTTTTTCCTCGATGCCGACCCGGCACTGTACGGCCTGCGGGGATTTCGTGCCGGTCGCGGCGCTACTCGAGCGACCCGGGAATGGCGGCGAGCGGCGGGACCACGTCGCCGTTCTGGGCGCGCTGGCGCAGCGCGTGCTCCATCACGACCAGGGCCAGCATCGCTTCCGCGATGGGCGTGGCCCGAATGCCGACGCAGGGGTCGTGCCGGCCCTTGGTGACGACCTCCGTCGCCTGCCCGTGGATGTCGATGGTTTCGCGCGGGCTGATGATCGAGCTGGTGGGCTTGACGGCGATGGAGACTTCGAGATCCTGGCCGGTGCTGATGCCGCCCAGCACGCCGCCGGCATTGTTGGTGCGAAAGCCCCGCGGCGTCGGCGAGTCGCCGTGCGTGGTGCCGCGCTGGGTCACGCTGGCGAACCCGGCGCCGATTTCGACGCCTTTCACCGCGTTGATGCCCATCATCGCGAAGGCGATGTCGGCGTCGAGCTTGTCGAACAGCGGCTCGCCGAGCCCGGCCGGCACCTTCGTGGCCGTGACCCGGATGCGTGCGCCGCAGGAGTCACCCGCCTTGCGAAGGCTGTCCATGTACTCTTCCAGGGCCCTGACGTCGGCCACCGGCGCGAAGAAGGGGTTACGGTGCACATGGTCCCAGCTCTCGAACGGGATCGCGATATCGCCGATCTGCTGCATGCAGCCGCGAAAGACGGTGCCGTGCTGCGCGGCCAGCCATTTCCTGGCGACGGCCCCGGCGGCGACCATTGGCGCCGTCAGGCGCGCCGAGGCGCGGCCACCGCCGCGTGGATCGCGCAGGCCGTACTTCTGCAGGTAGGTGTAGTCGGCGTGGCCGGGCCGGAAGGTCTGCGCGATCTCCGAGTAATCCTTGCTGCGCTGGTCGGTGTTGCGGATCAGCAGGGTGATCGGCGTGCCGGTAGTACGGCCCTCATACACGCCGGAAAGGATCTCGACCTTGTCCTCCTCCTGGCGCTGGGTCACGTGGCGGCTGGTGCCGGGGCGGCGCCGGTCCAGGTCAGGCTGGATGTCGGCCGCCGAAAGCGCCATGCCCGGGGGGCAGCCGTCGATGACGCAGCCGATGGCCGGGCCGTGCGACTCGCCGAAATTGGTGACCGCGAAAATCGTGCCGAAAGTGCTACCGCTCATGCGGGGATTATCCCAGAGCGGCGAGCGGGCGCGCTCAGGCGGCGGGAGGCTGTTCCTCGCCGCCGGGCCAGTCGCGGATATAGGCCTTGAGCATGCGGTTCTCGAAGTTCTGGCTGTCCACCACGGCCTTGGCAACGTCGTAGAAGCTGATCACGCCCATCAGCGTGCGGCGCTCCACCACCGGCATGTAGCGGGCGTGGCGCTCGAGCATCATGCGGCGGATCTCGTCGAGTTCGGTTTCCGACGTGCAGGTCAGCGGGTGGTCGTCCATGGCCGAGCGCACCAGCGAGCTGCCGACCGCGCCCCCGTTCTTGACGATGCGCAGGATCACCTCGCGGAAGGTGAGCATGCCCACCAGGTCGCCGTGTTCCATCACCACCAGGGAGCCGATGTCTTTCTCGGCCATCACATTGATCGCGTTGCCCAGGGGCTCCTCGGGCGTGACCGTGTAGAGGGTGTTGCCCTTGACGCGCAGGATGTCGCTGACTTTCATGGCCGTCTCCTCGGTGATACCGGTAACCCGCCGGTGGGAACAATATAGCCCACAATCTGGCCCAGTTCCATAGAGACTGTTTTTCGCGCCTTTCGAGGAGACCTCCCCATGCCCGGTTATTCCGACCCCGGCTTCGACACCCTCGCGCTGCACGCCGGCGCCGCGCCCGACCCCGCCACCGGCGCCCGGGCGGTGCCCATCCACCTCACCACCTCCTTCGTCTTCGAGTCGAGCGACCATGCGGCCGCCCTGTTCAACCTGGAGCGCGCCGGCCACGTCTATTCGCGCATCAGCAACCCGACCAATGCGGTGTTCGAGCAGCGGATGGCCGCCCTGGAAGGCGGCATCGGCGCGATCTCCACCGCCAGCGGCCAGGCGGCCCTGCACCTGAGCATCGCGACCCTCATGGGCGCCGGCTCGCACATCGTCGCCAGCACCGCGCTGTACGGCGGCTCGCAGAACCTGCTGCACTACACCTTGCGCCGCTTCGGCATCGAAACCACCTTCGTCAGGCCGGGCGACCTCGACGGCTGGCGCGCGGCGATCCGGCCCGATACCAAGCTGCTGTTCGGCGAAACCGTGGGCAACCCGGGCCTGGACGTGCTGGACGTGCCCCAGGTCGCGGCCATTGCGCACGAGGCCGGCGTGCCCCTGCTGGTGGATTCCACTCTTACCTCGCCTTACCTGATGCGCCCCCTGGCCCTGGGGGCCGACCTGGTCTACCACTCGGCCACCAAGTTCCTCTCGGGGCACGGCACCGTGATCGGTGGCGTGGTCGTGGATGGCGGCAGCTTCGACTGGGACAAGTCCGGCAAATTCCCGGAGCTGTCCGCACCCTACGACGGCTTCCACAACATGGTGTTCACGGAGGAATCGACCGTGGGCGCCTTCCTGCTGCGCGCGCGCCGCGAGGGCCTGCGCGATTTCGGCGCCTGCATGAGCCCGCACACCGCCTGGCTGATCCTGCAGGGCATCGAGACGCTGCCGCTGCGCATGGAGCGGCACATGGCCAACACGCGCAAGGTGGTCGAGTTTCTCGCCGCGCACCCGTTCGTGGCGCGCGTGGGCCACCCGATGCTGGAATCGCACCCCGACCATGCGCTCGCGCTCAGGTTGCTGCCCAAGGGCGCGGGCTCGGTCTTCAGCTTCGACATGAAGGGCAACCGCGAACAGGGCAAGAAGTTCATCGAAGCCCTCAAGGTGTTCAGCCACCTGGCCAACGTGGGGGACTGCCGCTCGCTCGTCATCCATCCGGCGAGCACCACGCATTTCCGCATGAGCGACGACGCGCTCGCGGCCGGGGGCATCTCGCAGGGCACCATCCGCCTGTCGATCGGCCTGGAGGACCCGGACGACCTGATCGACGACCTCAAGCGCGCATTGAAGGCCGCCGAGAAAGCCTGAGGAGAATCCAGCCATGTACCTGCAAGTCAACGGCCACCCGACCTACTGCTACACCGGCGGCAAACCCTTCGACAAGGCGAAACCGACGGTCGTCTTCATCCATGGCGTCGTCAGCGACCACAGCGTGTGGATCCTGCAGACGCGCTACATGGCCAACCACGGCTGGAACGTGCTCGCGGTGGACCTGCCCGGCCACTGCCGCAGCGAGGGCGACGCCCCGTCCAGCGTCGAGGAGGCCGCGGACTTCGTGGCCGCGCTGCTCGATGCCGCCGGCGTCGAGCGGGCCGCGCTGGTCGGCCACAGCTGGGGTTCGCTGATCGCGCTGGAGGCCGCGTCGCGCCTGAAGGCCCGCGCCACCCACCTGGTCCTGGTGGGCACGGCGTACCCGATGAAGGTGTCGGCCGTGCTGCTGGACGCGGCATTGAACCAGCCGCTCAAGGGCATCGAGATGATCAACATCTTCTCGCGCAGCACGCTGGCCGCGCCGCCTTCGGCGCTCGGCCCCGGCACCTGGGTCTTCGGCACCTTCACGGCGCTGAACCGCCGCGTATTGGAGAGCAACCCGCGCGTCAACGTCTTTCATCGCGGCTTCATGGCCTGCGACAGCTATGCCAATGGAGAGGCGGCGATCGCCGCGATCACCTGCCCGGTGCTGTTCCTGCTCGGCGCGGTGGACCAGATGACGCAGCCCAAGGCGGCGCAACCGCTCATCACCAAGGCGAAGGACAGCGGCAAGTCGGTGAAGGTCACAAGCCTGCCGGTGGGCCACCACCAGATGACCGAAACGCCGGACGCGACGCTGTTCGCCATCCGCGACTTCCTCAAGACATGAGCGGGGAGCTTGTCGATCACGCCGCCGATGGCGCCGTCGCGGGCGCGCGAAATCGCCACCGGTTTCGACCTGCGTGCCCTGCCCGCCGATTTCTACGCCAACCCGTACCCGGTCTACGACCTGCTGCGCGAAACCGAGCCGATCAAGCGCATGCCGGACGGCTCGTACTTTCTCACCCGCTATGCGGACCTGGTGGACGTGTACCGCGACGCGCAGACGTTCAGCTCGGACAAGAAAGTGGAATTCACGCCCAAGTACGGCGCGGGCTCCCCCTTGCTGCAGCACCACACCACCAGCCTGGTGTTCAACGACCCGCCCCTGCACACCCGCGTGCGCAAGCTCATCATGGGTGCGCTCACGCGGCGCGCCATCGCGGAAATGGAGCCCGGGCTGGTGGCCCTGGTGGAGAGCCTGCTGGATGCGATCGCCGCGAAAGGCGGTGGCGACCTGATCGAGGATTTCGCCTCGGCGATTCCCGTGGAGATCATCGGCAACCTGCTGGGCGTGCCGCACGAAGACCGCGCCCCGTTGCGCGGATGGTCGCTGGCGATCCTGGGTGCGCTGGAGCCGCGCCTCAGCCCGGAGCAGGAAGCCCTCGGCAACCGCAGCGTGGCGGAATTCACCGCCTACCTCGAGCAGCTGGTGGCACACCGGCGTCGGCATCCCGGCGATCCGGAGCATGACGTGCTGACGCGGTTGATCCAGGGCGAGACTGCGGGCGAGCGGCTGACCGAATCCGAGCTGCTGCAGAACTGCGTGTTCATCCTCAACGCCGGCCATGAAACCACGACCAACCTGATCGGCAATGCCCTGGTAGCCCTGCAGGAATGGCCGGGCCAGAAGGCGAACCTGCTGGCGCGGATGGCGACGCTGGCCAACGACGCGCCGGCGCTGGAAAACACCCTCGGCCTCGCCGTCGACGAGTTCCTGCGCTTCGAGTCGTCCAACCAGCTGGGCAACCGGCGCGCCCTGCGCGATTGCCGGGTTGGCGGCGTGGCGCTGGAAGAAGGGGCGCTGGTCACGCTGTGCATCGGCGCGGCCAACCGCGACCCGGCCCAATTCACGCGGCCCGAAATGCTCGAGCTGGCCCGCGAGAACAACCGGCACCTGGCCTTCGGCTTCGGCATCCACCAATGCGCGGGCCTCAGCCTGGCCCGGCTGGAAGGCCGCATCGCGATCGGCCGGTTCCTCGCGCGCTTTCCCGGCTATCGCCTTACCGCGCCGCCCACCCGGGGCGGCCGCGCGCGCTTTCGCGGCTTCTTGCACGCGCCGTTCAGGGTCGCCTAAACTGCGGCAACAGGACAGGAGACAACCCCATGGACACCGCAGCAGCCGACGGCCCCGTGACCGACCCGCGCGCCTTCACGACGTTCGCGCAGTTCTACCCGTTCTACCTCTCCGAGCACAGCAACGTGACCTGCCGCCGGCTGCATTTCGCCGGCTCCAGCCTGTCGCTGGTCTGCCTGGCGCTGCTGCTGGCCACCCGCAACCCGTGGTGGCTGCTCGCGGGCCTCGTGTGCGGCTACGGATTCGCCTGGGTCGGCCACTTCGGCTTCGAGAAGAACAAGCCCGCCAGCTTCAAGCGCCCGTTCTACAGCTTCATGGGCGACTGGGTGATGTACCGCGACATCTGGACCGGCAAGGTCAGGATCTAGATCACGTCCTTCAGGTACACGGCCGACAGCCGGCCGCTGCTCCACAGCTTCGCCGTCGCCTCGGACTGCGGCAGCAGCAAGTGGCGCATCAGCGGCTCCAGCGCGGTGGATTGCGTGTCGGCCAGCAGGATGTAGCGCGTTTCCGCTTCGTCCTCCACTTCGTTGATCCGGCCGATCCAGTCGAGCGTCACCAGCGTTTCCAGCACGGGCTCCAATTGCAGCGCGTCGAGTTGCAGCGCCTCGACCAGCTGGTGAACGGTCAAGCCCCGCCGGGCCGATACGCGGGCGGTTTCGAGCTGCGCCAGCACCTCGAGCGCCAGCTGGAAATGCCAGCCGTGGGCGGCCGCGCGGCGGTGCGTGCCCGCCAGCAGGCTCGGCAGGTAAGCGGCGACGACCGCGCCCAGCAGCACGATCACCCAGCCCACGTAGATCCACACCAGCAGGATCGGCAGCGTGGCGAAGGCGCCGTAAACGGCCGAGTAGGTCGGTACGGTACCGATGTAGAAGGCCAGCAGCTTGCGCGCCAGCTCGATGCCGATGGCGGCGAACAGGCCGCCGGCCCAGGCGTGGCTGCGGCGCACCGGCGTGTTCGGCACATAGCGGTACAACGCCGCCAGGCCGCCCGCCAGCAGGATGAATTCGACGACGTTGAGGAGAACCTGCACCATCCCCGGCATGGAGACCACCAGGCCGCGCGATGCCGACAGCAGGTACGAACTCGTGCTCAGCGACGCGCCCAGCAACAGGGGCCCCAGCGTCATCACGGCCCAGTACACCAGCACCCGCTGGCCCAGCGGGCGCGGGCGCCGGACCCGCCAGATGCCGTTGAGCGTGCGGTCGATGGTCAACACCAGCGCCAGCGCCGTCACGAACAGGACCGCGAGGCCGGCCGCGCCCAGGCGGCTGGCCTTGCCGGCGAACTGGTTCAGGTAACCCAGCACCTGGCGGGCGATGGCCTCGGGGATCAGCGACTGCACCAGCCAGGCCTGCAGGGCATCCTGCAGCTTGCCGAACATCGGGAACGCGGTGAAAACCGCCAGCGCCACGGTGAAGAACGGCACCAGCGCCATCGTGGTGGTGAAAGTCAGGCTGCTGGCGGTGAGGCCGAGCCGGTCTTCCCGGAAACGCTCGCCCAGCGTCAGCGCCGTGGACTTCCACGGGAAGCGGGTGAGGTCGGCGAGAAACGTGCGCAAGTCCATCGCCGCTATGATGCCATCGCCCATGCACGCTCCCGAATCCACGCCCGCCACGCCGACCGGCGCTGTCGCCTTCACGCGCTGGCTGGCCGTCGGCAGCCTGCTGGGGCTGATCGTGCTGGGGCTCGTGTGGGAACTGTGGCTCGCGCCGTTGCGCCCGGGCGGCTCCTGGCTGGCCCTGAAGGCACTGCCGCTTTGCCTGCCCCTGGCGGGCCTGCTGCGCCACCGGATGTACACGTACCGCTGGGTCAGCCTGATGGTGTGGGTCTATTTCACCGAAGGCGTGGTGCGCGCCTGGAGCGACCGGGGCCTGAGCGCCCAGCTCGCGCTGCTCGAAGTCGTGCTTTGCGTCGCGTTGTTCGCAGCCTGCGTGCTGCACGTCAGGTTGCGGTTGCGAAAGGCAAACCCATGAATGCATTGATCGGCCGGCTGCAGGCCGTGGTGGGCGCAAGCCACGTGTTGACCGAAGGCGACCTCGGCGCCTGGGAGCAGGACTGGCGCAAGCGTTCGCGCGGCAAGGCGCTGGCAGTCGTGCGGCCCGCGAATGCCGCGGAAGTGGCCCAGGTCGTGAAGGCCTGCGCGGAGGCGGGCACGTCCATCGTGCCGCAGGGCGGCAATACCGGGCTGGTGGTCGGCTCGACGCCCGACGAAAGCGGCCGCCAGGTGGTGCTCAGCCTGCAGCGCCTGAACGCAGTGCGCGAGATCGATGCCGCCAACCTCACCATCACGGTGGAGGCGGGCTGCGTGCTGCAGAACGTGCAGGAGGCGGCGCAGCGCGCGGGATTGTTGTTCCCCCTGAGCCTGGCGGCCGAAGGCAGCTGCACCATCGGCGGCAACCTGGCCACCAACGCCGGCGGCACGCAGGTCGTGCGCTTCGGCAATGCCCGCGACCTGTGCCTGGGCCTGGAAGTGGTGACCGCGCAAGGCGAGGTCTGGGACGGCCTCACGGGCCTGCGCAAGGACAACACCGGCTACGACCTGCGCGACCTTTTCGTCGGCAGCGAAGGCACCCTGGGCATCATCACCGCCGCGACGATGAAGCTGTATCCGCTGCCGGCTGCCACGCTCACGGCCTGGGCCGCCGTCGCTTCGATGGAAGACGCGGTGCAGCTGCTGGGCCTGGCCCATAAACACCTCGGCGCGGGCCTGACGGGCTTCGAGGTCATGGGGCGCTTCCCGCTCAGCCTGGTCGCCAAGCATTTCACCCAGATGCGCGTGCCCCTCTATGAGGACGCGGAATTTTGCGTGTTGCTGGAGAACTCGGACCACGAGTCCGAACTGCACGCCCGCGCCCAGTTCGAGCGGTTGCTGGAAACCGCAATGGAGGACGGCTGCGTCACCGACGCCGTGGTCGCCGAGAACCTGACGCAGGCGCACCAGCTCTGGCACATCCGCGAGGCCATCCCGCTCGCGCAGGCCGAAGAGGGCCTGAACATCAAGCACGACATCTCCATTCCGGTATCGGCCATTCCCGATTTCTGCCGCGCCACGGATGCGCGCCTGTTGCGCGAGATTCCCGGCGTGCGCATGGTGAATTTCGGCCACCTTGGCGACGGCAACCTGCACTACAACGTTCAGGCGCCCGAGGGCAGCGATGCCGCGGCCTTCCTGCGCGAGCAGGAGGAGCGGGTCAACACCATCGTGTACGACTCGGTGCAGGAGTTCGGCGGCTCCATCTCGGCCGAACACGGCGTGGGCAGCCTGAAAGTGGACAAGCTGGAGCAGCACAAGTCACCGGTGGCGCTGGAGCTGATGCGCGCGATCAAGCGCGCCCTGGACCCGGCCAATACCCTGAACCCGGGCCGGATCCTGCGCCGCTGATGCGGCCCGGCCCGGGTTGCGCATAATTCCATCCATGACCGAAGCCAGCCGCCCCGTCCGCTCGCAATACGAGGACTTCATGCGCCATGTGTACACCCATGGCACGCCCAAGACCGACCGCACCGGCACCGGCACGCGCAGCGTCTTCGGCTACCAGATGCGCTTCGACCTGGGCGAGGGCTTTCCGCTGGTGACGACCAAGAAGGTCCACCTCAAGTCCATCATCCACGAGCTCCTGTGGTTCCTGGAAGGTTCCAGCGACAACAATCGCCTGCGCGAGCGCGGCGTGACGATCTGGGACGAATGGGCACGCGAGGACGGCGACCTGGGTCCCGTGTACGGCGTGCAGTGGCGCAGCTGGCCCACGCCCGATGGCGGGCACATCGACCAGATCGCCGAGGCCGTCAAGACCATCAAGACCAACCCGGATTCGCGCCGCATCATCGTCAGCGCCTGGAACGTGGCGGACATCCCGAAGATGGCGCTGGCGCCCTGCCATGCCTTCTTCCAGTTCTACGTCGCCGACGGCAAGCTCTCGTGCCAGCTCTACCAGCGCAGCGCGGACATCTTCCTGGGCGTGCCGTTCAACATCGCCAGCTATGCCCTGCTTGACTCACATGATGGCGCAGCAGTGCGACCTGGCCGTGGGCGACTTCATCTGGACCGGCGGCGACTGCCACATCTACAGCAACCATCACGAGCAGGTGGAACTGCAGTTGAGCCGAGCGCCGTTCCCCTACCCCGTCCTGAACATCAAGCGCAAGCCGGCGTCGATCTTCGAGTACGAGTACGAGGACTTCGAGATGCAGGACTACCAGTGCCACCCCCCGATCAAGGCGCCGGTGGCGGTTTGAGCGCCATGAAGCTTGGGATGATCCTCGCGCGCGCGCGCAACGGCGCGATCGGCAAGGGCGGCGTGATGCCCTGGCACCTGCCGGAAGACCTGGCGCATTTCAAGCAGGTGACTCTCGGCTGCCCGGTCATCATGGGGCGCAAGACCTGGGATTCGATTCCGCCGAAATTCCGGCCGCTGCCGGGCCGCACCAACATCGTGGTGACGCGCCAGGACGGCTGGCAGGCGGGCGGCGCGACCCGCGCCGCCTCGCTGGCCGAAGCCATTGCGATGTGTGTCGGCGCGCCGCAGGCCTGGGTGATCGGCGGCGCCGACCTCTACGCCCAGGCCCTGCCGCTGGTCCGCACCGCCGAAGTCACGGAGATCGATGCGGACTTCGATGGCGACGCCTTCGCGCCACGCTTCGATGAACGGTGGAAGGAAGTCGCGCGCGAGCGCCACCAGTCGGCGAGCGGCCTGGCCTACAGTTTCGTCACATACCAGAACACAACAGCAGGAGACTGAAATGTCAGGAGCAGGATTTCACGTGCACGGCCCGCACGACCACGAGCTGGAGCACGCGGCGCAGCACGCTTCGCACGGCGAAGGCGGCATGATCAACCAGATCGCGGTCTTCACGGCGATCATCGCCACCGTGGGCGCGATCTTCTCGTACATGGGCGGCGCCACGCAGGCCAATGCAGGCCTGTACAAGAACAACGCGGCCATCAAGAAGACCGAGGCGTCCAACCAGTGGAACTACTTCCAGTCCAAGAGCACGAAGCAGTCGCTGGCCGAGGTCTCGCGCGACCTCTCCCCGCCCGAGAAGCAGGCCGTCTACCAGGCCAAGGTGGACCGCTACGAGAAGGAGAAGAAGGAAATCGAGACCGAAGCGCGCAAGCTCGAGGCGCAAGCCACCGAATGGGACCAGCAAAGCGACGCGCAGATGCACCAGCACCACCGCTGGGCCCAGGCCACGACGGCGCTGCAGGTGTCGATCGCCCTGGCAGCGATTGCGCTGCTCACCAAGAAGAAGTGGCTGGAATGGGGCATGTTCGCGGTGGCCGGCATCGGCACCGCGATCGGCGTGCTGGCGCTGCTGCACATCTGATGGCTGGCCGCCTGCGATGAAGATCACCACCTGGAACGTCAACTCGCTCACGGCGCGGCTGCAACACGTGCTGGACTGGACCGCGGCCAACCCGGTGGACGTGCTCTGCCTGCAGGAGCTCAAGCTCACCGACGACAAGTTCCCGCTGGACGTGCTGCGCACCGCCGGCTACGAACACTGCGCGGTGTTCGGCCAGAAGACCTACAACGGCGTGGCCATCATGAGCCGGCAGCCGCTGCACGACGTCGTGAAGAACATCGTCGGTTTCGCCGACGAGCATTCGCGCGTGATCGCCGCCACGGTGGAAGCGCCTTCGGGGGCGCTGCGCCTGGTCAACGGCTATTTCGTGAACGGACAGGCGCCCGGCACCGAGAAGTTCGAATACAAGATGAGCTGGCTGCGGGGCCTGCGCGACTACCTGCGCGAGGAGATGGCGCGCCACCCTCGCCTCGCGCTGGTCGGCGATTTCAACATCGCCCCGGAAGACAGGGACTCGTACGACCCCGAAGGCCTGCGCGAGACCATCCACCACACGACCGAAGAGCGCGACCATTTCCGCAAGCTGGTGGAACTCGGGCTGTGCGACAGCTTCCGCCTCTTCGAGCAACCGGAAAAGAGCTACAGCTGGTGGGACTACCGCATGCTGGGTTACCAGAAGAACCGCGGCCTTCGCATCGACCACATCCTGGTGACCGAAGCCCTGAAGCCGCAGGTGAAGTCATGCTCCATCGACCGCGTCCCTCGCAAATGGGAGAAACCAAGCGACCACGCGCCGGTGACCGTGGAACTACTCTAGGCCAAGTTCCTGGATCTTGCGCGTGATGGTGTTGCGGCCGATGCCGAGCTTTTGAGCGGCCTCGATACGGCGCCCGCGCGTGTTGGCCAGCGCCGTGAGGATCAACTTGGATTCGAAGCGCTTGGTCAGTGCATCCCAGACGTCGTGACGGCCGCTGGCCAGCAGCTCGAGCGCCTCGGCTTCCAGGCCCGACTCCCACCCGCGCGGGCCGTTGGAGGCCGGGGAAACCTCCGCCGCCGCGGCTGCCGTACCGCCCGAGGCGTCGTCCGGCGCGGCCGGCCTGGCAGCCTCGGCCGCCGGCGGCAGCGGCCGCCCCGCCGTGGCTTCGGCAGGCACGGCGGCGATTTCCGGCGGCAGGTCCTTCGGCTCGATCACCTGGGCCGGCGCCATCACCGTGAGCCAGTGGCAGATGTTTTCCAGCTGCCGCACATTGCCGGGAAAGCCGAACGTGGCAAGGCGCGCCAGCGCCGCATCGGATATCCGCTTGGGCTCCACGCCCAGCTGCTTGGCGCTTTGCTGCAGGAAATGGCGCGCCAGCATCGGGATGTCGTCGAGGCGCTCGCGCAGGGCCGGCAACCGCAGGCGGATGACGTTGAGGCGGTGGAACAGGTCTTCGCGGAACACGCCTTCCTTGACGCGCTGCTCCAGGTCCTGGTGGGTCGCGGCGATCACGCGCACGTTGGCCTTCACGGCGTTGTGCCCGCCCACCCGGTAGAAATGCCCGTCCGACAGCACCCGCAGCAGCCGCGTCTGCAGGTCGAACGGCATGTCGCCGATTTCGTCGAGGAACAGCGTCCCGCCCTCGGCCTGCTCGAAGCGGCCACGGCGCATGGTCTGCGCGCCGGTGAAGGCGCCCCGCTCATGGCCGAACAGCTCGGACTCCAGCAGGTCCTTGGGGATGGCCGCAGTGTTGATCGCAACGAAGGGCCCGCCGGCGCGCGGCGAATGCTTGTGCAGCGCTCGCGCGACCAGTTCCTTGCCGGAGCCGGATTCGCCCGTGATCATCACCGTGACGTTGCTTTGCGACAGCCGGCCGATGGCGCGGAACACGTCCTGCATGGCAGGCGCCTGGCCCAGCATCTCGGGTGCCGCGGCCATGCGTTCCTCGGCCACCTCCTCGCGCTGGCTTTCCTCCACGGCACGGCGGATCAGCTCGATGGCCTTGGGCAGGTCGAAGGGCTTGGGCAGGTACTCGAACGCGCCGCCCTGGAAGGCCGAGACCGCGCTGTCCAGGTCGGAGAACGCAGTCATGATGATCACCGGCAGCCCCGGGTGCTTTTCCTTGACCTTGGTGAGCAGGTCCAGCCCCGAGCCGCCCGGCATGCGGATGTCGCTCACCAGGATCTGCGGGCCCTCGTCGTCGTCGCCCGACTCCAGGGCCTGCAGCACCTCGCGGGGATTGGTGAAGCTGCGGGTCGGCAGGTCCTCGCGCAGCAGTGCCTTCTCCAGCACGAAGCGGATGGATTGGTCATCGTCAACGATCCAGATCGGCTTCATGTGTTGTTGTCATCCCAGGTCATTCGCGTTAAGTCACGGCAACGGAATCAGCATCTTGAAGTCCGTCTTCCCGGGCACGCTGTCGCACTCGATCAGCCCATGATGCTGCTGCACGAAGGTTTGCGCCAGCGTCAGCCCCAGGCCGGAACCGCCTTCCCTTCCCGACACCAGCGGAAAGAAGATGCGATCCCTGATCGAGTCCGGTACACCGGGCCCGTTGTCGATGACATGCAATTCCAATGCCAGTCGGTAGCGCTGCTTGCCGAAAGTCACCTGGCGGGCGATGCGCGTGCGGAAAACCAGCTGCGCGTCGCCTGCCGCGATCCGCTCCGACAAGGCCTGGCAGGCGTTGTGGGCGATGTTGAGCACGGCCTGGATCAGCTGCTCGCGGTCGCCGCGGAACTCGGGAATGGAGATGTCGTACTCGCGCACCACCTTCAGCCCGCGGGGGAACTCGGCCAGGATCAGCGACCGCACGCGCTCGCAGACCTCGTGGATGTTGACGTCGCCCACCACGTGCGGGCGCCGGTGCGGCGCGAGAAGGCGGTCGACCAGCGTCTGCAGGCGGTCGGCCTCGTGGATGATGACCTTGGTGTATTCCTTCAGCTCCCGAGAATCGATTTCCATCTCCAGCAGCTGCGCCGCCCCGCGGATGCCGCCCAGCGGGTTCTTGATCTCGTGGGCCAGGTTGCGGATCAGCTCCTTGTTCGCCTGGGCCTGGTCGATCAGGCGCTCCTCGCGGTCCTGCTTGGCCTGCGCTTCCAGCGGCAGCAGCTCGACGATGACCTCGCCCGGCCTGTCGGTCTGCGCCACCACCACGTGGACCGGCAAAGGATCGCCCTGGTTCTGGCGCACCAGCCAGGCGTCATAGCGCAGCGCCGCGAACTCGTTGCTGCCCGCGCCTTCCAGCGCGTTCTGCAGGATGTGCGGCTCCGTGAAGCACTGGGGGAAGCTGGAGCCTTCGATCGTGCGCCTGGAGATCCCCAGGGCATCCTCGAGTGCGGAGTTGGCGAAGAGGACCGAGCCGTCGCTCGCGACCACCGCCACGAGCGTGGCCAGCAGGTCCAGCGACTGGAAGCGGTCGGAAGGGGATGGCTGGAGGGTCAAGCCCTCATTTTGACCCAGCGCGGCCGAGCTCGCGCTTGATGCCCGCAATGTCGTTCTCCGTGCGCGCGATGCTCGCCTTCATTTCGGCGACGCGGTCCAGGTACTTCTGGTTGTTGCGGTGCTCGGGGCCGAGCTTTTCAGGGTCGCCGTTGTTGTATTCCTTGAGCAGCTCGGCCTGCCGGGCCTCGGCCTTCTTCAGTTCGGCTTCGAGGATGGCACGCGCATCGGAATCGCGGGCGCGCTGGTCGTCGGCGTCGACGCGCTGCCCCGGGCCCGCAGCCGACTGGGGCGCGGTGGCGACCTTCACCGGCGCATTGCCGTTGACGCGCGTACCCTCCACCACCGTGATGTTGCCGCCCTCCATGAGCTTGCAGCCCTTGGCCTGCGCCTCGGCGGTGTTGTTGGTATAGGTGTTCCCGCAGCGGTAGATGCGGGACTGCGCGTTGCTGTCGGTGGCCACGAAAGCGATGGCCAGCGGGATCATCAATAAGGCGGACTTCATGAGCTTGCTCCTCGCACCTGGATGCACAGGACGGCCTGCCAGTATCGCGCAACTCTTCATAAATGCCAACTAACCCGTTGATTCCAATAAGAAAAGGACCCTGAGTGGGTCCTTTTCACGCAACGGGCTGTGGATTTCTACAGCGAGTAGTACATGTCGAACTCGATCGGGTGCGTCGTCATGCGGAAGCGCGTGACTTCCTGCATCTTCAGCTCGATGTAGGCGTCGATCATGGTGTCGGTGAACACGCCGCCCTTGGTCAGGAAGCTGCGGCCCTTGTCGAGGTACTCCAGCGCCTGGTCGAGGCTGTGGCAGACGGTCGGGATCTTCGCGTCCTCTTCCGGCGGCAGGTGGTACAGGTCCTTCGTGGCGGCTTCGCCCGGGTGGATCTTGTTCTCGATGCCGTCCAGGCCGGCCATCAGCATGGCCGCAAAGCCCAGGTAGGGGTTGCACGTCGGGTCCGGGAAGCGGACTTCGATGCGGCGGCCCTTCGGGTTCGCGACGTACGGGATGCGCACCGAAGCCGAGCGGTTGCGCGCCGAGTACGCGAGCTTCACCGGGGCTTCGAAGCCGGGCACCAGGCGCTTGTAGCTGTTGGTGCCGGGGTTGGTGATGGCATTCAGCGCGCGGGCGTGCTTGATGATGCCGCCGATGTAGTACAGCGCGAAGTCCGACAGGCCCGCATAACCGTCGCCGGCGAACAGGTTCTTGCCGTCCTTCCACACCGACTGGTGCACGTGCATGCCGGAGCCGTTGTCGCCGACGACGGGCTTGGGCATGAAGGTCGCGGTCTTGCCGTAGGCGTTGGCGACGTTGTGGATCACGTACTTCATCAGGATGGTCCAGTCCGCGCGCTGCACCAGCGTGCTGAACCGGGTGCCGATCTCGTTCTGGCCGGCGCCCGCCACTTCGTGGTGGAACACCTCGACCGGGATGCCCAGCGACTCGAGGATCAGCGAGCATCTCCGCGCGCAGGTCCTGCGTGCTGTCGACCGGGGGCACCGGGAAGTAGCCGCCCTTGGTGGTCGGACGATGGCCCTTGTTGCCGCCTTCGATCACCTTGCCGGTGTTCCACGGCGCTTCGTATTCGTCGATGTGCACGAACGAGCCGGAGCCGTCTGCGCCCCAGCGCACGTCGTCGAAGATGAAGAATTCGGGCTCCGGCCCGAAGAAGGCCGTGTCGCCCAGGCCGGAGGCCTTGAGGTAGGCCTCGGCGCGCTTGGCGATCGAGCGCGGGTCGCGGTCGTAGGCCTTGCCGTCGCCCGGCTCGAGCACGTCGCACGACAGGAACAGCGTGGTCTCTTCGAAGAACGGGTCGATGTTGGCGGTGTTCGGGTCCGGCATCAGCAGCATGTCGGAGGCTTCGATGCCCTTCCAGCCTGCGACCGAGGAGCCGTCGAAGGCGTGGCCCGAGCTGAACTTGTCTTCGTCGAAATGCGAAACGGGCACAGTGACGTGTTGTTCTTTTCCGCGGGTGTCGGTGAAACGGAAGTCGACGAACTTGACTTCGTTTTCCTTCACCATCTTCATGACGTCTGCGACGCTCTTGGCTGCCATCAGGTTTCTCCTAATTGGATGGTTGTTGAAAATATTGGACGGGATGGGGAATGCAGTTTCTGTGCCAAAGCTGGTGCATGGCGCGCGCCGCAAAGCTCGGCGATTGTCCCCGACTTTTAGCGCTTTTCCCTACGGGAGCCTTGCGCTTTTGGATGAGCAATGCACCATGTTGGTGCTAACGCGAATTTGCACAGCATTGGTGCATGCCGGTCAGCGCACCAATTCGGGGCCCAGCCGGCGCCGAACTCCTTGCAGGCCCGCCAGCAGCTGTGCGTAGGCGGGCTCCACCAGCGCGGGTCGCCCTTCACGCCGAGGTCGATGTGGCGGCCGTACTCGGGGTGGTCGACGCTGGGCAGGCTGAACACCTTGACGCCCGGATGGTCGCGCTCGATGCTGCTCCATGAGCGGCGTCAGCGCCGCTTCCATGGAGCCGAAGACGATCACCGACTTCTCCACGCGAGCGGCTTGTCGCGAAACAGGTGCCGGTACGTGGTGTCGAGCACCCACTCCATCATCGGCCAGGCCATGACCGGGAAGCCCGGCACGAAGTGCACGTCGCCCACGCTGAAGCCGGCGATCTTGTTGTACGGGTTCGGGATGATGCGAGCACCCTGCGGAAACACGCCCATGTTCAGCCGATGGATGTTGTCGGGGCGATCCGGCTCGTAGGGCGTGCCCTGCTCGCGCGCGATGTCCTGCATGCGCTCGCGAATCAGCGCCTCGGCCTGCGGATGCAGCTCCAGCGCCACCCCAAGCGCCCTGGCCGCGCATTGGCGGGTGTGGTCGTCCGGCGTGGCGCCGATGCCGCCGCAGGAAAACACCACGTCGCCCGACGCGAAGGCGCGCCGCAGCGTGGCGGTGATGCGATCGGGCGCGTCGCCCACGTAGTCGGCCCAGGCCAGTTGCAGGCCGCGCGCGGCCAGCAACTCGATCACCTTGGGCATGTGCTTGTCGGCGCGCTTGCCGGACAGGATCTCGTCGCCGACGATGACCAGCCCGATCTCGCGCGACTCAGGCAGGGGGGAAGCTTGCGTCATCCGCCAATCCTAACGGCGATGGCCCGGGGGCGGCGGCAGGCGGAGCGGCCGGAGGCAGCGCCGCCGCTTCGGCGCGCAGCTGTTCCAGCGCGGCCAGGCAGTAATGTGCGAACCAGAGCGACGCAGAACGCGAAGACCAGCGTGTAGATCCAGATCGCCAGCGGCACGAGGATAACGAAGGCCGCCGCGAACAGCGCACCGGAGGCCCACAAGAGGCTGGGCGCCGCGCCCAGGTAGCCGGTGAGCACGCCGATGCCCAGCAGCCAGCCCCGATGGCGGCGGAACACCTCGCGGCGCTCCTCGCGGCTCGCGTGCTCGGACAGCGCGTCGAAGGCCATCACGCGGTAGGTCAGCCAGCCCCAGATCAGGGGCGGCAGGATCAGGATCAGCGGCGGCACCAGCCACAGGGGCAGCGAGACCACGAGCGCCACAGCGCCAGCAGCGTGGAACCGAGCGACCAGGCGATGCTCGCCGCCAGCGAGCCGCCGTGCTTGCGCTCCAGCTGCGGGAAGCGCCGCTCGGCCACCAGCGCTGCGAGCGCGGGCGTCATGAAGGCGGCCACCATCAGCAGCGACACCAGCACGATCAGCGGCGTGACTGCGAAGATCACGATCAGCGGCGCCACCACCGTCTTCAGGTTGCCGGCGCCCACGCCCTGCAGCCAGTTCCAGACGCTCTTGAGCAGGTCGGAGGCCTCGAGCATCGCCCGCACCCAGTCCACGGCAGGCTCCCAGTAGAAATAGCCCAGCCCCAGCGACAGCGACCACCATGATGACCAGCGGCAGGAACGACAGCGCGATGACGCGCGGGTGCAGGCAGTACGCGACGGCGCGCCAGAACGAATCGAGGAACAGGCTCATGCGCCAGAGGATAGCGCGCCGCCCGCCGCCCTCGATCCCGTACCATCTTCCGCGTGGAAACCATTGAAGTCATCGGCGTCAGGCTCGAGGTGCAGCGGTTGCCGGCGCCGTCCGGAGGCTCTCGCCTCGCACCCATCGTCTTCCTGCACGAAGGCCTCGGCTCGGTGGCGATGTGGCGCGACTGGCCCGCCACGGTCTGCGCCGCCACCGGCCGCGCCGGCATCGTCTATTCCAGGCGCGGGTACGGCGCGTCCGACGGCGTTCCGGATGTGCGCGGCGCCGGTCGCTTGGCGGCCGACTACATGCACCGCGAAGCGTTCGAGGTGCTGCCCGGCCTGCTGCAGGCGCTGGGCATCGAAAATCCCGTGCTGCTGGGCCATTCGGACGGCGGCTCGATCGCACTGTTGCACGCCAGCCGCTTCCCCGTCGCGGCCTGCGTCGTGATGGCGCCGCATGTCATCGTCGAAGACCTGTCGGTTCAGTCCATCGAGCAGGCCCGCAAGGCGTACGAGTCCGGCGGACTGCGCGACCGCCTGCGGCGCTACCACGCGGACGTGGACGTCGCCTTCTGGCAATGGAACGACATCTGGCTGGCCCCGGCCTTCCGCGATTTCGACATCCGCGGCGACTGCCGGCGCATCAACGCGCCGGTGCTGGCCATGCAGGGCGTGGACGATCCTTACGGAACGATGCGGCAGATCGACGAGATCGCACCGACACGGGGGCCCTTCGCCAGGCACCTGCTGCAGCGATGCGGGCATTCGCCGCACCGCGACCAGCCGGAGCAGGCCCGCGAACTCATCGCGCAGTTCCTCGCTCCCCTGCCCTGATCAAGGCTTCAGCGCGGCCAGGTCTGCCGGGGCGAGCCAGCGCCACTGGCCGGGCAACAGGTCGGCGGCAGGGCGAGGCCGCCGATCTGCGAGCGGTGCAGGCCCTCCACCCGGTTGCCGACGGCGGCGATCATCCGCTTGACCTGGTGGTACTTGCCTTCGGTGAGCGTCAGGCGCAGCTGCTTCTCGCCGTCGATCTCGCAGGCGGCGGCGCGCACCGGTCGCGGATCGTCTTCCAGCGTCACGCCCTCCAGCAGGCGCTGCACCTGCCGCTCGTCGACAGGGTGCTTGGCCGTGACGTCGTAGACCTTGGGCACGTGGTGGCGCGGCGAACTCATGCGATGGATGAACTGGCCGTCGTCGGTGAGCAGCAGCAGGCCCGTCGTGTCCTGGTCCAGCCGGCCCACGGCCTGCACGCCCTGGACGGCGCCCTTCTGCGGACGCTGCCGCAAGGGCGCGGGCAGCAGCGTGTAGATGCTGGGATAGGCCGAGGGCTTGCGCGAACATTCGGTGCCGGCAGGCTTGTGCAGCATCACGTAGGCGCGCTCGTGGTATTCGCCATTCGGTGCCGTCCACGCAAAAGCGCAACCCTTCCGGCTCGAATTCCGCGGCGGCATCGGTGACCTGTTGGCCGGCGACCGTGACATGGCCGTGCTGGACCAGCCCGGCGCAGACCCGGCGCGTGCCGAAGCCCTGGGAAAACAGCAAATCCTGCAATTGCATGGCCCCGAGTATCTTCGACGCGCCCGGGCGTCACGGCCGCAGCCCTGTCGGCGCCGGCGGCAAGGTGGACCGCTAGCGCGCGCCCGCCACCGTGTTGAGCCGCCGCTCCAGCGGCGACAGTTCCATGCCCACGGCATGAAGCTGGGAATACAAGCCCTGGCGGGCCCACGCATCGGGCTCATTGGCGATCCGGGTGCGGACGGCGTTTCGCTGCAGTTGCAGTTGAGCCAGACGGTCGGTGAGGGCCGCGGCTTCGTCGGGTGGCAGCGCCACCCTGGCGGATGGGCGGGTGGGATCGAACGTCCAGGCCTCGCGCGGGACGACGGAACAACCCGTCAGCAGGGCGAGGATGGAACAGGACAGGATGGGTCGCATGGAAGCCTCCGGAGAGCAGCCTCCATATTAGCCGCGACCCATCGCCTGCCGTGATGGTGATTGGTGGAGCTGGCGGGAATTGAACCCGCGTCCGCAAGCCTTCTTCGTACAGTTCTACATGTGTAGCCGTCTGATCAAGTCTCGCCTCCTGGACCGCGCAGCGGCACGCAATCCAGAACGCCAGTCACCTATTTTCTCGTCCCACACCAAGTGACCCGGCGCAGAACCAGCCTATGAAATTATCTTTGCAGCCGGGAGCCCTTAACTTGCGCTAAAGACCCCTTGCCCAGCCCATAGGCCTGCTGTTGCAAAGCTCACCGGCAATTAAGCGGCGAGTGCGAAACGTTCGTCGTTTGCAGTTAGTTTGTTTGAATCTGTTTTACGAGCGCATTCAGCTCGACATGCCCTGCCACGCGTCCGAACCCACGTCGAAACCAGTGCAGCCCCACACCTGTATTTTAGTCCTTCCGGCCCGATTGCAAGAGGGAAAGCAGTTCAAGCGGCGAATGAATGTGGGCATCCGCGCCCCACCGTTGGGTATCCGCGTTCGCACCGAGGTAGCCGTAGGTGGCCGCCACGGTGCCCATGCCGGCCGCCCGGCCGGCGGCAACGTCGCGCTCGTCGTCGCCCACGTAGATGCAGACGCCGGGCTCCAGGCTGAGCTGGCGCGCGGCCTCCAGCAACGGCGCCGCGTGGGGCTTGGCGTGCGGGGTGCTGTCGCCGCCGACCACCGCCCGGGCGGTGGCGAAGAGGTTCATGCCCTGGGTCAGGGGCCGGGTGAACCGCATCGACTTGTTGGTCACGACGCCCCAGGCCAGGCCCCGCGCCACCAGCTGCGCGATGAGCTCGGGGATGCCTTCGAAAGCGTAGGTGCGCTCGGTCATGCAGCGCTCGTAGTTGGTGAAGAATTCCTCGCGCATTTCGGCGAAATCCGGGTGGTCGGGCGTGATGCCGAAGGCCACGCCGAGCATGCCGCGCGCGCCGGCGCCCGCCATCGGGCGGTACAGCTCGAGCGGCAGCGACGCCAGGCCGCGGTCCAGCCTCATCCGATCCGCCGCCGCGCCGAGGTCGGGCGCGCTGTCGATCAGGGTGCCGTCCAGGTCGAACAGCACGGCCTCGATTTCACCGAACATCAGGTTCTCTGCGTCGCCAACAGGTAGTTGACGCTGGTGTCCCCCGACAGCCAGTAGCGCCGGGTCAACGGGTTGTATTCCATGCCGCGGGTGTCCCGCAGGTCCAGGCCGGCAGCGCGGCAGTGGCCGGCCAGCTCGCTGGGACGGATGAACTTCAGGTACTCATGGGTGCCGCGCGGCAGCAGGTTGAGCACGTATTCGGCCCCGATGATGGCGAACAGGAAGGACTTGGGGTTGCGGTTGATCGTGGAAAAGAAGACCCACCCGCCCGGCTTGACCAGGGTCCTGCAGGCCTGCACGACCGACGCCGGGTCGGGCACGTGCTCGAGCATTTCCATGCAGGTGACGCCGTCGAAGCTGCCCGGCTGCTCGGCAGCCAGGGCTTCGGCGCTGATCTCGCGGTATTCCACGTTGGGCGTGCCCGCCTCCAGCGCATGCAGCTGAGCGACCTTGAGGGCCTTGGTGGCCAGGTCGATGCCCAGCACCTGGGCGCCTTTGCGCGCCATGGCGTCGGCCAGGATGCCGCCTCCGCAGCCCACGTCCAGCACCCGCTGGCCCGCCACGGGAAAGCGAGACTGGATCCAATCCAGGCGCAGGGGGTTGATCTGGTGCAGGGGCCGGAACTCGCTTTCCGGATCCCACCAGCGGTGTGCCAGGTCGGAAAACTTGGCCAGTTCGGCCGGATCGGCGTTGACGGTGGTTTCTGTCATGGCGTGATTGTGCGACGAACGAACGCGCCCGACAGGGCGCGTCCCAAGAAAAAGGCCCCGCATCGCGGGGCCCTTCCTTGCCTCGAAGCCGTCAGGCTTACTTGTTGGCGCGGGTACCGACCACTTCGATTTCCACGCGGCGGTTCTTGGCGCGGCCTTCGGCGGTCTTGTTGTCGGCGACAGGCTGCTTCTCGCCCTTGCCTTCGGTGTACACGCGGTTCTTTTCGATGCCCTTGGAGACCAGGTAGGCCTTCACGGCTTCGGCGCGGCGCACGGACAGCTTCTGGTTGTAGGCATCGGTGCCCACCGAGTCGGTATGGCCGACGGCGATGATCACTTCCAGGTTGATACCCTTGACCTTGCCGACCAGGTCGTCGAGCTTGGCCTTGCCTTCGGGCTTCAGGACAGCCTTGTCGAAGTCGAAGAAAGCGTCGGCGGCGTAGGTGACCTTGGTCGCGGCGGGCGGCTGGGGAGCCGGAGCCGGAGCCGGACGGGCGGCCGGAGCAGCCGGGGCAGCTGCAGGGGCGGGGGCCGGAGCCGGAGCAGCGGCAACCAGGGCGCCGTCGCAGCCCTTGGCGGCGGTGGCGGGCGTCCAGAAGGCATCGCGCCAGCAGAGCTCATTGGTGCCGTTCTTCCACACCAGTTCACCGGAGCCGTTTTGCCAGTTGTCGATGCGATTACCGCCATCGGCAGCGGTCACCCGAGTTTGCGCCCCGGCGGCTGTTGCCAGCGCAGCGACGGCAAACATCAGCGCCACTTTGTTCAGTTTCTTCATGGTTCTCCTCTTGGGGAAAAAGCCGCAGCCGCGCTGCGTGAATACGACGTTTAAGGTGACCATCACCAAAAGCGTGAAATCATTGTGCCACACGTCCTTACACAATCAACGGATATCGGGCTCCAGCCCCGTAGGACAAAACCTCAATACCGACTTGTGTTGCTGGTTCGCGACAGGGCCCCTTGACCGTAAAATCAAAGGTTTCGCGCCGTCCCAATTCCCCCCTCATGACCCAATTCGCCAAAGAAACCCTGCCCATCAGTCTTGAAGAGGAAATGCGGCGCAGCTATCTCGATTACGCCATGAGCGTGATCGTGGGCCGGGCCCTGCCGGATGCGCGCGATGGCCTGAAGCCGGTGCACCGGCGCGTGCTCTACGCGATGCACGAGCTCAATAACGACTGGAACCGGCCCTACAAGAAGTCGGCCCGCATCGTCGGCGACGTGATCGGCAAGTACCACCCGCACGGCGACCAGTCGGTCTACGACACCATCGTGCGGCTGGCGCAGGACTTCTCCATGCGCCACATGCTGGTGGACGGCCAGGGCAACTTCGGATCCGTGGACGGCGACAACGCCGCGGCGATGCGCTACACCGAAATCCGCCTGGCCAAGATCGCGCACGAGATGCTGGCGGACATCGACAAGGAGACGGTCGATTTCGGCCCCAACTACGACGGCAGCGAAAAGGAGCCGCTGGTCCTGCCCAGCCGACTGCCCAACCTGCTGGTCAACGGGTCCGGCGGCATCGCCGTGGGCATGGCCACGAACATCCCGCCGCACAACCTCAACGAGGTGGTCGACGCCTGCCTGCACCTGCTGCGCAACCCGGAAGCGACCATCGACGAACTGATGGAGATCATTCCGGCCCCGGATTTCCCCACGGCCGCGATCATCTACGGCATCAACGGCGTCAAGGAAGGCTACCGCACCGGCCGGGGCAAGGTCGTGATGCGCGCCAAGTGCCATTTCGAGGACATCGACCGCGGCCAGCGGCAGGCCATCATCGTCGACGAGCTGCCCTACCAGGTGAACAAGAAGACGCTGCAGGAGCGCATGGCCGAGCTGGTCAACGAGAAAAAGATCGAAGGCATCAGCCACATCCAGGACGAGAGCGACAAGTCGGGCATGCGCCTGGTGATCGAGCTCAAGCGCGGCGAAGTGCCCGAGGTGGTGCTCAACAACCTGTACAAGCAGACGCAGCTGCAGGACACCTTCGGCATCAACATGGTCGCGCTGATCGACGGCCAGCCGCGCCTGTGCAACCTGAAGGACCTGATCAAGGTCTTCCTGCAGCATCGCCGCGAAGTGGTCACGCGCCGCACGGTGTTCAACCTGCGCAAGGCCCGCGAGCGCGGCCATGTGCTGGAAGGCCTTGCCGTGGCGCTCGCCAACATCGACGAATTCATCGCGATCATCCGCAACGCGCCGACGCCGCCCGTCGCCAAGACCGAGCTGATGAGCCGCCCCTGGGACAGCAAGCTGGTGCGCGAGATGCTGACGCGCACCCGGGCCGATGGCGGCGTCATCAATGCCGACGACTACCGCCCCGACGGGCTGGAGCGCGAATACGGCATGGGCGGCGACGGCCTGTACCGCCTCTCCGACACGCAGGCGCAGGAAATCCTGCAGATGCGGCTGCAGCGCCTGACGGGCCTGGAGCAGGACAAGATCGTGGCCGAGTACAAGGAAGTGATGGCCGAGATCGACGACCTGCTCGACATCCTGGCGCGGCCGGAACGCGTTTCCACGATCATCAGCGAGGAGCTGACGACCCTGAAGCAGGAGTTCGGCCAGACCAAGCTGGGCGCGCGACGCAGCGTGGTTGAACACAACGCGCAGGACCTCGCGACCGAAGACCTGATCACGCCGACCGACATGGTCGTGACCCTGTCGCACTCCGGCTACATCAAGAGCCAGCCGCTGTCCGAATACCGGGCGCAAAAGCGCGGCGGCCGCGGCAAGCAGGCGACCGCGACGAAGGAAGACGACTGGGTCGACCAGCTCTTCATCGCCAACACCCACGACTGGATCCTGTGCTTTTCCAACCGCGGCCGCATGTACTGGCTGAAGGTCTGGGAAGTGCCGGCGGGTTCGCGCGGCTCGCGCGGCCGGCCGATCGTGAACATGTTCCCGCTGCAGGAGGGCGAGAAGATCAACGTCGTGCTGCCGCTGACGGGCGAATTCCGCAGCTTCCCGGCCGACCACTATGTGTTCATGGCCACCTCGATGGGCACCGTCAAGAAAACGGCGCTGGACGAATTCAGCAACCCGCGCAAGGCCGGCATCATCGCCGTTGACCTCGACGAGGGCGACTACCTGGTCGGCGCCGCGCTGACCGACGGCAAGCATGACGTGATGCTGTTCTCCGACGGCGGCAAGGCCGTGCGCTTCGACGAAAACGACGTGCGGCCGATGGGCCGCGCCGCGCGCGGCGTGCGCGGCATGATGCTCGACGAAGGCCAGGGCGTGATTGCGATGCTCGTGGCCGAAGACGAGCAGCAAAGCGTTCTCACCGCCACCGAGAACGGTTACGGCAAGCGCACCGGCATCACCGAATACACGCGCCACGGACGCGGCACCAAAGGCATGATCGCGATCCAGCAGAGCGAGCGCAACGGCAAGGTCGTCGCTGCCACGCTGGTGCACGCGGACGACGAGATCATGCTCATCACCGACAAGGGCGTGCTGGTGCGCACCCGCGTGAGCGAGATCCGCGAACTGGGCCGGGCCACGCAGGGCGTCACCCTGATTGGCCTGGACGAGGGATCCAAGCTCAGCGGCCTGCAGCGCATCGTCGAAAACGACGCGGCCGCCGGTGAACCCGAAGACGAGGGCGGCAACGAGGCGGGCGCAGAGGGCCAGCCCTGATGGCGCGGGACCTGAGCACGCTGCGCGTCGAAATCGACGCGGTGGACCGCGAACTGCTGCAGCTGCTGAACCGCCGCGCGGCGCTGGCCAATGAAGTCGGCGAAGTCAAGCGGCACGAAGGCTCGCCGGTCTTCCGGCCCGAGCGCGAGGCCCAGGTCATCAACGGCCTGCAGCGCGCCAACCCGGGCCCGTTGAAGGACGGCAACGTCGCCACCATCTGGCGCGAGATCATGTCCGCCTGCCGCGCGCTCGAATCCCCCCAGCGCGTCGCCTACCTCGGCCCCGTGGGCACGTTCAGCGAACAGGCTGCGGTGCAGTTCTTCGGCTCCAGCATCGAACACGTGCCTTGCGTGAATTTCGACGAGGTCTTCCATGCGGCGACCGCCGGCACCGCCGACTTCGGCGTCGTGCCGGTCGAGAACAACAGTGAAGGCGTGGTCACGCGCTCGCTCGACCTGCTGCTGAATTCACCGCTGCACATCGTCGGCGAGATCAGCCTGCTGGTGCGGCACCACCTGCTGCGCCAGTCGAATTCCCTCGAAGGGATCGAGGTGGTGCTGGCCCATCCCCAGGCGCTGGCCCAGTGCCAGGGCTGGCTGAACAAGCACCTGCCGAACGCGGAACGCCGCGCAGTGTCCAGCAACGCCGAGGGCGCCCGGCTCGCCGGCACCAACCCTGCCTGGGCCGGCATCGGCAGCGAGCGCGCCGGCAGCGAATTCGGCCTGCACGTCGCGGCCCACGCCATCCAGGACGACGCCTTCAACCGCACGCGTTTCGCCGTGGTATGCCTGCCGCAGGTGCTGGAGGCGCCGCAGGCGTCGGGGCGCGACTGCGTCAGCCTGGTGGTGTCGGTGCCCAACAGGCCCGGCGCCGTGCACGACATCCTGGTGCCGCTCAAGCAGCACGGCGTGTCGATGACGCGCTTCGAGTCGCGGCCGGCCCGATCGGGCCAGTGGGAATATTATTTCTACATCGACGTGCAGGGCCATCCCTCGCAGCCCCATGTCGCAGCGGCACTGGCCGACCTGCGCTCGCTGTGCGCCTTCTACAAGGTGCTCGGCACCTATCCCGTCGCCGACTAGCGAAGAGAAGACCGAAAAATATGTTCGAACAACTGGGTCTGATCGGCTGCGGCCTCATGGGGGGCTCTTTCGCGCTCGCGCTGAAGCGGGCCGGGCTCGTCAAGCGCGTGGTGGGCTACAGCAAGTCGCCCTCCACGACGCAGCGCGCCCTGTCGATGGGCGTCATCGACGTGGAGGCGCCTTCGGCACTGCTCGCGGTGTCCGGCGCGGACATCGTGCTGCTGGCCGTGCCGGTCGCGGCCACGGAGGCGACGCTCAAGGCCATCAAGCACCTGGTCACCAATGACATGCTGATCATGGACGTCGGCTCGACCAAGCGCGACGTGATCGACGCGGCCCGTCGGGTGCTGCGCGACCACATCGGCTCGTTCGTGCCCTGCCATCCCGTGACGGGCAAGGAAGTGTCGGGCGTGGAAAACGCCGATGCGGACCTGTACACCGGCAAGCAGGTGATCCTCACGCCGATCGACCGCACGCAGGCCGTCCAGACCCAGAAAGCCGTGCAGGTGTGGGAAGGCCTGGGCTGCCAGGTGCTGAAGATGAGCCCGGAGGCCCACGACAGCGCCTTCGCGGCCGTGAGCCACCTGCCCCACCTCATCGCCTTCGCGCTGGTCAACGGCATCCGGTCCCAGGACCATGGGCCGGACTACTTCGCCCTCGCCGGCCCGGGTTTCCGCGACTTCACCCGCATCGCCGCAAGCGACCCGAAGGTCTGGCGCGACATCCTCCTGGCCAACCGCCAGGAGCTGCTGGCCCAGTCGAAGGTGTTCCAGCGCACCCTGCACGCGATGGAACTGATGATCGAAAGCGGAAACGGCGAAGCGCTGGAAGGCCTGATCGAGCAGGCCAGCGAAGCGCGCGCCCAGTGGCGCATGGGCAATTCCCGGAAATGACGGGTGTCCTGATGCTGGAGCGCGCCTGATGTTCTCCACCAGGTTCCTGGATATCCCCTCGCTGGACAGCGCTGTCGGAACGGTGCTGCTGCCGGGGTCCAAGAGCATCTCCAATCGGGTTCTGCTGCTCGCGGCGCTGAGCGCGGGCACCACGACAGTGCGCGACCTGCTCGATTCCGATGACACCCGCGTGATGCTCGACGCCTTGCGGTCGCTGGGCTGCGGCGTGAAGCACGAAGGAGCGGACGTGGAGATCGCCGGGCTGGGCGGCCGCGCGCCGGCCTCGCACGCCAGGCTGTTCCTCGGCAATGCCGGGACTGCGATGCGGCCGCTGACGGCGGCGCTGGCCGTGATCGGCGGTGAGTTCGAACTGAGCGGCGTCGCCCGCATGCACGAGCGCCCGATCGGCGACCTGGTGGACGCGCTGCGGCAGCTGGGCTGCGACATCCACTACCTGGGCGTCGAAGGCTACCCGCCGCTGCGCATCGGGCGTCCGCAACTGGTGCTCGGCGCGCCGATCCGCGTGCGCGGTGACGTGTCCAGCCAGTTCCTCACGGCCCTGCTGATGGCGCTGCCGCTGGTGGCCCGGCAGGACATCGTCATCGAAGTCAGCGGCGAACTGATCTCCAAGCCCTACATCGAGATCACCCTGAACCTGCTGGCCCGCTTCGGCATCGCGGTGCAGCGCGAAGGGTGGCAGCGATTCACCATTCCCGCCGGCAGCACCTACCGGTCCCCGGGCAGCATCCATGTCGAGGCCGATGCCTCGTCTGCCAGCTACTTCGTCGCGCTCGGCGCCATCGCGGCGCAGGACGGCGACGGGGTGCGCATCGCCGGCGTGGGCGAGGATTCGATCCAGGGCGACATCCGCTTCATCGACGCCGCGCGCCGGATGGGCGCCCTGGTGGAAGGCGGCCCGAATTCGCTGCAGGTGCGCCGTGGCGCTTGGCCGCTGAAGGCCATCGACCTGGACTGCAACCACATCCCCGACGCCGCGATGACGCTGGCGGTCATGGCCCTGTATGCCGACGGGCCGAGCACCCTGCGCAACATCGCCAGCTGGCGCGTCAAGGAAACGGACCGGCTCGCCGCCATGGCCACGGAACTGCGCAAGCTCGGCGCCGAGGTCACGGAAGGGCCCGATTTCATCCGGGTCAGCCCGCCCGCCTCCTGGAGGGCCGCGACCATCCACACCTACGACGATCACCGCATCGCCATGTGCTTTTCGCTGGCTGCCTTCAATCCCGACGGCGTGCCGGTGCGCATCGAAGACCCCCAATGCGTGGCCAAGACCTTCCCGGAATACTTCGAAACCCTGTTCTCGGTCGTCCACACCCCCGCGCCTCGCATCCCGGTGATCTGCGTCGACGGCCCCACCGCTTCCGGCAAGGGCACCCTGGCCGCCCGGGTGGCGGAGCGGCTGGGCTACCACTACCTGGACTCCGGGGCCCTGTACCGCATCACCGCGCTGGCCGCCGTGCGGGCCGGGCTGGCGCTGGACGTGGCGCACGAGGCCAGGATCGCAGGGATGGCGGAAACGCTGCCGGTGCGCTTCCTGGCGGGGCAGGTCCTGCTCGGCGAACTGGACGTGACGGAGGCGATCCGCACCGAAGAGGCCGGCATGAACGCGTCGAAAGTGTCCGCCCTGCCCTCGGTGAGGACGGCCCTGGTGGCACTGCAGCAGGCGTTCCGCCGCCTGCCCGGCCTGGTCGCCGACGGCCGCGACATGGGGACGGTGATCTTCCCGGAAGCGCCGCTGAAGGTCTATCTCACCGCCAGCGCCGCCCAACGCGCCGAGCGCCGCCATAAGCAGTTGATTTCAAAGGGAATTTCAACTACAATCGACACTCTTCGCGCAGACTTGGAAGCGCGTGACGCCAGGGATTCGTCCCGCGCGGTCGCGCCCCTCAAGCCCGCCGGGGATGCCCTCCTGCTGGATAACTCGGGCCTGTCGATTGAAGAATCGGTGGACCAGGTGCTCCAGTGGTGGGAAAGCAAGCAGCCTTTCGGCCCCGGCCGCAAGGACTGAAAGGTCCACACCGCCCCTCTCGCGCGACAGCGCCCAGGCAGTGTGGTTCGTCAACCTAACCCGCGGCCCCAAGCCGCAAAGACCGCCGTCCCAGTCCTAGAAACAGCCGCGTTGAAGCGATCCTGCTTTTGCGTCTGGAAACCTGTGCGACGTGCAAGGAAATTGAATGTCTGAATCCATGGAATCTTTTGCCTCGATGTTCGAGGAATCGCTGCAGCGCTCCGAAATGCGCACCGGCGAAGTCATCACCTCCGAAGTGGTCCGCATCGAACACAGCTTCGTCGTCGTGAACGCCGGCCTCAAGTCCGAAGCCTACGTGCCGATCGACGAGTTCAAGAATGACAAGGGCGAAATCGAAGTCCAGGTGGGCGATTTCGTCTCGGTGGCCATCGACGCCATCGAAAACGGCTACGGCGACACCATCCTGTCGCGCGACAAGGCCAAGCGCCTCGCGTCCTGGATGAGCCTCGAGAAGGCCCTGGAGTCCGGCGAATTCGTCACCGGCACCACCAGCGGCAAGGTCAAGGGCGGCCTCACGGTGCTCGTCAACGGCATCCGCGCCTTCCTGCCCGGCTCGCTGATCGACACGCGTCCGATCAAGGACCTGACGCCGTACGAAAACAAGACCATGGAGTTCAAGGTCATCAAGCTGGACCGCAAGCGCAACAACGTCGTGCTGTCGCGTCGTGCCGTGGTCGAAGCTTCGATGGGCGAAGAGCGCGCCAAGCTGATGGAAACGCTGAAGGAAGGCTCCGTCGTCCGCGGCGTCGTCAAGAACATCACCGAGTACGGTGCGTTCGTGGACCTCGGCGGCATCGACGGCCTGCTGCACATCACCGACATGGCCTGGCGCCGTGTCCGCCACCCGAGCGAAGTGGTCCAGGCCGGCCAGGAAATCACCGCCAAGATCCTCAAGTTCGACACCGAGAAGAACCGCGTGTCCCTGGGCCTGAAGCAGATGGGCGACGACCCGTGGATGGGCGTCAACCGCCGCTACCCGCAAGGCACCCGCATGTTCGGCAAGATCACCAACATCGCCGACTACGGCGCGTTCGTGGAACTCGAGCCCGGCATCGAAGGCCTGGTGCACGTCTCCGAGATGGACTGGACCAACAAGAACGTCGCCCCCAGCAAGATCGTCTCGCTGGGTGACGAAGTCGAAGTCATGGTCCTCGAGATCGACGAAGACAAGCGCCGCATCAGCCTGGGCATGAAGCAGTGCAAGGCCAACCCCTGGCAGGAATTCGCGCAGAACACCAAGCGCGGCGACCGCGTCAAGGGCCCGATCAAGTCGATCACCGACTTCGGCGTGTTCGTCGGCCTGGCCGCCGGCATCGACGGCCTGGTGCACCTGTCCGACCTGTCCTGGAACGAGCCGGGCGAAGCCGCCGTGCGCAACTACAAGAAGGGCCAGGAAGTCGACGCGATCGTGCTGGCCGTCGACGTGGACCGCGAGCGCATCAGCCTGGGCATCAAGCAGCTGGACGGCGACCCGTTCACCACGTTCACCTCGGTGCACGACAAGGGCTCCATCGTGACCGGCAAGGTCAAGACCGTCGACCCGAAGGGCGCCGAGATCGACCTGGGCGAAGACATCATCGGCTACCTGCGTGCTTCGGAAATCTCCCGCGACCGCGTGGAAGATGCCCGCAACGTGCTCAAGGAAGGCGACGAAGTCACGGCCGTGGTCGTGAACATCGACCGCAAGACCCGCAACATCCAGTTGTCGATCAAGGCGAAGGACATGGCCGACGAACAGGGCGCCATGGCCAACCTGAGCCAGCAGTCGTCGCGCGAAAACGCCGGCACGACCAGCCTGGGCGCCCTGCTGCGCGCCAAGCTGGACAACCCGAAAGAGTAAACAAGGAGAGAACGCGGCAGGACTGCGTCCTGCTCGCGTCCTTGTCGATCCTTATGACCCGCAGTGATCTCGTCGAAGAACTGGCCGCGCGATTCGGCCAGCTCACGCACCGCGACGCCGAATACGCCGTCAAGACCATTCTTGACGCGATGAGCGAAGCGCTGGTGCGCGGGCACCGGATCGAAATCCGCGGCTTCGGCAGCTTTTCGATCAACCGGCGCCCGCCGCGCATGGGGCGCAACCCGCGCTCCGGCGAAAGCGTGCACATCCCCGAGAAGCGCGTTCCCCACTTCAAGCCGGGCAAGGCCCTGCGCGAAGCGGTGGACAAGCGAACCGCCGAGATCGAGGCGCAGGGCAAGGCCTAGGGCTGTCGCTAGAATCGGCTTCTCCACAGAGGAGATCGATGAAATACCTCATGTGGCTGCTCAAGGCAGCCATTTTTTTTACCCTCTTCGCCTTCGCCCTGAACAACCAGGAAGACGTGACCGTGCATTTCTTCTTCGGCACGCGTGTGGCGTGCGCCGATGGTGCTGGTGGTGCTGGCCGCCTTCGCGCTGGGGCTGGCCGTCGGCGCACTGGGCATGGTGCCGCGCTGGTGGAAGCACCGGATGGCGGCCCGCCGAGCGCACCAGGCCATGGGCGCGCCGGGCGTGGAGCCCGCAAACACCGCACACCATGGACTTTGACCTGAGCTGGGTGCTGTGGGGCCTGCCCATCGCCTTCGTGCTGGGCTGGCTGGCTTCGCGCCTGGACCTGCGCCAGTTGCGCATCGAGAACCGCCAGGCCCCCAAGGCCTATTTCCGCGGCCTGAACTTCCTGCTGAACGAACAGCAGGACCAGGCCATCGACGCCTTCATCGAGGCGGTGCAGAACGACCCCGACACGTCCGAGCTGCATTTCGCGCTGGGCAACCTCTTTCGCCGGCGCGGCGAATACGAGCGCGCCGTGCGCGTGCACGAACACCTGCTCTCGCGCGGCGACCTGAGCCGCGCCGACCGGCAGCGCGCGCAGCATGCGCTGGCCCTGGACTTCCTGAAGGCCGGCCTGCTGGACCGTGCGGAGGAGGCGCTGCGCAAGCTGGAAGGCTCGGCCTTCGAAGGCCAGGCGCTGCTGGCGCTGCTGGCCATCTACGAGCGCTCGCGCGACTGGCCGCAGGCCTCGGAGATCGCGCAAAAGCTCGAAACCTCGGGCCAGGGGAATTTCAGCGGCAGGCAGGCCCACTACCTGTGCGAGCAGGCCGGCACCGCCCCGCCGGCGCAGGCCGAGCAGCTGCTGCGCCAGGCGATGAAGATCGCCCACGGCGCAGCCCGCCCCGGCATCGACCTGGCGGCCCTGCAGCGGCGCGCGGGCGACGCGGACGCGGCGTTCAGGACGCTGTCCGGCCTGGCCCAGTCGGCGCCGGCAGCGATCCCCCTGGTTGCCAAGCCGTTGACCGAGGCCGCTGCCGCCGCCGGCCGGCAGGCGCAGGCGCTCGAAATCCTCCGCACCAGCTACGAGCTCTCGCCCTCGCTGGACGTGCTCGAAGGCCTCGTGGCGCTCGAACCCGATCCGTCGGCTGCGCGGGACTGGTACGTGAAGCACCTGGAGCGCGAGCCGTCCCTGGTCGCGGCGTCCAAGTGGCTGGCCGGCGAGAGACTGGAGCACGAGCAGTTCCATCCCTTCGTGCAGGGCGCGCTGGACCATGCGGTGAAGCCGCTGACGCGTTATCGCTGCGCCGCCTGCGGCTTCGAGGCCAAGCAGCATTTCTGGCAATGCCCCGGCTGCCAGGCCTGGGACAGCTACCCCGCACGCCGGGTGGAAGAGCTATGAATCCGACCAAGCAGCAACTGGAGAAGGCCCGTGTCCTCGTGGTGGGCGACGCGATGCTCGACCGCTACTGGCATGGCGCGGTGGACCGCATCTCCCCGGAGGCCCCGGTGCCGGTGGTGAAGGTCACGCGCGAGGAAGAGCGCATCGGCGCCGCGGCCAACGTCGCCTACAACGTCACCACGCTCGGCGCCCAGGCGAGCTTTCTCGGGGTCGTCGGCGACGACGAGCCCGGCCACCGGCTCGAGGTGCTGCTGCGCGAGACCGGCATCGCCACCCACCTCAAGCGCGACCCGGGCCTGCGCACCACCGTCAAGCTGCGCGTGATCGGGCGCCACCAGCAGCTGCTGCGCATGGATTTCGAAAACGAGCCCGACCACGAAGCGCTGGCCTCGCAGACCGAGGCTTTCGCCGCGCTGGCGCCCTCGCACGACGCCATCCTTTTCTCCGACTACGGCAAGGGCGGGCTCGCGCACATCACGTCGATGATCGCCCAGGCCCGCGACATCGGCAAGGCGGTGCTCATCGACCCCAAGGGTTCGGACTACGCACGCTACGCGCACGCGACGGTGATCACCCCGAACCGGCTCGAGCTGCAGCAGGTCGTCGGCGCATGGCGCGGCGACGACGAATTCCGGGCCAAGGCGCAGAACCTGCGCGACGTCCTGCGGCTGGACGCGCTCCTCGTGACCCTGGGCGAAGACGGCATGACGCTGTTCGACGCGAAGGGCGAGCTGCACGTGCAGGCCCAGGCGCGCGAAGTGTTCGACGTCACGGGCGCGGGCGACACCGTCATCGCCACGCTGGCCGCGCTGATGGCAGCGGGCCTGGACCCCCGCGAGGCCATGCCGCTGGCCAACAAGGCGGGCGGCATCGTGGTCGGAAAGTTCGGCACCGCCACCGTTTCCTACGAGGAGCTTTTTTCATGACACGCGTCGTGGTCACCGGCGCCGCCGGCTTCATCGGCAGCAACCTGGTCAAGGGCCTCAACGCACGGGGCATCGACGACATCATCGCCGTGGACGACCTCACCCAGGGCGACAAGTTCCGCAACCTGGCCGACCTGAAGATCGCCGACTACGTCGACGTGGACATGTTCTACGACCTGTTCGCCGAAGGCTTCTTCGGCAAGGTGGACGCGGTGTTCCACGAGGGCGCGTGCAGCGACACGATGGAAGCCGACGGCAAGTACATGATGGACAACAACTACACGCTGTCGTGCGGGTTGTTCAACGCCTGCCAGGAGCGCGGCACGCGCCTGCTCTACGCCTCCTCCGCAGCGGTCTACGGCGGATCCGACACCTTCCGCGAATCGCCCGAGTTCGAGCGGCCGCTCAACGTGTACGGCTACTCCAAGCTGCTGTTCGACCAGCGCATGCGCCGCGAACTGGGCAACGACTTCGGCCGCGTGAAATCCAGGAAGGGAAGGCAGGTCGCGGGCTTTCGCTACTTCAACGTGTACGGGCCGCGCGAGCAGCACAAGGGACGCATGGCCAGCGTCGCCTTCCACCAGTTCAACCAGTTCCGCTCCGAAGGCAAGGTGAAACTGTTCGGCCCCTACGGCGGCTACGGCCCCGGCCAGCAAAGCCGCGACTTCGTCTTCATCGACGACGTGGTGGCCGTCAACCTGTGGTTCTTCGACCACCCGGACAAGTCGGGCATCTTCAACCTCGGCACGGGCCGGGCACAGCCCTTCAACGACGTGGCCGTGGCCGTGATCAATGCCCTGGACGTCCATGCCAACCAGCCCTTCACGGCGGCTTCCGCGGCGGCGAAGGGCCTGGTCGAGTACATCCCCTTTCCGGATGCGCTGCGCGGCAAATACCAGAGCTATACCCAGGCCGACCTGGCGGGGCTGCGTGCGGCCGGCTGCGACCTTGCCTTTGCGGACGTGCAGACTGGCGTGGCAAGGTACATGGCGGCACTGGCCGCCGCCTGAATTCAAGGGTTAGCCCGCATGACCCCGTGGCCACCGGGGTCAACCCCGAGGCGTCCGGCCTCGTTATGTGAGGTGACCCGCCCTCAAGCGGGCAACCCGATCCCCATCCAGGAGAAACCCATGTTGAAGAAGATTCTGGCCGTTCTGGCCATGCTGTACGCCGTGGCTTCGTTCGCCGCGGTCGACGTCAACAAGGCCACCGCGGCCGAGCTCGACGGCATCAAGGGCATCGGCCCGGGCATTTCCACCAAGATTCTCGACGAGCGCAAGAAGGGCAGCTTCAAGGACTGGCAGGACTTCATCGACCGGGTGAAGGGCGTCGGCGAAGGCAATGCCGCGAAGTTCTCGACGGAAGGCCTGACCGTGAATGGCGCCGCGTTCAAGGGCGCCGCCGCAGCCAAGAAGGAAGAAAAGGCGGCAGCCAAGACCGAGAAGAAGGAAGAGAAGGTCGCGGCAAAGGAAGAGAAGAAGGATGACAAGGCCGACGCCAAGGCCAAGAAGGAAGCTGAAAAGAAGGCCAAGGCCGAGGAAAAGGCCAAGAAGGCCGAGGAAGCCAAGGCGAAGAAGGAAGCCGACAAGAAAGCCAAGGAAGACGCCAAGAAGGCGAAGGCCGACGCCGCCAAGCCCGCCGCCAGCGCTGCGAAGCCCGCTGCCAGTGCCGCCAAGGCGGCCAGCGCCAAGAAGTAATTCCGGGGCGCTCGATGTCAAAAAACCCGCTTCGGCGGGTTTTTTGTCGCCTGCACCCGCGCGAACCATGCGCGCGATGGTGTGCCGCCTGTCAGGCCTTCCCGTAGCCGCCGCCGCCGGGCGTGTCGATCTCGAAGATGTCCCCGGGCTGCATTTCGGCCTGGCCGATGTGGCCGAGCTCCTCCACGGCGCCGTTCGTGCGGATCACGCGGTTGATGCCCACCAGCCCCGGCTGGCCGCCGGCCATGCCGAAGGCGCCGTGCTTGCGCCCGTTCGACAGGATGCTGGCCGTCATCGCTTCGAGGAAGCGCACGCGCCTCACCCCCCCATTGCCGCCCTTCCACCGCCCTGCGCCGCCGGAGCCCTGGCGGATTTCGTAACTTTCCAGGCGCACCGGGAAGCGGAACTCCAGCACCTCCGGATCGGTGAGGCGCGAGTTGGTCATGTGCGTCTGCACCACGCTCGTCCCGTTGAAGCCTTCGCCGGCGCCGCTGCCCCCGGAGATCGTCTCGTAGTACTGGTGGCGCGCATTGCCGAAGGTGAAGTTGTTCATCGTGCACTGGCTTGCCGCCATCACGCCCAGCGCCCCATAGAGCGTGTTGGTGATGCAGGTCGAGGTCTCGACGTTGCCCGCCACCACCGAAGCCGGCGGATTGGGGTTGAGCATCGAGCCCGGCGGGATGATCACTTTCAGCGGCTTCAGGCAGCCCGCGTTCAGGGGAATGTCGTCGTCCACCAGCGTGCGAAAGACGTACAGCACGGCCGCCATGCAAACGGCCGTCGGGGCGTTGAAGTTGTTGGCCTGCTGCCCGGAGGTGCCGGTGAAGTCGATCTCGGCGCTGCGCCCCTTCGCATCGACACGGATGGCGACCTTGATCTGCGCCCCGTTGTCCAGCGGCAGCGTGAACTCGCCGTCCTTCAGCCGGGTGATCACGCGGCGCACCGACTCTTCGGCGTTGTCCTGCACGTGGCGCATATAGGCCTGCACCACGTCCAGGCCGAACTGCTCGACCATCTTGCGCAGCTCCTGCACGCCCTTCTCGTTGGCGGCGATCTGCGCCTTGAGGTCGGCCATGTTCTGCTCGGGGTTGCGGCTCGGGTGCGCCCCGCTGCGCAGCAGCGCCAGCATCTCGTGTTCGCGCAGCGTGCCGCGATCGACCAGCTTCACGTTGTTGATCTGCACGCCCTCCTCCTCGATCCGCGTCGAGAACGGCGGCATGGAGCCAGGCGTCGTGCCGCCAATGTCGGCATGGTGCCCACGCGAGCCGACGTAGAACATGGGCTTGTCGTCGCGCGCCGAGCCCAGGTACACCGGCGTGATCACGGTCACGTCGGGCAGGTGCGTGCCGCCGTGGTACGGGTCGTTGAGCACATACACGTCGCCGGGCGACATGCGACCGGCGTTCTCGCGGATCACGGTCTTGATGCTCTCGCCCATCGAGCCCAGGTGCACCGGCATATGCGGGGCGTTGGCGATCAGGTTGCCCTCCTGGTCGAACAGCGCGCACGAGAAGTCCAGTCGCTCCTTGATATTGACCGAGTAGGCGGTGTTCTGCAGTTGCAGCCCCATCTGCTCGGCGATGTTCATGAACAGGTTGTTGAACACCTCCAGCAGCACCGGGTCCACCGTGGTGCCGGCCGCGAACTTCGCGGCGCGCGCCACCCGGCGGTCCAGCACGATGTGGTCCAGCGCCGTGAGCTGCGCCTCCCATCCGGGCTCGACCACCGTGGTCGCGTTCTTCTCGGCGATGATGGCCGGGCCGCTGATCACATCCCCGGGCCGCATGTCCTCGCGCACCACCAGCGCCGCGTCGTGCCACTGGCCGCCGGAGTACATCCGCACCGTTTCGCGCCTCGGCACCTCGCGCGCGGGAAGCACCTCGTGGCGCGGCTCGGCCGGCGCGTCACCCGCCACCACGGCCTCCACGGAGACCGCTTCGACCATCATGGCCTTGCCCTGCATCAGGAACGCGAAGCGCTGCCGGTAGGCGGCCTCAAAGCCCGCCACGATGGTGGCCAGGTCGCCGAAGGGCACCACCAGCGCGGAATCGCTGCCCTCGTAACGAACGTGCACCCGGTGGTGCATGGCGACGGCCCCGGCATTGACCTGCTGGCGCTGCAGGTCCGCCTGCGCTGCCGCGCCCAGGGCATCCAGCCGCTGCGCGACCAGCGGCAGCGACTCCCTGGCGAGCGGCAGCTCGATCGCCTGCTCGCGGATCACGTTCTGGTCGGCCAGGCCCATGCCGTACGCCGAGAGCACGCCGGCGAGCGGATGGACGAACACGCGCGTCATCCCCAGCGCGTCGGCCACCAGGCAGGCGTGCTGGCCGCCGGCGCCGCCGAAGCACTGCAGGGTGTAGCGCGTGACGTCGTAGCCGCGCGCCACGGAAATCTTCTTGATGGCATTGGCCATCTGCTGCACGGCGATGTTGATGAAGCCTTCGGCCACGACCTCAGCGCTGCGGCCTGTCTTGCCGGCCAGCTCGTTGAACTTGGCCTGCACGACCTCAGAGCTCAGCGCCTCGTCGGCCCGGGGCCCGAACACCCTGGGGAAGTAGCGCGGCTGGATCTTGCCGACCATCACGTTCGCATCCGTCACCGCCAGCGGCCCGCCGCGGCGATAGCTCGCCGGCCCGGGGTTGGCGCCGGCACTCTGCGGCCCGACCCGGAAACGCGAGCCGTCGAATTCGAGGATCGAGCCGCCGCCCGCCGCCACGGTGTGGATGCTCATCATGGGAGCGCGCATGCGCACGCCGGCCACCTGGGTCTCGAACTCGCGCTCGAACTCGCCGGCGTAGTGCGACACGTCCGTCGACGTGCCGCCCATGTCGAAGCCGATCACCTTGTCGTGGCCGCCCAGCTGCGCGGTCCTGGCCATCCCCACGATGCCGCCCGCCGGACCGGAGAGGATCGCGTCCTTGCCCTGGAACGCATGGGCGTCGGTCAGGCCCCCTGAAGACTGCATGAAGAACAGCTTGACGCCGGGCATCTCGCCGGCCACCTGCTCCACGTAGCGGCGCAGGATGGGCGACAAGTACGCATCGACCACGGTCGTGTCGCCGCGGCTGACGAACTTCATCATCGGGCTGGTCTCATGCGACGTGCTGATCTGCGTGAACCCTGCTTCCGCGGCGATGCGCCTGGCGGCCTGTTCATGCGCGGTAAAGCGGTAGCCGTGCATGAAGACAATCGCGACGCTGCGCAGTCCGCGCCGGAACGCCGCCTCAAGCTCTTCTTTCAGCTGCGCCTCGTCCAGCGGCTGCAGGACTTCGCCCTGCGCCCCCACGCGTTCCTGCGCTTCGATCACCGAGCTGTAGAGCAGCTCGGGCAGGACGATGTTGCGATCGAACAGGCGCGGCCGGTTCTGGTAGGCGATGCGCAGCGCGTCGCGAAAGCCCTTCGTCGTGACCAGCAGCGTCGGCTCGCCCTTGCGCTCCAGCAGCGCGTTGGTCGCGACGGTCGTGCCCATCTTCACGCACTCCACCACTTCGGGCGTGACCGGCTCGCCGGGCTTCAGGCCCAGCAGGTGGCGGATGCCCGCGACGGCCGCGTCCTTGTACTGCTCCGGGTTTTCCGACAGCAGCTTGTGCGTGAGCAGCGTGCCGTCGGGCCGCTTGGCCACGACGTCGGTGAAGGTGCCGCCGCGGTCGATCCAGAACTGCCAGCGAGGGCCCGGGGTGGTGTTTGCGTTGTCCTGCATAAGGTGTGTCTTCTGTCTCGAGTCGGCGCGGCTGCCTGGCCGCGTGTCATTGCGTGTAATAAGGAATGAAGATACGGTTGGCCTCGTTGCCGACCAATCGTACCCACTCCCGCGAGAATTTTTCGCCCAGCCGCTTGATTTCACTGTCGAACTCGCTGGAAACGCGTTCGACCTTGATCCCGTGGGCGCGCAGCTCGTTGGTGGAATCCGTCATCACCGCCTGGCTCCTGGCCCAGCCCCGCTTCTCGGCCGAGGCCGCCGCCAGCAGCACCGCATTCCTGGCGGCGGGGGTGAGCGCGTCGAAGGCCCTCGCGTTCACGAAGACGATGTTCTTCGGAAACCAGGCGTTGATCTCGTAGTAGTACTTGATCGGCCCCCAGACCTGGTTCTCGACGCCGGTCACGGCGGAGGTGATCATGTTGTCCATGCGCCCTTCGGCGAGCGCCCTGCTGACTTCCACCATGGGCACGTCCACCGGCACCGCCTTCATCAATTCGGCAATCCGTACCGTCGTCTGGTTGTAGGTGCGCATTCTGGTGCCCATGAAATCGGCGCCGCTGCGGACCGGCTTGTTGGCGAACAGTCCCTGCGGCGGCCACGGCACCGCGTACAGGAGCTTGAGGCCGCGAGCCGTGAAGTGCCGGTCGATCAACGGCCGCTGGAGCTGCCAGAGACGCTGGGCGTCGGCATAACTGCCGACCACGAAGGGAATGGAGTCCGCGCCCGCGATCGGGATGTCCTTGACCAGGCTGGCCATGATGGTCTCGCCCGCCTCCACCTTGCCGTCCTGAACCGCCTGGCGGATGTCGTTGAGCTTGAACAGGGAGTTGTTCGGGTGCACCTCGATCTTCAGCTGCGCCCCGCTGGCCTGCTCCACATCCTGGGCGAACTGCACCAGGTTCTGGGTATGGAACGATTCGGCACGGTAGCCGGTGGCCAGTTTCCAGCTCGTCTGGGCGTGGGCCAGCCCTGCCGCGCAGAACACGGCGATGAACAGACGCTTCATGATGGGACTCCTGGGGAGTGGCTGGCGCGTGCCGCTACATCTGGCGTGGCAGCCACAGCACCACGTCCGGCACGAAATAGGTCATGAGAACGGCCACGAGCATCAGCACGAACAGTGGCAGCGCGGTGCGTGCCAGCCAGGTCATCTCACGCTTCGTGAGGCCCTGCAGCACGAACAGGTTGAACCCGACAGGCGGCGTGATCTGCGCCATCTCGACCACCAGCACGATGAAAATGCCGAACCAGATCAGGTCGAAGCCGGCCTTCTGCACCGTGGGCAGCAGCACGGACATCGTCAACACCACCATCGAGATGCCATCCAGGAAGCAGCCGAGGATGATGAAGAAGACCGTCAGCAGCAGGATCAGCGAGAACGGTGCGAGGTTCAGCGAGCCGATGAACTCGGCCAGGTGCCGCGGCAGCCCGATGAAGCCCATGGCCAGCGTGAGGAAGGCCGCGCCCGCCAGGATCAGCCCGATCATGCAGTAAACGCGGCAGGCCGCGACCAGGCCGTCCTTGAAGCGTGCCCAGTCCAGCGAGCCTTCGATCCTTGCGAGCACCAGCGAGCCGGCGACGCCCAGCGCCGCCGCTTCGGTAGCGGTGGCGATGCCCGAATAGATCGACCCCAGCACCACGCCGATCAGCGAGATCACCGGGATCAGGTGCCGCGACGCGTGCAGCTTCTGGACGAATGTCATGTCGGCATCCGCCGCCGGAACCTTCTCCTTGTTGAACAGCGCCCAGACCACGATATAGCCCATGAAAAGCGCCGCCAGCATCAGCCCGGGGATCACGCCCGCGATGAAGAGCTTGGCGATGGAGACGTTGGCCGCGACGCCGTAGACGATCATGATGATCGAGGGCGGAATCAGCAGGCCGAGCGTGCCGGCGCCCGCCAGCGTGCCGATCGAAATGTCGTCCGGGTAGCCGCGCTTTTGCAGCTCCGGCAGCGTGATCTTGCCGATCGTCGCGCAGGTCGCGGCCGAAGAGCCCGATACCGCGGCAAAGATCGTGCAGCCGATCACGTTGGTATGCAGCAGGCGGCCGGGCAGCCGGTTGAGCCAGGGCGCCAGGCCCTTGAACATGTCCTCGGACAGCTTGCTGCGAAAGAGGATCTCGCCCATCCACAGGAACAGCGGCAGCGCCGTGAGGGTCCAGCTAGAGGTCGAGCCCCAGATGGTCAGCATCATGCTGTCGCCCACCGGCCGCTGGGTGAAGAATTCCATGGCCACGACGGCCACGCCGAGCAGCGACAGGCCGATCCACAGGCCCGAGCCGAGCACGGCGAGCAACAGCACGATGAGCAGGAATGCGATGAGGAGGTCCATGTGCGTTCCCCGGGTTATTCGATGTGGGCCATCTCGCCCGCGGGAGCCACCCGGAAGAATTCACGGGCGTTCATCCGGGCGGCCAGCGCGTCCACGAAGGAGACTGCGAAGCCGATGCAGCCGAGCACCATGCTCAGCTGCGGAATCCACAGCGGCGATGCATCGGCCGAGCTCGACACGTCGTGGCTGGTCCAGGAAATCCACGCCAGCCTGCACGCGAACCACGCCATGTACAGGGCCAGCGCCGCGCCGGCACCCAGGCTCCAGTACTCGAGCACCGACCGGGCGCGCGCCGGGAGCTTTTGCAGCAGCAGCGTCACGCGGATGTGATCGCCCTGCCGGAAGGTTTCCGGCAGCGCCAGGAACAGCGTCGCGGCGATCGAGTAGCCCGCATAGGCGTCCAGGCCCTGGATGTCCCAGTGCACCTGGCGCGCGACGATGCCCAGCATGATGGAGCCGAACGCCGCCAGCATGGACAGGCAGGCCAGGACCAGCAGGACCCTGTAGAAATTGGAGATGAGTTTGTCCACCGCGCGCTCCTGGGTCGGTTGGGAAGGCGGGCCGGGCCCGCGAAGACTGGGTTGGCTACGGGGGCGGCGTCAATGTGGCTTGCGGTAAGCCTCGATCACGGCCTGGCCTTCCGCGCCGGCGGTCTTCAGCCAGTCGGAGGTCATGGTCTCGCCGATCGCCCGCAACTCGCGCCGCACGGATTCGGACGGCGGGCTGATCTTCATGCCCCTGGCGCCGAGTTCCTGGACGTACTCCTTGTCCTTCTGCTCGCTGGCTTGCCAGCCACGCTGCTCGGCCGCGGCGGCCGCCTTCAGCACCGCATCCTGCGCGGCCTTGTCCAATGCATCGAAGGCCCTGGCGTTGACCACCGTGGCATTGCGGGGCAGCCAGCCGTTGACCGGGTAGAAGAACTTCGTCTGCTCGAACAGCTTGTTCTCGATGCCGCTGGCGCTGGAAGTGAGGAAGTTCTCCACGGTCCCCGTGGCCAGCGCCTGGCCGAGTTCGGCCAGCTGGATCGTCGTCGGCTGGGCCTTGAGCAACTGGGCGATGCGGGCTGTCGCCGGGTTGTAGGCGCGCATCTTCGTGCCGCGGAAATCATCCGCGGAATTGATCGCCTTGACCGAGTACAGCGACTGCCCGGGCCAGGGCACGGAGAACAGCAGCTTGATCCCCTGGGTGGCCAGCAGCTTCTCCAGCGAAGGCCTCGCCGCGGCGTAAAGACGGCGCGCATCGTCATAGCTGGTGGCCAGGAAAGGGATGGAATCCACGCCGAACAGCGGGTTCTCGTTGGCGGCCCCGGAGAGGATGAACTCGCCCGCCTGGGTCTGCCCGGTCTGCACCGCGCGCTTGATCTCGTTGGCCTTGTACAGCGAGCCATTGGGATGCAGGGTGATCCTGAGCTTGCCGCCCTGTCGCCTTGTCCACGTCGTTCGCGAACTGCTGGACGTTTTCGGTCTGGAAGCTGTTCACCGCATACCCGGTGGGCAAGTCCCATTTGGCCTGCGCGTGGGCCCAGCCTGCGGAAAGGGCCGCAAGGGCCAGCAGATACTTCTTCATGAGTTGTCTCCTTGTCTGGATGGGGTTGGCCCGCCGCTCAGAGGCTGGCCAGATGGTTGTTCTTGAGGTCGGTGATCAGCATGGCGCCCGGCGCGTGGGTGATGCAGAAGGCGGGCCTGGCCTGCACGATGGCGGCTTGCGGGGTGACCCCGCAGGCCCAGAAGACCGGCAATTCGTCGCTGCGCACTTCCACCGCATCGCCGTAGTCGGGACGTTGCAGGTCGGCGATACCGATCAGCGACGGATCGCCCACATGCACCGGCGCGCCGTGCACGCCGGGAAAGCGCGACGTCACCTGCACGGCGCGCACCACGGCGGCGGCCCTGAGCGGGCGCATCGAGACGACCATCGGACCGCTGAAGGGCCCGGCGGCCTCGGTGGCGATGTTGGTGCGGTACATCGCGACGTTCTTGCCCTCGTCGACGTGGCGCAGCGCCAGGCCGGCTTCGAGCAGGGCCTGCTCGAAGGAAAACGAGCAGCCGATGATGAAGGTCACCAGGTCGGCGCGCCACAGGTCGCGGATGTCGGTGGGCTCGGCCGCGATCATCCCGTCCTTCCAGACGCGGTAGCGCGGCACGTCGGTGCGGATGTCGATGCCTTCGCCAAGCGCGGGCAGCAGGGCCTGGCCCGGTTCCGACACGGCCAGCAGCGGGCAGGGCTTGGGATTGCGCTGGCAGTAGCGCAGGAAATCGCCGGCCAGCGCTTCCGGCAGGATCACCACATTGCCCTGCACGTTGTCGTCGGCCAGGCCGCTGGTATGGGAAGTCCAGGCGCCTTCGCGAATCAGGCGGCGCACGTGCTTCGCATCCCCGATGCGGCCACGCCCGAACACCTCTTGAGCCATTTCCACCACTGCAACCACCGCAACTCCTCGACGACTTGTGTCACACGGGTGACGATTGGCGGATTGTGGTGAGGCGGCGGCGGCCCGGCAAATTCAAAATTTTTCTATCGCTTCATCGATTTTTTCGATGACGTCCCGCCCGGCGCCTTGGCGTCGACGAAGGCGAACGCGGATTTCACGACGGTTTCCACGGCCAGCGACGACGGGTCGTTGCGGTAGCTGGCATGGATGGGCAGCGGCTGAAGCGAAGCGTCGCAGGCCAGCTGCTTGAGGTGCGGAAAAGCCGAAAGGCGCTGCACGGCGCTGCGCGGCAGCGTCGCCACGCCGAAGCCCCCCTGGACCAGCTGCACCATGGCGGAGATCGACGAGATCGTATGGATGCGGCGCGGCTGCACGCCGGCCTGGCGCAGCAGGTCCACCAGCATCACGTGGGGGTACGAGCCGCGCTGGAACGTGAGGAGTTCGAGGTCCGCCAGTTCGCCCAGGGTGTACCGGCGCTTGCGGTGCAGGTCCGTGTTGCCGACGAACACCAGTTCCATCGGCGGCAAGGCGCGGCTGCGCACCTCGTCGGCCGTGGCGGGCAAGGCCGCGAACACCAGGTCCTGCGTGCCGCGCCGCACCTGTTCCACCAGGATCGGCGTGGTTTCCACCGTGAGCTCCAGCTCCAGCGCCGGATGGTCCGCGCGCAGCTTCTCGATCCACGGGATGAGCCACGAATGCAGGACCGACTCGATGGCCCCGATCCGCATCGACACCGCCAGCGGCGCGCCCGAACCCATTTCGGCCTTCACCTCCCGCTGCAGCTCCAGCAGCCGCTGCGCGTAGGTGAAGAAGCGGCTGCCCGCGACCGTCAGGCGAAACTGCTTGTCGCGCCGGTCCAGCAGCAGCACGCCGAGCTCCTCTTCGAGCGCGGCGATGCGGCTGGACATGGCCGACTGGGTGAGATGCAGCTTTTCCGCAGCGCGGGTCACGCTCTTGAGCGAGGCGACCCAGTAGAAGGCCTCGACGAAACGCAGGTTCATGACAGGCCCCCGGGCGCCCGCACGGCGCCCCCGCCCAGGCATCGCTGCAGGACAGGTGAATCGGCCAGGCTCAGCACGCGCCAACCCGTGGCCTCCCGGATGGAGGCCGCATAAGGCGGCATGTTGGTGCATTCGAGGACCAGGGTGCGCAGATGCGGCAGCCTTGCCTTCAGCGCCACGGCCGCGGCCACGACATCGCGGCCCGCCTGCGCCAGGTCCATCTCGTCGCGGTTGCCGAGAATGGCGCGGGCGAATTCGCTGCCCGGCGCCACGCCCTGCACCCGCACGTCCACCAACCGGTCCTGCGGCACCCCGGCGGCCAGCAGGTGACCGTCCCCCAACCGCTCGGCGCTGATCGTGAGCACGCCGACCTGCCCGTCTTCGGCCAGGAGCCCCGGCAGCAACAGCAGGCTCGAAGTCACGACCGGTACCGGCACCGCGTCCTGCAGCTCCTGCTGGAGCAGCACCAGGAAGCCGCAGCTGGTCGTGACCGCGCAAGCGCCTTCCCGGGCCAAGCCGCGGGCGGCCGCGGTGAAGGCGGGCAGGACGCGGCCGGCCCGCAACCCTTCCGCCGTGGTCACCGCATCGGACGGGCCGATGCCCTGGACGACACGAAAGATCACGTCGGCATTCCACGTGCCGGGGTGTCCGACATCGCCCGGCGGGCGCGGGAACCGGGTATCCAGCATCAGCACGCCCAGCCGGGGCCGCGGTCCCACAGGGGGAAATACCGGTGGCGCTGGCGCGGTACTTGCATTTATCCTTGTGTCTTTCATTCTCATGATTGTCCCGGAGCGCCCATGAAATTCAAACATGCCTTGATCGCCGCCGCCCTGGCCCTGGGTGGGACCGCCTTTGCGCAGACCAAGTGGGATCTGCCCGCCGCCTACCCGGCCACCAATTTCCACTCCGAAAACCTGATCAAGTTCGCCGACGACGTCGACAAGGCCACCGGCGGCAAGCTCAAGATCACCGTGCACCCCAACGCGTCCCTGTTCAAGGCGCCCGAGATCAAGCGCGCAGTGCAACAGGGGCAGGCGCAGATCGGCGAGATCCTGCTGGTGAACTACCAGAACGAATGGCAGCTCTTTGGCGCGGACGGCCTGCCATTCCTGGCCGACAGCTACGACGAGTCGATGAAGCTGTACAAGGTGCAAAAGCCCTTCCTGGACAAGAAGCTGGCCGAACAGGGCATGTTCCTGCTGTACGCCGTGGCCTGGCCGCCCCAGGGCATCTACTCCAAGAAGCCGATCAACTCCGCCGCCGACATGAAGGGGCTGAAATGGCGCGCCTACAGCCCGGCCACCGCGCGCATCGCCGAACTGGTGGGCGCGCAGCCGGTGACCGTCCAGGCCGCCGAACTGTCGCAGGCCATGGCCACCGGCGTCGTCGACTCCTACATGTCGTCGGGCTCCACCGGCTACGACACCAAGACCTACGAGCACATCAAGAACTGGTACGACACGCAGGCCTGGCTGCCCAAGAACGCCGTGCTGGTGAATCGCGCCGCGTTCAACGCGCTGGACAAGGCCACGCAGGACGCCTTGATGAAGGCCGGCGCCGACGCCGAAGCACGTGGCTGGGCCGCGTCGAAGGCCGAGAACATGCGCACCGTGAACCTGCTCAAGCAGAACGGCATGAACATCGTCACGCCGTCGGCGCAACTGAAGGCCGACATGAAGAAGGTCGGCGACGTGATGCTCAAGGAATGGCTGGAGAAGGCCGGGCCCGAAGGCAAGGCGCTGGTTGACGCGTATCAGAAATAACAGGACCACCGAGGGGATCCCGCAGCGCCGGCAGACGGCGGGTGCGGGATTTTTTTCATGAGAAGAACACTGGATTTGCTCTACGACGGCGCCGCCTGGCTGGCCGCCGTCGCGATGATCGGCGTGCTGCTGATGGTGCTGCTGTCCATCGCCAGCCGGCAACTCGGCTTCCACGTGGCCGGCACCGACGCCTACGCGGGTTACAGCATGGCGGCCGCCGGATTCCTGGCGCTGGCCCACACCCTCAAGCACAACGAGCACATCCGCGTCACGCTGCTGCTGGGCCGGCTCCACGGACGGGCGAAGCACGCGCTGGAGATGTGGGCGTTGACCGCCGCGGTGCTGCTGGCCGGCTTGTTCGCCTTCTACTCGGTGCGGCTTGCGTGGCAGTCGCACGTCATCAACGACATCTCGACCGGCAACGACGCCACCCGCCTGTGGATCCCGCAGCTGGGCATGGCCTTCGGGACCGTGGTGCTGCTCATCGCCTTCATCGACGAATGGTGGCTGGAGCTGCGCGGCCGGCGCCGGGTGACCGAGTCCGAAGAGGCCCTGCACAATGAATGAAGTCCTCGTCACCACGCTGCTGATCGTCGCGTTGTTCGCCCTGCTGGGCAGCGGGGTCTGGATCGGCCTGACCCTGGCCGGCGTCGCCTGGATCGGCATGCAGCTGTTCTCCTCCCGCCCTGCCGGCGATGCCATGGCCATCACGGTCTGGGGCTCCGCCTCGAGCTGGACGCTGACGGCGCTGCCGCTGTTCGTGTGGATGGGCGAGATCCTGTTTCGAACGAAGCTGAGCGAAAGCATGTTCAAGGGCCTGGCGCCCTGGGTCGACAAGCTGCCGGGCCGGCTGCTGCACACCAACGTCATTGGCTGCACCATCTTCGCGGCCGTTTCCGGCTCGTCGGCCGCCACCTGCGCCACCATCGGCAAGATGACGCTGCCGGAGCTGGGCAAGCGCGGCTACCCGGAGGAAATCACCATCGGCTCGCTGGCCGGTGCCGGCACGCTGGGCCTGCTGATCCCGCCTTCGATCATCATGATCGTCTACGGCGTCAGCGCCGATGTCTCGATCGCCCGGCTGTTCGTCGCGGGCATCTTCCCGGGCATCCTGCTGGCGTCGCTGTTTTCCGGCTACCTCGTGATCTGGGCGCTGCTCAACCCGGGGAAGATTCCGCTGCCCGACACCGTGATGACCTTCACGCAGAAGATCCACGAGTCGCGTCACCTCATCCCCGTGGTGCTGCTGATAGGCGCAGTGCTGGGCTCCATCTACTCCGGTGTCGCCACGGCCACGGAGGCGGCGGCGGTGGGCGTGGTGGGATCGCTCCTGCTGTCGGCGGCGCAGCGCTCGCTGAACTGGGCCACCTTCCGCGACTCGCTGCTGGGCGCCACGCGCCTGTATTGCATGATCGCGCTGATCCTCTCCGGTGCGGCATTCCTGACCCTCTCGATGGGCTACATCGGCCTGCCCCGCCACCTCGCCGAGTTCGTCACTTCGCTGGGCCTCAGCCCCTTCATGCTGATCATCGCGCTGTCGGTCTTCTACATCATCCTGGGCTGCTTCCTCGACGGCATCTCGATGGTGGTATTGACCATGGGCGTGATCCTGCCGACGGTGCAGGCTGCCCACATCGACCTGATCTGGTTCGGCATCTTCATCGTGGTCGTGGTGGAGATGGCGCAGATCACGCCGCCGGTGGGCTTCAACCTGTTCGTGCTCCAGGGCATGACCGGCAAGGAAATCACCTGGATCGGGCGTGTGACCATGCCTTTCTTCTTCCTGATGTGCGGCATGGTCCTGCTGCTGTGGCTGTTCCCGCAGATCGCCACCTGGCTGCCCGGGCAGATGTAGGCTGCTAGGGGCTGTTCCAGCCCCCGCCCAGCGCGCGGTACAGCAGCACCTGGTTCTGCAACTGCGCCAGGCGCGTCTGGATCAGCGCCTGCCGCGCCGCGAACAGCGAGCGCTGCGCGTCCAGCAGGTCGAGGTAGCTGGAAACGCCGTTGTCGTAGCGCAGCTGCGACAGGCGAAAGCGCACCGACTCGGCCTCCGCCACGTTGGCCTGGGCCTGCAACTGCTGGCCCAGTGTCGCGCGTGCCGCCAGCGCGTCCGCCACTTCGCGGAACGCCGACTGGATCGCCTTCTCGTACTGGGCCACCGCGATGTCGCGCGAAACGGTCGCCGAGCGCAAGCCTGCGCTGTTGCGCCCGGCGTCGAAGATCGGCAGCAGCAGCTGCGGCGCGGCCGTCCAGCCCCAGCTGCCGCCCTGGAACAGGTTGGAGAGCTGGCTGCTGGCCGTGCCGATGCCGGCGGTGAGCGAGATGCGCGGGAAGAACGCCGCCCGCGCCGCGCCGATGTTGGCATTGGCCGCGATCAGCTGCTGCTCCGCCTGCCGCACGTCGGGCCGGCGTGCCAGCACCTCCGAAGGCGTGCCGGCAGGCACATCGGGCAATGACAGCGACGCGGTCGTCGCGTCGACCTGCAACTCGCCCGGCACCGCTTCGCCGAGCAGGAGCGCCAGGGCATTGAGGTCCGTGGCGCGCTGCCGCTGCTGCTGCGCCAGCGCCACGCGGGCGCCTTCGGACAGCGACTGCGCCTGGCGGAAGTCCAGCTCGGACGCCGCCCCGTTCTCGAAGCGCAGGCGCGTCAGGCGCAGCGACTCTTCGCGCGTCGCCAGCGTCTGCTGCGTCAACGCCAGCAACTCGTCATCGGCCACCAGGCCCAGCCAGGTGTTCGCGACGGCAGCCACCAGGCTGATCTGCGCGGCCTTGCGGCCCTCCTCGGTCCCCAGGTACTGCGCCAGCGCGGCTTCGCCCAGGCTGGCCACCCGCCCGAACAGGTCGATTTCCCAGGCCGTCACCGCGAGCCCGGCGCTGTAGGTGCTGGTGGTGCCGCCGCCCGAGGCGGGGGTGCGCGAGCCGCTCACGGCGGCATTCACCGTGGGAAAGCGGTCGGCGCGGCGGATGTCGTATTGCGCCCGGGCCTGCTCGATGTTGAGGACGGCGACGCGCAGGTCCCGGTTGTTGCGCAGCGCAGTGGCGATCAGCTGGCGCAGGCGCGCATCGGCGAAGAAATTCTGCCAGTCGGTCTCGGCCGCGCTCACGCCCGTCGGCGACACGGGATACGGCCAGTGGCCCGGCACCGGCGCCTGCGGCCGTTCGTAGGCCGGCATCATCGAGCAGCCGGCGGCCAGCACGGCGGCGGCCGCCGCCGCGATTCTCATCCGCAGGGCGGGCCTCATGAGGGGTCTCCCGTGTGCTGCGTGGTGGGCGGAAGCATCTTCTCCGCCTCGTGCGCGTACATGCGGCGCTGCCGCTCGCTGCCCTTGAAGTAGCTGCGCACCACCACGAAGAACACCGGCACGAACAGCACGGCGAGGCTGGTCGCCGTGATCATGCCGCCCATCACCCCGGTGCCGATCGCCCGCTGGCTGGCCGAACCCGCGCCGGTGGCCACGGCCAGCGGCAGCACGCCCAGGATGAACGCCATCGAGGTCATGATGATCGGGCGGAACCGCAGGTGGCAGGCCGCCAGCACCGCGTCGACCAGGGTCCGGCCCTGCGCGTGCAGGTCCTTCGCGTATTCGATGATCAGCACCGCGTTCTTGGCCGACAGGCCGATGATGGTGATCAGGCCCACCTTGAAGTACACGTCGTTGGGGAAGTCGCGCAAGGTCGCGCCCAGCAGCGCGCCGACGATGCCCAGCGGCACCACCAGGATGACCGACATCGGGATCGACCAGCTTTCGTACAGCGCCGCCAGGCACAGGAACACCGCCAGCAGCGAGAAGCCCAGCAGGATCGCGCGCCTGCGCGCCGGAAAGCTTTTCCTCGCGCGACTGGCCGGTCCACTCGTAGGCGAACCCGGCGGGAAGTTGCGCGGCAAGCCGTTCCATCTCGTCCATGGCCTCACCGGTGCTGCGGCCCGGGGCGGCGTCGCCGGAAATGCGCATCGCCGGATAGCCGTTGTAGCGGATGGTCTGCATCGCGCCGCTGATCCAGCGCGTGGTCGCGAAGGCCGACAGCGGCACCGCCGCCCCCTTGTTGTTCAGCGCCGAAAGCCGCAGCAGGTCGTCCGGCTGCATGCGCGCGGGCGCGTCGGCCTGCACCACCACGCGCTGCAGGCGGCCGCGATTCGGGAAGTCGTTGACATAGCTCGACCCGAGCGCCGTGGACAGCGCGGAGTTGATCGCGTCGAAGCTCACGCCCAGGGCGTTGGCCTTGTCGCGGTCGATGTCCACCTGCAGTTGCGGCGCATCCTCCAGCCCGTCGGGCCGCACGCCCGCCACGATCTTGCTCTGGCCGGCCAGGCCCAGCAGCTGGTTGCGCGCCGCCACCAGCGCCGCGTGGCCGTTGCCGCCGCGATCCTGCAGGCGGAAGTTGAAGCCCGTGGCCGTGCCCAGCTCGGGAATCGCGGGCGGGCTGAGGGCGAAGATGAAGGCATCGCGGATGCGCGACAGCGCGCCGAAAGCGCGGCCGGCGATGGCCTGCGCCGTGTGCTCGGCGCCCTTGCGGTCGCTCCAGTCCTTCAGCGTCACGAAAGCCAGGCCCGCGTTCTGCCCCTGGCCCGAGAACGAAAAGCCCAGCACCCCCACCATGCTCTGGACTTCGGGCTGCTTGAGGATGTAGTCCTCGACCTGGGTCATCACGCTTTTCGTGCGCTCGATGGTCGCGCCCGGCGGCAGCTGCACGTTCACCAGCATGTAGCCCTGGTCCTCGCTCGGCAGGAACGAGGTGGGCAGGTGCCAGGAACAGCACGGCCACCGCGGCGATGATGGCGGCGTACACCACCAGCGCCCGCCCGGTGCGGCGCAGGATGCGCGCGACGAATCCTTCATAGCCCTTGGCCGTGCGCGCGAAGCCGCGGTTGAAGCGGCCGAAGAAGCCGCGCTTTTCCAGGTGGTGGCCCGCCTCCATGGGCTTGAGCAGCGTGGCGCACAGTGCCGGCGTGAGCGACAGGGCCATGAAGGCCGAGATCGAGATCGAGGCCAGCATCACCGCCGAGAACTGCTTGTAGATGTTGCCCACGGCCCCGCCGAAGAAGGCCAGCGGCACGAACACCGAGATCAGCACCACCGTCACACCGACGATGGCGCCCTGGATCTGGCCCATGGCCTTGACGGTGGCCTCGCGCGGCGGCAGGCCTTCCTCGCTCATGATCCGCTCGACGTTCTCCACCACCACGATGGCGTCGTCCACCACGATGCCGATCACCAGCACCATGCCGAACATGGTCAGCACGTTGATCGAAAATCCCAGGGCCAGCAGCACCGCGAAGGTGCCCAGCAGCGACACCGGCACCACGATCGCGGGAATGGCCGTGTAGCGCAGGTTCTGCAGGAACAGGTACATCACCAGGAACACCAGGATCATCGCCTCGGCCAGCGTTTCCACCACCTGCGAGATGGAGATGCTGACGAAGCGCGAACTGTCGAAGGGAATGGACCAGGTCATGCCCTTGGGGAAGAACTTCGAGAGCTCTTCCATCCGCGCCCGGATCGCCTTGGCGGTGGCCAGCGCGTTGCCCGTGGGCGCGAGTTGCACGCCGATGCCGGTGGAGGGCTTGCCGTTCAGCCGCGCGGAAATCGCGTAGCCCTGGGCGCCGAGTTCGAGCCGCGCGACGTCACGCAGCCGCACGGTGGAGCCGTCGGTGTTGGCGCGCAGCACGATGTTGCTGAATTCCTCGACCGACGTCAGCTGGCCGTTGACCACCACCGTCGCCGCGATCCCCTGCCCCGCGATGTTCGGCAGGTCGCCGATGGCGCCCGCGGAGACCTGCGCGTTCTGCGACCGGATGGCGCCGTTCACGTCGGCCATCGACAGGTTGAAATTCACCAGCTTCGCCGGGTCGATCCAGATGCGCATCGCCCGCTCGGTGCCGAACAGCTGCGCCTGGCCGACGCCGGGGATGCGCTGGATTTCCGGCAGCACCGTGCGCGAGGCATAGTCGCCCAGCGCCACCGGGTCGAACTCCGCGTTCTCGGACGACAGGATGGTGAACAGCAGGAAGTTCGACCGCGCCTTGTCCACCCGCACGCCCTGCTGCGTCACGGCGGCAGGCAGGCGCGGGCCGGCGCGGCTCAGCCGGTTCTGCACGTCCACCTGCGCCAGGTCCGGGTTGGTGCCCGATTCGAAACTGAGGTTGATCGAGCCGCTGCCGTTGGCCTGCGCGACCGATTCCATGTAGATGAGTCCGGGCGAGCCGTTCATCTCCTGCTCGATGATGGACAGCACGCTGTCTTCCAGCGTCTGCGCCGACGCGCCGGGGTAGAACGCCGAAACGACGATCGAGGGCGGCGCGACCGAGGGGTATTGCGCCACCGGCAGCTTGGCCACGGCCACGCTGCCCAGGACCAGGACGAACAGCGCGATCACCCACGCAAAGACCGGCCGGTCGATGAAGAACTTCGACATCGCTGCGCCCTTACGACTTGGCCGCGGCCGGTGCGGAAGCGGGGGCCGAAGCGGGCGCCGCGGGCGAGCCGCCCGGCGACCAGGGCACGGGCTTGACCGGCGCGTTCGGCCGCATCTTCTGGAAGCCGTCGACCACGACCTGCTCGCCCGCCTTCAGCCCGTCGAGCACGACCCATTGGCCGGCCTGTTCACCGCCCACCTTGATGGTGCGCGGGGTGACCTTGCCCTCCTTGTCCGCCACCATCACCGTGTCGCCCTGCGCGGTGCGCGTGACGGCCTGCTGCGGCAGCAACACCGCGTTGCCGGCCTTCGCCTGCTCCAGCCGCACGCGCACATAGAGGCCCGGCAACAGCGTGCCGTTGGGGTTGGGCACTTCGGCGCGCAGCGTGATCTGGCCACTGGTCGCGTCCACCGTCAGGTCGGAAAACAGCAGCCGGCCCGGCTGCGGGTGCTCGGTGCCGTCTTCCAGCACGACGCGCACCAGGGCGCCTTCGCGGCCGGCGGCGCGCTGCAAGCGGCCCTGCTCCAGCGCCCGGCGCAGCTTCATCACCTCGGAGGCCGATTGCGTGAAATTCACGTACATCGGGTTGACCTGCTGGATCATGGCCAGCGGCGTGGCTTCGCCCTGCCCGACCAGCGCGCCTTCCGTCACCAGCGCGCGCCCGATGCGCCCCGAGATGGGCGCGGTGACCGACGCGTAATTGAGGTTGATCTGCGCCGTCTGGACCGCGGCGCGGCCGGCTGCGACTTCGGCCTGGGCCTGCTGCTGCGCGGCGACGGCGTTCGCGTAGTCCTGCTTGCTGATGGCGTTGGCTTCCACCAGCGGCTTGTAGCGCTCGGCGAGCGCCGTGGCTTGCCCGAGGTTCGCCTGGGCCCGGGCCAGCGTGGCCTGCGCGCTGGCGAATGCCGCGGCGTAGGGCGCCGGGTCGATGGTGAACAACGGTTGGCCCGCGCGCACGTCCGAGCCCTCATGGAACAGGCGCTTCTGGACGATGCCGGCGGCCCGCGCGCGAACCTGCGCCACCCGCGAGGGCTCGAGCCGGCCGGGCAGTTCCGTGACCAGCCCCACCTCGCCGGGCGCCACCGTGACGACGCCTACTTCGGGGGGCGGCATCCCGCCGCCGGGCGGCGGCGTATTGCCGCCCTTGCTGCAGGCGCCCAGCAGGGCGGCCACGAGCGACGCGACCAGGATGAGGTGAGGGGCTGGCGGATGGAACAGACGCGACGAAGCCATTGCATTCCTTGTGGGAAAAGTGGATTGCGCCCCCTGCCGGCTACCTGCCCCGCCGGGCGTGCCTGGAGCGAATCGGCGAAACCGGAGAGTATGCCTCGGGTCGGGACCAGCCGCTGGCAGCGGAATGTCAGCAGTACCCGTCCGCCCGCGGCGGAAAGCGCCTAGCCACCCCCGCGCTGCATGTACAGGTCGAAGCGCTTCATGAAGGCCAGCCGCTGCGATGCGTCCAGGCCCTCGAAGCGAAACGCGACGTGCAGCCGCGGCATGCGCATCAATGCGATCACTCGTGGCTCCCCGATGCACCAAACCAGTTCCAGGGTGCCCGCACCGATCCTGACGCTGGCAGCGCCTGCGCCGAGCTTCCATTCGTGCTCGCCAATCGCCGCCGGCAGCCACCTCAGCCACTCGGCTTCGGTGCAGCCCATCTCGCGCTCGAAGCGGTCGGCGTAAGCCGACTGCATGGGGACCGGGTCTAGCCGCCCGCGATCGGCGGCCAGATCGCGAGCACGTCGCCGTCCTTGAGCGTCTGGCTCAGGCGCTCCGCGGGCGCACGTAGACGCCGTTGACCAGCACCAGGTGCACCAGCTTCGGCGGCAGGCCGAACGGCTCGATGACCTGGCTGATGCTGGCGTCGCGCGGCCACCTCCAGCGCCACGATGTTGCCGTGCCGCGCCTCGGCCGGCAGGTAGTCGGTGAGCGTGGCGTACAGCTTGAAGGTGATCTTCATCCGTCGGGCGCTAGCGCCGGCGCTCGTCCGCCGCGCCCTGCCAGCGGTTCTGCGCCTGCGCCGCGGCGAGGTAGGCCTCCATCAGCCGGGTCGGGTCCTGCATCAGCCGTCCTTCCACGCCCCGAGCTGCACCTGGCCTTCGACCAGGCCGCGCATCACGCCGACGTGCTCGGTCCAGCCGATGCTGTTGCAGCCCACCATGACGTCGCCCTTGAACTGCAGGCTCAGGTGCCGGCCCGGCCTTGCGGTCGGTCAGCTCCACATGCTCGCCGCCGGGCACGCCCTGCCAGTCGCCGAAGCTGGCCGAGATCAGGCCCAGCGTGTCGAGCACGTTGATCTGCGTGACGCCCGGCAGCGACGCCTTCTGCCCGGCCATGTTCAGCGCGGCCACGCGCGCCTGCTCGGCCGCGTTGGGCTGGATCGCGCTGACGATGGTCTTGCCGCTGACCTTGTCGAAGGCCTCGGCGCAGTCGCCGGCGGCATAGATGCCGGGCACGTTGGTCTGCAGGTGCTCGTCGGTCAGCACGCCCAGCAGGCAGGTGATGCCCGAGTCCTCCAGGAAGCCGATGGCGGGCTTGACGCCGGTGGCGCTGATCACCAGGTCGGCGGCGACGCTCTTGCCGTTGGACAGGCGCACCGTCAGCGGCGAGCCGGCGTCGATCGCCTCGACCCGGGTGCCGGTGAACACCTCGACGCCCTTCGTCTCGCACCAGTCCTTGATCATGCCGCCGGCCGTCGGGCCCATCATGCGCGGCACCATGCGGTCGCCCATCTCGACCACCGTCAGGCGCACGCCGCGCGCGGCCAGCGCCTCCATGATGATGCAGCCGATGAAGCCGGCGCCCATCTGCAGCACGCGCGCGCCCTTGACGGCCAGCGCCATGATCGCGCGCGCGTCCTCCAGCGTCCAGCAGGGGTGCACGCCGGGCAGGTCGATGCCGGGAATCGGCGGGCGCACGGGGTGCGAGCCGGTGGCGATCAGCAGCGTGTCGAAGGCCAGCGTCTGTCCGTTGTCGAGCGCGACGGTGCGCGCCTTGGCGTCCACGCCGGTGGCACGCGCCTGCACCAGCTTGATGCGCAGGTCCGCGAAGTGGCTGCGGCCCTTGCGCAGCTAGGTGCCCGACTCGTCGATGTTGCCCATCAGCAGGTAGGGAATCGCCATGCGCGAGTACGGCGGCTCGGGCTCGTCGCCGACGATGGTGATCTCGTCGCCGGGCTTGTGCTTGCGGATGGTCTCGGCGGCGATCACGCCGGCCGGGCCGGCGCCGAGGATGACGTGGTGCATGGCCTCAGAGTCCTCAGCCGCTTGCCGCGTCTCGGGCTTGAGCGTGCCGTCCGCGTTCCAGCCGCGCACCTCGTAGTACTTGGGCAGCATCGTCGCCAGCTCGTTGACCTTGCCCTTGGCCGGGCCGGTCTTCGCGGCCTCGGTCAGCAGGCGCTTGGGCAGCTGGTCGTCGGCCGCCGGTGAAGCCGGCGCGGTTGTTGAAGTCGCGCTCCATGTTCCAGATGCGCTCGCCGATCTTCTCCAGCTCCTCGATCGTGTACTGGTCGCCGCAGGCCGCCGCCATCTGCGGCGCCAGGTCGGCCAGGCCCCAGGCGAAGGTGGTGAAGATGCACAGGCCCGACGAGTCGAAGGCCGCGGTGGCGTCCTGGAAGGCCTTCACCAGCTCGGGCTTGCCCTCGGCTCACCAGCGGATCGGTCTTGACCGGGATGCCCAGCACTTCGGACGCGACGGTGTAGCCGCGCAGGTGGCAGGCGCCGCGGTTGCTGGTGGCGTAGGCCAGGCCGATGCCCTGGATGCCGCGGCCGTCGTAGGCCGGGAACTCCTGGCCCTTGACGCTCATCGACAGTTCGGGGTGGCCGTACTTCGCCGTCAGGCGCTTGGAGCCCTGGCCGATCTCCTTGCCGAAGCCCTGGCCCGTGACGGTCTGCTCGGCCAGGAACGCCAGCGCCTGGGCCGAGCCGAACGGCGCCTCGATGCCGATCTGCTCCTTGGTCAGCACGCCCATCTCGTACAGCTCCATCACCGCGCCGATGGTGGCGCCGAAGCTGATCGGGTCGATGCCGTCCTCGTTGCACAGCAGGTTGGCGTACTGCAGCGCCTCGAGGTCGTTGACGCCGTTGGCCGCGCCCAGCGCCCAGGCCGCTTCGTACTCGAGGCCGCCGTTGGCGCCCCAGTACTGCGGCTTGTTGTGCGACCGTGAAGTGGCCCTCGTCGATCTTGCTGATGCGCCCGCAGGCGATCGTGCAGCCGAAGCAGGCCTGGTTGGTCACCAGGTGCTTCTTGCCGTCGGTCTTGCGCGGCGTGGCCATGGCCTCGGCCGAGATGTCCTTGGCGCCCTCGAACTGCACGTCGCGGTGGTTGCGCGTGGGCAGCGCGCCGATCTCGTTGATGACGTTCATCAGCACCTGGGTGCCGTAGGCCGGCAGGCCCTGGCCGGTGACGGCGTTGTCGGCGAGGATCTTCTTCTTCTCCTTGACGGCCTTCATGAAGGCCTTCGGGTCGTTGATGTTGCCCACGCCCTTGGTGCCGCGCACCGCGATCGCCTTCAGGTTCTTGCTGCCCGCCACGGCGCCGACGCCCGAGCGGCCGGCCGCGCGGTGCAGGTCGTTGACGATCGACGCGTACAGCACCTGGTTCTCGCCGGCGCGGCCGATGCTGGAGACGCGCACCAGCGGGTCCTGCAGCGACTTCTTGAGCATCTCCTCGGTCTGCCAGACGGTCTTGCCCCACAGGCCGGAGGCGTCGCGCAGTTCGGCGATGTCGTCGTTGATGTACAGGTACACCGGCTTGGGCGACTTGCCCTCGAAGATGACCATGTCCCAGCCGGCCATCTTCAGCTCGGCGCCGCAGTAGCCGCCCGAGTTGGAGCAGGCGATGGCGTTGGTCAGCGGCCCCTTGGTGACCACCGTGTAGCGCCCGCCGGTGGAGGCCATGGTGCCGGTCAGCGGCCCGGTGGCCCAGATCAGCTTGTTGGCCGGCGACAGCGGATCGACCTTGGCGTCCATCTCCTCGACCAGGTACTTGGTGGCCAGGCCGCGCGAGCCGATGTAGGCCTGCGCCCAGTCCATGTTGAGCGGTTCGGACTTGACCGTGCCCTTGGTGAGATCGACGCGCAGAATTTTTCCAGCCCAAGACATGATGTTTTCTCCTTCAGGCTGCAGGGTTGATTGCCAAGCTTGTCGGCCCACTGCTGCATCTTGCCCAGGCCGGTCCAGTTGGCGTCGATGTAGGTGATGGCGCCGGTCGGGCACGCGTCGGCGCAGGCCGGCTCGCCGCCGCACAGGTCGCACTTCTGGACCTTGCCGGTTTCCTGCACGTAGTTGACCGTGCCGAACGGGCAGGCGATGGTGCAGACCTTGCAGCCGACGCAGGTGGTCTCGTTCACCACCTTGGCGCCGGTCAGCTTGTCGATCGTGATCGCCTCGACCGGGCAGGCATGCAGGCACCAGGCCTCGTCGCACTGGGTGCAGGTGTACGGCACTTTCTTGCCGGTGTGGTGGAAGTCGAAGACCTTGATGCGCGACTTGGCGGTCGCGAACGTCCCGTAGTTCTCGAACGAGCAGGCCATCTCGCATTGCAGGCAGCCCGTGCACTTGTCCGCGTTGATGTGCAGCACCTTTTGCATGTGCGCTCTCCTGGGGGTGATGGCGCGCGAGCGCGCCGTTGCTATGAAACCGGATGCATAGCCATTGTTGGAACGGGGGTGCCTTGCAGGGCTAGTGTTAACCCTTGCCCGCACTCCGGGGAGAGCTTTTTTCTCAACTTGAGACAGCGCAACAGTGCGGGGACGGAAAAGGTACACAATCCGGCCATGTCCGCGTCCCTGTCCACGCCCCTGCGAGACCGGCTTGCGCTGATCGAGCACGCCCGCCGCGCCGTGATGCAAGGCGGCGGCTCGCCGCAGGAGCTGGCCGTCGAGACCTGGATCGAGCGGTCCTGGCGCCGCTGCCTCGCCGGCGGGCAGCGGCCGGAACAGAAGCTGGGCTTCGACATGGTGGCTGCGCAGGCTCGCCGCCGGGTGCTGGAAGCCAACCAGCCGCTGGTGCACGCGGCCCGCCCGGTGCTCGACCGCCTCGCGCGCGCCCTGGCCAGCACCCGCTATTTCGCGATCCTCACCGATGGGCGCGGCGTCGTCATCGATGCGCATGGCCCGATCGACCGCAGCGACCGCCGCGCCGACCTGATCACCCGCGTCGGCGTGGACCTGTCGGAGCGCGCCGTCGGCACCACCGCCATCGGCGCCGCCCTGGCCGAACTGCAGCCGGTCTGGCTGCACCGCGGCGAGCATTTCTTCGACGACACATCCGTCTACAGCTGCGCCGGCGCGCCGCTGTTCGGGCCGGACGGGCGCTGCGTCGGCATGCTGGACCTGACCGGCATCGACGCCGCCGAGCGGCCGGAGCTCAAGCACCTGGTGGCCCAGTCGGCGCGCAGCATCGAGAACGCGCTCACGCTGGCCCTCCCCCACAAGCTGCTGCTGCGCCTGAATTGGCCGGGCCGCTCCCTGGGCGGTGACGACGACGGCCTGGTGGCCCTGGATGTGGACGGCTGGGTCAGGGGCAGCAACCATGCCGCCCGCCAGATGGTGCCGCAACTGGCCGCAGACCGGCGCGCCGGTCCATTGCAGCGAGCTGTTCGCGCAACCCTGGGAAGCCCTGTTCGACCTGGCCCGGCGCAGCTCGCCCCAGGCCGCCCGGGAGGTCCCCTTGTGGTCAGGCCTGCGGCTGCAGGCGCTGCCGCAGTTGTCCGGCCAGCCGGCCGCCCCGGCGCCACCGCGCGTGCCGTTGCGCGACGTGGAGATCGAGCTGATCCGCAAGGCGGTCGCCGACGCGCGCGGCAACGTGCAGCAGGCCGCGCAGGCGCTGGGCATCAGCCGCGCCACGGTGTACCGCAAACTCGGCAGCAAGAAATAGCGGTCGGCCCCGCCGGCGATCACTGCCCGGCGTTGGGGAAGAACAGCTGCTCGCCGCCGATCTTGTAGCCGGCAATCACGGCCTGGCCCGCCGGCGAAGTGATCCAGTCGACGAACTTCTGCGCGTCGGCCGCCTTCAGGTGCGGGTACCTGGCCGGGTTCACCACCATCACCCCGTACTGGTTGAACAGGCGCTTGTCGCCTTCGACCAGCACCGTGAGGTCGCCGCGGTTCTTGAAGCTGAGCCAGGTGCCGCGGTCGGTCAGCACATACGCGCCGGACGAGCTGCCGATGTTCAGGGCCGGGCCCATGCCGCAGCCGCATTCCCGGTAGCCGCTGCCCTTGTTCGCCGCCAGCCCGGCCTGGGCCCAGTAGCGCAGCTCCGCGGCGTGCGTGCCGCTCTTGTCGCCGCGCGAAACGAAGATGGCGCTTGGTCGCGGCGATCTTCTTCAGCGCCTCGATCACGTCCTTGCCGCGCACGCCGGCCGGGTCGCCCTTCGGGCCGACCAGCACGAAGTCGTTGTACATCACCGGGAAGCGCTTCAGCGCGCCGCCATCGGCGACGAACTTCTCCTCGGCGGCCTGGTCGTGCACGAACAGCACGTCGGCGTCGCCGCGCCGCGCCATGTCGATGGCCTGCCCCGTGCCCACGGCGACCACCTTGACGTCCAGGCCGCTGGCCTTCCTGAACTCCGGCAGCAGGTAGCCGAACAGGCCCGACTGCTCGGTCGACGTGGTGGAAGCCATGGTGATCGACTGCGCCAGCACACTGCCGCCAACGCAGGCCAGGGCCGCGAAGGTCCATGCCGCGCGAAACGTTGCGTGCATCACCCGGCAAATTGCGTTGCTCAAGCCATCTCTCCTTTGACGAACAGATCGGCCTCGTGCGAGGTTTCCCCCAGCCGCGGGCCATTGAAAAACTCATGGACGGGCAGGTCGGCCAGCACGCAGCCCTGCTCCAGGTAAACGACACGCGTGGCCAGGCGCTTGACCTGCCCCAGGTTGTGGCTGGCGAAGACCAGCGTCATGCCGGCCCGCGCGAACTCGCGCCATCAGGGCCTCGACCTCGCGCTTGGCGTGCGGGTCGAGGCTGGACGTCGGCTCGTCGAGGAACAGCAGGTCGGGCTGCAGGCTCCAGGCCCGCGCCAGCGCCAGCCGTTGCTGCTGGCCGCCGGAGAGCGTGCGCGCATTGCGCAGCGCCGCCTCTCCCAGGCCCACCCGGCCCAGCGCCAGCAGCGCCCGTTCGCGGGACTGCCGCCAGCCGATGCCGCGGATCCACAGGCCCAGCGCGACGTTGTTCAGCGCACTGGTGCGCAGCATGTGCGGCCGCTGGAACAGCATGGCCTGGCGCGCCGCGCTGTCGCGAAGGATCGACCCGCGACGGGCGGCGACCAGGCCGTGCAGCACGCGCAGCAGCGTGCTCTTGCCGCTGCCGTTGGCGCCGATCAGCGCGATGCGCTCGCCGGCGGCCACGCCGAGGTCGACCTTGCGCAATGCGCGCACCGCGCCGAATTCCACGTCCACCGCCTTCAGCTGCACCAGGCCGCTCATCCGGGCGCCCCTTCCAGCAGCAGCGGCCGGTCGTCGCGGCCCAGCCGCCAGCGCCGCACCGCGGCAATCATGGCGTTGAGCCCCAGCACGACACCCAGCAGCACGATGCCCAGCGCCAGCGCCAGCGGCAGGTCGCCCTTGCTGGTTTCCAGCGCGATGGCGGTGGTCATCACCCGGGTGAAGCCGTCGATGTTGCCGCCCACGATCATCACCGCGCCGACTTCCGAGACGGCGCGCCCGAACGAAGCGATCAGCACCGTGAGCAGCGCGTAGCGTTCGTCCCAGGCCAGCAGCAGGCTGCGCAGCAGCCGGCCGGCGCCCAGCGAACTGAGCTGCTCGCCGTGCGCGCGGTCCACGTCTTCGACCACCTGCCGCGTCAGCGCGGTCACCACCGGCATCACCAGCACGGTCTGCGCCAGCACCATGGCCTTGAACGAGAACAGCCAGCCCAGGAATCCGAGCGGGCCGGAGCGCGACAGCAGCAGGTACACGACCAGGCCGACCACCACCGAAGGCAGCGCCAGCAGCGTGTTGAGCACCGTGAGCACCGCGCCGCGGCCGGCGAAACGCGCCACACCCAGCCATGCGCCGAGCAACAGGCCCGCGCCGCAGGCCAGCAGGCAGGCCGTCGCACTGACGGCCAGCGAACGCGCGACGATGGAAAGCAGCACCGGGTCGGCCCCGGCGATCAGCGCGAGCGCGGTGGCGGCGCTGTCGGAAAAGGTATTCATGCCCCGCCGATGCTAAGCGCTGTGCCGGGCGACGCCATCCGGGCTAGCGAGCTATGAACCGCGGTGCATAGCCTGGCGCCCGGCCATGCGGGATACTCGCAGCGTGCGCAAAGTGGAACTCTCCTATTCGCTGGCCGGCCGGCGCGGCAGCGGCGGCTCCATCCGCAATGCGCTCATGGACCTGCTGCACGCGGTGCGCGAACACGGCTCGATCTCCGCCGCGGCCAAGGCGCTGGGCCTGTCCTACCGCCATGTCTGGGGCGAGCTCAAGCGCTGGGAGACGGAACTGGGCCACGCGCTGATCGTGTGGGACAAGGGCCAGCCCGCGCGCCTGTCCGAGTTCGGCGACAAGCTGCTGTGGGCCGAGCGCCAGGCCCAGGCGCGCCTCGCGCCGCAGATCGAGGCGCTGCACGCCGACCTGGAGCGCGCGTTCGCCGTCGCGTTCGACGAAGGCGCGCATGTGCTCACGTTCTTCGCCAGCCACGACGATGCTTTGGCCGCGTTGCGCGAACATGCGGCGCCGTCGCGGCTGCACCTGGACATCCGCTTTTGCGGCAGCGTGGACGCGATCAGCGCATTGAACGAAGGGCGCTGCGTGATGGCGGGGTTCCACACGCCGCCGCGGCCCGCGCCCGGCTCACTGGCCGAGCGAACCTACCGTCCGTTGCTGCAGCCCGGGCGGCACAAGCTGATCGGGTTCGCACGCCGCAGCCAGGGGCTGATGGTTGCCGGCGGCAATCCGCTGCGGTTGAATTCGATCGAGGACATCGCCTCGAAACAAGCGCGATTCGTCAATCGCGCGATCGGCACGGGCACGCGCGTGCTGTTCGACGAACTGCTCGCACAAGCGGGGATCGCCTCCGGGGCCATCGCAGGTTACCGGGGCAACGAGCCCTCGCACGCCGCCGTGGCCCAGGCCGTGGCGTCGGGCGCGGCCGACGTGGGCCTGGGCATCGAGCCTGCCGCGCGCTCGCGCGGATTGGATTTCGTGCCGCTGCTCAAGGAAGACTACTACCTCGTCTGCCTGAAAGACGCGCTGGAAGAACCCGCAGTGCAAACACTGCGGAAAGTGCTTGCAAGCGACGCCTGGCAACAGCAACTGCGCACTCTGCCGGGCTACGAGCCCCTGCGCTGCGGCGAAGTGCTCAGCCTGCGCGCACAGCTGCCGTGGTGGCGATTCAGGCAAGCCGTCAAAAATATTCCCGCTCCGCCATCTTCCGCACCATGACCGCCCTGGCTTCCCGGGGCAGGGTCTCGTACAGGGAGTCCTGGGCGTGCCAGACATTGAACGTGAAGCCGGTTCGCCAGCCCCTGACGTAGCCGCTCGTATAGCGGGACTCATAGACGAAGCAGAATTGGCGGCCATCGCCGCGCTCGGGACACGAATCGGCCTGGGTCGCGAGGAATCGCTGGCCGTTGAACCACGTTCCTTCCTTCATGCCGCGCAGCGTGATCCATTCACCGACGTTTCGCCCCGGCTTCAACTCGGTGAGGGTAAATGCCTCCCACTCCTTGAAGGTCGGCAATTTCCAGCTCGTGCTTCCCTTGTAGAGCGACGTGCTGTTCAGGCAATCGAAAAAGTACTTGAGGTTCGTCTGGATCGTGAGGTTGTCCCGGTCGAACACGAAATTGGAGAAGCTGCATATCGACCGCGGCAGCCACACGAGCGGTCCACCGGCGGAAACGCCTCCCCAGGAGGTGTTCTTGGGATCGACCACCATTTCTTCGCTCTCCAGCACGCGCGTCGGCATGGCTGCCGCTTCGTCCACCAGCAGCGCCTTGTACTGGACCAGCAGCTTCTGCCCCGAGTTGTCCACGACGTTCCCCAGCGCATCCACCTGGCCCGCGCCTTCTCCCAGGGCCTCGTGCATGTCGGCATAGAAGAAGTACGCCAGGGCCTGGATGTTCTCCCAATACCGGTAGTGGTTCCAGATCTGCAGCGAATGCGCACGCACGAAGAACTTCGAATCGCCGCCTTCGGGCGGCAGCTTCAGCTTCTCGACGAGGTTGGTCCGGAACCGCCTCAGCATTCCCGTGCTTCCGTTACCGACCAGGGCGTTTCGAAACGTGGCCATCGGCTTGGTCAGCGTCTCGTTGCCCGGGTTCGTGACGGACTGGATGCGCGCCTTGCGCAGTGCGACCAGTCCGGGCCAGGCGAGATATTCCTTGCAGGCCTGGGTGGCCACGGTGCCTGTTGCCGCAGGGCAATTGGCGGGGGCCGGCTTCGCGGGATGTGTCGCGAGCCACTGCAGGTCGTCCATCGCTTCGGTCAGCTTGTTCACCCAGGGGTCGAGCGTCTGCCTGTCCGTCTTGTAGGCTTCCTCGCCCTGCAGATGCGCGATGTTCGTGATCGAGCTCTTGATCGCGTTCATCTGGAAGATGATCTGGTCCAGCTTGCTGATCACGTCGGCCTGCCAATTGGCCGTCTTGTCGCCCTGGTAGAGATCCCAGATCTTGCCGACGATCGTGAAAGCGATTGCCGCCTCCTGCGGCTGCTGGCACTCAGCGCAGGCCGCGCTCTTGAAGTCGGGCAGGTCGGCTGCCGGCAGGAGCGCCGACATGAGCAGCGTGGGCTGCTGCACGTCGACAGCAAGTGCCGGCGCAAAGCTGTGCGCCACGCCCAGTTCCCAATCGCCCAGCAGCGTCTGGACGAAAGCATCGACGCCACCGCCGGCCGCGGCCGCGGCGTAGAACGCGGCGGAATCGAAATACTCGCCCGTGCTCTGGTCGTCCGCATCGATGTCCATCGTCTCCGGCATGCCGAGCAGCAGCTTGATACGGGCCATGGCTTCGTCGAGGGACAGCCCGGGATGGCGCTCGTGGTAGGCCGCAACCAGCGTCGTCACGGGCGTGACCTTGATGGACACGTCGTGCTCCACCGTCGTGTAGTTCTCCATTTCGGCCTTCAGCGTCCCGGTGAAGGGCTGGCCCGACATGGTGCCGCCCGTCACGATCACCTTGAAGTTGTCCGGCAGTGAGTCCAGCATGACGATGAGGGCGCCGTACTCGTTGGTCGTGCCGGTCGCGACGACGCTGCCCGCGGTGTTGCGCACGATGACGTCCGCGCCGGTGAGCGGCGTGCGCTCGCCGACATAGCCATCGAGCATGCCGCCCGTGACGCTGCCGCCGGCCTTGCTGAATGCGGTTCCCAGCGTGCCGGGCACCTCCTGGAACGAAACCGAAAGCGCCTGGCCCATGCGCTGGATGCCGGTGGCTTGCAGCATGCCGGCGCTCTGGGCGTTGAATGGGACCGCCGCGCAGCCGGCCGACGAAGGGTCCGCGGCCTGCCGTGTGGCTGCGAACCGCGCCGGAGACTCCTCTGCGGGGGTCGGCGTCAGCGTGTACCGGAACGTGCCGTCGCCCGTGGCAACCAGGGGCAAGACGACTGCGCCGCTCTCCTCCACCGTGGCCGCGCAGGCTGCCAGCGGCGCATCGTCACCGCCCGAACCGCAAGCGTGAAGAAAGAAGGCGCAGGCAACCAGTGGGAGGAGCCGCACAGTGCGTCGCATGAAGGCGAGCCGCGCAGGGTTGAATTGACAGCGCATCGGACGGCCCCTTCACTGAAGTGGAAGGCCATTGTCACTGAATGCAACTGATTGTCAATCAGGACGGACTAAGGGCTGCAACTGCGAAAACCCACGAACGCGTCGTCCCGCTCGGGCAGCGCGAACCCCCGGAACTTCGGGTGCTTCATCCGCGAGCGCGCGGCAAACGAAGCGCCGCGCTGCACGCGGGCGCGGCCGAAATTCGGCTGCGCCTCGAAATCGGTGTGCGAGGCCCAGGCATCGGGCGAGAAGCCCGGCCAGGGCCGCAGGGTGCTGGCCGTCCACTCGCGCACGTCGCCCCAGCGAAAGCCCCGCCGCGCAGCAGCGTGCGCCGCCATTTCCCATTCCACCTCGGTCGGCAGGCGGCGCCCCGCCCAGCGCGCCCAGGCGTCGGCTTCCCACCAGCTCACGTGCATCGCGCTCTGGCTGCCGGACATGCGGGCGGCCTTGCCGAAGTGCGTCTGCATCACCGCACCGCTGGCCGAGCCGATCTGCTCCACGTAGCGCGGGCCGCGCCGCCCCTCCTGCCCGGCCTCGCCTTCCAGCCAGGCCCACCCCTGGGGCTGCCAGAACTCGCGCCGGTCATAGCCGCCATCGTCGACGAATTCCACGTACTGGCTCCAGTTCACCGGCTGGGCGTCGATCTCGAATTCAGGCACCTCGATTTCGTGGGCCCATTTCTCGACGTCGAACACGAAGCCGCCGGGCTGCGAGCCCAGCATCCAGCGCCCTGACGGCACCAGCAGGGTGTCCCGCGGCGCCACGGCTGCCGGCAGCGCGAGCTTGAGCGGCGCGCCCAGCGCCTGCGCCAACACGACCAGTTGCTCGCATCTCAGGTCCTCATGGAACAGGGCCACCCGGAAGAAGTACAGCGCGTCGTCATCCTCGGGCGTCTTTTCCAGCAGTTCCAGCGTGCTCTCCAGCGTATCCAGCAGGTACGCGCGCACGGCCTCGGGGCTGGGCAGGTCGATGGTCCAGCGCGCCGACGGCGGTGCCAGCGCCGGGTCGAACCATGCGTCCGCCATCGGCTCGATCGACGCGAGCCGCACGCCATCGCCGCCGCACGCCGGCCCCAGCGAGCGCTGCGGATTGCGGCCGATCCAGTATTCGGCCATCCACGCGATATGCCCGGCCAGCCACAGGGGCGATTCCACCCCGGGTCGTCGTGCGGGCCCGGGGGCGCCATCGGCGGCCTCCTCTTCGAAGTGGGACAGCAGGTGCAGGCTGTGGTTGCGCGCGTCCATCAGCGCCAGCGACAACAGCTCACGGCCAGCCTGCCGCATCGACGGCGAATCGATCGACGCAGGATGGGTGTGAGGGGAAACCGCGGACATGGGCCATTATCACTTTGGGGTACAGCGGGATAACACCGTCAAAAAGCTGTCAGCCTGCCTTTTATAGTCACACCTAGAATTTCTTACTACAGCCAACCGGGCGCGGCTCCCCGAAAGCGCGCCCGGTGTCGCGTGACCAGTGAACTAACTTCCCCGGAGACAACATGCAGGCATTACTAAAGTTTTCCAAGGCCGTCGACTGGCTGAATGCCCAGGTCGGCAAGTACGTCATCTGGCTGATCCTGGCCTCCACCGTGATCAGCGCGATCAACGCCATCGTGCGCAAGGCGTTCAACATCAGCTCGAACGCCTACCTGGAAGTGCAGTGGTACCTGTTCGCGGCCGCCTTCCTGCTGGCCGCGGGCTACACGCTGCTCAACGGCGAACACGTGAAGATCGACGTGATCTCCAGCCGCCTGTCCAAGCGCGCCCAGATCTGGATCGACATCTTCGGCTTCATCTTCTTCCTGACGCCCGTGTGCGTCGCGGTCCTGTTCTTCGGCATTCCGTTCTTCCTCAACGGCTTCCGGTCCGGCGAAATGTCGTCCAACGCCGGCGGCCTGATCCGCTGGCCGGTCTACCTCATGATGCCGCTGGGCTTCACGCTGCTGCTGCTGCAGGGCTGGTCCGAACTGATCAAGCGCATCGCATTCCTCAAGGGACTGATCGAGGACCCGACCCACAAGAAAGTGGAGAAGACGGCCGAAGAAGAGCTGGCCGAGGAAATCCTGCCGCCTCGCCGAAGCCAAAGCCAAAGCCCAGTCCTGAACAACAACTAGAACGAGGAGTACAAGATGGAGCTCATCACCCACAACCTGGCCCCGATCATGTTCATGGGGCTGATCGTCTTCCTGCTGATGGGGTTTCCCGTCGCATTCAGCCTGGGCGCCTGCGGCCTGTTCTTCGGCACCATCGGCGTCGAGCTGGGCGTGCTGCCCGAGGCGCTGCTGCAGGCCCTGCCGCTGCGCATCTTCGGCATCATGCAGAACGACACGCTGCTGGCCATCCCGTTCTTCACGCTGATGGGCCTGATCCTGGAGCGCAGCGGCATGGCCGAGGACCTGCTCGACACCATCGGCCAGCTGTTCGGACCCGTGCGCGGCGGCCTTGCGCTGGCGGTGATCTTCGTGGGCGCCCTGCTGGCCGCCACCACCGGCGTGGTCGCCGCCTCGGTGATCTCGATGGGCCTGATCTCGCTGCCCATCATGCTGCGCTACGGCTATGACCGGCGCGTCGCCTCGGGCGTGATCGCCGCCTCCGGCACGCTGGCGCAGATCATCCCGCCGTCGCTGGTGCTGATCATCCTGGCCGACCAGCTGGGCCGCAGCGTCGGCGACATGTACAAGGGCGCGTTCATCCCCGGCTTCATGCTGACCGGCTTCTACGCGGGCTATGTGATCCTGCTGGCCTTCTTCCGCCCGGCCTGGGTGCCGGCGCTGCCCCTGGAGGCGCGCACCATCCGCGAGGACAACGGCAAGAGCGGCCTGCCGTCGCTGCTGGTCCTGACCATCATCTCCACGGCGCTGGCCGTCACCCTCGGCAAGAACTGGGGCGTGGTGCTCGGCGTGGATGAAGGGCGGCGCGCCCGAGGCGGTGCCGCTGGACGAGACCATCGTCGTCGTCCATGTGCGCGCGGCGTGCTGCTGGCCTTCCTGATCGCCGTGGTCAACAAGGTGCACGCGCCTGGGCCTGCTGTCGCGCATGGCCGAACGCGTGACCTTCGTGCTGATCCCGCCGCTGCTGCTGATCTTCCTGGTGCTGGGCACCATCTTCCTGGGCATCGCGACGCCGACCGAAGGCGGCGCGATGGGCGCCATGGGCGCGATCATCATGGCGACCGCCCGTGGGCGACTGAGCTTCACGCTGCTGAAGCAGGCGCTCAACACCACCACCAAGCTGGCCTGCTTCGTGGTGTTCATCCTGGTCGGCTCGACCATGTTCAGCCTGGTGTTCCAGGGCGTGGACGGCCAGAAGTGGGTGGAGCACCTGCTGACCGGCCTGCCCGGCGGGCAGATCGGCTTCCTGATCGTGGTCAACCTGCTGATCTTCTTCCTGGCTTTCTTCCTGGACTTCTTCGAGCTGTCCTTCATCGTGGTGCCGCTGCTGGCGCCGGTGGCCGACAAGCTGGGCGTCGACCTGATCTGGTTCGGCGTGCTGCTGGGCGTGAACATGCAGACTTCGTTCATGCACCCGCCGTTCGGCTTTGCCCTGTTCTACCTGCGCAGCGTGGCGCCGGCCAAGGAATACACCGACCGCCTCACGCAAGAAGCTGATCGCCCCGGTGACCACGATGCAGATCTACTGGGGCGCCGTGCCGTTCGTGCTGATCCAGGTCGTGATGGTCGGCCTGATCATCTTCTTCCCGGGCATCGTCACCGGCGGGCTGGACAAGGAAGAAAAGGTCGACCTGGACAAGGTTCAGCTTCAGATGAACAAGGAGATGCAGGACGCAGCCAGGCCGCCGGCCGGCGCGGCCAGCGGCCTCGAGGCCATGCCCACGCCCGCCGAAGAGCAGAAGTCGGCCGACGACGAGCAAAAGAAGCTCGACGAGCTGTTCAACAAGAAGTAGGCGGCGCACGCCGGCTGCCGCGACGGGGCTCCTTCGGGAGCCCTTTCCTTTGCGGCCCGGCACCGAGGGGCGCTGCTAGACTCGATCATGACCACTTTGGACCTTGTAGCCGCCGTCCTGTTCGGCGCGGCCCTCCTGCATGTGTTCGCGGCGCGCCAGTTCGAGCGATTGAGCCACCGCTTCCCGCGGCATGAGGGCCTTTTCCACCTGCTCGGCGAGATCGAGGTGGTGTTCGGGTTCTGGGCCGTGGTGCTGGTGGTCGCCATGACCATGCTTTCCGGCGGCGCCAAGGCCATCGCCTACGTCGAGTCGCGCCAGTACACCGAGCCGATGTTCGTGTTCGTGATCATGGTCATCGCCGCGTCGCGCCCCGTGCTCGACGCGTTGCGGCGTGCCGTGCGGCAGCTGGCGCTCATCGCGCCGGCCTCGGCCCCCGTGGCCACGGCCTGGCTGTGCCTGGCGCTCGTTCCGCTGCTGGGGTCCCTGGTCACCGAGCCGGCGGCGATGACCCTGGCGGCCCTGCTGCTCGCGCCCCTGGTGTTCCGCCCCGGCATCCCGGAGCCCCTCAAGTACGGCGCGCTCGGCGTGCTCTTCGTGAACGTGTCGATCGGCGGCACGCTCACGTCGTATGCGGCGCCGCCCGTCCTGATGGTGGCCGAGACATGGCAGTGGAATACCGCCTTCATGGCGAAGACTTTCGGCTGGCGCGCGGCGTTGGCGGTCCTGGTCAACGCGACCGCCGTCACGCTCTTGCTGCGGCCGCACCTGGCGGCGGCGCCCGAGGAGGCGGCGGCGGCGCCGGCGCCCGTTCCCGCGCTGGTGAGCGCCGTGCATCTCGGGTTCCTCGCGGCAGCGGTCATGCTGGCCCACCACCCCGCCCTCTTCATCGGCGTCTTCCTGCTGTTCCTGGGTTTCACGCAGGCGTACGAGTCCTACCAGCACCCGCTGCTGATCAAGGAAGCGCTGCTGGTCGCCTTCTTCCTCGCCGGGCTGGTCGTGCTGGGCGGCATGCAGGAGTGGTGGCTGCAGCCCATCGTGTCGGGCCTGCACGCCAACGCGCTCTTCTTCGGCGCGCTGGGGCTCACGGCGATCACCGACAACGCGGCGCTCACCTACCTGGGTTCGCTGATCGAAGGCCTCGACGCCCAATCGCGGTATGCGCTGATGGCCGGCGCCGTCGCCGGCGGCGGCCTCACCGTCATCGCCAACGCGCCGAACCCCGCGGGGGTGGCGCTGCTGCGAAAGGGTTTCAACGACGGCACGGTAGGCGCCGTCGGCCTGCTGCTGGGTGCGCTGGCCCCCACCGCGGTGGCGGCCCTCGCCTTCCTGCTCTAGAGCTTCTGCGCCTGCATGAAGCGGTCGAAGGTCGCCTCGGTGAAGCGGAACCACAGGTTCTGGTCGGCGCGGAACTTCGACAGGTCCGCGTAGATCTTGCGCCAGCTTTCGTTCTTGGCCGACGTTTCGTCGTAGATCGCCATGGCGTGCTTGAACGCCTCGTTCATCATGTCCTGCGGGAAGGGCCGCAGCTTCGCGCCGCCGGCCACCAGCTGCTTGAGCGCCACCGGGTTGCGTGCGTCGTACTTGGCCTGGATGTCCACGTGCGCCTGCGCGCTCGCGGCCTCGACGATGGCCTTGTTCTCGGCCGACAGGGAGTCCCACGCCTTCTGGTTGATGAAGAAGTCGAGTTCGGCCGAGCCTTCCCAGAAACCGGGGTAGTAGTAGTACGGCGCGACTTTCACGAAGCCCAGCTTCTGGTCGTCGTACGGGCCGACCCATTCGGCCGCGTCGATGGTGCCCTTCTCCAGCGCCTGGTAGATCTCGCCGCCCGGCAGGTTCTGCGGCACGCCGCCCATGCGCTCGATGATCCTGCCCGCGAAGCCGGCGATGCGGAACTTCAGGCCCTTGATGTCCTTGCTGCTCTTGATTTCCTTGCGGAACCAGCCGCCCATCTGCGCGCCGGTGTTGCCGCCCGGGAAATTGACGATGTTGTACTTGGCGTAGAACTCGCGCATCAGCTTGCCGCCGTTGCCTTCCACCATCCAGGCCGTCATCTGGCGGCTGTTCAGGCCGAAGGGGATCGCGCAGCCGAGCGTGAAGCACTCGTCCTTGCCGAAGAAGTAGTAGGGCGCGGTCTGCACGATCTCGACGGTGCCGTTCTGCACGCCGTCCACCACGCCGAAGGCGGGCATCAGCTCACCGGCCGCGTGCGTCGAGATTTCGAACTTGCCGCCCGACATGGCCCGCACGGCCTTGGCGAACACCTCGGCGCCGCCGAACAGCGTGTCCAGCGACTTCGGGAAGCTCGAGGCCAGGCGCCAGCGGATGGCGGCCTGCGCATGCACGGCCGGGGCGATGCCCGATGCCAGGACGCCCGCGATGCCGGCATTCCTGATCAGTGAACGTCTATCCATGGATGAGTCTCCTGTGGTGATGCGGCGGATGATGCGTTCGCACGCGTGGGCAAGCTTGCAGGAGGCTGGCATGCGTCACACCCGGAGGTTTCAGCCTCTGCCCGAATCGATGCAAAAAGCCGCACGGCGTGCGGCTTTTTGGCGTGGGGTGGAACTTTGATCTACAGCGAAAAAAAAGCCGCGCACGAGGCGCGGCTTGAAATTTCCGGAAAGGAAAGCCTGGACTTACAGCTTCTGCGATTGCATGAAGCGGTCGAACGTGGCTTCGGTGAAGCGGAACCACAGGTTCTGCTCGGCGCGGAACTTTGAGAAGTCCGCGTAGATTTTCTTCCAGCTCTCGTTCTTGGTGTTGAGGTCTTCGTAGATCGCCATCGCCGACTTGAAGGCGGCGGCCATCACGTCGTTCGGGAACGGGCGCAGCTTGGTGCCGGCGCCGACCAGCTGCTTGAGCGCGCCGGGGTTGCGCGCGTCGTAGCGGGCCTGCATGACCACGTGGGCTTCGGCCGTCGCGGACTCGACGATCGCCTTGTTCTCGGCCGACAGGGCGTCGAACGCCTTCTGGTTGACGAAGAAGTCCAGCTGCGGGCCGCCTTCCCACCAGCCGGGGTAGTAGTAGAACGGCGCGACCTTGTTGAAGCCCAGCTTCAGGTCGTCGTACGGTCCCACCCACTCGGCCGCGTCGATCGTGCCCTTTTCCAGCGCCTGGTAGATTTCGCCGCCGGGGATGTTCTGCGGCACGGCGCCCAGGGGTGCCAGCACCTTGCCGCCGAAGCCGCCGATGCGGAACTTCAGGCCCTTGATGTCGGCGAGCGACTTGATTTCCTTGCGGAACCAGCCGCCCATCTGGGCGCCGGTGTTGCCGCCGGGGAAGCTGATCATGTTGTACTTGGCGTAGAACTCGCGCATCAGCTTCAGGCCGTTGCCCTCGAACATCCAGGCCGTCATCTGGCGGCTGTTCAGGCCGAAGGGGATGGCGCAGCCAAGCGCGAAGCACTCGTCCTTGCCGAAGAAGTAGTACGGCGCCGTGTGGGCCACTTCGACGGTGCCTTGCTGCACGCCGTCCACCACGCCGAAGGCGGGCATCAGTTCGCCGGCCGCATGGATCGAGATCTCGAACTTGCCGCCCGACATCGCCTTGACCTTGGCCGCGAACATGTCGGCCGCGCCGAAGATGGTGTCCAGCGACTTGGGGAAGCTCGACGCCAGGCGCCAGCGGATGGCGGCCTGTGCGTGGACGGCGGGCGCAACGCCTGCGGCCAGCACACCGGCGATGCCGGCATTTTTGATGAGTGATCGACGATCCATGAATGGCGCTCCTCTAGCGTGGATTGAAACTGTGAGACCAAAGATCCGGGACCACTTAAGTGCTGCCCCAATCTGCCCGCAATTCTAGGAACGCACGCACTTTGGTACTCAGGGGTTTTCCCTTGAGAAATACCCCGAGACCTTTGGTACTCAGCCTTCTGTCAGCAAAACCACAGGAACAAGAGGAACGTCTTAACCGACGACCTTGAGCGCAGGGGGGACGCGTTCGACCAGGTCCGCGAAACGCCGTCGCACCGAAGCCTCGATGCCCGCCGCGTCCAGCCCCTGCAGCGCCAGCAGCCTGGCCGGGTCGCCATGCTCGATGAACTCGTCGCGCAGGCCCAGCTGCAGCACCGGCTTGACGCACGCCGGCCGCTTGCAGGGCCTCGCGCCACCGCGCTGCCGGCGCCGCCCATGATGGCGCCCTCTTCCACCGTGACCAGCGCCTCGTGCCGCGCCGCCACCTCCAGCAGCAGCGCCGACGTCCAGCGGCTTGGCCCAGCGCATGTTGACCACCGTGGCATTGAGCCGCTCGGCCGCCGCCAGCGCCGGGTACAGCAGCGTGCCGAAGGCCAGGATGGCCACGCCGCGCGGCGCGCCCTCGTGCCCGGTGGCGCGGGAGCGCCGCACTTCGCCCTTGCCGAACGGCAGCGCCAGCAGCCCCGGCTCGACGGCCGCGCCGACGCCGGCGCCGCGCGGGTAGCGCACGGCCACCGGATGGTCCTGCTCGAAAGCGGTGGTCAGCAGCTGGCGGCATTCGTTCTCGTCGGCCGGGCAGGCGATGCTCACGTTGGGGATGCAGCGCAGGTAGGCGATGTCGTAGGCGCCCGCGTGCGTGGCGCCGTCGGCGCCGACCAGGCCCGCGCGGTCGAGCGCGAACACCACCGGCAGGTTCTGCAGCGCCACGTCGTGGATCAGCTGGTCGTAGGCGCGCTGCAGGAAAGTGGAGTAGATCGCCACCACCGGCTTCAGGCCCTCGCAGGCCAGGCCCGCGGCGAAGGTGACCGCATGCTGCTCGGCGATGCCGACGTCGTAGTAGCGGTCGGGAAAGCGCTTCTGGAACTCCACCAGCCCCGAGCCTTCGCGCATGGCCGGGCGTGATGCCGACCAGGCGCGGGTCCTTCTGCGCCATGTCGCACAGCCACTGGCCGAACACCTGGGTGAAGGTCTGGCTTGCGGCGGCGTGGCCGGCTTGACGATGCCCACCGCCGGATCGAACTTGCCGGGCCCGTGGTAGGCCACCGGGTCGGCCTCGGCCAGCTTGTAGCCCTGGCCCTTCTTCGTCACCACGTGCAGGAACTGCGGGCCCTTGCAGGTGCCGGATGTTCTCCAGCGTGGGGATCAGCGACTCCAGGTCGTGGCCGTCGATCGGGCCGATGTAGTTGAAGCCGAACTTCTCGAACAGCGTCGCCGGCACCATCATGCCCTTGGCATGCTCCTCGAAGCGCTTGGCCAGCTCGAACAGGGGCGGCGCGACCTTCAGCACGTTCTTGCCGACGTTCTTGGCGGCGGCGTAGAACTGGCCGCTCATGAGCTGCGCCAGGTAGCGGTTCAGCGCGCCCACCGGCGGGCTGATCGACATGTCGTTGTCGTTGAGGATGACCAGCAGGTCGCAGTCGGCGACGCCGGCGTTGTTCAGCGCCTCGAAGGCCATGCCCGCGCTCATCGCGCCGTCGCCGATGATGGCGACGGCCTTGCGGTTCTCGCCCTTCTGCCGGGCCGCCACCGCCATGCCCAGCGCCGCGGAGATGCTGGTGGACGAATGCGCGGTGCCGAAGGCGTCGTACTCGCTTTCGCTGCGCTGCGGAAAGCCGGACAGGCCGCCGAGCTGGCGCAGCGTCGCCCATGCGCTCGCGCCGGCCGGTGAGGATCTTGTGCGGATAGGTCTGGTGGCCCACGTCCCACACCAGCCGGTCGTACGGCGTGTTGAAGACGTAGTGCAGCGCGATCGTCAGTTCCACCGTGCCCAGGTTGGAGCTGAGGTGGCCGCCGGTGCGCGACACGCTGTCGAGCACGAAGGCGCGCAGCTCGTCGGCCAGCGGCTGGAGCTGGGCGCGCGGCAGCTTGCGCAGGTCCGCCGGGTCGTTGATCGTTTCGCAGCAGGGACATCGTCGCGTCGGTTCCCGTCAGTTGTCCCGGTTGACCACCATGATGGCCAATGCCTGTAAAGCCTGTGTGTCGCGCAGGCCGCTTGCCGCCAGCGCCGCCAGCGCCTCGCCCAGCAGTTCCTGCGCGAAGGCGGCCGAGCGCTCCAGGCCCAGCAGCGACACATAGGTGGGCTTGTCCTGCGCCGCGTCCTTGCCGGCGGTCTTGCCCAGCGTGGCCGAGTCGGCCGTCACGTCCAGGATGTCGTCGACCACCTGGAACGCCAGCCCCATGGCCGCACCATAGGCCGACAGGGCCGCCTGCGCCGCCGCATCCGCAGTGCCGCAGGCCGCGCCCATCATCACGCTGCCCTGCAGCAGCGCGCCGGTCTTGCGCCGGTGCATCTCGCGCAACTCGCCTTCGGTCAGGGCGCGCCCCACGCTGGCCAGGTCGATGGCCTGGCCGCCGGCCATGCCGGCATGGCCGGCGGCGCGCGCCAGCAGGCGGCACAAGGCGGCCTGCACGCGCGCGGGGATCGCCGCGTCGTCGGGCGCCAGCAGCTCGAACGCCAGGGCCTGCAGGGCGTCGCCGGCCAGCAGCGCCTGGGCCTGGCCGAACTTCACGTGCACCGTCGGCTTGCCGCGGCGCAGCACGTCGTTGTCCATGCAGGGCATGTCGTCGTGCACCAGCGAATAGGCGTGGATCAGTTCGACCGCGCAGGCCGCGCGCAGCGCCGCCCCGTCGTTGCCGCCCACCGCCTCGCTGGCGGCCAGCACCAGCAGCGGCCGCAGCCGCTTGCCGCCGTCGAGCACGGCGTAGCGCATGGCGTCGCCCAGGCCCGCCGGCGCATCGGCCACGACCCAGTCCGACAGGGCCTGCTCGACGCGCGGCAGCCGGCTCGGCGATCCAGGCATCGCAGGTCGAACGCTCACTCTTGTGTCCACGGCTTGAGGGCGCCGTCGTCGAGCACCTTGATCTGGTTTTCCACGGCCTGCAGTTTGTCGCGGCAGAACTGCAGCAGTTCGGCGCCGCGCTGGTAGCCCGTGAGCAACTGTTCCAGCGGCAGCTGGCCCGACTCGATCAGGCCGACGAGCTGCTCGAGCTCTTCCAGCGCAGCTTCGTAGCTGGCCGGGGTCTTGGTGGGGGCCTTGGGCATGCTGTGGGGATGGATGGGGAAACCCTCGATTCTAGGCGGTGCAGGCCCGCTGGCGTGCGGGGCGCCGCTCCAGTAAAAAACCCATGGGGCCTTGATTGGCCACAGGGCGGCCCCAAGTGAAATGCGGGGGGTACAATCCCCTTCCCTCAACGGGGCCCCGTGCGGGCCCCTTCGCTTCCTTTCGCTCCTTCCCGCGCCATCCACGGATAAAGCGCTTACCCTGCCCCTTCATAGGGGGAGTCTCTAGGTCAGGTCACCCATGTCTGATTTAAGTCTTCAACTGCAGCAGGCCGCAAGCCAACTACCAGTTTCAAGCTACTTCGACGAGGCGCTGTTCCGGCGCGAGATGGAAAACATCTTCCAGCGCGGGCCCCGCTATGTGGGGCACCAGCTTGCGGTTCCGAACGTCGGCGACTACTACGCCCTGCCCCAGGAGGGCGGAGGCCGCGCCCTGCTGCGCACGCCGCAGGGCGTGGAGCTGATCTCCAACGTCTGCCGCCACCGCCAGGCCGTGATCCTCAAGGACCGCGGCTCGATCGACGCCGGCGCGCGGCTCGGGCGGCAACATCGTGTGCCCGCTGCACCGCTGGACCTACAGCGGCGGCAACGGCAGCCCCGCCGGCACGCTGCTGGGCGCGCCGCATTTCGCGCAGGACCCCTGCCTGAACCTGAACAACTACCCGCTGCAGGAATGGAACGGGCTGCTGTTCGAAGCGCAACGGCGACCGACGTCGCAGGCCGACCTGGCCGGCATGGGCCCGCGCGCCGACCTCGACTTCACCGGCATGGTGCTCGACCGCGTGGAAATGCACGAGTGCAACTACAACTGGAAGACCTTCATCGAGGTCTACCTGGAGGACTACCACGTCGGCCCGTTCCACCCCGGCCTGGGCAGCATGGTCACCTGCGACGACCTGCGCTGGGAGTTCAAGGAGAACTATTCGGTGCAGACCGTGGGCGTGGCCAACCGCGCTGGGCAAGGCCGGCAGCCCGGTGTACGAGCGCTGGCAGAAGGCCCTGCTGCAGTACCGCGAGGGCAAGCAGCCCAAGTACGGCGCGATCTGGCTCACCTACTACCCGCACATCATGGTCGAGTGGTACCCGCACGTGCTCACCGTCTCCACGCTGCACCCGGTCGGCCCGCAGAAGACGATGAACATGGTGGAGTTCTACTACCCCGAGGAAATCGCCGCCTTCGAGCGCGAATTCGTCGAAGCCCAGCAGGCCGCCTACATGGAAACCTGCGTCGAAGACGACGAGATCGGCGAGCGCATGGACGCCGGCCGCCAGGCGCTGATGCGATCGCGGCGACAACGAGGTCGGCCCCTACCAGAGCCCGATGGAAGACGGCATGCAGCACTTCCACGAGTGGTATCGCCGCCGCATTCCGTCCTACGTCCTGACCCCCTGATGCCGTCGTTCCCGGGCGGCCGGCACAGCGGCACGGTGGTGCCGCTGGACCGCGCCAACGTCGATACCGACGCGATCTTCCCCAAGCAGTACGGCCGCTCCACCGCGCGCAGCGGGTTCGGCGCGGTGCTGTTCGATTCGTGGCGCTACCTCGACCCCGGGCGACCTGGCCAGCGACCATGCGGCACGCCGCCCCAACCCCGATTTCGCCCTGAACCGGCCCGCCCTGCGCGGCGCCACCGTGCTGCTGGCGCGCGCGAACTTCGGCTGCGGCTCCAGCCGCGAGCACGCGGTCTGGGCCTTGCGCGACTACGGTTTCAAGGCCGTGGTCGCGCCGAGCTTCGGCGACATCTTCCGGCAGAACTGCCCGCTCAACGGCGTCGCCGCGATCGCCCTGGCCGAGCGCGACGTGGATGCGCTGTTCGGCATGGCCGCTGTCGCGGTGCTGAAGGTCGCGATCGACCTGCCGGGCGGCGTGCTGGAATGCGGCGGCTGGCGGGCCCGCTTCGCTGTCGCGCCGCGCGAGCGGCTGCTGCTCACGCAGGACGTCGACTGGATCGCCGCCACGCTGGCCCACCGCGGCCGCATCGCCGCGTTCGAGGCCGCGCGGCTGGCGCGGCAACCCTGGCTGGGCAAGGTGCTGGAGCACTGACATGCAAGCCCTGTGGATGGTCCTGGGATCGCTCTTCTTCGCCACCATGGCGGTGTGCGTGAAGTTCGCGTCGGAATGGTTCACGAGCTCCGAGCTGGTGTTCTACCGCGGCTTGCTGGGCATGCTGTTCATGTGGCTGCTCGCGCGCGGCCGGGGCATCGCGCTGGCCACGCAGCTACCCCGGCATGCATGCGTGGCGCAGCCTGGTGGGCGTCGTCTCGCTGGGCGCCTGGTTCTATGCCATCGCCAACCTGCCGCTGGCCACCGCGATGACGCTCAACTACATGAGCAGCGTCTGGGTCGCGGCCTTCCTGGTCGGCGGCGCGCTGCTGGCCTGGAATCCGCGCCGGGGCGCGGCGCCGCTGCGGCAGGGCGCGCTGGTGGTCACCGTGCTGGCGGGCTTCGCCGGCGTGATCATGATGCTGCGGCCCACCATCGAGCAGAACCAGGTGTTCGCCGGCCTGATCGGCCTGATGTCCGGGCTCACGGCAGCGTTCGCCTACATGCAGGTGATGGCCCTGGGCAAGCTCGGCGAGCCGGAAACGCGCACCGTCTTCTATTTCGCGGTGGGCTCGGCCGTGGCCGGGGCCGCCGGCATGGTGGTGGACGGCATTTCGCCCTGGGACTGGCGCCATGCGCTGTGGCTGTTGCCGATGGGGCTGCTCGCGTCGCTGGGCCAGCTCTGCATGACGCGCGCCTACAGCCACGGGGCCACGCTGGTGGTGGCCAGCCTGCAGTATTCGGGCATCGTGTTCGGCGCGATCTACAGCGTCACGCTGTTCGGCGACCGCATTCCATTGTCGGGCTGGGCGGGCATGGCCCTGATCGTCGCCAGCGGCATCGCGGCCACCGTGCTGCGCGCCCGCGCCGCGCCCAACGCGCCGGCAGAGGAGCATTGAGGGCCCGAACGCAAGATAATCCGGCGATGTACACCACACTCATCTCCGTCCGCCAGCTCCAGGCCCTGCAGTCCAGCGGCGCGAAGCTGATGGTCTTCGACTGCAGCTTCGACCTGATGAACCCCGCTGCCGGCGAAGAGCAATACCGAAAGGCCCACATCCCCGGAGCGGTCTACGCGAACCTGGACACGGCCCTGAGCGACCAGGGCATGGTCGATGCCGTCGGCAAGCACCATCCGCACCCGGACGCGGCCTCGGGCGGCCGCCATCCCCTGCCCAGCCGCGAAAGATTCGCGATATGGCTGTCCAGCGTGGGCTTCACCAACGACATGCAGGCCGTGGTCTATGACCGCAACGGCGCGAACTACTGCGGCCGCCTGTGGTGGATGCTCAAGTGGGCGGGCCACGAAGCCGTGGCCGTGCTCGACGGCGGCCTGCAGGCCTGGCAGGCCGCGGGCGGCGAGGTGACGGACCGCGCCGAGCCCTCGCATTTCCAGTCCAACTTCAAGCTCGGCCCCGAACTGCGGTCGCTGGCCACCACCCGGGCCGTCGAAAAAGCGCTCGGCCAACCCGGGCAGACCCTGATCGATGCGCGCGGCGCGCCCCGCTACCGGGGCGAAGTCGAGCCGCTCGACCCGGTCGCCGGCCACATCCCCGGCGCGCTCAACCGCCCGTTCAGCCAGAACATCGGGCCGGACGGCAGGTTCAAGCCGGCGGCGCAGCTGAGGGCCGAATTCGAGCAGCTGCTGGCCGGGCGCGACCCGAAGACGGTCGTGCACCACTGCGGCAGCGGCGTCAGCGCCGTGCCCAATGCGATCGCGATGGAAATTGCCGGCCTGGGTCCCACCGCGCTCTATGCGGGCAGCTGGAGCGAGTGGTGCAGCGACCCGAAACGGCCGGTCGAAAAGGGCTGATGCGCGGATCGCGCGCCGAGAACTGGGGCGCGGCCGCCATCATCGTCCTGGCCTGTCTCTGGGCCATGCAACGCCTGTTCCAGGGCGACGTGGCCGCCGACGAAGGCGTGCATGGCCTGCAGATCGTGAACCTGGCCGAGGGCAGGTACCGGCTCGCCGAGGGCCTGACGATGCTCCCCGGCTACCACGTGGTGCTGATGCTGCTGTCCGACCTGACGGGCGCGCGCAGTTCGACGGCGGTGCGCGCGCTGAGCACCCTGGTCAGCCTGCCGGCGATCCCGGTCTTCTACCTGATGGTGCGCCGGCTGCAACCGCGCTTCGCGGCGGTGGCGACGCTGCAGTTCGCCTTCCTGCCCGTTCTCTTTCCGTTCTTCTTCCTGCTGTACACCGACGGCTTGTCGCTGCTGCTGGTACTGCTGTCGGTGCTGCTGGTGCTGCGTGAGCATCGCCTTGCAGCGGCAGGGGTGGCCATCCTCGCGGTGCTGGTGCGGCAGACCAACATCATCTGCCTGGCTTTCGTGCTGGCGCTGGCCTATGTGGAGGACCACGGCTTCACGCTCTCCCGTGATCGCGTCGTCCCCTTCCTGCGCCGGCACCTTCTTTTCGTGCTGGCGCTCGCCGCCTTCGCGGTGTTCGTCCTCGTCAATCGCGGGGTGGCGCTGGGGGACGGCTCGGCGCACCCGTTGAAGTTCAGGCTGGGCAACGTCTACCTGTTCCTCTTCCTGTATTTCTTCGTGTTGTTGCCCGTGCATCTGGCCGCGCTGCCGCGCGCCCTGGCCGGGTTGCGTGACCCGCGCGTGCTCGGTTTCGCGCTGGCGCTGTTCGGGGTGTTCATGTTCACGTTCGTGAACGACCACCCCTACAACCTGGCGGGCGTCGAGGCGTTCCGCTATTCGGACGATGCGACGTTCACGGGGCAGGAGCCCTTCCTGCACAACCAGCTGCTGGACCTGGCCACGCGGGACCTGGCGGGCCAAGCTGCTCTTCTTCCTGCCGGTGCTGCTGTCCTGCCTGCTGCTGCTCAGGACCCGCCTGGTGCAGCCTCGCTTCGTGCTGGTGTACCCGCTGGCGCTGGCGCTGCTCACGCCGTCATGGCTGATCGAGCCGCGCTATTGCCTGGTGCCGCTGGCCCTGCTGCTGATGGCACGCGAGCGCGAATCGCCAGTGCTGGAATACGCCAGCGCCTTGCTGGCGCTGGCGGCCTGCATTTACCTGGTCGACGGGATCGACCGTTACCGCTTCTTTCCCTGAGCGGGTCAGCGCGTCGTCGTGGTCGTCGTGCTCATGCTGGTCGTGGAGTTCGTCACGCTGTCGGACGAACCCGGCGCCCCCATCGAGGTGGTGCTGCCGGGCGTGCCGGCGGTGCTCGGCGATTCGGCGCCGGCCGTGGCGCGGTGGCGTGGCCGGCGTGGTGACGGCGCTGCGCTCGGTCGTGGTGGTGGTGACGTCGTGGACGAGGTCGTGGGGGTCGCGTCGCGCTTGGTGCAAGCACCCAGGGAAACGGCGGCAACCAGCGCCAGCGCGGCACATGAGGTCAGGGATGCTTTCATCACGAAACTCCTTGAGGATTGTTGAGATCGAAGGGCAGCCCGCGCCGCCCTGATGGCACTCTAGGCAAGGCCCGCGACCCGCATGTCGGTGCCCGCCGCCGATCGATGTAGGACAGTCGCAGAGGCAAACGCGTGGCAGACAGCCAGGCTGATCAGCGTTTGCCGCCTTCAGGGGGCCGCGTTGCTCGTCCGTTTCATCGCGGCTTCGGCGGCTGCCAGCGGGTGCTTCCGCCTGCGCGCGGTGGCCTTCTCGTACGCCGCCATCATCGGCGTCACCGAGATGCCGTGAACCACGATGGAGGTGACCACCACGGAAAGCGTGAGGGCGATCAGCGAGTCGGCCATGGGCGCCGGCACGCCGTGGTTGATCGCATACATCAGGTAGTAGAGCGAGCCGACGCCGCGGATGCCGAACCAGCCGATGAGCCAGCGCTGGCCCTTGGTGCTGGACGAGCCGACCAGCCCCAGGGCCACCGATGCGGGCCGGATCACCAGCAGCAGCAGCGGAACCAGCCACCACGCGCCGCTGTGCCATTGCACCGACCACAGCATCGCGCCGATGGTGATCACCACCGCCACTTCGCCGATGCGGTCCACCTGCTCGTTGAAGCCCAGCACGGCCTGCGCCATGAACGCCGGCGCGTGCTGCGGATCCACGGCGACCGCTTCGGCCAGCGTCTTGTCGGGGTCCACGTGGGCGCGGGCGACCGCCTTCCTGCTCGATTCGTCCGGGGTCTGGGACTGCTCGAGGTGGCGCAGGGCCACCCCGGCCGCGAACACCGCCAGGAACCCATAGCCATGCAGCAACTGGGCGGCGCCGTACGACAGGGCGATCAGCCCCATCGCGAGGAAATCGTCCAGGCCCACCGCTTCCTTGTGTTCCCGCCGCAGGTACAGCACCAGGCGGCCGACGGCCAGGCCCAGCAATCCGCCCACCGCCGGCCCCACGGTGGCGGCCCACACGGCATCGACGAGCACCCAGCGCCACCCCCAGCTGCCGATCTCGTGCAGGCCCATCAGGCCCATGCCCAGCATGACGAACGGAAACGCCGTCCCGTCGTTCAGCCCGCCTTCGCCGGTGAGCGCGAACCGCAGCCGGTCACGGTCGCCCGGCCGGTGCACTTGCACATCGGACGCAAGCACAGGATCGGTCGGCGCGAGGATTGCCCCGAGCAGGATGCAAGCGCCCCACTGCCAGCCCAGCAGGAAATGGGCCGCCACCGCGACCGCGAGCACCGTGAGGGTCATGGAAGTGACCGCCAGCCGCAGCGGCAGCAGCCAGCGCCTGTCTCGCACGCCCGGGCTGAGCTTGAGGCCGGCCGTGAACAGCGAGACCAGCACCACCACCTCGGTCAGCCGTTCCAGCAACAGCGTGTGCTTGTGCGGGTCCGGCGACATCAGGTTCAGCCCGATCGGGCTGACGGCCAGGCCCGCGACCAGGTAGAGCATGGAGGTGGACAGCGGCAGGCGGCTGAGCACCGTGCCGCTGAGCGCCATGACGATCAGCAACACCCCGATGAGGATGGACCAGGTGGCGAATTCCATAGCCGCCCATTGTTGGGCTACCGGGCACCCGCGCGTGTCGGGAAATGCCGCGACTTGGCGCGCGGCCGGCTACAGGCAGCCCAGGGCCCCGGCCAGCGCCTTGCGGAAGATGGGGAACTTGTGCACGTCGCTGTGCCCCGCCCCTTCCACCCGCAGCAGTTGCGCCTGCGGCATGTGTGTGCACAGTGTCTCGCTGTGGTGGATGCCGATCAGCTCGTCCTTGTCGCCATGCACCAGCATGAGCGGCCCGCGCAGGTGCGCCGCATGGTCGACGGTGTGCAGCGGGTAGCGCAGGACCTTGCGCGGCACCCAGGGATAGATTTCGTCGGCGAGCGTGCGCATGCTGCTGTAGGGAGAAACCAGCAGCGTGAGGTCCGGGGCGCGGCCCGCGGCGCCCAGCTCGGCGGCCAGGCCCGCGGCCAGGCCCGTGCCCAGCGACTGGCCGGAGATCACGATGCGCTTGCCCTGGTACTGCCCGGCGAAGTATTCCCAGACGAAACGCACGTCGGCGCGCAGCTGCCCTTCGCTTTCGATGCAGCCGGTGCTCTTGCCGTAACCGCGGTAGTCGAACATCACCACGTCGAAGTTGACCTGGCGGAACGCATCGAGATCCACCAGGCAGTCCACCAGGTTGCCCGAATTCGCCGTGCAGGAAGAACACCACGCCGCGCGGGTCGGGAAGTCTCAGCTGCGCCGCGGACAGCCTGGCGCCCGGAACTTCGATGGTGTGTTCATGCACGTCCGCATCGGTGGACAGGACATGGTCGGACGGCAGCGGCGTGGGCTCGAACAGCAGGCGCTCCTGCCGCAGCCAGAGCCAGCCGATGGCGGCCGTGTAGAGGGCGCCGACCGCAGCCACGACGCCCAGGGAGAACAACGCGTAGGCCATGTTGTTGCTTCGCCCGTTCACGTCAGGTCCTAGAACCCGGATCGCCCGGGCCGCTGCGATGGTGCTGCGTGCCGCTCGCGGCAGGCTTGCCGTTCGCGTCGCGGTCCTTGGGCTGTTCCCGGTTGGCCATCTCGTGTCTCCTTGGCGTTCCATCGCACTGCTGCCGATGGACCCAATGTGCGCGCGGCGCTGCCTCTGCCGTGTAGGAACCCGTCGTCGCACGGCGTAGGAGCCGCGCGGGACGCGGTGACGGACCTAGAGCAGCGAACCAAGCAGCGCGAGCGCGTGCTCGTGGAGCTTTTCGCGCCACGGCCTGGACTGCCACGCCTGCAGCGTCACCTTGCGCGACTGCTTCAGGTCGGCTTCGAACACCTGCGTCTGGCGCGCCGCAAAGCCGGCGTCGTAGATATTCAGGTTGGCCTCGTCGTTCAGGCGGAACGACCGCACGTCGAAATTGGTGGACCCGACCGACGTCATCAAGCCGTCGACGATCATCACCTTGCAGTGGTACATGGTCGGCTGGTACTCGTACATCTGCGCGCCCGCCTCGAGCAGCGGGCCCCACAGCCCGCGCGAGGCGCGCCGCACCGTCTCCGCGTCGATGTGCTCGCCGGGCGTGATGATCCGCACCTTGACGCCGCGCTTGATCGCATCGACCAGGGCCTGGCGCGTGATGTCGTCCGGCACGAAATAGGCGCTGGACAGGTCGATGCTGCGCTCGGCTGCGGTGATGGCCAGCAGGTACATCATCATCATGCTCTCGCTGCCGCCGCTGGGCGAGCTGGCGAAGACCTGCGCGCTTTGGCTCCCCACCGGCCGGGGCGGCGGGAAATACTCCACGCCGTGCACCACCTTGCCCGTGGTCTTGGCCCAGTTGTCCAGCATCACGCTTTGCATCTGCGCCACCACCGGGCCTTCCACCCGGAAATGCGAGTCGCGCCAGTGGTCAGGGTCCTGCGCATTGCCGGTCCACAGCTGCGCGATGCCCACGCCGCCCGTGAAGCCCACGGTGCCGTCCACGATCAGGAGCTTGCGGTGGGTGCGGTTGTTGAGGCGCCCCAGGTTGTACCAGCGCAAGGGGTGGTACTTTTCCACCTGCACGCCGGCCTGCTTCATCTTGTCGATCACCGCGTCGTCGATCTTGCCGCTGCCGACCCAGTCGAGCAGCACATGCACCTTCACGCCGTTGCGGGCGCGCTCGGACAGCGCGTCGGCGAATTCGTCGCCGACCTTGCCCGACCAGTAGATGTAGGTTTCGAACAGCACCGTCTTCTTCGCCCCGCGGATCGCCTTGAGCATCGCGGGGAAGATCGCGTCGCCGTTGACCAGTTCCGTGGCCGTGTTGCCGTCGACGATCGAGGGCCCGAGCAGCAGGCCCATCGAGCGCAGGAACTGCGGGTCGTCCACCGAGTACAGGTGCGCGATCTCGGTCTTGATCTTCTTCTCGTTGCCCGCGAAGTTGGCATAGACCAGGGCGGCGAGCAGCGTGAGGACGACGGTGAGGAGAATCAATTTCTTGTGTTTCACGAGAGCGCGGCGGTAGTGCCGGGCCATCCTAATGCGGCCGGCAGCGTGCGTGGGGCGGTGCCCGGCAGGAAGGGAAATCTTCCTACAGCCGGGCGGCGCCTTCGCCCTACCCCATGAACTTGTTCAGCTCCGCCGTCGGCAGGCTGCGGTCCAGGTACGTGAAAGTGCCCTGTTCCCTGACTTCACGCGCGGCCTCCACCAGGCCGGTCATCGCGGCGCGATAGAGCGACGTGGCCAGGCTGATGCGGTGCACGCCCGCGGCCTGCAGTTCGGCCACCGTGAACGAACGGCCCTTGATCCCGGCCATGAAGTTGACCGGCTTGCCCAAGGCGCTGCACACCGCGTGCACCGCCGCCAGGTCCGGCAGCCCCGGGGCGAAGAGCACATCGGCGCCCGCCTTCTCGAAGGCCTGCAGCCGGGCGATGGTGTCGTCCAGGCTCGGGTTGCCGCGCAGGAAGTTTTCGGCGCGCGCCGTGAGCGTGAACGGGAACGGCAGCGAGCGCGCCGCCTCCACCGCCGCGGCCACGCGCTCGACGGCCTGCGCCATGGGATAAAGCGGCTGGTCCGCTTTGCCCGTGGCGTCTTCGATCGAGCCGCCCACCAGGCCGGTCTCGGCCGCCATCAGGATGGTTTGAGCCGCATCGGCAGGGGCGTCGCCGAAGCCGTTTTCCAGGTCGGCGGAGACGGGCAGGTCGGTGGCGGCGACGATCGCGCGGCAATGCGCCAGCGCCTCGTCGCGCGTCACGCTGCCGTCGCGCCGGCCCAGGACACCGGCGCACGCACCACTGGACGTGGCCAGCGCCGCGAACCCCAGCCCCGCCAGGACGCGGGCCGAGCCGGCGTCCCATGCGTTGGCAATGACGAAGGCATGCCGGCCCTGGTGGAGGGCACGGAAGTGGTGGGCTTTTTCCTGCTGGGTGAACGACATGGTGGGTTCCTCGGGCATCGAAGCTGCCACTGTAGATCGGTTTGCCGCCACGGGCATCGCCCGCCCGCCGCCGCCTTGCAACCTACTGACGATTCTTTTCGAGGTAAAGCTCGCGCAAGCGCTCGCGCTCGGCTTCACGCAGGCCCAGGCCTTCGCGAAGGTAGCCTTCCAGGCCGCCGTAATCCCGCTCCAGGGCCTCGTAGGCCGCCTGCAGGAACTCGGGCTGCACCCGGTACAGCACCGTGTACGCCTCCTCCGGCAAGCCGTAGCGCGACGGCTCCGGCGGCTTCAGCCGCTCGTTGGTCAGCAGGTAGTCGCGCATCACGTCCTCGTGCGACGCGTCCAGCGCATGCAGCACCAGTGCGGCCGCGAAGCCGGTGCGGTCCTTGCCGGCGGTGCAATGGAAAACGGTGGGCTGGCTGGACTCCAGCAGGTGGCCGAAAAACTCCGCGAACCGGTGCGTGTTGTGGCGCACGAAACCGCGATATGTGTCCTGCATGTGCGCAACCACGTCTGCTGCCGTCAGATGGTGCCCCGCTGCCATCAGCTCGTTCAGCACCTGGACGATGGTCGGCTCGATCGCCAGGGAATGCACGGTGATGCCCGGCAGTGCGGTGGGCAAGGAAGCGCGCTCGTTGACCCCCCGGAAATCGAGCACCCGGCGGATGCCCAGCGCCTGGACCTGGCGCGCGTCCGCTTCATCGCAGCGCGCCCAGGTGGTCGGAACGGAACAGCACCGGGCGCAGCAAGGACACAGGACGGAAATTGGTGGCGCTGCGTAGCTGCATCTTCTGGAACTGCATGGTGTGATTGGTGTGATGGTCAGGTATCGGCACGCCCGGCCCTGCGCGGCGCGGAGGGGTCAGAGTTCGTCGTATTTCCTGCTGTGGCCGCGCGCCCGCGCCGCAGGGTATTTCTGTTCATTGAGCAACAGTTTCTGCCGCGCCGCCGTCACCAGGTCGACACCGAGCTTGTCCGCGAGCTGCAGCAGGTACAGCAACACGTCAGCCATCTCCTGGGCGACCGCTGCGCGCGGCCCGTCGTCCAGGTTCCTGCTCTGTTCTTCGGTCAGCCACTGGAAATGCTCCAGCAGCTCGGCTGCCTCGACCGACAGGGCCGACGCGAGGTTCTTGGGTGAATGGAACTGCTCCCAGTCCCGGTCCGCGGCGAACTGCCGCAATGCTTCAGTCAGCGATTCGATCGCTCCATCCATGAGGTGCCTTCGCGGGGTGATGCTTCTTTTCCCATTGTGCCCCTGCGGATCTGACGAAAAAAAGCCCGGCCGGGTGCTTCGGCCGGGCTGCATCTTCCCTACCCGGATGCCGGGCCTGCGCCCGGGACCCCGAGGGGGGCGGCCATTACTTGCTGCTCTTGCTGCCGCTGGACTTCTGCTCGCCCTGCCGGCTGCTGCGCTTGCTGCTCGCGCCGCCGCGGCTGGCGCTGGCGCGCCCGTCGGACGAGCGGCCGGCGGCCGGGCTGGACTTTGCACCCGCGCTGCCGCGGCTGGAGGACGAGGACTTGGAATTGCGCGTTGCCATGGAGATCTCCTTGAATCGTTGGGATGCGGCCGGCGCCCCATGCGAACGGCCACAGGGCGACTCTAGGTGCCCGGAGCACCGCCGATGTCGGCCCGTGCTGCGCGTGGCTGTAGGACAGGCCTGGGGCACCGCGTTCGCGGTCGAAGCACGTTCGAGGCCCTGTGCGCGTCAACGCCAGGCGGCGCGCGCGCGGTCCCGCACCTGCAGCACCGGCGCACCGGGCCGCGCGTTGCTGTCCGCGCCACCGGCGGCTTCGGGCCAGGTGATGCGCTCGAACTTCTCCGCCATCGCATCGGTGATGAAGCGCGTGCGGCCCGCATACATGTGCCGGTCGCCGCCGCTGCCCTGCTGCGTCACGTAGAAGCGGTGCGGCACGATCAGGTGCAGGTGCTCCTTGGCGCGCGTCATCGCCACGTAGAGCAGGCGCCGCTCTTCTTCCAGCTCGTCCTGCGTGCCGGTCGCCATGTCGCTCGGGATGCAGCCGTCCACCACGTTGAGCACATGCACCGCCTTCCACTCCTGGCCCTTGGCGCTGTGGATGGTCGAGAGGATCAGGTAGTCCTCGTCCAGGTGCGGCACGCCGGACTGGTCGCTGGTGGATTGCGGCGGGTCGAGCGTGAGCTCGGTGAGGAAGCGCTCGCGGCTCGCGTAGCCGGCGGCCAGGCGCACCAGCTGGTCGACGTCGAGCTTGCGCACGTGCGCGTCGTCGTGGATGCGCTCGAGCTGCGGCAGGTACCAGGCCTTGGCCAGTTCCAGGTCGGCCGGCCAGGCGACGTCGGGGTTGCGCAGCTGCGTGTACAGCTGCACGAATTGCGCCCAGTCTTCCCGCGCCTGCGCCGGCGGCTCGAACCGCTGCAGCGCCTGGGCCGGCTCCGCGGCCTCCCCCATCGCATCGAGCAGGCGCGTGGCCGTGGCCGGGCCGATGCCCGGGATGAGCTGCGTCACGCGAAAACCCGCCATGCGGCCGCGCGGGTTCTGCGCGAAGCGCAGCACCGCCAGCACGTCCTTCACGTGCGCGGCCTCCAGGAACTTGAGCCCGCCGAACTTGACGAAGGGGATGTTGCGGCGCGCCAGTTCCAGCTCCAGCGCCGCGCTGTGCGTGCTGGTGCGAAACAGCACGGCCTGGCTCTTGAGCGTGGTGCCGGCTTCGCGCTGGCGCAGCACCTGGTCGGCCACCCAGCGCGCCTGCCCGGCCTCGTCCGGCACCAGCAGCAGCTGGGCCCTGTGGCTGGAGGGCTTGTCGGTCCACAGGTTCTTGGCGTGGCGCTCGCGCGCCTCGCCGATCACGGCGTTGCTGGCGTCGAGGATGGGCTGGGTGCTGCGGTAGTTGCGCTCCAGCGTCACGATGCGCGCAGGCTGCGTGAACTGGTGCGGAAAGTCCAGGATGTTGCGCACCGTCGCGCCGCGGAACGAGTAGATGCTCTGCGCGTCGTCGCCCACCACCGTCACGCCCTGCCCGCTGGGCTTCATGGCCAGGATGATTTCGGACTGCAGGCGGTTGGTGTCCTGGTATTCGTCCACCAGCACGTGGTCGAAGCGGCTGCCGACCTCCTGCGCCAGCGATGGGCTCGGCCATCATCTCGGCCCAGAACAGCAGCAGGTCGTCGTAGTCGAGCACGTTCTGCTGCTGCTTGGCTTCGACGTACGCGCCGAACAGCTTCTTGAGCTGGCTCTCCCACTGGCTGCACCAGGGGTAGGTGGCCTGCAGCACCTGCTCCAGCGGCTCGCGCGTGTTGAGCACGCGCGAATAGATGCCCAGGCAGGTGCCCTTGAGCGGAAAGCGGTTCTTCGTTTCCGCCAGCCCGATGTCGTGCCGCACCATGCCCATCAGGTCTTCCGCGTCACCGCGGTCGTGGATGGTGAAGCTCTCTTCCAGGCCGATGCGGCCCGCGTATTCGCGCAGCAGCCGCGCGCCGATGCTGTGGAAGGTGCCGGACCACGGCAGGCTCGGCAGGGCCTGCGTGGGCGGCAGGCCCAGCGCCTGTTGCAGCACGCCGGCCACGCGCCGCTCCATCTCCTGCGCGGCGCGGCGGCTGAAGGTGAGCAGCATCATGCGCTGCGGGTCGGCGCCATGGCGGATGAGGTTGGCCACGCGATGCGCCAGCGTGTTGGTCTTGCCCGAGCCGGCGCCGGCGATCACCAGCAGCGGGCGCGTGTCGTGCGCGGTTTCGCCGGTGCCGTGCGTGGCGGCTTCGCGCTGCTGCGTCGTTGAGCTGCGCCAGCGGGTCGGCGGGAGCGGGGGTGGCTTCAGGGGTACTGCATGGGAATCGGCTTGACTGTATATTAATACAGTGGGCAACATCCTCATCGGCTCGGCTTCCTGGACCGACAAGACGCTGATCGACTGCGGCCGCTTCTACCCGAAGGAGGCCAGGTCGCGCCGAAGCGCGGCTGCGCTACTACGCGACGCAATTTCCGCTGGTCGAAGTGGACTCCAGCTACTACGGCATGCCGACGCCGCAGAACGCGCAGCTGTGGGCCGAGCGCACGCCGGAACACTTCGTGTTCAACGTCAAGGCGTTTCGCATTTTCACCGGGCACCAGACGTCGCCCACCGTGCTGCACAAGGACATCCAGCAGGCCCTCGGCCCCGATTTGCCCCGGACGCTGTACTACAAGGACTTGCCGCAGGAAATCGCTGGTCGAGCTGTGGCGACGCTTTTCCGAGGCCCTGGAGCCGCTGCGCCAGGCCGGCAAGCTCGGCGCGGTGCATTTCCAGTTCGCGCCGTGGGTGTTGCGCAACCGCGAAGGCATGGCGCACGTGCGAGCACTGCGTGCGGATGATGGAGGGCCACCTGCTGTCCGTGGAGTTCCGCAACAAGACCTGGTTCGACGCGCGACCACCTCGCGCAAGACCGTCGCCTTCGAACGCGAGCTGGGCGTGGTCCACACGATCGTCGACGGGCCGCAGGGCTTTGCCAACTGCGTTCCCTCGCGTCTGGGAAGCCACGCATCCGCGCCTGGCCCTGTTGCGGCTGCACGGCCGCAACCAGGACACCTGGAACATCAAGAGTTCCGTCTCGTCGAGCCGCTTCAATTACTGGTACTCGCAGGACGAGCTCGCGGCGATGGTGCCGGACATCCGGCGCATCGCGGGCCTTGCCGACGCGCTGCACGTCGTGTTCAACACCAACTACGAAGACCAGGGCCAGGTGAACGCCCGCCTGCTGGCCCGGCTGTTGCAGTAAAGGGCAGGTAAAAGGATGTGCCGTGGGCAGGGGGCCTGCGGGGGCAGGCTAGACTCACAGCCACATTTGCCTTGCCGGAGCCCGAATGAAGTTTTCCCATGCCTTGGCCGTCGCCGCGTGCGCTGTCCTGTTCAGCGCCACGGCGGGCGCGCAGCTGAAAGCCCCGCGCAAAGCGCCCCCGGCCGCCGGGCCTGCGGCCGCCGCATCTGCGGCTGCCGCGCCCGCAGCCGCCACCCCGGTCGCCACCCCCGCGAACGCCGAAAAGGAAGCCGCCGGCACGCTGGCCGCCCAGGGCTGGCTGGTCCTGCTGGACCGCCGCGACTGGGGTCGCGCCTGGGAAACTTCCAGCGGCGTCTTCCGCAATTCCGTGCCGCTGGCCACCTGGATGGACGGCATCCCCAAGGTGCGCGAGGCGCTGGGCGCTTTCGTGGAACGCACGCCGGCCGAGTCGGCCTACAAGACCACCCTGGAAGGCCGCCCCGAGGGCGAATACGTCACCGTGATCTTCCTGTCGAAATTCGACAAGCGCGAATTGCAGGAAGTGGTGACCGCCGTGCGTGAGCCCGACGGCAAGTGGCGCGTCACCGGCTACTCGACGCGTTAGCCTTCAAGAGCCGCGCCGGGGCAAGCCGTTCGGCCATGGTGGCGTGGTCGCGCAGCGCCGGCAGCATCCGGTCGACCCAGGCCTTGACCTGCGGATCGCGCGTCGCCAGGCTCGCCTTTTCGAAAACCTGCACGTCGCCCTGCTGGCGCCTGCGGCCCACTTCCTCGAAATACTCGCGGTCGAACTTCGTGCCGCGCAGTTTCGCAAGCCGATTCAGCGTCTTGCGCTGGTCGTTGCCGAGCATCGGCGGCGCCATCCCGCGCGCCTGCAGCAGGTACAGCAGTTCGGTGCCGGTGGAACTGTGGTGGTTGATCAATGCGGCCGCGAACGAACGAAGGGCGGGATCGCTGGACTTGCCCAGCGCCAGCCGCGAGGCTTCCGTCTCGAAGCGGCTGGTGGCCGCCGCCTCCTTGAGGAAGTAGCGCTCTTCGCGCTGCTGCGGGGACATGGGCTTGAGGGAGACCGCGGCCACCGGCGCGAACATCGCCGGGTAGGCCGGGCGCGCCCTGGGCGCTGCCGGCGCTTCCGCGCGACTGCCGGGCAGCGGCGATGCACCGCGCTGCGGGCCGGGGTTCAAGTATTCCGCTTCGCTTTCCGCGCGCGCCGGGCCCGTGCACAGCATCGCCGCCACAGCGGCCAGCACGCCAAGGCTCGTGCACTTCATGATCTTCCCCCGCTTTCCTCTGCCTGCGCCAACACCGGCAGGCACGGGCCCATCTTCTGCATGGCTCAGCTGCGGGAATGTCGGCGGCCGCCGCATGGCGACGTAGGACAGGCGGCTACGGCACCCGCCGGGACGCCCAAGGGCGATGGATGGCCGGCCCGGGCCGCGTGGCGCGGGCCGCCCTTAGTGCGCGTGTGCGAGGCTGCTCACGATCGTGACCAGGCCGATACCCAGCAACAGCCAGGTGACCTGCACGGCCGTCTCGCGCGCCGACAGGCGCCTTTGCAGCTGTGGAATCAGGTCGGCCAGCGCAACATAGACGAAGCTGCTGCTGGCCACCACCAGGAAATAGGGCAGGAACCCATGCAGCTGGTCCACCAGCCACCAGCCCGTGATCCCGCCCAGCGCCGTGACGGCGCCGGCGAGCGACACCTTCACCAGGGCCGCGCCGCGATTGGTGCTGGACAGGCGCAGCACCGCAAGGTCGCCGATGTGGTGCGGCACTTCGTGCGCCAGCACCGCCAGTGCGGCGACCAGGCCCAGCCGCAGGTCGGCGACGAAGGCGGACGCGATCAGGATGCCGTCGCCGAAGCAGTGGACGCTGTCGCCCGTGAGCACGGCCCAGCCGCCCGAGCGCAACGGCGGGGCGTGATGATCGTGGCCCGCATGATCGTGGTGCGCGTGGCCGGCATGGCCATCGCCCTCGTCGGCCTGCACCTGGTGGTGCTCGTGGCCGTGATGCCACAGCTCGGCCTTGTCCAGCAGGAAGAAGAACACCAGGCCGACCAGCAGCGTGGAAAACAGCTCCTTCGCGCCGGCCTGGCTTTCGAAGGCTTCGGGCAGCAGGTGCATGAACGAAGTGGCCAGCAGCGCGCCGGCTGCCAGGCTCAGCAGGTGCTGGGGGCCGAGGTGGGCGGGCCCCTCGGTGCCCCGCGCGATGAAGCCCAGGCGCATGAGGCCGGCGGCCAGCCACACGCTGCCGATACCCGCGCCCAGCGTCGCGATCAGGATTGCAATCAAAGTCATGGCGAAAGGGCGGCGCGCGGTGCGGCGGCCCTCGTTCCCTCTTGAAGTTGCCGGCACGGCCGGTTCTGGCGTTCATCTTAGCAATCGTGTCAAGCCCGCGCGGCCCGCTGGCAGAATCGCGTCTTTCACCGCAGAGGAGTTCACCCATGCCCACGATCCGCGTCGAACTGATGGAAGGGCGCACGCCCGAACAGAAGAAGAACCTCGTCCGGGCCCTGACCCAGGCCGTGGTGGAAACGCTGGGCAGCAAGCCCGAGGCGGTGGACGTGCTGCTGTTCGACATCCGGCCCGGCGACTGGGCCACCGGCGGCAAGCTGTGGTCCGAGCGCGAGTAGCGCCTGGCGGCTGGCCTGAGAGGCTGGCCTAAGGGGCTAACCTAAGATGTGGGCCATGCACATCATCAAGCCCCTCGCCGCCCTGGCCTGCGCTGTCGCCCTCTGCGCCTGCGCGCAGCAGCCGCCGCAAGTGCCCGTCGCGCCGCCCCCGCCCATGATCGTCCCCGGTCAATGCAACGAAAGCGCCGCGCAGTTCGCGGTGGGCCAGCCGGCCGATGCGAGGCTGTCTGAAGAAGCGCGGGTGCGCGCGAGCGCCCAGCGCGTGCGCATCGTCCGCCCCGGCCAGATGGTCACCATGGAATTCGACGCCATGCGCCTGACCCTGGACGTCGATGCCAATGGGCGGGTGACCGCCGCGCGTTGCGGGTGAGCCGGGCGGCCCCGGCTCACGGGGTCTTGGTCAGGCTGTGGCGGGTGGCAAATGCATACAGCCCAAGGCGGCTGGAGACCTCCAGCTTGCTGTAGATCGACGTCAGGTGATTGCGCAAGGTGTGCTCGCTGATGCAAAGGCGCCGCGCGATCACCTTGGCGGGCGCCGACGCGTCGCTGGCCACGGCGGCGATGGTCTGGCGCTCGCGGCTGGTCAGCGTGGCGATCTTCGTCTTTTCCGGGTCGTCGCCCTGCGCTGCTTTTTGCCGGGCCATTTCCATGAAGATCCGGCCGGTGGCCGAGCGATCGATCCAGAGCTCCCCCTCATGGATCTTCTCGATGGCCTTGAGCAGGATGGCGGGCGGGTCGCTCTTGTGCACCACGCCGCGCACGCCGCCGCGCACTGCCGCATCGAGCAGCCCCACGTCGTGCGAGCCGGAAAGAAGCATCACCTTGGCCTGCGTGCGCTGTAGCAGCTGCGCCAGGGATTGAAGGCTTTCCTCGCCGTCGAAGTCGATGAGGACGACATCGGGCAGTCCCGCTCCCGCGGACGGCAGCGGATCGGCCATCGAACCAGCGCCTCCCAGCAACTCCAGCGCGGGATGCGCGGATTGCACCAGCCGTTCGAGGCCCCAGCGCACGATGTGCGGCGCGATGACGAACACACGGACCGGGTCGACTCGGACACTTTGCATGACAGCCTCGAGGTTTCGAGATGTGTTCATGATAGGGCGGCACATGAGATTCAGTCTGCGAAGTTTGCCCCTATTTCTTAACCCAGGTCAATGTTCCCATGCGTTCCTGCAGAGCAGGAGGCCTCCCGGGAAAAAAGGGCGAACTCTCCTGCGCGCGTCCACGTGCCGCGAACCACACTGTTGACATGTTCGAAGAACAACGCATCGACCCCCGCGAATTCCTGGCCTTGCCGCTGAAATTGGGGGATGGAAGCTCAGCCGTCACGCGCGATATCAGCGCTTCGGGGATGTACCTGGAGGTCGAAGGATCGCATCCCCTGACGGGCCCGGTGGTGTTCGAGATGCAAGTCGCGGAGCTCGGCCTGAAGTTCACGGCCGAAGGCGACATCGTGCGGATCGAGCAACGCCCCGGCATCACCGGCGTCGCCATCAAGCTGCGCGCGCCGCGCTTCGAGCCCCTGGCCTGAACGCCGGCCGGCCGCACTCCCGCGCGGCGCATCCGCGCGCGGAGTTTGTCGTTGCCCGGCCCGGCAGTTCCGCCGCCCGACCCGCCAGCGGGTGATTCCTCCCCCCTGCGGCCGGGACAACGAGGCGGGCCTGTACTACGCAAATCGGGAGCACGGCGCCATCCACCGTAACGGGTTGATTCCTATATTGCTTTCGAAGGGCAAGTTAATGAAACAGCGATGCCCCGGGAAAGAAGAAGACGAATATGGAAGAGTTCAACGCACTGCTGGAGCGCCTCGCTTCGCTGGTCACGCAGCCTCGCACCGCCATGCTCGTCGCGCTGCTGGTGGCCGCCGCGGTCATCGACTGGCGCACCTATCGCATCCCCAACTGGCTCACCGTCGGCGGCACGGTACTCGGCCTCGCCGTGAGCGCCGTGACTGCCCCATCCGCCTTGAGCGGCGTCCTGGGGTCGGTCGCGGGCCTGGCCGGGGGCCTGGTCATGCTTCCTGCCGCTGTACGTGCTGCGCGTCATGGGCGCCGGCGACGTGAAGCTGATGGGAATGGCCGGCGCCTTCCTCGGCTGGCCGGCAATCCTCTACGCGGTGCTGTGCACGCTGATCGTGGGGGGCGTGGCCGCGGTGGCCTTCGCGATCCGCCGCAAGTCATTCCGGCGCATGGCGGGCAACGCGATCGAAAGCGCGCAGTCCATGGCATTCGCCGCCCTTTCGGGCATCCGGCCGTCACCGGTCCTGGCGGAGGGCGCCTCCGATCGGCAAGCATGCCCTACGGCGTGAGCATCTGCATCGGAACCATCGGCTGGCTGGCCGCCGGTCAACTGGGTTACGCGTAAGGCCGCAACCCGTCTTTATGGAGCAATGACATGAGAAACCTGAAGGCAATCGGATTGATGATCCTGGCCGTGGTGGCCGGGCTGGCGGCGGCGTTCTATGCCGCGGGCTGGGTGTCGGAGCGCGGCGGCCTTGCCTCCACCAAGGTCGTGGTGGCCGCTGTGGACATCGAGCCCGGAAGCAAGATCAACCCGCAGATGCTCGCCAGCGTCGAATGGCCGGCCGGGTCCGTCCCGCCAGGCGCCTTCAAGGAAGCCAAGCAGCTGCAGGATCGCGTGGCCAGGGTCGGCCTGCAGCGCGGCGACGCGCTCCTCGAGCGCAAGCTGGCGCCGGTCGGCGCGCAAGGCGGCCTGTCCGCCGTGATTGCCGAAGGCAAGCGCGCGATGACCGTGCGCGTCAACGACGTGGTCGGCGTCGCCGGCTTCGCGCTGCCGGGAACGTACGTGGACGTGATGGTGAACGCCCAGCAGGACCGCGGCCGCGGCGAGGCGGCCAACCAGATCAGCATGACCGTGCTCGAGCAGGTGCTGGTGCTGGCGGTGGCGCAGGAAGCCGGCCGCGACGAGACCAAGCCGAAGGTCGTGAGCGCCGTGACGCTGGAGCTGACGCCCCAGGACGCGGAAAAACTCGACCTCGCACGCAACGTGGGCACCCTGTCCCTGGTGCTGCGCAACCAGCTGGACAAGAAGGCGGTCGTCACCACCGGCGTGACCCGGGAACAGCTGCTGGCCCTGGGCAACGTGGTGAACACCAAGGTCGCGGGCGCCGCTCCCGCCCCGATCGTGCGCGTCGCGGCGCGCCGCGCCCCGGTGGCGCCCCCGGCCGAGCCGAAGGTTTGCGTCGAGGTGATCCGCAACGGCACGCGCGCGCTCGACTGCTTCTGAGGCGGCGTCCCTTCAACAACAACAACCGGGAGAACCCCACCGTGCACACCCAACACACTCCTGCGGCCGTCGTGGCCGCCATCGCCCTCGCCGCGGCAGGCTTTGCCGCCCAGGCCACGGCCCAGGTTCCGCCCAAGGCGGCCGCCGCAAGCCCCGCCGTCAAGCCCTGCGGCTCGGTCACCGTCGATCCGCCGACCTACCTGACGCTCGGCAAGTCGCGCGTCGTCAAGCTCGACTTCCCGGCCGCGCGGATCGTGGTCGGCGGCGCGGGCTCCAGCCGCGCCGGCCGCCCCGCTCCCGCCGCGTCCGGACCCGGTGGCGCCACGCCGGCGCAATCGGCGGCGGCATCGGGCCCCGGCACGGATGGCGTGGCGGACACGGACATCACGCTCCTGAGCCCCACCGAACTCTTCTTCCTCGGCAAGAAGACCGGCTCGATGAATGTCGTGCTGCAAGCCGCCGACGGCCGCTGCGTGGTCAAGGACATCATCGTGTCCATCGACCCGGAGACCCTCCAGTCGAAGCTCGGTGAACTGATGCCCGAGGAATCCGGCATCAAGGTGCGGGGCGCCGACCATTCGCTGGTGCTCACCGGCAGCGTCAGCGACGCCGCCAAGCTCGACCAGGTGATGAGCCTGGCCACTTCCTACGGCGACGGCAAGAAGGTCGTCAACCTGATGCGGATCAACACGCCGCAGCAGGTCATGCTGGAGGTCAAGATCGCCGAGGTCAGCAAGACCTTGCTGGACAAGTTCGGCCTGGACTTCTCCCGCCTGGTCACCTCGGCAGACGGCATGACCTCCTCCATCATCTCGGGGATCATCGGCGGCGGCGCGGGTGTCCTCGGGCGCTTCCATCCCAATGTCGCCGGCGGCGCCATCGGCGGCAGCGCGGCGGGGATCGATCGGGAACGCGACCGGCGGGGCGGCAGCCACGCTGAACAGCACCGCCCGCGGCGCGACGCTGCTGGGCATCGACGCCCAGAAGAAGGACGGTGTGGTCCGCGTGCTGGCCGAGCCGAACATCATGGCCATCAGCGGCCAGGCCGCCAGCTTCCTCTCCGGCGGCAAGATCTTCATCCCGGTTGCACAGACCAACACGGGCGCCGGCGGCACGACCATCACCCTGGAAGAAAAGGAGTTCGGGGTCGGCCTCAAGTTCACGCCCACGGTGCTGGACGGCACACGGATCAACCTCAAGGTGGTCTCGGAAGTGTCAGAGCTGTCGCAGACGGGCTCGCCTTTCACCTCGGTAGCGGGCTTCACCGCCATCCTGCCCTCGATGACGACACGGCGAGTCGACACGACAGTGCAACTCATGGACGGGCAGAGCTTCGTCGTGGCCGGCCTGATCAAGAACAACTTCAACGAGGCACTGGAAAAGTTCCCGGGCCTGGGCGAGGCCCCGGTCGTCGGCGCGCTGTTCCGCTCGACCGAGTTCCAGACCGACCAGACCGAACTGATGTTCGTCGTCACGCCGCGCCTGGTCCGGCCGCTGAACGCGCCGGTGGCCCTGCCGACCGACAACCACATCGTGCCGAGCCGGGGTGACGTGCTGTGGAATGGCGCCGGCGAAGGCGCTGCGACACCGGCCGCGCCCGCCGCGAAGCCCTGAATCCAGAACATGGAGAAAGTCATGACAAGAATCCTCACCCTCGGACTGGCCCTGTTCCTCTCGGGATGCGCGGCCTCCATCACGCCCAACTACGACCTACGCTTCGGCGATGCCGTGCGGGAAGCCCGCCAGCGGATGACCCTCAACCCCAACGCAGGCGCCAACCCCGACCCCGTGGCCGGCCTGGACGGCAAGGCATCGCACGAAGCGCTGATCCGCTACCAGGACAGCTTCAAGAAGCCGCCGCCCGTGACGAACGTCATCAACATCGGCGGCGCGATCGGCGGAGGCAGCGGAGGCGGCAGCGGCAGGTAGGCGCGCCGCCACCGCCGATTCCCCACCCATCAGCGCCTGGACGCAGGAAGGAGAAGCCCGATGCACCAGTGACCCACATTTCCCAGACTTCAAACGGATCTCTTTTTTCTCAACCCAACCAAAGGTGAAATCATGGACAAATTCCTCACATCCTTCCGCTCTTTCTCCCGCGAAGAAGACGGCGCACAAGTCGTCGAATACGCACTGATCATCGCCGTCGTCTCGATCGCCCTCGTGGTGGCACTGTCGGCGCTGACGGACGCCGGAGGCGGCTTTGCCACCTTCATCACCCGCGTGACGACCTGCCTGACGACCGCGAATTGCGTCTGAACGATGCGACATGGGACATGGCAGTGGACTTCGCGACCTTCCTGGCTGCGGATTCCACTGGCCAGCGTCCGGTACGCCTGAACCGCCAACCCCGCGAAACGCACAAGGAGATTGCCATGCTCGACATGCTGAACAGATTCTTCAAGGAGGACGAGGGCGCGCAGGTGGTGGAGTACGCGCTGATCATCGCGGTCGTGTCCATCGCGCTCGTCCTGGCGCTGCAGCCCCTGACCCTCGGCGCGAGCTTCGGAGCCTTCATCGCGCGCGTTGCCACCTGCCTGACGACCGCAGTGTGTGTCTGACGAGCCCGCCGGACACCACCACCAGGGTATCGCCATGGGCAAGTATCACTTTCCGGGCCAGCGCCGCCAGCGCGGCGCGGTGATCATCACCACGGCCCTCGTCCTGCTGTTGCTGCTGGGCTTCATGGGCATCGCGCTGGACTTCGGCCGGCTCTTCGTCATCAAGACCGAGCTGCAGACGGCCATGGACAGCTGCGCGCTTTCCGCGGCCCACGAACTGGACGGGCAGGCAGACGCCATCACGCGCGCCACCAGCGCGGGCCTCACCGCCGGCAACCTGAACAACGTCGACTTCCAGTCCGCCACCTGGGGCGGCAAGGGCCAGATCACCGCCGACGACATCACATTCCGCAGCGCCGATTACGCGCTGACGACCGCGCCCGCCCTGGCCAAATACGCGCAGTGCCAGCACGCGCAAGTCGGCGCCCCGGTCTGGCTGCTGCAGGCGCTGGGTGCGTTCTCCGGCGACGCGGCGCGCTTCCCCAACACGCAGAACGTCGCGGCTTCCGCCGTCGCGACGCGCGGCAGCACGCAGACCACCTGCCCGGTGCCACTGGCGCTGCGCTCGAAAGCCGGCGGCACCAAGCCCAACTACGGGTACCGCAAGGGCGAGTGGGTGACGTTATTGATCGTCAACGACACCGGGCAGGGCGGCTACATCGGCTGGGCCAACCTGGACGGCTCCAACAGCGCCCAGGAAACCAAGAACGAAATGAATGGGCATTGCGGCGTCAGGGTCGGCCAGGAGCTGGGAACGCCGGGCGTGCAGTCGTCGATCGAGCCCATCTGGAACTGGCGCTTCGGGATCTACAGGAACACCGAAAACGCGGGCGACCCCTTCCACCAGCCCGACCAGACGGGGTACGCGTACACCTCGCACAACTGGCCGCCCGGCAGCGAAGCGGGAAACCCGCTCAGCTGCTGCGCCTACGACGGGGCGATACCACCCGGGGCGCATGCCACGGCCGAGAACTTCGAGACCAAGCGGCTGGCTTACGCCAACTGCATCAACACGACAACGGTCAACAACCAGTCGGTGCATGACTGCGAGACCCTCATCGACCGCTCGCTCAACAGCATGCAGAAGCTGTTGCCCGGCGGACCCGAGGCGACCGACGGGCACAGGCGGTATGGCGGCAGCCGCCGCATCGTGGTGGTGCCCGTGACGAGCAGCTACCCGGGCAGCGTGGTCGACTACGCCTGCATGCTCATGCTCCAGCCGCTCAGCATCCCGAAGGCCAACGTCCAGCTCGAGTTCCTCGGCAACGCCGCCGAGGATGGCAGCCCCTGCACCACCAACGGCCTGCCCGGTGGTGTGGCCGGCCCGCTCGTGCCGGTCCTGGTGAGATGAAAGCAAGGCGGGACTTCCATGACCAAGACCCTGAACAAGTCACAACGCGGCGTCGCCATCCTGGAGTTTGCATTGGTCCTGCCGCTGCTGCTGGTCATGACGTTCATCGTCACCGAATTCGGCCGCGCGATCTACCAGTACAACACACTGGCCAAGTCGGTGAGGGATGCCGCGCGCTACCTGTCCGTGCAGACGCCCAACACGCATATCGACCAGGCGCGCAACCTGGTGGTGTTCGGCAAGGTCGCAGTCACGGACGGGGACACGCCGCTGGCCCCGGGCCTGACGGTGGCAAATGTGCCTGCGCCCACCTGGCAGACCAGTGGAACCAACCCCGTCATTTCAATCGTGACCGTCACGATCTCGGGCTACACATTCCAGTCCGTCTTCCCGACGGTCTTCGGCCTGCCGTTCGGGGCGGTTCCGTTTTCCGACATCCACGCCACGATGAGGAGCCACTCATGAAGCGCAGGCTCCACGGCGCCACCGTCATCGAGTTCGCGCTGGTGCTCATCGTCTTCCTGATGTTCCTGCTGGGCGTCGCCGATTTCGGCCGGATGCTGTTCACCTGGAACGCGGCCAACGAAGCCACCCGCGCCGGCGCCCGCTACGCCGTGGTGTGCGACACCACGGGCAACGAAGCGGACGTGCTGGCGCGCATGCAGAGGCTATTGCCGCAGATCGTCGACATCGAAACGGCCTGGATCCCCGCCGGCTGCGACCCGACCACTTGCGAAGGCGTCACCGTGAGCATCACCAGCCTCGACTACCAGTGGATATCGCCGATCGCGGGCTCCGCCGCGATGGCCGCGATCCCCATGCCGAGGTTCTCCACTTTCCTGCCACGCGAAATCATGAGGCAGGACGACCACAGCGACGCCATCTGCTTGTGAAACCAGGAACAACACCATGAAAATCGCGATCATTTCACCCAGCCGGGACCACCTGAAAGACATGGGCGCGGCGCTGGAAGCCGACGCGCACCAGGTGCTGCTCGTGGATGGCGGCAAGAGCCGCGTGCGCGCCGTCGCCGAAGAAGAGCTACCCGACCTGATGCTGGTCGACGGCATGTGCTGCGACCCGCACGAACTCACCCAGGTCGAGTACGTCACCAACCACCTGCCGCAGGTTGCCGTCATCCTGCTGTGCTCCACGCAGGCGCCGGATTTCCTGATCAGCGCGATGCGCGCCGGCGTGCGTGAGGTCCTGCCCTCTCCGGCGCCCGCGCCGGCGCTGAAGGCCGCCGTCGGGCGGGTCGCCGCCAAGATGGCTGGCGCGAGGAGCGTCGTCAAGCCCGGCAAGGTCGTCGCCTTCATGTCCTGCAAGGGCGGCAGCGGCGCGACTTTCCTGGCGACCAACCTGGGCTACCAGCTCGCGGAAAGCGGGTCGGTGCTGCTGATCGACCTGAACCTGCAGTTCGGCGACGCGCTCTCCTTCGTCCACGACGGCGCGCCCGCCTCCACGCTGGCCGACGTGGCCCGGGAGATCGGCCGCCTGGATGCCTCGCTGCTGGCCGCCAGCACGGTGAAGATCACGCCGGATTTCAGCATCCTGGCCGCGCCCGAGGACCTGGCCCAGGCCATGGAGGTCAAGCCGGAGCACATCGACGCCATCCTCGCACTGGCCGTCGGGCAATACGATTTCGTCCTGCTGGACATCCCCCGCAACCTGGACACCCTGGCGATCAAGGCGCTGGACCGCGCGCACCGCATCTATGCCGTGCTGCAGGCCGGATTGCCCCAGGTGCGCAACGCCGCCAAGCTGCTCGAGGCGTTCAAGTCGCTGGGCTACCCGCAGGACAAAACCGAATTGATCCTCAACCGGTTCGAGAAAGGCGCCGAGATCGGCATCGACCAGATTCGCCGCACCCTGGGGCCGGCGACGATCAACACCGTGCCCAACTCCTACAAGGAGGTCAACGCGGCCATCAACCATGGCGATCCGCTCGTCAAGGCGGCGCGCTCCAACGCGGTGGCCCGCCAGCTCGCAGAGCTCGCGGCGTCGCTCCATCCCACGCAAGAAGACAACCGCGGCCTGCTCGACAGGCTGTTCAGGAGGGCATGACCATGACCAACGGAAACGTCGTTACGCTCGACAGGGAGCCGTCCGCCATCTCGCTGCGCGACAAGCTGAGCGGCGCGTGCCGGGGAGTCCCCGTTGCGCACGAACCGGGCCGTGAACGATGACGCCTACAAGCTGCTCAAGGGCCGCATGCACCTCAAGCTGCTCGAGAAATTCGACCTGGTCGCGCTCGAAGCGCTGGCGCCGGACGTCCTGCGCCAGGAAATCGCGACGATGGTGGAGCGGCTGCTGCAGGACGAGCACGCGGTGATCAACGATTCGGAACGCGGCTCGCTGATCCGCGACATCCAGCACGAGATGCTGGGCTTCGGCCCGCTCGAGCTGCTGATGGCCGACCCCACGGTGTCGGACATCCTGGTCAACTCGTTCCGCACCATCTACGTCGAGCGGCGGGGCCGGCTCGAACTCACCGACGTCGCGTTCACCGACGAGAAACACCTGCTGCGCATCATCGACAAGATCGTGTCGCTGGTCGGCCGGCGCATCGACGAGTCCAGCCCGATGGTCGATGCCCGCCTGCCCGACGGCTCGCGCGTCAACGTGGTGATCCCGCCGATCTCGATCGACGGGCCGATGGTGTCGATCCGGCGGTTCGCGCGTATCCCGCTCAGGATGCACGACCTGGTGGACGACTTCAAGACGCTGACCCCGGACATGGCGCAGATCCTCGAAGCCCTGGTGCAGGCCAAGGTCAACATGCTCATCTCCGGCGGCACGGGCAGCGGCAAGACGACGCTGCTGAACATCCTGTCGGGCTACATCCCGGAGGCCGAGCGCGTGGTCACGATCGAGGACGCGGCCGAGCTCCAGATGCAGCAGCCGCACGTGGTCCGGCTGGAAACGCGGCCCACGAACATCGAAGGCAAGGGCGAAGTCACCCAGCGCGCGCTGGTGCGCAATGCCCTGCGCATGCGCCCCGACCGCATCGTGATCGGCGAGGTCCGCGGGGCCGAGGCCTTCGACATGCTGCAGGCGATGAACACCGGCCACGAGGGGTCGCTCACCACGATCCACGCCAATTCCCCGCGCGACGCCCTCGCCCGGCTGGAAAACATGGTCGGGATGGCCAACCTCAACCTGCCGCACAAGGCCGCGCGCCAGCAGATCGCGTCGGCGATCACCGTGGTCGTCCAGATCGCGCGGCTGATCGACGGCCGGCGCAAGGTCACCGGCATCCAGGAAATCACCGGCATGGAGGGCGAGGTGGTGACGATGCAGGACATCTTCAGCTTCGTCCAGACCGGCGTGTCCGCGAGGGGGCTGGTGCAGGGCCACTTCGAGGCCAGCGGCGTGCGGCCCAAGTTCACGGAGCGCCTGCACGCGTTCGGCATCGTGCTGCCGGACAGCATGTTCGACCCCACGCGGCAATACGAGTAACCGGAGCGTCACATCATGATGATCCCCACGCAAGCCGGCAATTCCTTCCTGATCATGATGGTGCTCGTCTTCGTGGCGGTGCTGCTGTTTCTTGAATCGTTCTACCTCCTGTGGCAGTCCCACCGCGGCCCCCAGGCGAGCAAGCTGAACCGGCGCCTGCAGGCGCTCTCGGCCGTCAGGGACAAGACCGCGCAGACCCTGCTGCTGAAGGAACGCATGCTCAGCGAGCTGCCGGCGCTGGAACGCACCCTGGCAAGGATTCCCCACATGCACAGCCTGGACCGGTTCATCCTGCAGGCCGGGCTGGACTGGACGGTGTCCAAGCTCCTGCTGGCCGCGGCCGTGCTGGGTGCGGGCGCCTGGTTCGCCATCACGAACATCGCGCACCTGTCCCAGCTCTGGGGCGCGGCGGGCGGCATCGCCGTGGCCCTGCTGCCCTTCATGTACGTGCACTTCAAGCGCTCGTCCAGGATGAATCGCATCCAGCAGCAGCTTCCCGATGCGCTGGACCTGATCACGCGGGCGCTGCGCGCGGGCCATGCGTTTTCGTCCGCCCTCAAGATGACCGGCGAGGAACTGGCGGAACCGATCGCCTCCGAGTTCCGCACCGTGCACGACGAGGTCAATTTCGGTGTCTCGCTGCAACAGGCCCTGACCCACCTGAGCGAGCGCGTGCCGCTCACCGATGTGCGCTATTTCGTGGTGGCCGTGCTGATCCAGCGCGATTCGGGCGGCAGCCTGACGGAGATCCTGGGCAACCTGAGCCGGCTCATCCGGGAACGGCTGAAGCTGTTCGCCAAGGTGAGGGTGCTGTCGTCCGAAGGACGGCTGTCGGCCTGGATCCTGGGCCTGATGCCGTTCGCACTGGCCGCCCTCATGAATGTCTTCAACCCCGCGTTCATGAGCCCGTTGTGGAAGGATCCCATCGGCATCGCGATCCTGAAGACCCTGCTCGTACTCATGGTGGTCGGTGTGTTCCTCCTCGTGAGGATCGTGAAGATCCGGGTTTAAGGAGCCTCCAAATGCTGCTGCTTTCCACACTCATCTTCCTGGCCGTCGCATCGGCCCTGGCCGGCCTGGTCCTGTGGTTCTCCCCCACCCGCGCCGAGCAGAGGCTCCAGGCCATGGCGGCGCCCGCCGACAAGGGCCAATGGACCGAGACCGTGGTCAAGCTGGCCGGCCCGCTGGCGCGGCTGTCGACCCCGGACGGCGACTGGGAAAGCTCCCCCTTGCGGATACGGTTCCTGCATGCCGGTATCCGCCACGCCGACGCGCGCCTGTTGTACTTCGCGGCCAAGACGCTATTGCCGCTGCTGTTCGCGGGCCTGGCCTTCTTCCTGTTCAGGGCACTGAACCAGACCAATGGCCTCACCTGCTCCTCTACGTGCTGGTCAGCGCGCTGGTCGGCTGCTACCTGCCGAACCTCGTGCTGCACTTTCTCATCCGCCGGCGCCAGCGCGAGATCTTCGACAACTTCCCCGATGCCGCGGACCTGATGCTGGTCTGCGTCGAAGCGGGGCTGGGGCTGGACGCCGCCCTGACGAAAGTGGCCGACGAGGTGAAACGCAAGAGCCTGGCGCTGGCCGAGGAACTGCACCTCACGAACCTGGAAATCCGCGCCGGCGCGACGCGGGAAAAGGCGCTGCGCGACCTGGCGCTGCGCACCGGCATCGAGGAGATCGGCACCTTCGCCAGCATGCTGACGCAGGCCGACAAGTTCGGCACCAGCATCGGCGAATCGCTGCGGGTGTTTTCCGACGACCTGCGGCACAAGCGGCAGGTCCGCGCCGAGGAGAACGCTGCCAAAGTCCCCACCAAGATGCTGTTCCCGCTGGTGGTCTGCATCTTTCCCGCGATCATCATGGTGATCATGGGCCCGGCGGTGATCCAGATCATCCGCACCCTGATGCCGATGCTCAGCGGCAGGGGCTGAAGGCGCTGCCGGCGCAGCGTTCAGTGCGCCTTCTCCCAGTTCTCGCCGATGCCGATCTCGGCGAGCAGCGGCACGCGCAGTTCCGCCACGCCGGCCATCAGGCGCGGGATCTCGGTGCGCACCCACTCGACCTCGTCCTCGGGCACCTCGAACACCAGTTCGTCGTGCACCTGCATGATCATCTTCGTGCGGCGCTTCTCCGCGTCCAGCACGTCCTGCACCTTGACCATCGACAGCTTGATCAGGTCGGCCGCCGTGCCCTGCATCGGCGCGTTGATGGCCGCGCGCTCGGCGCCGCCGCGGCGCGGGCCGTTGGGTGAATTGATCTCCGGCAGGTACAGGCGGCGGCCGAACACGGTCTCGACATAGCCCTTGCTCTTGGCCGACAGGCGCGTCTCGTCCATGTACTGCTTGACGCCGGGGTAGCGCTCGAAGTAGCGCTGGATGTAGTTCTTGGCCGCCGTGTTGTCGATGCCCAGGTTGCGCGCCAGGCCGAAGCTGCTCATGCCGTAGATCAGGCCGAAGTTGATGACCTTGGCGTAGCGGCGCTGCTCGCTGCGACACGTCGCCGGCGCGACGCCGAACACCTCGGCCGCCGTGGCGCGGTGCACGTCCATGCCCTTCGCGGAAGGCGCGCAGCAGCGCCTCGTCCTCGCTGATGTGCGCCATGATGCGCAGCTCGATCTGGCTGTAGTCGGCGCTGGCGATCAGGTGGCCCGGCGGCGCGATGAAGGCCTCGCGCACGCGCCGGCCCTCGGCCGTCTTGACCGGGATGTTCTGCAGGTTGGGGTCGTTGCTGGACAGCCGCCCGGTCACCGCCACCGCCTGCGCGTAATGCGTGTGCACGCGCCCCGTGCGCGGGTGCGCCATCTGCGCGAGCTTGTCGGTGTAGGTGCCCTTGAGCTTGGACAGGCCGCGGTGCTCCAGCAGCTTGGCCGGCAGCGGGTAGTCCTCGGCCAGCTTCTCCAGCACTTCCTCGTCGGTGCTCGGCACGCCGCTGGGCGTCTTCTTGACCACCGGCAGGCCCAGCTTGGTGAACAGGATCTCGCCGATCTGCTTGGGCGAGCCCAGGTTGAAGGGCTGGCCCGGCGAGCTCGTGCGCCTCCTGCTCCAGCTGCATCATGCGCTGGCCCAGTTCGGCGCTCTGCTTCGCCAGGATCGGGCCGTCGATCAGCACGCCGTTGCGCTCGATGCGGTACAGCGTCTCGCTGCTGCGGATCTCCAGGTCGTAGATGAAGCGCAGCTTGCTGTCGGCCTCCAGCCGCGGCCACAGCGCCAGGTGCACGTCCAGCGTCTGGTCCGAGTCCTCGCACGAGTACTCGGCCGCCTTGTCGACCGACACCTGCGCGAACGGGATCTGGTGCGCGCCCTTGCCGGTGATGGTCTCGTAGTCGATGCCGCTGCGGCCCAGGTGGCGCTCGGCCAGGCTGGCCAGGCCGTGCGGCTTGTGCACTTCGAGCACGTAGCTTTGCAGCATGGTGTCGTGCGCGTAGCCCTGCACCTCGATGCCGTGGTTGGCGAACACGTGGCGGTCGTACTTGATGTGCTGGCCGAGCTTGAGCTTGTCCGGGTTCTCCAGCCAGGGCTTGAGCTTCGCCAGCACTTCGTCGCGCGGCAACTGCTCGGGCGCGTCGCCGTAGCTGTGCGCCAGCGGGATGTAGGCCGCCTCGCCCGGCTTCACGCTGAACGACACGCCGACGATCTCGGCCAGCATCTCGTCGAGCGAGCTGGTCTCGGTGTCGACGGCCACCAGGTCGGCGGCTTCGACCTTCGCGAGCCACTCGTCGAACTGCGCCCAGGTGAAGATGGTGTCGTACTGCAGGTTGCTCGCCTGCGAGATGCCCGACAGGTCGGGTTCCTCGAACAGGCCGCCGGCTGCCCGGCGCCGACCTTCTTCGTGCTCTTGTGCTCCTCGATCAGCTCGGGCGGCACGTCGTGGATTTCCAGCTGCTTGACCAGCCCCTTGAAGCCGTACTTCTCGTAGAAAGCCTTCAGGCCCTCGGTGTCCTGCCCGTCGGTGACCGGATGTCGTCCAGCGACGGCAGGCCCGGGATGTAGTCGGTCAGCTCGCAATCCTTCTTGATCGTCAGCAGCTCGCGGCCCTTGGGCAGCCAGTCCAGCGCCTTGCGCAGGTTCTCGCCGACGGCGCCCTTGACCTCGTGGGCGCGCGCCACCAGCGCGTCGAGCGAGCCGTATTCCTGCAGCAGCTTGACGGCCGTCTTGGGGCCGACCTTGTCCACGCCCGGCACGTTGTCGACCGAGTCGCCCACCAGCGTCTGGTAGTCCACCATCAGCCGCGGCGGCACGCCGAACTCGGCCTCCACGCCGGCGACGTCGCGCTTGCGGTCGTTCATGGTGTCGATCACCATGACGTGCTCGTTCACCAGCTGGCGACAGGTCCTTGTCGCCGCTGGAGATCACGGTTTCGATGTCGTGCTCGGTGGCCATGCAGGCCAGCGTGCCGATCACGTCGTCGGCTTCCACGCCGGGCATGTCCAGCACCTTCCAGCCCAGCAGCCGCACCACTTCGTGGATCGGGTCGATCTGCAGCCGCAGGTCGGGCGGCATCGGCGAGCGGTTGGCCTTGTACTCGGGATAGAGCGCGTCGCGGAAGGTCGGGCCCGGCGCGTCGAACACGCAGGCCACGTAGTCGGCGCGCACGTCCTTGCGCAGCTTCTGCAGCATGTTGATCATGCCGCGGATGGCGCCGGTGGCCGGGCTGGTCGGGTCGCCCGGCACCGCGCGCAGGTCGGGCATGGCGTGGTAGGCGCGGTACAGGTAGCTGGATCCGTCCACCAGCAGCAGCACCTTGCGTCCGTTGCCGCCGTTTTGGGCCTTTTCCGTGGTTTCGTCTTGGGTCAGCTCGCTCATGGCTGGCATTGTGCCTGCGGGCCGGCCCGCCCTCCCGAGCCTCTTACAATCCCTGCATGCACCCGAGATTCCTTCTGCTCGCCCTGCTCCTGGCCTGCACCGCCCTGGCGGCGCAGCCTGCGCCCACGTCCGGGCAGCCGGCGCCCCAGGCGGAAGGCCGCAGGAACCAGAAGGTCGAACTGATCCGGGTGGAGGACGACGCCGTCGTCATCGACGAGGTGCGGTACGCGGGGCAGACGCAGAGCATCACCGTCAAGCCCAAGGGCAACATGCCCGAATACGAGATCCAGCCCACGGACATGGCGCGCTCGCGCCCGGGCGACCACCGCGACGGCCTCTCCAGCGCCACCGGCAAGCGGGTCTGGAACCTTTTCGAATTTCTGATGGCGGTCTTCACCGAAGTCTCCGAGAAAGAGGCCGGCGAACTGGTGCGCACGCTCCAGCTGGGCGAACTGCGCGAGCTGCGCGGCATCCACGGCGGCATCGAAAACACCAACTACTTCCTCACCACCGACCGGCGGCGAGTACGTGCTGACCCTGTTCGAGCGGCTGACGTTCGAGCAGCTGCCGTTCTACCTGCACCTGATGAAGCACCTGGCGCAGCGCGGCATTCCCGTGCCCGAGCCCCACGGGCGCCTTCGAGTGCGTCCGCTGTCAATCCGGACGGCCAGCTGGTCCACCGGGTCGGCGGCAAGCCCGCCGCCGTGGTGGACAAGCTGCGCGGCAAGAGCGAGCTGGCGCCCGCGCCGGCCCATTGCGCGGCCGTGGGCGCGATGCTGGCGCGCATGCACCTGGCCGCGCGCGACTTCCCGCTCAGCCAGCCCAACCTGCGCGGCCTGGCCTGGTGGAACGAAACCGTGCCGGTGGTGCTGCCGCACATCGACGCCGGCCAGGCCGCCCTGCTGCGCAGCGAGCTGGCCTTCCAGAACCACGTCGCGGCGAGTTCGGCCTGGGCCGCCCTGCCGCGCGGCCCGATCCATGCCGACCTGTTCCGCGACAACGTGATGTTCGAGGAGGGCCGGCTGACCGGCTTCTTCGATTTCTATTTCGCCGGCGTCGACAGCTGGCTGTTCGACATCGCCGTCTGCCTGAACGACTGGTGCGTCGACCTGGCCAGCGGCGCCGCAGACGCCGCAGCGCGCCGCCGCCTTGCTGCAGGCCTATGCCGCAGGTGCGGCCGCTGGCCGCCGCCGAGCGCAACTGCTGCCCGCGATGCTGCGCGCCGGCGCCCTGCGCTTCTGGATCTCGCGGCTGTGGGACTTCCACCTGCCGCGCGAAGCCACGATGCTGCAGGCGCACGACCCGGCGCACTTCGAGCGGGTGCTGCGCCAGCGGGTGCAGCAGCCCGCCGGGCTCTGACGTCCGCGCCCGAAACAGCCGATCAACGCCGCTTGCGTTAAATTTGTCACGCAACAAGCCCTGTTGCGCGGCTCCTGAAGCAATAAACCCGCCTCCAATGCGACTGCCCTTACGTACTTGCCCATGAAACTCAACATCGTCCCCGCGCGTCAAGGCATCCAATGGGTCAAGCTCGGAATCCAGACATTCTTCAGGCAGCCGCTGGCGCTCACGGGCCTGTTCTTCCTGTACACCGCCAGCTTTTCGCTGCTGCTGTTGCTGCCGGTGATCGGCGTGTTCCTGGCCCCCGCGATCGTGCCGGCCGCCACGCTGGGCCTGATGGCCGCCACCCAGGAAGCGGAGAAGGGCAAGTTCCCCATGCCCACGGTGCTGATCAGCGCGTTTCGCGCCGGCAGGCAGCGCATGCGGGCGATGGGGGTGCTGGGGTTGCTCTATGCGGCGGCCTGCGTGGCCGTGATGTTGCTGGTCCCGCTGCTGGTGGACGCGCCCGCGGCGCCGGCGGCCGACGCCGAAGCGATGCTCTCGCCGCAGTTCCAGATGACGGTGCTGGTCGCCACGGCCTTGTACCTGCCGGTGTCGCTGATGTTCTGGCACGCACCTGCGCTGGTGCACTGGCATGGCGTGTCGCCGGTCAAGAGCCTTTTCTTCAGCACGGTGGCGTGCCTGCGCAACTGGCGCGCCATGACCATGTACGGGCTGGCCTGGATGGGCGTGGTGTTCCTCGTCATGCTGTTCGTCGGGCTCGTCGCGCAGCTGACGGGAAGCCCGCAACTGGCCGCTGCCGCGCTGACGCCGCTGTTGCTGATGATCACCGCGATGATTTCCACCTCGCTCTATTTCACCTTCCGCGACAGCTTCGTTGCCCCTGACCCCGAACCCCAACCCCAACCCCCCGGAGAGCCCACATGACACAGCACATCCTGCAAGGCCGCACCGAAGAAGAGATCCTTTGGTTCCAGCGCCGCAGCTTCCTGCAGGCGGCGGCCGCCTGGAGCGCGATGGGCGGGGCCTCGCGCCGCGCAGGCACAGCAGCGCAGCAACATCGTGGAACTGCGCGGTGACGCACTGCTCAACGGCCGGCGCCTGGCGCCGCAGCAGAGCATCCAGACCGGTGACAGCCTGGAAACCGGGCCCGACTCCTACCTGGTGTTCGTGGTGGGGAACTCCTCGTACATGGTGCGCCAGAATTCACGCTTCACCGTCGAACGCGGCGCGACCCTCAACGCGGTGAGCGTGCTGCGGATCCTGACCGGCGCCATCGCCAGCGTGTGGGGCCGCGGCACCACCCGACAGATCGTCACGCCCACCCTGACCGCGGGCATCCGGGGCACCGGCGTCTACACCGAGGTCTTCCCGCAGCAGAGCTACCGCAGCTATTTCTGCAACTGCTACGGCGTGGTGGACATGAGCGCCGGACCGGACCGCACGGTGTCCCGCTCCGACTACCACCAGTCGTTCTGGGGCGAGGTGGAGCCGAAGGACGGTCGCCTGCTCACGCCCGCCAAGGCCATCAACCACACCGACGAGGAAATGGAATACCTGGCCAAGCTGGTGAACCAGCGCACCGCGTGGGAGATCGCGGGCAGGAAGGGCGTGAAGGACGGCATGGGCTACATGGAGCAGCAGCCGCCGTCCGCCCACCCGGCGATGCAGATGAGATAAGCGTTCAGCGCTTCGCGCCCGGGACGAGTTCCCGGCGGATCTCGGCCAGCTTCGCCTTCAGCCGGCGCTCGTTCACGGGGCCGGCCCGAACCAGGATCTTCTGCCCCGCCGACAGCGACTCCAGCGCGGGATCGGCGTACTCGTAGCGCACCCAGGGCCGCTCCGAGGGGATCGGGCCCTTCACCTCGGTCAGGCGCAGCTTCACCGGTTCGACAGGCACGGGCGTCGCCAGCAGGAGGTCGATGACTTCCACGACCCTGTCGTTGAAGTGGCGCTTCGGGTAGCCCAGTTCCTCGTACGCCCGTTGCAGCAGCGGGTACGCGCGCACGTAGAGGTCTGCCGCCCGGCGGGCATCGACACTCTCGGCCAGCAGCACGAGCGGCGTGTAGCGCGCCGCGTTGTCGGCGGCGATCTGTGGCTCACCGCCTGGCTCCTCGACCGTGAACCGGCCTGCGGTCGGGTTGACGGGCCACAGCAGCGCAGGTGCATGCGAGCGGCCGAGGTTGTCCACGGTGGCGACGAAGCGGCGCGGAAAATCGTCCACCTGCAGGAACGACGTGACCGCCTTGCGGCCCAGCAGCTCGGCCAGTGCCGCGCCGACGTCCGCGGCCGCCAAAGGACTGCGCGCTTCCTCGACGGGATGCTGGATCGCCGGCCCGGGCGCCGCGGCTGGCGCGCTGGCCGGTGCCCGTGGCGATTCGGCCACCGGAGCGACGGCCGGCGGAGCCTGAATCGCGCGCCACCAGATGATCGAGCCCGCGACCGCCGCGATCGCGAGGGACACGAGCAGGAAGCGCATTCCGCGGCTCAAGTTTCCTCCCGCGACAGCGCCAAAGCCCATGAGCAATTCATCGCATCCATTGGTGCAAATCTAACACGCCCGCCGCTATGATCGGGCGATGCCCCCGCCAGGAAATGTCCCCAAGCGCCCCAGCGCGGCAGCCGGCGCGACGGCTGAGCCCGCGGCCCGCGTGCTGCGGCGTTTCCGGATGGTCTTCAATGCCATCAAGACCCATTTCCGCGAAGTCGAAAAGAAAGCCGGCGTCGCCGGAGCCCAGCTGTGGGCCCTGAGCGTGATCCGCGGCCATCCCGGCATCGGTGTGAGCGACCTGGCCCGGGCCATGGACGTGCACCAGTCGACCGCCAGCAACCTCGTGAAGGGCCTCCTGGAGCGCGAATTCGTCGTGGCAAGGAAGGCCGGCGCCGACCGCAGGACCGTGCAGCTGCACGTGTTGCCGGCGGGCGCCCGGGTCCTGCGCCGCGCGCCCGGCCCGTTCACCGGCGTGCTGCCCGAGGCCCTGGCCAACCTGGACCGGCGGACCCTGTCGCGGCTGGACAAGGACCTGGGCACGCTGATCGACGCGCTGGGCGTGGATGAAAAGGAAGCGGGCATCCCGCTCGGGCAGCCCTAGCGCCGCAGCGTCAGTTCTTCGCCTTGTAGTCGGCGATCGACTTCGCCAGGTCTGCGTATTCCTCGCACGCCTTGCTGCCGCAGATCTTCTCCAGCTCCGCGAGGTGCTTCTCGGCTTCGGCCGGCTTCCTGTCCATCAGGTAGGCCTCGCCGATGTATTCGTGCGCGCCCTTGTGGCGGGGGTCCAGCCGCAGCGCCGTGTTGTAGTGTTCGAAGGCCTTGGGCAGGTCGGGCGTGGCACGCTTGCGCCAGCTGTAGCCCAGCAGGTTGTGCACGTCGGCGTTGCGCGGATCTTCGCGCACGGCGACATTGAGCTCGCTCGAGGCGCGGCTCCAGTCCTTGGCGTCGATGGCCTTGCGCGCGGCGGCTAGCCGCTCGCCAACCGTGGGCGCGGCGACGTTCGGGTTGCTGCCCGGTGTGTCGGCTGCGTAAGCGATGACCGAGAAGGCGGCACATGCGGCGAGAAGATGCTTGGCAAACATTTCAGGTTCTCCTGTGAAGTTGAAGGCAAGGGAAAAGAATCGAAAGGCGAAAGACAAACGCCAGCCGGTGCCGATCGGATGCGGAACAAATTCACGTTTTTGGGCGCTCGGCGCCCGCGGGGCGGGTTGATCCGCCGCGTCAGGTGACCGGCGTCAGCTTCGCGACGGACAGCGCCAGCCACTTGATGCCGTGCCGGGGGAAATTGACCTGAGCGCGCGCATCGTCGCCCTGCCCCTCGATGGAGACCACCGTGCCTTCACCGAACTTGGTGTGGAACACCTTCATGCCCGCGTGCAGGCCATGCGACGGTGACGCCTTCTGCACCGGCACCGGCGGGCTGGCGAAGCCCTCCTTGCCGAACCCGTCGCCGCGGGCGGTGCCGCGCGAAGTCGCATAACCCGCGCCGTAACCGAAGGCCGATCCGCCGAAGTTCTGGTTTTTCGGCGTGAGCCACTTCAGGCAGCCTTCGGGCAACTCCTCGAAGAAACGGCTCTTGACGTTGTAGCGGGTCTGCCCGTGCAGCAGCCGCGTCTGTGAATAGCTCATGTACAGGCGGTTACGCGCCCGCGTGATGGCCACGTACATCAGGCGCCGCTCCTCCTCCAGCCCTTCGCGCTCGGCCATCGAGCGCTCGCTGGGAAAGAGCCCTTCTTCCAGGCCGCTGATGAACACGCAGTCGAACTCCAGGCCTTTCGCCGAATGGACCGTCATCAGCTGGATGGCGTCCTGCCCGGCCTGGGCCTGGTTGTCGCCGGACTCGAGCGCGGCATGCGTGAGGAATGCCGCCAGCGGCGACAGGGTTTCGCCGGTTTCGGCATCGGGCGGCACGTAGTCGGGCGCGGGCTCGTTGACTTCGGGCAGGCTCGGGTCCAGCCCCTGGCTGGCGGGCGCCTGGCGCGGGATGCCGGGGCCGAGTTCGTCCACCGGCAGGGCCACTGCGTCACGCCCGAAGCCCTCTTGCGTGACGAAGCTCTCGGCGGCGTTGACCAGTTCCTCGAGGTTTTCCACCCGGTCGGCGCCCTCGCGCTCGGACTTGTAATGCTCGACGAGGCCCGATTCCCGCAGCACGATCTCGATGATCTCGCGCAGCGTGAGGTCGATGGTCTGGGCGCGCAGCGAATCGATCCGCGCCACGAACGCGGCCAGGTTCGCGCCGGCCTTGCCGGTGGTCGACTTCACGGCGTCGTGCAGCGAGCAGCCGGCCGCGCGGGCGGCATCCTGCAGCTGCTCGATGCTGCGCGCGCCGATGCCGCGCGGCGGGAAGTTGACGATGCGGATGAAGCTGGTGTCGTCGTTGGGGTTCTCCAGCACGCGCAGGTAGGCCAGGGCATTCTTGATTTCCGCCCGCTCGAAGAAGCGCAAGCCGCCATAGACGCGGTAAGGCACGGCGGCATTGAACAGCGCCGTCTCGATCACCCGGCTTTGCGCGTTGCTGCGGTAGAGGACGGCGATTTCCTTGCGCTCGATGTCGGCGCGCACCAGGTGGCGCATCTCCTCGACCATCCACTGGGCTTCGGCCAGGTCCGTGGGCGCCTCGTACACGCGCACCGGCTCGCCGGGGCCCTGGTCCGTGCGCAGGTTCTTGCCCAGGCGGGTCTTGTTGTGGCTGATCAGCTCGTTGGCCGAGTCCAGGATGTTGCTGTGGCTGCGGTAGTTCTGCTCCAGCTTGATCTGGTGCCGCACGTTGAACTCGCGCACGAAATCGGCCATGTTGCCCACGCGCGCGCCGCGGAAGGCGTAGATGCTCTGGTCGTCGTCGCCCACGGCGAACACCGAATTGGCCTGCACGCCGTCCGGCGACTGCGCGAACATCTTGATCCAGGCGTACTGCAGCTTGTTCGTGTCCTGGAACTCGTCGATCAGGATGTGGCGGAAGCGCCGCTGGTAATGGTCGCGGATCGGGTCGTTGTCGCGGAGCAGCTCGTAGCTGCGCAGCATCAGCTCGCCGAAATCGACGACGCCCTCGCGGTTGCACTGGTCCTCGTAGAGCTGGTAGATCTCCACCTTGCGGCGATCGTCGTCGCTGCGGATCTCGACCATGTTGGGCCGCAGGCCGTCTTCCTTGCAGCCGCTGATGAACCACTGGTTCTCCTTGGCAGGAAAACGCTCCTCGTCCACGTTGAACTGCTTCATCAGCCGCTTGATAGCCGAGAGCTGGTCCTGCGTGTCCAGGATCTGGAAGCTCTGCGGCAGGTTGGCCAGCTTGTAGTGCGCGCGCAGGAACCGGTTGCACAGGCCGTGGAAGGTGCCGATCCACATGCCGCGCACGTTGACGGGCAGCATGGCCTGCAGCCGCGTCATCATTTCCTTGGCGGCCTTGTTGGTGAACGTCACCGCCATGACGCCGCCCGGGGACACCTGGCCGGTCGACAGCAGCCAGGCGATGCGGGTGGTGAGCACACGGGTCTTGCCCGATCCGGCGCCGGCCAGGATCAGCGCGTGCTCGTTGGGCAGCGTGACGGCGGCGGCCTGCTCGGGATTGAGATTCTGTAAGAGCGGGGACGCCGCGTCGACTTCTGGGAACATATGGCATTGTAGGAACCCGCTCCCCGCATGAACCAACTGTCCCGATTCGCCCGCACGGCCGCGCTGGCTTCCACGCTGGCCGCCGGGGCCGCCTGTGCGCAATCCTCCTGTTCCAGCGATGGCCAGCCCCGGCCCGTCGCGCTGCTGGAGCGGTTCATCAACGCCGACTGCGAATCCTGCTGGGCCGATCCCGGCGTGCAGCGTCCCGCGCGAGGGGAATTGGCGCTGGACTGGATCGTCCCCGGCAGCCGGGGGGACGACGCGCCCCTGTCGGCGGCCGCCAGCCGGGACAGCCTGGCACGGCTGGAAGCGCTGGGCCGCGCCGCGCCGGTGCAATCGGAAACGTCGCGGCGGCCGGCCGCCCGGGGCGGTCGCGCCCTTCGGGTGGCGCACGGCCTCGCCTTCAACGGCTATGTCGGAGCGTCCATCGAGCTCAAGCCCGGCGGCGGCGGGCCGTGGAAGGCCTGGCTGCTGCTGGTGGAGACCTTGCCGGCCGGCACCGAAGGCACGCCCGTCGCCCGCAACCTGGTGAGAAACGCGCTGCAGCCGTCCTGGGATGGCTCCCGATCGCTCTCGAGGCAGGAGCAGCGCCGACTGTTCGAATCGCGGCCGATGAGCATTCCCGAGGGCGCCGACCCGAAACGCCTGCAGGTGGTGGGCTGGGTGGAAGATGCACGCGGCCGTATAAGGGCTATCGCGCAATCCAGATGCGCGGCTGCGCCGTCCAAAGGGTAAAATCAAGCACCGGGCCCAAGCATTTTGCGGCCCGGTTTGTTTTGGGTGCCTCCACCCGAAGCCGCCGGTCCCGCAGTCCAAGCGCTCACCTGTTCAACAAACAGCTTTCTGGAGCTTGGTATGGAAATCTTCGACTACGACAAAGTATTGCTGCTGCCGCGCAAGTGCCGCGTGGAAAGCCGCTCCGAGTGCGACGCCGGCGTGCAGCTGGGCGGCCGCACCTTCCGCATCCCGGTGGTGCCGGCCAACATGAAGACCGTGGTGGACGAGAAGATCTGCCTGTGGCTGGCGCAGAACGGCTTCTTCTACGTGATGCACCGCTTCGACCTGGACAACCTGAAATTCGTCCGCGACATGAAGGCCAAGGGCGTTTATGCGTCGATCTCGGTGGGCGTCAAGCAGGCGGACTACGAGCTGGTGGACCAGCTGGCCGCGGAAGGGCTGGTGCCCGAGTACGTCACGATCGACATCGCGCACGGCCATTCGGACACCGTGCGCGACATGATCCGCCACCTCAAGGCGAAATTGCCCAGCGCTTTCGTCATTGCGGGCAACATCGCCACGCCCGAGGCGATCATCGACCTGGAAAACTGGGGCGCCGACGCGACCAAGGTGGGCGTCGGCCCGGGCAAGGTCTGCATCACGCGCATGAAGACGGGCTTTGGCACCGGCGGCTGGCAGCTGTCGGCCATGAAGTGGTGCGCACGCGTGGCCACCAAGCCGATCATCGCCGACGGCGGCATCCGCGAGCACGGCGACATCGCCAAGAGCATCCGCTTCGGCGCGACCATGGTGATGATCGGCTCGATGCTGGCGGGCCATGAGGAATCCCCGGGCCAGACCGTCGACGTGGACGGCCGGCTGTACAAGGAGTATTTCGGCAGCGCCTCGGACTTCAACAAGGGCGAGTACAAGCACGTCGAAGGCAAGCGCATCCTCGAGCCGGTCAAGGGCCGGCTGGCCGACACCCTGCGGGAGATGGAGGAAGATATCCAGAGCTCGATCAGCTATGCCGGCGGCAAGAAGCTGATGGACATCCGCAAGGTGAACTACGTCATCCTCGGCGGCGACAACGCGGGCGAACACCTGCTGATGTAGCCGCCGCGGCGCCCGCGCGCCGTCAGTCCTGGAACATCTGCACCGGCACGGTCTCGCCGAACGTTCCCGGCGCCGGCCGCGGCTTGGGCGCGCCGAGCGCCGCCGTCGCCGGCGCGGTGCAACTGCCGGTCACGATGTAGTCCAGCGCCGCGCGAATGCGTCCTTCGCCGGCGCTGCCCAGGGGATGGTCCAGGTCGTCCGGCACGGTGCAGGTGGGTGCCAGGCCCGCCGTGTAGCCGCCCACGCCCTGCGAATTGAGCGCCTCGAACTGGACCGCGTTGTAGGTGGTGCCGCAGTTGTCGCGCGGGATGAACCCGTAGGGCTTGCCGTAGGTCGTGTCGCCCACCAGCACGACGTCCACGAACGGGCGCAGTCCGTTGATGAGCAGCTCGCTGGCCGATGCGGTGCCGCCGGACGCAATGACCACGATGCGCGGCAGCCCCTGGGGCAGCGGATGGGCGAATGCGATGTCGGAGGAATTGAAACGCACCTGCTGCGTGCTGTTGGCGTTCTTGTTGTTGAAGCGCAGGTAGGCGTACAGCTGGCTCGCGGTGCGCGAGCCGCCGATCATGCTGGCGAGGTCGCGCGAGGCGGTGACGCTGCCGCCGCCGTTGTAGCGCAGGTCCAGGATCAGCTCGCCGATGCCGGCGGCGCCGAAGCGGTAGAACTCCGTGGACAGGCTGCCCACGCTGTAGTTCACGAACTGGTGGTAGGCCAGGTAGCCCACCTTGACCGGCACCCCGGCGCGCACGACGTCGAAAGTGGCGGTTGCCGCGAGCGGGCTGAGGGAAAAATCCTCGGAGACCACCGTGACCACCCGCGTCTGGCCGGCGCTGTCGCGAAGCGCGAAGGTGCGCGGCACGCCGACGGTATCGACAATGGGAAGCTGGCCGTCGGCGATGCCTTGCGGCAGGACGTCGTCGATGGCCAGCACCGTGTCGCCGCGCACCAGGCCCGCGCGGGCCGCGGGGCTGAGCGGCTCGACGTTGCGGATGCGCAGCGCGGTGCGCGCGGCATCGGCCCAGACCAGTGCGTAGCCGTAGCCCACCCGCCTGCCGGCCACGAACAGCTGGTTGTGGGCCGCGGTGGACTCGGTGAAGCTGTAACGGTCCGTCGGCCGGTAGAGCATCGACTGGAAATACGCGTCGAGCGTGGGCGCCGTCTCATCGGGCACGCGCAGGTTGGTGTACCAGTAGTACTCCTCCTGCATGAAGTCGCGCAGGGACTGCCGCTGCGAGGCCGGCGAGCAGGCTTGCGGGTCGGAGGACGCATCGCCGGAGCCGGAGCCGCCACCGCAAGCCTGGAGCAGCAGGCACAAGCCCGCCAGGTACAGCCATTTCATGAAAAATTCCTCAAGCTCGCAACAACTCCAGCGCGAGGGTATTCAGGCGCTGGCCGGGCTCCACCAATGACTCCAGGATGGAGAAATGGTTCAACCCCGGCAGCGCTTCGCACACCGGGACGCGGGCCTTCCCCCACGCGTCGCGGATCAGCCGGCTCTGGCGCGGGAACTCCTCGCTCTCGTCGCCGCCGGTCACGGTGTAGAGCGTCCCCTGCGCCGGCGGCGGCAGCCGCGCCGGACTGGCCTGGCGAACCTGCGCGGGCGTGAGCTTCAGCGAAGGCTGCAGGAAAGGCGTGTGCATGATCGGGTCGAGGTCGTGCAGGCCGGAAATCGACAGCGCGCCCTTCACCAGGTCGGCGGGCAGGTCGCCGGCGTAGACCGGCCACAGGCAGGCCAGCATCATCGCGGCCAGGTGGCCGCCCGCGGAGTGTCCCGCCACCGTGATGCGCCGCGGGTCGCCGCCATGGCGCGCGATGTTGCGCCAGGTCCAGGCCAGTGCCTTGACCATCTGCATCGTGATCTCGGGAACGGTGACCGCGGGGCACAACGCGTAGTTCGGGATCACCACGCAAACGCCCTCGCCCGTGAAGGCCGGTGCGATGAAGGAGTGCTCCCGCTTGTCCAGGGACCGCCAGTAGCCGCCGTGAATGAAGAACAGCACCGGCGCGTCGGCCTGCGCTGCCGGAAAGATGTCCAGGTGCTCGTTGGGCCCGCCGCCATAACGCACGTCGAGTTCGCGCACCTGCGTGCGCATCGCCTCGGCGGAATCGGCAGCCCAGCGCCGGAAATGCTCCGCGTACGCGGGCACCAGGTCCCGGGCGTTGTACATGCGGTCCAGCCAGGCGCCGTCGTGGGGTTTGCTCATAGGTTGATCCTTTGGGCGCCATCTTGTCACACGCCGGCGGCGGCCGCCGCCTGTTGCCAAGGTGCTTGCCAAACCCGGCCGCCGCTTGTATTCTGTATACGGAGTTCTGCCCATGGCCGCCCACCTCGTCAAGCTTGAAGCCGCACCGGACCTGGTCGAACAGGTCTACCGCAGCCTGCTGGACGCGATCAGCGACGGCTCGCTGGCGCCGGGCGAGCGCATCACGCAGGAAGACATCGCCGAACAGCTCGACGTGTCGCGCCAGCCGGTGCTGCAGGCGCTGCGGCTGCTGAAGAAGGACGGCTTCGTGCTGGATGCCCCCGGCCGGGGCGTGCTGGTGGCGCCGCTCGACGCCGATGCGATGGTCCGCATCTACCAGGTGCGCGGCGCCCTCGACGCGCTGGCGGCCCGCCTGGCGGCGGCCCGGCGCGTGCGGCTCGACGCGAAACTCATCGAACAGGGCCGCAAGGCGGCGCGCGGCCGCAACGTCAAGGCCATGATCGATGCCGACCTCGCCTTCCACCAGGCCATCTATGCGGCCTCCCGGAACCCCCTCATCGAGCAGAGCGCCCAGCAGCATTGGCGGCACCTGCGCCGCGTCATGGGTGCGGTGCTGCAGCAGACCCGGCAGCGCGAATCGGTCTGGGACGAACACGAGGCGATCGCCAGGGCGATCGCCGCCGGCGACGCCGACCGCGCCGCCCGGCTCATCGAGCAGCACAGCCTGCGCGCCAGCGAAAACCTGGCCGCGCAGCTGACCCGTGTGTTGAAGACCCAAGGAGAGAAGCGATGAAACTCACCGCCCAGCAGCTCGAACAGTTCGACCGCGAAGGCTACCTGTTCTTCCCCGGCCAGTTCACGCCCGAGGAGATGATGGCCCTGCAGGAGGCCGTGCCCGAGCTGTACAGCCGGCGCGAAGCCTACAACGTGCGCGAGAAAGGCAAGGACGCGGTGCGCACCAATTTCGCGGCGCACATGTACAGCGAGCCGTTCGCGCGGCTGGCGCGCCATCCGCGCATGGTGCAGCCGGTGATGGACCTCTTCGACGAGAAGGTCTACATGCACCAGTTCAAGATCAACGGCAAGCAGGCCTTCGACGGCGACGTCTGGCAATGGCACCAGGACTACGGCACGTGGCTGAACGACGACCTGATGCCGACGGAGCGGGCCATGAACGTCGCGATCTTCCTGGACGACGTGAACGAGTACAACGGCCCGCTGATGTTCATCCCGGGCAGCCACAAGAAGGGCGTGGTGGAAGCCAGGCACGACCTGACCACCACCAGCTACCCGCTCTGGACCGTGGACAACGACCTGATCGGGAAGCTGGTGGAGCGCGCCGGCGGCAAGAACGGCGGAATCGTTTCGCCCAAGGGCCCGGCGGGCTCGATGATCCTCTTCCACAGCTGCCTGGTGCATGCCTCGGGCAGCAACCTGTCGCCCTGGAACCGGGTCGCCGTTTACCTGAGCCTGTGCGCCGTGAGCAACCACATCCGACGCTTCAAGCGGCCGGAGTACATCGCGCACCGCGACTTCACCCCGATCGAGTGCCTGCCGGACGATTGCCTGCTCAAGGCCTACCCGGTCGAGCTCCCGTGGAAGGACGGCGTGCCGCCCGGCGCGCTCCAGACGACGACCGTGCCCTTCGACGAAATGAGGAAGGCAGCATGAGCCTTTATGCGAGGCTCCAGCAGCGTGCCGCGGCCGGCGAGCCGGTGCGCATCGGATTGATCGGCGCCGGCAAGTTCGGCTCCATGTACCTGGCGCAGATTCCGCGTACGCCGGGCGTGCACCTCGTCGGCATTGCCGACCTGTCGCCCGACGGCGCGCGTGCCAACCTCGCCCGCGTCGGCTGGAAGCCGGAGCAGTCGCAGGCCGCGTCGCTCGACGCAGCGCTCAAGGATGGGACCACGCACATCGGCGAAGACTGGCAGGCCCTGGTGCGCCATCCCGGGATCGACCTCATCGTCGAGTGCACGGGCCACCCGATCGCGGCCGTCGACCATTGCCTTGAAGCTTTCGGCAACGGCAAGCACGTCGTCAACGTCACCGTGGAAGCGGATGCGTTCTGCGGCCCGCTGCTGGCGCGCAAGGCGGCCGAGGCCGGCGTGGTGTATTCGCTGGCGTTCGGCGACCAGCCGGCGCTGATCTGCGACCTGGTGGATTGGGCGCGCACCTGCGGCTTCCCCGTCGTCGCTGCCGGCCGCGGCCACAAGTGGCTGCCTCACTTCTGCGAATCGACCCCGGAGACCGTTTGGGGCTACTACGGCCTGACGCCGCAGCAGGCCGAGCGCGGGGGCCTCAACCCGAAGATGTTCAACAGCTTCCTCGATGGCTCCAAGCCGTCGATCGAGAGCACCGCCGTGGCCAACGCCACGGGTTTGACGGTTCCGAGCAACGGCCTGCTCTACCCGCCCGCCAGCGTGGAGGACATCCCCTTCGTGACGCGGCCGATCAGCGAAGGCGGCGTGCTCGAGCGCAAGGGCATGGTGGAGGTGATCTCCTCGCTGGAAGCCAACGGCCGGCAGATCCCGTACGACATCCGCATGGGCGTGTGGGTGACGGTGGAAGGCGAGACCGAATACATCCGCAACTGCTTCGAGGAATACAACGCCCACACCGACCCGAGCGGGCGTTACTTCACGCTGTACAAGCGCTGGCACCTGATCGGCCTGGAAGTGGGCGTGTCGGTCGCGAGCGTGGCGCTGCGCGGCGAGGCCACGGGCGTGGCCACCTGCTGGAACGCGGACGTCGTCGCCACCGCCAAGCGCGACCTGGCGCCCGGCGAGATGCTGGATGGCGAAGGCGGCTACACCGTGTGGGGCAAGCTCCTGCCCTCGGCCAGGTCGGTGGCGCTCGGCGGCCTTCCCCTGGGGCTGGCGCACGGCGTGAAGGTGGTGCGGCCCGTGAAGAAGGGCCAGAGCCTGTGCTGGGCCGACGTGGCAATGGACACCACGACGCATGCCTACATGATCCGCAAGGAAATGGAGGCGATGTTCGCTGCGCCGCAGTTGAAAGCCGCGTGACAGCAATCCGCGGCGCACCGGTTCCATGATGGACCGACGCAACCAACCAGGAGCAGCCATGGACATCGCCGTGCTCGGCATCGGCTTCATGGGCTTTCCCATGGCGCAGCGCCTGTGCGAGGCCGGCCACAGCGTCCAGGCCTGGAACCGCTCGCGCGACAAGGCCGAGCGCCTCGCCGCCAGCGGCGCCACCGTGCACGACAGCGCCGCTGCGGCCGTGCGCAGCGCGGACTTCGTGGTGACCATGCTGGAGAACGGCGCCGTCGTCGAAGACGTGCTGTTCAACCAGGGCGTGGCGCGCGCCATGAAGCGCGGCGCACTCGTCATCGACATGGCGTCGATCCAGCCCCGCGAGGCGCGCGACCATGCCGCGCGCCTGGCCGAATTCGGCGTGTGCCATCTCGATGCGCCGGTCTCCGGGGGGACCGGCGGTGCCGCAGGCGGGCACGCTGGCCATCATGGTGGGCGGCAAGGCCGCGGACTTCACGCGCGCAGGGCCGGTCTTCGAAGTGTTCGGCCATGCCACCCATGTGGGCCCGCACGGCACGGGGCAGCTGGCCAAGCTGGCCAACCAGATGATCGTGGGCATCACCATCGGCGCAGTGGCCGAGGCGCTGCTGCTCTGCCAGAAGGGCGGCGCCGACATGGCCAAGGTCAAGGAAGCCATCACCGGCGGCTTTGCGGACAGCCGCATCCTGCAGGTGCACGGCCAGCGCATGATCGAGCGCGATTTCGGCGCACGGGCGCGCCTGGCCGTGCAGCTCAAGGACATGCGCAATGCACTCGCCACCGCGGACGAAGTCGGCCTGGACGCGCCGATCACCACCCTGTTCGAGAAGCTGTATGCCGATGGCGCCGACCATGGCCTGGCGGACCTCGACCACGCTGGCCTGTTCGTCGAACTGGCCAGCCGCAACGGCATGCAATAGGCCCCGCGCCGGGAAAAGGCCGCTGCCGTTTTGGCATAATTGCGGCTTCGCCCGGAAGCGGCCGCGCATTTTGCTAAAATACGCGCTGCTGTGGGGGGGTAGCTCAGCTGGGAGAGCGTCGCGTTCGCAATGCGAAGGTCGGGAGTTCGATCCTCCTCCTCTCCACCACAGCCTCTTTTTCGTTCAGTGGGCTCTTAGCTCAGTTGGTAGAGCAGCGGACTCTTAATCCGTAGGTCGAGTGTTCGAGTCACTCAGGGCCCACCACTTGAACTCGATGGGACCCGGCCATGCGGCCGGGTCCCATTTTCTCTTCCGGATGTTGACAGGGGCGACCGACTCGTGAATCCCGATGCCAACCAACTCTGGCGCGCCCCGCGCTGGGCCCTGGCCGCCCTGCTGGCCCTGCTCGGCATGCTGGGACCGTTCTCGATCGACACCTACATTCCGGCGTTCTCCGGCATCGCGCAGGCGCTGGGCGCGACGCCGGTGCAGATGCAGCAGACGCTGTCGGCCTACCTGTTCGGCTTCGCCTTCATGAACCTGTTCCACGGTGCGCTGGCCGACAGCTTCGGCCGCCGGCCGGTGGTGCTGTGGGGCATTGCGATGTTCACGCTCGCATCGGCCGGGCTGCGCGCTGTCGCAGACCATCGGCCAGCTGGTGTTCTTCCGGGGCTTGCAGGGCCTGTCCACCGGCGCCGGCATCGTGGTCTCGCGCGCCGTGATCCGCGACATGTTCCCGCCGGCCGCAGGCGCAGAAGGTGATGAGCCAGGTCACGATCTACTTCGGCGTGGCGCCGGCCATCGCGCCCATCATCGGCGGCTGGCTGTTCGTGCATGCCGGCTGGCACAGCATCTTCTGGTTCCTGACGGCGGTGGGCGTGGTCGCTGTGGGTCGCCAACTTCCGCTTGCTGCCCGAGACCCTGCACGTCACGCAGCGCCAGCCGTTCAACGTGCGCAACCTGATGCAGGGCTACTGGCAGCTCGGGCTCGAACCCGCGCTTCCTGCTGCTGGCGCTGGCCAGCGGCGTGCCCTTCAACGGCATGTTCCTGTACGTGCTGTGCGGCGCCGGCCTTCCTGGGCGAGCACCTGGGGCTGGCGCCGACGCAGTTCTTCTGGTTCTTCGTGCTGACCATCTCCGGCATCATGGGCGGCGCCTGGGTCAGCGGCCGGCTGGCGGGCAGGATCTCGCCCCGGCGGCAGATCCGCTACGGCTTCACGATCATGCTGCTGGTGTCGCTGGTCAATGTCGCGGCCAACTTCGCGTTCCAGGCCCAGCGCCGGCCTGGGCGCTGCTGCCGATCGCGGTATTCGCCTTCGGCTGGGCGCTGATGGTGCCGGTGGTGACGCTGCTGGTGCTGGACCTGTACCCGGAGCGGCGCGGCATGGCGTCGTCGCTGCAGGCGGTGATCGGCTCGACGGCCAACGGCATCGTGGCCGGCGTCATCGCGCCGCTGGTGATGCATTCGACGCGGGTGCTGGCCGTCACCTCGCTGCTGATGATGAGCGTCGGGCTGGTCGCCTGGCTCTTCGTGCACCGCCGCTGGCCGGAAACCGGCCGGGCGGTGATCTGCGTCGGCCTGAGGCCGCGCGCCGCCGCGTGTTCGCGAATTAGTTGGCCGGCTTGTACGGGCGCTTCTTGACGTCGCGCGGCACGAACACCTTGCCGCCGTTGCCGGGCTTGGCCGGCTTGGAAAACGAGGGTGCGCGCGGCGGCGAAGTCGCCGCGCGGCGCAAAGCCTTCCTTGCGCGGCGCCGAACCCCTCGCCGCGGCTGGCGAAGTCGCCGAACGCGGGCTTGCGCACATAGCTCTCGTTGCTGCGGCGCTGGTCGAAGCCGCGGTCTTCGCGAGGCGCGAAACCCCGGTCTTCGCGCGGCGCGAAGCCGCCGCCGAAGCCGCCGGTGCGCTGGCCACCGCCGAACTTGCGGTCGCGCGAATGGTTCTCGCGGGCGCCGCGGTCGGCGAAGTCGCCGCCGGGCCGGCTTTGCGGGGCGCGCTGCTGCGGCTCCAGGCCCGGAATCACTTCGGCCTTGAACGGCTGCTTGCTGTACGCCTCGATGTCGAAGATCTTGCGGCGGTCGCGGAACTCGGCAAAGGTGACGGCCAGGCCGTCGCGGCCGGCGCGGCCGGTGCGGCCGATGCGGTGGGTGTAGTCCTCGGCCTTCATCGGCAAGCCGTAGTTGAAGACGTGGGTGATGGTGGGCACGTCGATGCCGCGCGCGGCGACGTCGGTGGCGACCAGCACCTGCACATGGCCCTGGCGCAGCGCCATCAGGCGGCGGTTGCGCAGGCCCTGGCTCAGGGCGCCGTGCAGCGCGACGGCGTCGAAGCCGGCCTGCTGCAGGTCGTTGGCCAGGCCGTCGCATTCGATCTGCGTGCTGGCGAACACGATGGCCTGGTTGATCGTGGTGTCGCGCAGCCAGTGGTCCAGCATCTTGCGCTTGTGCTGCGCGGTGTCGGCCCAGAACAGCACCTGCTTGATGTTGACGTGCTTTTCCTGCGGGTTGTCGATCTGGATCTTGCGCGGCTGGCGCATCACGCGCGCGGCCAGCTGCTGGATGCGCGCCGCGAACGTCGCGCTGAACATCATGGTCTGCTTGCGCTCGAGCGTGAGCTTGTTGACTTCGGCCAGGTCGTCGGCAAAGCCCAGGTCCAGCATGCGGTCGGCTTCGTCCACGACCAGGAACTGCACCTTGTCCAGCTTGATCTGCATCGAGCGCTGCAGGTCGAGCAGGCGGCCCGGCGTGGCGACCACGAGGTCGGCGTTCTGCAGCTTGGCGATCTGCAGCTGGTAGGGCATGCCGCCGACGATGCTGGCCACGCGCAGGCCGCGGCAATGCCGCACCAGGTCGATGGCGTCGTGGGAGACCTGCTGCGCGAGTTCGCGCGTCGGGCACAGGATCAGGGCGCCGGGCGTGGCGGCCTTGAAGTTGCGCGAGCTGGTCGGGTCCTTGCGCTTGGGGCGCTTGGGGGCGGGCTCGCCCTTGGCCAGGGCCTCGGCCGTCAGGCGCTCGAAGTCGGCGCGGGACTTGGCTTCGGCATCGGCGCGCTGCTTCAGCAGCGTGTGCAGCACGGGCAGCAGGAAGGCCGCGGTCTTGCCGCTGCCGGTCTGGCTGGAGACCATCAGGTCGGTGAAGCCTGCGGCTTCGTCGTCGGACGGCATCGCCAGCGGAATGGTCTGCTCCTGCACCGGCGTGGGCTGGGTGAAGCCCATGTCCGCCACGGCCTGCAGCAGTTCGGGCGCGAGGCCCATTTTCAGGAAGCCGTTGGGCACGGCGGGCACGAAATGCTCGGGCGCGTCAACGGAAGGCGCGGCCAGGGACAGCGCGGTATCGAAGGATTCGGCAGGCGAAAAATCGCCCTGCACTGCAAAAGTGTCGGTCATGAGTTACTCACACGCATACGCAGCCACGAGATGGCGGCGTTGTCGTCAATGGTTGTAAAACATCAACCATCAAACGACTGTCAGGCCCGAAGGCTCTGGAGGCTCTTTTGTCTTGAGCCGGTGTGTGAAGGGAGATGCACGAGGGCTGTCTGTGCAGCCAAGCCCGCGATTGTCGCACATTCAGGGTTTTCCCGCAAGCGGCCGTCCAGTCCCATCCGGGCAGGCCGCTAACCCGCCGCCAGCTTCAGGAAGTGTTCGCGGTAATGCGCGAGCTCGTCGATCGACTCGTGCACGTCGGCCAGGGCCGTGTGCTTCTGCTGCTTCCTGAACGAGGTGTAGACGTCGGGGCGCCAGCGCTTGGCGAGTTCCTTGAGCGTGCTGACGTCGATGTTTCGGTAATGGAAGAAGGCCTCCAGTTTCGGCATGTACTTCACCAGGAAGCGCCGGTCCTGGCTGATGCTGTTGCCGCACATGGGCGTGGACCCCTTCGGCGCGTACTTCGCGAGGAATTCGAGGATCTGCTGCTCGGCCTGCGCCTCGCTGATCGACGAGGCCTTGACCTTGTCGATGAGCCCGCTGCGGCCGTGCGTGCCCTTGTTCCACGAATCCATCTTGTCGAGTTGCGCGTCGCTCTGGTGGATGACCAGCACGGGCCCTTCGATGCGCGGCGTGAGATGGGCGCCGGTGACGATCACGGCGATCTCGATGAGGCGGTCCGCTTCAGGGTCCAGCCCCGTCATTTCGCAGTCCAGCCAGATCAGGTTCTGGTCGCTCTTGCCCAGCGTGGCAACGGGTTCGGATACGGTTTCTGACATGCTTGCGATTGTCGCCTATGACCTAAACTAGGGTCGATATGGCTTCCTATTCACTGACCCTGGCGTTCGCCGGCTTCCTGCTGGCCGGCATGGCCGTGAAATTCTGGCTGGCGTCGCGGCAGATTCGCCATGTCGCGAGGCACCGCGACAGCGTACCCGCCGCCTTTGCCGCCACCGTCCCGCTGGCCGCGCACCAGAAGGCCGCCGACTACACCATCACCAAGACGCGCTTCGGCCTGATCGAACTCGCCGTGGGCGCCGCGGTGCTGCTGGGATGGACACTGTTGGGCGGCCTGGACGCATTGAACCAGTCCCTGCTGGACCGGCTGGGCGGCGGCATGGCCCAGCAGCTGGCGCTGATCGTCGGCTTCGCGCTGGTGAGCGGCGCGATCGACCTGCCCCTGGCGCTGTACCAGACCTTCGTGATCGAGGAGCGCTTCGGCTTCAACAAGATGACGCTGGGGCTGTGGATTGCGGACCTTGCCAAGTCCACGCTGCTGGGCGCGGCCATCGGCCTGCCCGTCGCCTGGCTGATCCTCTGGCTGATGGGCGCCGCCGGTGCCCTGTGGTGGCTGTGGGCGTGGGCCGTGTGGATGGGTTTCAACCTGCTGTTGCTGGTGGTGTACCCGACCTTCATTGCGCCGCTGTTCAACAAGTTCAAGCCGCTGGACGACGAGGCGCTCAGGGCCCGCGTGACCGAGCTGATGCGCCGCTGCGGTTTCGCGGCCAAGGGCCTGTTCGTGATGGACGGCAGCAAGCGCAGCGCCCACGCCAACGCCTATTTCACCGGCTTCGGCGCTGCCAAGCGCGTGGTGTTCTACGACACGCTCCTGTTGAAGCTTTCCCCGGAGGAAGTGGACGCGGTGCTCGCGCACGAACTCGGCCACTTCAAGCACAAGCACATCATCAAGCGCATTGCGGGCATGTTCGCGCTCAGCCTGGCCGGTTTCGCGTTGCTGGGCTGGCTGTCGACCCAGGCCTGGTTCTACACCGGGCTGGGCGTGCGGCCCAACCTGGCGGGCCCCAACGATGCGCTGGCGCTGCTGCTGTTCCTGCTGGCCGTGCCCGTGTTCTCCTTCTTCGTCTCGCCGCTGATGGCCCTGCTGTCGCGCAAGCACGAATTCGAGGCGGACGCCTATGCCGTGCAGCAGACCAGCGGCAGGGACCTGTCCACCGCCCTGCTCAAGCTGTACGAAGACAACGCCTCCACCCTGACCCCCGATCCGGTCTTCGTGAAGTTCTACTACTCGCACCCGCCGGCTTCCGAGCGGCTGGCGCGAATGACCGCGGGGAGCCCGGCATGACGATGCTCCGGAAAAAGGACTGGTCGCTGGCGCCCAGGCGCGCCCTGACCGCGACCGAAATCGTGACGCGCCTGGCCGCGGCGCCGGGCTGGAAGCTCACGGGCGACGGCGCCGACGTCGCGATCGAAAAGACCTACGACTTCGCCAACTACTACGAGACGATCTCCTTCGTCAACGCCGTGGCGTTCGTCGCCAATGCGCAGGACCACCACCCCGACCTCTCGGTCCACTACAACCGCTGCGTCGTGCGCTTCAACACGCACGACGTCAAGGGCCTGTCGGAAACCGACTTCGAGTGCGCGTCGCAGGTCGACGCGCTGCTGGCATGAGGGCGGTTTTCCTTGGCTGAGCGCGCGGCGCTCGAGCCGGGTCTGGTGGTCGCCAGCCACGGGCGCCACTTCATGGTCGAGACGCCCGGGGGCCAGCGCCTGATCTGCCATCCGCGCGGCAAGAAGAGCGCGGCCGTGGTGGGCGACCGCGTGCTCTGGCAGGGCTCGCACGACGAGGGCACCATCGAGAAGATCGAAAAGCGCCGCAACCTGTTCTACCGCCAGGACGAAGTGCGCACCAAGTCTTTCGCGGCCAACCTCGACCAGGTGCTGATCCTGGTCGCGGCCGAGCCCGAATTCTCGGAAAGCCAGCTGGCGCGCGCGCTGATCGCGGCCGAAGCCGAGCGCATCACGCCGATCATCGCGCTGAACAAGAGCGACCTGGTCGAGCCTTTCGAGCGGGCCTGGGCCCGCCTGCTGCCCTACCAGCGCATGCATTACGGCGTGCTGCCGCTGTCCCTCAGGCTCTCCGGCGACGTGGACCGCGAGACGCTCCTGAAGCACCTGGCGGGCAAGACGACGCTGGTGCTGGGCCCTTCGGGCGCAGGCAAGAGCACCTTGATCAACCTGCTGGCGCCCGGCGCCCTGGCCCAGACCGGCGAGATCTCGCAGGCACTCAATGCGGGCAAGCACACCACCACCAGCACCACCTGGTACTGGGTCGACAAGGCGCACGGCACGGCGCTGATCGACTCGCCCGGGTTCCAGGAATTCGGCCTGAACCATATCGAGCCGATGCAGCTGGCCGGCTGCATGCCCGACTTCAAGGCGCACCTGGGCAACTGCAAGTTCTACAACTGCACGCACCTGCACGAGCCGGGTTGCGGTGTCATCGCGGCCACTGCGCCGGGGGCCGGCGATGAAGGCATCACGCCTTCGCGCTACCGCATTTACCGCGAATTGTTCGCCGAGCTGTCGCAGCCACCGAGGTTCTAGGGCGCCAGCAGCATCCGCAGTGCACGCACCAGCGCATCGCATTGCGCGTCCGTCCCGATGCTGATGCGCAGGTACCGGTCGATGCGCGGCTGCGCGAATTGCCGCACCAGGATGCCATGCTCGCGCAGGCGCGCCGCCAGCCCGGCGGCGTCGTGCTCAGGGTGGCTGGCGAAGACGAAATTCGCGCTCGACGGCAGCACGTCGAACCCCAGCCGCCAAAGCTGGACCGTCAGTGCATCGCGGCTGCGAATGACGGCCTGGCGCGACTGCTCGAAATGCACCTCGTCCTCATAGGCCGCGACCGCGCCGGCGCAGGCCAGCCGGTCCAGCGGATAGGAGTTGAAGCTGTTCTTGACCCGCTCCAGCGCCTCGACGAGGTGGCGCTGCCCCGCCGCGAAGCCGACTCGCAGGCCGGCCAGCGAGCGCGATTTCGACAAGGTGTGCACCACCAGCAGGTTGGGGTAGCGGCCGACCAGTGGCATTGCACTCTCGGCGCCGAAGTCCACATACGCCTCGTCGACCAGCACCACGCAATGGGGCTGGCATTGCAGCAATTGCTCGATCGCGGCCAGCGGCAGCGCACTGCCCGTGGGCGCGTTGGGATTGGCGATGACCACACCGCCCGCCGGCTTGCCCGCATAGCCGGCCACGTCGACCTGCAGGCCCTCGCCCACCGGGACCAACTGCGCATCGATGCCGTACAACCGGCAATACACGCGGTAGAAGCTGTAGGTCACGTCAGGCAACAGGAGGGGCTGCTCCTGCTGGAAGAAGGCGAAGAATGCATGGGCCAGGACTTCGTCGGACCCGTTGCCGGGAAACACCTGGTCAGCGTCGATCCGGTGGTAACGCGCGATGGCCTCGCGCAGCGCCGTCGATTCCGGGTCCGGGTAGAGCTGCAGGCCCTGCCGCGCCGCATCGGCAATGGCGGCCAGGGCGCGCGGCGACGGAGGGTACGGGTTCTCGTTGGTGTTGAGCTTGACCAGGTTGGGAATTCGCGGCTGTTCGCCGGGGACGTAAGGCACCAGCTCGCGCACGCGCGGGCTCCAGAACCGCTGGCCGTCGCCCACGTCAGCCCAGCAGGCGTGCCAGCGTCAGCAGCGCCAGCAGCACCATCCACAGCACGACCGAGCGCCACACCAGCCCGACGATGCTGCGCAGGTGGCCGATCTCGGCCTCGCGGCCGGGCGTGCTTTCGGTATCGGCCATCGCTTCCACGCTGCCGCCGGCCCGCAAACCCTGCGAGGCATTCGGTGCGAACGCGGATTTCAGCGCCTCGCCGCCCAGCCGCACATTGACGGCGCCGGAGGTTGCCGCGAGGATCACGCCGTCGTTGTCGTCGGGAAACCGCTGCGCATGGTGGCGCCAGCAGTCGATTGCCTCTTCGAAGCTGCCCACCACGGCGAAGGCCAGCGCGGTGATGCGCGCGGGCAGCCAGTCGACCAGGTGCCACGCACGCGCCGCCGCCGATTGCAGGGCCGCGCTGGCCGGCTGGGTCTGGGTGTTGTTGCGGTACTTCCAGTAGCGCACGACGAATTCGCTCATGCGGTACAGCACCGCGCCGGCAGGCCCGAAGCCGAAAGCGGCCAGCACCGAGAACCAGGCCAGCACGCCGAACACGTGGCGGTGCGCGGCCAGCACCGAATACTCGATCACGTGGCGCACGATCTCGCTGCGCGGCAGCTCGCTGGCGTCGACCTGCTGCCACTGGGCCAGCAGTTCGCGCGCACGCGGCTCGTCGCCGGCGTCCAGCGCGTCGCGGATGTTGGTGAAGTGGTGGCTGAACTGCCGGAATCCCAGCGTGACGTAGAGCACGGCCACGCTCCACAGCACCGCGAAAGGCCACCCCAGCAGCAAAGCCAGGGCCCAGTGCACGGCCAGCACGCCCAGGGAAGGCGCCAGCACCGCCAGGGTCCAGGCCACCCAGCCGTGGTGCGGCTTGCCGGCGTCGAAGTTCCGGCTGACCCAGCGCGCCCAGGCCCGCAGGCCTGCATGGATCGGGTTGTGCCGCGCCAGCGGACGCACCTGCTCGATCAGCAGGGCGAACAGGATCGCGAAGAAACTCATCCGGCCATCATAAAGGCGAGCATGGCGCAACGCTTGCGTGCGGCTGCGCTCCCCTCTCGCAGGCCTTGCGCGGCGCCGGCCGTTGCGCTTTCTACGCGCTCAGGAACCGGTAGAAGTTGCGCAACATGGCGGCAGTGGCGCCCCAGATGAAGCGCTCGGTGCTGCCGTCCATGTACGGGATGGAGAACCATTCACGCCGGAAGCCGCCCCATTCGACGGCGTGCCGGTGGTGGTGGGCCGGGTTCATCAGGAAGTCCAGGGGCACCTCGAAGGCATCGGCCACCTCGAACGCGTTGAGCGTCAGCCGGTGGTCGGGGCTGACCAGCCCCACGACGGGCGTGATGATGAATTGGCTGCCCGTGGTGTAGGTGGGCATCTGGCCCAGCACTTCCACCCATTCGGGAAGCAGGCCGATTTCCTCCTGCGCCTCGCGCAGCGCCGTATGGGTCGCATCGGTGTCGGTCTCGTCGCGCTTGCCTCCGGGAAACGCCACTTGCCCCGAGTGCGTGGACAGGTGCGTGGTGCGCTCGGTCAGCAACACCGTGGGCCGCTCGCGCATCACCAACGGCACCAGCACCGACGCGTGCGCCTGCGGCCGCTGCGCGAACTGGCGCTCGGCCCAGATCTCCGGCTCCCAGCCGGGCGGGGCGGCGAAACGCGCCCGCAAGCCCTCGGGCGCGAGCGCCTCGGGGGCCACTGCCGGCAGGTGCGTGTCGATGCCGATCGCGGGCACGGTGCGCGGATCGAAATTCGGCAGCTTGGACAGCGGCGTGTCGGGGGGAAGATCGGAATCGATGGGCATCGGAAGGGCCGGAATGAAAAAACCGCCACGAGCACGGAGCCGGCGGCGGTCTGTCGCGAAGCGTTTTCGCTTATTCGGCGGCGGGCTTGTTGCGGTGCGCCAGCTTTTCCTTGATGCGGGCCGACTTGCCGCTGCGGTCGCGCAGGTAGTACAGCTTGGCGCGGCGCACGTCGCCGCGGCGCTTGACTTCGATGCCGGCGATCAGCGGGCTGTAGGTCTGGAACGTACGCTCCACGCCTTCGCCGCTGGAGATCTTGCGCACCGTGAAGCCGCTGTTGAGGCCGCGGTTGCGCTTGGCGATCACGACGCCTTCGTAGGCCTGCACGCGCTTGCGGGTGCCTTCGACGACGTTGACGCTGACGATCACGGTGTCGCCGGGGGCGAATGCCGGGATGGTCTTGCCCAGGCGGGCAATTTCTTCCTGCTCGAGAGTCTGGATCAGATTCATGTTTACCTCTGTGATCGTGCCCGCGCTACGCTAGGGGCGGCGGTCAATGCACAAGGCATTGGGGGTTGCCGCGGCCGGGCAGAGGATCGAAAAGCCTTTGATTATAACCACTTAGGCGAGCTTGGCCAAGAGCGCCTCATCCGCCCGGGTCAGGCGACCCTGCGCCCGGGCGGCCTGGATCAGGTCCGGGCGGCGCCGGGCGGTGATTTCCAGGCGCCGGTCGCGCCGCCAGCGCTCGATCTGGACATGGTGGCCGGTCAGCAGTTCGGGCGGTGCCTTCGCGCCTTCCCACTCCTCCGGCCGGGTGTAATGGGGGCAGTCCAGCAGCCCGTCCAGTCCCGGGTTGAAGCTGTCGAACTGATGGCTGTCCTCGTCGCCCAGCACCCCCGGCTGCAGCCGCGCAACGGCGTCCAGCAGCGCCATCGCGGCGATTTCACCGCCCGAGAGCACGAAATCCCCCAGGCTCAGCTCCACATCGACATGGCGGTCGATGAAGCGCTGGTCGACCCCTTCGTAGCGGCCGCAGACCAGCACGGCGCCCTGGCTGGCGGACCAACGCTCGACGCTGTCATGGTCGAGCCGGTCGCCCACCGGCGAAAACAGCACCACCGGCGCCGTGTCCTGGCGCTGGGCACGGATCGCCGCCAGGCAGGCGGCCAGCGGCGCGGCCATCATCACCATGCCCGGGCCGCCGCCGAACGGCCGGTCGTCCACGCGCCGGTAATTGCCTTCGGCAAAGTCACGGGGATTCCACAGGTGCACGTCGACCTGCTTCGATTCATAGGCGCGCCGCGTCACGCCGGCGGCCAGGAAGGGCGCGAACAGTTCGGGAAAAAGCGTGATGACGTCGAAGCGCATGGCGTGATCTTACGCACGCCCGCTAGTAATCCGCCTGCCAGTCCACGGTGATGCGCTTGCCGGGCAGGTCGACGCTGTCGACGTAGGCGGAGACGAAGGGGATCATGCGGTCCAGCAGCTTGCCCTCCTCGAAATACTCGATCACCAGCACCGTCTGCGGGCCGGTGGACAGCAGTTCCCGCACCACGCCCAGGGCGACGCCCTCGCGGTTGACGACCTCCAGCCCGATCAGGTCGACCCAGTAGTACTCGTCGGTGCTGGCCGTGGGGAAGCTGGAACGCGGAACGAAGATGCGGGCGCCCCTCAGGGCTTCGGCCGCATTGCGGTCGTCCACGTCATGGGCGCTGGCCACCACGGTGCCGGAATGGTCCTTGGCCTCGCGCACGCGCAGCAGCGCCGTGCCGGAAAAGGTCTTGGCGCCCTTTTCGGCCGGCAGCAGGAACCAGCGCTTGGAAGAAAAAAGCGCTTCCGGGGAAGCGCTGTGGGGCAGGACCTTGAACCAGCCCTTGATGCCCCAGGCATCGGCGATGCGCCCGACTTCGATGGCGTCCGCGGGCAGTTCCGCGGGCTCGAGCCCGGGCAGCATGCCTGCCTTTAGGCCGGGGTCTTGGCCGCGGCCTGCTTGATCAGGCGCTCGACGGTGGGCGACGGGGTCGCGCCCACGCCGCGCCAGTACGTCAGGCGGTCCTGGACGATGCGGATGCTTTCCTCGTTTTCCTTGGCGATCGGGTTGTAGAAACCGATGCGCTCGATGAAGCGGCCGTCACGACGGGTACGCTTGTCGGCCACGACGATGTTGAAGAACGGGCGGGCCTTGGCGCCGCCGCGGGAGAGTCGAATGACGACCATGATTTATCCTTGGGTGGGAGGGGAAATTTCCCCCGAATTCTTTCCAGCGTTGAGACACGCGCTTACGGCCACCCGGCCAGCGACACGCTGTAGAGCCCACGATTATAACGTTGATCGACTTTATGAGCACCATCCGACCCAGCAGCGACCAGGATATCGCCCCGATCACGGCGATTTACCAGCACCACGTGCTGCACGGCACCGGCACTTTCGAGACCACCCCGCCCACCGAAGCCGAGATGGCGGCCCGGCGAGCCGACGTGCTGTCCAAGGGGCTGCCCTACCTGGTGGCCGAGGAAGGCGGGCGGGTCCTGGGCTTTGCCTACTGCCAATGGTTCAAACCCCGCCCGGCGTACCGGTTTTCGGCCGAGGACTCGATCTACCTGCACCCCGACGCCGCCGGCAAGGGCCTGGGCAAGGCGTTGCTGGCCGAATTGGCCCGCCAGGCCGAGGACGCCGGCATCCGCAAGCTGATCGCCGTGATCGGGGACTCCGCCAACGCCGCCTCGGTCGGCGTGCACCGCACGCTGGGCTTCACCCCCGTCGGCGTGTTCAAGTCCTGCGGCTGGAAATTCGGCCGATGGCTGGACATCGTGCTCATGGAGAAATCGTTGGGCGAAGGCGACAGCACCCCCCCCGAACCGGTCCACCCATGAAAAACAAGACTCTCGCGGCCTGGCTGGCCTTCCTGGGCGGCCCGCTGGGCCTGCACCGCTTCTACCTGCATGGCCTGGGCGACCTCCTGGGCTGGGCCCTGCCGATCCCCACGGCGCTGGGCATCTACGGCATCGAGCGCGTGCAGCGTCTCGGGCAGGATGACCAGTGGAGCTGGGTGCTGATTCCCCTGCTGGGCTTCACGATCGCCGGCTGCGCCCTCACCGCCATCGTCTATGGCCTGATGACGCGCGAGAAGTGGAACGCGCGCTTCAACCCTGGCGCCGCCGAGGATGCGCAAGCGGGCGGCACCAGCTGGTTCACCATCGGCGCCGTCGTCGTGTCCCTGCTGGTCGGCACCACCGTGCTGATGGCCAGCATCGCCTTCAGCTTCCAGCGCTACTTCGAATACCAGGTCGAGGAAGGCCGCAAGATCTCGCAGTAGCGGGCCGTGCGGCAGCCTGCATGGTTCCATGCACAGGCGGCATTTGCCGCGCATGAGCTGGGTGCGCTAGATTGGTGTGTCCATCGTTTCCCAACCAGGAGCAATGCCATGGACACGGCCCGCCAGGCTGACGCCACCCCCATCGTGATCCGCAGCGCGGAACCGGAAGACGCCGCGGGCGTCGCCGCCCTGATCGGCCAGCTCGGCGTGTTCGAGGGCCTGCTGCAGACCCCCGACGCACCGAACGCCTCCCGGCTGGAATACCACCAGAAGGTCGAGCCGCATGCCTGCCGGCTGGTCGCGCTGGCGGGCAGCGAGATCGTCGGCTCGGCCGGGCTGCATGTCATGGGCCCGGGCCTGCGGCGCATGCACGTGCGCAGCCTGGGCCTCGGCGTGGCGGCGCACTGGCAGGGACGCGGCATCGGCCGGCGCTTGCTCGCGCGGCTGCTGGACTGGGCCGACAACTGGGCCGGCGTGCTGCGGGTGGAACTGCACGTGCACGCCGACAACGACCGCGCCATGGCGCTGTACCGGTCGATGGGCTTCGTCGAGGAAGGCCGGCACAAGGCCTATTCGCTGAAGAACGGCCGCTACGTGGACAGCTTTTCGATGGCCCGCCTGCACCCCAACCCGCCGACGCCGGCGCAGTGATCAGAAGACCTGCAGGCTGATCCAGTAGGCGATCCCCGCCACGAAGGCGCTGGCGGGAATGGTGAAGATCCAGGCCCAGACGATGTTGCCGGCCACGCCCCAGCGCACCGCGCTGGCGCGCTGGGTCGAGCCGACGCCCACGATGGCGCCGGTGATGGTGTGCGTGGTCGACACCGGGATGCCCAGCGCCGTCGCCAGGAAAAGCGTGATCGCCCCGCCGGTCTCGGCGCAGAAGCCGCCGACCGGGCGCAGCTTGGTGATCTTCTGCCCCATGGTCTTGACGATGCGCCAGCCGCCGAACATGGTGCCCATGGCGATGGCGAAATAGCAGGCCACGATGACCCAGCCGGGCGGCGACTTGTCGCCGGCGGCCGTGTAGCCGGTGGCGATCAGCAGCATCCAGATGATGCCGATCGTCTTTTGCGCGTCGTTGCCGCCGTGGCCGAGGCTGTAGGCGCCGGCCGACACCAGCTGCAGCCGCCGGAACCAGCGGTCCACCTTCGACGGCGTGGCGCGCCGGAACAGCTGCGACACCAGCACCATCATCAGCGACCCCAGCAGGAAGCCCAGCAGCGGCGAGACGAAGATGAAGAGCACCGTCTTCCAGATGCCGCCGGCGATCAGCGAGCCCGCCCCGGCCTTGGCCATCACCGCGCCGACGATGCCGCCGATCAGCGCGTGCGAAGAACTGCTGGGGATGCCGTAATACCAGGTGAGCACGTTCCAGAAGATGGCGCCGATCAGCGCGCCGAACACCACATGCGTGTCCACGACGCCCGGCTGCACGATCCCCTTGCCGACGGTGGCGGCGACGCTCAGGTGGAAGATGAAGATCGCGATGAGGTTGAAGACGGCGGCGAAGATGACCGCCGTGGTCGGCTTGAGCACGCCGGTGGAGACGACCGTGGCGATGGAATTGGCCGCGTCGTGGAACCCGTTCATGAAATCGAACGCGATCGCCAGCGCCACCAGCAGGACCACCACCCAGAGGGCGGCTTGGGCGTTTTCCATCAGCGCGCCTCCCCGGGGGGCAGCGCAGTCCGCGAAGTGACAGGCGTGAGGGTCGTCATTTTTCAGGAATGCTCGAGGACGATGCCCTCGATCACGTTGGCCACGTCCTCGCACTTGTCCGTGATGGTTTCCAGCAGCTCGTAGATCGCCTTGAGCTTGATCACCTCGCGCACGTCCGGCTCCTCGCGAAACAGCTTGCTCATGGCCGAGCGCATCACGCGGTCGGCGTCCGATTCCAGCTTGTCGATTTCCTCGCAGGTCTTCAGCGCCGCCTCGGCCGTGGGCCCGTCGGCCAGCTTGCCGATCATGTACACGGCTTCCTTGACGCGCTCGCAGCACTTGACGCTCAGGTCCGTGAGGCGCGTGATCTCCTCGGTCATGTGGCGCACGTCGTACAGCGCCATCGTCTCCGCCGAATCCTGGATCAGGTCGCACACGTCGTCCATCGTGTTGATGAGCTTGTGGATCTGGTCGCGGTCGATCGGCGTGATGAACGTCTTGTGCAGCATCCGGTTCACTTCATGCGTGACACGGTCGGCTGCGCGTTCGGCGTTGTCCACGTCGCGGTTGTACTGCTCGCGCAGGTGCACGTCGTTGTAGTTGGCCACCAGCTGCGAGAAAGCGCGGCCGGCCTCGACGATGCGGTCGGCGTGCTGGTTGAACAACTCGAAAAAATTGCCTTCGCGCGGCAGCAGCTTGCCAAACAGCATTGCTGGCTCCTGGTTGGGGGTCGGATTGGAGGTTGCGGCGAGTGTAACTTGCGCCGGGCCTCCGACGGGCCGCCCCCAGGAGGCCTGCGCCCCCTCGGGGGGCAGCGCACTACACGAAGTGAGAAGCGTGGGGGCCATCTTTTCAGGCGTTGCGGAATATGAAATACACCGCGCCAACCATGCACAGCGCCGCCCAGAGGTAGTCCAGCTTCAGCGGCTCCTTCAGGTACAGCACCGCGAACGGCACGAACACCGCGAGGGTGATCACTTCCTGCATGATCTTGAGCTGGCCGACGGACAGCCCCGCCTGCTGGAACCCGATGCGGTTGGCCGGCACCTGGAACATGTATTCGGCCAGCGCGATGCCCCAGCTGGCCAGGGCCGCCAGGTACCAGGGCGCGGTGGCCAGGTTCTTCAGGTGGCCATACCAGGCCATGGTCATGAACACGTTGGAAGCGACCAGCAGCAGGACCGTCTGCAGGGAAAATGGGATCGAGGAAATGAAGCTCATGGGCAAATTATCCGGGCCGGGCGAGGCCGGGCTGGCGCTGCTGCACGCGGACGCCCACCTGCTGGTGTTCGACAAGCCGGCCGGTTTGCTGAGCGTGCCGGGCCGCGGCGCGGACAAGCAGGATTGCGCTTCGGCCCGGGCGCAGCAAGCCTATCCCGATGCGCTGGTGGTGCATCGGCTCGACATGGCCACCTCCGGGCTCTGGCTGATGGCCCGGGGGGTCGCCATGCAAGCCCTGCTCGGCCGCGCCTTTGCCGGGCGCGAGGTCGCCAAGCGCTACGTCGCCGTCGTCTCGGGCCGGCCGGAAGCGGCGCCCGATGCCGCCGACGGCTGGGGAACCATCGACCTGCCCATTGCCGCCGACTGGCCCCGCCGGCCGCTGCGGGTCATCGATCGCGAACATGGCAAGCCGAGCCGCACACGGTGGAAGGTGCTGGACCACGACCCGCACGGCGGGACGACGCGGCTGGAACTCGAGCCGGTCACCGGCCGTTCGCACCAGCTTCGGGTGCACCTGCAGGCGCTGGGGTGCCCGATCCTGGGCGACACCCTGTACGCCCCGCCCGACGTGCAGGCACGCGCGCCGAGGCTGCTGCTCCACGCGACCGGCCTGCGCTTCGTGCACCCCGCCACGGGCGAGGCGATGGTGTTCGCCAGCCCCGCACCGTTCTGAGCGGCGGAACTTGCCACACCGGCGCGCCTCAGATGCATGAATCCCAGGAGAAACGCATGGCCCCTTCCCCGCTCAACCGTCGCGCCGCCACCGCCGCCCTGGTCGCCTGGCCCATGCTCTGGACCGGGGCTGCGCGCCCAGCCTGCGCAGCCCCGGCGCCTCACGCCCGCGCAGACCGAAGGCCCGTTCTACCCGGTGAGCTTTCCGAAGGACTCGGATTTCGACCTGCTGCGCAACGGGGCCCTGGACTATCGCCGCGGCCAGCCCGCCTGGGTCGAAGGCACCGTGACGGACCCGCAGGGCCGGCCCGTCGCCGGCGCCCAGGTCGAGATCTGGCAATGCGACGAAGCCGGCCACTACCACCACCCGGGCGACCGCGGCAGTGCCGACCCGGCGTTCCAGGGCTTCGGGCGGGTCACCGTCGGCGCCGACGGCAGCTACCGCTTCCGCACCATCCGCCCGGCGCCCTACAGCGGGCGCACGCCGCACATCCACGTGAAGGTGAAGCTCGGCGCAGCGCGAGCTGTTGACCACCCAGCTGTACGTCGCCGGCGACCCGCACAACGAGCGCGACTTCCTCTGGCGGCAGCTCGACGCGCCGGCCCGCGCCGCGGTCACCGTGCCGTTCGCAGCCGGCGGGCGACGGCCTGCGCGCGAGCTTCCCCATCGTGGTGGCGGCCTGACGGCCCGCCCGCTACGATGCGGGCATGACCCGACACCTCACCATCCTCACCGGCGCGTCGCGCGGCATGGGCCTGGCCATGGCCGAGCAGCTGCAGGCCGCCGGCCACGACCTGCTGTGCATCTCGCGCAGGCACAACGATGCCCTCGGCCAGCGCGCCGCGGCCCAGGGACTGCGCTGCGAACAATGGCCCATGGACCTGGCGCGCGCCGATGCGGCGGCCCTGCGGCTGGAAGCCTGGCTGGCGGCCCAGGACGCGAGCGCCTTCTCGTCCGTGACGCTGATCAACAACGCCGCCATGGTGTCCCGCACCGCGCCCCTGTCCGCCACCCCGGCGGCGGAGCTCGTGGAGGGCCTGCGGGTGGACCTGGAAGCGCCGTTGCTGCTGACTTCGGCTTTCCTGCGCGGCACCCAGGGCTGGGAGGCGCAGCGCAAGGTGCTCAATATTTCATCGGGCCTCGGCCGGCGCGCCATGGCGTCGGCCGCCCTGTATTGCGCCGCCAAGGCGGGCATGGACCATTTCACGCGCTGCGTGGCGCTGGAGGAGGCAGGCAAGCCCAATGGCGCGAAGGTGTGCTCGCTCGCGCCGGGCGTGATCGACACCGACATGCAGGTCCATTTGCGCAGCGCGGATGCGACGGATTTCCCCGATGTCGGCCACATTCATCGGCTTGAAGGAAAAGGGCCTGCTCGCCTCGCCCGCCGAAGCCGCCGCACGCGTGCTCGCTTTCCTGGCCCGGCCGGATTTCGGCGCAAACCCGGTGGCCGACGTGCGCGACTGAAGCTGCGCGGCGCGCAAACTCCAGCACCTCTGACCGCCGACAGGAAGTGCTCATTCTTTTCCTGCTGGCGGCACCCGCCAGGCGCTACCATTTGAATCCAACAACCTCAAGGAGAAGTGCCATGTCCGAAATGACCACTGCCCACAAGGAAAAGCTGATGTCCGACCTCAAGCTGGTGATCGCCGACGCGGAAGAGCTGCTCAAGCTCACCGCCGGGCAGGTCGGCGACAAGGCCTCCGAGATGCGCATGCGCATGCAGGCGCGAATGGAACAGGCCAAGGTCGACCTGGCCCACCTGCAGGACATGGCCGTGACGAAAGCCAAGGACGCCGGCCGGGCCGCGGACACGTACGTGCACGAGAACCCCTGGACGGCCATGGGCATCGCCGCGGGCGTCGGCGTCGTGCTCGGCATGCTGATCAGCCGCCGCTAGCGCCTGCGCGATGAGCGAGGCAGGAAACCCGGCCGGGCTGTTCGCGTCGTTGCGCCAGCTGCTGGCGACGGTGCTGGAGATCGGCCAGGTGCGCCTGCAGATCTTCGGCAACGAGCTCGAACAGGAAAAGCTGCGCATCTTCGACGGCCTGCTGCTCGCCGGCATCGGCCTCATGCTGCTCGCCGTCGGCACCGTGCTGCTTTGCGGCCTGGTCGTGCTGCTCTTCGCCGAGGGCTACCGCATCGCGGCCCTGGCGGTCCTCACCCTCGCCTTCCTGGCCGGCGGCGTGCTCACGATGCGTGCCGGCGGGCATCGGCTGCGCAGCCCCGGCGGACCCTTCGAAGCGACGCTGGCCGAGCTGGCTCAGGACCGCGACGGCCTGGCGCCGCCGCGCGAATAGGGCAGCCGGGCCATGTGGCGCGACAGGCAACTGGAACTGCGGGCGCGGCGCGGCCAATTGGTGGCTCGCAGCCATGCCCTGCGCGAGCGGCTGGCCCTTGAAGCGCAGCCGCTGCAGCGTCCGCTGGCGCTGGTGGACCGCCTGCGCGAGGGCCTGCACTGGCTGATGGCGCATCCACTGTGGCTGGCGGGCATCGTGGCGCTGCCCGTGGTGCTGCGGCCCCGCCGCGCCTTCGGGTGGGCCGCCCGGGCATGGTGGGGGTGGCAGATGTGGCGCAGGCTGCAGGCCCTATTGCCGCCGTCCGGCCGCTCCTGATGCCGGCCACCGCACCCCCTGGCGACGCGCGCCCGGAACTGCCTTATTCCGCCAGGGCGGCGACGGCGGTCCAGGTCGCGGTGGCCGCCGCCGCGACCGCCGCCGCGACGCTGGCGTGCTGGTGGCTGGACGCGCGCATGTCCGTGGCCGGCCTGGCCCTCGTCTACCTCGTGGTGGTGGTCGCTGCGGCGACGCTCCTGAACCGGGCGGCCGGGGTGGCGGCTTCGCTGATGTGCGTGTCCGCCCTGAACTTCTTCTTCGTGCCCCCGCGCTTCACCTTCGAAGTGGACGGCGCGGAGTACTGGTGGACCCTCGCCGTGCTGCTCGGCGTCTCGCTGGGCCTGAACACGCTGATCGCCGGCATGCGCACGCGCCAGGCGCGGGCCGAACTGGGCGAGGCGCGCGCGGCGCAACTGCATGCGCTGGGCGAAGCGCTGGCGCAGTGCGACGGACATGCCGCAATGGCCGGGGAGGCTGCGCGGTGGCTGGCGGACCAGCTCGGCTTCTCGTGCGCCGTCTTCGTGCGCGCCGACAGTGGCGACGAACTGCATTGCCACCCATCGGTGGCGACGGCGCAGTTCCATCCCGCATCGGCGCAATGGGCCATCGAGCACGGCCGGCCGCTCGGGCGCGGCTGCCCGGACTGGCCCGACCTGCCCCTGTGGTGCGCGCCCTTCAGCCAGCGCAAGGCCGCGGGCGCCGTGCAATTGCTGCTGGGCCGCAACGACCACCCCGAGGCCGACGACCTCGATCATTGGCAGGCGCTGGTGCGGCAGGTGGGCCTGTCGGTCGAGCGCGAACGCGCCGCCGAAGCCGCCCGCACGGCCCAGGAGCAGCGCGCAGTCGGAGGCGACACGCAACACGCTGCTCGCATCGCTGTCCCACGACCTGCGCACGCCGCTGGCGGGCATCATCGGCAGCGCCAGCGCGCTGCGGTCGCAGGGCGACGCGATGGGTGCGGCCCAGCGCGCGCACCTGCTGGCCAACCTCGAAAACGAAGCGCGCGACATGACGCTGATGGCCGACAACATCCTGCAGATGGCGCGGCTGTCGCAGCCGCGCTGGCAGCTCGCGACCCAATGGGAATCGATCGAGGAGCTGCTCGGCAGCGCCGTGGAGCGCATGCGCCGGCGCTGGCCGGACGCCGCGCATCGAATGGCGCGTGCCTGCGGGCTTGCCGCCGATCCAGGCCGAGGCCGGGCTGGTCGCGCAGGTCGTCGCCAATCTGGTGGACAACGCGCTGCGCCACTGCCGGCGCGCAAGCCGATGTCGTCATCCAGGCCGGCCGCAGCCGCGACGGCGTCTTCATCGCCGTGCGCGACCATGGGCCGGGGCTGCCCGACGACGACATCGCCCGCCTGTTCGATCGTTACGAGCGCGGCGGCAAGGCTCCGCGACAGGGGGCGCCGGCCTCGGGCTGGCGATCTGCAAGACCATCGTCGCAAGCCCATGGCGGGCCGGATCGAGGCCCGGCGCTGCACGCCCGGCACCGAGTTCCGCATCGACCTTCCGGTGCGCCGATCCCGGCCCAGCCCATGGATAGCGCCACCGTCCTGGTCGTCGAGGACGACGCCTCCATCGCCCAGTTCGTGGCGGCCAGCCTGAGTGCCAGCGGGCTTGCGGCCCGTGACGGCCACGACGGCGGCGCAGGCGCCTGGAGGAAGCGCGCAACAGGCAACCGACACCTGGTCATCGTGGACCTCGGGTTGCCGGACCTGGACGGCGTCGAACTCATCGCGCTGCTGCGGGCCCGGGCCGCCACACCCATCCTCGTGTTGTCCGCGCGCATCGCAGGAGTCGCAGAAGATCGCAGCGCTGGACGCCGGCGCCGACGACTACCTGACCAAGCCCTTCGGCGTCGGCGAACTGCTGGCCCGGGTGCGCGCCATGCTGCGCCGCGCCGCCGTCAGCCCGGAGCCTGCGCCCGTCGTGCGGGTGGGTGGCCTCGACGCTGGACCGCGACGCGCACCAGGTGCGCCTGGACGGCTCGCCGGTGCACCTGAGCCCGCTGGAGTACCGCCTGCTGGAGCGCCTGGCGCGGGTGCAGGGCAAGGTGGTCACGCACCGGCAGCTGCTGGCCGATGTCTGGGGCACCGACCAGGTCGACCAGCTGCACTACCTGCGCATCTACATGGGCCACCTGCGCGCCAAGATCGAGGCCAACCCGGCCGAGCCGCGCTACCTGCTGACCGAACTGGGCGTGGGCTACCGGCTGGCCGACGAGTAGCGCCGCCCGGCCGCGCGGGCGCCGCGTTTATGCGATTTTTACGCCGCCTGCGCGACAAACGGGGCCTCGCATCACGCAGAGGTTCCGTTCATGCAAGCAACCCATCCGGCCCCGGCACTCCCCGGCAAGAGCCGCACCGCCGCCCTCACGCTGGCCGCGCTCGGCGTGGTGTACGGCGACATCGGCACCAGCCCGCTGTACACCATCAAGGAAATCTTCTCCAAGTCCACCGGCGTGCCGCTCAACCCCGAGACCATCATCGGCGCGGTGTCGGTGGTGTTCTGGGCGCTGATGCTGGTGGTGACGCTGAAATACGTCGTGCTGATCCTGCGCGCGGACAACCGCGGCGAAGGCGGCATCGTCGCGCTGCTGGCGCTGGCGTCGCAGAGCACGGCCAGCCGGCCGGTGCTGCGCAACCGGCTGCTCCTGCTCGGCACCTTCGGCGCCTGCCTGTTCTACGGCGACAGCGTGCTGACGCCCGCGATCTCGGTGCTCAGCGCGGTCGAAGGCCTGGAAATCGTCACGCCGACGCTCAAGCCCTGGGTGCTGCCGATCTCGGTCGGGGTCCTGGTGGGGCTGTTCATGGCGCAGCGCCGCGGCACCGGCACCGTCGGGCGCTGGTTCGGCCCGGTCGTGGCGGTCTGGTTCGTCGTGCTCGCCACCGTCGGCGCCTGGCAGATCGCCCAGGCGCCGCAGATCCTGCAGGCGCTCGACCCCGTCCATGCCTGGCGATTCCTGGCCGAACGCGGCTGGGGCCTGTTCCTCGCGGTGGGCGCGGTCGTGCTCGCCGTGACCGGCACCGAGGCGCTTTACGCCGACATGGGTCACTTCGGCAAGCGACCGATCCGCATCGCGTGGACCGCCTTCGTGTTGCCGTCCCTGGCCCTGAACTACGCCGGCCAGGGGGCGCTGCTGCTGCGCGTGCCCGCTGCCGTGGAGAACCCGTTCTACCTGATGTTTCCCTCGGCCGTCCTGCTGCCCGCGGTGGTGATCGCGACGGCCGCCACGATCATCGCCTCGCAAGCCGTGATCTCCGGCGCCTATTCGCTCACGCAGCAGTCGATCCAGCTCGGCCTGCTGCCGCGCATGCAGATCATCCACACCTCCGCGCACGAGCGGGGCCAGATCTACGTGCCCGCGGTGAACTGGCTGCTGCTGGTGGCGGTGGTCCTGGCCTGCATCGGCTTCGGCAACTCGTCGGCGATCGCCTCCGCGTACGGCATCGCCGTCACGGCCACCATGCTCATCACCACCGTGCTCACGTACTTCGTCGTGCGCTACGGCTGGGGCTTCCCGGCGTGGATCGCGATCGGCTCGACGGCCTTCTTCATCGCCCTGGACGCGTTGCTGCTGGCGTCGTGCTCGGTCAAGATCCTCGAGGGCGGCTGGTTCACGCTGGCGATGGCGGCGGGCGTGCTGGTCATGATGCTGACCTGGAAGCGCGGCCGCGAGCTGCTCTCGGCGACGCTGCGCGCCGACCTGCTGCCGCTCAAGGAATTCGCCGACAGCCTCGAGCCGGGAGCACCTGGTGCCGGTGCCCCGCACCGCCGTGTTCCTCTCGTCCGAAGCCCGACGTCGTGCCCCAGGCCCTGCTGCACAACATGAAGCACAACCTGGTGCTGCACGAGCGCAATGTCGTGCTGTGCGTCCGGTTCCACGAAGAGCCGACGATCGCGCCGGCGCGCCGGGTCGACGTCGTGCAGGTTGCCGCCGGGTTCTGGCAGGTGGTCCTGCATTTCGGCTTCATCGACAAGCCCGACATTCCGGAGGCGCTTCAGCTGTGCGCGCAGCACGGCCTGCCGTTCGACGCCTTCGCGACCTCCTATTTCCTCAGTCGCGAGACGGTGGTGCCCGCACCCCGGCGCGCCATGGTCCGGTGGCGGCAAAACCTGTTCGAGGCCATGTCGCGCAACGCGGGCCGGGCCGTGGACTTCTTCGGCATCCCCCACAACGCGGTGATCGAACTGGGGACGCGAGTGCAGCTGTGAGGCGCGTTCGCGCCGCTTGCTCGCTTCAGCCGCCCTGGAAGCCGCCCGCGCGATAGGTCAGCACCAGCGTGTCGCGATGGCCGCCGGCGGCCACCGGCTGGATCGGCGTGGACTCGTGGATCACGCGCTCGTCGTCCAGCAGCAACAGGCTCCAGGGTTCGGTCAGCGTGAAGCGCTGGCCCGCCGGTCCCTCCGCGTCGAACACCCGGGTTTCGCCGCCCTTGATGCCCGTCGCGGCTCACCAGGAACACGGCGACGAGGTCCACGCCATCCCGGTGCGCGCCCTCGGGCGTGGGCCGGCCGATGCCGCCTTCGGTGTCGATGCGGAACTGGTGCGCTTCCACGTACCAGGTCTTGCGGCCTTTGAGGGCGGAGCTGACCTGCCCGAGGCCCGCGCAGCAGGCCGCCCCAGGCGGGCGCCCCGACGACTGCCGGCTGCCATCGGCTCGAACCAGCGCTGCATGCCGCCGTGCAGCGCGTTGTATTCCACCGGCTGCCAGTGCGCGCGGTGCGGCGCCTGCGTGACCTCGTCGCCCTGCACGACGAAGCACGAATGGCGGCGGCGCCGGTAGTGGCCGCCGTCCTTCAGGTAGTTGTCCGGCGGCAGGTCGTCCCAGTCGGGGTCGCAGCGCCAGCAGGTCTGTCCAGGCGGCAGCCGGCCAGCTCGCACACGCCGACGGGGTCGAGCACGGCGTAGCCCTGGCTGCGCAACGTGGCGGGCAGCTGTGCGGGCGTGGTGAGCGAGGGCGCGAGGATCATCGCGCAAGCTTAACCGGGGGCGAACAACCGCACCGGCCATCGGATTTCTTCATGACTTGCGTCAAGCCTTTGAAAATGCCGCGCGGGTAGGCTCGGCGCAGGAAGAGAGAGAACCCCATGCCCACCGCACTCCCCTGGTCCGAAGAACTGGAACTCGGCCTGCCCGTCATGGACGAGACGCACCGCGAGTTCGTCGAATTGCTCGCCGTGGCCCGTGCCAGCGACAACGCCCGTCTCCCCGCCGCCTGGCAGGCCCTGATCGACCACACGCAGGCGCATTTCGCGCAGGAGGACGCCTGGATGCGAGCCACCCGCTTCGCCTCGTCCAACTGCCACAGCATGCAGCACCGGATGATCCTGCAGGTGATGCGCGAGGGCCAGGAGAAGGCGCTGCAGGGCGACATCACGCCGGTGCGGCTGATGACGAAGGAACTGCAGATCTGGTTTCCCCAGCACGCGCAGACGATGGACGCGGCGCTGGCGTCGCACCTGCAGCGCGTCGGCTTCGACCCGGCGACCGGCGAAATGAACGCACCGCACGAACTGCCGCAGGCGGAGATCCACGGCTGCGGCGGTGCCACTTGCAGCCCCGCGAAGACCGCGGCCTGACCTGCGGCCGGGACCGCCGGCCGGCTAGGCTTCGACCTTGATGCCGTTGCCGAACGCCACGCGGTCCTTGATCATCTCCGCATCCGGCTTCGGATCCGGGTAGTACCAGGCGGCGTCCGTTTTCAATTCACCATTGACCAGCAGCGAGTAGTAACTGGCCTGCCCCTTCGAAGAAGTGGTGCGGTGGTTGCTGAACGTGATGTATTCGCGCTTGAGCGACTCGGCAGGGAAATAGTGATTGCCGTCCATGACCACGGTGTCGTCGCTTTCCGCGATCACCGTGCCGTTCCAGGTGGCTTTCATCAGGGGCTCCATTCAGTGAGGGACAGGGCCGAAGGCCTGTCCCGGGGAAATCATCAACTCGGCGCGTCCAGCCAGTGCACGCTGAACAGCTTGTCATTGTCGGTCCACACCGGTCCGGGCCGGAAACCGGCGCGCACCGCCAGCGCCCGCAGCCCGTCGACGGTGAATTTATACGAGTTCTCGGTGTGCAGGGTCTCGCCTTCGTCGAACTCGTAGCGTTCACCCCCCAGCATGACCGCCTGGCGGCACCGGCTGACCAGGTGCATCTCGATGCGCTGCAGCGGCGCGTTGTAGAAAGCGCTGTGCGCGAACTGGTCCAGCGCGAAGCGCGTGCCCAGCTCCCGGTTGGCGCGTGCCAGCAGGTTCAGGTTGAACGCCGCCGTGACGCCCTGCGAGTCGTTGTACGCGGCGTGCAGCACCGCCGGGTCCTTCACCAGGTCCGCGCCCAGCAGCAGCGCGCCGCCGCCCAGGACCTGCCGCGCCACCTGCAGGAAACGCAGCGCCTCCTGGGGCGTGAAGTTGCCGATGGTCGAGCCGGGGAAAAAACCGACCCGGCGTCCCGCGCCCGGCAGGGCCGCGGGCAGCAACAGGCGCTGCGTGTAATCCGCCACCACCGGCTGCGACATCCAGGCCCGGGTAGTCCCGCTGCAAGGCCGCTGCTGAGCGCGCCAGGTGCTCGCCGGAAATGTCGATCGGCAGGTAGCGCGCCGGCCGCTCCATCGCATCGAGCAGCAGCCGCACCTTGCGCAGCGACCCGGCGCCGAACTCCACGACCTCGGCGCGCGGCCCCATCTGCCGCGCGATGGCGCCGGCATTGCCGGACAGGATGCCCAGCTCGGTGCGGGTCGGGTAGTACTCGGGCAATTCGCAGATGCGGTCGAACAGCAGCGAGCCGTGTTCGTCGTAGAAGTACTTCGGCGAGATGCTGCGCGGCCGCGTGGCCAGCGCGCGCATCAGGTCGTGGGCGAACCCGCCGTCCAGTGCGTCGTTCTCGGCGGGACGGCTGTCGCCCGCTTCGCGGCCGGCTTCGATGTTGATCAGGCCGCGGGTCAGCATGCGCCGTCCTTGGCCAGCCGCAGGCCCGAGAATTGCCAGCGCGCGCCGGGCGGGAAGAAGTTGCGGTAGGTCGGCCGCGCATGGCCCGCGGGCGTCGCGCCGCTGCCGCCGCGCAGCACCAGCTGGCCCACCATGAACTTGCCGTTGTATTCGCCGACGGCGCCGGCCAGCGGGCGGAAGCCCGGGTAGGGGTCGTACGACGAACGCGTCCACTGCCACACATGGCCCGTCATCTGGCCGATGCCGGGCGCACCGTGGGCGGCTTCCCATTCGAATTCGGTGGGCAGGCGCGCGCCGGCCCATTCCGCATAGGCGGCGGCTTCGTAGAAGCTCAGCTGGCTCACCGGCGCCGCCGGGTCCAGCGGGCGCACGCCGTGCAGGCCGAACACCTGCCAGTGCGCCGCCGGCGCGCGTGGATCGCCGGGGGCGATCCAGTACAGGGGCGCCTTCCAGCCGCCGGCCTGCACGGCCGCCCAGCCGTCGGACAGCCACAACGACACCCGTTCGTAGCCGCCATCGGCGATGAACTGCGCGTACTCGCCGCAGCTGACGAGGCGATCGCCGATGCGATAAGGCTCGAGCAGGACGCGATGCCGCGGCGTTTCGTTGTCGAACGCGAAGCCTTCGCCGGCGTGGCCCACTTCCACCGTCCCGCCGGCCATGCCGATCCAGCCCGGGGCCGCCGTGGCCGCGGCCAGGCGCAATGCGGGCGCGTCGGCAGGCTGGTACGCGGGCAACAGCGGGTTGCACGACAGCGCGTGCAGGATGTCGGTGAGCATCAATTCCTGGTGCTGCTGCTCATGGTTCAGGCCCAGCTCGACGAGCGGCGCGGCAGCTTGCCACGCGGCGCTGGTGGCTTGCGCCATGAAGCGCTGCATGGCCGCGTCCACGTGCTCGCGGTAAGCGTGGACCTCGGCCAGGCCGGGCCGCGTCAACAGGCCGCGTTGCGGGCGCGGGTGGCGCGGGCCGAGCGACTCGTAATACGAATTGAAAAGGTGGAAGAAGCGTGAATCGAACGCCTGGTAGCCGGGCGCATGGGCGGCCAGGACCACCGCCTCGAAAAACCAGCTGGTGTGGGCCAGGTGCCACTTGGTCGGGCTGGCGTCCGGCATGGACTGGATGCACTGGTCTTCCGCGGACAGGGGCGCGGCAATCTGCAGGCTGTGCTGTCGCACCTGGGCATAGCGGGCCGCCAGGGTCTCGCGCCACGGGTCGGCAAGGCTGTCCGCTTGCGCGGTCAAAGGGTTCGCGGGCATAGGCAAGCCTCCAATTGTTTTTTGCATCGAAAACCGCACCGCCCTGTCCGGCACAAGTCCCAACACATCGGTCGTCACCCCTCTCCAAAACATTACAGCACAGGGAAGGAAAAATTTCCGGTGCCGCACGGCCACTGCCACAGCTCGGCCGTGCCCTCCTGACAGGTTCGTGCCCGCCCGTGCCGCTTCCGGCAGGGGCTCCTGCCGGGACGGCTGTCACTTGCGCTACCGGGCCGGGCCATTCGCGCCGCTACCATGCCTGACTTCCCGCAAGCACCCCCTGGAGATGCCGATGAGCGACGCCGCCCCCCTCACCAACCACCAGGTTCGCCTGGCCCAGCGTCCCGTCGGCACACCGACCCGCGAGAACTGGTCCTTCACCACGGAGCCGGTACCGCAACCCGGGCCCGGCGGCGTGCTGGTGAAGACGCTCGCCCTGTCGCTGGACCCCGCAATGCGCGGCTGGATGAACGACGGGAAAAGCTACATCCCGCCGGTGGGCATCGGCGAGGTGATGCGCGCTGTCGGCATCGGCCAGGTGATCGCATCGCAGGATCCCCGCTTTGCGGTCGGCGACCTCGTCTCCGCCGGGCTGGGCGTGCAGGAATACATGCTGGTGCCACAGGACCAGGTCAAGCGCAGCGGCATGTTCAGGATCGACACGCGGCTGGGTTCCATCACGCAATGGCTGAACGTGCTGGGCATGCCCGGCATGACGGGCTACTTCGGCCTGCTCGACATCGGCCAGCCGAAACCGGGAGAGACGGTGGTGGTGTCCGGGGCCGCCGGCGCGGTGGGGCAGACGGTGGGCCAGCTGGCCCGGATCAAGGGCTGCCGCGTCGTGGGCATCGCCGGCGGCCGCGCCAAGTGCGACTGGGTCGTCAACGAGCTCGGCTTCGACGCCTGCGTCGACTACAAGGCCGGCAACGTGAAGGCCGCGCTGAAGGAACATTGCCCGAAGGGCGTGGACATCTACTTCGACAACGTGGGCGGCGACATCCTGGACGACGTGCTCGCCCGGCTGGCGCGCGGCGCGCGCATCGTGATCTGCGGCGCGATCAGCCAGTACAACAGCACGGCGCCGGTGCAGGGGCCGAAGAACTACCTGTCGCTGCTGGTGAACCGGGCGCGGATGGAGGGCATGGTCGTCTTCGATTACGCGGACCGCTTCCCGGTCGCGGTCGCCGAGCTGGCCGGCTACCTGAAGGACGGGCGCATGAAGAGCCGTGAAGACGTGGTGCACGGGCTCGAGACCTTCCCCGACGCGCTCATCAAGCTGTTCACCGGCGAAAACTTCGGGAAACTGGTGCTGCAAGTCGCGACGGCCTGAGCTCACCCCTGGCTCGGGCCCGGCATCAGCCGCACGGAACCGCGCTCCACCACGACCCGTGTGCCCGCGGCGAGCGCGCCGCGTTGCTCGACCGTGCGAACGCTGCCGTCGTCCATGCGGATGCGCATCTGGAAGCTGCGGTCCGGCTTGGCCGACGTGACCCACTCCACCACACCGCAATTCGCACAACCCGACCCGGCACCCATCGCGCTGGAAGCAATGCGTGCGTCGCTGCGTTGCGGGCGGGTTTGCGCGGGCGGGCTCGCGGGCCTGGCGGACGGCGCCTTCACCAGCGGTGGCGCCCGGACCACCTCCTGGCGGGCCGGGGGCGCTGCCCCGCGTTGCGCCAGCTCCGGCTCATCGGCGTGCCTCCCCCAGATGGCCGCCGCCACGGCGACGACCGCCACCGCAGCCACCGCGATCGCGGGCACCAGCACCTGGCCGCGCTCGGGAGGCGGCTCGAACGACGGGGGCGTGAACTGCGCGGGCGCGCCGCTGCGTGGATCGGAGTCCATCATGGCCGGGTTCCTTTGGCTCCGTTGTAAGCCCGGCAGCGTGTCACGCCATGTAGGGAAAGGTGAAATCGGTGAGCGGCGTCGTCCCACCTGTGCGTAGGCGCCGTCCGACAAGGCGCTTCGCGCTCTCGCGCTACACGCGTGACGCGCGGTTGGCCTCGTTGACCGTCATCCAGAAATCGTAGACCCGGTGGAGCTTGCGCCGAAGCTCCTCGAAGTCCGGGCTCTTGCGCACCACGCTGTTCGCGCCGGCCTCGTAGCAGCTGTCGAGCTCGGCCTTCTCGCTCGACGACGAGAACATCACCACCGGCACCGCCTGCGTGCGCGGGTCGCCCCGCATGGCCTTGAGCACGTCCAGCCCGTGCACGTGGATCAGCTTCATGTCGAGGATCACCAGGCGCGGCTGCCGGCGCACGTCCCGTTCCGCGTATTGGCCGCGGGCGAACAGGAAATCCAGGGCCTCGACCCCATCGGCGACCACGGCGACGCGCGCCGGGTCGCAGCGCTCGCGCAAGGCGAGCAACGTCAGTTCCCGGTGATCCGGGTTGTCCTCGACGACGAGGATCGCGACATCGGACATGCTTTTCTAGACCCCGCCCTTCGGATGCGTGGGGTCGACCCACAGCACCTCATCGGGCTTTTCCACGGGCTCGATGTCCAGGTTCACCGCCACGGCCTCGCCGTCACTGCGGCAAAGGACGCATTCCAGCACCTCGGTGGGACTGGCGTTGATCTCCTGGTGCGGCACGTATGGCGGCACGTAGATGAAATCGCCCGGGCCGGCTTCGGCGGTGAACTCGAGATGCTCGCCCCAGCGCATCCGCGCGCGGCCCCGGACGATGTAGATGACGCTTTCCAGGTGGCCGTGGTGATGGGCGCCGGTCTTGGCGTTGGCATGGATGGTGACCGTCCCGGCCCACAGCTTCTGCGCCCCGACGCGTGCGAAGTTGATCGCCGCCTTGCGGTCCATGCCCGGCGTTTGCGCCGTGTTCGCGTCCAGCTGGCCGCCGGGGATGACACGCACGCCATCGTGTTTCCACGGCGGCATGCCGCCGGAGTGATCGTGCGAATGGGCGGGGTGGTCGTGCGTACTCATCCGGGAAGCCTAGCACCCGGCTCGCGCCCTGTCATCACCCGTTTGCGCGCATGTCCTGCAGGCTTCAATCGAGCGCCGCGTAAACCAGGTTCCTGAACACGTTACGGAAAAAGATGCGCTGGTTGGGCGCCTGCGTGAGCAGCATGGCAAACAGGTCCTCGGCCGGATCGACGAAGAAGGAAGTGCCACCGATGCCGCTCCAGAAATACTGGCCCGTCGAGCCGGGTTGCGGCGCCAGGCCGCTGTGCGTGCGTACCGAAAAGCCCAGGCCGAAACCGTAGCCGGGCAGCAGCAGGTCGCCATTGACGGGGATCGCCCCGAGGTGGTCCGAGGTCATCCATTCGATGGTCTTGCGCGAGACCAGCCGTGTACCGTCCAGCGCGCCCCGGTTGCGCATGAGCTGCAGGAAGCGGATGTAGTCGGCCGCGGTGGACAGCAGGCCGCCCCCGCCGGACTCGAACTTCGGGACCTCGCGTGCATCCATCATGACGACGGCGTTCCCGGAGTCGGGATCGCTCGCAAAAGGCTCGGCGATCCGGTGCCACTGGTCCCGGGCCACGGCGAACGACGTGTCCTTCATGCCCAGCGGCCCGAGGATGCGCTGGTGCAACAAGTCGCCCAGCGTCCGTCCCGCGGCCACTTCGAGCAATGCGCCCAGCACATCGGTCGCGCGGCTGTATTCCCACACGCTGCCCGGCTGGTGCGCCAGCGGCAGGCCGGCGAGCACCTTGCAGAACTGCGCATTGGTGCGCGAACGGTCGACGACGTCGGCCGCTTCGTAACGACGCTGCACCGCGCTGCTGCCGAGGAATTCGTACGTGAAGCCCGCGGTATGGCGCAGCAGGTCCTGCACCGTGGGCTCGCGCCGGGCCGGCTCCAGCCGCACCTCGCCGCCCTCCTCCACCGCCACCTGCGGATTGGCAAACTCCGGCAGGTACTTCGACACCGGATCGCCCAGCTGCAGCGCGCCCTCCTCGGCCAGCATCAGCGCGGCCAGCGAGACCAGCGGCTTGGTCATGGAGTAGATGCGAAAGATCGCATCGCCCTGCATCGGCGTGCCCGCAGCCGGGTCCTGCCGTCCCATCGCCTCGAACAGTTCCACATGGCCTCCCAGGGCCACCACGGCGATGGCGCCCGGAATGCGCTGGCGGTCGATATGCGACTGCAGGGTGGCGCGCAGGCGCGCCAGCGCGACTCGGTTCAGGCTCGCCATCAGGCGTACCTCCTGCGCGCGAGTTCAGCGCCCTGCGCCAGCGCCTCGAGCTTCTTCAGCGCCACCTCGCGATCCATCGGCGCGAGGCCGCAGTTGGTGCACGGGAACAGCCGCTGCTTCGGGCACGAACTGGAGGGCCGCGCCGATGGTGTCGGCCACCTGCTCGGGCGTCTCGATCGTGTCGCTGGCGACGTCGATCACGCCCACCATCACGTCCTTGCCTTCCAGCAGCTTCATCAGGTGCGGCGGCACGTGCGAGTGGTAGCACTCCAGGCTCACCTGGTCGATGCTGCTGGCCGCGAGCGCGGGGAAGACCTGCTCGTACTGCCGCCATTCCTCGCCCAGCGAGTTCTTCCAGTCCACGTTGGCCTTGATGCCATAGCCGTAGCAGATGTGCACGGCCGTCGTGCAGGTGAGCCCCTGGGCCGCCCTTTCCAGGGCCGCGACCCCCCATTCGGCGGCTTCCTTCATGTAGACGTTGAAGGCCGGCTCGTCGAACTGGATGATGTCCACGCCGTCGGCCTGCAATGCCAGCGCTTCCTGGTTCAGCAGCTCGGCGAAAGCGAACGCCATCTTCACCTTGTCGCCGTAGTAGCGGTCCGCCACCGTGTCGACGATGGTCATCGGGCCTGGCAGCGTGAACTTGAGCTTGCGCTTCGTGTGCGCGCGGGCGAGCTGCGCCTCGAAGGCATGCACGCGCCCCTTGAGCCTGAGCGGGGCCACCACCTGCGGCACCATCGCGTCGTAGCGGTTGTCGCGGATGCCCATCTTCACCTTGTGCTCGAAGTCGATGCCTTCGACCTGCTCGAGAAATCCGTGCACGAAGTGCTGGCGTGACTGTTCGCCGTCGCCCACGATGTCCAGGCCCGCGTCCTCCTGGGCCTTGATCCACAGCAAGGTGGCGTCGGCCTTGGCCTGGCGCAGTTCCGCGCCCTGGGCCTTCCATTGCGGCCAGAGTTTCCGGGTTTCGGCGAGCCACCCGGGCTTGGGCAGGCTGCCGGCGATGCAGGTTGAAAACATGGTGCACTCCTTCGATCGGATCGATTGTGCCTTCCTCGCATAATTCCGGCCATGAATGCCGGCCAGAACCTTCCTCGCATCGTCATCATCGGCTGCGGCTTCGGCGGGCTGGAAGCGGCCCGTGCGCTGCGCGCCTCTCCCGTGGCCATCACGCTCGTGGACAAGACCAATCACCACCTGTTCCAGCCGCTGCTGTACCAGGTGGCGACCGCGGGCCTCTCGGCGCCCGCCATCGCGGCGCCGGTGCGCCACCTGTTTCGCAGGCAGGCCAACGTGACGACCCTGCTCGGCGAGGTGACCGCCATCGACACCGCCGCCCGCCAGGTGCTGCTGGACGACGGCCCGGCCCTGCCCTACGACCACTTGATCGTCGCGGCCGGCGCCACCCACAGCTACTTCGGCCGCGACGACTGGGCGCCCCATGCGCCGGGGCTGAAGACGCTGGACGACGCCTTCGAGATCCGCCGGCGCATCCTGCTGGCGTTCGAGGCCGCGGAAAAGGAACCCGACCCGGCGCTGCGCGCGGCGTGGCTCACCTTCGTCGTCGTCGGCGGCGGACCCACCGGCGTGGAGATGGCAGGCACCCTGGCCGAAATCGCCCGGCACACGCTGCCCGGTGAATTTCGCCACATCGATCCCGCCAGCGCCCGCGTCCTGCTGCTGGAGGGCGGGCCGCGCGTGCTGCAGGCCATGCCGCCCGACCTGAGCCTTCGCGCGAAGGAGCAGCTGGAAAAGCTGGGCGTGGAGGTGCGGCTCGACGCGCGGGTGGTCGCCATCGACGCTGTGTCGGTGGAAGTCCAGGCCGGCGGCCAGGGCACGGCGCTCGCCACGCAAACCATCAACAGCCGCTGCGTGATCTGGGCTGCGGGGGTCGCCGCATCGCCCCTCGGCCGGTTGCTCGCGCAAGGCACGGGCGCCACCACGGACCGGGCCGGGCGCGTCGCCGTGGCGCCGGACCTGAGCCTGCCCGGCCATCCCGAGATCAGCGTGATCGGTGACCTGGCGTCGGCCAGGAGCTACCCGCCGCGCGGCGAGCCGCAGCCCGTGCCGGGCGTCTCGCCCGCGGCCAAGCAGATGGGCCGCGCCGCCGCGGGCAACCTGCTGCGGCGCCTGCGCGGGCAGCCGACCCGGCCGTTCCGCTACCGGGACTACGGCAACCTCGCCACCATCGGCCGCAATGCCGCGGTGGTGGACCTCACCGCGCCGGTGGGCCACTTCAAGTTCAGCGGCTATTTCGCCTGGCTGTTCTGGCTGTTCGCGCACATCTATTTCCTGATCGGCTTTCGCAACCGGATCGTGGTGCTGATCGACTGGGCGTCGGCATACTGGAGCAAGCAGCGGTACGCGCGCGTCGTGAGCGACATCGCCGCCCGCACCCACTTGTAGGAAGAACCCCGGCCGTTTTGCCGGGCCGCGACTACAGATGCGCGGGCCCCGTTGCGCGAAGGTGGTCCCTCATGAGCCAGCGACCGCCCATTTTCACCTCGCTCGCGCCGGTGCACGTGATCGTCAACGCGACCGCGGGCCAGGGGTGCGCGCCTGACTGGGTGCGCGAGCTGGAGGGCAAGTTCCTGGCGCAGGGCTTGCTGGCCCAGGTCGCCCTCACCCACAGCGGCGAGCAGATACGCGCCGCCGCGGCGCAGGCCGCGAAAGACGGCTGGGCGCGGGTCGTGGCCGCAGGCGGCGACGGCACCGTCAGCGCCGTCGCCGCCCATTTGGCCGGCACCGGTGTCCCGCTCGGCGTGCTGCCGCTGGGCACGCTCAATCACTTTGCGAAGGACCTGGGCATCCCGCTGGAGCTGGATGCCGCCGTGGCGGTGATCGCGCGGGGCACCACGATCCCCGTCGATGCCGCGGAGGTCAACGGCCGGCTGTTCATCAACAATTCGAGCCTGGGCCTGTACCCGGACATCGTGCTCGACCGCGAGCGGCAGCGCCGGCGCCTGGGCCGCGGCAAGTGGCGCGCGCTGCTCGCCGCGTCCATGCACGCGGCACGGCGCTACCCCGTGCTGTCGCTGCAGATCGACCTGAACGGCCAGTCGCACAGCCGCCGCAGTGCCTTCGTCTTCGTCGGCAACAACGAGTACAGCATGGAGGGCTTCGAAATCGGCGAGCGTGCCTCGATCGCCCGCGGCAAGCTCAGCCTGTACGTGACGCAGCGCACCGGGCGTTTCGGCCTGCTGCGGCTGGCGCTGCGCGCGCTGCTGGGCCGGCTGCGCCAGGCTCGCGACTTCGACGCGCTCACCGCGCGCACCCTCGTCGTCTCGACGCCGCAGTCCCATGTGCGCGTCGCCACGGACGGTGAAGTCTCGCTGATGCAGGCGCCCCTGCGCTTTCGCATCCGGCCGGGCGCGCTGCAAGTCATCGTCCCGGCGCCCGCCGGCAACCTGGGGAGGGCGAGCGAATGAGGACGGTGGCCCACCTGTCCGACCTGCACTTCGGCCGCGTCGACGAGGCGCTGCTCGAGCCGCTGCGTGAATGCCTGGCCGCGATCGACCCGGACCTGCTGGTCGTTTCGGGCGACCTGACCCAGCGCGCGCGCAGCGAGCAGTTCGAGCAGGCGCGGCGCTTCCTGGACGGCCTGCCGCAGCCGCAGCTGGTGGTGCCCGGCAACCACGACGTGCCGCTGTACAACGTCGTGAAGCGCTTCATCGACCCCCTCAAGCAGTACCGCCGCCACATCACCGGCGACCTGGAACCGTTCTTCGCCGACGACGAGATCGCCGTGGCCGGCGTCAACACGGCACGCTCGCTGACCTTCAAGGACGGCCGCATCAACCACGAGCAGGTGGCGCTGCTGCAGGAGCGCTTCACCCAGCTGGACGACCACATCGTCAAGATCGTGGTCACGCACCATCCGTTCGACCTGCCCGGCAGCGCCGACGACGACAACCTGGTGCGGCGCGCCGGCATGGCGATGAGGGCGTTCGCGGAATGCGGCACGGACATCCTGCTGTCCGGCCACATGCACCTGAGCCACGCCGGCAACACCGCGACCCGTTATGCACTGGGCGGCTACGCGGCGCTGACCATCCAGGCCGGCACCGCGACATCCACCCGCGAACGGGGCGAGCCCAACTCCTTCAACGCCATCCACATCGACGGCGACGAGGTCCGCCTGCAAGGCTACGTGTGGCAGCCCGACGCGGGCGCCTTCGCCGTAGCTTCTACCGCGACCTTCGTGCGGCAGGCGCAGGGATGGAGCGAGCTCGCCCCGGCGGACACGGCCGCCTGAAAGCGGTACGCTCGCGGGTGGAAGGAGATCCCCATGAGCATCCGCATCGTTCGCCTCGGAACTCCCCGCGCTCCCGGCGAGGGCCTGCGGCTGGGCACTGTGCGACGGCCGCCACGCGGCGTGCCCAAGGCCGAGTTCGCCAGCCGCGACTTCTACGACACCTGGCTGCCCAACATCGCGCCCAGCGCCGAATTGATGGCGCAGGGCCAGGCGGCGCAGGATGACAGGGAGTGGGCTGCCTTCAAGCGCAAGTTCCACGCCGAGATGAAGCAGCCCGATGCGAGCCATGTGCTCGACCTGTTGGCCGCCATGTCGCACGGGACGTCGTTTTCGCTGGGCTGCTATTGCGAGGACGAAAACCGCTGCCACCGCTCCGTGCTGCGCGAGCTGCTGGCGCAACGCGGCGCGGACATCGCGTAGGGACGGCCTCAGCGCGCCGCGACGTCGGGCAGCCGGGCCCCGCACTGCTGGCAGAACTTCGCTTCCGGCCCATAGCCTTCCGAGCCGCATTCCGCGCAACCGCGCGCAACCCGCGGCGGGCGGGCATGGCGGCGGATGGTCATCTCCGCGGTGACGATGCCGGTGGGCACGGCCAGCGTGCCCCAGCCGATGAGCATCATCACCGACGCGATGAAGCGGCCGATGTTGGTCTTGGGCGTGATGTCGCCGAAACCCACGGTGGTGATGGTGGTGATGGCCCAGTACACCGCCGTGGGGATGTCGTTGAATCCGTGCTCCGGCCCTTCGACGACGTACAGCAGGGTCCCCAGGATGAGCGCCACCATCAGCACCGCCGAAAGAAACACCAGGATCTTGCGGCGGCTGGCCATCAGGGCCTCGCCCATCACCTGGTACTCGGTCACGTATTCGGTGAGGCGGAAGATCCGGAACACGCGCAGCAGCCGCAGGATCCGCACGTCGATCAGCGCGTGCAGTTCGGGCACGAAGAGCGCCAGGTAGGTCGGCAGCACGGCCAGCAGGTCGACGATGCCGAAGAAGCTGCGCGCATAGCGCAGGGGCCGGTCCACCGTGGCGAGGCGCGCGACGTACTCCACGGTGAACAGCAGCGTGAAGAACCATTCCGCGATCTCGAACGCGGTGCGGTGCCGCATGTGCCAGGCGCGGACGCTGTCGGCCATCACGACGGCGACGCTGATGACGATGGCCGCGATGATGACCTGGTCGAACACCTGCCCGGCGCGCGTGTCCGATTCGTAGATCACCCGGTACGCCCGCAGCCGCCAGCCGCCGGCGGGCCGGCCGAAGGGATCGTCGGCGGGGATGGCCATTGCTTCAGGCGGCCGGTTGCCGGAACCGCTCCCAGGCCTCGCGCGTCGGCGTGGTGCCCGCGCCCGGTTGCTGCGGCAGCCGGAAGGAACCCTGCACCACCTCGGCCGGCTCCGTGAAGCAGTCCTTGATCCAGGGGATGTATTCCAGCACCGCGCAGGCCGGGTGCGCATAGCTCAGGTGCACGTGCACCTGGCTCATGTCGCCGGCATGCGGGGCCACCGGCAGCCGATGGGAGTGGGCGGTCTCGCAGACGCGCCACACCTCCGTCAGGCCGCCCATGCGCGTCACGTCGGGCTGCACCCAATGGATCGCGCGCTGCTGGAAGAATTCGCTGAAGGCATCCTGCGTGTAGAGCTGCTCGCCCAGGGCGACCGGGATGCGCGTGGCCCGCGCCAGCTCGGCGTGGCCCTTGACGTCGTCGTACCAGAGCGGCTCCTCGAACCAGTACACGTCGAACTGCTCGGCCGCGCCGCAAAAGCGCAGGCAGGTCGGCAAGTCCCATTTGCCGTTGCCGTCGATGGCCAGCGTCACGTCGGGGCCGATCGCGCGGCGCACGGCTTCCAGCCGGCGCAGGTCGCGCTCCACGGTGGAGCCGACCTTGATCTTGATGCCGGTGAAGCCCTCGGCGATGGCACGCAGCGCGCCTTCCACCAGCTTGTCGTCGGCGATGCTGAGCCAGCCGATGTCGGTGTTGTACGCCCGCACCTTCTCGCGCACCTGCCCGCCCAGCAACTTCCACAACGGCACGCCCGCGCGCTTGGCCTTCAGGTCCCACAGCGCGATGTCGATGGCGGCCTGCGACAAGGTGGTGATGCCGGCGCGGCCGATCCACTGCAGCGCGGGGTTGCGCGCGAGCTTCAGCCACAGGCGCTGCACGTCTTCCGCATCCTCGCCCACCAGCAGCGGCGCGTGGCACGTCGCGATGCAGCGCGTGATGAGGTGGTCGCCCGGCAGCCAGGCGTGGGTGCCGGTGAACCCGAAGCCGGCCAGGCCATCCTCGGTTTCGATGCGCGCGCCGACCACGCCCCAATGGGTGATCGTGTGCGTGCTGTCGGCGATCTGCGACCCCGTCACGGGGACATGCAGGACAAAAGGCTCGACGCTCCTGATCTTCACGGGCTCTCCTCGAATCGAAGGCCCATGGTAGTGCAAGCCGGGCAGGCCGTCACAGGCGGTTGTGGATGGCGGTCGCGGCGATCGCAGCCTGCCCCGCCGCCACGTTGATCTGGTTGAGCCCCACCGCGACGTCGCCGGCCGCGTAGAGGCCGTCGATGCTGGTCTGGAAATGGCCGTCCACTTCCAGTTGCCCGTCGTCCTCGGCGCGCGCCCCCAGCGCGGTCGCCAGCTGCGACGCATGGGTGAGCCCGAGCGCTGGGTAGAGCGTGTCGAAGCGCAGCGCATGGCTGTCATGCATTTCCACCGTGACGCCATGCCCGGGAGCGCAGCGGATGTGGTGCGCCTCGCGGTCCGCGACTTGCACGCCCAGCCGCTGGAGGCGGGCCAGTTCGCCCGCCGGCACGGCATGCTGCGATCCCATGGTGAGCCATGTGACCTGGTTGCCGAAGTGCGCGAGGAAGGCCGATTCGCGCACGCCGTGGATCTCGCGGCCCAGGACCGCGACGCGCTGCCCCTGGGTCTCGAAGCCGTCGCACACCGGGCAGTAGCGCACCTGCCCGGCCTGGAGCGACGCCTCCAGGCCGGCGATCTCCGGGGCGACGTCGCGCGCGCCGGTGGCCAGGAGCACGAAGCCGGCGCGCAGCCGGCGCGTGCCGGCGGTGACTTCGAAGCTGCCGTCGGCCCGGCGCTCCAGCCCGTGCGCCCGGCCCTGCTGCAACGGCACGCCGAAGCGGATCGCGTGCGCGCGCATCCGCTCGAGCAGTTCCGCGCCCGCGATGCCGTCGGGAAAACCCATCACGTTGCGTGTCTTCGGAATCATCCCCAGCCGGCTGCCGCCGTCGTCGATGACCAGCACGCGGCGCCGGAAACGGGCCAGGTACACCGCGGCCATCAGCCCGGCGGGGCCGCCGCCGATCACCAGGCAGTCGAGGGTGCCCGGGGCTTCGCGCCGGGCGCCGGCGTCAGGCGCTGAGGACGCCACGTTCCTCGCGGTCCCGTTGCAGCGCCCGGGACACGGCCTCGCCCAGCGAATTGATGTCGAAGGGCTTGCGCAGGATCGCCGGGCGGCCGGCCAGCCGCTCGACGGCGGCCATGTCGGCATAGCCGGTGGCCAGGATCACCGGCAGGTCGCCAACCATTTCGCGCGCCTTGGAGATGACTTCGGCGCCCGTCATGTCGGGCATCGCGTAGTCCACCACGAGGACGTCGGGCTTCTCCGCCGCGATCGCGGCGAGGCCTTCGGTGCCGTTGCCCGCATCGGTCACCCGGTAGCCGATCAGGCCCAGGCACTCGACGATGACGCGGCGCACTTCGGCGTCGTCCTCCACCACCAGGATGTGGCCCGATTTCGCACCCTGCGGCATCACCGGGCCCGGGCCGTGTTCCGCCGGCGGCTGCGCGTCCGCGGGGGCCGCCGGAAAGACCATCTCCACCGTCGTGCCCTTGTCCGGCTCGCTGCGGATGAAGGCCAGCCCGCCGGACTGGCGCGCGAAGCCGTAGACCTGGCTGAGGCCCAGCCCCGTGCCGCTGCCCAGGGGCTTGGTGGTGAAGAAGGGATCGAACACCTTGGCCAGCAGCTGGGGGGCGATGCCGCCGCCCGTGTCGGAAACGTGGATGACCACGTATTCGCCCGGACTGAGCTGCCCTTCGTCGCCCGCACCACGCTGCTGCGAGCAGGTGGAGATCTTCAGCACGCCGCCCTGGGGCATGGCGTCGCGCGAATTCACCGCCAGGTTGAGGACGGCCATCTCGAGCTGGCTGGGGTCGACGATCACCGCCGCGCGCGTGTCGCACAACTCGTACTGCACGCTCACCCCGGGGCCGGCCGAAATCTCCAGCAGGTCCTTCATGCCCAGCAGCAGTTCGTTGACGTGCGTGAGCTTGGGCAGCAGCGACTGGCTGCGCGCGAACGAAAGGAGCTGGCCGGTCAGCTTGGCGCCGCGGCGCGCGGCGCTGCGCGCCCGCTCGATCACCGGCTTCACTTTCTCTTCCTTGGCGTAGAGCGCGATCAGCTCCAGGTTCATGTTCACCACATGCAGCAGGTTGTTGAAGTCGTGCGCGATGCCGCCGGTCAGACGGCCGATCGCCTCCATCTTCTGCACCTGCGTCAACGCCGCCTGGGCCCGCTCGCGCTCGGCGATTTCCTTCATCAGCCGGTCGTTGGCGCTGGCCAGCTCGCGCGTGCGCTTCTCGATGCGCAGCTCCAGCTGGCTGTTGAGCAGTTCCACTTCGCTTTGCGTGCGGCTGATCTCCTCGAGATGCTGGCGCGTGGCGTACTGGCGCCGGCGCGCCCGCACGGCGGCATCGGCGGCGCTCGACAGGGTCTCGGCGTTCAGCGGCCGCTCCAGCAGGATGACGTTGCCCAGCCGGTGCAACGCGGCGACGGCGGCGGCCGGCCGGGGCCCCGGCTGCTTCGAGGCCAGCACGATGAACGGGAAATCGGACCAGGGCGGCTGGGCCGTGAGCCAATGCGTGAGGGAAACGTCCACGGCCGGATCGGACAGCGCCTCTTCCGTGACCACGGCCGCGGCGGCGCCCTGGTCGAGGCCGCGCCGCAAGGCGGCGCCGTCCGGGCAGACCTCGACCTGGTGGTTGGGTTCCACCACGCCCTTGACAACAGCCGCATCGCGCCCGCGCGGCGCGTGAACCAGGACTCTCAATTCCATGTCAGCGGGCGTCCTTCCCGCCGGCGTCGCCGTCCGAGAGCAGCGGGAACGAGCCCTTGTACGAGGCCACGCCCGAGAGCACCCCCTCGAAGTCCGTCAGGGCCTGGCCCACCTGCACGCCGTTCCGGTTGAGCCGGAACTCGCGGATGGTGAGCTCATGGTCGCTGGTGCGGCTCTTGACCATCGACACGGCCTTGAGCAGGCTGCCGCGCGCTTCGAAGAACCGGAACAGCAGGATGCCGTCGCTCAGGTAGCTCAGGTCCACGTCGCTGCGCACATCGCCCAGCACGCCATGCTGCGCCAGGATGAGGATCGTGACCACGCCGCGCTGGTTCAGGTAGGTGAGCAGCTCGTGCATCTGCAGCAGCAGGTGCTTGTCACCGGACATCGCCTGCAGGTACGCGTTCAGGCTGTCGATGACCACGGTCTGGACGCCCGCCTCCTCCACCGACGCGCGGACCATGTTGGCGAATTCACCGGGCGACACTTCGGCGGGGTCGAGGGTCTGGATTTGAAGCTGGCCGTCCCGCAGGTAATTTTCGATATCCAAACCCAGCGCCTTGGAGCGGATGAGCAGGGTGCCCAGGCCTTCGTCGAACAGATAGTAGACCGCCTTTTCGCCGCGCTGCAGCGCAGCGCGCGTGCAGGCGATGGCGGTGGTGGTCTTGCCCACGCCCGACGGCCCGCTGAACAGCGTATTGCTGCCGCGCGCCAGGCCCCCGCCCATCAACGTGTCGAGCTCGGGCGATCCGGTACTGACGATCTCCGCGTCGAAAGGGGTGCGGTGCTCGGCCGCCACCAGCCGCGGGTACACCGACAGGCCGCCGGTGTCGAGGTTGAAGTCGTGCTCGCCGCCGCGAAACGGGATGCCACGCATCTTGATGACGCGCAGTCGCCGCCGCTCGGGGCCGTATTGGTCCACCACCTGCTCCAGGCTCACGACGCCGTGCGCGATGCTGTGCAGTTGCAGGTCGTCATGGTCCGCGCTGCGGTCGTCCAGCAGCAGCACGGTGCAGCCGCGCGCGGCAAAGAAACTCTTGAGGGCGAGCACCTGCCGCCGGTAGCGCAAGGGGTTCTGCGCCAGCATGCGCATCTCCGACAGGCTGTCGAAGACGATGCGGCTGGGCTTGACCCGCTCCGCGGCCGCGATCACGCCGCGGGTGGTCTCGCCCAGCTCCACTTCCGACGGGTGCAGGATGGATTGTTCGGCTTCCGGGCTCAGGCCCTCATCGGTGACCAGCTCGAAGATCTCGACACCGTCCAGGGTCCAGCCGTGCGAGGCGGCGACCGTTCGCAATTCGTTTGCGGTTTCCGACAGCGTGATGTAAAGGCCCTTCTCGCCCTTTTCCACCCCACGCCGCAGGAACTGCAGGCCCAGCGTGGTCTTGCCGGCGCCGGGTGTGCCTTCGACCAGGTAGAGATGGTTGGCGGGAAAGCCACCGCCGAGAATGTTGTCCAGGCCCGGTACGCCGGAGGAGGCGCGTTCCTGGGCGGGGATGTGAAGGGCCGGGACGTGAGGGGTGACGCGCATGCGGATGTTCGGAAGATATGACCCGTGAATGCTAGGCAGGAAACCCAGCCGCGAGTGTAGGAAGCCGCCGACGTGTCCGCGCTGCCACGGGCGTTTTTATACCTCCTCAGCCGGAACAAAGGCCGTGCGAAAAACCGCACAACTGCGTCGGACGCCGCCTACGCGCCGGCGCTGCCGCGCCGGTGCGCCTCAGGCCGCGCCGCGGCCCTTCTGGCTTTCGAAATACACCACCTTGCGCGCGCGCTGCACGTCGCCGAGCGGCCGGTGTTCGGCCAGCGCCTGCCACGGGTCGATCACCGTGGCCTCCACTTTTTCCGCAAGCGCCAGGCCTTCGGCGCTGCGCGTGTCCTGGGTGGGCAGCATCAGCCGCGCCACGGTGCTGTAGGGGGTGCTCCAGTTGACCGACGCATCCTCGATCGGCGTCGTCTCCTCGCTCGCGAAAAACTGCAGCTGCAGGTCCCAGTGCAGCGGGCCGCGCGCCAGACGGCCGGAGAAATCGGCATCCCAGTTGCCACGCGCATCGGGCGCAGCCGTATTGTTGGACGATGCCGGCAGCAGGCGCACGCGAACGGCATAGGGACCGTTCGCCATCGGCACCGCGCTGAACATCGCCTCGGTCGCGAAACCGTTGAACGGCTTGCCCGCACCCTTGAGCAGCCTGGCCAGCTGGCGCGGGCCGCCCAGCAGCCCGTAGCGGCGAAACAGGTGCTTGATCAGCTCACCCTTGCCGCGAGCTGCCGCGACAGCGACACCGACGAAATCGTCCGAACCGCGGAAGCCGAACAATTCCTGGTTGATCAGGGTGAAGTCCTGGCTGACCGCGGCGCCGTTGCCGAGCGCCGACTCCCCTTCCACGCCGAACACCCGCATGGCGAAACCCCGTACGTCCGGCACCTTGTCGGGCGCACGGTCGAAACCGCCGTTGGAGGTGCGCACCCAGACGTCGTACTCGCGCGGCTGGGCGAACAGGCCATGCCGTGCGTACCTCGGCAGCCCGTCGAGCACTTCGAGGATGCCGTGCGCGGCCGTGAGCTGCTTGCGGTGCAAGGCACGGCCGGCGCCCCAGCGTGCCGACCTGGCCGCCTGGATCTGCGCGAACTGCTTCGCGTATTCCGCGTAACGCTGCTCTTCGTCGGAAGCGATTTTTTCCTGCCAGCCCGTGCTGGGGGCGGGGACGCTGCTCATGGGGCGAACCTCTCGGCCGTTCTTGTTGAGCTCGCAGTCTACGCCCCGCGCGGCGGGCGTTCAATCCGCCTTGGCCTCGGCCTCCTGCAAGGTGCGCCACATCACCTTGCCGCTGCCGCTCTTGGGCAGGGCATCGACGAACTGCACGATGCGCGGGACCTTGTACACCGCCATGTTTTCCCGGCACCAGTCGGTGATGTCCTGCTCGCTCACCTGTCCCTTGTGGCTGGCGCGCAGCACGACCACGGCTTTCACCGTCTCGCCGCGGTAGCTGTCGCGGGCCGAGATCACGCAGGCCTCCTGGATGGCGGGGTGCCTGAACATCAGGGCTTCCACCTCGGCCGGCCAGACCTTGAAGCCCGACGCGTTGATCATCCGCTTCAGGCGGTCGGTCAGGAAGAAATAGCCGTCCTCATCCACCCGGCCGAGGTCGCCGGAGCGGAAGAACCGCCGGCCGTCGAATTCCACGAACGCCGCGGCAGTGGCCTCGGGCCGCTTCCAGTAGCCGTCGAAGACCATGGGCCCGCGGATGATGATCTCGCCCTGCTCGCCCACGGGCATTTCCCGCAGCGTCTCGGGATCGACCACGCGCGCGTCGCAGCCCATGAACGGGATGCCGAGGCATTGCTGCTTCGGGTCATCGGGCGGGTTGCTGTGGGAAGGCGCGGCGGTCTCGGTGAGGCCGTAGCCCTCGACATAGCGCAGGCCGAACTGCTCCAGCAGCCGCTGCGCCACGGCCTGCGGCATCGCCGCGCCGCCGCCGCCGATGTGGACCAGGCTGGACAGGTCGTACTTGTCGAAGCTGGGGCTGCCCAGCAGGTCGATCACCATGGTCGGGATGTTGGTCCAGGCGGTGACCTTCCAGTGCGAGATCAGGCGGCCGGCCAGGTCGCGGTCCCAGCGCGGCATCACGATCAGCGTGGCGCCGGCGTAGATGTTCGAATGCATCACGCTGACCATGCCGGTGATGTGGAACATCGGCACCACGAGCAGCGTCACGTTCTCGGCGGTGCCGTTGCCCCAGAGGCAGCTGGACACCGCGTTGTGCATGATGCTCGAGTGCAGGTGCATGCAGCCCTTGGGCAGGCCGGTGGTGCCGCTGGTGTAGGGCAGGATGGCGAGATCGGACGGGCCCACCTCCAGCGCGGGCGGCGCGGCCTCGATGTCCAGCGCCGCGTCCCAGCCCATGACCTCGCCCCCGGCGAGCGTCGGCAGCTCGTGCCGCGTCAGCAGCCAGTCCCGCCAGGCGTCGGGCATGGCGTCGGCGCCGCTGTCGGCCGGGTCGAACGCATCGGTGAAATGGCTCACGATCATGTGGGCGAGCCGCTCGCGCTCGGGCAGCGCGTTGCTGGCCCTGGCGATTTCAGCCGCCAGGTCGGCGGTGGTGATCGCGACCCGGGCATCCGGGTCGTTGATGTAGTGCTTGAGCTCCTCGGCCCGGTTCATCGGGTTGACCGGCACCACCACGGCATTGGCGCGCAGGATGGCGAAATGGGCGATCACCAGCTGCGGGCAGTTCTGCATGTCGAGCATCACGCGGTCGCCCTTGCGCACGCCCAGCGCGTACAGGCGCGCGGCCAGCCGCTCGGCCCGCCGCTGCAGCTCACGGTAGGTCAGGATGCGGCCGAAGAACACCAGCGCCGGCTTGTTGGGGTAGCGGCGCGCGCTGGTCTCGAGGTTGTCCCACAGCGAGGTGGCCGGCGGGGTGATGCTGTGCGGCAGGCGCTTGGGCCAGAACTTGTGGTGGGGGCGTTGCATGAGCATCGAGGCTAGCCATCCCGATGCTGCGGCGCATCAGGGATGGCCCCAACGCGGTCACTTGCGCGACGCGTGACGGCTTGGCGGCGGCGTCCTACAGACGGCGCGGGCCGCCTTGCGCAAGACTCGAACGCTGCAAGGAGTGCACCACCATGATCGAAAAGAAAGCCAGCATCCACTGGGAAGGCGCCGGCAAGGCCGGCCGCGGCCAGGTCAGCACCGAGACCGGCGCGCTGCAGGGCTACCCCTACGGCTTCGCCAGCCGGTTCGAAGACGACCGCAAGGGCACCAACCCCGAGGAAATCCTCGGCGCCGCGCACGCTGCCTGCTTCACGATGGCCTTCGCCTTCGCGTGCGAGAAGGCGGGTGTCCCCACCAGCAGCATCGACACCACGGCCGCCGTGCGCCTTGCCAAGGACGGCGACGGCTTCAGGATCGACCGCATCGCGCTCACGCTGGAAGCCACCGTCCCGGGCATCGACGAGGCGCAGTTCCGCCAGCTGGCCGAGGGCGCCAAGAAGAATTGCCCCTTGTCCAAGGCGCTCGCGTCGGTGCCCGAGATCACGCTGGAAGCCAAGCTGCGCAGTTGAGCCGCGCCTCTTATCATGTGTGCTCCAACGACGGAGACACGCATGAACTTCACCCGGCGCGCGCTTGCCGCGCTTCTCATCACCGCCAGCGCTGGCGCCTTCGCGGCCTTCCCCGAAAAGCCGATCCGCGTCGTGATCGGCTTCCCGGCGGGCGGCCCGCTCGACCAGCACGCCCGCCTGTTGAGTGAACGGCTGCAGGCCGTGCTGGGCCAGCCGGTGATCATCGACTACAAGGCCGGTGCCGGCGGCACCGTGGGGGCGCAGGACGTGATGAAGGCGCCGCCCGACGGCTACACGCTGATGCTGGCGAACACCGGCGTCATGGTGATCAACCCGGCGCTCTATTCCAAATTGCCCTACCAGACGCACGCGCGACTTCACGCCCATCGCGCGCACGGCCATGCAGCCGCTGGCGCTGCTGGTCAACCCCAAGCTGCCGGTTTCGTCGCTCAGGGAATTCATGGATTACGCGCGCGCCCGGCCCGGCCAGGTCAACTACGGCTCGGCCGGCAACGGCGGCATCAGCCACCTGGTGCCCGAGATGTTCAAGAACGCCACCGGCCTCTTCATGGTCCACATCCCCTACCGCGGCAGCGCACCCGCCTTCACCGACCTGATGGGCGGGCAGGTGCAGTTCATGGCCGAGTCGATCCCGCAGGCCGCCAGCTACCACAAGCAGGGCAAGGTCAAGGCGCTGGCCGTGACCAGCCGCGAGCGCAACCCCGCGCTGCCCGACACGCCCACGGTGATCGAGAGCGGCATCCCCGGCTTCGAAGTGGTCGGCTTCTACGGCTTCCTCGCGCCCGCCGGCCTGCCCAAGGACGTGACCGCGAAGCTCAGCGACGCGTTCAGGCAGGTCATGACCAGCCCCGACATCCGCGCCCGCATGGTCGCGCAAGGCGCCGACCCGGCATTCCTGGGCAGCGAGGACTTCTCGAAATTCCTGGCCGCGGAAATGCCGCGCTGGGCCGACGCGGTGAAGAAGTCCGGCGCGCGCATGGACTAGGGCCCGATGTCGACGATCGCTTCACGCTTCGACCCCGACGCCGTCGCCCGCCGCCTGGTCGCGGCGCACAAGGGCGCCGCGGCGGTGCCGCATGCGCAGGCGCTGCCACCCGACGACAGCGCAGCCTACGCGGTGCAGGACGCGACGCTCGCGCGCCTGGGGCCGGCGGCCGGCTGGAAGGTCGGCGCCAGGGGCCCGGCGGACCTGCCCGCCTGCGCGCCTTTGCCCGCAGGTGGTTTTTTCGAAAGCGGCGCGTCGCTGCTCGGACCGCCCTGGCGCATGCGCGGCATCGAAGTGGAAGTGGCGGTGCGCCTGGGCAGCGATCTCCTGGCGGAGGGCGGCGCGCCCGATGCAATGACCGTGCAGCGCGCCGTCGACGCGGTGCTGCCGGTCATCGAAGTGGTCGAGACGCGGCTGGCCGATTGGCGGGGCAGCGCGCCGCTGGCCCAGCTCGCCGACCTGCAGACGCATGGCGGGCTCGTCACCGGCCCGGCTTCATCGATGAACCCGGCCGAGCTGGACCTGCGCACCGTGCAGGCCTACCTGGCCTTCGACGGCCAGCCCGTGGCCAGCACCCGCGGCGCGAATCCGGCTGCCGATATCTGGCGGTTGCTGGGCTGGCTGGCGTGGCATTGCGCGCAGCGCGGCCAGCCCTTGCGCGCAGGGCAGGTGATCACCACGGGTTCATGCACGGGCCTGCTGTTCGCGCCCGAGGGATCGCATGTGCAGGCGCAACTGGACGGCATCGGCCGGGTTGAGCTGCGTTTCTAGCGCGGCGTCAGCTTGGCGCGGCCGGCTTGAGCGCCGACAGGTCCAGCGGCCAGGCGTTGCCGAGCCAGTACGCGTAATCCGTGTGGTCGGCCAGCACGTCGCCACTCAGGCCATGCACCAGCACGTCCAGTCCGCCGCGATGCTCATCCAGCCAGGCAATCAGCGGGTCGAATTCGGCGGCGCTGAAAGCGATCTGGCAGCTCCACCGCGGATGCGGGCCCACGGGCTTTTCGTGCACACGCCCCAGCTGCACGTTGAACAGCCGGCCCGCCTCTTCAGCCAGTGCACGCGCCTGCCCGACGCTGCCCGCGTCGAAATAGATGTGGGCGTGATACGCCTCGTGCAGGTTCTGCGGACGGCGCGGCATGGCGGCGTGGTTCATGGTTTCTGGCCGCGCACTGCCCAGGCGCGGCCGACCAGGTCGATCGATCCATCGGGCTGCGCCGGCAACCGCGACCGCAGGAGGTCGCGCAGCGCGGCGCGCTTGGGCTCGTCGAGCGACATCGCGTAGCCGGGTGCCGGCCCCTGCCCGCCCAGGAAGGGCGACCAGTAATCGTCGAAGTCGCGAAAGCGCGTCGGCACGTCGATGGCGCGGACTTCGACATGCTGCAGGCCCGCGCCGCTGAACAGCTCGGCCAGCGGCTGGGGCTGGCAGAGCGGAAAGCGCAGGCCCTCGTCGAGTGCGCGCGCGCCGGCATCGAGTTGCGCCGCCGCATCCCAGAAGTAGCGCATCAAATCCATCCGCCCCGCGTAATCCCAGACGTAGGCGGCGACGGTGCCGCCGCTGCGCACCGCACGCATCATCTCCGACACGGCGAGCGGGGGCTGCGGCACGAAGTTGATCACCAGGCCCGAAACGGCGGCGTCCGCGCTTTCAGCCGGCACCGGCAGGGCCTGGGCATCGCCCACCTGGAATTGCACCCCCGCGCCCAGGACGTGCGCCTTCGCATATTCCACGAACGCAATTGACGGGTCGATGCCCGTCACCGACCGCGGGGCGCACCGGTCAACCAGCGCCTGGCTGAGTGCCCCGGTTCCGCAGCCGACGTCCAGGAAGTCCTTCCCCGGCGGGAGCGCCAGCCAGTCCAGGAACTCGCGCGCCACCAGCCGGCTCCAGCGGCCCACATAGGGCTCGTACAGGTTGCCGGCGGCCCACACGTCCTGGCGAGGCTGCGATTCCATGTCACGCGTCCCAGTGCCGCCGGAAGACGGGTGCGACCGATTCGTGCGCCTCGATGCGTGCGAGCGCTGCCGCGAATTCCGGCCGGTGCTCGCGCAGGTGGGCGCGCGTGCCCGACCACTTCGACACCACCGCCGCCAGGAAGTCCAGGGCGCCCGGCGCAGCGCCGGAGAGAAACGGCGTCGCGGGGAAAGTGTCCGCGAAGATTTCCCAGTGGCGATGCAGCTGCTTGCGGGTGCCCTGGCGCAGCGCGTCGTGGCTCGCCTCGTCGGCGGCCAGCGTCCAGCGCTGCGGATAGTCGGAAATGCTGATCGCGCTGTAGCAGTTGGCGGCGATGAAGACCAGGCCGCGGATGGCCTGGGCGCGTGCCATCGGGTCCGCGGGCAGCAGCCGGCCGGGCGGGACGGCATCGAGGCCCAGGTGCAGCAGGATGGCCGCGCTTTCGGTCATGACGCTGCCGCCCGGCAGCACCAGCGTGGGAACCTGCATCAGCGGATTGACCTTGCGCAGTTCCTCGACCTGCGAATCGGGCTCCCAGCTTGCAGCGCGAACGAGGCGATGCGGCAGGCCGCAGGCCTCCAAGGCGACTTCGACGGCGGCCGAGCCCGAGCCCTTGGTGCCAAAGAGTGTGTACATGGGAACGTCCCGGGAAGAAGATTCGTTACTGGCGCTGCGCGCCGGTCTTCGCCAGCAGCGCCTCGCGCCGCGCCAGGCTGGCGAGCGGCCAGTACTGCTTGCGGTCGTAATACTCGGCCACGGCCGGCGTGCCCGGCGGCAACACCACCCACGGCTGCCTGGAGTCGGTGAAGATGTGGATGTCGGGCGGCAGGTGGTCGGGCTCGTCGAGGGTGCCGACGCGCACGAAATTCACCGTGGGCCCGGCGCCCGCATAGTGGCTCCACACCGCGATGCGGCAGCGCGGGCAGCGCGCGATCTTCTGGCCCTTGCCGCTGGCCGAAGGCGTGTCGACCAGCTCGGGCGGGGCCCCGAGCAGCGTCACCCGGTCGGCTTCGATCATCGCGTTGAGCGCGAACGAGGCGCCGGTTTCGCGCTGGCACCAGCGGCAATGGCAGCAATGCACGAACAGCGGGCGGGTTTCCAACCGGTAGCGAACCGTGCCGCAGCCGCAGCCGCCTTCCAGGGGAAAAGGTCCGGGGGTTTCCATGCGGTGTTTCCAGTTTGGCGAGCGCGAAGTGTAGGTTCAAGGCCTGCCGCAGGCAAGCCGGGCCAATGTCGGCACAATGTCTCCATGCGAAACATCCTGACAGCCCTGTGCCTTGCCGCAGCCCTGCCGTTGACCGCCTCCGCCTTCGACCTGCAAGGGCATCGCGGCACGCGCGGCAATGCGCCCGAAAACACCCTGCCCGCGTTCGAGCGCGCGCTGGAGATCGGCGTGACCACGCTCGAGCTGGACGTCGGCGTCACCGCGGATGGCGTGGTGGTGATCTCGCACGATCCCTACCTGAACCCGGCGATCACGCGCGACGCCGCCGGCCAGTGGCTCGCCGGCACGAAAGGGCCGCTGATCAGGTCGCTGACGCTGGCGCAACTGCAGGCCTACGACATCGGGCGCATCAACCCCGACACGGCCTACGGCAAGACCTTCAGCACGCAGCAGCCGCGCGACGGGACGCACATGCCCACGCTGGCGTCGCTGTTCGACCGGGTCAAGGCGCTGGGCGCTGCGTCGGTGCGGTTCAACATCGAAACCAAGACCAACCCTTCACAGCCGGGCGACACCGTGGCGCCCGAAGCGATGGTGCGCGCGCTGCTGCAGGTGGTGCGCGACGCCGGCATGGCGCAGCGCGTTTCCATCCAGAGCTTCGACTGGCGCACGCTGCGCCTGGTGCAGCAACTGGAGCCCGCGATCCCGACCGTGTTCCTCACCATCCAGACACCCAACACCGACAACCTGGCCACCGGCGAGTGGACGACGGGGCTGAAATTCGCCGACCATGGCAGCGCGCCCAGGATGGTGAAGGCCGCGGGGGGCACGGTGTGGTCGCCCAACGGCGGAGCGGTGACGCAGGCGCTGGTGGCGGAAGCGCATGCGCTGGGCCTGCAGGTGATCCCCTGGACCATCAACGCTCCCGCCGACATGGAGCGCCTGATCGGCTGGGGCGTGGATGGCCTGATCACCGACTACCCCGATCGCCTGCGCACCGTGATGCAGGCCCGCGGCTTGCCGCTGCCCGCCACCGCTCGCAGAAGAAATAGACCCGGCCCGCCTCAATGCCCGTGGCGGTGGTGCGCGTCCGGGAAGTGCGGGTGGCTGTGCACCATCGGCTGGTGCCGGTGCGGGTGGCTGTGGCGTGTGCCCGGTGGCACCGGCGGCTCGTGCACATGGTCGTGATGCACGTCGCCCGCGCCGTGCACGTGTTCGTGCGAATGCTCCATGACCTCATGCGCATGGCGATGCTCGTGCCGTTCTGACAGGTGCAGCGCGACGCCCAGGGCCATCAGCGCGCCGGCCACGGCCAACGGCAGCGTGAGCGGCTCGCCCAGCAGCGCGATGGCCAGCACGGCGCCGAAGAACGGCGCCACCGAAAAGTACGCGCCGGTGCGCGCCGTGCCCAGTTCCCGCAGGCCGACGACGAACAGCGCCAGGCTTGCGCCATAGCTCGCGAAGCCGACCACGGCCGCTGCCGCCACCACCGGTGCGGCGGGCCAGGCCGCACCCAGCGCCAGGGCCAGCAACAGGTTGGTCGCACCCGCGACCAGGCCCTTGACCATCGCGATCCAGGTCGCGTCGGCCAATGACACCTTGCGGGTCAGGTTGTTGTCCAGGCCCCAGGCCAGGCACGCGCCCGCGACGAACAACGCCGGCTGCCACGCGGGCCAGTCCATCCGGCCGGGCCAGGCCAGCACCAGGCCGCCGGCGACGATGGCCAGCATGCCGAGCGCGATGCGGCGGTCGAAATTCTCCCTGAACACGAACCACGCCAGCAGTGCGGTGAAGACGGCTTCGGCATTGAGCAGCAGCGACGCCGACGACGCGGCCATGCCGTCCAGGCCCAGCATCAGCAGCACCGGCCCGACAACGCCGCCGGCGGCCACCGCGCCCGCCAGCCACTTGCCCTCGCCCGCTGCCAGCCGCACGGCAGGCATGCCGCGGACGCGGCGCAGCAACCACAGCCCCAGGCCCGATCCCAGGTACAGCAGCGCCGCCAGCAGCCAGGGACTGGCCTGCGCGAGCAGCAGCTTGGCCAGGGGCGTGCCCGCGCCGAACAGCAGCGCCGCCGCCAGCGCGGCCAGGGCCCCCCGCGGCAGCGGCACGTTCATCGCGCTGTCGCTCCCGTGTGGCAAGCGCAAGCCTCGCCGTGCGCGGCCGCCACCAGTTCGGTGAGGATGCCGCATTCGTGCGTCGCATGGTCGGAGTCGCAGCTGCTGCGCAGCGCCGTCAATTGGCGCTCCAGGGCACGCAGGCTTTTCAGGCGCGCCCGCACCCGCAGCAGTTGCGCGTCGATCAATGCGTCGATGTCCCCGCAGCCATCCCGCGCGCCGCCGACGAAGTCGAGCAGGCGCTTCACGTCGGCCATCGGGATGTCCAGCCCGCGGCAATGACGCACGAAGGCCAGCCGCTCGAGGTGTTGCTCGCCATAGGCGCGGTAGCCATTGGATTCGCGCCCCGGCGCGGGCAGCAGGCCGGCCTTCTCGTAATAGCGGATGGTGTCCACGTCGACGCCGGTGGCACGGCTGAGGTCGCTGATCTTCATGGTTTCATCCTACCCCCTTGACCCTGGAGTTGCTCCAGGGTTTCCAATAGCCTGATCAACCGAGAGGAATCCATGTCCGCAGATTGTTGCCAGCACGACCACGACCACGAAGGTGCGTCGAATTCGCCCGCCTACCGGCGCGTTCTCTGGATCGCGCTGGCCGTGAACGCGCTGATGTTCGCCGTCGAGATCGGCGCAGGCGTGCGTGCGGGCTCCGTGTCGCTGCTGGCCGATGCCATCGATTTCTTTGGCGACGCAGCCAACTACGGACTGACGCTGGCGGTGCTGGGGATGGGCCTGGCGTCGCGGGCGAAGGCCGCGCTGGTGAAGGCAGCGAGCATGCTGGCATTCGGGATCGCAGTGCTGGGCAAGTCCCTCTGGGGCATGGCGAACGGCGTTCCGCCGGAAGCGTTGACGATGGGGATCGTGGGCGGGCTGGCGCTGGCTGCGAACCTGGGCGTGGCGTTGCTGCTCTACGCCTACCGCAACGGCGACGCCAACATGCGCGCCGTGTGGCTGTGCACGCGCAACGACGCGATCGGCAACATCGCCGTGATGCTGGCCGCGTTGGGTGTGTTCGGCACCGGCACCGCGTGGCCCGACCTGGCGGTTGCGGTGGCGATGTCCACGCTGGCCATCAGCGCGGGCTGGACCGTGGTGCGCCAGGCCCGGCGGGAACTGGCCCGGCCCGAGGCAGCCTGAGCCGGGCGGGAGAACTTCAGCGCAGGATCTTGCCCAGCAGCAGGCCGAGTGCAAAAGCGCCGGCCACCGTGCTGAGGGGGTGGGCCTTGATCTGCTCGCGTGCGTAGCTGCCGTACTCTTCCTGCATCGACATCACTCTTTCGCTGCCGGTGGACACGGTCTGCTCGAGCTTGTCCACGGTTGCATGGGCCTTCTGCGCGACGCGGTGGACGACGTTGCCGTTCAGGCCGGTGGTGGCGCCGGGCCCGTTCATGCTGGTGATGCTGTCGGTGGTTTCGCTGTTCATGGTGCTTCCTCTTCGCATTGCTCAAAATAACCGCCGGCGGCGCCGGCGAGTCTTCCACTGTAGGAAGCTCGGCATGGCAGCGCTGTCGTCCAACGGGTGGAATCGACTGTAGGAGTTGTCCTGCGCGTCGCGGATGGTGAAAGAACCCGCCGGAGCGCGGCGGCCGGTCCGCCGCTAGAATCGCCGGTCACATGTTCCGCATCCGCCTCGTCCTGGTCTGGCTATTGATGGCTGCCGTCCCCCTGCAGGGATGGGCCGCTGCGTCCATGCTGCTTTGCGGCGGCGCGGCCCAACGGGCGGGCGTGCATGCACCGCTGCACGACGGCAGCACGAGCGCAGCGCACCACGTGCATGCAGGCCAGGGCGCCGCGATGCACGACCACGGCGAGCACCAGGACATGGCGCAGGCCGGCAACCCTGGCGATGCGGACCCACCGTCCGCGCAGGCCTCCCACACCTGCGGCGTCTGCGCCGCGTGCTGCCACAGCGTCGCGCTGGCCGACACGCCGCGCTGGGCGGCGGTGTCGCAGGCGCCGTTGGCCGACCTCGCCGCGCCGATGGTGCTGATCCGTCCCAGGCCCTCGGCCGTCCTCGACAAACCTCCACGCGCCTGAGCGCCCGGCTGCCGCTGACGCGGCAGTCGCGGCTGTCCGTTCGCCGCCCGCGCGCTTCGCGCTGGCGACCCCTTCCCCGAACGACGCGAGGTTTTCGTGAAGTCATCCCTGCTCACCCGGCCGCTGGCCGTGCTCTGCGGCATTGCAGCCACTGCCGCCCTGGCCCAGGCCACGCCGACCGGCGCGGCCCCGGCTTCGCCGCCGGCTTACCGTTCCGCGTTCGACGGCTACCAGCGGTTTTCCGAGGAGAAGACCACCCCCTGGCCGCAGTCGAACGAAGCCGTGCGCGAAGCAGGCGGCTGGCGCGCCTACGCCCGGGAGGCGGCCCAACCGCCTGCGCCAGGCGCATCGGCGCCGCCGTCGAAGCCGGGCGCAGCGGATTCGCATGGCGCCCACCCCAAACCCTGAGGGACCCGTGATGAAACACACGCCAACAAGGTCCCTCGTCATGACTGCCGCCGGCCTGCTGCTGGCCGGCTGCGCGACCATCGATATCGACCAGGCCATCCAGGAAACGAATGCCGAGCTCCCGGCCTTCACGCAGGGCGCGCTCGAACTGAGCCGCACCGAAGCGCAGGCGCAGGCACGGGCCCACCTCGCACGGCAACTGCTGGCCGAACCGCTAACGCAGGACGGCGCGGTGCAGCTGGCCCTGGCCAACAGTCCGGAATTGCAAGGCTTGCTCGCGCAGGGCTGGGCCGACATGGCGGCAGCGCAGCAGCAAGGCCGAATCGCCAACCCCCTGTTCACCTTCGAGCGGATGCGCCTGGGCAGCGAACTCGAGCTGGGCCGCCTGCTGTCCGTCGGCCTGCTGGACGTGCTTACCTTGCCCCAGCGGCAAGCGCTCGCCGGGCAGCGTGTCGCCCAGGCGAAGGTCCGGCTCGCTGGTGGCGTGGTGGAACAGGTCGCGCGCGTGCGCCAGGCCTGGGTGCAGGCAGTCGCGGCGAAGCAGAAGCTGTCCTACGCCATCCAGGTCAAGGACGCCGCGCAAGCCAGCGCCGAGCTGGCGCGCCGGATGCAGCAGGTGGGCAACTTCAGCCGGCTGCAGCGCGCGCGCCAGCATGCGTTCTACGCCGATGCGACTGCGCAGCTCGCGCTGGCGATGCATGAAGAAACCGCGGCACGGGAAAACCTGGTGCGCCAACTCGGGCTGGACGACGCGCAGGCCACGCGGCTCGCGCTGCCGGAACGGCTGCCCGACCTGCCCCGGGAGCCGCGCACCCCGGCACAGGTGAACGACGCGGCCCTGCTGCAGCGGCTGGACGTGAGGCTCGCGCAGCTGGAGCTGCAAAGCGCCGGCAAGGCGCAGGGCCTGGAGCTCGCCAACAGCCTGTTCGATACCGAACTGGGCCTGCGCCACGACACCCTCTTCGACAACGCGAGCGGCGAACGCGCCAATCGCAAGGGCTTCGAGGTGTCGATCCGATTGCCGGTCTTCGACGCCGGTGGCGCGCGGCGCGCGGCCATGGACGCGCAGACGCTGGCCGCGGCCGCCCGCCACGACAGCGTGGTGCGCGCGGCCTCCTCGCACCTGCGCGAGGCCTACTCGGCCTATCGCACTGCCTACGACGTGGCGCGGCATTACCGCGACGAGATCGTGCCGCTGCGCAAGGCCATGTCCGAGGAAAACGTGCTGCGCTACAACGGCATGCTGATCGGCGTGTTCGAACTGCTGGCCGACACGCGCGAGCAGATCACAAGCGTGATGGCCGCCATCGATGCGCAAAAGCAGTTCTGGCTGGCCGACGGCGCGCTGTCCGCGTCGCTGGTCGGCAAACCCCTGGCCGCGACCATCGCGCCGGCCTCCTCCGGCGCCGCGCCCCGCGCCGACGATCGCCATTGAGGACCCCCATGACCAACCGACGACATTTCCTCACCGGCGCGGTCGCTGCCGCCGCCGTGAGCAAGGTGGCGATGGCCGCCCTGCCCGAACCGGTGACCCAGGACCGGCCCGACACCATGCCGCCGCTTGCGCCCCCCAGCGGACGGCCGTACCGCCCCGTGACGACGCTGAACGGCTGGACCCTGCCCTGGCGCATGAACAACGGCGTCAAGGAATTCCACCTGGTGGCCGAGCCCGTCGTGCGCGAGATGGCGCCCGGCTTCAAGGCGCACCTGTGGGGCTACAACGGCCAGTCGCCCGGGCCGACGATCGAAGTGGTGGAGGGCGACCGGGTGCGCATCTTCGTGACCAACAAGCTGCCCGAGCACACCAGCATCCACTGGCACGGCCAGCGCCTGCCCAACGGCATGGACGGCGTGTCCGGCCTGACGCAAAAAGCCATCCTGCCCGGCAAGACCTTCGTCTACGAGTTCGTGGCGCGCCGCCCCGGCACCTTCATGTACCACCCGCACGCGGACGAGATGACGCAGATGGCGATGGGCATGATGGGCTTCTGGGTGACGCATCCCCGGGGCAAGCACCCGCTGATCGACGAGGTGGACCGCGACTTCGTGTTCCTGCTCAATGCCTACGACATCGAGCCGGGCTCGTACACGCCGAAGATCATGACCATGCTGGACTTCAACCTGTGGTCCTGGAACAGCCGCATCTTTCCCGGCATCGATTCGCTCAACGTGCGGCTGGGCGACAAGGTGCGCATCCGCGTTGGCAACCTGACCATGACCAACCATCCGATGCACCTGCACGGGCATGAATTCGTCGTGACGGGCACCGACGGCGGGCCGACGCCGAAGGGCACGCGCTGGCACGAAGTCACCACCGACGTCGCCGTCGGGCAGATGCGCCAGATGGAGTTCGTCGCGAACGAGGAAGGCGACTGGGCTTTCCATTGCCACAAGAGCCACCACACCATGAACGCGATGGGGCACGACGTGCCCACGATGATCGGTGTCGATCACCGCAAGGTGGTGCGCGAGCATCACGCAGCTGATCCCCGATTACATGGTGATGGGCGAGCGCGGCATGGCCGACATGACGGAGATGGAGATGCCGCTGCCGGACAACACCGCGCCGATGATGACGGGCGAGGGCCCGTTCGGCTCGGTGGAGATGGGCGGCATGTTCTCGGTGCTCAAGGTGCGGCGCGACCAGAAGCCCGGGGATTACAGCAATCCCGCATGGTTCAAGCACCCGCCCGGCACCGTGGCCTACGAGTTCACCGGCTCGCTGCCGCCGCCTGCGCGAACCGGCACCGCGGGCGACAGCGCGATGCCGTCCCGCTTGACACCCCCCAAGGACATCGAAGTCCGGATCCGCAAGCCGACCGGCCATGCAGGCCACGAATAAGGAACCCCTGAAAATGAAACAGCTGATTGCACTTGCCCTGGCCCTGACGGTGGGCACCGCCCCGGCCATTGCCCACGAGGGCAGCAAGGCCACGCCGCACTCCGCAACGGCCAGGAAGGAACAGAAGCCCTGGGGCATCGCCGGCAATGCCCGCGGCGCCCGCACGATCGAAATCGTCATGACGGACAACATGCGGTTCACGCCCGACAAGGTTGAACTTCGGCGAGGCGACACCGTCAAATTCGTGGTCAGGAATGCCGGGCAGATGCTGCACGAGTTCGTGATCGGCACCCCCGGGGCACTCGACGAGCACGCGGCGCTCATGGTCAGGTTTCCCGGCATGGAGCACGACGAGCCGTACATGGCCCACGTTGCGCCCGGCAAGACCGGCGAAGTGGTGTGGACCTTCAATCGCGCCGGGGAATTCCGCTTCGCGTGCCTCATTGCCGGGCACTACCAGGCCGGCATGGTCGGCACCATCACCGTGAAGGAAAGAAAATGACCAGGAAAGCGATTCGCATGACTTTGGGCTGCGCCTTGTTGACGCTGGGCGCCTCGGTCGCACTTCCGTCCGGCGCGCAGTCGGCGGCACCCGCCCCCGCAGCCACGGCGGCCAGTTCCGCCATGACCGAAGCCGAAGTCCGCAAGGTCGACAAGGAAAACCGCAAGATCACGCTCAAGCACGGCGAAATCAGGAGCCTGGACATGCCGCCCATGACCATGGTCTTCCAGGTCAGCGACGCGGCGCTGCTGGACAAGGTCAAGGCCGGCGACAAGGTCCTGTTCAAGGCCGTCAAGGCGGGCGAGAAACTGACGGTCACCGAGATCCAGCCCGCCAGGTAAGACCCAAGTCAGCGCCGTGGCGTTCCTCGAAGGCCACGTTGCTCGGCAGCCATGATCCAGATCAAGGCGAAGCGGATTCCGGGCTTGCCCGGCCCTTCGCCCGCCTTGGACAATCGAGACATGCCCGAAGGGGCCAACCTTAGGCGGAGCTTTTCGATGAAGAATTCCCTTTCTCTTCTTGTCGCGCTGGCGGCGCTCGGCACTGGCCCGGTGTGGAGCCAGGCATCGGCATCGCATTCACACGACCACGCTGCGGCGTCGGCGCCGTCGGCGGCTTCGCCTTTCGCGGACGCCGAAGTGCGCAAGGTCGACAAGGACGGCAGGAAGATCACGCTCAAGCACGGCGAACTCAAGAGCCTGGGCATGCCGCCCATGACGATGGTCTACCCGGTGAGCGATGCGTCCGTGCTGGACAAGGTGAAAGCCGGCGACAAGGTGCGGTTCAGGGCCACCAGCGACAGCGGCAAGCTGACCGTCACGGAAATCCAGCCCGCGAAGTAACGGCGGACGACCGCAGGAAAATCCCAAGATGAAACTCCCCTCCTCCACTTCCCGCCGCCAACTGCTGCTCGCGTTCGGCTTGCTGCCCCTGGCAGGCTTCGCCCGGGCCGCCGCGCCTGCCGCCAAGGCACCCCTCACCGAAGTCCAGGTCTGGAAAGAGCCGACCTGCGGCTGCTGCAAGGACTGGATCGCGCACATGGAGGCCAACGGCTTCAAGGTGTTCGTGAACCTCGGCGGTACCAACGCCATGCGCGCCAAGCTGGGCATCCCGCAGAACCTGGCGTCGTGCCACACCGCCCTGGTCGGCGGCTACGCGATCGAGGGCCATGTGCCGGCGCGCGAAGTGCGCCGCCTGCTGCGCGAGAAGCCGGTGGCCGTCGGCCTGTCGGCGCCCGGCATGCCGATCGGGTCGCCGGGCATGGACACGCCGGCCTATGGCGGCAAGAAGAACCCCTACAACGTGATGCTGGTTGCCAAGGACGGCAGCGCGACGGTCTACCAGAAATATCCGGGAAACAACGTTTAGCGTACGCCCGGGTGTGGAGCGCGCCCCAGGCGGGCCGCGCACGCTTTCACGCTCTCCTTGCCTTCCGTCCGGCCGGGCGGACAATTGCCCTCCCGATAATGCGAGGGCATCCCGATGCAAGAAGCTTCCCCCGACCACGCCCATCATTCCGGCCACGTCCATCACGCCGCCCCACCCGCGGGGCCATCGGAAAGTGCGCCAGCGGCAGCGACTGCTCCCGGCACCATCTACACCTGCCCGATGCACCCGGAGATCCGGCAGGACCATCCCGGCAACTGTCCCAAGTGCGGCATGACGCTGGAGCCGGTGATGCCGGCCCTGGACGACGGTGAGGACCCGGAACTCACCCAGTTCCGCCGGCGCTTCTGGTGGACCTTGCCGCTGACCGTCGTCGTGACGCTGCTGGCGATGTTCGGGCACTCGCTCGGGTGGTTCGGCATGCGCACCCAGAGCTGGGTGGAACTGGTGCTGTCCATGCCGGTGGTCCTCTGGGCCGGCTGGCCCTTCTTCGTGCGCGGCGCGCAATCCATCGCGAACCGCAGCCCCAACATGTGGACGCTGATCGGCCTGGGCACCGGCGCGGCTTTCGTCTACAGCACGGTCGCCACGGTCGCGCCCCAGGTCTTTCCCGCCTCGTTCTCTTCCATGGGCCGGGTGGCGGTGTATTTCGAAGCCGCCGCGGTCATCATCTCCCTCACCTTGCTCGGCCAGATCCTGGAGCTCAAGGCCCGCTCGCAGACCTCGGCCGCGATCAAGTCGCTGCTCGGGCTGGCGCCCAAGACCGCGCGCCGCATCGGCGCCGACGGCGTCGAGCAGGACGTGCCGATCGCCAACGTCCATGTCGGCGACCTGCTGCGCGTGCGTCCCGGCGAGAAGGTGCCGGTCGACGGCGTCGTCGTCGAAGGCCAGAGCGCGCTGGATGAATCGATGCTGACCGGGGAGCCGCTGCCGGTGACCAAGCGGCCCGGCGACAAGCTCATCGGCGCCACCATCAACAGCAGCGGCGCGCTGGTGATGAAGTCGGAGCGCGTGGGCTCGGCGACGGTCCTGTCGCAGATCGTGCAGATGGTGGCGATGGCCCAGCGCTCCCGGGCGCCGATGCAGCGCATGGCCGACACCGTGGCCGGCTACTTCGTGGTGGGCGTGGTGTCCATCGCCGTGCTCACGTTTTTCGCGTGGGGCTTCTTCGGGCCGCAGCCCAGCTGGGCCCATGGGCTGATCAATGCGGTGGCGGTGCTGATCATCGCGTGCCCCTGCGCGCTGGGACTGGCCACGCCCATGTCCATCATGGTCGCGACGGGCCTGGGCGCGACGCACGGCGTGCTGTTTCGCGATGCCGCGGCCATCGAGAACCTGCGGCGCGTGGACACGCTCATCGTCGACAAGACCGGCACCCTGACCGAAGGCCGCCCCGCCTACGAGCGGGCCGTGCCGGCCGAAGGCTACACCGGGGACGAGGTGTTGCGGCTGGCCGCCAGCCTGGACCAGGGCAGCGAGCACCCGCTGGCCGCGGCGATCGTCGCGGCGGCGCGCGAGCGCAAGCTGGCGCTGGTCGCGGCTGGGCAGTTCGATTCCGCGTCCGGCATCGGCGTGCGCGGCAGCGTCGAAGGGCGCGCGCTGGGGCTGGGCAACACGGCGCTGATGCAGCAGCTGGGCGTGGACGTCAGCCCATTGGCCGCGCAAGCGGAGGAGCTGCGCAGCCAGGGCGCCAGCGTCATGCACCTGGCCGACGGCGGGCGCCTGGCCGGGCTGCTGGCGGTTTCCGATCCCGTCAAGGCCACGACGCCGGACGCGCTGCGAACATTGCGGGAGGCCGGCCTGCGCGTGGTGATGGCGACCGGCGACGGCCTCACCACCGCCAGGTCGGTCGCGCAGCGGCTGGGCATCGATGAGGTGCACGGCGAGGTCAAGCCCCGGGACAAGCTGGACCTGGTGGAGCGCCTGCAGCAGGAAGGCCGCATCGTGGCAATGGCCGGCGACGGCATCAACGACGCGCCGGCGCTCGCGCGCGCGGACGTGGGCATCGCCATGGGGACGGGCACCGACGTGGCGATGAACAGCGCTCAGCTCACCCTGGTCAAGGGCGACCTGCGCGGCATCGCGACGGCGCGCCGGCTGTCCGAAGCCACGGTGGCCAACATGAAGCAGAACCTGCTGTTCGCGTTCTTCTACAACGCGCTGGGCGTGCCGCTCGCGGCCGGCGTGCTGTACCCGTTCACCGGCTGGCTGCTGTCGCCCATGATCGCGGCGCTGGCGATGAGCCTGAGTTCCGCGTCGGTGATCTTCAACGCCCTGCGGCTGCGGCGGGGCGCAATTTGACTCAGGTCATGGAACATCCCCGGGGCCAACCTAGACTGCAATCACAGGGTCATCCACGAAAGGGATTGCCATGCGAAACCGCCCCACCCGCGCCCGGCTCGCTTTCCTGCGCAAGTTCGCAAAACGGTCGATCGTCGTACTGATGGGCCTCGCGGCCGTGACCGCCCTGGGCTAGACCGCAACCCGCTGGAGGCGCCGATATGTCGCACGAGAAATACGAGGAATACCAGGACTGCATCGCCGCGTGCCATGCCTGTGCCGTGGCCTGCAACCATTGCGCGGCCGCCTGCCTGCAGGAGCCGCACGTCAAGGACATGGTGCGTTGCATCGGGCTGGACACGGACTGCGCGCAGGCCTGCCAGCTGGCCATCGCGTTCATGTCCGGCGGCAGCGATTACTCGGCCGCCGTGTGCCGGCTTTGCGCCGACATCTGCGAAGCCTGCGGCCTGGAATGCGCCCGGCACGACATGGACCACTGCCAGCAATGCGCCGAAGCCTGCCGCCGGTGCGCGCAGGAATGCCGCAAGACGGCTGCCACCGCAGCCTGACGCGGCTAGCGCAGGTTGCCGGTATGGCCGAGTGAATAGCGGCCCGGCTGCGGCCACACGGTCAGGCCGTGCGGCTCACGGCCGACCTTGACCTTGTCGACGGCGCCGGTGCGCGTGTCGAAACGGTAGACCTCGCCGTCATAGCGCCCCGACAGCCACAGGTACTTGCCGTCGGCGCTGACGTTGCCCATGTCGGGGCTGCCTCCGCCGGGCACCGGCCATGTGGCCACGACCTTCTCCGTCGCGAAGTCGATCACGGCGACGCTGCCCTGGCCAAGGCGCTTGCCTCGGATCTTGTTGCTGCCGCGGTTGGCCACGTACAGGCTCTTGCCGTCCCGGCTGGGATACAGCCCGTGCGTGCCCACACCGGTCGGAATGAACCCGACCTGGCGGAAGGTTTCGAAGTCCACCACGTGCACGCCGTCGGCCACCATGTCGGCGACGTAGAAGCGCTTGCCGTCGGGCGAGGCGCGCACGTCCTGCGGCATGCCGCCGAGACTGCCCGCCATCGGCTCGCCATGGCCGTGCGAATGCGACATGCCGTGCCTGGGCATGCTTGCCGCCTCCTTGGCCAGCGCCGCCAGCACTTCGGGTTTGTCGTACTGGCGCGTCAGCTGGATGGTCCCGACCACGCGGCGGTTGACCATGTCGATCTTGGAGACCGCGCTGCCGAACTCGCAGGTGAACAGGGCAAAGCGCCCGTCGATCGAGAAGTCCGCGTGGTTGATGCCGTCGCATTCCGGCGTGGGCAGCGAGAACTCCAGCTTCATCGTCTGCGGGTCGCGGAAATCCAGCCGCTTGTAGGCTTCCGCGACGACGATGGCGTAGCGGCCGTCGGGCGTCCAGTACAGGTTGTAGGGGTCATCGACCGGGATGGCCGGCCCGGGCTTGCCGGTCTTCGGGTCGATCGGCGTCAGGCTGCCGTCGCGCCGGCCCTCGGCGTTGTTGGCCACCCAGAGCGTCTTCAGGTCCCAGGACGGAACCACGTGCTGCGGATCGATCCCCACCTTGTACGTGTCCACCACTTTCAGCGTGGCCGGGTCGATGACCGACACCGTGCGCGAACTGCGGTTGGGCACGTACACGCGCTCGAGCGCGCCGGCCACGGCCGGGGACAGCTTGCCCGCAACCGTCTCGCTGTAGAGGTTGCGCGGGTTGACGACCGGCGGCATCCCCGGCACGGTGGCGACGGATGCGGAAGCGGCGACGCGCGGCGCGGACGCTGCCGGCCGAGCAGGCTGCGCCAGCGCCACCCCGTTGCCTGCCCACAGCGCCAGGGCGCACACCGCCCCCGCCCCCAGATGGCCCTTCACACTCATTCCTTGCTCCTTGGTTCCTTGTTGCCGGCCGCTTTGTGGCCGGCGATGGCCTGCCGGATGGCAGCCACGCTGTGTTCGATGATGAGGTCGACGCCGACCTGCCCGAGCGCCGCGGTCGACGGCGATGGATCGCCCGCCACCCCCGATGACGCCTCGGACTGCGGCGCATGCAGCCGGTCGGTGCGCACGCGCGATACATCGACCGCCATCATCAGCGAAGTATCGGCGACGCCGGCATGCTGGCCGATCTGCTGGGGGGTGATGCCGCGCGTGCGCAAGGCCTGCGCAAACTCTGAGCTCGCGGCCTCGTAGTACGCCGGCACGTAATGGGCCTGCGCCGCGCTGCCCGCCCATTCGCGGTTCAGGCGCTGCGCCACGTCCTTCAACTGGCCCTGGTAGTTGCCGGAATCGCCGACCAGCACGATGTCCAGGAAGCCGCCCTGCTTCAGGCTGCGCGCGGCGCCGGCGAGGATGGCCGCGAAAGCGTCCTCCGGGACCGAGATGGTGCCGGGAAATCGCATGTGCCCCGCGGGCGGCGAAATCCGGCCTTCGGGCACATAGGCCACCACCGGCGCCACCAGGGTATTGCCGAGCTTGGCGGCAATGCGCGCGGACAGGGCCGCGGCGCGGAAATTGTGCTTGCCCAGGGCCATGTGCGGCCCGTTCTGCTCGGTGCCGCCAACCGGGATGATCACCGTCGTGGCGCCGGCGCGCAGGCCGTCGCGCACTTCGGTCCAGGTCAGCTCTTCCATCTGCACGCTGGCCGCGCACGCCGTGCCCGACGCCAGGGCCATCAGCCCGGCGAGAAACAACACGGGGCTCAGGGCGCGTTTCGGCATCGTGCCGGGATTATTCCAGAAGCAACGGCCCCGGGGCGGCGGTGACCTGCGGCACGCGCTGTTTCAATGCATGACGCAGAGGCAATAAACGAAATGCTGGACCGCGCCGGCAGGCGTGCGGTGGTCTTCGCTCTGGTGCTCCACGAGTTCGAAGGCGTTGCCGAACTGGGCGTGCAGCGCATCCGGCGCGTAACGCACGACCGGCAGGCCGCTGCATTGCAGCGGGCCGTCCGGGCCGAACGCGGCGACGATCACATGGCCGCCGGGCCGAACGGCACGCCGGACCTGCCGCACGTAGGCCGCCCGGTCCTCGGGGTCGGTCAGGAAGTGGAAGACCGCGCGGTCGTGCCAGACGTCCACACTGGCAGGCTCGAGGTCGACCGACGTGATGTCGCCTTCGATCCAGCGCACCTGCTGCGCGCGCGCTCCCAGCCGATGCTGCGCGGCCGCGAGGGCGGCGGCCGAGATGTCGAGCACGCTCACGCGGGTCATGCCCGCGTCCAGCAGGTCGTCCACCAGCGTCGAGGCGCCGGCGCCGACGTCGAGGATCCGCGCGTCCTTGTTCGGGGCCACCCGCCGGATGAGTTCCAGCGAGCGCAACGCATGCGGCTGGTACCAGCTGACGGATTCGACCGCCTTCGTGCCGTAGACGTTTTCCCAATGCGACTTCTTTTCCATGCCTGCTCCCCGAAGAATGGGCTAGCTTCCATCCTAGTGCAATCCTGGCGTTCCTGTCCCGCCGTGGATAATCGCCCAACCATGACCAGCACAGCGAAGGCCCGGCGTCCCAGGGGCGGCTCCATCACCGACGTCGCCGGCATCGAAGTCGGCCATTTCACCGACACGCGCCGGCCCACGGGCTGCACCGTCGTCATCGCGCGCGACGGCGCCGTCGGCGGTGTGGATGTGCGCGGCGCGGCGCCCGGCACGCGCGAAACCGACCTGCTGGCGCCCACCAACCTGGTGGATCGCGTGCACGGCATCCTGCTGGCCGGCGGCAGCGCCTGGGGCCTGGACGCCGCGGCCGGCGTCGTGCAGTGGCTCGAGGAGCAAGGCGTGGGCTACCCCGCGGGCCCCGTGCGGCTGCCGCTGGTGCCGGGGGCGGTGCTGTTCGACCTGCTGGTGGGCGATGCTTCAATTCGCCCCGACGCGGCCGCCGGCTACCGGGCCTGCGAGACGGCGTCCACCCGGGCACCGGCCGAAGGCAACGTCGGCGCGGGCGCCGGCGCCTGCGTGGGCAAGATCTTCGGCATCGAGCGCGCCATGAAGGGCGGCATCGGCACCGCGTCGGTCACCGTCGACGGGGTCACGGTGGGCGCGCTGATCGCCTGCAACGCGCTCGGCGACGTGATCGACCCGGACACGGCGCAGCCGATCGCCGGCGCGCGCACCCGCAACGGCAAGGCGCTGATGGACAGCCGCAGGGCGCTGCTGCGCGGCGAGCCGCCCAAGCCGGCGCTGGCCGGCACCAACACCACCATCGGCGTCATCGCCACCGACGCCGTGATCACGAAGGCGCAGGCCTCGCGCCTCGCGACCATGGGCCATGATGGCCTGGCGCGCACCATCAACCCCGTGCACACGATGTCCGACGGCGACACGCTGTTCATGCTCGGCACGGGGCGCGCCGGGAAGTCGCTGGGCATGATGGCGCTGGGGACGATGGTCGCGGAAGCTGTCGCACTTGCAGTCGTGCGCGCCGCGCGCGAGGCACAGGGCATCAAGGTGGGCAAGCTGCATTTGCCCGCCGCGCGCGACCTCGCATGAAGCCCGCCATTCCCAAGGCCTTCCGCTACACGCTGCTGTCGATACGCGAGCTGCTGATCTCGGCCGGCCCGGTGGCCCTGCTGGCATTGGGCCTGCTGGTGCTGGCTTACCTGTGGCTGGACCCGACGCCGCCCAAGCGCGTGACGCTGGCGACGGGCCCGGCGCAAAGCGCCTACGACGAATTCGGCAAGCGCTACCAGAAGGCGCTGGCGGCCAACGGCATCGAAGTCGTCTTGCTGCCCAGCCAGGGTTCGTCCGACAACCTGCGGCTGCTGCGCGAGGGCAAGGCCGAGCTCGGCTTCGTGCAGGGCGGCAGCAACGAGCGCGCGACCACCGAGGAAAGCGGCCTCGAATCCCTGGGCAGCCTCTTCGTCGAGCCGGTATGGCTGTTCTACCGCGCCGACTCCGCCCGCAAGGTGACGGCCACGGCCACGCTGACGGCCTTGACGCAACTGCAAGGGCTGCGCCTGAACGTGGGCACGGCCGGCAGCGGCGTGCCGAAGCTCATGGACAAGCTGTTCGACGCCAACAACATCGACAAGAGCCGCATCGTCATCTCGCAGCTGGAGCAGACGCCCGCCACCGTCGCCTTCCTCGGCAAGGAGCTGGACGCGATCGTCTTCGCTTCCGCGCCCCAATCGCTGATGGTGCAGATGCTGCTGCAGACGCCGGGCGTGAAGCTGATGGACTTCGCGCAAAGCGAGGCTTATTCGCGGCGCTTTCCCTTCCTCACGCCGGTCGTCCTGCCGCGCGGCGTGGTCGACCTCGCGCGCGACCTGCCGCCCGCCGACCTGCGGCTGGTCGCGACGACGACGGCCCTGCTCACGCGGGAGAAGACGCATCCCGCGCTGCTGCAACTGTTCGCGCAGGCGGCGCGCGACATGCACAGCCCCGCCGGCTGGTTCAACCGTGCCGGCGACCTTCCCGAACCTGGAGAACAGCGAATACGCGATCTCGCGGGAGGCCGAGCGCGCCATCAAGGGCGGCCAGCCCTTCCTGCAGCGCTACCTGTCCTTCTGGCTGGCGAATCTGGTGGAGCGCATGTGGCTGGCGCTCGGCATCATCCTGGCCATCCTGCTGCCGCTGTCGCGGATCGTGCCGCCGCTGTACCAGTTCCGCATCCGCTCGCGCGTGTTCCGCTGGTATGGGCAGTTGCGGGAGATCGAGCACCACATGCAGCAGGGCGGCGCCAACACGGCGCATCTCTCGGGCGAACTCGACGCCCTCGAGCAGAAAGTCGCGCGCATCACCGTTCCGCTCTCGTACACGGACGAGCTGTACGCGCTGCGCAGCAACATCAACCTGGTGCGGCGCAAGCTGGAAGGCTAGGCGACCGCCTCGGCGCGCTTGAGGAGCTCTTCCAGCCCCGGCTCGTTGGGGTTGCGCGGCTTGCCCGGGTGGATCACGGCCACCTGGCAGCTTTCGGCGGCTTCCACCAGCTGCGCATACGTGCCGGCGTTGATGTCGGCAATGTAGGCCTGCTGGTTGGCGTTGTACGCGAACATCTTGTTGTTGATCTGCGTGCACTCGTTGCACGTGGAGCAGCGCTCGGTCTCGATGTACGCCTCGTCGGGATTGCGCTCGGGCTCCTCCACCACTTCGGCAGCGGCAGCCGCCGCGGACGACGGCGCGGCCGTTGCCGCAGCCGGCTGCGCCGCGACGGGCGCGCTCACCGGGGCGGCGGCTTCCGCCTCCTTGCGCGCGCGCTCCTCCCACGCCTTCTGCTCGCGCGCCAGCAGCTGCTCGGCATGCGAGTTGTGGATGCCGCCGAGCTCCTGCAGGCTGTGCCACATCTCGCGGCAACGGCTGGCCTGGCGGATGAGGCTCTGGGTCACCAGCACCTTTTGCAGCCGGTTCTGGCCATCCACCATCAGCAGGCTCGGCACCTTGTCTGGCAAGCCCTTGCGCTCCTTCGCCAGCGTCTCGTCGATGGCGATCATGCTGCCGTTCCACTTCTCGCGCGGGACGCGCGCGAGCTGGCCGGCGTAGCGGCTGTCCGCTGCAAGGAAATCGACCACGGTGAAGGCGAGGTCCTGCGTCACGCCCTGGTGCTCTTCGTCCTCGTAGGCGAAGCCCTTGACCGGCCAGTCCAGCTCCACCTGCGAGTTGGCTTGCAGGCTGAAGCGCGCGGCCCAGTTGGCGCCGGCGGACGGGTCATAGGTGAAAGCCGGGAACGCGCGCGACTCCATCGCGGCGGCGGCCATCAGGTACGGCGACAGGCCCGTGGCCTTGGCGTTCGCGCCGGAATACACGCTGAACAGAGCCGGGCCGCCATAGGTCACGCCCTTGAGCAGGCGCTCCCGGAACTGGAACAGGTTCGACGCGCTCGACTGCAGCACGTACACCTCGTTCAGGCCCATGGCGAGGCTGGCGAGTTGGCGGCTGCGCATGCCCGGGGCCTGCATGCCCGGCTCGGAGGACGAGTCGGTGAGGTCGTCCACCTGCAGCAGCACCTTGATCGGCAGGCCCGACGAAAGGATTTCCATCAGGCGGGTGTTCTCCTGCGCATCGAGGTCGCCATCGGCGATGCAGACCAGGTAATCCGGGAAGACGGCAAGCTCGCCGGCATCGAGCCCGGCCGCGCCGTAAGCCTCGAATACGGCGTCGTGCCGCTCGGGACTGTACTGGCCATCGATCTCCAGCTCGGCGATCACCAGCGCGCGCGCCAGTTCCACCAGCCTGGGCAGGCGTTCGCGGTAGGCCTTCAGGGCGCTGCCGCAGCTGTCGAACACGAAGCCGTAGCCCTGCACGGCCGCATCGGCCGCGCCATCGGCGTAGAAGCGCTGCGCCTTGAGCACGCGCAGCAGGTCGGTGATGCGGCGCTTGCGGCTCGCGGGCATGGTCTCCCGGGGCTGGGACTTCGTCAGCATCCGGGACATGGCCTCGAAGTCCATGGCGCTCGCGAAACCCGGGCCCATGGTGGCTTGCAGGCGGTCCGCCGCCACGCCGCGGACGGACTTCTCGACATCGGCCTGCAGGATCGCGGAAAGCTTCAGGATGAGGCGCTGCAGGCGCTGGCGGAACTGAGCCGATTTCGCCGACTGCGCGGCCTCCCAGACGTGGCGCAGCAGCCGCGGCGGCAGCGCCGCATCGCAATCGGCCAGCTCGCCATCGACCTTCACGGCCGCCCGCACGCGCCGTTGGCTTTCGTCGAAGGTGGCATCGCCCTGCGCCGAAATGCGCGCCGCCGCGCTCTCCCATAGCGTTGACAAGCTGCCCCCGGTGCCGGCAGCTGCCAGCGCGCGAATCTCGCGCTCCAGCCGCAGGCCATGCTTGCGGATGCGCTCGGCATCGGCGCCCTGCGCCACTTTCTCGATCGCCTTGTCGAACAGGCCGGAGAGCGACTCGACGTTCGCCCCCGCAGCGGCCTTGTTGACGAGCACGAGCGGGAAGTCATAGCGCAGCGGGGTCAGGTCCTCGTATCCGGCGAAGAGCGCCGGGCGCAAGTCCAGGCCGTCCACGGCGTCCAGGTACTCGCCCGGCCGCCGGCCGGTCAGGAAAAATGCAACATGTGCTTGTGTGTCGGCTTCCATCGTTCAACCTGTGTTGTGTTGGCTGGGCATGCGCGGTCAGGCCGCCTGCCGGCTCTCGCCCTGGGGCCAGACCGTGTACTTGTCCAGCTCGGCGTTGAGGCCGCTGCGGGTCCATTCCGGCGTCACGATCCGGTCGACGCCCCGCGTTTCCTCGTAGCAGGGCACGGAGGGGTTGCGGTAGAGGATGCCCACGGGGATGTCGCCCTGCGTGCTCGCGATCTCGCGGGCGCGGTTGAGGTTCATCGGGTCGTGCTCGACCTGGTTCTTGTAGATTTTCGCGATGCCGGGGCTGGGCTGCAGGCCATCGGCGTGGTGCAGCACCTGGATGCGGTTCGGGTCCTGCATCCATGGGTCGTACAGGTCGGGCAGCCATTCGGGGCAGCGCTGCACGATGCGCACGAACGACAGGCCCTTGTGGTGGTAGGCCGCCTTGACGATGTCGAACAACAGCTCGGGGATCCAGTCCACCGCCTGGGCGACGAAGGAGACGTTCTGCACGCCCAGCGTCACGGACAGCGGGTTCAACGCCTCCAGGTAGCTGCCCTTGGGCGTGGTGTTGCTGCGCGTTCCCAGCGGGGACGTCGGCGAGGCCTGCTTCTTCGTCAACCCGTAGATCTGGTTGTCGTGCAGGAACATCGTGAGGTTCATGTTGTACCGGATCGCGTGGATCCAGTGCGCGGCGCCGATCGAGCAGCAGTCGCCGTCGCCGGTGTTGACGAACACCGTCAGGTCCGGCCGCGACATCTTCACGCCCTCGGCCACCGGCAGCGCGCGGCCGTGGATGCCGTGGAAGCCGTAGGTCTTCATGTAGTGCGGGAAGCGGCTGGAGCAGCCGATGCCCGAGACGAACACCGTCTTCTCCGGCCGCAGCGCCTCGTCGCGGCAGAGGCGCTGCACCGCGGCCAGGATCGCGTTGTCGCCGCAACCCGTGCACCAGCGCGGCACGCCGCTTTGATAGTCCTCCAGCGAGAAGTGCTCATCGCACATCTGCAGCAGGCATTCCGTGGGCGACATCATGTCCATGGCTATGCCCCTTTTTCCAGTTTCTTCAGTTTGTCGGCCGCAACCTTGCGGATGGTGGAAGGCTTGATCGGCTGGCCCGCGACTTCGCTGAAGCAGTCGATGTCGACGAGGTAGCGCGAGCGCAGCAGCGTCGCCAGCGCCGTGTAGCGGCGGTTGGTCTCGTCGATCAGCTTGTCCTCGGGCTTGTCGCTCCAGTTACTTTCGACGCACAGCACCTGCTTGAAGCCCGCCATGGCTTCCTTGATGCCGGGAGCCATTGGCTGCAGGAACTGCAGGTGCAGCGACGAGACCTTGTGGCCCTGGTTGCGCAGGCCGATCACGGCCTCCTCGATCGCGCCCTTGGTGCTGCCCCAGCCGATGACCAGCAGGTCACCTTCCGGGTCGCCGAAGACCGTCGGCGGCTTCAAGGTCTTCTGGAAGGCTGCGAGCTTCAGGCTGCGCGCGCGCAGCGCCTGCTCGTTGGTGAAGGCGTCGTACGCCACGTGGCTGTCGCGGTCGTGCGCGAGGCCCGTCACGGTGTGCATGCCACCGGGCTGGCCGGGCTTGAAGCGGCGCGAAAGGCCCGTGGTCTCGTCCCAGTCGTAGGGTTTGGCGCCCTCGGGCACCGGGCTCTGGTCCACCGGCGGTGCCATCCAGCTCTCGTCGAACTTCGGCCGCGGGAAGGGCTGCTGCGAGGTGGCGAGGCCGGCGTCGGTGAGGATGACGACGACCATGTTGAAGGTCTCCGCAATGCGGCGGGCCGTGATCACCGAGTAGAAGCACTCCTCGATGGTGCCGGGCGCCATCACGATCTTGGGCGCGTCGCCGTGGCTGCCGAAGATGGCCGTCATCAGGTCGCCCTGCTCCATCTTGGTCGGCTGGCCCGTACTGGGGCCGCCACGCTGCACGTTGACGACGACCAGCGGGATTTCGGCCATGGCGGCGAGGCCGATCGCCTCCTGCTTGAGCGAGTAGCCCGGGCCGGAGGTGATGGTGATCGCACACTTGCCGGCATACGAGGCGCCAATGGCGAACGCGCAGGCCGCGATCTCGTCTTCGGCCTGGTGCACGATGCCACCGACCTTCTCGAAGACATCGGCCAGGTAGTGCGAAGTGGAAGTCGCCGGCGTGATCGGATACATCGCGCAGATTTCCATGCCCGAAGCGAGCGCGCCCAGCGCGCAGTGCCGTGTTGCCATTGACCACGACCTGCGCCTCGGTAGAGCGAACGGCCGGGATCGTGAAACAGAAATCGAGGTTCTCGCGGGCCCACTCGGCCCCGCATTCCAGCAGCCTGAT
>CAWAYI010000004.1:0-145116 GCA_963786245.1 uncultured beta proteobacterium | reverse complement strand
GTGATGTCGCGCGCCGCGGCGAACACGCCCTGCAGCACCCGGTTGCGGTCGTAGAAGGTGGTGGCGTTGTAGGACACCACGGTTTCCTTGCCGTCCCGGGCGCGCGCGGTGAGTTCGTAGTTGGTGACCTTGTTTTCGCTCAGCACCTGCTTGATCGCCTGCCTCGGCCCGGTCCGGGTCCGTGAAATACCCCTTGAACGGCGCGCCGATCAGCTCGTCGCGCGTGCACCCGGTGAGCGCCTCCATCTGCTTGTTGACGTCGGTGATGATGCCGAAGGGATCGGTCGTCATCAGCGCGTCGATGTTCGATTCGATGAGCGAGCGCGTGTAGAACTGCTGGTCGCGCAGGCGCTGGTCGAGCTTCTTGCGCTCTTCCTCGACCTGCTTGCGCGCCGTGTTGTCGGTGCCGATCAGCAGGTAGCCGATGATCGCGCCCTCGTCGTCGCGCAGCGCCGTGACCGAGACCACCGCCGGGAAGCGGCTGCCGTCCTTGCGGATGTAGGTCAGCTCGTAGATGTCCTCGATGCCGCGTGACGCCTTGAACGCCAGGGCCTCGAACCCCGGCGCGATCGACGCGCCCAGCTCGGCGCTCAGCGCCTTGGCGCGTGCGATCACTTCCTGCGGATCGGAAATGTCGGCCGGCGTGATCTTGTTCATGACCTCCGCGGCCGTGTAGCCCAGCATCCGCTCCGCGCCCACGTTGAAGATCTGGATGACGCCCTTGGCGTCGGTCGCGATGCTCGAAAAGTTGGCGCTGTTGAAGATCGCGCTCTGCAGGGCCCCGGCCTTGAGAGTGCCTCTTCCGCCGCCTTGCGCGCCGTGTTGTCGGTGCCGATCAGCAGGTAGCCGATGATCGCGCCCTGGTCGTCGCGCAGCGCCGTGACCGAAACCACCGCCGGGAAGCGGCTGCCGTCCTTGCGGATGTAGGTCAGCTCGTAGATGTCCTCGATGCCGCGCGAGGCCTTGAACACCAGGGCCTCGAAGCCGGGCGTGATCGGGGTGTCGAGTTCGACGCTCAACGTCTTGGCGCGAGCAATCAGCTCCCGGGGATCGGAAATGTCGGCCGGCGTGATCTTGTTCACGACGTCGGCGGCCGCGTAGCCCAGCATCCGTTCCGCGCCCACGTTGAAGATCTGGATGACGCCCTTGGCGTCGGTCGCGATGCTCGAGAAGTTGGCGCTGTTGAAAATCGCGCTCTGCAGGGCCCCGGCCTTGAGCAGGGCCTCCTGGCGATGGAATTCGGTGATCTCCGCCGTCGCGCTGGCCGCAGGGATGGAAACGGGGGAGTGTGGAATTGTCCTGGACATGGCGCCGGCCTTTGAAGAATCGCGATTTACTCTGGCGGATCGCGCGGCCGAAGCGGTGAGCAAGCACCTGGGGGGTTTCTTTCTTATACGCTGATTGCACCCAGCGTGCGGCAATTCTCCCGATTGCCAGGGACAAAGTTGTGCAAAGTTGGCCGGGTCCCGGCGCGCCATGCACAAATAACCCGCGTGTGTTCGCCAGCGCACCGAGTTTGCCGGCCCTTGTTGCTAGCCTGTCCACTCACTGTGCGGATCGCGAGAGGCAGCCCGCCGGGCTTGCGGCCCGCCGCGGTTGCAACAAGGGGAATTCCATGAGTCTCGCCACCATCCTGCTGATCGTCCTGGTCCTGCTGCTCATCGGCGCCATCCCTTCGTGGCCGCACAGCAAGGGATGGGGCTACGGGCCCAGCGGCGGCCTGGGGCTGGTCGTGATCGTCCTGCTGGTGCTGCTGTTGATGGGCAAGATCTGACCCTGACGCAGTCCCGCTACGCGCGATGGATCGCGGGGACGCTGCTTGCCCTTGCCGTCCTGGCCGGCCTCTTCATTGCATTCTTCGACTGGAACCTGCTGCGCGAGCCGATTGCGCGCAGGGTGAGCGGCGCCACCGGCCGCAGCTTCGCGATCAACGGCGACCTGAAGGTCCACCTGTCCTTGCGGCCACGCATCGTGGCCGAGGACGTGGTGCTAGGCAACGCGGCGTGGAGCAGCGAGCCCGTCATGGCCCAGGTCAAGCGGATCGATTTCAGGATCGACCTGCTCGAGCTGCTCGCCGGCCGCGTGGACTTGCCGGAGATCACCGTCTCGCAGCCGCGCATCGCCCTGGAGGTGGGCCCCGGCGGCGCCGTGAACTGGGCGTTCAAGGAGCAGGCGCCGGACAAGCCGGTCGTCTTCCCCGCGATTGGCATGCTGGCGATCGATGGCGGCACCGCCACCTACCGCGATCCAGCCCGCAACACGGACCTGGCGCTCGAACTCAAGACCCCGGCGGGCGAGGCGAACGCGTCGGCATTCGGGCTGGAGCTCGCGGGCAAGGGCCGCTACAAGGGCCTGCCGTCGGCGGTCACTGCCCGCGGCGGCGCGCTGTTGAACCTGCGGGATGCCGAGCATGCCTACCCGATCGAGGCGAAGGGGACCGTGGGCACCACCCATTTCAGCATCGACGGCAAGCTGTTCGACCCGCTGCACTTCAAGGGCGAGCAGCTGAACTTCAGGATCGCCGGCAGCGACCTGGCGCTGCTCTTCCCGATCATCGGCGTGCCGCTGCCGCCAACCCCCGCGTACAAGTTCGCGGGATTCCTCGACCACACGGGCGACCTGTGGGCCTTCCGCCGCTTCAAGGGCACGCTCGGGGACAGTGACCTGGCGGGCGACTTTTCCGTCGATCGTGGCCAGCACCCGCAGAAGCTGGTCGCCAACCTGGTGTCGAAGGCCCTGGTCCTGAAGGACCTGGCCGGCTTCATCGGCGCGAAACGCGACGGCCAGCCTGGCGCGGTGGCGCGCGCCAGGCTCCTGCCCGCCGAACCCTTCCACCTGGAAAAACTCATGGCGGCCGATGTCGACGTGCAGTTCCGCGGCGAAAAGGTGGTGACGGCCAACCTGCCGCTGGACAAGATGAGCGCGCACCTGATCGTGAACGGCGGCGTCGTCAAGCTGGCGCCGCTGGACTTCGGGCTGGCCGGCGGCAACCTGGTGTCGGTGATCGAGATGGACAGCCGCCAGCCGCGCATGGCCACCAAGGCCGACATCACGGCCAAGGGCCTGCACCTGGACCGCATGTTCCCCAATGCCAGGTTCGGCGCCGGCGGCACCGGCACCATGGGCGGCCGCGCCAGCCTGAAGGGCCATGGCAATTCCGTCGCCCAGATGCTGGCCACGGCCAATGGCGACGCGGCGCTGATCATGGAAGGCGGCTCGGTCGGGGAGCTGGCGCTTCGCATGTCCAACCTCGACATCGCCAACTCTCTCCTGTTGATGCTGGGCGGGGACAGGCAGGTGCCGGTCCGGTGCATGGTCGGCGTGTTCAACGCCGTCGAGGGCGACTTCAAGGTGAAGTCGCTGGTGCTGGACACGCCCAAGGTCAACATGACCGGCAGCGGCAACGTCGACTTCACCGACGAATCGCTTCACCTCAGGCTGGTGTCGCAGTCCAAGGGCTTCAGCCTGGCGTCGCTGCGCGGCCCGATCGGCGTGACAGGGTCGTTCATGGCGCCGGTGCTCAAGCCCGAACTGCAGGGCGCGACGCTGCGCGGCGGCCTGGCCGTGGCCCTGGGTGCGGCGACCGGCGGCATCGGCGCCTTGATCCCGCTGCTGGACTTCGGCGCGAAGAAGGACAGCGACTGCGCCGCCCTCATGAGCGAGGCCAGGGCGGAGACCGGTGTCAAGGCCAGCGACATGCGGCCTCGCAACCCCTGAACGGGCGGGGCCGCCATCACCTTGCGCAACAGTCTTCACACGTTCTTTGCGCCCGGACGTCGTCCGCCACTGCCCTCGCGCCGTTGAAGCGATATCGGCACCGCAGGAAGTCTGCGGCGCCGCTTCGCGGTACCGCGGGGGAGACAGCAGGTGACCCAGAGCAGTTCGAGTCCTTTCCAGTTGTGTTTCCGGTCCCTTTTCGACCGGGGGCGGGGGTATGCCTTCCCCTGCGATGCCACGGGCCGGGTGGACATCGATGGCCTGAGCGAGCAGGCGCGCAACAACTATTTCTATGCCCGCGCGATGGTGGGCCGCGAACTCAGCGTTCCCGCCGTGGAGGCGATCGCCCTGCATTGAAGCGGGCGCCGAGCCCCTACGAGACGGCCCAGCTCACCGCGTCGTCATAGCCCGGGAAGAGACGCAGGTCCAGGCCCAGTTGCTGCGCCTCCGTCTGCACCACGCCGCTGATCTTCTGCGCTTCGATCACCAGGGCGACCCTTTTCATCCGCGCCAGGTGGCGGGCCATGAGGGTGCCCACTGCCCGCCGCTCCGGCACACCCAGCCAGCCGACGAGACCCCTCAGGTCCATCACGAGCCGGTCGCGTTGCGCGCCTTCGATGGCGTGTTCCAGGTCCTGCAGCGCCTTCTCCCACGCCTGCGGCGACACCAATCCCACGAGGTGGACCAGCAGGAAGTTGTCTTGCGGCGAAAGCTCGATCCGTAGCATGGGGGATCGCTCTCGATCAGGAATCCGGGGAACCGGCCGCGATGGCCCGGTAGCGCCCCGACGCCCGCATGAGCGCCCAGCCGAACGACAAGCCCACGGCGTCGGCCGCCAGGTCCAGCCACTCGGCGGAACGGTAGCCCGTGAGTCCCTGCAGCAATTCGATGATGCCGCCATACGCCAGCAATCCCAGCAGTACTTGCGCCGTGCGGCGCGGGTACGAACAGCCGCCCAGCACGGCAAGGACTGCGAATGCCAGGGCATGGTTCACCTTGTCCCAACCTGTCGAGGGCATCGGAAACCTCGGCGGCAACAAAGCCAGGACAAGGACGGCCACCAGGCAAAGTGCAAAAGCCAAGCGCCAGGCTGGGCGATGCTGTTCGGTGAGACGCCTGGCTTGCATCCGGGCCAGTCTAATCGCGCGGCCGCGGCCCACGACAAGCGAATGCCTGTCAATCGAAACTGTTAAGCGGGCAGCCCTGCCATCATGCATGGCTAGGCCCCCCATGCGAACGCGCCACTTCCTCCAACTGATTTTCCTGTCCGCGCTGTGGGGCGCGTCGTTCCCGCTCATCCGCATCGCCAGCCCGGCGTTCGGCCCGATGGGGCTGGCCGGTATCCGGTGCCTGCTCGCGGCACTGGTGCTGGCCGTGCTGATGCGCGTGCTGCGCGAACGCTGGCCCGGCAGGCGGGCCTGGCTGCGCCTCACGGTGCTCAGCCTGCTCACGGTGGTGGCGCCGTTCGTGCTGTTCAACTGGGCCGGGCTGGTGCTGCCGGCCGGCTATTCGGCCATCCTCAATGCGACCGTGCCGTTGTTCGGCATCCTGGGCGCCGCGGCGATGGGCGAGGAACGGCTGACCGCGCGCCGGCTGGCGGGCTGCGCGCTGGGATTCCTGGGCGTGGCCCTGCTGGTGCGGCTCGGGCCGATCGCGATCGACGCGAAGGTCGTGCTCGCCGCGCTGGCGTGCACCGCCGCCGCGGCCAGCTACGGCATCGGCGCGATCCTGATGAAGCGCGCCACGCTCGCGCACCACCCGCTGCCCGCATCGGCCGCGGTGCACGTCGCGGCCACGCTGGTCCTGCTGTTGCCGACGGCCGCAACCGCGCCGTCCATGCACCCGGGCCCCGGCGCATGGCTTGCCGTCGCCGTCCTCGGGACGGTGACTTCGGGCTTCATGTACTGGGTCAGCATGCGGCTCATGCGCGACATCCCCGCGAGCGCCGCCACCTCGTCGGCCTTCATGATCCCGCTGTTCGGCGTGACCTGGGGCGGCCTGTTCCTGGGCGAGCCGGTCACGGCCGGGATGTTGCCCGGCTGCCTGCTGGTGCTGGCCGCCATGGCGCTGGTCACGGGCTTCAACCCGTTCAGGGGCGCGCCGCCGCAGCCTTGATGCGGCGCGACAGCGCCTTGGCTAGCGCGCCGCGAAACAGTACAGCAAGCCGGCCCCGCCCACCCGCGCCAGCGCCGGCATGCTGCAGCCCGGCGTGATGTGCGAAGAATTCCAGGACACGTTGGCCACCGGGTCGGGATTGGTGCCGCCGCGATTGTGGTGGCCCACCATCGCACCGCCCTGGTCGCCGCTGGTCCAGTTGCTGCACGTCGCGTCGCGGCCGGCGGGCATGGCCGTGCCATCGGGCAACGAGCCGGTCATGATGTCGTGCCTGTTGACCGGGTCACCGGTCGCGGGCACCACCTCTCCGCGCTCGGTGAGGCCGGTCGCCTTGTTGATGTTGTTGGCGCCGTGCAGTTCGGCCACGTTGTGCGCGATCAGCACGCCCTTGGCGTTGAACCAGGGACCGCTGCCGATGCGGTCTCGCGCATTGACGGCCGCGGCCCCGCCGCTCGCCTGCGTGCTCAGGTAGGCCTTCCAGTTCCTGCCGCCCACCCCCGCCGCCGTGGCCAATTTGTCGCACAGGGCATCGGCGCCGGCCAGGCCGCCGAGGTTGCCGCCCTGGCCCGGGTTGGCGCTGGTGATGAAGAAGGACGTGGGCGGGCCCGACATGTTCACACCGGAGCAGCTTGCCAGCGCGGCCGCCGCGACGCCGGTGACGAGGATATGGCGCAGGAGTCTGGTCTTCATGTCTCTTCCTTTTCTTCTCGGGGTTGGCTTTTTGGAAGGGAAATTATGGGTGGCGGGCGGGCCGGCTCGCTGCGGGAATTCCCGGCTGCCGGGCCGGGAACGAAATCCGGTCCCGGAACTCCTAGCGCGCCGGCGGCGGGGCCACGCGCCAGACCACGTTCCCCACGTCGTCGGCCACCAGCAGCCCGCCCTTGCCGTCCATCGCCACGCCCACCGGCCGGCCATACGCCTTGCCCTCGGGGCTGAGAAAGCCGGTGAGGAAGTCGATCGGCTCGCTGGACGGCCGCCCGCCCTCGAACGGCACGAACACCACCTTGTAGCCGCTGCGCGGCTTGCGGTTCCACGAGCCGTGCTCGCCGATGAAGGCGCCGCTCGCGTAGTTTTGCGGCATGGTCCGCGCGTCGGAGAAAGCCAGCCCCAGGGGCGCGACGTGCGAGCCCAGGCCGTAATCGGGCGCGATGGCCTTGGCCACCATCTCGGGGTGCTGCGGCTTGACGCGCTCGTCCACCCACTGGCCCCAGTAGCTCCACGGCCAGCCGTAGAAGGCGCCGTCCTTGACCGACGTCAGGTAGTCGGGCACCAGGTCGTTGCCCAGTTCGTCGCGCTCGTTCACCACCGTCCACAGCGCCTTGCTCGCCGGCTCCCAGGCCAGCCCGTTGGGGTTGCGCAGGCCCGAGGCGAACAGGCGCCTGGCGCCGGTGGCGCGGTCCACTTCCCAGATCGCGGCCCGGCCCTCTTCGGCCGGCATGCCGTTTTCGCCGACGTTGCTGTTGGAGCCCACCGTCGCATACAGCTTGCTGCCGTCCGGGCTGGCGATGATGTTCTTGGTCCAGTGGTGGTTGATCGGCCCGCCGGGCAGGTCGGTGACCTTGACCGGCGGCGTCGTCACCTGGGTCTGCCCGGCCTGGTAGGGCACCTTCACGATGGCGTCGGCGTTGGCGATGAACAGCTCGTTGCCCACCAGCGCCATGCCGAAAGGCGAATTCAGCCCCTGCAGGAAGACGCTGCGGGTCTCGGCCACGCCGTCGCCATCGGCGTCGCGCAACAGGGTGATGCGGTTGGCGCTGGCCACGCCGGCGCCGGCCTTCTTCATCACCTGCTTCATGATCGCGCCCTTGATGCCCTTGCCGTCTTCGGGCTTGGGCGGCGCGTTGCTCTCGGCCACCAGCACGTCGCCGTTGGGCAGCACGTACAGCCAGCGCGGGTGGTCCAGGCCGCCCGCCAGCGCCGTGACGCGAAAGCCCGCGGGCGCCTTCGGCCGCGCGCCTTGCGGCCAGCCCATGGCTGGCGCGATGTTGACCGTGGGGATCAGGTTCTTCTCGGGCTCGGGCAGCTGGGGCTTGGGCCCGATGCCGGCATTGGGGGCGGATTGCGCCACCGCCCCGCAGCCCACCAGGGCGGCCAGGGTGATCAGGCAGGCTGCGAAAGGGGAGGCGTTTTTCATAAGTCGAAAGTCTGTTCCGGCCCCACGGGCAGGGGTGTAGGCGGAAACCGCGAAAATGCAGGAATGACCGAAGAACTCTTTCGCGCCGATGCCTACCTGAAGGACTGCGCCGCCACCGTGGTGGCCATCGACGAGCAGGGCATCGCCCTGGACCGCACGGTGTTCTATCCCCTGGGCGGCGGCCAGGCGGGCGACAGCGGCGTGCTGGTGCTGGCCGACGGCAGCGAACTGGCCATCGCCGACACCCGCAAGGGCAAGGATGCGCAGGGTCAACCCAACCACCGTATCTGCCATGTTCCCGCCCCGGGTCAGGAGGCGCAGTTGACGAAGCTCAAGCCCGGCGATGCCGTCACCGCTAGCGTCGACTGGCAACGCCGCCACAAGCTGATGCGCTTCCACACCACCACCCACCTGCTCTGCCACCTGGTGCCGCAGCTGGTCAACGGCTGCTCGATCACGCCCGACTATGCGCGGCTGGACTTCAACATGACCGACCCGCTGGACAAGGAAGCACTGACGCAAGGCATCGCGCGGCTGGTCGCGGCCGCCCACCCCGTGGCCGTGGGCGCCATCACCGACGAGGAACTGGACGCCAACCCGGCGCTGGTCAAGAGCATGTCGGTGCAGCCGCCGCGCGGCACCGGGCGGATCCGCACGATCCGCATCGGCGGCGCACGAGCAGGTCGACTTCCAGCCCTGCGGCGGCACCCACGTGGCCAACACCGCCGAGATCGGCGCCGTGGTCGTGACCAAGATCGAGAAGAAGAGCGCGACGACCCGCCGCGTGGTCCTGGGCTTTGCCTGATGGAACTTCCCGCCTACAGCTGAGCTCCGACAACTGTGATGACCCCTTCCCGCGTCCTGTCCGCCCTCCTCCTGGCTGCTTCCCTGCTCCTGCCCCGCGGCGTTCGCGCAGTCCGGCAGCCCCAAGAGCCATCGTCACCACCGAGCACGTGCGCGCCGAGCTGATGGCGCATGCGCCCGACGGCGTCGCGCCGGGCAAGCAGGTGTGGGTGGGCCTGCAGCTGACGCACCAGCCCGAGTGGCACACCTACTGGAAGAACTCCGGCGACTCGGGCCTGCCGACCGCAGCTGGAATGGACGCTGCCGGCCGGCGTGGCCGCGGGCGACATCGCCTGGCCGGTGCCCCGCAAGATCCCGATCGGCAACCTGGCCAACTACGGCTACGAAGGCACGGTGCTGCTGCCGGTGCCGCTGACCATCACGCCCGACTTCAAGCCGTCGCTGCTCGGCGGCGACGTCGACGTCAAGCTCAAGGCGCACTGGCTGGTGTGCCGCAAGGAGTGCATGCCGGAAGAAGGCGAGTTCGCGCTCAAGATCCCGGCGCGCAGCACCACGGCGCTGCAACGCGCGCGGCCTTCGACGCCGCGCTTCGCGGCGCAGCCCGAGCCGGTGCTGGACGGCACGCAGCGGCATCAGCCGAAAGCAATGCGCGGATCGACGGCAACGCCATCGAGCTGAGCGTGCAGGGCCTGCCGGTCGCATTGCGCGGCAAGACGCTGGAGTTCTTCCCGAAACGCCCGAGGTGATCGAGACCGCGCGCGCCATGGACGCAGGCCTGGAACGGCGGCGACCTGGACCGCGCGCGTGCCGCTCTCGCCGCAGCGCAGCGCCAGCCCGGCGCGTGATGCCGGTGGTGCTGGCCGCCGACGGCCAGGGCTGGCGCACCGAGCTGAAAGTGCTGGGCGCCTGGCCGGCGGTCGCCGCCGCCGCCGGCGATGTCGCCCGCGCTGGAGGCCGCGCTGCGCGGCGACGGCGCACGCGCGCACCGGCCCCGGCGCGCCCCGCCTCGCTCACCCTGGCCGCCGCGCTGCTCGGCGCGCTGCTGGGCGGCCTGATCCTCAACCTCATGCCCTGCGTGTTCCCGGTGCTGGCGATCAAGGTGGTGGGCTTCACGCGCCACGCCGACGACCGGCGCGGCCACCGCCTGGCGGGCCTGGCCTACACGCGCCGGCGTGGTCGCCGTCGTTCCTGGCGCTGGGCGCGCTGCTGCTGGCCCTGCGCGCCGCCGGCGAGCAGCTCGGCTGGGGCTTCCAGCTGCAGTCGCCCGGCGGTGGTGGCCGCGCTGGCCGCGCTGTTCACCCTGATCGGGCTGAACCTGGCGGGCGCTGTTCGAGTTCGGCGCCTTCCTGCCCTCCCGCGTGGCCGCGCTGGAGGCGCGCCACCCGGTGGCCAACGCCTTCCTCTCCGGCGTGCTGGCCGTGGCCATCGCCTCGCCCTGCACCGCGCCCTTCATGGGCGCCTCGCTCGGCCTGGCGGTCGGCCTGCCGGCCGCGCAGGCGCTGCTGGTGTTCGCCGCCATCGGCGTCGGCATGGCGCTGCCCTACCTGGCGGCCAGCTGGGTGCCGGCCGTCGCGCGCCTGCTGCCGCGGCCCGGCGCCTGGATGGACACCTTCCGCCAGCTGATGGCCTTCCCGATGTTCGCCACCGTGGCCTGGCTGGTCTGGGTGCTGGGCCAGCAAAGCGGCATCGACGGCGCCGGCGCGCTTGCTGGCGCTGCTGGTGGCCCTGAGCATGGTGGTGTGGGCGCTGACGCTGCGCGGCCGCGCCCGCACGGTGGTGGCTGCGATCTCGCTCGTGGCAGCCTGGCCCTGCTGGCCTGGGTCGCCGGGCCCAGCATCACCCGCGACTGCCGCACGGCGCAGGCCGGCCGCGCGCGAGCGCCGGCGCGCTGGCAGCCCTGGGCGCCCGGCCGGGTGGACCAGACTGCTCGCCGCCGGGCCAGCCGGTGTTCGTCGACTTCACCGCCGCCTGGTGCGTGACCTGCCAGTACAACAAGAAGACCACGCTGGCCGACGCCGACGTGCTGGCCGACTTGGCGGCCAAGAACGTGGCCCTGCTGCGCGCCGACTGGACCCGCCGCGACCCGGCCATCACCGCCGCGCTGGCCCAGCTCGGCCGCAACGGCGTGCCGGTGTACGTGCTTCTACGCGCCGGGCAAGGCGCCGGTGGTGCTGTCCGAGGTGCTCGGCGTGGACGAGGTGCGGTCCGCCATCGCCAACTTGAGGTCATCCGGCTGATCCGGGTCCATGGCCGCGTGGATCGCGGGTCAGCCGCAATGACGGCACGCTTGCGTACACTGCCCCCATGAGCGACATCGCCACCCTGCGCCGCATCCTGGGCACCTGCCACACCATCGCCGTGGTCGGCCTGTCGCCGCAATGGCACCGGCCGAGCTTCTTCGCGGCCAAGTACATGCAGGAGCACGGCTACCGCATCGTGCCCGGTCAACCCGCGCCGCCAGCCGAGATCCTGGGCGAGCGCTGCTACCCGAGCGTGACCGCCGCGGCCGCAGGCGCTGGCCGCGCAGGGCGAGAAGATCGACCTGGTCGACTGCTTTCGCAGGAGCGAGGACATCCCGCCGATCGCCGACGAAGCGATCGCCATCGGCGCGCGCTGCCTGTGGATGCAGATCGGCGTGATCAACGAAGAAGCCGCCGCCAAGGCGCGCGCCGCCGGCCTGGACGTGGTGATGAACCGCTGCGTGAAGATCGAGCACGCGCGCCTGTTCGGCGGCCTGGGCTGGGCCGGCGTCAACACCCGCGTGATCTCCGTCGCGCCGGCCGCAGCACCTGCCCTACTGATATGAGCGAAGACCGCGACCCAGTCGAAGACCAGGCAAAGGCGCCGACCGCGACTACGGCTTCGGCACCCGCGCCATCCACGCCGGCGCCATGCCCGACCCGGTGACCGGCGCGCGCGCCACGCCGATCCACCAGACCACCAGCTTCGTGTTCGACTCGGCCGAGCACGCGGCCAGCCTGTTCAACCTGCAGACCTTCGGCAACGTCTACAGCCGCATCAGCAACCCGACGGTGGCGGTGCTGGAAGAGCGCGTGGCCTCGCTGGAAGGCGGCCGCGCCGCGCTGGCCTGCGCCACCGGCATGGCGGCGCAGATGACGGCGCTGCTGGCCATCCTGAAGGCCGGCGACCACATCGTGGCGGCCATCGACGCTGTATGGCGGCACGCGTGGGCCAGCTCGGCATCGGCTTCTCGCGGCTGGGCATCGAGACCACCTTCGTCGACCCGGACGACCCGGACAATTTCCGCCGCGCGATCCGGCCCAACACCCGCGCCGTGTACGGCGAGACGCTGGGCAACCCGCTGGTCAACGTGTTCGACATCGAGCCGGTGGCGCAGATCGCGCACGAGCACGGCCTGCCGCTGATCATCGACAACACGGTGCCCAGCCCCTACCTGTGCAACCCGTTCGCGTTCGGCGCCGACATCGTGGTGCACAGCGCCACCAAGTACCTGGGCGGCCACGGCACCACCATGGCGCGGCGTGATCGTCGAATCGCGGCAAGTTCGACTGGGGCTCCGGCCTGGCCGCGCAGAAGTTCCCCGAGATGCTGGAGCCCAGCCGCGCCTACCACGGCGTGAAGTTCTACGAGACCTTCGGCGACTTCGGCTACACCATGAAGGCGCGGATGGAGGTCAACCGCACCTTCGGCGCCTCGCTCTCGCCGCTCAACGCCTGGCTGATCCTGCAGGGCATCGAGACGCTGCACCTGCGCATGCAGGCGCATTGCCGCAACGCGCTGCGCGTGGCGCGAGTTCCTCGACGACCACCCGCTGGTGAGCTGGGTCAACTATCCGGGGCTGGCCGGCTCGCCCCACCACGCGCTGGCGAAGAAGCAGTTCCGCACCGTCGACGGCGGCCCGGGCGCCTCGGGCATCCTCACCTTCGGCATCAAGGCCGCGACCCGGCCAAGGCCGGCGAGCGTTTCATCGATGCCTGCGAATTCCTCAGCCACCTGGCCAACATCGGCGACGCCAAGACGCTGGTGATCCACCCGGCCTCCACCACGCACCGCCAGCTCGACGAAGAGGAACTGGCGCGCGCCGGCGTGCGGCCCGACATGGTCCGCCTGTCGGTGGGCATCGAGGATGCGGACGACATCCTCTGGGACATCGACCAGGCGCTGCGCAAGGCCGTGGCTTGATCGACATGGCGCGGCTGTTGAACGCCATCGTGCGGTCGGCGAAGGCGGGTGCGGGCGAGCTGTGGCGCGCGGTCGGGCCGTTACGCGCCCTGGCGGGCGCGCCATCTCCGGTGAACGGATTTGCGGCCTTGAGACTAGTCGTGGCCCTTCCCAGCGCTCCGGATACGCCCGCGCACTGGTCGCGCGCGCGGCCGCAAACCGACCACCTGCGCCTCGGCCCGCCCTGATCGCGCGCCACAGCCCGCCCGCACCCGCCTTCGCGGCTGACATGGTGGGTGTCCGGAAAATGCCCGCTCGAACGCGCTGACTCCTGGTGGAGTGCCAAATACATCCCCTGCAAGGCTGCGTGCCGGTTGGTTGCGGCGCGCAATCAGGGCCTGCCAAGTTGGAGGTGGCCGGTTTGCGACCGCGCGCGGACAGCGCGGCCTCATCCGGAGCGCGAGGTGGGTCCACGGGGAGTCCGAAGGCCGCAAATCCGTCCACTGGAAACGGGTCGGCGCTTCAGCGCCGAATGGCTGGACCGCGCGCCGCAGCCAGCCGGCGCGCAGCCTGGCCGCGTGCCTCATGCCTCATGGCGGGCAAGTTCAGATCCGTAGCCCGAGGCCTGCGACAATGGGCGCATGAGCTTCGCACCCCTGCAAAACGACACTTTCCTGCGCGCCTGCCGGCGCCTGGCCACGCCCCACACCCCGATCTGGCTGATGCGCCAGGCCGGCCGCTACCTGCCCGAGTACCGCGAAACGCGCGCCCGTGCCGGCAGCTTCATGGGGCTGGCGACCAACGTGGACTACGCCACCGAGGTGACGCTGCAGCCGCTGGACCGCTACGCGCTGGATGCCGCCATCCTGTTCTCCGACATCCTGACCGTGCCCGACGCGATGGGCCTGGGCCTGAGCTTCGCGCTGGGCGAAGGGCCGCGTTTCGCCAGGCCGGTGCGCGACGAAGCCGCCGTGAAGGCGCTGGCGGTGCCGGACATGGACAAGCTGCGCTACGTGTTCGACGCCGTCACCTCGATCCGCGGGCGCTTGAACGGCCGCGTGCCGCTGATCGGTTTTTCCGGCAGCCCCTGGACGCTGGCCTGCTACATGGTCGAAGGCGCGGGCTCCGACGACTACCGCCTGGTCAAGACCATGCTGTACAGCCGGCCCGACCTGATGCACCGCATCCTGGAGATCAACGCCGACGCGGTGGCGGCCTACCTCAACGCGCAGATCGACGCCGGCGCGCAGGCCGTGATGATTTTCGACAGCTGGGGCGGCGTGCTGGCCGACGGCGCGTTCCAGCAGTTCAGCCTGGCCTACACGGCGCGCGTGCTGCGGCAACTCAAGCGGGAGCACGAGGGCGAATCGATTCCGCGCATCGTCTTCACCAAGGGCGGCGGCGTTGTGGCTGGAAGAGATGGGCGATCTCGACTGCGAAGTGCTGGGCCTGGACTGGACCGTCAACCTCGGCAAGGCGCGCGCCATGCGTGGGCGACCGCAAGGCGCTGCAGGGCAACCTGGACCCGAACGTGCTTTTCGCCCCGCCGGAGCAGATCGAGGCCGAAGCGGTGAAGGTGCTCGACAGTTTCGGCAAGCCCCATACCGGTACTGGTACGGGGCCGACCCAGATCTTCAACCTGGGCCACGGCATCAGCCAGCACACGCCGCCCGAACACGTGCAGGCCCTGGTCGAGGCAGTGCACACCCATTCGCGGCGCATGCGCAACGCGCCAAGCGCCTGATCGAAAAATTCGTCATCAGGGTGTTCCCTAGCCACAGGCTCTGCAAATTCTTTGCCAGAGGCTTGACTTATGCACAAAAACCCGGATGCGCGACATGGCTCGCGATGCGATTTGCTACAAATCCAATAGCGCATCTAAGTCGTTGTTTTATATAGGATTGTTGTGATGCCCTTTTTCCGGGCATTCCAGCCAAGCCCTTGATTTTTCAAGCTTCGGGGACGCTCGCGGCGCATCTATCAACAAAGTTATCCACACAATTATCGAATCCGGACCAAACTGCTTTTAAATCAAAGACTTAAAAGCTGTTTCGTAACTTGGCCTCAAGACAATTTCCTAACCGAACCCTTCGATGCCCCACCGGATCTCCGTTGTCGTCCCCACTCCCGCGCACAGCTCCATCGGCGGGCCGCTGAGCTATTTAAGTGAGCTGCCACTTGCGGCGGGCACGCTGGTCAGAGTGCCGCTGGGCAAGCGTGAGCTGCTGGGCGTGGTCTGGGACGACGAGGCCGCCGAGGCTCCCGATCGTCCGGAAGCGGAAACCAGGCCGATTGCCGGCAGCCTCGACGGCCTCGCCTGCGTTGTCGAAAAACTGGAGACAACTGGTTACCTTCTCAGCGAATTATTACCAGCGCGGCCTCGGCGAAGTCGCGCTGGCCGGCTTGCCGCCGCAACTGCGCGACCTCAACGTCGGCCAGCTGGCGCGCCGGCTGAAGAAGCCCGTCGCGCGCGCCGAGGCGACGGAACTCGCGGCGCCACTCGCGCTGACGCAGGAGCAGGCCGAGGCCCTGCGCGCGATCGAAGCGGGGCCCGGCCCCTTCCTGCTGTTCGGCGCCACCGGCAGCGGCAAGACCGAGGTCTACCTGCAGGCCGTGGCGCGCTTGCTCGCGCGCGATCCCCAGGCGCAGGCGCTGGTCATGGTGCCGGAAATCAACCTCACGCCGCAGCTGCAGGAGCGCTTCGTCGCGCGCTTCGGCGCGGGCAACGTGGTCGCGATGAACAGCGGCATGACGCCGCCGCAGCGCCTGAAAAGCTGGCTCGCCGCGCACAGCGGCGCCGCGCGCATCGTGCTGGGAACGCGCATGGCGGTGTTCGCGTCGATGCCGCGGCTCGCGCTCATCGTGGTCGACGAGGAGCACGACCCGAGCTACAAGCAGCAGGAAGGCGCGCGCCACTCGGCGCGCGACCTGGCCGTCTACCGCGGCAAGCTCGAAGGCGCGAAGGTGCTGCTGGGCTCGGCCACGCCCTCGCTCGAGAGCTGGCAGGCCAGCGAGAAGGGCCGCTACCAGCGGCTGGTGATCGCGTCGCGGGTCGGGCAAGGCGCCGCCGACGGCACGGCGGGCGCGTTCCCGGCGGTGCGGCTGGTGGACATGAACCTGCAGCCCAAGCAGACGGTGTTCTCGCCGCAGCTGCTGGACGCGATCCAGCAGCGCATCGCGCGCGGCGAGCAGTCGCTGATCTTCCTCAACCGCCGCGGCTACGCGCCGGTGCTGGCGTGCACCGCCTGCGACTGGAAGAGCGAATGCCCCAACTGCAGCGCCTACCGCGTGTTCCACAAGATCGACCGCACGCTGCGCTGCCACCATTGCGGCTACACCGAGCGCGTCCCGCGCGCCTGCCCGCTGTGCGGCAACGTCGACATCGCGCCGGTCGGCCGCGGCACCGAGCGGCTGGAGGAGCACCTGGCCGACCTGCTGGCGGACGTCCGGCAGCCCGGCGGCGAGGCGGTCCGCATCGCGCGCATGGACGCCGACAGCACGCGCCTGAAGGGCGCGCTGGAGGAGCAACTGGCGCGCATGCACGCCGGCGACGTCGACGTGCTGGTGGGCACGCAGATGGTGACCAAGGGCCACGACTTCCGGCGCATCACGCTGGTGGCGGCGATCAACCCGGATTCGGCGCTTTTTTCCAGCGACTTCCGCGCGCCCGAGCGGCTCTTCGGCCTGCTGATGCAGGCGGCGGGGCGGGCCGGCCGCGACGCCGCCCGGGCCGGCGCCAGCGAGATGTGGGTGCAGACCTGGCATCCGGCGCACCCGCTCTTCACCTGCCTGCGCCGGCACGACTACCCTGCCTTCGCCGCGCAGCAGCTCAAGGAGCGCGAGCAGGCCGGCATGCCGCCGTTCGGCTTCCAGGCGCTGCTGCGGGCCGAGGCGCGCACGCAGGAGGCGGCGCAGGCCTTCCTCAACGCCGCCAGCGCCGCCGGCAAGGCGCTGGAGGGCGCCGACCGCGTGACCCTCTATTCGGCGGTGCCCATGAGCGTGCAGCGCGTGGCCAACGTCGAGCGCTCGCAGATGCTGGTGGAAAGCGGCTCGCGCAGCGCGCTGCAGCGCTTCCTCGCCGCGTGGCAGCCGGTGCTGCAGGCCACGCGCGAGAAGGGCCTGATCCGCTGGGCCGTGGACGTGGACCCGCTGGTGATCTGATCTCAGGAGGCCTTGATGCGCAAGGCCGCGTCGTAGAGCTCGTTGCGCGGCGCGCCGGTGATCTCCGCCGCCAGCTTGACGGCCGTCTTCACCGGCAATTCCTTGAGCAGCAACCCGAGCACGCGCAGCCCGTCGTCCTCCTGCGGGGCATCCGGCGCCGCGTGCAGCACCAGCGCGAATTCGCCGCGCGTGCGCTGCGCGTCGGCGGCCAGCCAGGCCGGCAGCGCACTGCAGGCCAGCGTCGCCACCTCCTCGAATTGCTTGGTCAGCTCGCGCCCCACGGTGACGGGGCGTTCGCCCAGGCCGGCCAGCGACTTCGCCAGCGCCTCGATGCGATGCGGCGCTTCCAGCAGGACGACCGGCCGCGTTTCGTGGGAGAGCGCGGCCACCGCCGTCTCGCGCTCTCCCGCCTTGGCCGGCAGGAAGCCGGCGAAGACGAAAGCGCCGTCGTCGCCCGCCGCGCCCGCCACGCTCAAGACCGCCGTCACGCTGCTGGCGCCCGGCAGCGGCACCACGCGCAGGCCGGCTTCGCGCACGGCCGCGGCCAGCCGCGCGCCGGGGTCGCTCACCGCCGGCGTGCCGGCGTCGCTCGCATACGCCACGCGCTGTCCCGCGCGCAAGCGCTCGATCACCGCCTGCGCCGCCTCGGATTCGTTGTGCTGGTGCACCGCGAGCAGTTGCGCCGCCGCCTTGTCGATGCCGTAGGCGCGCAGCAACGCCTGGGTGTGGCGCGTGTCCTCGCAGGCGACGGCATCGGCGATCTGCAGCACGTGCAGGGCCCGCAGTGCGATGTCGGCGAGATTGCCGATCGGCGTCGCGACCACGTAGAGGGCGCCTTGCGGATAATGCTGCGACCCCGCCGCTTCACGGGCGGCATTCAGGGCCAAGGCAAAAGAAGCGCTCAAATGGAAATCCCCCGCAAGAAAGAAGCCGCAGCCGTCACCACCAAGCAGGCGGGCGACGCCGGCGAGGATCGCGCGCTGGCCCACCTGCTGGCCAGCGGCCTGAAGCTGCTTGCGCGCAATTATCGGACGCCGGGGCGCGGCGGCGGCGAAATCGACCTGGTGATGCGCGAACCCGGCGGCACGCTGGTGTTCGTCGAGGTGCGCAAACGGGCGAGCCGCGCCTTCGGCGGCGCGGCCGCCAGCGTCAGCCACGCCAAGCAGCGCCGCATCATCTTCGCGGCCCGCCACTACCTGATGCGGCTGCCCCAGCAGCCGCCTTGCCGCTTCGACGTGGTGAGCGTGGAGGCGGGGCAGGTCGAATGGCTGCGCGGGGCGTTCGACGCGTCGTGAAGCGCGCGGCCCGCGCCCTCACGAGGTCTTGAGCAACGCCCCCTTGAACAGCACCGGCCCGGTCGGCCCGCCTTCGCCCGGCACGCCGCCCTTGGGCTCCAGGCTGATCGCCAGCGCCGGCGCGTCCGACCTGGTTCTGCGCGGCGGTGAGCTTGACGACGGCATCGCCGCCGAGCACGCCCAGCGAGCGCGGCCCGCCCGCCGGCGGCAGCGCCCACAGCTGCAGCGACTTGTCGGCGGCCTCCTGGTAGCCGCCCACGCGCTTGATCGTCAGCGTGCTGTGCGCGGGATCGAAAGTGACCAGCATCGATGCGGCGGACCGGTCGTCGGCCAGCACGGCCACGTACTGGATTTCCGGCTGGGCCTGCAGCTGCGTGGCCAGTTGCGCATTGCGGGCCGCCAGGGCGGTGCGCGCGCGATCGAGCTCGGCCAGCTGGGACTCGCGCTGCCCCACCTGGGCCACGAGGTTCAGCGACACCGCGATCGCAGCGACGGCGGCCAGGCCACCGGCCCAGGCCGCGCCGCGCCACCAGCCGGGCGCGCGCGGCCCCGCGCCGGCATGCGCGGGCCCGGCGCGGCTGCAGCTCCGCGGCGAGCAGGTTCTCGATGCGCTTCCAGACGTTGGGGCTGGGCGTGTCGGCGGGCTGCAGTTCGGTCATGGCCGCGAAGCGCTCCTGCCAGATGAGCGCCGCGGTGCGGACGGCCGGGCTTTGCCGGGCGAGCGCTTCGAACCGGCGCCGGGCGCCGCCGCGCAGCGTGCCCAGCGCGTAGGCAGCGGCCAGGCGGTCCAGCAGTTCGGGGTGGCGTGCAAGGTCCATGGCGCGCCCCTCAGGCAAAGCGGGCCATGCAGCCGCGCAATTGGTCGATGCCGCGCCGGATCCAGGTCTTGACGGTGCCCAGCGGCAGCTTCAGCTGCTGCGCCAGTTCGCTGTGGCTCAGGTCGCGCAGGTAGGCCAGGCTCACGACTTCGCGCTGGCGCGCCTCCAGCTTGCGCAGGCACTCGTGCAGCGCCCAGGCCTGCTCGCTGGCCTGGCTGGTGTCCAGCGGGTCTGGCGAATCGCCGGCGACGGTGTCGCTGATGGCGCCGTCCAGTTCCAGCGCCGCGTCGGCGCGCTCGCTGGCGCGACGGCGCAGGAAGTCCAGCGCCCGGCTGCGCACGATGACCCCCATCCACGCGAACGGCGGGCTGAGGGTGGCGCGGTAGTCGCCCGCGATGCGCCAGATGTTCAGGTAGGCCTCCTGCAGCACGTCCTCGGCCCATTCGCGGTTGGTCACCACGCGCAGCGCGACACCGTACAGGCGCGAGGAGGTCAGGTCGTAGAGCTCGCGCAGGGCCGCTTCGCCATCGGCGTGGCGGCCGCCCGGGGCGGCGCGGGCCGCAATGCGGTCGATCAGGGCGATCAGTTGCTGGTCTTGGGATGGGGCGGTCATGGGCACGGGAGGGAGGGCTTGCCAGACTGTACGCAAGAAACCTCCCGCCGGTTTCAACCCGGCGGCGCGATTCAATGCGCCTCGAGCGCGAGGGTGGCGAAGCGGCTCTCCCACGTGCCCGGCTGCTCAGCCGAAGGCCGCAGGTCGGTGCCGCGCAGCAGCCAGCGGCCGGCGAACGGCAACCGGTGGCGCAGCATGCCCTGGGCATCGGTCTCGCGCCAGACGCCCGAGCGTGTTGCGCTCGCTGACCAGTTCCACCGGGAACCCGGCCAGCGGCGCGCCGTCACGCAGCACCTGGAACTCCAGCGGCTGGCCGACCGCAATCGGCTCATCGCCCAGCACCACGATTTCCAGGTCCAGCCCCACCGGCCGCCGGGCCGCGGCCAGCCGCTCGCGCGTGACCGCCCCGGCGCCTGCCAGTTCGATGCGCGCGAATTTCCGGTAGCGCTCGCGCCAGGGCACGCGCTGCCGCTCCAGCGCGGCCCAGGCCGCGCGCTGGGCCGCCGGCGCATGGATCTCCGCGAAATAGACCTGCACGATGGGCGGCTCGAGTTCGATTCGCGCCGGGTGCAGTTCCGCCCAGCACGCCAACTGGCGCCGTGACCGCCACCGTCGTCGCGCCCAGCTCCAGCCACTGCGGATTTTCCCGCCGGGGCTGCAGCGGCACCGTGCGCCCGGCGCCGTCGCTGCAGGCGGCCTGAGCCACGCTCGCCGCGACCGTGCCGAATTCCGGCACCGGGAAACGGGTGCCCGTGCCCAGTTCGAGCGCGAGCTCGCCCGGCGCCGCGCCACCGCGTGCCGGGCTGAGCCAGCTGTCGTGCGCGGCCGCGCCCATCGCCAGGCACAGTGTCGCGGCGACCACGGCAGCGCGGGCCATGGCTTGCACGGCGTCAGATCCCGGGATCGGGTTCGTCGGTTTCGCTGGTGGCCAGCGTCGCGTCGCCGACCGTGATCGGCGCGGCGGTGTTGTCGCTGGACGCGGCCAGGCTGCGAACGAAGGCCAGCGCGCCGGCGGCACTGGTGGTGGCCGACAGCGGCACATCGGTGCCGGCGACCGGCGTCTCGGGGGAAGCGGCGCCGCCACCGCCACCGCCGCCGCAAGCGGCCAGCAGGAAGGCGCCGCCGGCCAGCGCCAGGCCAGCGCGAAGGAATGTCTGGAGTTTCATGGCTTCGGTCCTTGGTGCGGCGTTCACTGCGAACCCGGCAGCGGCGTGTTGAGGTACGGGAAGCCGGACAGGAACGGCACCACGGCCTGGTCCACGGCGTCGTGCACGTCCAGCGAGGCGCACCGGCCGGCACGCTGGAAGGCTTGCAGGCCGAGGTCACGCCCGCCACGCCCGGGATGCTGTTGAGCTTGAGCGTGTCGCCGTCGCCGTTGGCCATGCACAGGCCGCCCAGCATCGCCACCAGCGCGATGTCCACGACGTCGTCCTTGGGCCGGCGGCCGTTCGGGAACCCGGCGAAGTCGCTGCCCGCGGGCGAGGTCTTCAGGCTGCCGACGATGGCCAGCCGGTTCTGGCTGGCGAACGGCAACGGCGCGATGGCCGTGTTCAGGCGCAGCATCTCCGAGGGCGTCACCGTCGCGGGCTTGTTGACGCCGGTGATGCCGGTGAGGAACACCGTCGCCAGGTCGGTGCGCGGGACAGTTGGTCGGCGCGAGGCCCGCCGGGTCGCCCGTCAGCACCAGCCCGAGCAGGGCGGGCAACGTGGGGTTGGTCACGTAGTCGAGGAACTGCCCGTCGTCCGCTCGGCTTCGACGCGTTGAACTTGTCCTTGTCCTTCAGGCCGATCACGACCTCGTTCACCAGGGGCTGGCCCAGGCGCGAAACCTGGGTCCAGGCGCCGCCGGGCTTCTCCGCTGGTCTGGTGGCCGGACGCCGGCGCGCCCGAGAGCAGCCGGGCCTGGCGCAGGCTGGCCGTGGTCCAGCCGCCGATCACGGTCTCGCTGCCGGCGGTCAGGCAGTCCTTGTGCACCTCGAGCGCGATCGAGGTGACGTTGCTTGTCCTGGATCGAGTTGGCCGCCGCGGCGTTGATGTTGGCCGGGTTGGTGATGACCGACAGCGGCGCGTTCACCAGGTCGAAGATCGGGCCGAGGTTGACGGCGAAGCCTTCCTGGCGCTGGCCGACGAAGACGCGCCCGGCGTCCTTGCCCGCGGGGCAGCCGGGAACGCTGATGTCGTGGATGTGCCTGCCGGCGTAGGCCGCATAGGCCGCGCTGTTGCCCAGCGTCTTCACGCCGATGTAGTCGACCGGCTTCTCGAAGGTGGCTGCGCCGCCGCTGGCCTTGGTCACCGCCGACGCCGCGCCCTTGCGGCGGTCGCCGCGCACCAGGTTGACGGTGTACGTCTCGTTGACGTTGAGGTTGGCGTCGTTCACGTTGGCGACCGGCCCCGCCTGGATCAGCGGAATGGCCACCGACTTCTGCGCGGCGCCGCTGCCGATCGGCAGCGCCACGTTGTTGAGCTTGTTGCCGAAGCGGAACTGGAAAGTGAGGTCTTCCTGGGCGTCGCCGTTGTTGTCGATGTGGATCTCGTACAGCGCGTTCGGGTCCAGCGAGAAGTAGTTCGGCCCGCCGTACGGCGCCTTGCAGCGGCTGGTAGTTGGCGATCAGCGTCACGTAGTCGCTGCGCCCGCCCGCGCCGTTGGCGGCCACGCCCTCGTAGCTGCGGAACATGTAGAAGTCGGTGGCGTCGACCTTGGGGCTGGTGGTGATGAACGGGGCTTCGCGGTGGCTGGACGCGAGGCTCAGGCCGGCGTTGCCGGCGGCACAGGCGGCCAGCAGCGCCAGCTGCAGGGCCTTGAGTTTCTTCATTCGCATGTTGCTCTCCTGGTGAGGGTTGGGATGGGGTCGCCAGCCCAATACGCGGCTCGCCGCCGCGCCGGATGTGGAAAGAAGCGATTGCCCCGCGGGAACGCACGGGCATTGGCGCGGTCGAATCCGAAACGCCGGCGGCTGCGTAGCGCGGCCGCGGACCCGTCCGGTTATCATCCAAAGCCATGCTCGAACAACGCATCCAACAGCATTTCATCGACAGCGCGGACCTCAAGTACCAGGCCGCCCAATCCCTGAGCAAACCGATCGCGGCCGCCGTGCAGGCCATCCTGGCGTGCGTGACCAGCGGCGGCAAGGTGCTGGCGTGCGGCAACGGCGGGTCCGCCGCCGACGCCCAGCATTTCTCGGCCGAGTTCGTGGGCCGCTTCGAGCGCGAAAGGCCCGAGCTCGGCGCCATCGCCCTGACCACCGACAGCTCCATCCTCACGGCCATCGCCAACGATTACGACTACGAACGTATCTTTTCGAAACAGGTGCGCGCGCTGGGCCAGGCCGGCGACGTGCTGCTGGCGCTGTCGACCAGCGGCAATTCCGCCAACGTGCTGGCCGCGGTCGAAGCGGCCCACGAGCGCGAGATGACCGTGGTCGCGCTGACCGGCCGCGGCGGCGGCCGGATGTCGAACGCGCTGCGCGAGACCGATGTCCATATCTGCGTGCCGCACGACCGCACCGCACGCATCCAGGAAGTCCACATCCTGGCCCTGCACTGCATCTGCGATGGTGTCGACGCCCAACTCCTCGGAGAACAGGAAACCCCGACATGAAATCCAAACGCCCCTCCCTGCTGCTGTCGGTCCTGGCGGCAGCCGCCCTCGCCGGGTCGCTCTCGGCCTGCGCGCCGCTGATCCTCGGCGGCGCCGCCGTCGGCGCGATGGTCACCTTCGACCGGCGCACCTCGGGCGCGCAGCTCGAGGACGAAGGCATCGAGCTGCGCGCGGGCAGCCGCCTGCGCGACGCGCTCGGCGACCGGGCCCACGTCAACATCACCAGCTACAACCGCCAGGTGCTGCTGACCGGCGAGGTGCCGAACGAGAACGACAAGCAGCTGGCCGAGCAGATCGCGACCAAGGTCGAGAACGTCAAGGGCATCGTCAACGAGCTGGCGGTGCGCGGCAACACCTCGCTGGCGCAGCGCTCGTCGGACACGCTGGTGACGGGCAAGGTCAAGGCTTCGCTGGTGGACGAGAAGGACCTCTACGTCGGCGCCTTCAAGGTGGTCACCGAGCGCGGCGTCGTGTACCTGATGGGCCGCGTGACGCAGCGCGAAGCCGACAAGGCCACGCAGATCACCCGCAACATCAGCGGCGTGCAGCGCGTCGTGCGCATCTTCGAGATCATCAGCGAGGACGACCTGCGCCGCCTGAGTCCGCCGGCCGCCGCGAAACCGGCAGCGGCGCCCGCGAGCGCCGCGAAGTAACGGCGCAGCCGCCCAAGGACAAGGGCCGCCATGCGGCCCTTGTTTTCACCTCCGCGTCAGCGTCACCGTCAGCGCAACCGCTTGATCAGGGACGACGTGTCCCAGCGCGTGCCGCCCATGGCCTGGATGTCGGCGTAGAACTGGTCCACCAGCGCCGTGACCGGCAGCCGGGCGCCGTTGCGCTTGGCCTCGTCGAGCACCAGCCCGAGGTCCTTGCGCATCCAGTCGACCGCGAAGCCGAAGTCGAACTTGCCCTCGATCATGGTCTTGCCGCGGTTGTCCATCTGCCAGCTCTGCGCGGCGCCCTTGCCGATGACTTCCAGCACCTGGGTCATGTCCAGCCCGGCCTTCTCGCCGAAGGCGATGGCTTCCGACAGCCCCTGGACCAGCCCCGCGATGGAGATCTGGTTCACCATCTTGGCCAGCTGCCCCGCGCCGGCGCCACCCAACAGCGTGAAGGCCCGGGCGAAGGCCATTGCGACGGGCCGGGCGGCTTCGAACGCCGGCGGCTCGCCGCCGCACATCACGGTGAGCAGGCCGTTCTGTGCGCCCGCCTGGCCGCCGGACACCGGCGCGTCGACGAACTGCAGGCCGAGCTCTTTCGCTTTCGCGTAGAGCTCGCGCGCAACGTCGGCGGACGCCGTCGTGTGGTCGATGAAGATCGCGCCGGGCTTCATGCCGGCGAAAGCGCCGTCCGGACCCAGCACCACGGAGCGCAGGTCGTCGTCGTTGCCGACGCAGGAGAACACCAGGTCGCATCCGGCCGCCGCCTGCTTCGGCGTGGCGGCAGCGCTGCCCTTGAATTCACCCGTCCAGGCCTGCGCCTTGGCCGGGCTGCGGTTGTAGACCGTCACCTCATGCCCGGCCAGCGCCAGGTGCCCGGCCATCGGGAAGCCCATCACGCCCAGTCCGAGGAAGGCGACCTTGCGCGGCGGGGTGGATTCGTATGTCTTGGGGTTGGTCGAGGCCATCTACTTCTCCGGTCGTGTTGACTCGCAATTCTAGGACGCACTCACCGCCCCATGAAGAAAGCCGGGGTCTCCCCGGCTTTCTTCATCTGATCGAGCAAAAGGAAAAACGCGCCGCGTTTTTCCTTTTACACAATGGCCAGGTGTTCCGTGCCCGCCGACAGGTCCTGCGTCTTCGCGCGCTGGGAATTGAGCTTGATCTGCAGGCGCAGGTCGTTGACCGAGTCGGCGTTTCGCAGCGCGTCCTCGTAGCTGATGAGGTTGTTCTCGTACATGTCGAAGAGCGCCTGGTCGAAGGTCTGCATGCCCATCTGCCGGCTCTTCTTCATGATCTCCTTGATCTCGGAGACCTCGCCCTTGAAGATCATGTCGGAGACCAGCGGCGAGTTCAGCATGATTTCCACCGCGGCGCTGCGGCCCTTGCCGTCCTGCTTGGGCACCAGCCGCTGCGAGATGAAGGCCTTGAGGTTGAGCGACAGGTCCATCAGCAGCTGCGCGCGCCGCTCTTCCGGGAAGAAGTTGATCACGCGGTCCAGCGCCTGGTTGGCGCTGTTGGCGTGCAGCGTGGCCAGGCACAGGTGGCCGGTCTCGGCGAAGGCGATGGCGTGCTCCATCGTCTCGCGGTCGCGGATTTCGCCCATCAGGATCACGTCGGGCGCCTGGCGCAGCGTGTTCTTCAGCGCCGCCTCCCAGCTGTCGGTGTCCAGCCCCACCTCGCGCTGCGTGACCACGCAGTTCTTGTGCGGGTGGACGAATTCCACCGGGTCCTCGATGGTGATGATGTGGCCCTGCGAGTTCTCGTTGCGCCAGTCGACCATGGCGGCCAGCGTGGTCGACTTGCCCGAGCCGGTCGCGCCCACCAGGATGGTGAGGCCGCGCTTGGTCATCACCACCTCCTTGAGCACCTGCGGCACGCCCAGGCCGTCGATCGTGGGCAGGATCTGCGGGATCACCCGCAGCACCATGCCCACCTTGCCCTGCTGCACGAAGGCATTGACGCGGAAGCGCCCGATGCCCGGCGGCGAGATCGCGAAGTTGCACTCCTTGGTGCGCTCGAACTCGGCGGCCTGCTTGTCGTTCATGATCGAACGCGCCAGCGCCAGCGTATGGCCGGAATTGAGCGGCTGCGGCGACACCTTGGTCACCTTGCCGTCGACCTTGATCGCCGGCGGGAAGTCGCCGGTGATGAACAGGTCGCTGCCGTTGCGGCTGACCATCAGCTTGAGCAGGTCGTTGATGAATTTGGTGGCCTGATCGCGTTCCATGGCGGTCCTTTGCTAGCTTGCCGGTGGTTCAGCCGGGGAAGTTCTCGGGGATCTTGGCCTTGCCGCGGGCTTCGGCCGGGCTGATCACGTTGCGCTTGACCAGCTCCGACAGGTTCTGGTCCAGCGTCTGCATGCCGAAGCTGTTGCCGGTCTGGATGGCCGAATACATCTGCGCCACCTTGGCCTCGCGGATCAGGTTGCGGATGGCCGACGTGCCGATCATGATCTCGTGCGCCGCCACGCGGCCGGCGCCGTCCTTGGTCTTGCACAGCGTCTGCGAGATCACGGCCTGCAGCGACTCGGACAGCATGGCGCGGATCATTTCCTTTTCCTCGGCCGGGAACACGTCGATGATCCGGTCGATGGTCTTGGCGGCGCTGGAGGTGTGGAGCGTGCCGAACACCAGGTGGCCGGTTTCGGCCGCGGTCATCGCCAGGCGAATGGTTTCCAGGTCGCGCATTTCGCCCACCAGGATCGCGTCCGGGTCTTCCCGCAGCGCGGACTTCAGCGCCGCGGCGAAGGACAGCGTCATCGGGCCGACTTCGCGCTGGTTGATCAGGCACTTCTTGGATTCGTGCACGAACTCGATCGGGTCTTCCACCGTGAGGATGTGGCCGTACTCGGTTTCGTTCAGGTAGTTGACCATCGCCGCGAGGGTGGTGGACTTGCCCGAGCCCGTGGGCCCGGTCACCAGCACCATGCCGCGCGGCTTGAGCGCGAGGTCGCCGAAGATCTTGGGCGCGTTGAGCTGCTCGAGCGACAGGATCTTGGAAGGGATGGTCCGGAACACCGCGCCGGCGCCGCGGTTCTGGTTGAAGGCATTGACCCGGAAGCGCGCGAGGCCGTCGATCTCGAACGAGAAGTCGACTTCCAGGAATTCCTCGTAGTTCTTGCGCTGGGTGTCGTTCATGATGTCGTACACCATCGCGTGGACCTGCTTGTGGTCCAGCGGGTCGACGTTGATGCGGCGCACGTCGCCGTGGACGCGGATCATGGGCGGCAGGCCGGCCGACAGGTGCAGGTCGGAAGCCTTGTTCTTGACGCTGAACGCCAGCAGCTGGGTAATATCCACGGAGCCCCTTTTTTGACGAGATCCGTCGCCGTTGAGCCGTGCCCGCGGGCGTCGGCTCCAGCAGCGACAATAGGTGGGCCGCGCGCTGGCGCGTCGGCTCGACCGGCCAATTATGACCACGATTCGAAACAACCTCCAGAGAGTTCACGAGCGGATCGCGCGGGCCTGTGCGGGCGCGCATCGCGATGTGAACGAAGTCACGTTGCTGGCGGTGTCCAAGACCTTCGGCCCCGAAGCGGTGCGCGAAGCCTTCGCGGCCGGCCAGGCGGCCTTCGGCGAAAACTACATCCAGGAGGGCGGTGGAAAAGATCGCGCTGCTGCAGGACCTGCCGCTGCAGTGGCACTGCATCGGCCCGATCCAGAGCAACAAGACCCGGCTGGTCGCCGCGCATTTCGACTGGGCCCACACGGTGGACCGGCTCAAGACGGCCCAGCGCCTGTCGGAGCAGCGCCCCGCCGGCATGGCCCCGTTACAGGTGTGCATCCAGGTCAACATCGACGGCGGGCCGTCCAAGTCCGGCGTGGCGCCGCGGGAGGCCCTGGCGCTGGCGCGGGACGTCGCGCAAATGCCACGCCTCGTGCTGCGGGGCATCATGACCATGCCCGAGCCGGCGCCCGATTTCGCGGCGCAGAAGGCCGTTCACCTGAAGGCCCGGGCGCTGTTCGACGACCTGCGCGAGTCGGGGCTGGCGCTGGACACCCTGTCCATGGGCATGACGGCCGACCTCGAGGCCGCGATCGCGGCCGGCAGCACCATGGTGCGCATCGGCACGGCGATCTTCGGCGGGCGGCCCGTCATTTCTTCGGCGGCGCCATCGGCTTGACGTTGCCGCAGTCGGCGCCGAGCCACTTGCCCGAGCCGTCCATGTTCATCTTTTCCGGCCTGCCCTGCACCACGGTGTTGACGGCCATCTTCATGCTGTAGGCCTGCGGGCTGGTGAACGTCACCTGCCCTTCACCGCTGGACGGCGGGTTGGTGCAGGTGAAGGCCATCTTCATGGTGTTGCCGGTGCGCGACTGCTGCGTGGTCTTGCAGTCGCCCCGCTGCTGCGCGGGCACCTCGCTGCGCTCGGCCATTTCCCGGGTCATGCAGATCTTCACGCTCATCCCGCCGGCGGGGCCGCCCGGGCCCATCTTCACGCCCTGCTTGGCCATCATCTCTTCCATCATCTTGCGCTGGTCGGGCGGCATGGCCGCCATCTGCTTTTGCGCCTGCGCCATCTGCTGCTCCATCTGGCCGCTGCCGGTCTGCATCTTCTGGGTGATTTCCCACAGGCCCGGCTGGAGCGACTGGGCCCCGGCGGCGCAGGAAAACGCGGCGAGCGCGGCGGCGAGAAGGCGATGTGTATTCATGGCTGTCCCCTGGCGAAAAAAAACATTTTGCGCCGGCCCGGCAGGGCGGCGACATCCGCGCTTTCCCGGGAATCAGGCCAGCGTGGCCTGCCGCACCGCGTGTTCCCAGCGGGCCATGAGTTCGGCCGCGCGGCCCGCGTCCAGGGTCGGCAGGAAGCGCCGCTCGGCCTGCCACAGGGCCGAGAGTTCATCGGTGCCGCGGTAGACGCCGCTGGCCAGTCCCGCCAGGTATGCCGCGCCCAGCGCCGTGGTTTCGGTCACCACCGGGCGCACCACGGGGATGCCCAGCAGGTCGGCCTGGAACTGCATCAGCAGGTCGTTGACGCTGGCGCCGCCGTCCACCCGCAGCTCGCTCACCGGCGCGGCGCCGGCGGCGACGGCGTCGCGGCTCATGGCCTGCAACAGGGCGCTGCTCTGGTAGGCGATGCTTTCCAGCGCCGCGCGCGCGATGTGCGCCACCGTGGTGCCGCGCGTGAGGCCCGTGATCGTGCCGCGGGCATCCGGCTTCCAGTAGGGCGCGCCCAGGCCGGTGAATGCCGGCACCATCATCACGCCGCCCGAATCGGGCACGCTCTGCGCCAGCGACTGCACCTCGCCACTGCCCTTGATGGCGTGCAGGCCGTCGCGCAGCCACTGCACCACGGCGCCGCCGACGAACACGCTGCCCTCGGTGGCGAACTCGGCGCGAGTCGTCACCTGCGCCGCGCTGGTGGTCAGCAGGCCGTTGGCGGACGTCTGGAAGGTTGCGCCGGTGTGCATCAGCATGAAGCAGCCGGTGCCGTAGGTGTTCTTGGCCATGCCCTCCCTGAAGCAGGCCTGGCCGAACAGCGCGCTTTGCTGGTCGCCGGCCACGCCGCCGATCAGGATGGGACCGCCCAGCAGCGAGGCCGCCGTCTCGCCGTAGTGCGCGCTGGACGGCAGCACCCTGGGCATGAGCTGCGCGGGAATGTCGAGCAGCGCCAGCAGCTCCTCGTCCCAGCGGTTCTCGTGCACGTTGAACAGCATGGTGCGCGACGCGTTGGTCACGTCGGTCGCGTGCAGCGCGCCCTGCGTGAGCTGCCACATCAGCCAGCTGTCCACCGTGCCGAAAGCCAGTTCGCCGCGCATTGCCTGCTCGCGCGCCTGCGGCACGTGGTCCAGCAGCCAGCTGACCTTGGTCGCCGAGAAGTACGAGTCGATCAACAGGCCCGTGCGCGACTGGACCAGCGGCGCCAGCCCCCGCTCGCGCAGTTGGGCGCAGAGCGGCTCGCCGCGGCGGTCCTGCCACACGATGGCGTGGTGGATCGGCCGGCCCGTCTTGCGGTTCCAGACCAGCGTGGTCTCGCGCTGGTTGGTGATGCCGATCGCGCGGATGTCGGCCGCCTTGAGCCCCGCCTTCGCCAGGGCTTCGCGCGCCGTGGCGAGTTGCCCGCCCCAGATCTCCATCGGGTCGTGCTCGACCCAGCCGGGTTGCGGATAGATCTGCGGCAGTTCCTTCTGGGCCTGCGCCACGATCTTGCCGGCGGCGTCGAAGACGATGCTGCGCGAGCTGGAAGTGCCCTGGTCGAGTGCGAGAAGGTAGTTCATGGACCGCAACTTTAGGGGAATCAGGCGCCCAGGGCCAAACGGGTGGTGCTCTTCACCTCTTCCATCACCGCATAGGTCCGTGTCTCGCGCACGCCCGGCAGCTGCCACAGCACGGTGCCCGCGAAGTGGCGGTAGGCCTGCATGTCGGCCATGCGCGTCTTGAGCAGGTAGTCGAAGCCGCCGGCCACCATGTGGCACTCCATGATCTCGCTGCGCACCTGCACGGCGGCCTTGAAGGCCTCGAACACATTCGGCGTGGTGCGGTCGAGCAGCACCTCCACGAAAACCATCATCCCCGCGCCCAGCTTCATCGGGTCCAGCCGCGCCTCGTAGCCCAGGATGTAGCCGTCGCGCGTGAGCCGCTGCACCCGCGCGAGCACCGCGGTGGGCGAGAGCGACACCGCCTCGGCCAGCTTCAGGTTGGAGATGCGGCCGTCCTGCTGCAGGACATTCAGGATCTTGAGGTCGATCCGGTCGATTTCGGCCAAAGGGTCGCCCATGGGTAGTGAATCATTCTGTGAATTCGCGCAATTTAGCGTGAAATTCACCAGAAAGCCAGCGACGATGGCGGCATTGTTCGAAAGCCCCGCCATGCCGACTCCTGCCCCGACCGAGCGCCTGCCCTTTCCCTACCGCCGCGAAGCCGACATCGTCGGCCACCGGCTGCAAACCTTGAGCGGCGCCCTGGACTGGGCGGCGGCGGCCCGGGTTGCGCAGCCCTGGGTCCAGGCCGTGCGCAAGCATCCGCCGCCGTTCTGGGCGATGGAGAGCCTGCTGAAGGAATACCCGATCTCCAGCGCCGAGGGCCTGGCGCTCATGCGCCTGGCCGAAGCGCTGCTGCGCGTGCCGGACGCCGAGACGGCGATCGCGCTCACCGCCGACCAGCTGGGCCGCGCGGACTTCGAGAGCTCCGCCGACAGCGGGCTGGCTCGCCTGTCGCACACGGCGATCGCGATGTCCAAGAAATTCCTGCCGGACGGACGGCACGAAAACGGCCTGCTCGGCAAGCTCGGCGCCCGGACGGTGGTGGCCGCCACGCTGCGCGCGGTGCAGCTGCTGGGGCGCCAGTTCGTGCTGGGCCGGGACATCGGCGAAGCGCTGCGCGAGGCCGGCGACGCGCGGCGCGACCGCCCGAACCTGAGGTACTCCTACGACATGCTGGGCGAAGGCGCGCGCACCGACGAGGATGCGCTGCGCTACCTCGCGAGTTACGAAGATGCCATCGGCACGCTGGCGGGCCGCGCGCGCGCCGACGCGCCGGTCGAGGCGAACGACGGCATCTCGATCAAGCTCAGCGCCCTGCACCCGCGCTACGAGGATGCGCAGCGCGAGCGCGTGCTGGCCGAGCTGGTGCCGCGCGTCTGGCGCCTTTGCGAGCGGGCCGCGCGCGCCAACATCAACCTCACCATCGACGCCGAGGAAATGGACCGGCTGGAGCTGTCGCTCGACGTGTTCGAGGCGCTGGCCGCGCTCGTCGCGCAGCAGCAGCCGCGGTGGCAGGGCTTCGGCCTGGCGCTGCAGTCGTACCAGACCCGCGCGCTGGAGCTGGTCGGAACATGTGGCCGCCATGGCGCGGCGGCTACCGGCTGCGCTTCATGTGCCGCCTGGTCAAGGGCGCCTACTGGGACGCGGAAATCAAGCGGGCGCAGGAGATGGGCCTGCCGCACTACCCGGTGTTCACGCACAAGCACCACACCGACATCTCGTACCTCGCCTGCGCGCGCGCGCTGCTCGAAGCGCAGGACGTGATCTACCCGCAGTTCGCCACGCACAACGCCGGCACCATCGCCGCCATCCTGCAGATGGCGGACCGCACCGGCGCGAAGTTCGAATTGCAGCGCCTGCACGGCATGGGCGAGGGAATCTACCGCGAGGTGCTGCGGAACCCGTTGATCGCGTGCCGCGTCTACGCCCCGGTCGGGCAGCACCGCGACCTGCTGGCCTACCTGGTGCGGCGCCTGCTGGAGAACGGCGCCAACAACTCCTTCGTGCACCAGCTCGCCGACGAGTCGGTGGGCATGGACCAGCTGCTGGTCTCGCCGCTGCGGCTCGAATCGGCGCCCTCCCTGCCGCTGCCGCCGGACCTGTACGGCCCGCAGCGGCGCAACAGCGCGGGCGCGGACCTCGCGGTGGAGGGCATGCGCGCGCCCCTGCTCGCTGCGTACGAGGCCGTGCAGGTGAGCCGCGTCGAACCCTTCGATGCGGCCCGCGCCGGCGAGGCGGCCGATCGCTCCCTCGCTGCTTACCCCGCATGGCGCGCGACGCCGGTGCAAAACCGTGCAGCGATCCTGCGCCGCGCCGCCGACGCGATGGAAACGCAGATGCCGCACCTGTGCGCCCTGCTGGTCAAGGAAGCGTTCAAGACCTGGGGCGACTGCGTGGCCGAGGTGCGCGAGGCGGTGGACTTCCTGCGCTACTACGCCAATGAAGCGGAACGCATCATGCAGCCGGTCGCGCTACCCGGGCCCACGGGCGAGAGCAACGAGCTGCGCCTCGTGCCGCGCGGGCCGTGGGCCTGCATCAGCCCCTGGAACTTCCCGCTGGCGATCTTCACCGGCCAGGTCGCCGCCGCGCTGGCGACCGGCAACACCGTGCTGGCGAAGCCGGCCGAGCAGACGCCGGCCATCGCGCTCGAAGCGGTGAAGCTGCTGCACGGCGCCGGTGTGCCGCAGGACGCCCTGCAACTGCTGCACGGCCCCGGCGAGACCGTGGGCGCGGCGCTGGTGGCCGAGCCCGCGCATCGCCGGCGTCGTCTTCACCGGCTCGACGCAGGTGGCCAAGATCATCCAGCGCGCGCTGGCGGCCAAGGACGGCCCCATCGTGCCGCTGATCGCCGAGACCGGCGGCATCAACGCGATGCTGGTGGACTCCACCGCGCTGCCCGAGCAGGTGGCCGACGCCGTGGTGCAGAGCGCCTTCCGCTCGGCCGGCCAGCGCTGCTCGGCGCTGCGCCTGCTGTGCGTGCACGAGGGCATCGCCGACGGCGTGATCGAGATGATCCAGGGCGCGGCGCGCGAACTGGTCGACGGGAGACCCGGCGCTGCTGTCCACGGACGTCGGGCCGGTGATCGACGGCGAGGCCTTCGAAGGCCTGCAGAAGCACCTGCACCGCCTGCACGCGCAAGCCAGGCCGCTGCTGCCGCCCGGCGAGTTTGCTACCGGCGTCGCGCCTGGTTCCGCCGCAGGCCTTCGAGGTGAACAGCATCGCCGACGTGAAGCAGGAAATCTTCGGCCCGGTGCTGCACGTCGTGCGCTGGGGCGGCGATCCGCTGGCCGTGATCGACCAGGTCAACGCGCTCGGCTACGGCCTCACGCTGGGCATCCAGACCCGCATCGACAGCCGTGCGCTGGCACTGGCGGCGCGTGCCCATGTCGGCAACGTGCTACGTCAACCGCAACATGATCGGCGCCGTGGTCGGCGTGCAGCCGTTCGGCGGCGAAGGCCTGTCAGGCACCGGCCCCAAGGCCGGCGGGCCGCACTACCTGTACCGCTTCTGCGCCGAACAGACGCTCACGATCAACACCACCGCGGCGGGCGGCAACGTGCAGTTGCTGGCCTAAGCAAAACGGGCCCCGCCGGGGCCCGTTTTGCACTTGCGCAAGGCGAGCTACTTCGCCGCAGCCGCGAACGGGTTGAGCGCGGCCGAGCCGGGCGGCGGCGCACCCTCGGCTTCACGCTGCGCGGCGCGCATCGCCTCGAAGGCCTCCGGAAAGCTCCGGGCCCTGGCGATCGCGGGGGGAGGGGGCGGCAGCGGTTTTTCGCGCGCCGCCTTCACCGCCTGCATGAACTGCGTGTGCGGATCCTGGGGCTGCGCAGTGGCCAGGCCCGGCGTGGCCCCCTCGGCGGCCGGCGGTGCGTTGTCCGCCACCGGCGCCCCCAGGGGCGCCCCCGCCGGTTGCGCGAGCGCATTCGCCGGGGCAGCCGCGGGCACGGGCGGTGCGGCAAGCCGCAGGTCACCGGCGCCCGACCACACGAGCGCGATCACGCCCACCGCTGCCAGCAACAGGGCGGCGGTGGCAAAGCTCAGGCCGGGCCGCGCGCCGCGCTCGCGGGGTGCCATTTACTTGTTGCGCAGGAAGAGGCTGCGGTTCTCGGGCTGGCCGTACAGCAGCTTCTTGGGACGCGCGACCGAGCTGGCCGACACGCCATGGCTGATCGCATTGACCGGCGCGACGCTGATCGTGCCGGCGTTGACCGTCAACTCGAACACCGTCCAGACGTCATCGTCGGTCACCCAGCCGCTGGACGGCGGCGTGTAGTTGTAGACGGTGCCGTTGCTGAATTCGAGGCGAACGGCGGCACCGGACGTGCCGATGGTGCCGCTGCCCGAATAGTGGTGCACGGAGTAGCGATAGACGCCGTCGCGCAGGCCCGCGACCGTGCCGGTGGCCGGGCAGGTGATCGTTTCGGGGCCGTAGGACGTCACGTCGTCCACGTCCAGGCCGCAGGTGTCGCCGCCCGACGGCGCGCTGTAATAGACGTGCCAGCGCGAGCCGTCCGCGTTCGGGCCGGTCATGTGGGAGTCCAGGTCGTCGGGATTCAATCCCCAGGTGAGGATGACGCGGAACTGCCCGCTGGTGAGGCCGCCGGTCTGGCCCGAAGACGGGGACAGCGCCATTGCGACCGTGTTGGTCGGGCAGGTGAGCGCCGCGACCTGGCTGGTGGCCACATAGCCGCTGGCGTATGCAGTGAAGGCGGTCGCGCCCGGCGGCAGCCCGGTGAAGGTGGCGACGCCCTCTGAATTGGTCGTGGCGCTGCGGGTGCCGATCAGCACGGTGGCGCCGGAAACCGCCCCGCCGCTCCCGCTCCCGCTGCCGAGCACCGAGTTGTAGACCTGGACATTGACGGTGGCGCAGGCGTTGGCGCCGGAACCCGTGGCCTGCGTGATGCCCGCGGGGATCAGGTGCAGGCTGGCCGGGTCGAACGTGAACAGCACGTTGTAGGTGGACTCGGCGGTGGTGGTCCCGAAAGGCGTGGTGACCGGCGTCGTCACGCGGATGTTCTGGATCAGCATCTTGTCCTGCGCGGTCCCGACGCCGTTCGCCGACGAGAAATCGATGGTCATCTGGGCCCACGCCGCGGCGCAGACGCCGAAGGCGGCGATGCCGGCCAACAGCTGCTTGAAGATTGAACTCCTGGTCATGCTTTACTCCTCAGGTCTTGTGAAAAAAAGGTGTTTTCGCGCTGTGCGATGGACCTCCCGGGCGGCGAGTATGGACGAGCCTCGCCGTTTTGTCATACCCCGAATGAGGGAGACACGGCGCCGGGCGAGGCAACTATTTCACAGCACGCGGCGCATCAACACCTGGTGCAGTGGCTGCCGCTCGAACCCGAGCCGCTCCAGCGCCTCGCCGCCGAGGTCGGGCCGCTGCAACTGGGGCACCACGATGCGCCGTCCGGGATGCTCGCGCACGAGCTGCGCCACCAGCGCCTGCGCGTCGGCCTGCTGCGGGCCGGGGTCGACCAGGCTGTGGATCGTCACGCTGTCGGCACCGGTCAAAGCGAACAGCAGCTGCGCCTGTCCGTGCTGCCATGCCTGCAGGGCAATGGGCTGGGCCCGAAGGGAAGTCGTCGTCACCTGCAACGGCAGGTCACCGCGCTCGAGCTCCGTCCGGTCCAGCCAGGCGAACGCGGCTGCGGGATCGACCTCCCGGGCCGGGCCGGCGGCCTCGCCCGGCGGCATGGCCTGCGCGGGTCGCAGGTAGCCATAAAGCGGATGCACAGGCTGGAAACCGCGGCCGCGGTAAAGGCGCAGGGCCCGTTCGTTCTGCGCGAAACATTCCAGCTCCACGCCGTGCTGTGACGCCGCGGCGGCGCGCGCGGCGAAATCATCGAGCAGGGCCGGCGCCGCGCCGCTGCCCCGCGCTTCGGGCACCGCGCCCATGGTCGCCAGCCGCCAGTAGCCGATGCGCGGCCGGGGCGCGACGAGGGCGAACGCCAGCAGCCGGCCCTCGCGCCAGGCGACGCGGCTCAAGGCCAGGTCCGCGCCCTGCCGGCCCAGGAACACCGGCCATTGGTCGAGGGTCAGTGTGAAAGGTCCCAGCAGGTAATCGGAGAAGGCCGCGGCGAAAGCCGCATGCAGGAGGTCCGGCGCCACCGCGTCCGCCGCCTCGAAGGTCAGGTCATGCATGCGCGAAGTATCGCGCGGCGCGAGAGGCGCCTTCGCACCGGCTAGGGCCGGATGCGGAACGCCTTGTTGATCTCGGCTGCGGCCTCGGGGCTGTCCCACTCCTGGGCGCCGTAGTACTTGGCCAGCACGCGGCCCTTCGCATCCACCAGCACCGTCAACGGCAGCCGCTCCGCGCCCAGCATGTGCTCCAGCACCAGCCGGCTGTCGATGAAGTTGCTGAACGAAGTTTTGGTCAGCTTCAGGAACAGCTCGGCGCGGTCCGCGTAGTCGTCGGTGGAAATGCCGATCACGTTGAAGTGGCGGTTGTAACGCGCGGCCAGGCGCTGCAGGGACCCCATCTCCTGCCGGCACGGGCCGCACCAGCTGGCCCAGACATTGATGACCAGCGGCTTGCCCCGGTAGTCCGACAGCATCCTCGAAGGCCCGGACAGGCCTTGCATGGGCACGTCGCGCAGCACCGCGCCGACCTCGACCTCGCCCGGCGTCTTGCCGAAGGCCGGCGAGGCGAAGCAAGCCAGCGCGAACAGCAGGGACACCAGGAGATTCTTCATCGGTCCCGAGGATGCCACCGCAGGCGCCTGCGGGATTGAGAAACGTCAAGCCCGGTCTTCATTTCCGCGGCCGGTGCGGCGGCGGTCAGCAGGTGCTGTCGGGCATGGGCGGGGCAGCGTTCTTGTCCACCCGGTGCCCTTCGATGTCGCGCAGGTGCGCCAGCGCGCTCTCGGACCCCTGGCCCGAAAGGTGCCGGTCGGCCCAGGCTTCGGGCAGCTTGCTGTTCTGCCCTTCCGTCCGGGTGGCGGGTGCTGGGGGTCTCTTGCCGTTGGGTTTGCGCTGCGATTTCACAAAGGGGATCTACCGTCGCCGAAGATGCGGCTGGTGATGCACATTAGATGGTAATGACCCAGCTGCGTGTAGGAGTGCTTCCGCCGGCGTGTAGGACGAGGCCGCAGGCCGGCGCGCGCACCACGCTCCTAGAATGGCCGTGATGAACGGCGAAGCCATTGCGCTGGATGACGAGGCCGCACGGCAAGTGCTCCTGGTGCAGGCCATCGAGGCGGCGGACGCGCAAGGCGTGCTGCTGAGCGAGGTGGAGCGCGCCCACATCGAGCAGGCCACACTCGCGCAGCTGCGACCGGCCGGCGGTGAGGTGGACCCGGCCCGCTTCCTGGCCGAGCGCGCACGCCGTGTGCTGGCCGAAGTCGAGAAGCGCCGCCCCCGTATTTCGGCGCTGCAGGACCGTGCCGAATGGGTAGGCTGGCTGCCATGGTTGCTGCCCGCCGCCGCCTGCGTGGCAGCCGTGCTGGTCGAGCGCATCGACAACCCGCACCAGGTCAACATGCTCTCGCCGCCGTTGCTGGCCGTGCTGTTCTGGAACCTGGGCGTGTACGCCGCCTTGTTGCTGGCACCGTTGTGGCCGCGGCGGCGGCCGGCCGCCGGTCCCGCCGCCTGGGTGCAGCGGCGCCTGGCGGGCGTGCGCGACAAGGCCCGCCGCACCGGGAGGCTGGAGGCCGACATCCGCGCCGATTTCAGGGAGCGCTGGCTGCGCGCCACCTGGGCGCGCCAGGGCCACTGGTTCAGCCGCATCCTGCATGCCAGCGCTGCCGGCTGGGGCATCGGCCTGGTGATCTCGCTGATCGTGGGCGGCCTGGTGCGTGAATACCGTGTCGGCTGGGAAAGCACGTTCCTGGACGCATCGCAGGTGCATGCGTTCCTGCAGGTGCTGTTCGCCCCGGTCGCTGCGATCTTTTCGCCGGACCCGTTCAGCGTCGAGGACGTGCGGCGCATGGCCTTCTCTGCCGCGGGCTCGGGCGTGGCCGAATCGCGCCGCTGGGTATGGATGTACCTGGGCCTGCTGGCCGCAGTCGTCGTGGTTCCCCGCGTCGCGCTGGCGGCCTACCACGGCTGGCGGGCACACCGGCATTCGCGCGAAGTGCTCATCGCCGCGCAGGAACCGTACTTCGCGCGGTTGCTGGGCCGCGCGCGGCCGGCCCACCTGCGCATCGCCGTGGCGGGCGCGGACGCCGCTGCCCGCGACGCTGCCCTGCTGGTGTTCCGGCAGGCGCAGCGCGAGCCGCCACCAGCGCGGGCGACCCAGGCGGCGTGGACTGCCGTCGCCACCGCCGAAGGCGATCGCCTGGAGGTCGTTCCCGCGGACTTGGCGAGACTGGTGCCGTCGGTGCCCGCGGCGGTCAGCGCCAAGACAAGGCTCGCCGGCTGGGTGCGCAAGGCAATGGGCCGGGAAGTCGACACTGTCGCAGGTGCCGCGGGACCGGCAGACTGCGACCTTCTGGTGCTCGCGGTGGGCGCGCCTTTCGGCCTCGCGCCGTGCGCTGCCGCCGTCCAGCGGTGGCCCGGGCCGGTGCTGCTGTTGACCACAGGCCAGGCGTGGCTGGCCCAGGAGAAGGAAACGGCCGCGCAGCAACTGGGCCGGGCGCCCGCGGCGCTGGCCGTGGGGGCGCTGCCGGTGTGCTGGACCCAGGACACGGACCTGCAGGCGGCCATTGCGCGCCTGCTTCCCGCCGGGCCGTCCCCGGGGTTCGAGCGGATCGTGCAGGCCTGGAACGCGGCCGAGCTCGCACGGTTCGACGACGACATGCACCGCATGGCGACGGCCATCACGGCCGCGGCCAGCCACTGGGAGGCGCTGCCGGACGGGCGCGCGATGAAGCGCTGGATGGGCATGGTCAACAAGGATGCGGGCGGGCGCCTGGCGCAGGAAGAGAACGCCGTGAAGGATTCGCTGCTGGACGACGTGCACCAATGCGTGCGCGACCAGGTGCAGGGGATGCGTGCGCGGCATGGCATCGATCCGTCGGGCCTCGACGAGGCGGTGGCCGCGGCGGCCGTGGCCACGGCGGTGGACGATCCGTTCCTGGTCGACGCCGGCTCCACGCAATCGCACCTGGCTGCTGCGGCGCAAGGCGCCATCGCCGGCGCCGGCACCGGGGTCGGTGTCGATGTGGCCATGGGCGGCACGACGCTGGGCCTGGCCGCCGCGGCCGGCGCCGTGGTGGGCGCCGGCGCGGCCCTCGCGGCCAACACCCGCCGCAGGGAGGAAGCGGCGGCCGACGCTGCCCACGTGCGCCTGGGCGACGGGTTGCTGCAGGCCATGACCGCCTCGCTGCTGCTGGGCTACGTCTCCACGGCACAGGCCGGCCGGTATGCCGGCACTTATGAATGGTGGCGCGACGCCGTCCACGATGCCGTGGCACAGGCGCGGCCGGTGTTCGCGCCGTTGTGGGCACAAGCGCGCGCGCATCGGGGCGATTCGCCCCCGCCTGCCTCGCCGCTGGCCGATGCGCTCGCGGACGCGGCCCGGCTCATCCTTGGGCGGGTGTGTGGCGGCGCGGCCGGTGGGGCGGCGTAGCCGCAGTCCCACAGCACGGCGCCGCCAAATCCCACGCCGCCGCAGCGTCGGGGGCGCAAGATGGGGTCCAGTCTCAACCGAAGAGGACAACTTACATGGCTTACAGCAGCATCCTGGGCGCGGAAGTCGCGCCCACCCAGCCCAGCGGCCGCGACAGCGAATTGCTGGGCCCGAGCGACAGTTCCGACTCCGGCAGCGATGCGCGGGGCACCGACGAGATCCACGCCGACAGCGACGCGCAGGGCACCGGTGAGCGCGGCTCGATCTCGCCGGGCGAGGGGCGCGAAGGCGGCGACATCCTGCCCGACCGGGTGGTGAACATTGCGGATGGCGAAGTGGTGCCGGACACCGATGTGCGGGACCTGACCGACCTCGACGCGGACATCAGCGGGGTCTAGCGCCCGGTTGCAACTCACCCGAACGACGTGTGTCCCGCCGTGCGGTCGGCTCGCGCCCGCCAGGGGCAGCGTCACCGTGAAGCGGCTGCCCTGGCCCGGGCCGGCGCTGGCGGCCGCCACGCTACCGCCGTGGGCCTCGACCAGGCGCTGAACCAGTGTCAGCCCGACCCCGAGGCCGGCATTCTGCTCGTCGGAATTGCCGCCCTGCACGAACAGGCCGAACACGACGGGCAGCACATCGGCCGGAATGCCGATGCCGTTGTCCACCACGTCGACCACCGCAAAGGCTTCCTCGCGCCGCACGCTGATGTCGATCGCGCCGCCGGCCGGTGTGTACCGCGCCGCGTTGTGGATCAGGTTGCACAGGACCTGCTTGAGCCGCGTGACGTCGGCGCTCACGGGCAAGGCGCCTCCCCAGGGGCGGAAGGCTCACGGCGTGGCCCTTGCGCTGGATCGCGGCCTGCGTCATTTCCAGCGCCTGGCCGACCAGATCGTTCACATCGGCGTCCCGCCGGTCCAGCTCCACCTTGCCCAGGCTGATGCGCGACACGTCCAGCAGGTCGTCCACCAGCCGCGTCAGCTGCTCGGTCTGCCGCGCCATCACTTCTCGCCGCTCCGCAAGCTGCGTCGCCGGCATGTACTCGTGGCGCCGCATGATCTCCAGCGTCATGTGCAGCGTCCCGAGCGGATTGCGCAGCTCGTGCGCGAGCGTGGCGAGGAACTGGTTCTTGCGCTCGTCGGCGCGCTTGAGCTCCAGCTGCTGGCTGCGCAGTTCCTGCAGCGTGTCCATCATCTCGCGGTTCTGCTGCTCGAGTTCCTCCAACGGGGTTTCGGGCTTGCGCCGCGCCAGCGTCTCGACCAGCCGGGCCACGTCGGCGGGCAAGAGCCGGGGGGCGTGGCGGTTCAGCGACATCGACAGCGTCGCCACCGTGCCGCCGTCGGCGCGGATGCTCGAATTCGAGGCTGTCGACCAGTCGCCTGGAGCCGACGATGCCCAGCGGCACCTGCAGCCGGTCGTTCAGGCGGCCCTGGAGCACGCCCTCCAGGTCGGCGATGCCCGGGCCCTTGTCCGCGACCTGTCCCAGCAGCCGTTGCACCGGTCTGCGCGCTCGGTGCCGGCGTCGAGCAGGAACGTCACCGTGCCGCCGCCCGCGTATTGCACCGCGTTGCGCGCGATCTCCGAAAGCGCCGTGATGAAGCGCGTGCGCTGCATCTTGTCCAGGCCGAACAGTTCGCCGACCTGCCGGGCGCGGGTGCGCAGGGGCACGAGCCCCTGCGCCGTGATACGGGTGGTCAGGATGGGATGGTTCATGGCCGCTCCATGGCCACCGCGATGGTGGCGTCGTCGTTGTCGCGCGCGAAGTCGCGGTACAGCACCGCGGCGACCAGCGCCGGATGCCGCGCGAGCAGCCCGGGGTAGCGCGTCACGTTCCAGCGCGTGGACAGGCCGTCGCTGGCCATGAGGACGATGCCGTCGGCCGCCCAGGGCAAAGCCTGGTCGCGTGCCGCCCGCATGTTGTAGCCGACGACGCCGTCGATGGACAAAAGGTGGTGCGACCTGCCCGCCCGCATGCAGCATGCCGGCGATGTTGCCGACGCCGGAAAAGCAGGCCTTGCGCTCCTTCGCGTCGATGGCGATCACGCCCATCACCACGCCGCGCGTGTATTTGAGCTTCTGGTGCGCGTGCCGGATGATGTCCGCCGGCGAGTCGCTCTCGGCGGCTTCGCCGAAGATCTCGAGCGTCTGCCTGGACGCGGAAGCGGCCAACGGCCCGTGGCCCAGCCCATCGACGACGCACAGCCGCTGCCACCGCCCCGCCCGCGCGAAGCCCCAGCCGTCCCCGCATTCCACCTGGCCGCGCTTGGGTGTGGAGCGCGCGGCCACCGCCAGGCCTTCCGCCGGCGGCAGCGTCCCGCCCCGTGCGATGCAGCGAGTAGAACGCCGAACCCTGTCCTTCGACGCTGTAAACGTCGAAGGCGTCCGAGGCGCGCATGATGGCGCCCAGGCCGATGCCCAGGCTGCCGCCGGTGGAATGGCCGTCGCGCGCCGAGATCTGGAAGTCGGCAAAACCGGGTCCGCGATCCACCGCCACCAGTTCGATCCCGGCGTTGTCGCCATCGACGAACGTGCTCACGGTCACGGTGCCCTGCTTGCCGTACTTCACCAGGTTGGTCGCGACCTCCGTGGCGACCAGCGCGGCCCGCCCGAGGTCGGACTCACCGAACCCCGAGCGCGCGCCCGCGTCGGCCACCAGCCGCCTGACTTCGGCGACCTGGCTGGCCTCATGCACGTCTAGCGTCGTTTCCACTGGATCACCGTGACCTTCGTTCCCCGGCCGAGCTCCGACCGGATGTCGAACTCGTTGACCAGTCGTTTGGCGCCGCCCAGGCCCTTGCCCATGCTGCCCGCGGTGCTGAAGCCATCCGTGAGCGCCTGCCCGATGTTCTCGATGCCGGGGCCTTCGTCGGCGAAGACCAGCCTGCAGTCCGGTCTGGCCGTCGCGGTCCAGCTCGGTCATGGTCATTTCGCCGCCCTTGCCGTGCACCCAGGTGTTGCGCGCCAGTTCGCTCGCGGCCGTGACGAACTTGGTGCGGTCGACCAAGCTGAACTCCAGCCGTGTGGCCCATTCCAGCACCGCCCGCCGCGCGAGGCTCAGCTGTTCGGCATTGCGGACGGGGTACGACGGCGCTCTTCAGTTCATTGATGGGATCTCTCCTGCTCATCCATGGATTCGCGCAGGAGTTGCATGCCCTTTTCGACGTTCAGGGCGGTGCGGATGCCGGTCAGTGTCATGCCCAGTTCGACCAGGGTGATGGCCACGGCCGGGCGCATGCCCACCAGCACGGTGGTGGCGTCCATCACCCGCGCGATGCCGGCGATGTGCGCGAGCGAGCGGCCGATGAAGGAGTCGACGATTTCCAGCGCCGAGATGTCGATCAGCACGCCCCGGGCGCGCGTCTTCGACAGCTTGTGCGTCAGGTCGTCCTGCAACGTCATCGCGAGCTGGTCGTGCAGCTCGACCTGGATCGTCACCAGCAGGACGTTGCCCAGCTTGAGGATGGGAATCTGTTCCAAGACCGCAGCCCTTAGGCGGCGCGCCGCGGCGCGGAGGTGACGGACAGGTCACGCTTGGCCAGGGCGATGCGAAGCGCATCCGCCAATGTGGCCTTGGTGATCACGTCGCCGAGGTCGACACCGAGGTGGACGATGGTCTGGGCGATCTGCGGGCGGATGCCGCTGATGATGCAGTCGGCGCCCATCAGGCGTGCCGCCGCCACGGCCTTGAGCAGGTGCTGCGCGACCAGCGTGTCCACCGTCGGCACGCCGGTGATGTCGATGATGGCCACGGTGGCCTCGTTTTCGACGATCGCCTCGAGCAGGCTCTCCATGACGACCTGCGTGCGCTCACTGTCGAGCGTGCCGATCAGCGGCACGGCGACGATGCCGTCCCACAGCTTGATCACCGGGGTGGACAGGTCCAGCAGTTCCTGCTGCTGGCGGCTGATGACCTGCTCGCGTCCCTTCTGGTAGGCCTCCATCGTCACCAGGCCCAGCTTGTCGATCACGCTGGAAGCCAGCCAGGTTTGCTCGTTCAGGCGCTGCGCGTCATCCGCGTAGGCCCGGCGCAGGGCGTCGAACAGCGGCTTCTTCAGCGAAAAGACGAAGGTCGCGGTCTGCGACGGCGACGAGCCCGCGATCGCGCGGTTCTTCGAGAGCGTGCCCAGCGCGTTTCGCACGTCGTCCCAGCGCTCGCCGGCCAGGTTCTCGTCGTAGCTGTGCTGGACGGCCGAGGAAAAGGTGTCGAGGAACTCGCGCGACTGCGTTTCGGTTTCCGCCTGGCCCTGGCCGCGGGCGCCGCCCTGGACCATCTGCTGCTTGACCCATTCAGCCAGGATAGCCGTCTCGTTTCCCTTGAGGATGGCAGCCATCCCCGTGTCTTTCTGTGCCACGGTCAACTCTCTCTCGACGTTCGAGAGCCATCGGCGACGGGCGATCGGGAACGACCCGCATTATGCGCACGGGCAGGGCAAATCCGGGGGGCCGCAAGGCCGAATTTCCTAGCGGGCCAGGGTGGACGCGCCGAACAGGCTCTGCACGAACTCCACGGCCAGCTCAGCAGTACGGTTGCGCACGTCCAGCGCGGGATTGATCTCGACCACGTCCAGCGAGCCGAGCCGCCCGGTGTCCGCGATCATCTCCATGCACAGCTGCAACTCGCGGTAGGTCGGCCCGCCGCGCACGCCCGTGCCGACACCGGGCGCATCGGCCGGGTCCAGGCAGTCGAGGTCGAAGCTGACGTGCAGGTGCGTGTCCTCGTCGACGTCGTGCAGCGCCTCGATCATGGTGTTGCGCATGCCGTGCTCGTCGATGTGCCGCATGTCGAACACCTGCAGGCCCGAGCCGGCGGATCGCCTGCTTCTCCTGCGCGTCCACGCTGCGGATGCCGATGAAGTCGATGTCCTGCGGCGCGATGCGCCGCGCGCTCGCCGCTCCATCCCACCAGCGCCTTCGGGCCATGGCCGAGCAGGCACGACACCGGCATGCCGTGCACGTTGCCCGAGGGACTGATCGTCTCGTCGTTGATGTCGGTGTGCGCATCCAGCCAGATCACGCGCAGGTGCTTCCTGGCGTAGCGGCAATGCCGCGCGACGGCGCTGATCGAGCCGATCGCCAGGCAATGGTCGCCGCCCATCAGCAGCGGCACCTGGCCGCGCGGCCAGCACCGCGGCGACCCGGTCGAACACCGAACGGTTCCAGGCCACGACCTCGTCGAGGTGGCGCACGCCGTCCGTCGGCGCGGTCCAGGGCGTCGGCGGGCCGGCCAGGTTGCCGTGGTCGATCACGTCGAGCTGATGCGAGCGCAGGGCCTCGAACAGGCCCGCGACGCGCAGCGCATCCGGCCCCATGCCCGCGCCGCGCACGCTGGCTCCGACGTCGGTGGGGGCACCGATCAGGCTGACTGTTTTCATCTGGGCGGATTGTGGCAGCACATGGCCGCCCCGTGGGGTTCCGCTATGCCGCCAGGCGCACGGGACGCAGCACCACAAGCCGCACCAGCCCGCGCGCGAGCTTCTCGATGCGCAGCTGCGGGCAGCGCTCGGCGAGGCGCTGCTGCAGCAGGATGAGCCGCGCGCCGATGTTGTCGGCAAAGTCGGGCAGCCGCAGCGCCGGGTCCAGCCGCAGTTCGCGGTAGCAGAAATCGGTGCGGCCGCCCGCCACATATTCCTTGAGCATCTTCCACAGCAACGCGCCCGCGACGCCCTTCACCAGGTAGCCGCCGTCCATGAAGACGCTGTTGTCGCGCGGGTACAGGCGGAATTCCGATGCGGCTTCGGGCACCGGCGCCGGCACCGCGCGGGACTCGTTGGCCGCCGGTTTCGACATCATCCGGTGCGCGGCCTCGAAGTGCGCGGCGACGCCGCACAGCACCTGCCGGTCCGCGAGCCTGCGTTCGTCGTACTGGGCGTTGTCCACATACAGCAGGCCCAGGACCCGCCCGCGCGACATGACCGGCACGGCGAGGTGGCGCGCGGTCGGCGTGGCGGCGGGGGCAAGGGATTCGACAGCGTTGCTCATGGCAGGCTCCAGGGCGAGGGTGGCTCGGGATCCGTGGATTCTCACCGCTTGTATTTGCCGAATAAATAGCCAGAATAAGAATTCTGTATTCGGACCGGGCGAACAGATGGACCGTTTCCTTGCACTGAAAGTGTTCACTACCGTGGTCGAGGCAGGCAGCTTCGCGGCCGCCGCGCGCGCGCTGAACGTTTCGCCGGCGAGCGTCACCGAGCAGGTGCAGGCGCTGGAAAGCCACCTGAAGACAAAGCTGCTGAACCGCACCACGCGCAGCATGGCGCTCACCGACGAAGGCGCGGCCTACCACGAGCACGCATGCCAGATCCTGGCCCGGATGGAGGAAGCGGATGCGATGCTCACCGCGCAGCGCACGTCGCCCAAGGGAATGCTGCGGGTCGCCATGCCGCCGCTGCTGGCGACCCTGATCGTGCTGCCCGCCATGCCGGCGTTCCTGGAGCGCTACCCGGACATGCGGGTGGAGTTCACGCTCAACGCGCAGGCGCCCTCGTTCACCGCGCAGAACCTGGACCTGGCGCTGCAGGTCACCGCCGAGATCGAGCCCGGGCTGGTGTTCCGCCCGCTCGGCCTGTGCCGCATCTGCACCTGCGCGTCGCCGGCCTACATCGAGCGCCGCGGTGCGCCGAACACGCCTGACGACCTGGAGCAGCACGACATCATCGGCGTGCGATCCGCCCCGGGCGTGCCGCTGTCCCTGCTGCGCTTCGAGCGCGAAGGCCGCATGGTGTCGCGCGAGCCGCGCGCCCGGGTCATCGCCGATTCGGGCGACGCGCAGCGCGTGCTGGCCCTGTCGCACGGCGGCATCTTCCAGGGCGCGCACTACACCGTGAGGGACCTGATCGACGGCGGGCGGCTGGTGCGCCTGATGCAGGACTGGGAATGGAGCGGCCCGCCCCTGGGCGCTGTGCATCCGCCCAACCGCTTCCTGCAGCCGCGGGTGGGCGTGTTCCTGGAGTACGTGCAGGGCCTGCTCGCGGACAGGATCTCGCCCTACCGCCCGAACTGGGTCCGGCCCTAGCGCCTCCAAGGCAGCAGTCCCCGCCGCGGGGTGTCGGGCAGCGCGGTCACCAGCCCTTGGCGTTGATGAAATCCCGCACCCTCTGCGCCACCAGCACCGAGCCGTCGTTGTTCAGGTGGCCCTCGTCGTGGCGCAGCGAGTACGGCACCACGTCGTTCTGGAAATCGGCCACGTCCTGGGCGATGGCCGGGTTGTAGTGGCTGACCAGGTAGCCGCGGATGTCGATGTAATTCTGCGGGTAGGCGGCCGCCAGCTCGCTGTTGAGCTGCAGGATGGCCTGGTAGCGCGGCGTGCCCTTCAGCTCCGAGGGCACCGCCTCGTTCAGCAGCGACATCACGATGAACCGGTTGTTGCCCGCCGCCAGCGTGGCGACGGCCGTGGCCATGTCGGCCTTCACCCGCTCCGGGTCTTCGTCGTTGTTGTGCCCGAACCAGAAGACGCTGACCCAGGTACGGCGCTGGGTGTCGGCCACCTGCCGCGCGACCACTTCGGTCGAGGTCTGGCTGGCGACGCCGCCGTCGTACACCACCCGGTCCGGGAACAGCACCTGCAGGTTCGCGGCAAACGGCGGCGTGAGCGAATCGCCCCACGCGGCGATGTTCGGCGACAGCCCGCAGTTCTGCGGCAGCACCGTGCAGGTGTAGCTGGCGAGCGTGCCCAGCCGCGTGATCTGCCCGCCCGCGACGTTGCCGTGGATGTACACGGCAACGTCGGCGGCGCCGGTGGAGACGCCGACGTAGTTGTTGGTCGCCGGGTAGTAGCGGTAGGTGTACGGCGCGAGGTTGCCCGGCTGCCGGCTGGCGGCGGGGAACAGGTCCGGGTAGTGGGCTTCGGCCCAGTCCATCGCCTGGTCGGCGGTGGGCGGGGCCGGGTCCGCCATCGGCTGCATGGCCGCCGCGCGCAGTGCGGGCGTCGTCGCAGTATCCGCCGGCGAGCCGCCGCCGCAGGCGGCGACGAGGACGATGGCCGCGGTGGCGGCGATGCGGGCCGCCCAGATGCGGGCAGCGCTGGCGAATCCATTCATTTGGAACCCCTTTTGAAAATTTCGGCCAGGTACGGCGCGGTTCGGCTGTGCCGGGCAGCGGCGACCTTTGCGGGCGTGCCTTGCGCGACGATCCGCCCGCCCTCGCTCGCCGGCGCCGGGCCCGATGTCGATCACCCAGTCGCCTGCGCGACCACCCGCATGTCGTGCTCGACGACGATCACGGTGTTGCCCGCGTCCACCAGCCCGTCCAGCTGCGTCAGCAGCTTGTCGACGTCGCGCGGGTGCAGGCCGGTGGTGGGCTCGTCGAGGACGTAGAGCGTGTTGCCGCGCTGCGCGCGCTGCAGCTCGGTGGCGAGCTTGATGCGCTGCGCCTCGCCGCCGGACAGCTCGGTCGCCGGCTGGCCCAGGCGCAGGTAGCCCAGGCCGACTTCGCGCAGCACGCGCAGCGAGCGGCGCAATCGGCCGGCTCGTCCGCGAAGAACTCCCCGGCCTCGTCCACCGTCATGCCCGAGCACCTCGGCGATGTTCTTGCCGTGCTAGGCGACCTCCAGCGTCTTCGCGTTGTAGCGCGCGCCGTGGCAGGTGCGGCAGGGCGCGTACACGCTGGGCAGGAACAGCAGCTCGACCATGACGAAGCCTTCGCCCTCGCAGGTCTCGCAGCGGCCCTTGGCCACGTTGAACGAGAAGCGGCCGGCGTCGTAGCGGCGGCGCCTGCGCCGCCGGCGTGGCGGCGAACAGCTTGCGCACGTGCGTCGAACAGGCCGGTGTAGGTGGCGAGGTTCGAGCGCGGCGTGCGCCCGATCGGCTTCTGGTCCACGCGCACCAGCCGCCGGATGCGGCTCCATGCCCTCGGCGATGTGCCCGCCGGTCGGTGCGCCCGGGTCGCCGCCCGCGAGGCTTTCGGGCTCGTCGTCCTGCTCGGCCGGCGCCGGTCGTGGCCGAGGTGCGCGCGCCACCAGCTCCACCAGCGCCTGGCTCACCAGGCTCGACTTGCCCGAGCCGGACACGCCGGTCACGGCCGTGAAGCACGCCGAGCGGGAAGTCCACGTCGAGCTCGTGCAGGTTGTTGCGCGTGACGCCTGCCAGGCGCAGCCACGCGGCGGGCTGCGCGCGGTTCGCGCGGCGGCCGCGTGGCCGGCCCGAACAGGTAGTCGCGCGTGTGCGATGCCTCGACCTCGCGCAGGCCCTCCGGCGGGCCGCTGTAGAGGACGCGGCCGCCCTGCTCGCCGGCGGCGGGGCCGACGTCCACGATCCAGTCGGCGTGGCGGATGACGTCCAGCTCGTGCTCGACCACGAACAGCGAGTTGCCCGAGGCCTTCAGCCGCTCGAGCGCGATGCCAGCAGCGCCTCGGTGTCGGCCGGATGCAGCCCGGCGGACGGCTCGTCGAGCACGTACACCACGCCGAACAGGTTCGAGCGCACCTGCGTCGCCAGCCGCAGGCGCTGCAGCTCGCCGGGCGACAGCGTCGGCGTGCTGCGCTCCAGCGAGAGGTAGCCGAGGCCCAGCCGCTCCAGCGCGGCGATGCGGCCCAGCAGGTCGGTCGCGATCCGCTGCGCGGCGACCAGCTTTTCGTCGGAGAGGTTGTGGGTGCGCCTCACGTCGGGCGCCGCGGCATGCGCCGAGCCGCCGTGCGCCACCCGGTCGCTGGCGGCCTGGCGCACGTCGTCCCGGCTCAGCACGGCGCGGTCGCGCGCATCCGCCCGCAGCCGGCCCTGCGCGGCCGGACGCAGCAGTTGGGCCACCTGCGACAGCGGCAGCCGCGACATCTCGCCGATGTCGAGGCCGGCGAAGGTCACCGACAGCGCCTCGGCGCTGGAGCCGCTTGCCGTCGCACAGCGGGCAGTCGCTCGCTGACCATGTAGCGCGACACGCGCTTCTTCATGAGGGCGCTCTGCGTGGTGGCGAAGGTCTGCAGCACGTAGTTCCGCGCGCCGGTGAAGGTGCCCATGTAGCTGGGCTCCTTCTTGCTGCGCAGCGCCGCCCGGGTTTCCTTCGGCGTGAAGCCCGCGTACACCGGCACCGTCGGCTGCTCGTCGGTGAAGAGGATCCAGTCGCGGTCCTTCTTCGGCAGGTCGCGCCAGGGCATGTCGACGTCGTAGCCGAGCGTCACGAGGATGTCGCGCAGGTTCTGCCCGTGCCACGCGGGCGGCCACGCGGCGATGGCGCGCTCGCGGATGGTGAGCGAGTCGTCGGGCACCATCGACCGCTCGGTCACCTCGTACACGCGGCCCAGCCCGTGGCAGTGCGGGCACGCGCCCTCCGGCGTGTTGGGCGAGAAGGCCTCGGCGTACAGCATGCGGCTGCTTCGGCGGGTAGTTGCCGGCGCGCGAGTACAGCATGCGCAGCAGGTTCGAGAGCGTGGTCACGCTGCCCACCGACGAGCGCGCGGCGGGCGTGCCGCGCTGCTGCTGCAGCGCGACCGCGGGCGGCAGGCCGTCGATCGCGTCGACGTCGGGCACCCCGACCTGGTCGAACAGCCGCCGCGCATAGGGCGACACCGACTCGAGGTAGCGCCGCTGCGCCTCGGCGTACAGCGTGCCGAACGCCAGCGACGACTTGCCCGAGCCGGAGACGCCGGTGAACACGACCAGCGCGTCGCGCGGGATGTCGACGTCGACGTTCTTGAGGTTGTGCTCGCGCGCGCCGCGCACCTGCACGAAGCCACGGTGGCGCCGGTCGGTATCCCGCGGGGCCGCCTCGGCCGGGTTCTGCGGGTCCGAGCCGAAAGGAGTGGGGTCGCGGGCCATCGCCGGACGATAGGCGGGCCGCAAACGGAAGTTCGTCGGACACGGCTGAATCAGCCGTAGGAGCCCGCGCCGGGTCGCCCGTGCCGGCGAACGTTTCGTCTTACGTTGCCCGTATTTCACCAACTGGTTAAAGTCCTGACGATGAAGCTGCCGGACCGGTTCGACGATGTCGCCCACCTCGAAGAGGTGATGACCCAACCTTCCGAGGCGCTGGTGCGCGACCTGGCGCGGGCCCCGGGCGACATCCTGGTGCTGGGCGTCGGCGGCAAGATGGGGCCGACGCTGGCGCGCATGGCCCGGCGCGCCGACCCCGGCCGGCGTGTCGTCGGCGTGGCCCGCTTTTCGCAGCCAGGGCTGCGCGAGGAACTGGAACACCACGGCATCGAATGCATCGAAGCCGACCTGCTCTCGCGCGACGCGCTGGCGCGGCTGCCCGATGCGCCCAACGTCATCTTCATGGCCGGGCGCAAATTCGGCAGCACGGGCAGCGAGTGGCTGACCTGGGCGATGAACGCGCATGTGCCGGCGCTGGTGGCCGAGCGCTTCCACGGCTCGCGCATCGTGGCCTTCTCGACCGCCTGCGTCTATCCGTTCGTGGCCACCGCCGGCGGCGGCGCCGCCGAGTCGGTGCCGCCCACCGCGCCCTCGGGCGAATACGCCAACTCCTGCGTGGCGCGCGAGCGCATGTTCCAGCATTTCTCGCACCAGTACCAGACACCGGGGCGGCTGTTGCGGCTGTCCTATGCCATCGACATGCGCTACGGCGTGCTCCATGACGTGGCGCAAAAAGTGCTGCGCCGCGAACCCATAGACTTGGCCATGGGCCACGCCAACGTCATCTGGCAGGGCGAGGCGAACGACTGGGCGCTGCGCTCGCTCGCGCACTGCGACACACCGACCTCGCCCCTGAACATCAGCGGGCCCAAGATCAGCATTCGCGAAGTGGCGCAGGCGTTGGGGCGGCGGCTGGGCGTGGAGCCGGTGCTCACCGGCCAGGAAGCGCCGACGGCCTGGCTGGTCGATTGCGCCGAGGCGCGCCGCCTGTTCGGCCCGCCGCAAGTCGGCCTGGACCGCATGCTCGACTGGACCGCCGACTGGGTCCGCCGCGGCGGCGACAGCCTGGGCAAGCCGACCCACTACGAAGCCCGCGACGGAAAGTATTGATGACACCCCCGAAGCGGCCTGCGGCCGCCTCCCCCTCAAGGGGGCGCCACCAGCGGACCGGCGAAGCCGGATCCGCGGTGGCCCACGCGAAGAACTGACGACATGCAATGGACCGACATCCCGACTGACTCGCTGGCCGTGCTGCGCCGCGGGTCCGTCATTCCCGCGCACCTGCTGGCGCTCGATGAACAGCGCGAGCTGGATGCGCGCCGCCAGCGCGCGATGACGCGCTACTACTTGGACGCGGGGGCCGGCGGCGTGGCGGTGGGCGTGCATTCCACGCAGTTCGCGATCCGGGACGTGGGCCTGTACCAGCCGGTGCTGGAACTGGCGATGCAAACGGCGCGCGACTGGGAGCCGCTGGGCGGCAAGCGCCCCCTGTTCATGGTGGCGGGCCTGGCCGGACGCACCGGGCAGGCCGTGCGCGAAGCCGGCATCGCCCGCGGCCTCGGGTACCACGCCGGCCTCCTGAGCCTGGCCGCGATGAAAGGTGCGAACGAGGACGACCTGGTCGCGCACTGCCAGCGCGTGGCGCAGGAGCTGCCGCTGGTGGGCTTCTACCTGCAGCCCGCCGTGGGCGGCATCCATTTGCCGGCCAGCTTCTGGCGGCGCTTCGCCGAGATCGAGAACGTGGTGGCCATCAAGATGGCGCCCTTCAACCGCTACCGCACGCTGGACGTGATCCGCGGCGTGGTCGCCGCGCAGGCCGAACAGCGCGTGACGCTCTACACCGGCAACGACGACCACATCGTGCTGGACCTGCTGGCGCCCTTCACCTTCATGCGCGACAGCGAACCCGTCACGGTGCGCATCCAGGGCGGCCTGCTCGGCCACTGGAGCGTGTGGACGAAGCGCGCGGTGGAACTGCTGGACCGCATCCATGCCGCCGTCGCGAGCGGCGCGGTGACGCCCGAGCTGCTGGCGCTGGACGCGCAGGTCACCGACTGCAACGCCGCGCTGTTCGACGTCGCCCACGATTTCCACGGCTGCATCGCCGGCTGCCATGAAGTGCTGCGGCGGCAAGGCCTGTTGCAGGGCACGTGGTGCCTCGACAAGAGCGAAGGATTGAGCCCGGGCCAGGCCGAAGAGCTCGGCCGCGTGCAAAAGGAGTATCCGCACCTGATCGACGACGAGTTCGTGGCGAAACACCGCGAGCGTTGGCTGGCATGAGACTTTTCCTAGGGCAATCCTCGGATTGACAGTGACCCCTGCACCCCGTAAAGTCTCGCAATTAACTGTTTAGTGAATTAACCCCCGGAGCCATCATGCAAAAACGCCATTTCCTGAAAGCAGTCTCCATTGCCGTCGCCGCCCTGGCGGTGGCCGCGCCCGCCATGGCCCAGCAATGGAAGCCGACGCGCCCGATCAACCTGATCGTGCCCTGGGCCGCGGGGGGTTCCACCGACCAGGTCACGCGCGTTTCCGCCGCCGAACTGGAAAAGGCCCTGGGCCAGACCATCGTCATCATCAACCAGCCGGGCGCCTCCGGCTCGATCGGCACCAAGAGCGCGCTGGACGCCCCCAAGGACGGCTACACCTGGACCGCCGGCGCCGCGCAGGACCTGGGCACCTACCAGACCCTGGGGTCCCTGAACACCAGCATCAAGGACTGGCACCTGTTCCTGAACGTCGCGAACATCCAGGTGATCGGCGTCAACCCGAAGACCCCGTACAACAACGCCAAGGACCTGCTCGACGCCATGAAGGCCAAGCCGGGCCAGATCAGCGTCGCCACCGCGGGCGTCACGTCCGCCGGACACAACGCGATGGAGCTGATCAGCAAGGTGACGGGCGTGAAGTACCGCCACGTCACCTATGACGGCGGCAACCCGGCCGTGGTGGCCACCGTGTCCGGGGAAGCGGAAGTGACGACGCAGCTGGCCGTGGAGCAGGCCGACATGATCCGCGGCAAGCGGCTGCGCCCGCTGGCCGCCGTGAGCGACAAGGCGCTGGAGCTCGAGGGCTTCGGCAGCATTCCGCCGCTGTCGCAGACGCTGCCGGGCTTCACAGCGCCGGCCAATTACTTCGGCATTTTCATTCCCAAGGGCGTGCCCGATGAAGTGGTGAAGACCGTCGAGCGCATCTGGAGCGAGCAGATCGTCAAGAGCGAAGCGCTGAAGAAATACGCCACCAGCCGCGGCGCGCTGTTCAATCCGCTCTCCGGCGAAGCCGCGCAGAAGGCCGTGTTCCCCGCCATCCAGGCCAACGCCTGGGTGCTGTTCGAAGGCGGCAAGGCCAAGGTCTCGCCCGACACCGTCGGCATCCCGAAGCCCTGAAAGATGAACCCACCCCCGAAGCGCCTGCGGCGCCTCCCCCTCAAGGGGGCGCCACCAGCGGCCCGGCAAAGCCGGTTCCGCGGCGGCCCCGCGCAGACCGACATTCATGAGCGACGGTAACGAACGCATGCATCCGCGCTCCGACCTGAAGGACGGCATCGGCTGGATCGTCCTGGGCATCGCCATCCTGGTGGCGTCGCTGCGGATGGACCGGCTGGAGCGCCAGAACATCAACCCGTACACGGTGCCCGGCCTGCTGCCGGCGCTGCTGGGGATTGCGATGATCCTGCTGGGCGCGGTGCTCAGCCTGCGCAGCTGGCGGCGCGGCGCGCTGAAGCATGCCCTGCCGCCGATGACGGCCGACGAGCGCGAGCAGCGGCAGCGCGTCTGGATCGTCATCGGCCTGTGCATGCTGTACGGCCTGGTGCTGGTCGGCCATGGCCTGCCGTTCTGGCTGGGCTCCGCCCTCTTCGTGACGGGCTCCATCGTCTTCCTGCAATGGCTCTCGCGCGACCCGGTCGAGCGCCAATTGACGCCCCGGGCCTGGCTCAAGGCGATCGTCATCGGCCTGGCCACCGGCGGCATCACCCACATCGTGTTCCAGGAACTTTTCTTGGTGCGCCTGCCATGATCCAAGGCAATGTATTTTCCTGGGCCACCGCGGGACCGGCTTTGCCGGACCGCTGGTGGCGCCCCCTTGAGGGGGAGGCGCCGAAGGCGCTTCGGGGGGGAGCCTGATATGCAAGGCTTAAGGGACCTGGGCACCGCTTGGCTCAGCTTCATGGACCCCATGATCCTGATGTACGGCCTTGGCGGTGCGTTCGTCGGCATCGTCATGGGCATCCTGCCCGGCCTCTCGGCGACGCTGGCGATCGCGCTGCTCACCACGCTCACGATCAAGCTGCCGGCCAACACCGCCATCCTGGTGCTGATCTGCTCCTATGTGGGCGCGCTGTACGGGGGCTCGCGCACCGCGATCCTGCTGAACATCCCCGGCACCGCCGCCAACGCCGCTTCCTGCGCGGACGGTCACGCCCTCGCCTTGCGCGGCGAGGCCGGCCGCGCCATCGGCATCGCGACCTCGGGCGCTTTCGTCAGCACGCTGTTCGGCGTGCTGTGCCTGGCGATGTTCACGCCCGCGCTGGCGGAAGTCGCGCTCTCGTTCGGCGCCTTCGAATTCTTCTGGCTGTCGCTGTTCGGCGTGACGATGTCGGGCAGCATCGTCGGCAACGACCCCCTCAAGGGCTGGCTGATGGGCCTGCTGGGCCTCTTCATCGCGCAGGTCGGGCAGGAGGGCATCTATGCGTACGACCGCTTCACCTTCGGCTGGGACGAACTGGCCGGCGGCTTCGCGCTGATTCCCGCGCTGGTCGGCGCGTTCGGCCTGGCCGAGGTGCTCACCACGCTGGCCGACCCGATCGAGCGCAAGATGATCGAGATGAAGGACTCGGTGCTGCCGCGCTTTCGCGAGATCCTCGTCTATTGGCGCACGGTGCTGCGCTCCGGCGTGATCGGCGTCATGACCGGCCTGTTGCCGGGCGTGGGCGAGGACGCCGGCGCCTGGATGTCCTATGCCGCGGCCAAGGCCGTGAGCAAGGAGAAGGAGCAGTTCGGCAAGGGCTCGATCGATGGCCTGATGGCGGCGGAGACCGGCGACATGGCGTCGATCCCCGGCCACATCATCCCGTCGCTGGCGCTGGGCATCCCCGGCTCGGCGCCGTCGGCCGTGCTGATGGCCGCGATGATCATCCACGGCATCCAGCCCGGCCCGATGCTGATGATCCAGCACCCCCACTTCATCTACGAGGTGGTGGCGATGACGACGCTGGCCTCCATCACCATCCTGCTGTTCGGCCTGTTCGGGGTTCGGCCGCTGCTGCAGGTGCTGCGCGTGCGGCGCAACGTGCTGATGCCCATCGTCTTCGTGCTGTGCACGGTCGGCGCCTTCGCCAGCGCCTCGCGCCTGTTCGACATCTACGCGATGCTGGCCATCGGGATCGGCGCGTTCTTCCTGCGACAGCGCGGCTACGAGATGGCGCCGCTGGTGCTGGGCATGGTGCTGGGCCACCTGCTGGACAAGAGCCTGCGGCGCGGCCTGGTGCTGTCGGACGGCAGCCTGGAGCCCTTCTTCACCCGGCCGATCAGCATGGCGTTTGCGGCCGTCACCATCTTCACCATCCTGCTGTACGTGCCGCAGTTCAAGCGCGCCGTCAACCGGGTCACGGGCGGCGTGGGCGCGGGGCTGAAAGCGCTGTTCGCGCGGCGTGCCTGATCCCATGAAGTTCGCCCTCTGCAACGAGGTGCTGCAGCCGCTGCCGTTCGACGGGCAGTGCGCGCTGGCCGCCAAGCTCGGGTACGACGGTCTGGAAGTCGCGCCTTTCACGCTGGCCGAAGACCCGATGGCCATCACCGACGCGCAGGCCCGCATCTTCCGCCGCATGGCCGAGGACCAGGGGCTTTGCATCACCGGCCTGCACTGGCTGCTGGTGGCGCCTGCCGGCCTGTCGATCGTGGCCGGGGACCCGGGCGTGCGCGCTCGCACCGTCGATGTCATGAAGCGCCTGGTGGAACTGTGCGCGCTGATGGGCGGCGCCTACCTGGTGCACGGCTCGCCCAAGCAGCGTTCGGTGCCGGGCGGAACCCCGCGTGAAGTGGCGCTGCAACGCGCGCGCGATTGCTTCGCCCAGGTGGCCGTGGCCGCGCGCGATGCCGGCCTCGTGTACTGCATCGAGCCGCTGGCCCCGCGCGAAACCGACCTGATCAACACCGTCGCGGAAGCGGCGCAGCTGGTGGACGAGATTGCCTCGCCCGGCCTGAAGACCATGATCGATTGCAGCGCCGCCGGCCAGGCGGAATCGCAAACGGTCACCGCAGCTGATGGCGCAGTGGATGCCGTCGGGCCACGTCGCGCATGTGCAGGTGAACGACCCGAACCGCCGCGGCCCCGGCCAGGGCGGGATGCGCTTCACGCCGATCCTGCAGGCGCTGCTGCGGATGCGGGCCGAGGGCCACTACAGCGGCATCGTCGCGGTCGAGCCCTTCGATTACGTGCCCGACGGGCCGGGCTGCGCCGCGCATTCGATCGGCTACCTCAAGGGCATCGTCGAGGGGCTTGCCGACCATGGCTGAGGACGTGCGCTTCGCGCTGCGCGAGATCGAGCTGTACGAGCGGCCGGTGGTGCTGCGGCTGCCGTTCCGCTTCGGCGTGGTGACGCTCACCGAATGCCCGCAGGCGTTCGCCCGCGCGCGCATCGAGTTCGCGGACGGCCGCAGCGAATGGGGCGCGGCGGCGGAGATGATGGCGCCCAAGTGGTTCGACAAGAACCTGCAGCTGTCCAACGAGGACAACTTCGTCCAGCTGCGGCAGGTGCTGCGGCTGGCGCGCGAGGCCTACCTCGCCGATGCGTCGCCGGCCAGCGCCTTCGGCCATTTCGCCCGGCACCACGACGCGCACATGGCCGCGGCGGCGGCGCAGGGCTTCAACCCGCTGCTCGCCAGTTACGGCCCGGCCCTGGTGGACCGCGCCGTGCTCGACGCCCTGTGCCGCGCGCAAGGCGTTTCGTTCTACCAGGCCCTGACCGGCAACCTGCCGGGCATCGGCGCGGCGCGGCCCGAATTCAACGGGCTCGGGATCGACCGCTTCCTCGCCGGCCTGGCGCCGGCGGAGAACATCGCCGCGCGCCACACCGTGGGGCTGCTCGATGCGATCACCGCCGGCGACCTGGCGCAGCGCGTCGGCGACGGCCTGCCCGAAACGCTGGAGGAGGTGATCCGCGCCTGCGGCCATCGCTATTTCAAGCTCAAGGTCAGCGGTCAGGCGGACGCCGACCTGGCGCGGCTGGGCGCCATCGCCTCCGTGCTGGACAGGAGCCCCCATCCCTACTTCGCCTCGCTGGACGGCAACGAGCAGTACGAGGACGCGCAGGGCGTGGCCCGGCTCGTGGACGGCATCCGCAGCCGCCCTGCCCTGGCGCGGCTGTGGGAATCGATCCTGTTCATCGAGCAGCCGATCGCGCGCAAGCTGGCGCTGCAGGCGGACCTGGCCGACGCGGATCTGGGCAAGCCGGTGATCATCGACGAGTCGGACGGCGAGCTCGACACCTTCGTGCGGGCGCGCGAGCGCGGCTACGACGGCGTCTCCTCCAAGACCTGCAAGGGCCTGTACAAGTCCCTCCTCAACGCCGCGCGCTGCGCCGCGTGGAATGCGCAGGCGGGCCAGGCGCGGTATTTCATGTCGGGGGAAGACCTCACCACGCAGGCGGGCCTGTCGGTGCAGCAGGACCTGGCGCTGGTGAACCTGCTGGGCATCACGCATGTCGAGCGCAATGGCCACCATTACGTCAACGGCATGGCCGCGCAATCGCAGGCCGAGCAGGACGCTTTTCTCGCGGCGCATCCGGACGTGTACGAGCGCAGCCACGGCGCGGTGCGGCTGAAGATCCGCGATGGCCGCATCGCGATCGGCTCGCTCGCGTGTCCCGGGTATGCGAGTGCCGCGATGCCGGATTTCAGCGCGATGGAAACCCTCAGAAGTACTCGATCCCCGTCTGCATGAGCCCCGCGAGGCCGATGTGGGCCTCGTTGGGCGCGGTGTTGGCCGCCATCACCCCCAGCGCCCCGGCGGACATGCCGCCCGCCATCATGCCCGTGTAGGCGGCCAGGTCCGGCGCCGAAGGCAGGCCGCCGATCACGTTGCCATACAGCAGGTTCACCACCGCGGTGTGGTCCATCGCCTGGCTGCCGAGCCGGTAGTCGATGGCCAGCTGCATCAGGTCCTGGTAGCCCATGCCGTTGTCCATGTAGGCGAGGCCGATGCCCACGTACTCGCGGTTCGTCACGGAGGCGCTGCCGAACACCGCGCCGATGATCCGCACCACGTTGCCGGCGTTGCCGTCCAGGTCCAGCGCGACCTTCGCGTCGGAGAACTGCAGTCGCTCGATGCCCGTGAGCGAGTCGGTGCCGTCGGTCGAACCGGTCACCGTGAAGCCGCCGGCCGTCGCGGCGATCGCGTAACTCGCGTGCGTCGATGAATACAGGCCCGTGTCGACGCCCGCGCCGCCGTCCAGCGTGTCGTTGCCGCCCGCGCCGGCCAGGCTGTCGTTGCCGGCCAGCCCCAGGATGGTCTCCACCGTCGACGCGCCCGCCAGCGCATCGGGGCCAGGCGTGCCGGTGATCGTGATCGACGAGAGCGGCGAAAGCCGCGCGAGCGAGCCGCCGTCGCCATCGCTGACCAGCACGTTGAGCAGGTCGCCGGAAACCTGCAGCACCATCTGGATGGTCTCGGGTGCGCTGCTCGCGAAGCCCCACTGCCCGTCGGTGTTGACCTGGATGTTGATCACGGCCGCACCGGTTTGCGCATTCCAGGTGTAGCTGCCCCATTCGATGCCGCTGGTGCCGCTGGGATCATTGGCGACCGTGCCCTTGTCCGCCACCAGCAGGCTGCCATCGGCCAGGAAGGTGAAGACGACCTGGTCCGTGCCGCCTGAACCGGGGGGCGGCGCCAGGTACCAGGAGCCGACGATGGAATCCGGCGGCGACATCAGCCGGGGCACCGAAAACGCGCCCTCGGGACCGGTGAAGGTCACGACGTTGTTGGCCACCGTCGCCGAGACATTTGTGGTGCCCAGGTGGGGCGACAGTCCCCACTCCCCGTCGGTGTTGATCGCCGCGGTCAGGGACAGCGCTCCGGTACTTTCGTTCCAGGTGTAGCTGCCCCACTCCAGCCCGCTGGTGCCGGTGGGGTCGTTCGCCACGGTGCCCTTGTCCGCCACCAGGTAGGTGCCGTCCGCAAGGAAGGTGAAGACGATCTGGTCGGTGCCGCCTCCGGGCGCGGCGATGTACCAGCTGCCGACGATGGATTCGCTCATCCCCGCTCCTCGAAGTTCGCCCGACTCTAGGCGCTATCGGTGCAGGGGGACATCACCTGTTTGGGTGACGCGTCAATGCGTGAACTGCAGCTTGAACACCGGCTTGCGCTCGCCCACCTGCGTGCCGCGGATGTTGGCGATCGCTTCGGCGCGCCAGGGTCGCAGCGCTTCGCGTTGGCGGGCATCGAGCCAGCCGAGCTGGTCCAGCACGGCCACCGTGGCCGCGATCACGGCGACCTTGTTGCCGTCGGAAACCTTCAGCGCGAAGCCCTGGCCGCGGCTGCGGCTGGCGAAAGCCTGCACGCCGTCGGCCCCGGCCTTGACCACCCAGTCGCCGCGGCCGGCGCGCATGAAAGCCTGGTCCGCGCGGTTCGTGCCGGACACGAGATCGGGATGCGCCGTCATGGCATCGGCCAGCTGCGCAAAGCTCTCGCCCAGCTCGGGGTCGGCCGCGCCGGCAGCCAGGCGCGCATAGCCACGCGCGAGGTTGGCCAGCGGCATCGCGTAGTTGGGCGCCGAACAGCCGTCGATGCCGGCTTTCAGGTCCTCGGGCGCGAGCCCGACGGCGCGCGCCACCTCGCGCCGGATCGCCTGCTGCAGCGGATGGGCCGGCGCCAGGTAAGTCTCGACCGCCCAGCCATGTTGCACGCAGCACGCCAGCATGCCGGCGTGCTTGCCGCTGCAGTTGTGGTGGCGCTCGTCGTAGCTCGCGGGCAGGGGGGCCACGCCCGCCTCGACGTAATACGGAACGTGACAGCCGCACTGCAGCCGCTTGTAGGTCAGGCCCGCCTTGCCCAGCATGTCGTCCACCTGGGCCACGTGCATGGGCTCGCCGCTGTGGCTGGCGCACATCATGGCGACGTTCTCGCGCGTGAACCCGAGCGCCCTTGGCCCGGCCGCTTCCATGAACGGCAGCGCCTGCAGGGCCTTGAGCGTGGAGCGGGTGAACGACAGCCAGTGCGGGTCGCCGGCGTGGGCCACCGCCTTGCCCTGGGTGTCGACGACGGCGACGGCGCCGAAGTGGATGGATTCGAGGGTGCCCCCGCGATGCAGTTCGATGAGCGGAACGAGTGAGGCCATGCCGATATTGTCGCCCGGTTGACGCGTCGGCCGCGGGGGCTGATCCACAATCCCGCCATGACCGAACTCCGCGCTCCCCTGCAGGCCCAGCTGGTGCAATGGCTGGTCGGCCCGGGCGACCGCGTGCAGGCCGGCGAGGTCGTGGTGATCCTCGAGGCCATGAAGATGGAGCATGAAGTCCGCGCCGCTGCGGCCGGCCAGGTGCGCGAGCTGTTCTTCGCCGCCGGCGAGACGGTGGACCAGGGCGCGCTGCTGATGCTGCTGCAGCCGGGCGACGCGCAACCGCAGCAGCAGCAGGCGGCGGCCGCGACCGCGGCGGCTGCCCCTGCTTGCGCCCCCGCGGCCCACCGCCCCGACCTGCAACGCGTCATCGATCGCCACGCGTTCGTGCACGATGCCGCCCGCCCCGAGGCCGTGGCGCGGCGCCACCAGCTCGGCCTGCGCACCGCGCGCGAGAACGTGGCCGACCTGTGCGACCCCGGCACCTTCACCGAATACGGCGCGCTGGCCGTGGCGGCGCAGCGCAGCCGCCGCAGCGAAGAGGACCTGGTGCGCAACACGCCCGCCGACGGCATGGTGACCGGCATCGGCAACATCAACGGCGACCTGTTCGGCCCGGAGCGATCGCGCGCCGTGGTGATGGCCTACGACGCCACGGTGCTGGCCGGCACCCAGGGCATGCGCAACCACCAGAAGACCGACCGCATGCTGGGCATCGCGCTGAAGAACCGGCTGCCGGTGGTGCTGTTCGCCGAAGGCGGCGGCGGGCGGCCGGGCGACACCGACATGCCCATCGTCGCCGGCCTGCACGTCACCACGTTCGCCAGCTTTGCGCGCATGAGCGGCGTCGCCCCGGTGATCGGCATCGTCGCGGGCCGCTGCTTTGCCGGCAACGCCGCGTTGCTGGGCTGCAGCGACGTCATCATCGCCACCCGCGGCAGCAACATCGGCATGGGCGGGCCGGCCATGGTCGAAGGCGGCGGGCTCGGCGTCTTCAAGCCCGAGCAGATCGGCCCGAGCGAAGTGCAGCACGGCAACGGCGTGATCGACGTGCTGGTCGACGACGAGGCCGCGGCCGTGGATGCCGCGCGCCGCTACCTGTCGTACTTCCAGGGGCCGGTCGATGCGTTCACCGCCCCGCCGCAGCAAAGCCTGCGCGACCTCGTCCCGGAAAACCGCCTGCGCGTCTACGACACCCGCACGGTGATGGCCGGCATCGCCGACAGCGGCTCGCTGCTGGAACTGCGCACCGGCTTCGGCAGGGGCATCCACACCGCGCTGGCGCGCATCGAGGGCCGGCCCATCGGCCTGCTGGCCAACAACCCGCTGCACCTGGGCGGGGCCATCGACGCCGATGCCGCCGACAAGGCGGCGCGCTTCATGCAGCTGTGCAGCGTCCATGGCCTGCCGCTGGTGAGCCTGGTCGACACGCCCGGCTTCATGGTCGGCCCCGACATCGAGGAGCAGGCCCAGGTGCGCCACGTCAGCCGCATGTTCGTCGCGGCCGCACACCTGCAGGTGCCGTTCTTCGGCGTGGTGCTGCGCAAGGGCTACGGCCTCGGCGCGATGGCCATGGCCGCGGGGGGCTTTCACTCGCCCGATTTCCTGGTGGCCTGGCCCACCGGCGAGTTCGGCGCGATGGGGCTGGAGGGCGCCGTGAAGCTGGGCTACCGCAAGGAGCTGGAGGCCGCGGCGCCCGGCGCCGCGCGCGACGCGCTGTACGACAAGCTGGTGGCCAGGCAGTACGAGAACGGCCAGGCCATGAACATGGCCGCCACGCTGGAGATCGACGCCGTGATCGACCCGGCGCTGACGCGCACCTGGCTGGCGCGCGGGCTGGCGTCCGCCTCGCGCCGTGCCGACCCGTCGCCGCGCGCCATCGACCCCTGGTAGCGCGAGACAGCGCCGCGAGGATGTGCCATCATGTGGCGAAGGGGCCGGCGAGGCCCTTGCACGATGGGGAGTGCCGTGCCGATGCGGCGTTGGATCCGGTTATCGATCTTGCTTGGCGCCTGCCTCTGCACGGGCGCCGGCGCGGACGTGGATGCACCCACCCCTGACGCGCCGTCGCGGACGGCGCCTGCACCGCTGGTGCTGGGCCCCGGCGTCGACACCCTCCAGCTCGCGTCGCAGCCCCAGGCGGTGGAACCACGCGGCAGCGTCAGCATCGCGGCCGCCGCCGCGGGCCGGCTCAAGACCCGCCCGGGCGCCGAGGGCGCCGTCCTGCCGCTGTCCTCCGACAACGAACTGTGGATGCCACTGCGCGTGCGCAATCCCGCCCGCCAGCCGGTGGCCTGGCAGCTCCAGGTGCCGCCCCCCGCGCTGGACGAAGTGACGCTGTTCGAAATGCAGGATGGCCGCTGGGTCGAATGGGCCTCGGGCGATCATGTTCCCCAGTCAGCCTGGCCGAAACAGGGGCGCTTCGTGCGGTTTGCCCTGCAGCTGGAACCCGGCGAGACGCGCAGCCTGTTCCTGCGGGTGCGCAGCAACATTCCCACGCCGGTGCTGGCGCGGCTGGTCGCGCAGGACCAGGCGGAAATCATCGAGCAGCGCGCGGCCATCGGCATGGGCCTGGTGCTGGGCACGCTGGCTTTGCTGGTGGCGGCCTGCTTCGTGCAGGCCGCCGTGTACCGGGATGCCGCGTACTTCCTCTATGGCGCCTATGCGCTCCTGCTGGGGCTCGCGTTCGCATCCATCTCCGGCCTGGCCAGCCAGCATCTCTGGGGCGACCTGCCCGCCTGGAGCGACGCCAGCAAGGCGGTGTTCCCGCTGGCGGCCGCCGGCGTGTCGGTCTGGCTGGTGCGCGCCCTTTGCCGCCTGCCGACCCGCGGACGCAACAGCGCCCGCGTCTCGGCCGCCCTCGGCGCCATGGTGCTGTTCATCGCCGTGCTGGTCGCGGTAATGCGCACCACTTCGCCCTGGCTGATGGCCGTGGGCATGTCCACCGCGGCCCTGAGCGTGGTGGCCATGGCCATATCGACCTGGCGACGCGGCGACAGCATGGGCGGCTGGGTGCTGGCCGCGCACGCGCCGCTGATCGGCGTCACGCTGCTGGTGCTGCTGCGCATGTTCGGCGTCGCACCGTTCGAATTCGACTCCAGCGTGCTGATGTCCGGCGCCATCGCCGCCATCCTGCCGCTGCTGCTGGTGGCGGTGTACCAGCGCTCGCGGGAGTTCCTCGCCGTGGTGGACCGGGCGCGCGGGATGGCTTCGATCGACCCGCTCACTGGCCTGCTCGCGGCCGGGCTGTTCGGCGACCGGGTGCGCGCGGCGGTGCGGCGCTACGAACGCAGCCGGCACGACGCCGTCGTGATGTACGTGCGGGTATCGAACTACTCGCTCATTCGCAAATTGCACGGCAACGAAGTCGCCGAGCAGAGCATGATCCGTGCCGCCATCAAGCTGCAGCGCCTGATGCCCGACGCCGACTGCACCGGCCGCGTCAACGAGAACACCATCGGCCTGATCGTGGAGACCATCACCGCGCGTGCGCCGCTGATGGATCGTGCGACACGGCTGGTGGCGCACGGCCTCATGCCGCTGCCGGGCCTCAAGCCCGAGGTGATGCTGAACTTCCACGTGGTCGCCGCCGTCCTGTCCGAAAACCCGCTGGCCGCCCCCGCGCTGCAGGCCGCGCTGGAGAGCCTGCTGGGCAGCGTGTCGGCCCGCACCCGGCGGCCGATCCGCTTCCTCGAGCCCGGCGCCTCGTCCGCGCCGGCCGAGGCGGACATCGAAGGCGAAGACGAAGCCAGCGCCATGCCGGCATGAGCCTGCACGACATCGAAGCCATCGAGCGCGCCACCGTCGCTGCCGTCTCGCCGCAGGCGCAGGAAGAAATCCCCGGCTGGCTGCTGCCGTTCGACAGCGGCACCGTCGGCCGCGCCAGGAGCGCGGTGCCGCTGGCGCACGGCGCGCCCGCTGCGTCGGTGCTGGCCGAAGTGGAAGCGCGCTATGCCGCGCGCGGCGTGCCCGTGATGTGGCGGCTGCCGCAAGTGCCGGCGTTCGACGCGCTGCGCGCGGCGTTGCAAGGCAGGGGCTACGTTCCCGGCAAGCCCACCCATGTGCAGGTGGCGGCCACCGGCGACGTGCTGGCGGTGTCGCCCGGCCCCTTTGCCGAAACGGCGTCGCGCCCGGACGCGAACTGGGCGTCGGTGTTCGTGGGCGAAGGGTTCGACCCGGTGGACGGCGCGAGCCGTGTCGCCACCCTGGGCCGCGCACCCGGCGCGCTGTTCGCAAGCATCCGCGCAGGCGGCGCCACCGTCGCGGCCGGCATGGCAGGCTTCAGCCACGGCTGGGCCAGCGTGCACGGCATGCGCACGGCGCAGCACTGCCGCGGGCAGGGCCTGGCCGGCCGCGTGTTGGCAACCTTGGCCCGGGCCGCGCGCGAGCGTGGCCTGCCGCACATCTTCCTGCAGGTGGAGGCGCACAATGCGTCCGCGCTGGCCCTGTACCGCCGGGCCGGCTTTCAAACCGCATGGACCTACAGCTACTGGAAGAAGACATGAACGCGCCCCTGACCATCCGCAAGGCCGAACTGCGCGACGCCGCCACCATTGCCGCTTTCAACAGCGCCATGGCGCTGGAAACCGAAGACAAGGTGCTGCTGCCCGAGCGCGTCGACGCCGGCGTGCTGCGCCTGATGAACGACCCCTCCCTGGGCTTTTACCTGGTGGCGCAGCAGCAGGACCGCGTGGTCGGTTGCCTGATGGTCACCAACGAATGGAGCGACTGGCGAAACGGGCTGTTCTGGTGGATCCAGAGCGTGTACGTCCAGCCGGACGCCCGCCGCCAGGGCGTGTACCGCCGGCTCTACGACTTCATCCGCGGGATGGCGAAGGCCGACCCGGGCATCTGCGGCTTTCGGCTCTACGTCGAGAAGGAGAACACCGCGGCGCAGAGAACCTACGGCTCGCTCGGCATGGAGCGAACGGATTACCTCGTGTACGAGGAGTTGAAGGGCGGCGTGCCCTATTTCGGCGAGCGACGGAAGTAGAAGAGCCAGCCGTAGACGGCAAGGTTCACCAGCACAACCACCGCGGCGAGCACGAGCTGGACATCACGCGTCAGGCCCGCCGGGTAGATCACGGCCAGCAGGTAGTGTTCGATGAAGCTCTCCGCGTAGCCCGACTGCCCGGCCCGCAGGCGCAGTGCGTTCTCGGCGTACGTCAACGGGCAGATGCGACCGGTGAGTTCGACGAAGGCGCCCCAGGCGGCAGCGGGGACGTGAACCACGACGAGCCAGCGCCAGCGCGCCGCGAGCACGGCGCCCAGCAGGGCAAACACGATGAACGCGAGGTGGAGCAGCAGGACACCGTCGGCGGCCAGGCGGTAAGGCATGATCGCGGGCGATCCAGGAGTGGCCGGGCGCCTCGCGTCAGAGCCGCAGCGTCATGAACACGCTGTTGGGGTCTTCCCTGTAACTGCCGAACGGGCCGCAGAGGGAAAAGCCGAAGCTCTGGTAGAGCTTCTGTGCGGGAAAGAAAGCTTCCATGGAACCGGTTTCGAGGCTCAGGCGCTCGTAGCCCCGCCCCCTGGCCACACCGATGATGTGGGCGAGCACCGCACGGCCCGCGCCCTGGCGTCTCAAGGCCTGCTGGCGTCCGCATGGACTTGACCTCACCGTGCGACGGCGAAAGCTCCTTCAACGCGCCGCAGCCCACCAGGACTGCGTCGTCCCAGACAGACCAGAAGGTGATGTCCGGGCTTCGAAGTTTCGCCAGGTCCAGCGCATGCACGCTCTCGGGCGGCGACAGCTCGTACATGTTCGCCAGGTGCTCGTTCAGGAGCGCAATGACTTGCGGATGGGTCAGGTCGTCGACTTCGATTCTCATGCTGGACAGGGGCGTGGTGGGTGGAGGCAGCGGCGCAGGATCGCCTCGAAAGCATAAAGGATCAGGTGCCCGGCGCGGCATCTCACCGACTGCGCACGCGAACCGCGAGCAGGGGAGCGAAGAACGTGACGGCCAGAACCAGGGGCCACAGGTTCCCGTCCTTGAAGCTGTATGCCTCCAGGAGCTGCTGCCAGCTTTGGTGTTGCACGAGACGGCCGAAGCCGAACTCGAACGCCAGCGTGAGGCAAAGCCACAGCAATCCGACGAAAAGGCATTTTGCCGGGGTGAGCCTGCCCAGCCAAGGGACGAGAAGGACAGACAGCGCCACGATCGCGAAGGAAAGCAGGATGCCGCTGGCCACCAGCGCAAGGGGCCTGCCGAGCGACGGAATCAGCAGCGCCTCGCGCAGGGCTCCGTTGAGGACGGCGCAGATGAGGATCAGCAGCCACACCGCGGCCGCCCTGAGCGTCAGCATGGGTGCTTCACGTTGTGGAGCCGCCCGCTGGATCCGGGCCCACGAATGGGATGACCCGCGAGCGAAACAGGTCGGACCTTGCCGGCGAAAGATGGCAGGTCAGCTCCACCAGCGCACCCATCTGCGCGGACTGCGACAGGCCGCTGACGTGAAAACCATTGTGGAGCTTGGCAATGAGCACGGGGTTGTTCAGGACCGAGTGCTGGGACCGCAGCATGACGGCGCCCGAGGCGCGCGCCGTGTCGCGGACCGCGCCGAGCAGGGCGGTGTACACGCCCTTCCTGCGATGACTCGGGAGCACGCCGCTGTTCGCCATGTAGAAGACCCTGCCCCTCTCCATCCATCCGTAGGACCATCCCACCAGATCGGCGCCCTGGTAGGCCCCGAATCGAACCATCGGCGGCTGCGCCTGCGGTGTCGTGCTTGCCGGCGCGCCCTGCGCCCCGGACTCTTGCTGCGCCACCGCGCCCCAGGCCTCCGAGCGCTCCTGCACGTCCGCGAACACGGCGCGTTGAAGCTCGGCAAAGGCAGGCTCGGGAAATCTTTCGACGGAACGAATGACGAGTTGGGTCATGATGACCGGCAATGTTAAGTGGTGCCGCGCCGGGCACCACGACGGATCAGATCAACGTGTACACCATGATGAACCCGGATCCGACCATGCCGCTCAGGGCCAGCAGGAACAGCGTGTCCACGACCTTCTCAAGGAAGGCGGCCAACCCGTCCCGCTTCGTGCGCAGGGCGATGAAGATGGCGAAGGTGCACAGCAGGAACAGCAGCGCGGAAATCGCCAGCAGGTCGTCGGCCAATGTCTCGGAAAGCGATGCCCTTCCGATGGTGTGGAAGAGCGTGACACCGGTGATGCAAAGGCCCGCCAGCGTTCCCGACACCGAGAGCAGGTGCAGGAGTTCCTCTCGAATCCAGGTGGCCTGGCGCCGTGGATGACTCATGGGGGATCGTTGTTGGAGGTCGCGGGCAGGCGATGCCGTGGTGCCCGGCGATCGTCGAACCCATGCATGTCGCCCGCTATCCTAGACGGAATTGGCGGGGTGCCCGAAAGTCGGGGCCGGCGAATGCCCAACGGCGTCGCTGTGTTTATATCCACTCCGCCGACCCCCCGCATTTCGCCGCCCCGGATCCGCCAACACTGGCGTTGCCGGATGCGCATGCATTCCCCCGCCCGATTCCCGCAGCCCGTCGCGCCCTCCTGCAGTTCGTCGCAAGGACGTAGCCAGAAGGTTCGCGGTCACGATAATGCGGGGTTCAAGAAAGAGACCCTGGAGGACCCCGTGCGATTGACGTTCCCTGTTCTGGCGCTGACGCTGGCCTTCGCGCTCACCGGCTGCAACCGCGGCCCGGCCGCCGACGCCAAGGCCGCGCCCGCGGCGCTGCCGGCGTTGCTGGTCGCGCCCGAAGACGTCATCACCCTGAAGCCGTCCGCCGTGGCTGCCGGGCCGCTGATCACCGGCACCGTCCAGCCCGACCGCAAGGCCGACCTGCGCGCCGAAGTGTCCGCCGTCGTCCTGGCCGTGCAGAAGGAAAACGGCCAGGCCGTGCGCAAGGGCGACCTGTTGCTGCGCCTGGACGACACCTCCATTCGCGACAGCCTGGTCTCCGCCCAGGAAGCCGAGCGCGCCGCCGGGCAGGCCTTCGACCAGGCCCAGCGCCAGTTCCAGCGATTCACCACCCTGCGCGCCTCCGGCATGGTGTCGGCGCAGGCGATGGAAGACGCGGAGATCCGCCGCAACACCACCCAGAGCGACCTGTCGGCGGCCAAGGCCCGGGTGGTGCAGGCGCGCCAGCAGCTGCAGCGCACCGAAGTGCGCGCGCCCTTCGACGGCATCGTGAGCGACCGCAAGGCCTCGGCCGGCGACACGGCGCAGGTCGGCAAGGAGCTGGTGAAGGTGATCGACCCGAGCAGCCTGCGCTTCGAAGGCCTGGTGTCGTCGGACGCCATCCAGTCGGTGCGCGCCGGCCAGTCGGTGAGCTTCCGCGTCAACGGCTACGGCAACCAGGATTTCGGCGGCCGCATCCGCCTGGTCAGCCCCACCGCGAACCCGACCACCCGGCAGGTGGAAGTGCTGGTGGACATCGTCGGCGACGCGCCGGCACGCCTGGCCGGCCTCTATGCCGAAGGCCGCGTGGAAGCATCGAGCGCCGTGGCGCTGGTGCTGCCGGCGTCGGCGCTGGTGCGCGAAGGCGACAAGGCCTGGGCCTGGCGCGTGAACGGCAATGCCTTGCAGAAAGTGGCGCTCTCCGTGGGCGAGCGCGACCCGCGCAGCGGCGACTACGTGGTGCTGGCCGGCGTCGCCAACGGCGACCGCCTGCTGCGCCACCCGATCGCCACGCTCAAGGACGGCCAGGTCGTCCAGGCCACGCAGCCCGCCGCGGCCGCCACCGCGTCGGCCTCGGCCAGCCAACCCGTCGCGCGCTAGCCATGTTCCTTTCCGACTTCAGCATCAAGCGCCCGGTCGCGACCGTGGTGGTCATCCTGGGCCTCATGTGCCTGGGCCTGCTCGCGCTGGGCAAGCTGCGCGTGAACGAGATCCCCGACGTCGAGCAGCCCGTGCTCTCGGTCGAGATCCCCTACCCCGGCGCGGCGCCGGAAACGGTGGAGCGCGAGATCATCAACCGCATCGAGAAGTCGCTGCAAAGCATTTCGGGCGTGTACGAGATCCGCTCCACCGCCAAGGACAGCAACGCGTCGATCATCATCATCTTCAATTTCAACAAGAACATGGTGGAAGCCGCCGAGGAGGTGCGCAACGCCATCTCCACGGTGCGCTACAAGCTGCCGGTGGAAATGCGCGAGCCGGTGATCCGGCGGCGCGACCCGGGCGCCTTCCCGATCATGGACATGGCGCTGTCGTCCACCACCCAGAGCCACGCGGCGATCTCGCGGCTGGCCGAGGACGTGCTGGCGGACAAGTTCCGCGGCGTGGACGGCGTGTCCATCGTCAGCGTCACCGGCTCGCTCAAGCGCGAGTTGAGCGTGCTGCTGCGCGCCGACCGCCTGCGCGAGTACAACGTGTCGGTGGCCGAGGTGGTGGCGGCCCTCCGCAGCCAGAACACCACGGCGCCGGTGGGCAAGGTGGTGGGGCCGCTGCGCGACCAGAGCATCCGCCTGATCGGCCGCATCGAGTCGCCGGCGGAGTTCGGGCAGATCATCGTCAAGCGGCGCGGCGACGAGATCGTGCGCCTGGGCCAGCTGGCCAGCACGGTGGACGGCTTCGCGGAGCTGGACAGCTTCAGCGTGCGCAGCGCCCACCCGAACGTCAGCATCTCCATCACGCGGGCCCGCGACGCCAGCACCGTCAGCGTGGCAGCCCGGGCGCGCAAGATGGTGGAGGAAATCAACAAGGACTTGCCGCGGGGCACGCGCCTGGAGGTCACGCGCGACGGCGGCGTGGACGCGCAGGACAACCTGAACAATGTGATCCATTCGCTGACGCTCGGCGCGATGCTCACCATCTTCGTGGTGTACGTCTTCCTCAATTCGTGGCGCTCGACGCTGATCACGGCGCTCAGCCTGCCCACTTCGGCCATCACCGCCTTCATCGCCGTGTGGCTGTGCGGGTTCACGCTGAACCTGATGACGCTGCTGGGCCTGTCGCTCGCGATCGGCGTGCTGATCGACGACGCGATCGTGGTGCGGGAGAACATCGTGCGCCACATGGAGCGCGGCGCGGACAGGCGCACCGCCGCCAGCGCGGGCACGGCGGAGATCGGCCTGGCGGTGGCGGCGACGACGTTCTCGATCATCGCCATCTTCATCCCCGTCGCCTTCATGCCGGGCGTGGCCGGCGAATGGTTCCGCCCGTTCGCGCTCACGGTGGCGTGCTCGGTGCTGGTCAGCCTGTTCATCTCGTTCACGCTGGACCCGATGCTCTCGGCGTATTGGGGCGACCCGGCCGGCCACCACCAGCGCGAGCGCACGGGGCTGAGCCTCTGGCTGCAGCGCTTCAACGCCTGGTTCGACCACCAGGCCGACCGCTACGGCAACGTCATCGCCTGGGCGCTGCACCACCGCCGCTGGATGACGCTGGCCGCCGTCGGCAGCTTCGCCGGCGCCATCGGGCTGCACGCGGCCTTCGGCGGCTCGAGCTTCCTGCCGGTGCAGGACGCCGGCATGATCGCCGTCGAAGTGCGCACGCCGTCGTCGGCCAGCCTGGAATACACGCGCCTGAAAGTCGAGAAGGCCGCCGAGCTGGCCCGCACGCTGCCCGAGACCAAGGCCACCAACAGTGTGGTGAATGCGGGCGGCGGCCGCGTGTATGTGGACCTGGGCAAGACCACCGAGCGCGACCGCAAGGCCGCTGCCATCGCCGTGGACCTGCGCAAGCTGATGGCGCAGCTGGTCGGCGCCGAATACGTGGTGATGGACGACCTCAACAACGGCACGCGCAAGCCGGTGCAGATCCAGTTTTACGGCCTGGATGCGCGCACGCTGCTGGGCATCACCAACGCCTACATGGAGCGCCTGCGCCAGGTCCCCGGCGCGGTGGACGTGGGCCTGTCCGAGCAGAGCCCGAAGGAAGAGCTGAAGATCGAGCTGAACCGGGGCCTGGCCAATTCGCTCGGCATCTCGGTCAACGACGCGGCGCAGGCGCTGCGGGTGGCGTTCGCGGGCGTGGAAGTGGGCGACTGGGTCGACCCGACCGGCGAGTCGCGCGACGTCGCGGTGCGGCTTCATCCTTCCGACCGCGTCGACGCGGAAAACATCGAGCGCCTGCCGATCGCGGTGGCCAACAGCAACATGGTGGTGCCGCTGAACCAGATCGCGACCATCACGATGGGTGAAGGCCCGGCGCAGATCCAGCACCTGGGCGGCAAGCGGATGATCGCCGTCTCCGCCAACGCGCAGGGCCGCTCGTCGGGTGAAGTGACGCAGGACGCGATCAAGCTCGCCCAGCGCATGGAATTCCCGCCGGGCTACGGCGTGGAGCTGGGCGGCGCCGGCAAGGACCAGAAGGAAGTGTTCGGCGCGATGCAGACGGCCCTCGTCATGGGCGTGGGCCTGATGTACCTGATCCTGGTGGTGCAGTTCGGCTCGTTCACCGCGCCGATGGCGGTGATGCTGTCGCTGCCGCTGTCGCTGATCGGTGTCGTGCTGGCGCTCCTGGCGACGCGTTCGACGCTCAACCTGATGAGCTTTATCGGGGTCATCATGCTGATGGGCCTGGTGGCCAAGAACGCCATCCTGCTGCTGGACGCCGCGCGCAAGCGCGAGGCCGAAGGCATGGACCGCGAGGATGCGCTGATGGCCGCCGGCCGCTCGCGGCTGCGCCCGATCCTGATGACCACCTTTGCGCTGATCGCCGGCATGCTGCCGGTGGCCATCGGCCTGGGCGAAGGCGGCGACTTCTACCGGCCGCTGGCCATCGCCATCATCGGCGGCACCATCACCGCCACCGTGCTCACGCTGCTGGTGGTGCCTGCGTTCTACGACAGCATCGAGATCGCGCGCGACCGCATGTTCGCCAAGTTCCGGCGCCGCCAGGCGCAGGGCAACCCGGTGGTCGCATTCTTCGTGACGGGCGGCGAGGCCGTGCTGGCGCTCCTGATGGTGCGCGGCCTGTACCGCGCGGTGCGCGGCCGGCTGGGCCGCGCCGCCGCCTGACGACAGGGTCTTAGAACCAGGCCGGGTCGAGCTGCTGCACCGTGCCGACCAGGCCGGCAACTTCAGCCGCGTTGCCCGGCAGGTTCGCGGCGTAGGCGAAGGCATCGCCCTGCGTCGCGAATGTCTTGCCGGCGCCGATCTGGCTGGCGTACTCATTGACGATGGCCGCGCTGGGCGCCTGGCCGGTCAGCGTTTCGTACAGGTGCGTGACGAGCGCCGTGGATGAAATGCCGGGCGCGTAGGCGTCGATCATCTTCTGGCCCAGCTGCCCCATGCTGCTGGATGCATCGGCTTGCGCCGTCCATTGGCTCAGGGCCGACTGGCTGGGTGCGGTGCCGAAGGCGGCGTGCAGCAGCGCGGCGGCCTGCCAGACATGGCCCGCCGGCGTGCTGCCCGAAGGCCCGTGCGTGTCCAGCGCGAACAGCGCGTCGCTGAACTCGATGCGCTCGGTGGCCAGGATGATCGGCGTCGCCTGCGCGTTGTGCGCGTCCGACGTGTGCAGGGTCAGGGTGCCGTTGTCCAGCGTGTACGACGTGACACGCGCGAGCGAATCGGGCAGCACGAACGTGTCCAGCCCGGCGCCGCCGTCGAAGTAGTCGCTGCCGCCCTGGCTCAGGTAGATGTCGTCGCCGCCCAGCGCCACGCAGGCGTTGTCGTCCCAGGTGCCGACCAGCATGTCGTTGCCCTCGGTGGCCGGCACCACGCTGCGCAGTGGCGGCATGCTGCCGTCCTGCACGGCGCTCGCGAAGACGTCCCAGCTGCGGCCATCGGCTTCCTGCGAAATCCATGCGGCGACGTAGCCGCCGTGCGCGGGGGCCAGCGACACGTCCGCCTGGTTCAGCGCCGTGGTGTTGTTGATCGGGTTCTCCGCGCCCACCGCGTGGCCTGCGGCGTCGAAGCGCTGTGCAAAGACGCCGTCGCCGCTGCCGTCCTGGTCGGTGGAGGTCCACGCGATCACGTAGCCGCCGTCGGGCAGCGCGGTGATGGCGGGTGAGGTCTGGTGGCCCGCCAGGGTGGTGTTGACGATGGATTGCGGCCCGGTGGCCGAACCGTCCGCGCCGAAGCGCTGTGCGTGGACGTCCAGTCCGCTGCCGTCTTCGGCAGCGGAGTGCCATGCGATCACGTAGCCGCCATCCGCAAGCGCGGCGGCGACCGGCTTGGCGATCGCGCCAGCCGCGACGTTGTCGATGCGCGCTTCCGGCGCCAGGGCGGCGCCGTTGGCGTCGAAGCGCTGGGCGTGAATGCCGCTGGTGCCGTCCCAGGTGACCACGTAGCCGCCGCCCTCCAGGCCGGTGACCGCTGGCGCCGACTGCGGGCCGGCGGAGGTGGTGTCCAGGCGCACTTCACTGCCCAGGGCCGCGCCGTTGGCGCCGACCAGGCGCGTGTAGATGCCGGGGCCGTCGGCAGACATCGAGTCGGACCACCAGGTGACCACGTAGCCGCCGCCGTGCAGCGCCGCGATGCCGGGATGCTCCTGGCCGAGGGCGTCGCTGGTGTTGACCTGCGTCTCGCTGCCGACCGGCGTGCCCTGCGCGTCGAAGGCTTGCAGGTGCACCGCGTAGTCGAAGCTGCCGCCTGCCGCCTGGGACGAGGCCCACGCGATCGCGAAGCCGCCGTCGGCACCGGCGACGACGGTGGGCTGCACCTGGTCGCTGGCCACGATGGAATTGACGCGGGTTTCGCCGCCGGCGGGCACGCCGGCATCGGTGTAGCGCTGCAGGTAGATGTCGTAGCCGTCCGCCGTCAGCGATTGCCAGACGATGACATAGCCGCCCGGGAGCTGCGCGATGCTGGGGGCCGACTGGTCGGCGGCGGTGGTCGTGTTGACCCGGTATTCAGGGGAGGTACTGCTCATGGATTGCCTGCAAAAGGTAGCTTGGGTCACAGGCTAAAGCTCTTCAGGGCAGCGCGGCTGTAGGACGGCAGCCCTGAGCGCTGAGCTTGATGGCTGACATGTCCCGAGCGGACGGCCCGAGCGGGGATTCGGCACAGGCGCATCTCGGACCGGCGTGGTCTGCGCATTACGGCCAGCTGACACATCCGCGCCTGCGTGCCGGCTATATTGCGCCCTCGACCTCGAGGGCCCCCAGTGACCGACCTATCCTCCTTCCCCATCACCCGCAAATGGCCGCCGAAGCATCCGGAGCGTCTGCAGCTCTATTCCCTGGCCACGCCCAATGGTGTCAAGGTGTCGATCCTGCTCGAGGAAACCGGCCTGCCCTACGAAGTGCACCGCGTCAGCTTCGACACGGCCGACCAGCTTTCGGCGGAGTTCGGCTCGCTCAACCCCTACCACAAGGTCCCGGCGATGATCGACCCCGACGGGCCGGGCGGCCAACCGCTCGCGCTGTTCGAGTCCGGCGCCATCCTGCTCTACCTCGCCGAGAAGACCGGCAGGTTGCTGCCGCGGGACGCCGCACGGCGCTACGAAGCGATCCAGTGGCTGATGTTCCAGATGGCCGGCGTGGGCCCGATGTTCGGGCAGGTCGGCTTCTTCCACAAGTTCGCCGGCAAGCATTACGAGGACAAGCGCCCGCTGGACCACTATGTCGCCGAGTCCAGGCGCGTGTTGAAGGTGCTGGACCAGCGGCTCGCCGGCCGCGCCTGGCTCATGGGTAGCGAATACAGCATCGCCGATATCGCGACGTTCCCGTGGGTGCGCAACCTGATCGGCTTTTACGGCGCGGGCGAACTGGTGGAGATCGCGGCCTGCCCGAATGTCATGCGCGTGCTGGAAGCGTTCCTGGCGCGGCCGGCGGTGGCGCGCGGGCTGGACATCCCCAAGCGGCCTGCCTAGGCTCGCCGCGCCTTGGCGCGCGGCGGCTTGCCCGGCGCTTCGATCGGCAGGCGGGTCTCGGCCTTCACCTCCTTGAGCACGACGCTGGAGCGCACGTGCGTCACCCCGGGCAGCTTGAACACCGTCTCGTGCAGGAAGCGCTCGTAGCCCTTGATGTCGGGCGCCAGCACCTTGATCACGTAGTCGGCCTGCCCCGTCGTGGCGTAGCAGCCGACGATGTGCGCGCAGTCGGCCACCTCCTTCTCGAACTGCGCCACCACCTCCTGGTTGTGGCGCGTGAGGTTCAGCTCGGCGATCACGCACAGCGCCAGCCCGACCTTCTCGCGGTCGATCAGCGCGGTGTAGCCGCGGATGACGCCGCTGGCTTCCATCTCCTTGATGCGCTTCCAGCATGGCGTGCTGGACAGCCCCACGCGCTCGGCCAGCTGCTGCACGGTCTGGTGCGAATCGCGCTGCAGCTCGTTCAGCAGCACCACGTCCTGTCGATCCAGCTCTTCCATGCTCTGCACCTCCATATCTGTAGAACAATTTTCTCCCGTCATTGTGGAATCGGAGAAAAAAAGAAGCAAATTCTCGCCCCCACCCCCTAGGCTTGGCACCATGTCCGAGACTCTCCAGCGACCTGCCTACCAGTTGTCCGACGCCCTGTGGGCGCGCGACGGCCAGGTGTTCCTGACGGGCACCCAGGCCCTGGTGCGGCTGATGCTGATGCAGCGCGCGCGCGACGCCGCGGCCGGGCTGGACACCCAGGGCTTCATCAGCGGCTACCGCGGCTCGCCGCTCGGCCTGGTGGACAAGGCCGTGTGGCAGGCCGGCAGGAAATTCGAGGAACAGGGCATCCGCTTCCTGCCCGCCATCAACGAAGAGCTGGCGGCGACGGCGGTGCTGGGCACGCAGCGGGTGGAGTCCGACCCGCAGCGCACCTGCACGGGGGTCTTCTCGCTCTGGTACGGCAAGGGCCCGGGCGTGGACCGCGCCGGCGACGCGCTCAAGCACGGCAATGCCTACGGCGCCTCGCCGCACGGCGGCGTGCTGATGGTGGCCGGCGACGACCATGGCTGCGTCTCGTCCTCCATGCCGCACCAGAGCGACCAGGCCTTCCAGTCCTGGCACGCGCCCATCGTCGCGCCGGCCAACGTCGCCGAGTACCTGGAGTTCGGCCTGTACGGCTGGGCGCTTTCGCGCTATTCGGGCAACTGGGTCGGCTTCACGGCGCTGTCCGAAGTGGTGGAGAGCAGCAGCACGGTGGACCTGGACCTGATCCACGCGCGGGTCGCCGCCTGGCAGGACGCGGCCACGATCGATGCGGCCACCGGCTTCCAGCCGCCGGCCGGCGGCCTGCATTACCGCTGGCCGGACCTGCCGTCGCTCGTGATCGAGCAGCGGCTGCACGCCAAGCTCGATGCGGTGCGCGCCTTCGCGCGCGTGAACAGCATCGACCGCACGATCGTGGACAGCCCGCAGGCCACCTGCGGCATCGTCACCGCCGGCAAGGCGCATTACGACTTCATGGAAGTGCTGCGGCGGCTGGACATCGCGCCCGAGACGCTGGCGCGGCACGGCGTGCGCATCCACAAGCTGGGCCTGACCTACCCGATCGAGCCGGTGCGCATGGGCGAATTCGTCCGGGGCCTGCGCGAGGTGCTGGTGATCGAGGAAAAGGGGCCGGTGGTCGAGGCGCAGCTGCAGGGCATGTACTACAACGCGCCGCGCCGCCCCGTGATCATCGGCAAGCGCGACGCCACCGGCGCGCCGCTGGTCTCCGGCGTGGGCGAACTGCGGCCTTCGCGCCTGATCGAGGTCGTGGCGAACTGGCTGGCCGCGCATTTCCCCGACCTGGACCGCCGGCACCTGGTGCGCGACTTCACGCCGCCCGAGCTGCTGTCCAACACCAGCGACAGCGTCAAGCGCCTGCCCTACTTCTGCGCCGGCTGCCCGCACAACACCAGCACGCAGGTGCCCGAAGGCTCGCACGCGCAGGCCGGCATCGGCTGCCACTTCATGGCCAGCTGGATGGACCGCGACACCGAAGGGCTGATCCAGATGGGCGGCGAAGGCGTCGACTGGGTCTCGCACGCCATGTTCACCCGGGTGCCGCACGTGTTCCAGAACCTGGGCGACGGCACCTATTACCACTCGGGCTACCTCGCGATCCGGCAGGCCGTCGCCGCCAAGGCGACGCTCACCTACAAGATCCTGTTCAACGACGCGGTGGCGATGACGGGCGGCCAGCCGGTGGACGGCATCATCACCGTCGATGGCATCGCGCGCCAGGTCGAGGCCGAGGGCGTTCGCCAGGTCGTCGTGATGTCGGACGACATCGGCAAGTACGACGCCCTGCGCGACCGCTTCCCGGCGGGCACCGAGTTCCACGACCGCGCGCAGCTCGACGCGGTGCAGCGGCGCCTGCGCGAGATGCCCGGCGTCACGGTGCTGATCTACGAGCAGGCCTGCGCCGCGGAAAAGCGCCGCAAGCGCAAGAAGGGCGAGCTGGCCGAGCCCTCGCGGCGCCTGTTCATCAACGAACAGGTCTGCGAAGGCTGCGGCGACTGCTCGGTGCAGTCCAACTGCGTGGCCGTGCTGCCGCTGGAAACGCCGCTGGGCCGCAAGCGGCGCATCGACCAGAGCGCCTGCAACAAGGACTATTCCTGCGCCAAGGGCTTTTGCCCGAGCTTCGTCGGCGTGCTCGGCGGCCGGCCGCGCAGGAAGGCCGGCGCGCTCACGCAGCGCGCGGACGACGTGGCGCGGCTGGTCGACGCCCTGCCGCAGCCTGCGCCGCACGCGTGGACCGGGCCGTACGACCTGCTGTTCACCGGCGTCGGCGGCACCGGCATCGTCACCGTCGGCGCGCTGACGGCGATGGCCGCGCACCTGGAAGGCAAGTCCGCCAGCGTGCTGGACTTCATGGGCTTCGCGCAGAAGGGCGGCAGCGTGCTGGCCTTCGTGCGCATCGCCGACGTGCCGTCGCGCCTGAACCAGGTGCGCATCGACACCCAGCAGGCCGACGCGCTGGTGGCCTGCGACGCGGTGGTCGGCGCCTCGGCCGAGGCGCTGCAGACCGTGCGCCGCGGCCGCACCCGCGTGCTGGCCAACACGCACGAGGTGCCGGTGGCCGAGTCGCTGCACAACCCGGACGCGCAGATGCGGATCCCGCAGCTGATGGACAAGCTGCGCTTCGCCGCCGGCGACGACCGCGTGGAGACCCTGGACGCGCAGGACCTGGCCGAAGCGCTGCTGGGCGACTCCATCCTGGCCAACATGCTGGCCCTGGGCTACGCCTGGCAGCGCGGGCTGTTGCCGGTGGGCCTGGCGGCAATGCTGCGGGCCATCGAGCTGAACGGCGTCGCCGTGGAGACCAACCAGCTGGCGTTCTCCCTAGGCCGGCTGGAAGCCGCCGCCCCCGCGGCGCTGCGCCAATTGCTGCAGGGCGACGGCCTGGACGCGCCGCCGGCCGAGTCGCTGGAAGCGCTCATCGCGCACGGCGTCCTGCACCTCACGCAGTACCAGGACGCGGGCTACGCGGCGCGCTACGCGGATTTCGTGGCATCGGTGCGCCAGCGCGAAGAGCAGTTGGGCGCAGACCCGGCCCTGCCGCTCACCCGCACCGTCGCGCGCAGCCTGCTCAAGCTGATGGCGTACAAGGACGAGTACGAAGTGGCGCGGCTGTACACCGATGGCCGTTTCACGGACACGCTGCGCAGGCAGTTCGAGGGCGACTTTTCGCTCGAGTTCTACATGGCGCCGCCGCTCCTGTCGCAGTCACGCGACGGCCGCGCCGCCGCGCAAGATCCGCTTCGGCTCGTGGCTGCACCGCGCGATGAAGCTGCTGGCGCACGGCCGCGTGCTGCGCGGCACGCCGCTGGACGTCTTCGGCCGCACGCGCGAGCGCCGGATGGAGCGCGAGCTCGTGGGCAGCTACATGGACCGTGTGGGTTCGCTGCTGCCGGCACTGGACGCGCAGCGCCTGGGCCTGGCCGACCGAGATCGCCGCCCTGCCCCTGTCGATGCGCGGCTTCGGCCATGTGAAGCTGGCCAACGTGGCGCTGGCGCGGGCGCGCGAGGCGGAGCTGCTGCACCGCTTCGACGCGCAGCAATACCCGCGGCCGACGGCGCCGCCCCAGGCCGGCCAGCTGCGCGGCATCGCGATCGTCCAGGAGGGCAAGGCGACGGCCGGCTGAGCAGCGGCCATCCGGCGAACTTGTCCTACTGCACGCCGCCCGCCGCCCGCCGATAGTGGGGCGACGCCATCCCACCAGGAGCAAGAGATGCCAGTCTGCGACCACTGCGGCAACGATTACGACAAGGCTTTCCAGATCGTGAAGGAAGGCAAGACGCACACCTTCGACAGCTTCGAATGCGCCATCGCACGCCTGGCGCCCGCCTGCGCGCATTGCCAGGTGCGCATCATCGGCCACGGCCTGGAAGCGGACGGCCGCTTCTTCTGCTGCGACCACTGCGCGGAGAAGGCCGGCGTCAAGGGCCTGCGCGACCGGGTTTGACCAACAGGGGCGCACCATGAACCGCAGGGCGCTGCTCGCCGCGACCTGCAGGCTGGCCCTGGCGGCAGCCGGCCTGGTGCCGGCCGCAGGGCTCGCCCAGCCCCGCCATACCGTGTCCCTCGGGCAATTGCAGCGGGTGCTGGAGCAGCGCTTTCCCCGGCGCTACCCGGTCAGCGGCCTGGTGGATTTCGACCTGCAGGTGCCCCGCCTGCGCCTGCTGCCGGAGCAGAACCGCCTGGGCAGCGAGCTGCCGATCGCCGTCGCGGGCCCGGCCCTGCGGCGCCGCTATTCGGGCAGCGTGGACCTGGACTTCGCGCTGCGCTACGAGCCGGGTGACCAGTCAATCCGCGCGCACGGCATCCGGGTGAACGCGGCGCACATCGAAGGCCTGCGCCCTGACGTCATGAGCCTGCTCGACGCTTACCTGCGGTCCTTCGCCGAACAGGCCATGCTGGAGGTGGTGCTGCACAAGCTGCGTGCGCAGGACCTGTCGCTGGCCAGCACGATGGGCTTCGAACCCGGCGCCATCACGGTCACGCCCGAAGGTCTGGAGATCGGGTTTGTGGCGGTGACGAAGCATTAGCCGGCTTGATCGAAGTCAGCAGTGGCTGATGGGGCGATCCCATCGCATTGAGAACCTTGGTTTCCGTTGACATTCGTCAAGGGCGTGAAGCGTGCCCGGCTTCCCAATCGAATCGGACCGGCAGTGGCATGCGCCCGACGTTGGGCAGGCATCCTCCGCCGGATGTACATCCGCTTTGGAGGAATCGATGAAGATGAAACTGCACCTCTCCCTGACCGCCGTCGCCCTGGCAGCCCTTGCCCTGGGCGGTTGCAAGTCGATCCAGGAGCCCGTCGCTCCCAATACGCTGGTGGCCGCCAAGGTCGCCGCAGCGCCGGCCCTCAGCGCGACAGACCCGGCCTGGGCCAATGCGCGGCCGATGGCCGTGGCGCTCAATGACGGCGCGAACTTCGGCGGCACGGGCAAGACCACCGCCACGCTCAAGGCCGTCTACACGGCCGACAGCCTGTACATGCTCGTGCAGTACAACGACCCCACCAATTCCGTGCGCCGCATCCCGTTCCAGAAGCAGGCCGACGGCACCTGGACGAAGCTCAAGGATCCCAAGGACAAGGGCGGCGACGAGAACCTCTATTACGAGGACAAGTGGGCCATGATCTGGCCGATCAACAACTCGATCAAGGGCTTCGACGAGCAGGGCTGCGCCGTGCTGTGCCACACCGGCCAGGGCAAGCCCTACGGCAACAAGTACACCCCGGGTGAAGGCCAGATCGGCGACATGTGGCACATGAAGAGCGCCCGCACGGCGCCTGCCGGCTACATCGACGACCAGTACGTGGACCACACGCGTTACGTGCCGGGCGTCAGCCCCAACGCCGGCCGCAAGAGCGACCCGGGTACCGCCACCGGCGAGTACACGGCGATTCCGATGGTGAACGGCAAACCGCAGTTCATGGACAAGTCCGGCAAGCCTGCCAACGGCGGCGGAACGTACTACGTGCAGCGCGGCAATGAAGTGCCGTTCGTGGACAACTTCAAGGCCGGTGACGAGGTGGCCTCGCACATCAACAACCCGCTGCAGGGCGACCGCGCCGACATCAAGGTCGCTACCTCGTGGAACAACGGCGTCCTCACGTCGGTGCTCAGCCGCAAGCTGGTGACCGGCAGCAAGTTCGACGTGCAGTTCGACAAGCTGGGACAGCGCTATGCCTTCGGCATCGCCGCTTTCGACAACGCCGCCGTGCGCCACGCGACGCCGGACGACGCCCTGTTCCTGGTCTTCGGCAAATAAGGACGGCCTGCCGCTGCGGCAGTCTTTCCCCGGAAAAAGCCCGCTCGCGCGGGCTTTTTTCATTCCTGCGCGGGGCCCTCGGGCCGGTACGGCAGGTCCACCTGCTTCCCGGGCTCGGCCGCGCCGTGCGCGAACAGGTCCGCGTCCGGAAGTTTCACCAGCGCCATGGCCTCCTCGATCGTGCCGTCCAGCCACTGGCCCCAGTGCTCGCGCTCGATCGGGATCACCGCGCGCTTGTCCTGCTGGTCGGCCGGCAGCGCGGGATCGGGCTTGTGCATCAGGCTGAGCAAGGGATGGTCGTCGCAGTTCTGCGTGAGCATGGTGTAGCTCACCAGGATCTCGCCGCTGGCCGGGTCGGTCCACTCCGACCAGATGCCGGCCAGCGCCCAGGCCGTGCCGTCGCGCCGCGCGAAGCGCCACCAGATGTTCTTGCCGGTGCCCCAGTACGGCTCGTCGTAGTCCAGCGCGGGAATCAGGCAGCGCTGGCCGCGGGCCCACGGCCCCTTGAAGCTGGGCGCCGTCGCCACGGTTTCGATGCGGCAATTGTTGGTGCTGATCGGTTTGCCGAATTTGCCGGTGGGGCGGCGCGTCTTGCTGAACCAGGGGATCAGGCCCCACTGCCCGACGTCCAGCCCGGCCGATCGCACGAACGGGCCCTGCTGCCACGGGCCGATGGCCGGCGGCAGGTCGGGCTCACGCTCCTTGATGGACGTGAAGCCGAAGACGTCGCGGATGTACGTGACGCTGGCGGGGCGGTACCTGTTGCACATGGGGGCCGGGATGCGGAGACACGCAGGCTACCAGATGGGCAGCCGCGAAAGAACCCCGGCCAAGATTGGCGAGCCGTCGCGGCGCGTCGCTCAGGCGGGATTGGAAGGCACGCTTTTCGGGGTCGGCTGCGCCATCACCGTGGGGCCCGCGCCTGCGGGGCAGGCCGTGGCCTCGCGCACGGCCGAATCGTGGGACGCGGCCTGGAACGGCCCGGCGAACAGGGCGAAGGCGAGTGCCACGAGGCCGAAGGTGATGCGAAAAGGCATTTGCCGCTTTCCTGATTGTTGAGGCGGCCGACGCCGCCTCCATACACAACTATTGAGTCGCGATATTGGGGCGGCGGCGGGGTGGCGCGCGTAGGAGAGACCTCACGCGGCGGGTAGGCGGGCGCCGCAAGTCAATGCAGCAGGGCCACCGCCGCCGAGAAAGTGAGAAAGGCGGCGGCGGTCGTGAGCAGGATGATGCGGGCGATGCGGCCGGTGTCCGCGCCGAAGCGTTCGGCCAATAGCGAGACGTTGCTCGCGGAGGGCAGCGCCGCGACCAGCACCATCACCGTCAGCGCGAAGCGCTGGAGCGGCAGTCCCAGCGCGATGGCGGCGCTGCCCAGGCCCCACACCAGCAGCGGATGCAGCAGCAGCTTGGCCAGGGCCACCGGCACGAAGTCGCGCCACGGCATGGGGTCGTGTTCTTCCAGCGCGGCGATGTATTGCGAGCGCGCCAGCACCGCGCCGATGGTGAACAGGGCCACGGGCGAGGCGGAGTCGGCCAGCATCCCGATGGTCTGCGCGACCGGCTTCACGGGTTCGAAATGCAGGGCCGACGCCGCGGCGCCCAGCAGGATGGCCCACGGCATGGGGTTGAGCGCCACCCCCTTGAGCGCGTTCTTCGCCGCGACCTCGGCGCCGTGGATGTCGGCGCTGTCCAGGCGCGACAGGGCGATGCACAGGGAGCTGGTGATCAGCAGGTCAACCAGGATGGTGAGGATCGCGGGCCCCGCCGCCTGGGCGCCGAGCAGCGCGACCAGCAGCGGCACGCCCATGAAACCGGTGTTCGGGAACGCCGCCACCAGCGCGCCGAAGGAGGCGTCGTTCCAGCGGATGCGCGGGTTGCGGCTGGCGCCGACGACCAGCGCCACCATCGCCAGCGCGCACAGCAGGTAGACCGAGGCAGCGGCGGCATCCAGCAGCTGCGCCACCGGCGTGCCGGCGCCGAAGCGGTACAGCATGCAGGGCAGCGCGAAATACAGCACGAAGCTGTTGAGGCCGGGGATCGCATCGAGCGGCAGCATGCGCTTGCGCGCCGCGATGTAGCCGCACAGCACCAGCGCGAAGAAGGGAAAGGTGACCAGCAGGATGTCAAGCACCGGCGTATTTTCCTCGCAACGCGCGTTTCCCCCATTTCAGCGCCCTGACAGGGCCCGCCGGTATGATTCGCCGCTCGCCTTCGCAGTCCCTCCCCCTTTTCCCTCCCCGATGTCCGCCGGCCTCAATTTCGCCCAGCAGGAAGCTGTCAACTACATGCATGGGCCCTGCCTGGTGCTGGCCGGCGCCGGCTCGGGCAAGACCCGCGTGATCACGCACAAGGTCGCGCGGCTGATCCAGGCCGGGCTGGAAGCGAAAAGGATCGCCGCGATCACCTTCACCAACAAGGCCGCCGCTGAAATGCGCGAACGGGCCAAGAGCCTGATCGGTCGCGAAGCCCGGGACGTGCTGATCTGCACCTTCCATGCGCTGGGCGTGCGCATGCTGCGCCAGGATGGCGAGGCGCTGGGCCTCAAGCCCCGGTTCTCGATCCTCGACAGCGACGACGTCACCAGCATCCTGAAGGACGCGGGCGGCAGCACCGACGCGGCCACGGCACGCCAGTGGCAATGGGCGATCAGCCTGTGGAAGAACATGGGCCTCAATGCCGCGCAGGCGGAGGCGCAGGCCAAGGACGACAACGAAAGAATCACCGCGCGCATCATGGCGCGCTACGAGGAGCGGCTGGCGGCCTACCAGAGCGTGGACTTCGACGACCTGATCGGTCTGCCGCTCAAGTTGCTGCAACAGCACGCGCAGGTGCGTGAGAAATGGCAGGCGCAGCTGGGCCACGTGCTGGTGGACGAATACCAGGACACCAACGCGACGCAGTACGAGGTGCTCAAGCTGCTGGTGGGCGAGCGCGCGCGCTTCACCGCGGTGGGCGACGACGACCAGTCGATCTACGGCTGGCGCGGCGCGACGCTGGACAACCTGAAGCGCCTGCCGCTGGACTTCCCCCAGCTGAAGGTGGTCAAGCTGGAGCAGAACTACCGCTCCACCAGCGCCATCCTGCGCGCGGCCAACAACGTCATCGGCCCCAACCCCAAGCTGTTTCCCAAGACGCTGTTCTCGGAATTGGGCGAGGGCGAGCCGGTGCGCATCGTCGACGCCGACAACGAGGAACACGAGGCCGAGCGCGTGGTCGCGCGCATCCAGTCCACGCGGGCCAATGGCCTCGCGCCAGGAGCTGGAAGGACTTCGCGGTGCTGTACCGCGCCAACCACCAGGCCAAGGTGTTCGAGCAGGCCCTGCGCAAGGCGCAGATTCCGTACAAGGTGTCGGGCGGCCAGAGCTATTTCGACCGCGCCGAGATCAAGGACCTGTGCGCCTGGTTCCGCCTGTGGATCAACAACGACGACGACCCGGCTTTCCTGCGCGCCGTCACCACGCCCAAGCGCGGCATCGGCCACACGACGCTTGCAGAACCTGGGCACCTTCGCCAGCCGCTACAAGCTGAGCCTGTTCGAGGCGCTGTTCTCCTCGTCGCTCGGCTCCGTGCTGCCGGCCAAGGCCGTGGGCAGCCTGCACGAGTTCGGCCGCTACGTGAACGACCTGGAGTTTCGCGCGCGCCACACGCACGGCGCGCAGGACGCGCGCGCCTTCATGCTGGAGTGGCTGAAGGACATCGATTACGAGAAGCACCTGTACGACGGCGAGGACAGCGAGAAGGTGGCGGCCAGCCGCTGGACCAACGTGCTCGACTTCTGCGACTGGATGTCGCAGCGCTGCGGCGGGGAGATCGACGATGCCGCGGGCGTCAGCATCGCCGGCGAGAAGAAGAGCCTGCTCGAAGTGGCGCAGACCATCGCCTTGCTCTCCACCATCAGCGAGCGCGAGCAGGACCAGGACGTGGTCACGCTTTCCACGCTGCACGCGGCCAAGGGCCTGGAGTGGCCGCACGTGATGCTGGTGGGCGTGACCGAGGGCCTGCTGCCGTTCAAGCTGGGGGACGACGACAACCCCACCGGCCGCGCCGACGGGCCGATGAGCGAAGGCATCCTGCAGCGCCTGCAGGAAGAGCGGCGCCTGATGTACGTGGGCATCACGCGCGCGCAGCGCTCGCTGGCCGTGAGCTGGACGAAGAAGCGCAAGAAGGGCCGCGAGATGATCGCCGCGCAGCCCAGCCGCTTCATCGCCGAGATGGCGCTGGAGAAGGCCACCACGCGCGAAGACCCGCGCGAAAAGCTCAAGGCCCTGCGCGCGGAGTTCGCGAAGAAAGCCGTCGACACGGCCGCCGCCGTGGCCGCGGCGAACGCGCCATGAGGCTGCGGCCCGTCCTGCTGCTCGCCGTCGCGGCGGCCTGTGCATCGGCGGCGGCGCAAGGCGCCAGCCAGGCTGCGGCAGCCGCCTGCCCCAAGGCTGCCGAGATGTCGCAACCCCACCTGCTGGGCATGTGGCGCGCCGAGTTCGAGGGCCTCGCCCAGGGCGCCACGCTGCTGCTGGAACCCCACCCCGAACTGGCCGACAGCGTGCGCGGCGCCATCAACCGCGACGGCGAGCGGGCGCAGGTGGCCGGCGACGTGGACGAAGGCGAGTTCACGCTGGAGGAGTCGGTGAACGGCGTCAACATCAGCGCCACCTGGCTGGGCGACGTGGTCGAGGGCTCCTGCGGGCGGGAGATCCGCGGCACCTGGCAGGCGGAAGGCGCGCGGCGGGCTCTCGCCTTCGTGCTGCGCAAGCAATAGCCCTCCCGCGCGAGTGGCCGGCGGGTTTTTCCGGGTCGTGCGGCGGCCCCGCCGCCACGCAATCTGTCACAACCTCGAACTTGACGGCAGGCGACGCGCCGTCTAGATTGACCAAATGGATAAACCGCCTGTTCAATCTAGGCGCCGGCCCGCGGCGACCCGGCGGCCAGTCGCCGCGGCAAAAGCCTCCCGCACCGATGGGGTGACCACACGGGCGCGCATCCTGGATGCGGCGCGGCGGCGCCTGGTCGAGCAGGGCTACGCCAACCTCAACGTCCGCGACATCGCCGCGGACGCCGGCGTCAACCACGCACTCATCGGCTACCACTTCCATGGCAAGCAGCAGCTCGTGCTGGCGGTGCTCGACGATGCCAACAGCCGGCTGCTGGAGCGCCAGACGCGCATGTACAACGCCGAGGCGCCGGCGGGGCAGAAGTGGCAGCAGGCCTGCGATTTCTACGAGGAAGACCTCGAGTCCGGCTTCGTGCGGCTCCTGATGGAACTGATGGGTGCCAGCTTCCACGACGAAGCGCTGCGCGGCGAATTCGTGCCGCGGCTGCTGGCCTGGCACAAGCTGGTCGAAGCCGGGGTCGAGGATTTCATCCAGCGCTCGGGCCTGCGCCTGCCGGTCTCGGCGCGCGCCATCTCGGCCTGGATCGGCTGGTTCTGGACCGGGATGGAGGCTAGCATGGCACTGGGCATTCCCGAGGCGCAGGGCCACCAGAAGGAAGCACTGGAAGCCGTGGCCACCCTTCTGCGGCACGTGGAAACGGGCCGCAGCGCGCCGGCCGCAACACGCAGGAGGAAGTGATGGAAAGCGCACCCCGACACCTCCCCGAGCGGCTCGCCCTGGCGGCAGGCCCGCTGCCGGAACCCGGCAGCCTCCCCGATCCCTATCCCTGCGAAACCCTGGCGCCCACCCGCGACGGTTTCGTCGAGCGCGACGGCGTGCGCACGTGGTACGGCCAGTTCGGCGACGCCGGGCCCTGGCTCGTGTTCGCGCCGGTGTACCAGATCGCCAACGCGCACCTGCTCAAGGGAGTCGTTCCCTATCTCGCGCAGCACTTCCGCGTCGTCGTGATGGACCTGCGCGGCAATGGCCGCTCCGACCGGCCCGCCGCGCCGCAGGACTACTCGTTCGACCATTATTTCGCCGACTTCGTGGCCGTGCTCGACCGGCTGGAGATCGAACGCGCCGCCGTCGTCGGCATTTCCGCGACCGCCATGAACGCGCTGCGGCTGGCGGCCGAGCAGCCCCAGCGCGTGTCGCACCTGGTGATCGCCGGCGGCTTCGCGCACCGTGTGCTCGACGCCGACGCGGCCCGGGCGGCCGAAGGGACGATCGCGCGCATGCGCGGCGACTGGGCCCGTTACCTCGACGAGTTCTTCACCATCGTGTTCACCGAGCCCCACTCGACCAAGCCCTACGAGGACGGCGTGCGCGCACGGCGGCTGGGCCAGCGACGGCGAGACCGTGGCGATGGGCTACGCCGGCTGGTTCGGCGCCGACGTGCGGCCCCTGTGCCAGGCCATCCAGTGCCCGACGCTCGTCATCCACGGCGACCAGGACCGGCGGGTGCCCTACCCCATGGGCGAGGAGATCGCCCGGCTGGTGCCGGGCGCGCGGCTGCTCACCATCGGCGGCGGCGGCCACCTGACCTGCTCGCGCGACCCGGTCCGGTTCAGCCGTGCCGTGCGGGACTTCGCCGGCACCGGGCCCGCGGCTTCCACCTGGGTGCGGGGGATGGCGAGGAAGCGGCGCGCGCTGTTCATCTCGAGCGCCATCGGCCTGGGCCACGTGCAGCGCGACCTGGCGATCGCGCGCGAGATGCGGGCGCTGCAGCCGGACCTCGAGATCGACTGGTTCACCGTGCACCCAGCCTCGACCTACCTGGAGCGCGAGGGCGAACGTGTCCATCCCATCACGAAGCGCCTGGCCAACGAGAGCCGGCATTTCGAAAGCCTCGCCGGCGAGCACGACCTGCAGGCGTTCTTCGCGCTGCGCACCATGGACGAGGTGATGGCGCGCAACTTCCTCACGTTCACGGACCTCCTCGCGTCGGAGCACTACGATATCGTCATCGGCGACGAAGCGTGGGAGGTCGACTACCACTACCACGAGAACCCGGAGCTCAAGCGCCAGCCCTTCGTGTTCCTCACCGACTTCGTCGGCTGCCTGCCGATGGAGGAAGGCAACGCGCGCGAAGCCTTCCTGTGCGCGGACCGCAACGCCGACGACATCGAGCATGTGGCGCGCTACCCGTGGATCCGTGACCGCGCCATCTTCGTCGGCAACCCGGAAGACGCGCCGGACCTGCCCTTCGGCCCCGGCCTGCCGGGGATCCGCGACTGGACCCGGCGCAACTTCACCTTCACCGGTTATGCGTTGCCGTTCGATCCTCAGTCGCTCGCCGACACCGACCGGCTGCGCGCACGGCATGGCTACCGCCCGGACGAAAAGCTGGTGATCGCGGCCGTGGGCGGCACGGCCGTGGGCGCGCCGCTGCTGCAGCGCATCGCGCAAGCTTTTCCCCTGATGAAGCGGCAGGTGCCCGAACTGCGGCTGGTGATGGTGGCCGGCCCGCGCATCGCGCGCGAGTCGCTGCCGCGGCACGAGGGCCTGGACGTGCTGCCTTATGTGCACAACCTCTTCGAGCACCTGGCCTGCTCCGACCTCGCGCTCGTGCAGGGGGGCTTGAGCACCTGCATGGAACTGGTGGCGACGCGCCGGCGCTTCCTGAGCTTCCCGCTGGAGCGCCACTTCGAGCAGTGCATCCACGTGCGCCACCGGCTGCACAACTACTGCGCCGACTGTTCGGTGCGCTTTCGCGAATTGTCCGCACGCGAGCTGGCCGACCGGGCCCTGGCCGCCATGCACGCGCCGGTGAACTACAAGCCTGTCGAGACCGATGGCGCCGCCCGGGCTGCCAGGCAAATCCTCTCCGTCATGGAGAACCGGGCCTGGGCGACGGCCTGAAGAGTCGCCAGCAACCCCGAAGCGGCGCTCGCGCCGCGTCCCCACCGCAACCGTGCAACCTATGGAGGTAGACACCATGGCTCCGCTCTGCGTCGTTTTTTCCGCCCTCAGCTACGCGGCATTCCTCGCCACGTTCCTCTACGCGATCGGCTTCGTCGGCAACTTCGTCGTGCCCAAGTCGATCGACGCGCCGGCCGGCGCGGCCGGCTGGCTGGCGTTCGCCATCGATGCCGCCGTGCTGGCCCTGTTCGCCGTCCAGCACAGCGTGATGGCGCGCCCGGCCTTCAAGCGGGCCTGGACCCGGATCGTCTCGCCGGCGATCGAGCGCAGCGTCTACGTGCTGGTGTCGAGCCTGTTGCTCGCGCTGGTGTTCTGGGCGTGGCGGCCTCTGCCGGGCATCGTCTGGGATTGGCGTGGCACCCTGGCCGGCGACCTGCTGCTGGGCCTGAATGGGGCGGGCTGGCTGGTCGTGCTGCTGGCCACATTCATGATCAGCCACTTCGAGCTGTTCGGCCTCACGCAAGCCTGGCGCAATGCGCGCAACCGGCCCACGCCGCAGGCCAGCTTCAAGGTCGTGCTGCTGTACCGGTTCGTGCGCCATCCGATCATGCTGGGCTTCCTGATCGCCTTCTGGGCGGCGCCGGTCATGACCCATGGGCACCTGCTGTTCGCGCTGCTGACCACGGGCTACATCCTCGTCGGCATCCAGCTGGAGGAGCACGACCTGGTCGCGACCTTCGGCAACGCCTATGCGCGCTACCGCCAGCAGGTGCCGATGCTGCTGCCTTTGCCCAAGGGTCCGGCGCGCAGTGGGGATGTACCGCAGTCCCCGGCCGCCAAGCAGGGGCCATCCCCCAGGTCGTGACCGGCAGGTGTCCAGCGTGTCCCCCTGCCGCGCAAGGACACGCTGCTGGAAATGTCCAAGCGTGATGGCGACCCGTGGCTGCGCGCGCCGGCGAATCGCCGGGCCCCTCCCCCATTCGGGTGATGCGTGCCGCCGCCGGCGGGGTAGCCTTGCGGTGGTAGCCATCCTCAGGAGGCGCTGCCATGAATACCGGCCTGTTTCCATTCTGCAACGCGTTGGCGGCCTGCGGATGCGCGCTCTTCGCGGTGACGCACCTGCAGGGCGTCTCGGCCGCCGACGCTTTGACGGGCTTTCCCGTCACGAACGCGCCGGTCCGCGGGCTGACGCCGGCGCAGGTTTCCGCCTGCACCGAAGAGATCCGGCGCGCGCGCGCAGGCTGGAAGTACTGGCCGGGCGACCCCGCCGATGCGGCCGTGCGGCTCGGGCGCCTGCAGAAAACGCTTTTTCAGGGCCGTTGCGCGGGCCATCCCCAGGCACAGGCCTACATCACCAGCGCGGACCGGATGCTCGGCCACGCCCGCCCGGCAAACGGGTCGTCGCGGCCGATTCAACTGGACTTTGCGGGGCGTTCCAGTACAGTGCCCCCAGGGGAGTGAGTGCATAGCGTTGGCCAGACAGCACCCGCGGCAGAAGCCGCGACGGCGTTGACGGCCGGGAAAGGCGTTTCAAGTGGGCTCTGTCGCCCGAACAGCCGATTTGATCGAGGGCATCTACGCCGCCGCGCTGGAGCCGACGCGCTGGACAGCGTTCATGGCGAGCCTGGCTTCGTCCCTGCACGCTGGCTTCGGGACGCTCTGGCTGCACGACTTCAGCGAGGGCGGCACCGCTGACGACGACGGCGCCGTTTCCGCCGTCACGGGGCTCGACCCGGCCACCGTGGACCGGTACAAATCCTATTACGCCGCAACCAACGTCTGGCTGCCGCGTGCCGCCCAGCTCGCTGAAGGCAACGTCACGGTCTCGTCATTGCTGTTTCCCGATCGCCTGCTCAAGGGCACGGAGTTCCATGACGGCTTCCTGCGCCCGAACAACCTGTTCTACGCCGTGGGAAGTTCCATCCTCAAGCAGGGCACGCGCGACGTCAAGATGAGCTTCGTGCGGCCGGAGCGCGCCGGCAGGTACAGCGAAACCGAATTGCGCATGGTGCGCCAGCTGATGCCCCACATGCGAAACGCCGTCGTGCTCCACCGCGAGCTGCATCGGTGCAAGCTGCTCGCAGCGTCCGCGCTGGCCGCGCTGGAGCTGCTCCCGGTGGGAGTGATCCTGCTCTCCGGTTCGGGCCGGCTGATGCACGCGAACCGGCGCGCGCACGACCTGTGCGAGCGGACCGCGGCGCTGCGCTTCAAGGCCGGCAGCCTTCACGCCGCCACGGCGGCGGCCACCGCCACGCTGCAGCGCCTCGTCCAGGAGTCGCTGCAAACCAGCGCCCGCAAGGCGGACACGCCCGGCGGCATGCTGCAACTCGTGGGCACCGCCGGCCGCCGCCTGCAGGTGCTCGTGACACCCTTGCCGGCCGATTCCGGTGCGCTGGGCGAGGGGCCGATGGCGGCGATCTTCTGCGGCGATCCGGAAGCGACCGTCGGCGTGCTGTCGCAGACGCTGGAGGTCCTCTACCGCATGACGCCCGCCGAGGCGCGCCTGACCGAGGCGCTCGTCAACGGCCAGTCGCTCAAGGAATACGCGCAGTCGCGCGACACCACGCTGAACACGGTCAGGACGCAACTCAAGGAGGCCGTGGCGAAAACAGGCGCCCGGCGGCAGGCCGACCTGGTGCGCATCGTCCTCACGGGCCCCGCCGTCTTCAGGCCGCCCGATCAGGAGCAGGCTGCCCGGTCAGGATAAGCGCGCAATCGTCACAGGGCCAGCTCGTACTCAGCCGTGAGGCGCGCCTGATGAGCGTGACGTCACTCGCTTTAGCAGCGTAGTTTGAGCATGCTCAAACTCGCTGCCCCACCGTTCGCCGCAGAATAGCCGGCAAAGGACGCAAAGCCCACGTCCTGGCTGCGGGTCAACTTTGGAGAAGTGGAGCGCTTGATTGCTGATTCGCATATTTCTGATCAGCAGCAATTGCCTCTTGCTGGAAGGTCTTGTCGCCGTGATCGCATCACGGCCAGAACGCTTCGCGCTGGTCGGGTCGGCGGCGTCGCCGGAGGAAGCCGGGTCGAGGCTGGTCACTGCGGCAGCGCAGGTCATCCTGCTCGATGTCGACGACGGCCGGGGTCATATCCCTGTCCTGATCGAAGAAATATCAGCCCAGTGCGACGCCAGGATCCTGCTCTTGACAGGCCAGGACGATGGCAGTTTGCCAGGCCGGGTTGCAGCCCTGGGCGCCCGCGGCGTGATCGATCGCCTCACCACACCCCAATTGTTGTTGCGGGCGCTGGAGAAGGTTCATGAGGGGGAACTCTGGCTCAAGCGCGCCACCACCGGAAGGGCTTACCTGGGTGCCGACGCCGATGACCCGCTCAGTGCCCCGCTGGCCTTGCTCACCGACAGGGAGCGGAAGATCCTCGCTGCCGTCGTGCACCACGGCGGCGAGTCAGGCAAGGCCATTGCCTTGAAACTCCACATCGGCGAAAGCACCTTGCGCAACCACCTGACCTCGATCTACCAGAAGTTCGATGTCCCCAATCGCAATGGACTGCTCGCCTATGCGGTGGAGGCCGGCCTGATCGAACGCCTGGCTTGCTAGGTCGACTCCCAGACCCGGCAGTAGTCGCATCGCGCTCTCGATCGAGAGAAAGCGCCCGACCCTCAGAGAAAGCTACGGCCAAGAACAGTAGCTTTGGGGCGTGCTGCATACCTTGAGGCGTCCTAAGTTTAGTGGGGTCGCAGCATCCGCTCGATGACCGAACTGCTCCGCAAGGGCAGCGGCTTGACACAGCGCTGAGCGAGCTGCCAACGACCCAACTTTGAAGGAAATCAAATGGACTACGCTGGCAAAAACACGTTCCTACTGCGCGATATCGACGGCGATGCCACCTACATCACGGGCAAGGGGAAAGCGGCTTTAACTGTCACTGAACCAATCTCCCCGACGTAGTGGTGGAGGTGAAGACTTGTACTCTACTGGGAGATCCATGCCGGCGCCGCAGACGACCGTCATTGACGCAAGGGGAACCATCGCTTACGCCCACTTGTATGGTGATACCGGCAACGACACCATCTATGGCAGCACGGGCTACTTCAACCATCTCGAAGGCGGTGACGGCAACGACCTGATCGACGCGCGTCTGGCTGGCACCATGAACCCGTACCCCTCGGGCCGCACCGAGTTGCTGGGCGGATCAGGCGCCGACACCATCTATGGCGGTTGGGGCGACGACTATCATTGACGGCGGTACGGGCCGGGACATCATCAACGCCGGCGCCGGCGAGCGACCGTGTGGTCTACGACGCCAGCGATATCCGCGTGGAGGCCGACGGTGGACTCGACACGATCGATGCGTCCTCGGCCGCGGCGACCAACGTGCGATCCGCCAAGGGCGTCACGATCGACCTGGGTTCCAGCCGCGACATCTTCTTCAATTTCGAAGACGTCATCGGCAGCCAATTCAACGACACCCTGACGGGCGACAACGCCGACAACCGTTTTGACGGCGGCGCTGGCAGCGACATCATCAAGGCCGGCGGCGGTGACGATTTTGTCGTCTACGACGCCGAATGACACATTGGTCGATGGTGGCTTCGATCAGGACAGGCTCAGTGCCGAGAACTCGCGATTTGGGGTCAACTATCGACCTGACTTCCAAGACCCACATCAACTTCGAAACGTGTATTCGGCAGCCAGCTTCGATGACGTGCATCACAGGCGATGCCAACCGCAATGACATCTGCGGCAACCGAGGCGACGATGTCATCGATGGTGGCGCAGGCTACGACTACATCAACCCCGGCGATGGAAACGACACCTGGATTTACGACGCACGACGATGGCGTGAATGAATATTTCGATGACTATTACGGTATGGACCTTATGTCGGCGGCGTCGACACGATCGACGCATCGACAGCTGCCGACTCCGTGGTGATCGACATGTCTGATTACGAGTACCGGGGCTTTGAAAACTTCCTTGGAAGCGCATGGGCGGATGACGTCTACGGGCAGTACGCCTGGGACAACGTCATAGAAGGTGGTGCGGGCGCAGACCTTCATCAATGGCGGTGGCCATGCTATCTGACTCCGATCATCCTTCGATCGGGGATACGGCCAGCTATGCGGGCAGTGCCGCCGCCGTGACAGTGAACCTGGGAACGGGCACGAGCACTGGCGGCGATGCCGATGGCGACCAGTTGTCGAGCATCGATGCACCTGCTCGGATCGGCCGTGGGACGACGTCTTGACCGGTGACTTCGGCTACAACTTGCTGGAAGGCGGCGCGGGCGCCGACCAGCTCGACGGAGGCGAACCGGATCCCATTCGATGGCGTCACACTAGACTATGCCAGTTACGCCCGGAGACGCTTCAGGCGTCACAGTCAGCCTGGCCGACCCGAGCCTCAACACCGGTGACGCCGCTCGGCGATAGCTTCACCAACATTTCAACGGCCTGCTGGGATCGTCCTTCGATGACATCCTCTTCGGCGATGACCAGGATAACTTCATCCTTGATGGCATGTTCTTCTACGCGTCGTACTACTACAGCGTCGCAGCCTGCTCTTCGGCCTGGGTGACGACTGGATCGACGGCGGCCTGGGTGCTGACCGCATTCTGACCGGGGCGGGCAATGACACCGTGGTGTACGACGTCACTGGACGCTCAACCTCGTCAGCGACGAGGGCGGCCGGAATGAATACAACGAGCTGGGTCAATACCTTTGACACGGTCGATGCATCCTCTGCAGACCGCCGGTGTCACCGTCGACCTGTACTCGAGTTACTACGGCTTCGACAGGATCATCGGCAGTGCACTTCGCGGACACCCTGACTGGGAATGACGATGACAATGTCCTCGTGGGCGGCGCGGGCGCGGACAGCCTGGACGGCGGCTGGGGTTGGAGGCATGGATACGGCAGAGCTACTGCCGGCAGTGCCGCGGCCGTGGCGGTTGACCTTGGCTTGGGCGCCGGGACTGGCGGTGATGCCGAGGGCGACACCTTCGCGTCCTTGGCCATCGAAAACCTGATCGGATCCGCCTACGGTGACACACTGACCGGCGATTGTTACGACAACGTCCTCGAAGGCGGTGCCGGCGCCGACCAGCTCAACGGCGGCGATGGCTTCGATACGGCAAGCTACGCCGGCAGCGCCACAGCGGTTGTGGTCGACCTTGCTGCGGGCACCGCGTCCGGCGGTGATGCGGACAGGCGACACCTTGAGCTCGATCGAGTTCCTGATCGGCTCCAGACTTCGCCGACACGCTCACCGGCGATGCCGGCTTCAACCGCATCGAAGGTGCTGGGGGCGCTGACGCGATGACCGGCGGCGCAAGCCAGGATGGTTTCGTCTACAAGTCGCTCTCCGATTCAACGAGGCGCACATGGACTCGATCACCGACTTCGAGTGGGGCGCTGGCTTGGATGTCATCGACTTCTCGGCGACGCTTCGCGAGATGGACTACTACGTTGATTTGGCCTACTACACGACCGCCTTTGCGGACTTCACCGCGATCAAGGCGGAAGCTGAAGAGGCAACTTCAGCACCTTGGCTGGGATGTCTTTGTCGCCACCGATGGGACCGACACCTACGTGTTCATGAGCCCCGAGTACTATGGCCCTCCGGCTTTGAACAGCTTCGAAGCAGGCAATGACATGGTCATCAAGCTGGTGGGTGTAAATGACCTGAGCACGCTCAGCGTCGACAACTTCTACAACGACGGCTATGTGTATGCTGAACTTCTAGGCTGATCACCGCCGGCCGCTTGGCTGTAAAACGCCCTGCCTCCTGAACCAGGCAGGGCCTTTTGTTGAGCGACCTGCGCCTTGACCCATGAACATCAGTGACATGCTCGAAAGCCAGGCCGCGGCGCTCGGCCAGGCGCCAGCCATCATCCTGCAAGATCGCAAGCTGACATTCGAGGAGTTGAACGTCCGGGTCTGGCAACTCGCCGGTCAGCTGCACCGCTGCGGCGTGGGCCGCGGGGACGTTGCTGGCGCACACCTTCGACGACGAGCTCACCCTGTTCTGTTGCATGCTGGCCAGCGCCCGAATCGGCGCCACGGTGTTCAGCCTGCCGCTGAACACGCCGCCCTTGAAACGCCGGCAACTGCTGGAACAGGTGCGGGCGCGGTACCTGGCCACCGACATGGCCGGCCTGCAATACAGCGGAATCTTCGACGATTCCCCTTGGCCCTGACGGCGAGCGCTCTGCACGTCCACGGCGCCCGAGCCCGGGTTGAAAGACGAGGACCCGACAGCGCCGTGGATCATCGTGAGCGGGTCGGGCTCGACCGGCCGCGCCAAGCTCCTGCCGATCACCCACCGCCAGCAATGGGCGCGCATGAAATCCGGCCAGGACGTTGTTTCCCTATGCCGCAAGCGATGTCTTTGCATCGCTCATCCCGCTCGACTTCTACACGACCAAGATGCGCTACCTGGAAGCGCTCACCAAGGGAACGCCCTTTGTCCTGTACGACAGGCATCGCCGAGGCGTCGCGGACCTGATCGACCGATTCAAGGTGACGGCCCTCTATGGCACCGTGATGCATGCCGAGACAGTTGCTCCAGTCGCTGCCCGCAAGCACCCAAGCCGCCATGGAGTCGCTCACCGCCCTGATGCTGATTGGCTCGACCGTCTCGGCCAACCTGCGCCAGCGCATCCGTGAGCGGCTGTGCTCGCGGTTGTGCGTGCTCTACGGCACGAACGAGAGCGGCACCCTGTGCGCAACCGAATGGCAGGACGTCTACCAGGTGCCTGGGACGGTAGGGCGGCCGCAGAGCGGCTTCCGGCTGGAAGTCGTCGATGCGCATGACGCGGCGGTGCCTGCCGGGCAGCCCGGCCAGGTTCGCATCCAGGGTCCGGCGATGATCGATGGCTACCTCGACGACGAGCCTGCCACCGCCAGGGCGTTCAGGAATGGCTGGTTCTACCCCGGCGACCTGGGCAGGCTGACCCCGGACGGCCAGTTGATTCACCTTGGCCGCAGCGACGACATGATGATCGTCAACGGCATCAACATCTACCCGGCAGAGATTGAACAGGTGCTGACGGCGCACCCCGCCGTCCGTGAGGCGGCGGCCATGCCGCTGAAGCACGCGGTGCACCAGGATGTACCGGTCTGTGCCGTGAGCCTGGTCGAGGGCGCGCGCGTCGATGCGCAGGCGCTGCTGTCGTTCGCGCGCGAGCGCCTGGGTGCGCACGCCCTGCAACAGGTGGTGATGCTTGACCGCATCCCGCGCAACGACCGGGGCAAGCCGGATCGCGAGGCGTTGAAGGCGTCGATTGCCTTGCGGCTCGGCCGGTCGGCGGGCTGCCGCCAGACCCGCGGTGGTGACATCAGGCGTGCCGACAGCGTCGCCGGCCAGGCAAATGCAAAGGCCTTTCACGATTGCGTTCGACGTTCCGGAACAGGCGGACCTGGCACGGCTCGATGCCTGGCTTGCCGAAGCCCTGCAAATCGACCTGGCCGCAGCGCAGGAGTCGGCTCCATTTGTCCGGACCGATCGCGGCCGGTTCAAGCCGGGCCTGGCCTGGCTGTCGCGCTGCCTGCTGCTCGCGAGGGCGCTGCTGCAGGCCGCCCGCATCCCCGTCTTTGACCCGCCCGAGATCAAGTCCATCGAGCCCATGGGCGGCGCGAGCACGAGCTGGCAAGGCCAGGTGACGCTGGCCCGGATCGATCACCTGCCGCGCGCGGCTTACGAGACGGCCATCAATGCCGCCTTCAGGCTCGGCGGCGTGGGCGAACGAGCATGAATTGAACGACGAAAACCTGAAGGTCTTCTACACCCTCATCGAAGACCCGATCGTCTCGCCGCTGTCGCGCATGCTGTTGACGGGCAAGTCCAGCATGCCGGTGCTTCAGGTCGGCGCATGCCAAAGGGGTGCCGTTTCGGCATCTTGGCCTTGGCGTATTCCAGCTGGGCTGGGGTGCGCGGGCCCGGCGCATCGACCGCAGCACCACGGTGCTGGACTCGGCGATGGGCGCCAAGTTGTCGCAGGACAAGGTGGCCACCGCGGGCTTGCTGCGATCGGCGGGCCTGCCCGCCGCAGTGCACGCCGTTGCGGCAACTTACGACGCCGCCCGCCGTGCTGCCCGGCGCATCGGCTGGCCCGTGGTCGTCAAGCCGATCGACCGCGACCGCGGCGAAGGCGTCGCCGTTGATGTGGCCGACGATCAGCTCCTGCAGGCGGCCTTCGATGAGGCCGTGCGCCATTCCAGGGTCAAGCAGGCCATCATTGAACGGCAGGTGGAAGGTGTTTGCCACCGCCTGTTTGTCAGCGATGGCCAACTGCTTTATGCGGTCAAGCGTATGCCGATGTCGGTGACCGGCAATGGCCGACAGACCGTTGCCGAACTGGTTGCCCAGGAATTCGATGCGCAGCAGCGCCTGCCGCCATGGACTCGCTCGGCCATCAGGCCGCTGGACGCGATGGCGCTGGCCGCCATGGCCGCAGCAGGATTCACGGCGTCTTCCATACCAGGCGATGGCACGAAGGTGCCTTTGCGCAGGATCGAATCGACCGAGTGGGGGGGCGTGGATGAGGAGGTGACGCAGCGCATCCATCCCGAGAACCTCCGGGTGGCGCTGGCCGCATCGGCCTTGTTCGGCCTGAACGTTGCCGGAATCGACATCATCAGCCCGGACATCAGCCGGCCCTGGCATGAGAACGGGGCGATCATCAACGAGGTGAACTTCGCACCCCTGCTGGGCGGGGCTGAGATATCGCGCCGGCACATACCGGCTTTTCTGGACGGCTTGATGCAAGGCGACGGGCGGATTCCGGTCGAGGTGTTCGTGGGCGGCGGGAACGCCTTTCGCGCCGCCACGGCGCGTTGGCAGTCGCTGCGGTCCGGTGGGGTCGGTGCGGTGCTGACGAATGGCAAGGAAACGTTTTCGGCGTCCGGTGAGACATGGCCCATGCCGTTCGGGAGCGTGTACCAGGTCACGCGTGCATTGACGCTCTCGCCGCAGGTCGCCGCCCTGGTGGTGGTGATACCTGCCGATGAGTTCCTGCGCCTTGGCCTGCCACTTGAAGCAGTGGATGCCGTGACAGAGGTGGATGACGCTGCAACTGCCCAGGCCGCCTGACGCATTGGAATGAGCCAGCGGCGAGGCGCCGCAGTCACACCTTCATTTCGTATTCCACCGTGATGGGCGCGTGGTCGGAGAACTTTTCCTGCTTGTAGATCGCTTCCCTGCGGGCCAACTGCGCCAGTGCCGGCGTGGCCAGGTGGTAATCCAGCCGCCAGCCCACGTTGTTCAGGTAGGCCTGGCCCCGGTTGCTCCACCACGTGTAGCACTCCTCGGTGGTTTCCGGCTGGAGGTGCCGGTACACGTCGACCAGGCCAGTTTCGTCTAACAACTTTGTCATCCAGGCCCGCTCCTCGGGCAGGAAACCGCTGTTCTTGCGGTTGCTGCGCCAGTTTTTCAGGTCCTGCTCCTTGTGCGCGATGTTCACGTCGCCGCACAGGATGAAGTCCCGCTGCTTCTTCAGCCGGACCAGGTGGGGGTCGAATTCGTCCAGGAAGCGGAACTTGGCCTGCTGCCGCTCCTCGCCGGAGGACCCGCTGGGAAAGTAGCAGCTGATGACGGACAGCTTGCGCCGCGGGGTGTCGAAGCGCAGCTCCACATAGCGGCCCTCGGCGTCGAATTCGCGCGAGCCGTAGCCCACGATGACGTCGCTGGGGGCGTGCCTGGAGTAGACGGCGACCCCGGAATAGCCCTTTTTCTCGGCGAAGTGGAAATGCCCCTTCAGCCCGGCCATCTCCTCGAAACGGCCCTCGACGTCGGCCGCCTGGGCCTTGACCTCCTGCAGGCAAATACAATCCGGCCTGGATTTTGCAATCCAGGCCTCTACGCCCTTGCTCGCGGCCGAACGGATGCCGTTCAGGTTGAGGCTGGTCAGTTTGAACAAGGAATTCCCCATGGCAGTCGTTGATGGGGGCCAGGATCGGCTGGCCCAGGATTTCGTCCAGTTCTCGGTGGATTCCGGCGTGCTGCGCTTCGGCCAGTTCAAGACCAAGGCGGGCCGGATGTCCCCCTACTTCTTCAACGCCGGCCTGTTCGACGACGGCGCCAAGCTCGGCCGGCTGGCGCAATTCTATGCACAGCGCATCCTGGCCTCGGGCATCGAGTTCGACATGATCTTCGGCCCGGCCTACAAGGGCATCGCGCTGGCCGCGGCCGTGGCGATCGAGCTGGCCCGCCTGGGCCGCAACGTGCCCTACGCGTACAACCGCAAGGAAGCCAAGGACCACGGCGAAGGCGGGACCCTGGTGGGCGCGCCGGTCAAGGGACGGGTGCTGATCATCGACGACGTCATCACCGACGGGGCCTCCAAGCGCGAGGCGGCCGAAATCATCCGCGCGGCCGGCGCCACGCCCTGTGCCGTTGCCATTGCCATGGACCGGCAGGAAAAGGCCACCGAAGGCGGCGCGGACGTGAACTACAGCGGGGTGCAATACGTGCGCGACCAGCTCGGCTTGCAGGTCTGCGCGATCGCGCGGCTGGCGGACCTGCTCCAGTACCTTGAACAGCGCAGTGGCGACGGCCTGGGCGCCTTCCATGCCCAGGTCCTCGCCTACCGGTCGCGCTACGGCGTGGAATGAGGATCGAAACGTGCCAGCCATGACGGGACGCGCCATCGTTGCGGGACTGCTGTTCGCAGGCCTGTCGGTGCCGGCCTGGGCGCTGGCCATCTACACCTGCGTCGATGCCAAGGGCAGGCGCCTGACGGCCGACCGCCCGATCCCCGAATGCATCGACCGCGAGCAGCGCGAACTCACGCCCAGCGGCACCCTCAAGCGCCGGATCGGCCCGTCGCTCACCGCCGAGGAGCGGGCGGCCGAGGATGAAAAGATGCGCAAGGCGATCGAAGAGCGCACCCGCGTGGTGGAGGAGAAAAAGCGCGAGCAGGCGCTGATTGCGCGCTACCCCAGCCGGGCCGTGCACGACAAGGAGCGCGCGTCGGCCCTCGCCCTGGCCGACGAGGCGATCATAGTCGCGCGCAAGAACATGGCGCAGCTGCTGTCGCAGCGCAAGCAGCTGGATTCGGACCTGGAGTTCTACAAGGGCGAGGCCAAGGTGCCGGCCCAGCTGAAGCGAAAGATAGAAGAGAACCACGAGCACATGGAAGCGCAGAAGCGCTTCATCGCCAACCAGGAAGGCGAAAAGCAGCGCACCAACGCGCGCTTCGACGAGGACCTGGTCAAGCTCAGGCAGCTGTGGGCGCAGCGCGCGGCGCCGGCCGCCACGCCGGTGGGCGCCGCGTCCACGCCATCCAAGCGCTGAATCGCTTTCTTCAGGCGCCCAGCTTGCGTCGCAGCAATTCGTTCACCTGCGCCGGATTGGCCTTGCCCTTGCTGGCCTTCATGGCCTGCCCCACCAGGGCGTTGAACGCCTTGTCCTTGCCGGCCTTGAACTGCGCCACGTTGTCGGGGTTGGCGGCGATCACGTCGTCGATGATCTTTTCCAGCGCACCGGCGTCGTTCATCTGCTTGAGGCCCTTGGCCTCGATGATGGCGTCGACGTCGCTCGCCTCGCCCGTCCACAGCGCATCGAACACCTGGCGAGCCGCGTTGTTCGAAATCGTGCCATCGGCGATCCGGCCGATCAGCGCGGCAAGCATCGCGGCCGCGACCGGCGCCTGCTCGATCGAGCCCTCGCCCGCGTTGATGCGCCGCGACAGCTCGCCCATGATCCAGTTGCTGGCCAGCTTGGGCTGGGCGCTGGCTCTGGCGGCCGCCTCGAAGTAGGCGGCCATGGCCTTGCTCTGCGTCAGCGTCGTCGCGTCGTATTCCGGCAGGCCGTAGTCCTTGACGAAGCGCGCCGCCATCACCCGCGGCAGCTCCGCCATCTCCGAGCGCACGCGCTCCACCCACTCGGGCGCCACGACCAGCGGCGGCAGGTCCGGGTCGGGGAAATAGCGGTAATCGGCGGCGTCTTCCTTGGTGCGCATCGCACGCGTCTCGCCGGTGTCCGGGTCGAACAGCACGGTGGCCTGCTGGATCGCGCGGCCGTCCTCGATCTCCTCGATCTGCCAGCGGATCTCGAAGTCGATCGCCTGCTGCATGAACTTGAAGCTGTTCAGGTTCTTGATCTCGCGGCGCGTGCCCAGCGGCCCGCCGGGCTTGCGCACCGAGACGTTCGCGTCGCAGCGGAACGAGCCTTCCTGCATGTTGCCGTCGCAGATGCCGATCCAGGTGACGATCTTGTGCAGCTCCTTGGCGTAGGCCACGGCTTCGTCGGAGGAGCGCATGTCGGGCTCGGTGACGATTTCCAGCAGCGGCGTGCCGGCGCGGTTCAGGTCGATGCCCGACTGGCCGACGAAGTCCTCGTGCAGCGACTTGCCGGCATCTTCCTCCAGGTGCGCACGCACGAGGCGCACGGACTTCTTCTCTTCGCCCAGGTAGAACTCCACCACGCCGCCCTGCACCACCGGGATCTCGAACTGGCTGATCTGGTAGCCCTTGGGCAGGTCCGGGTAGAAGTAGTTCTTGCGCGCGAAGATGCTGCGCGGCGCGATGGTGGCGTTGACGGCCAGGCCGAACTCGATGGCGCGCTCGACGGCGCCCTTGTTCATCACCGGCAGCGTGCCGGGCAGCGCCAGGTCCACCGCGCAGGCCTGCGTGTTGGGCTCGGCGCCGAACGCCGTCGGGGCGCGGCTGAAGATCTTCGATTGCGTGGACAGCTGGGCGTGCGTCTCGAAGCCGATGACGACTTCCCAGCCCTGGATCAGTTTGGCGCTCATGGTCAGAAACCTTCGGGCTTGCGAAGGTGGAAGTCGGTAGCCTGCTGGAAGCGATGCGCGGCGTTCAGCAGCTTCGCCTCGCCGAAGTAGTTGCCGAGCAGCTGCAGCCCCACCGGCATGTGGCCCGCGCCGAAGCCGCAGGGAATGCTCATGCCCGGCAGCCCCGCGAGCGAGCCGGGCAGCGTGAAGATGTCGGCCAGGTAATCGGCCAGCGGGTCGTTGCCGTGCTCGCCGAGCTTCCACGCCACCGTCGGCGCGACCGGCCCGGCGATGACGTCGCACTGCTTGAACGCCTGCTGGAAGTCGTCGGCGATCATGCGGCGGATCTTCTGCGCCTGCAGGTAGTAGGCGTCGTAGTAGCCGTGCGAGAGCACATAGGTGCCGATCATGATGCGGCGCTTGACCTCGTCGCCGAAGCCCTCGGCGCGCGTCTTCCTGTACATGTCCGACAGGTCGCCGTACTGCTGCGCGCGGTGGCCGAACTTCACGCCGTCGAAGCGCGACAGGTTGGACGACGCTTCGGCCGGGGCGATGATGTAGTACACGGGAATGGCAAGCTCGGTGCGCGGCAGCGAGATCTCGACCAGCTTCGCGCCCAGCTTCACGTATTGCGCGAGCGCGGCGTCGATCGCCGAACGGACATCGGTCGACAAGCCCCTCGCCGAAGAACTCCTTCGGCACGCCGATGCGCAGGCCTTCGATCGACGCGTTCAACGACTTCGTGAAATCCTCGGCGGGCACGTCGAGCGAAGTGGAGTCGCGGTCCGGGTCGGGGCCGCACATCGCCGAGAGCAGCAGCGCACAGTCCTCGGCCGTGCGCGCCATCGGCCCCGCCTGGTCCAGGCTGGAGGCGAAGGCGATCATGCCGTAGCGCGAGGCGCGCCCGTAGGTGGGCTTGATGCCGGTGATGCCGCAAAACGACGCGGGCTGCCGGATCGAGCCGCCGGTGTCGGTGCCGGTCGCCGCGGGCGCCAGGCGCGCCGCCACCGCCACGGCGCTGCCGCCCGACGAGCCGCCGGGGATGCGCGCCATGTCCCAGGGGTTCTTCACCGGCTGGTACGCGGAGTTCTCGTTGGACGAGCCCATCGCGAATTCGTCGCAGTTCAACTTGCCCAGCGTGACCACGCCGGCGTCCGCCAGCTTCGCGACCACCGTCGCGTCGAACGGCGAGCGGTAGCCTTCCAGCATCTTCGAGCCCGCGGTGCTGGGAAAGTCCTTGGTGACGAAGATGTCCTTGTGCGCCATCGGCACGCCGAGCAACGCGGCGTTGTCTCCACGTGCGATGCGGGCATCGACGGCGCGGGCCTGGGCGATCGTGACCTCGGGATCCGTCGCCAGGAAGGCGCCGAGCTCCTTGTGTGCCTCGACACGCGCCATGAACCGCTGCGCAAGCTCCACGGCGGACACCGATCGCGAGCGAATCGCTGCGACGGTCTGCGTGACCGACCAGTCGAAGAACTCGCTCATTCGATCACCTTCGGCACGAGGAACAGGCCGCGCTCGACCGCGGGCGCGCTTTGCTGGTTGGCCTGGCGGTTGTCCGGCTCGCTGGCGACGTCCTCGCGCAGGCGCAGGGCGACGTCCTGGATGGCGGCCACGGGGTGCGACAGCGGCTCGACGCCCGAGGTATCCACAGCCCGCATCTTTTCGACGATGTCGAAGAAACCGTTGATCTGGGTCAGCATGCGCTCGCTCTCGGAAGGCTTCAGCTCCAACCGGGCGAGATTGGCGATTCGGGCGATGTCTTGGGAGGTCAGTGCCATGGCGGGAAAAACAGGTGTAAACGCGAGAATATGGCCCGCGCGGGACCAGTTATTCACAGGGGATCGGGTATTATCCCGCCTTTAGTGCATCACCCGCGAAACCGCCGGTATTTGCAGGAAAAAGCGGGGTTCCGCCCCATAAACATGATTGATACGGCCAGGGCCGGAAATGCCTGCCCTGCCCGCGAGAGGACTTCCTGATGTTCGGAGCTTTCCGTCGGTACTTTTCGACCGACCTGGCCATTGACCTGGGGACCGCCAACACCCTGATCTTTGTGCGCGACAAGGGCATCGTGCTCGACGAACCATCGGTCGTCGCCATCCGCCACGAAGGCGGCCCGCAAGGCAAGAAAACCATCCAGGCCGTCGGCCACGAAGCCAAGGCCATGCTGGGCAAGGTGCCCGGCAACATCGAGGCCATCCGGCCGATGAAGGACGGCGTGATCGCCGACTTCACCGTCACCGAGCAGATGCTCAAGCAGTTCATCAAGATGGTCCATCCGCGGTCCGTCCTGAGGCCGCAGCCCGCGCATCATCATCTGCGTGCCCTGCGGCTCGACCCAGGTCGAGCGCCGCGCGATCCGCGAATCGGCGCTCGGCGCCGGCGCGAGCGAGGTCTACCTGATCGAGGAACCCATGGCCGCGGCGATCGGCGCCGGCCTGCCGGTGTCCGAAGCCTCCGGCTCGATGGTGGTGGACATCGGCGGCGGCACCACCGAAGTCGGCGTCATCTCCCTGGGCGGCATGGTCTACAAGGGCAGCGTGCGCGTGGGCGGCGACAAGTTCGACGAAGCCATCATCAGCTACATCCGCCGCAACTACGGCATGCTGATCGGCGAGCCGACGGCCGAGGCGATCAAGAAGAACATCGGCTCGGCCTTCCCGGGCAGCGAAGTCAAGGAAATGGAAGTCAAGGGCCGCAACCTGTCCGAGGGCGTGCCGCGCAGCTTCACCATCTCCTCCAACGAAATCCTGGAAGCGCTCACCGACCCGCTGAACAACATCGTCTCGGCGGTGAAGAACGCGCTGGAGCAGACGCCGCCGGAGCTGGGCGCCGACATCGCCGAGCGCGGCATGATGCTCACCGGCGGCGGCGCCCTGCTGCGCGACCTGGACCGCCTGCTCGCCGAAGAGACCGGCCTGCCGGTGCTGGTGGCCGAAGACCCGCTGACCTGCGTGGTGCGCGGCTGCGGCATCGCGCTCGAGCGCATGGAGCGCCTCGGCTCGATCTTCACCAGCGAGTAACCGCACCGGAAGACAGCGATGCCACTCGGTACGCTGGACAGGAACCCCCCGCCCTTCTTCAAGCAGGGCCCGTCCGCCCTGTCCAAGCTGATGGTGTTCAGCGCGCTCGCGCTGTTCCTCATGGTCGCGGACACCCGCTTTCACGTCGCCCGGCCCCTGCGCGCCGCGGTCGCCACCGTGCTCTACCCGGTGCAGTGGCTGGCCATGCGGCCCGTGTTCCTGGTCCGCTACGGCGGCGAATATTTCGAATCGCTGGCCAGCGCGCAGGCCATCGAGGAAGCGGCCCGGCGCAAGCTGGCGCTGCAGTCGCAGCGCGCCAACCAGGTCGAGCAGCTCGCCCTGGAGAACACGCGGCTGCGCAAGCTGCTGGCGCTGCGCGAGCGCATCAGCACGCCGGCCATCGCCGCCGAAGTGCTGTACGACGCCGCCGACCCGTACACCCGCAAGGTCATCATCGACAAGGGCCTGGCCCAGGGCCTCGTGGCCGGCTCGCCGGTGATCGACGAGTCGGGCGTGCTGGGCCAGGTCACGCGCGTGCACCCGCTGATCAGCGAAGTGACGCTGGTGACCGACCGCGAACAGGCCATCCCCGTGCTCAACGCGCGCACCGGCGCGCGCAGCGTGGCCTACGGCGACCCGTCCTCGCACGGCGGCTCGCTGGAACTGCGCTTCATGGCGGGCAACGCCGACGTGAAGCCCGGCGACCTGCTCACCACCAGCGGCGTGGACGGCGTCTACCCGCCGGGTCTGCCGGTGGCGAAGGTCGAGAAGGTCGAGCGCCGCGCCGACTCCGGCTTTGCGCGCATCACCTGCTCGCCGCAGGCCCTGGTGGAAGGCGCGCGGCACGTGATGGTGCTGAGCCTGCCGATCTCGCGCAGATTCCGCCGCGGCCGGCGCCGAAGATGCCGCCGCGCCGTGCAAGAAGGGAGCGCCCCAAGTGATCATGCGCCCGGGCCAGCAGCTGCTGCTGCCGGCCAATCCCCTCTTCATCTGGGGCAGCCTGCTGCTGGCCCTGCTGGTGAACATGCTGCCGCTGGGCCGCACGCCGTGGATGCCCGACTTCGCTGGCCCTGGTGCTGGTGTTCTGGAGCGTGCACCAGCCGCTGCGCGTGGGCATCGGCGCCGCCTTCGTGTTCGGCCTGGCCATGGACGTGCACCAGGCGGCGCTGCTGGGCCAGCACGCGCTGGCCTACACGGCGCTGAGCTATTTCGCGATCACGATCCACCGGCGCCTGCTGTGGTTCAGCGTGCCGTCGCAGGCCGTGCAGGTGCTGCCGCTGTTCGTGGCGGCCCATGCCATCGAGCTGGCCGTGCGGATGCTGGCCGGCGGCATCTTCCCGGGCCTGGACGCTGTTGCTGACGCCGCTGATCGAGGCGGCCGCTGTGGCCGGTGGTCAGCGTGCGTGCTGCTGGCGCCGCAGCGGCGCGCCCCGGACCCGGACGAGAACCGGCCGCTGTAGCAGAACTTTGCGCGTGAAGCGAAGTCGCACAGTTCCACACCCCGCCCGCCCATGACCGACCCGCAGCCATGACTGAACTGCGCAACGTCGAAGCCGACCTCTCGCGCTTTCGCCTGCGGGTGCTGGTGGCCAGCATCGTGGTGGTGGTGGCGTTCCTGCTGCTGGCCAGCCGGCTGGTGTACCTGCAGGTGGTGCGGCACCAGGACCTGAGCGAGCAGGCCGAGAACAACCGCACCGCCATCGTGCCGGTGGTGCCCAACCGCGGCCTGATCCTGGACCGCAACGGCATCGTGCTGGCCACCAACTACTCGGCCTACACGCTGGAGATCACGCCTTCGCGCCTCGGCGGCCGGCCTGGACAAGACCATCGAGGAGCTGTCGCAGGTGGTCGAGATCCAGCCGCGCGACCAGCGGCGGTTCAAGCAAGCTGCTGGAGGAATCCAAGAGCTTCGAGTCGCTGCCGATCCGCACCCGCCTGACCGACGAGGAAGTCGCGCGCTTCGCCGCGCAGAGCTACCGCTTTCCCGGCGTGGACATCAAGGCGCGGCTGTTCCGCAACTACCCCTGGGGCGAGCTCGCCAGCCACGTGATCGGCTACATCGGCCGCGTCAACCAGGCCGAAAAGGCGGCGATGGACGACTGGCCCGAGGACAAGCAGGCCAACTACCGCGGCACCGAATACATCGGCAAGCTCGGCGTCGAGCAGAGCTACGAAGACCAGCTGCACGGCATCACCGGCGTGGAGCAGGTCGAGACCTCGGCCGGCGGGCGCGCCGTGCGCAAGCTGGCCAGCAACCCGGCCACGCCCGGGCAACACGGTGGTGATGTCGATCGACATCAAGCTGCAGAAGCTGGTCGAGGACCTGTACGGCGACCGCCGCGGCGCGATGGTGGCGATCGACCCCAAGACCGGCGAAGTGCTGGCCTTCGTGAGCAAGCCCACCTTCGACCCCAACCTGTTCGTCGACGGCATCGACAGCGAGAACTGGCAGGCGCTGAACGAGTCGCTCGACAAGCCGCTGCTCAACCGCGCGCTGCGCGGCACCTACGCGCCGGGCTCGACCTACAAGCCGTTCATGGCGCTGGCGGCGCTGGAGACCGGCAAGCGCACGCCGCAGCAGACCATCTCCGACCCGGGCTTCTTCATGTTCGGCGGCCACCGCTTCCGCGACGACAAGGAAGGCGGCCACGGCTCGGTGGACATGTACAAGTCGATCGTGCAGTCGTGCGACACCTACTACTACGTGCTGGCCAACGACCTGGGCGTGGACACGATCCACGACCAGATGAAGCACCTGGGGTTCGGCGAGCTCACCGGCATCGACATCCATGGGCGAGTCGCGCGGGCTGCTGCCTTCCACGGACTGGAAGCGCAAGGCCTACCGCAAGCCCGAGCAGCAGAAATGGTACGCCGGGCGAGACCATCTCGCTGGGCATCGGCCAGGGCTACAACAACTTCACCATGCTGCAGCTGGCGCAGGCCACGGGCACATTGGCCAACAACGGCGTGAAGATGAAGCCGCACCTGGTGCGCGAAGTGGTCGACGTGGTCACGCACAAGCCGACCACCGACCGTGCACCAGACGCTGGGCCAGCTGGCCGCCAAGCCCGAGAACATCGAGATCATCCGCAAGGCCCTGGTCGGGGTGAACCTCGAGGGCACGTCGGCGCGCGGCGTTCCGCGGCGCGCCCTACACGAGCGGCGGCAAGACCGGCACGGCGCAGGTGATCACGATCGCGCAGGGCGAAAAGTACAACGCGTCGCCAGATGGACGAGCGCCATCGCGACCACGCGCTTGTTCATCGCCTATGCGCCGGCCGACGATCCCGAAGATCGCCGTGGCGATGGTCGTGGAGAACGCCGGCTTCGGCGCGCAGAACGCCGCGCCGATCGCGCGCCGCGCGTTCGACTACTGGCTGCTGGGCCTGTACCCGAGCGAGGAAGACATGGCCGCCGTGCAAGCTGGGCAAGGCGACAACGCCGATCGGCAAGCAGCGCCCGGCGGCCGAGGCGGCCTGGCCGCAGGCCGGCTTGCCCGCAGGGCCGGCCTCGGCCGCCGCCGTGCCCGGCTCGGCCGCGGTGGCCGCGGTGCCGGCTTCCGCGGCGGTGAAGACCGGCGCGCGCTGACGGCCGCGCCGGCAAGAAAAAGGCGGCCCGCAGGCCGCCTTGCTGGCAGGGGTCGCCGGGTCAGTTGCCGACGCCGATCACTTCGCCGAACAGCACCCACTGCTTGCCGTTGAAGCGCGACAGCTGCGCCTGCTCGATCGGCGCATGGTCGGTCGGCGCTGGTGTTCATCGTGATGCCGGGCAGCAGCAGCGACAGCTTGAAGTTCTTCAGGTTCTCGGCCTGCTTCATGATGTTCTCGCGCGCTCAGGTCGTTGCCGCACTGCTTGAGCACCTGCACCATCAGCTGCGCGGTGATGTAGCCGTAGATGTTGCTGGCGTCGTCGACGTCGCCTTCGCGGTAGTAGCGGGCCATGAAGGCGCGCCATTCGAGCATGGCCGGGTCGTCCTTCCACTGCGGGTCGGTCGGCGTCCTTGTAGTACTGCACCGTGATCAGGTCCGACCGACTTGTCCAGGCCCGCCGGCGTCAGCACCGAGCCGACCGAGGCGCCGACGTTGTTGACGAGGTGCAGCGGCTTCCAGCCGGAGTCGTACGACCTTGCGGATCGCCTGCGCCGCGAACTTCGGCGTGGTGATGTTGATGAAGGTGTCGGCGCCCGAGGCCTTGAGCGTGAGGATCTGCGAATCGACCGTCGGGTCGGTGACCTCGTAGGTGGCCTCGGCGACGATCATCTTGGCCTTGGCGCCGGCCAGCACCTCCTTCACGCCCGCCAGCAGGTCCTTGCCGTAGTCGTCGTTCTGGTAGAGGATCGCGATCTTCGCGTTGGGCTTGTTCTTCAGCAGGTAGCGCGCGTAGATCTCGCCCTCGGTCTGGTAGCTCAGGTTGAAGCCGATGGTCCAGGGATAGTTCTTCGGGTCGTTCCACTTGGTGGCGCCGGTGGCCACGAACAGGTGCGGCACCTTCTTGGCGTTGACGTACTTGTGGATCGCCGAGTTGCTCGGCGTGCCCAGCGTCTGGAACAGCGCCAGCACCTCTTCCTGCTCGACCAGCTTGCGCACCTGCTCCACCGCCTTGGGCGGGCTGTAGCCGTCGTCCAGCGAGATCAGGTTGATCTTGCGGCCGTTGATGCCGCCCTCGTCGTTGATCATCTTGAAGTAGGCCGTGCTCGCACCTTGCCGATGGTGCCGTAGGCCGACGCCGGGCCGCTGTAGGGCATGGTCTGGCCGAGCTTGATCTCCTTGTCGAGGCGCCGGGCCCGTACTTGGCCTGCGCGAAGCGTTGCCTGCGACCAGCGCAGCAGCCGAGCGCCAGCGATGCGGCCAGCCAGAGCGATTTCGGAAATTTGACGGATCTCATCTTGCTTCCTTTCGAGTCATCACACTTGCACATCGCGGCCCTCGAGGGGCGCGCTACTTTTTGCGAAAACGCCGGCGCAGCACCTGGATGAGCCCGGCCACGCCCGAGGGCATGACGTACATGAAGCCGATCAGGAACACGCCGTAGATCGCCCACGGCGCGGCCTTGGAGATCTGGTCGGCCACGTTCGGGATGAACTGGATGAACAGCGCGCCGTAGAGCGCGCCGGAGATCGAAGCCAGGCCGCCGACGACGATGCCCACCACCAGCGTGAGCGACAGGAAGATCGAGAAGGAATCGGGCGACGACGAACTGCACGGCGATCGCGCGCCAGCGCGCCGGCCACGCCGGTGTAGAACGCCGACACGCCGAACGTGAGCGACTTGTACAGCGCCGTGTTGACGCCCATCGCCTGCGCCGCGATCGGCTGGTCGCGGATCGCGACGAGCGCGCGGCCGACGCGGCCGCGCAGCAGGTTCCATGCGCACGAAGAACAGCAGCACCGCCCAGACCAGCGTGAAGAAGTACAGCCACTGGTCCTGCGAGAGCGGGAGCCCGGCGGGCGCGTCGGGCTTGACGATCACCACGCCCATCGAGCCGCCGGTCCAGTGTTCGAGGCTCTTGTGCTTGAGGATCTGCGGCATCGCCACGCCGAGCGCGAAGGTGGCCAGCGCGAGGTACAGGCCCTTCGAGCCGCAGCGCCGGCAGGCCGAACAGGAAGCCCGCGACCAGGCACACCACGCCGCGCGACCGGAATCGTGGCCCAGTAGGGGAAGCCGAACTTGTCCATGAGGATGGCCGCCGTGTACGCGCCGATGGCAAAGAACGCGCCGTGGCCCAGCGAAATCTGGCCGTTGTAGCCGGTCAGCATGTTCAGCCCGAGCAGCGCGATCGCATAAGCCAGCGCCAGCGTGAGCTGGAACACACGGTAGTTGCCCAGCACGAACGGCAGCACGCAGGCCAGCGACAGCAGCACGGCCAGGCCGATGAGCTGCCGCGCGGCTCAAGGCGGGCTGCGAGGCGAGCGCAAGGGGTTTTTTCATGCGGTCAGACCCGGGCCACGTGGACCTTGCCGAACAGGCCCGAGGGCCGCACCACCAGCACGCCGACGATGATCACCAGGGCCACCGTCAGCTTGACTTCGGTGCCCAGGTAGATGCCGACCACGTTCTCCAGCACGCCGACGATGAAGCCGCCGAGCACCGCGCCGGCCGGACTGTCGATGCCGCCCAGCAGCGCCCCGGCGAACGCGTACAGCAGGATGCCGCCCATCATGTTCGGCTCGAGGAAGACGATGCGGCGCGACCATGATCCCGGCGATCGCGCCGATGGCCGATGCCAGGCCCCAGCCGAGCGCCAGCATCCAGCCGACGCGCACGCCGACCAGCCGGCTGGACACCGGGTTCTGCGCGGCCGCGCGCATGGCCAGTCCGAGCGGCGTGTAGCGGAAGAAGGCGAACACCAGCACCAGCACCACCAGCGTCACGGCCATCGAGCCGAGTTCGTGCGACGTCACATACGAGTTGCCGAACAGCGGCTCGCTGGGAAACGGGCTGGGGAACGGCTTGATCGTGTAGTGAATAGATCCAGCCCGCGACGCTGTTGAAGATCACAAGCAGCCCGATGAACACGATCACCACCGACAGGATCGGCGCGTTCTCGACCGGCTGGATCACCAGCCGTTCCAGCACGCACGCCGCCGATGAAGGCGAGCAACGACCGTCATGAAGAATGCCCCCCAGTACGGCACGCCGGCCTGCATCAGCGTCCAGGCGAGGTAGGTGGCGAACATCGCCATCTCGCCCTGCGCGAAGTTCACCAGGTGGGTGGCCTGGTAGATCATCACCAGCGCCAGCGCCAGGCTGGCGTAGATGCCGCCGGTGGCCAGGCCCGACAGGATCTGGTGGACGAGCAGGTCCATGGCTGTCGTCAGTAACCGAGGTACGAGCGGCGCACCGACTCGTCGTTGCGGATCGCCTCGGCGGTGCCGGAGATCACCACGCGCCCGGTCTCGAGCAGGTAGGCGTGATCGGCCAGGCGCAGGGCCAGCGCGGCGTTCTGCTCGACCAGCAGCATGCTGATGCCGTCGGCCTGGTTGATGGCGCGGAAGATCTCGAACAGCTCCTGCACGATCAGCGGCGCCAGCCCGAACGAAGGCTCGTCCAGCAGCAGCAGGCGCGGCTTGAGCATCAGCGCGCGCGACACCGCCAGCATCTGCTGCTCGCCGCCCGACAGCGTGCCGGCCTGCTGGCGCCGGCGCTCGCGCAGCCGCGGGAAATAGCCGTACATCGCGCTCGTAGTCGGCCTGCACCTGCGCGCGGTCGCGGCGGGTGTAGGCGCCCATGCGCAGGTTTTCCTCGACGGTGAAATTCAGGAAGGTGCCGCGCCCGTCCGGCACGTGCGCCACGCCCATGCGCACGATGCTCTCGGTCGGCTTGCCGTCGATGCGCTCGCCGGCCAGCGAGATCTCGCCCTGGGTCTTCACCATGCCGCACATCGCGCGCAGCGTGGTCGTCTTGCCGGCGCCGTTGGCGCCCGAGGATGGTGGTGATGCCGCCCTGGCGCACCTCGAAGTCGATGCCGTGCAGCACCTGGGTGCTGCCGTACTGGCGCGTGCAGGCCGCGCACCTGCGACAGGTATCGCTCATGGCCGCTCATTCTTCCACCCCCGAGGTAGGCGCGGATCACGTCCGGGTTGCTCTGCACCTGGGCCGGCGTGCCGTCGGCGATCTTGCGGCCGAAATCGAGCGCCACCACCTGGTCGGACACGCGCATCACCAGGTTCATGTGGTGCTCGACCAGCAGGATGGTGAGCGACAGCTCGCCCTGGATGCGGCGCAGCAGCTGGCGCAGGCCGTCCACCTCTTCGTGGTTCAGGCCGCCGGCCGGCTCGTCGAGCAGCAGCAGCTTGGGCTGGCTCATCAACGCGCGCGCGAGCTCGACCCGCTTTTGCGTGCCGAACGGCAGGTCGGCCACCGGCGGTCTGCGCCACCGCGCCCAGATCGAGCAGGTCGATCACCTCGCAGGCGCGCGCGGCCAGCGCCTGCTCTTCGCGCCGCACATGCGGCAGGCGCAGCGCGTTCGACAGGAAAGCCGCTGGTGCTGCGGCAGTGGCCGCCCAGCATCACGTTCTGCCACACGCTCATGGTGCGAAACAGCGCGAGGTTCTGGAAGGTGCGGCCGATGCCCAGCGCCGCGATGCGGTGCGGCCGGCCGTCGCCGTGAGCGGCGTGGCCCTCGAACAGGATCTGCCCTTCGCTGAAGGTGTACAGGCGCGACAGGCAGTTGAACAGCGTGGTCTTGCCGGCGCCGTTGGGGCCGATCAGCCCGGCGATCGTGGCCGGCATGACGGCGAACGACACCTGGTCCAGCGCCGTGATGCCCCCGAAACGCACAGTGACGCCGGAGACTTCCAGCAAGGCGGCGGTGGCGGGCGACGACATAGGCGGCGCTGGGGTGTTCCTGGGGGTCGAAGCGCCGTTTATCCCCCGCCCTCTGCGCGGACCAACAGTGAAAACCCGCGCGGCGGCTCTCGCGGCAGATGCCCGCGGAGGCGCGCGGACTGTCGCCTGTGCGTCAGCGGACGCTGCTGCATGAGCCAGTCGGCCCACCTCGTCGGGCATCGCGCGCACGTGGCCCGGCATGCCCCCGTCGGGAAAGCCGACATGGCCGCCTTCGCGCGGCTGCCACAGCGTGACGCGAGTCGCCCACCTCCTGCGGCCGCGGCAGGCTGGCCGCCGGCACGAAGGGATCGTTCAGCGCGTTGAGCACCAGCGCCGGGATGCGGATGCGGTGCAGGTGCGGCTTGGCCGAGGCGCGCGCGTAGTAGTCGTCCGCGTTGCGAAAGCCGTGCAGCGGCGCGGTGAAGATGTCGTCGAACTCGTAGCAGGTCGCGCGCGGCCAGAAGGCGGGCGCGGTCGAACAGGCCCGGGTGCTGCTTCCAGCTTCTCCAGCGCCTTGGGTTTCATGCTGCGCAGGAACATGGTGGTGTAGACCAGCCGGTTGAAGCCGCGGCCGATCGCCTGCGACCCGGCGGCGAGGTCGAGCGGCGAGCACACGCACGGCCACCGCATCCGCGACCTTCGCGGCCTCGCCCGCCGGCCTCGCCGGCCCAGCGCATCAGCGCATTGCCGCCCAGCGACACGCCGACGGCGAGCAGCGGCGCCGGCGTGCTGCGCGCGCAGCCGCGCAAGGATCCAGCCGATCTCCTCGTAGTCGCCCGAGTGGTAGGCGCGCGGGCCCTGGTTGAGCTCGCCGCTGCAGCCGCGGAAATGCGGCACGACGATAGGCCAGCCCGTGTTCGGCGCGCGAAGTCGGCGAAGGCCTCGGCGTAGTGGCTGCGCGAAGAGCCTTCCAGCCCGTGGAAGAGCACGAGCAGGGGCGCCTGCGTTCGCGCGGGACCTGGCGCGGGGCCCGGGACGAGCCAGTCGAGGTCGACGAAATCGCCGTCGGGCGTGGCCCAGCGCTCGCGCCGGTACCGCGGGTGCGCGCCGAACACGCGGCGCGCATACAGCGCCGGCCAGATGGTCTGCAGGTTGCCGCCGGGCAACCACCAGGGCGCCTGGTAATTCAATGCAGGACCTGCGGTGTGCCGGAGACTTCCTGGATCTCGCTGCTGGTGCCGGGGCTGGCGTGGTGCGCGACCATGCGCCAGCCCTGCGTGGTCTTGTGATAGACGTTGGTGGCGATCACCCAGGCCTGGGCCGGGCCTTCGGGCCCCAGCACCTCGACGCGCTCCAGCACGTTGTGCACCGCGCGGCCGCGGCTTGCGTCTTGCGCGCCTGCTGCGGCCAGGCGCGGATGCTGCCGTTGCTGAACATCGACTCGAAGGTGGCGCGGATGGCGACGGCGCCGACCACGCGCGGCCCGCCGGGATGGACGCAGACGATGTCGTCGTCGTCGGCCCAGCAGGCCATCAGCTTGTCGATGTCGCCGTTTTGCAGCGCGTCGTAGAACGCGGCTTCGACGTCGTCGGCATTGCCTTCGAGGTTGGCGGCCTGGAGTTTGGTTTTTTGCATGTTGCCGGGCAGGTGTCGCGCGATTTTGCCGTGGATTCAGCGCCGCAGCCACTGCCGCAATATCGCCGCCATGTCGCCCTGCGCGGCGCGCCACACCAGTTCCGGCGCGGCGATGTGGATGCCCGGGGGCGCCAGCGACAGCGCGAGCGCGACGAATTCGGCGATCTTCACGGCCCGCACCGGCTGCTCGCTGCTGGGCACCATGTACTTCAAGGTCGACAGCATCCAGTGGGCGACGGCCGGGAAAAAACCTGCCGCCACCGGCGCGGCGGGCTTGCGGGCCGAGCGGATGATGAGCAACCGGTCGAACCCGAGCGCGGCCACGGCCTGCTCGTCGAGGCTGGCCAGGCCGCGCTTGAGCGCTTCGGGCAGCCGCCCCTGGTCGTGGGGCAGCACCACCGCCAGCGTGGCGACGCCGCTGCGGCGCATCCAGGCGGCCACGTCCACCAGCTGGTCGGGACGCGGCGTCCAGAGCGCGCGCTCGCGGTCGTGGTACAGGCGCGGCGGGTCGAACAGGATGACGCCGGTGTGGGCCAGGCAAGGCGGCCAGTCGCCGGGTCCGCCGGCGGCGACGAGCACGGTGGTCACGCCGCGCAGCCCATCCGTGACGGGTTCGCGCGCCAGCACCTGGGTTCGGTCGAACTGCTGCAGGCCCACCAGCCGGCGCAAGACCTCGTTGCCCAGCACCCCGGTGCCACCCGCGATCACCAGCCTGGGCTTGCGCCGCGTCAAACCCGGCCGGGTCGCGGCCTGCAACACTTGAATCGGCCCGCACTGCATCCCATCTATGCTACCGTTATCGATTCTGGCAAAGGAAGAAGAAGCATGAAACGCTGGCTCCTCATCATCATCGCCGGCCCTCTCGCTGACCGGCTGCGGCTACAACGACTTCCAGAGACTCGACGAACAGACCAAGTCGGCCTGGAGCGAAGTGCTCAACCAGTACCAGCGCCGCGCCGACCTGGTGCCGAACCTGGTGGCCACCGTCAAGGGCGAGGCCAACTTCGAGCAGGAGACGCTGACCAAGGTGATCGAGGCGCGCGCCAAGGCCACCTCGATGCAGGTGACGCCCGAAACGCTGAACAACCCGCGAGGCCTTCGCAGAAATTCCAGCAGGCGCAGGGCGAGCTCTCCAGCGCCCTCAGCCGCCTGATGGTGGTGAGCGAACGCTACCCCGACCTGAAGGCCAACCAGAGCTTCCGCGAGCTGCGGGTGCAGCTCGAAGGCACCGAAAACCGCATCACCGTGGCGCGCAACCGCTACATCCAGGCCGTGCAGGAGTACAACGTGCTGGCGCGCAGCTTTCCCACCAACCTGACGGCGATGGTGTTCAGCTACAACGCCAAGCCGACCTTCACCGTGCAGAACGAAGCGCAGATCTCGGCGCCGCCGTCGGTGGACTTCGGCGGGACCAAGAAGTAGGCCATGCCTGTCATTGCGGGCCTGGCCCGCAATCCACGGCTGCTGTTCCTCGCCGCGCTGTTGTGGTCGGCACTGGCGCTTCGGCGCAGGGCCTGCCAGCCCGTCCCCGCGCTGACGGCGCATGTCATCGACCAGACCGGCACGCTCGACGCCATCCAGCTCAAGGGCCTGGAAGACAAGCTGATGGCCTTCGAGCAGGCCAAGGGCACGCAGATCGCGATCCTGATGGTGGCGACCACGCAGCCGGAAGACATCGCCAGCTACGCCAACCGCGTCGGCAACGCCTGGAAGATCGGCCGCAAGGGCGTGGGCGACGGCGTGCTGGTCGTGGTCGCCAAGAACGACCGCAAGATCCGCATCGAGGTCGCCAAGACGCTGGAAGGCGCGATGCCCGACCTGGCGGCCAAGACGCATCATCGACGAGGCCATCACGCCGCAATTTCGCAAGGACGACTTCGCGGCGGGCCTGCACGCGGCGCGTCGACCAGCTGATCGCGCGCATCAACGGCGAAGCCCTGCCGGCGCCGCCGCAACGCCGGAGCGCAGCAGCGGCGGCGGCGAAGGTTTCAACTGGATGGACCTGGCCATCTTCCTGTTCTTCGCCGTGCCGATCGTCGGCGGCGTGCTGCGCGGCATGCTCGGGCGCAAGCTCGGCGCGCTGGTGACCGGGGCGGGCGTGGGGACCGTCGCGCTGCTCGTCACCTCCAGCATCGTGATCGCGGCCATCGCGGCGTTCGTCGCCCTGCTCTTTTCCATGCTGTCCGGCAGCATCGGCGGGCTGCCCACGGGCCGGCGCGGCGGCTGCGGTGGCGGGCCATGGATCGGCGGCGGCGGGGGTGGCGGCAGCTGGGGCGGCGGGGGCGGCGGCGGCGGCAGCGTTGGGGCGGCTCCGGCGGCGGCGGCGATTTCGGCGGCGGCGGCGCATCGGGAGACTGGTGATGGCACGGGAACGCAATTCGCACGGCCTCCTGGCGCGCATGCTGCGGCATCGCTGGCTGGACGAGGCCGACACGCGCAAGGCGATCCCGCCCGAACTGGTCGAGCGCCTGGCGCGGCGCGTGGCGGCGAGCGAAAAGCGGCACAGCGGCGAAGATCCGCATCTACGTCGAGGCCGGCCTGCCGATGAGCTACCTGTGGCGCGACGCGACGGCGCGCGAGCGTGCGGTGGCGATGTTCGGCAAGCTGCGCGTCTGGGACACCGAGCACAACAACGGCGTGCTGATCTACCTGCTGCTGGCCGAGCACGCGATCGAGATCGTGGCCGACCGCGGGCTGGACCGGCATGTGGCGCCGGCCGAATGGCAGGCCATCGTCGCGCGCATGGGCTCGGCGTTCCGCGAGCACCGCTTCGAGGACGGCCTGACGCAGGCGCTGGAGGAAGTCTCGGCCCTGCTGGTCGCGCATTTCCCGGCGGCAGGCGGCGGGGCCAACCCGAACGAACTGCCCGACGAGCCGGTGCTGGGCTGACCGGCCGGCCCCGAATAAAAACAGCCCCGCTCTTTCGAACGGGGCTGTGAGGGCGCGGTTTTTAGCGCTTCTTATTTCACAACTGCTGAGTCAGTCGGGCACCGGGCTCAAGACCTGTCCCGCCAGCACAATTCACTTTTTCTGGCGGTACTTGCGCAGCGCGGCGATCTGGGCGGCCATGACGGCGAGCTCGGACTGGGCCTTGGCCAGGTCGATGTCGCTCTTGGCGTTCTTCAGGGCCTCTTCGGCGGCGGCCTTGGCCTCGTTGGCCTTTTCCTCGTCGAGGTCCTTGCCGCGGATGGCGGTGTCGGACAGCACGGTGACGCAGTTGGGCTGCACTTCGAGCACGCCGCCGGCGACGAAGACGAACTCCTCGCTGCCGTCGGCCTTCTCGATGCGCACCGAACCGGGCTTGATGCGCGTGATCAGCGGCGTGTGGCGCGGGTAGATGCCCAGCTCGCCGGCTTCGCCGGGCAGCGCGACGAAGCGCGCCTCGCCGGAGAAGATCGACTCTTCGGCGCTGACCACGTCGACGTGGATGGTGTGGGTGGTGTCCATGCTTTTCCTAATCAGTTGGGGACAGAGCTAAAGATCTGTCCCGCAAGGTCATCAGACTTTCTTGGCCTTCTCGAACGCTTCGTCGATGCGTGCCGACCATGTAGAACGCCTGCTCGGGCAGGTGGTCGCACTCGCCGGCGGTGATCATCTTGAAGCCGCGGATGGTTTCGGACAGGGGCACGTACTTGCCGGGCGAGCCGGTGAACACTTCGGCCACGTGGAACGGCTGCGACAGGAAACGCTGGATCTTGCGGGCGCGGGCCACGGCCAGCTTGTCTTCCGGCGCCAGCTCGTCCATGCCCAGAATCGCGATGATGTCGCGCAGTTCCTTGTAGCGCTGCAGCGTGTCCTGCACGGCGCGCGCGGTGTTGTAGTGGTCCTCGCCGACGACCAGCGGGTCGAGCTGGCGGCTGGTGGAGTCCAGCGGGTCCACCGCGGGGTAGATGCCCAGCGAGGCGATGTCGCGCGACAGCACCACGGTGGAGTCCAGGTGGGCGAAGGTGGTGGCGGGCGACGGGTCGGTCAAGTCGTCGGCCGGCACGTACACGGCCTGGATCGAGGTGATCGAGCCGACCTTGGTGGAGGTGATGCGCTCCTGCAGGCGGCCCATTTCCTCGGCCAGCGTCGGCTGGTAGCCCACGGCGGAAGGCATCCGGCCCAGCAGCGCGGACACTTCGGTGCCGGCCAGCGTGAAGCGGTAGATGTTGTCCACGAAGAACAGCACGTCGCGGCCTTCGTCGCGGAACGACTCGGCGATGGTCAGGCCGGTCAGCGCCACGCGCAGGCGGTTGCCCGGGGGCTCGTTCATCTGGCCGTACACCATCGACACCTTGGACTCGGCCAGGTTCTCGAGGTTCACGACGCCGGATTCGGCCATCTCGTGATAGAAGTCGTTGCCTTCGCGGGTGCGCTCACCGACGCCGGCGAACACCGACAGGCCCGAGTGCGCCTTGGCGATGTTGTTGATGAGTTCCATCATGTTCACGGTCTTGCCGACGCCGGCGCCGCCGAACAGACCCACCTTGCCGCCCTTGGCGAACGGGCAGATCAGGTCGATCACCTTGATGCCGGTTTCCAGCAGTTCCTGCGACGGCGACAGCTCGTCGTACGCGGGCGCCTTGCGGTGGATCGAGGCCATCAGCGTGGAGTCGACCGGGCCGCGCTCGTCGATCGGGTTGCCCAGCACGTCCATGATGCGGCCCAGCGTGGCCTTGCCCACCGGCACCGTGATCGGCGTGTCGGTGTTGTAGACCATGTTGCCGCGGCGCAGGCCGTCGGAAGAGCCCAGCGCGATGGTGCGCACGATGCCGTCGCCCAGCTGCTGCTGCACTTCCAGCGTCAGGGCCGTGCCTTCCATCTTCAGGGCGTCGTACACCTTGGGCATCTTGTCGCGCGGGAATTCCACGTCGACCACGGCGCCGATACATTGAACAATCTTGCCTTGCGTAGCTTGTGCTTGAGCCATTGGGTTGCTCCAAAAATTTGAATCTCTAAATCAAACAGCTGCCGGTGACCGCGAGGTCACACTGCCGCTGCCCCGGCGACGATCTCCGACAACTCTTTCGTGATCGCCGCCTGGCGCGTCTTGTTGTAGACCAGCTTGAGCTCGGCAATCACGTTGCCGGCGTTGTCGGTGGCGGCCTTCATGGCCACCATGCGCGCGGACTGCTCGGACGCCATGTTCTCGGCCACGGCCTGGTACACCAGCGCCTCGACGTAGCGCACCAGCAGCTCGTCGATCACGGACTGCGCGTCCGGCTCGTAGATGTAGTCCCAGCCGTGCTGGCCTTCGTCGGCCTTGAGCGTGCGTCGGCAGCGTCAGCGGCAGCAGCTGCTCGACCACCGGCTCCTGCTTCATGGTGTTGATGAACTTGGTGTAGCACAGGTACACCGCGCTCACCTTGCCCGCGGCATAGGCGTCCAGCAGCACCTTCACCGGGCCGATCAGCTTGTCCAGGTGCGGCGTGTCGCCGAGCTGGGTGACATGCGAGACCACCTGGGCGCCGATGCGGTTCAGGAACCCGAAGCCCTTGTTGCCGATCGCCACGGTCTGCGGCGTCATGCCGGCGGCCTGCATCTCGCGCAGCTTGGCCGTCACCGCGCGCAGCACGTTGGTGTTCATGCCGCCGCACAGGCCCTTGTCGGTCGTGACGACGATGAAGCCGGCCGCTTTCGCGTCGTTCAGCTTCATGAACGGGTGCGTGTACTCCGGGTTGGCCTTGCCGAGGTTGGCCGCGATGTTGCGCACCTTGTCGCTGTAAGGCCGGGCCTGCGCGCATGCGCTCCTGCGCCTTGCGCATCTTGGACGCGGCCACCATTTCCATGGCCTTGGTGATCTTCTTGGTGTTTTCCACCGATTTGATCTTGCCGCGTATTTCCTTGCCTGCTGCCATATTGGCTCCTAAGTCGTCAGGTCAGGGAATCAGGCGAACGACTTCTTGAACGCGCCGATGGCAGTGTTCAATTCGGCTTCGGCGTCCTTGTCCATGGCCTTGTCGGCTTCCAGCTTGGCCAGCAGCGCCGCGTGCTTGTCCTTCAGGTAGGCATGCAGGCCGTGCTCGAAGGGCAGCACCTTCTTGATTTCGACGTCGTCCAGGAAGCCCTTGTTCACCGCGAACAGCGAGGCGGCCATCAGGCTGATGGGCAGCGGGCTGTACTGCGGCTGCTTGAGCAGCTCGGTCACGCGGGCGCCGCGGTCCAGCTGCTTGCGGGTGGCTTCGTCCAGGTCGGAGGCGAACTGCGCGAACGCCGCCAGCTCGCGGTACTGGGCCAGGTCGGTACGGATACCGCCGGAGAGGTTCTTGATCAGCTTGGTCTGGGCGGCACCACCGACGCGCGACACCGAGATACCGGCGTTGATGGCGGGGCGGATGCCGGCGTTGAACAGGCTGGTCTCCAGGAAGATCTGGCCGTCGGTGATCGAGATCACGTTGGTCGGCACGAACGCCGACACGTCGCCGGCCTGCGTCTCGATGATCGGCAGCGCGGTGAGCGAGCCGGTCTTGCCCTTGACGGCGCCCTTGGTGAAGTCCTCGACGTACTTCTCGTTCACGCGCGCGGCGCGCTCGAGCAGGCGCGAGTGCAGATAGAACACGTCGCCGGGATAGGCTTCGCGGCCCGGCGGGCGGCGCAGCAGCAGCGAGACCTGGCGGTAGGCGACGGCCTGCTTGGACAGGTCGTCATAGACGATCAGCGCGTCCTGGCCGCGGTCGCGGAAGTATTCGCCCATCGTGCAGCCCGAGTACGCGGAGACGTACTGCATGGCGGCCGACTCGGACGCCGATGCGGCCACGACGATGGTGTATTCCATCGCGCCGGCCTGCTCCAGCGCGCGCACGATGTTCTTGATCGTGGACGCCTTCTGGCCGATCGCGACGTACACGCAGGTCATGTTCTGACCCTTCTGGTTGATGATCGCGTCGACGGCGACGGCGGACTTGCCGGTCTGGCGGTCGCCGATGATCAGCTCGCGCTGGCCGCGGCCGATCGGCACCATCGAGTCGATGGCCTTCAGGCCGGTCTGCATCGGCTGGCTCACCGACTGGCGGGCGATCACGCCCGGGGCGACCTTCTCGATCACGTCGGTCATCTTGGCGTTGATCGGGCCCTTGCCGTCGATCGGCTGGCCCAGGGCGTTCACCACGCGGCCGATCAGCTCGGGGCCGACCGGCACTTCCAGGATGCGGCCCGTGCACTTGACGGTGTCGCCTTCGGAGATGTGCTCGTACTCGCCCAGAATCACCGAGCCGACCGAGTCGCGCTCCAGGTTCAGGGCCAGGCCGAAGGTGGGGGTGCCGTCGGCGGTGGGCGGGAATTCCAGCATTTCGCCGTCCATCACGTCCGACAGGCCGTGGATGCGGCAGATGCCGTCGGTCACGGACACCACGGTGCCCTGGTTGCGGATGTCGGCGCTGGCCGCCAGGCCCTCGATGCGGCTCTTGATCAGTTCGGAAATTTCTGCGGGATTGAGTTGCATGACTCTTTCCTTTTCTTAAGGGTTGGTCTGGCGGCTTCAGGCCGTCAGCGCGACTTTCATTTGTTCCAGGCGGGCCTTGACGGAGGTGTCCAGCACCTCGTCGCCGACCACCACGCGAATGCCGCCGATCAGGGACGGGTCTTCGGCCACCGTGACGTTCAGCTTGCGGCCGAAGCGCTTTTCCAGCGCCGAGGCCACGCCGCCCAGGGCAGCGACGCGGAGATCGGGAAGGCGCTGTACACCACCGCATCGGAAGAGCCGCTCTGCGCGTTCTTCAGCGCGCGGAACTGCGACGCGATCTCCGGCAGCGCGGACAGCCGGCCGTTCTCGATCACGGCACGCAGGAAGTTCCTGGCGTTTTCCGGCAGCGAGACCTTGGCCACGTCGGCAACCACGTCGAACACCTGCTGGTCCGTGACCTTGGGGTTTCCCGCGAATTGGAGGAGCTGCGCGTTGTCCGCGACGGCGCCCAGGGCGTCGAGCCATTGGGCCGCGCCGTTCAGGTCCGCCGTGGACGCCTTGTACAGGGCTTCGGCGTAGGGGCGGGCGATGGTGGCGAGTTCAGCCATGGTGCTTCCTACAGCTCGGTCTTCAGGCGGTTGAGCAGCTCGGCGTGGACGCCGGCGTTCACTTCCTTGCGCAGGATCTGCTCGGCACCCTTGACGGCCAGCGCGGCCACCTGCTCGCGCAGGGCCTCGCGTGCCTTGACGGACTGCTGTTCGGCTTCGACGCGGGCGGCGGCGATGATCTTGTTGGCTTCCTCGGTCGCGCGGCCCTTGGCCTCCTCGACGATGTGCTGGGCCCGGCGCTCGGCGTCGGCCAGGATGGAGGCCGTCTCCCCGCGGGTCTTGGCCAGCTCCTGCTCCACGCGCCGGTCGGCGGCGGCCAGGTCGGCCTTGGCCTTGTCGGCGGCGGCCAGCCCGTCGGCGATCTTGCGGGCGCGCTCGTCGAGCGCCGCGGCGATCGGCGGCCACACGAACTTCATCGTGAACCCGACCAGGATCAGGAACACGATCATCTGAATGATCAGGGTACCGGTAATGCTCACTTTTTCATCCTTCACCCGGCCGCGCAACCGCCGCAGGGCATGACGTTGATGGATGCTTGGCGCTTGCTTACTTCGGCAGGTTGGCGATCTGGGCCAGGAACGGGTTGGCGGTGGCGAACCACAGCGCGATACCCGTGCCGATGATGAAGGCGGCGTCGATCAGGCCGGCCAGCAGGAACATCTTGGTCTGCAGTTCGTCCATCAGCTCGGGCTGGCGCGCAGCGGATTCGAGGTACTTGCTGCCCATGATGCCGATGCCGATACAGGCACCGATGGCGCCCAGACCGATGATCAGGCCGGCGGCCAGTGCGACAAAGCTGATAACTTGCATGATTGCTCCTAGAGGACTTGGTTGACGTGAAAAAAAGAAAGGGGACTTGGCGGGGGAAAGGGTCAGTGCGCGTCGTGCGCCTGGCCGAGGTAAACGAGGGTCAGCATCATGAACACGAAGGCCTGCAGCGTGATGATCAGGATGTGGAAGATGGCCCAGGCCGTGCCGGCGATGATGTGGCCGATGGCCAGGCCGATGCCGGTCGCGGACAGCGACCATGCGCCGCCCATCAGCGCGATCAGCAGGAAGATCAGCTCGCCGGCGTACATGTTGCCGAACAGTCGCATGCCGTGCGACACGGTCTTGGCGATGAATTCGATGATCTGCATGCCGAAGTTGAACGGCCACAGCAGCGGGTGGGCGCCGAACGGCGCGGTGAACAGCTCGTGGATCCAGCCGCCCAGGCCCTTGATCTTGACGTTGTAGATCAGGCAGGTGATCAGCACGCCGAGGGACAGGCCCATCGTCATCGAGAGGTCGGCGGTGGGCACGACGCGCAGGTAGGCATGGTGCGGATCGTGGCCCGCGGCGCCGTAGATCTTCTCCCAGATGAAGGGCAGCAGGTCCACCGGCAGCAGGTCCATGGCGTTCATGAGGAAGATCCACACGAACACGACGAGGGCCAGCGGCGCGACCAGCTTGCGGCTGTTGGCGTTGTGCACGATGCCCTTGGCCTGGGTGTCGACCATTTCCACGAGGATTTCCACCGCGGCCTGGAAGCGGCCCGGCACGCCGGAAGTGGCTTTGCGCGCGGCGAGCCACAGCAGCCAGCAGCCCAGCACGCCCATGGCGGCGCCCCAAAAGATCGAATCGAGGTTGAAGACGGAGAAATCGACGACGTTGGCCGCCTTGTGGTTCTGCAGGTGCGTCAGGTGGTGAACGATGTATTCACCAGCGGTAGGTCCGTGTTCAGCAGCCATGTTTCTTCACGTTCAAAGTTATGCGTTCGCGGGGCGCTTCTTCGGGGCATAAGCCAGCGCCAACCAGTACACCTTCATCGTCAGCACCAGGCCCACCAGCAATGCCGGCCAGCTCAGCCCCGCCACCAGCCCCGGCGCCGCCGCCAGCAAGGCGATCGACGAGGCGATCTTGACCATCTCCCACGCCATGAAGCCGACCGCCGCGGAGCCCGCGTTCAGCGAGGAAAAACGCCCGGTGAGGCCCCGCGCAAAAATGGCCGCGGGAATCACCACGGCCAGCGCGCCATATCCGGCGGACCACCCAACGTTTTGCCTCCCGGTGATGCCCCAGGCGGCCAACGCCACCACGAGCCCCACCACAGCCTGCCCCGCCACCACCCACCAGGGGGAAACCGGGGGGTTCTGTTCACGCAGCCGGCGCGCCTCGTCGGCGGTCAGCGGCTTGAAAGGGGGCTCTTCCTCAATTTCAGGGAGCGGGGCGATTGTTTTCATTGAGATCCGGCCCCATTTTCGTGCCCTGGAATTTCACAAAGCCCCTGATTATAAGTAGAAACCCGTGGCGATCCGACAATCCCACCATCGCGCTAGGCTTTGGTGCGATGTCAAAGCACCTTTGCGGTGAACAGCACAATGGACGCGCTGCACAATTGACCCCATGACTTCCAACACACTCCCCGAGCTGCCCTGCTACCTCAACGGCGAATTCACCAACCTGCGCGAGGCCAAAGTCAGCGTGATGGACCGCGGCTTCATCTTCGGCGACGGCGTCTATGAAGTCGTCCCGGTCTACGCCGGCCGGCCGTTCCGTTTTGCCCACCACATGGCGCGGCTGGACCGCAGCCTGGCAGAGCTGCGCATCAAGCAGCCCATGAGCCATGAGGGCTGGCGCACCATCGTGGACCAGCTGATCGCGGCATTTGCCAAGACCTTGGGCCAGGCCCCGGAAAACACGGACCAACTCGTCTACCTGCAGGTCACCCGGGGTGTCGCCATGCGCGACCACGCCATGCCACCGGACATCACACCCACTGTGTTTGCCACCAGCAACCGCATCTCCGCTCCGCCGCCCGAGGCGCGCACGCAAGGCGTGGCCTGCGTCACCGCCGACGATTTCCGCTGGAAGAAGGCGCACATCAAGAGCGTCAGCCTGCTGGGCTCGGTGCTGGCGCGCCAGATGTGCGCCGACGTCGGCGCCGCCGAAACCATCATGTTCCGCGACGGGTTCCTCAGCGAGGCCGCTGCGGCCAACGTCTGGGTGGTGAAGAATGGCGTGGTGACCGGCGTGCCCAAGGACAACCTGGTGCTCGAAGGCATCCGCTACGGCCTCATCGAAGAGCTGTGCCGCGACGCCGGCATCCCGTTCGAGCTGCGCCGCGTCCCCCGCGACGAGGTGTTTGCCGCCGACGAGTTGCTGCTCTCCAACGCCTCCAAGGAAATCCTGCCGGTGACGCGGCTGGACGACAGCACCGTTGGAACCGGCAAGCCCGGCCCCATCTACGAAAAGTTGTACGCCGGCTACCAGCGTGCCAAGCAGAACCCATGACGACGCCGCCCAGTCCCGCCCCTGAGCCCCCCCGGAAATCGCTGATCGACTACCCCTCGAGGTTTCCGATCAAGGTGATGGGCGCCAATGTGGACGGGTTCGTCCACGCCGTCACCTCGATCGCACGCCAGTTCGACCCGGACTTCGACGCGGCCGACGTCGAACTGCGCGACAGCAAGGCGGGCAACTACCTGGGCATCACCATCACCATCAACGCGACCAGCCGCGAGCAACTCGACGAGCTGTACCGCACGCTGTCGACCCATCCGATGGTCAAGGTCGTGCTCTAGTGGTGCAGCCGACCGTCCGCGGTCGGGTGGAGTACCTGCCCACCTACGAGGCGATGCAGGCCTTCACCGCCGCCCGCACCGAAGCCACGGCCGACGAACTCTGGCTGTGCGAGCACCCGCCGGTCTTCACCCAGGGCCTGGCCGGCCGGGCCGACCATGTGCTGCGACCCGGGCGCCATTCCCGTGGTCGCCACCAACCGCGGCGGGCAGGTCACCTACCACGGGCCGGGCCAGGTCGTGGCCTACCCGCTGCTGGACCTGCGGCGCGCCGGCTACTTCGTCAAGGAATACGTCTACCGGCTCGAAGAGGCCGTGATCCGCACCCTGGCGCATTTCGGCGTGACGGGCCACCGCGTCGCCGGCGCGCCGGGCATCTACGTGCGGCTGGACGACCCGTTTTCGCACGCCGCGCTGGGCGGCCCGCCGCCACCCGGCGACCCCTTCCGGGGCCTGGGCAAGATCGCCGCCCTGGGCATCAAGGTCAGCCGCCACTGCACCTACCACGGCGTGGCGCTGAACGTGGCCATGGACCTGGAACCCTTCGCGCGCATCAACCCCTGCGGGTATCCCGGGCTCGAAACGGTGGACCTTTCTACAATCGGGGTATCCGCCACCTGGAACGAGGCGGCACAGGTGCTGGGCCAGCAGCTCAGCGCCCACCTCGCGCCCTAAAGGAATCCCATGAGCTCCGAACGAAGTCGTGCGCGAAGCGCAGTCCGTCGAAAACTACCAGGCCGGCGCCAAGCAGAAGGCCGCCGCCAAGCTGTCGCGCATCCCGGTCAAGGTCGAGCAGGGCGAAGTCCTGAAGAAGCCCGAGTGGATCCGCGTCAAGGCGGGCTCGCCGAGCACGCGCTTCTACGAGATCAAGCAGATCCTGCGCGAGAGCAACCTGCACACCGTTTGCGAGGAAGCCTCCTGCCCCAACATCGGCGAATGCTTCGGCAAGGGCACGGCCACCTTCATGATCATGGGCGACAAGTGCACGCGCCGCTGCCCGTTCTGCGACGTCGGCCATGGCCGGCCCGACCCGCTGGATGTGAACGAGCCGCGCAACCTGGCGCAGACCATCGCCCGCCTCAAGCTCAAGTACGTGGTGATCACCTCGGTGGACCGCGACGACCTGCGCGACGGCGGCGCCGGGCATTTCGTCGACTGCATCCGCGCCACGCGCGAGCTGTCCCCGGGCACCACGATCGAAGTGCTGGTGCCCGACTTCCGCGGCCGCGACGACCGGGCGCTGGAGATCCTCAAGGCCGCGCCGCCCGACGTGATGAACCACAACCTGGAAACCATTCCGCGCCTGTACAAGGAAGCGCGCCCCGGCTCCGACTACGCCTTCAGCCTGAACCTGCTCAAGAAATTCAAGGCGCTGCATCCGCAGGTGCCGACCAAGAGCGGCCTGATGGTCGGCCTGGGCGAAACCGACGAGGAAATCCTGCAGGTCATGCGCGACATGCGCGAGCACGACATCGACATGCTGACCATCGGCCAGTACCTCGCGCCCTCGAACTCCCACCTGCCGGTGCGCCGCTACGTTCACCCGGACACCTTCAGGATGTTCGAAGCCCAGGCGCGGGAGATGGGCTTCTCGCATGCCGCCGTCGGCGCGATGGTGCGCTCGAGCTATCACGCGGACCAGCAGGCCCACGCCGCTGGCGTCGCCAACACCTGAAGTGAAAGCCCGCCCCCGAAGCGCCTGCGGCGACCGGGGGCCCGAGCTGCCCAGCATGCAAGCCAATCTGTACGCGCTCGGCGCGATCGCGTTATGGGCCACGCTGGCCTCGCTCGGGATTGCCTTGCGCCACGTGCCGCCTTTCCTGCTGACCGGCCTGGCGCTGGTGATCGGCAGCGTGCCGGCCTGGCCGCTGGCGCGCCGGTGGAAGGTCGCGCCGTCCACGCTCGCGCTGGGCATCTACGGCCTGTTCGGTTACCACTTCCTGCTGTTCATCGCCCTGCGCCACGCGCCGCCCGTGGAAGCCAACCTGGTGAACTACCTGTGGCCGCTGCTGATCGTGGTGCTGGCCCCGCTGATCCTTCCGGGGATGCGGCTGCGCGCGGCCCACGCCGTGGCGGCAGTGGCCGGCTTCGCGGGCGCCGCCATCGCCATCCTGGGCGCGGGCGGCCCGGCAGCGGGCGGCTGGTCCTGGGGCTACCTGCCGGCCCTGGGGTCGGCCTTCATCTGGGCCAGCTACTCGCTGCTCACGCGAAGGGTCGAAGCTTTCCCCACCGCGGCGATCGGCCTGTTCGGCCTGGTGTCCGGGCTGCTGTCGCTGCTGTGCCACGCGCTGCTGGAACCGCCGGCGGCGTTGGCTGCAAGCGGACTGGGCACTGATCGCGGCCATGGGGCTGGGCCCGCTGGGCGCGGCCTTCTTCCTGTGGGACAAGGCGCTCAAGCTGGGCGATCCGCGCCAGGTCGGAATCCTCAGCTACATCACGCCGCTGGCTTCGACGGCGCTGCTCATGCTGGTGAGCGGGCGCGCATTCAGCTGGAGCATCCTGGCAGCGGCGCTCCTGATCATCGGCGCCGCCGTGCTGGGCATGCGCATCGGCCGCAACGGCGAGGCCTAGGAGCCTGCTCCTAGCCCGCCACCAGGGTGGCCGGGTCTTCCGAATCCAGGACCCGCTGGGCCCACGGGGCCAGCCGCACCGTGTCCGACCGCAGCACCTCCTGCTTCACGGCCAGGATCTGCGCCGGATGCATCGAGAAGCTGCGCAGCCCCATGCCCAGCAGCAGCCTCGTGCAGGCTGGTGTCGCCCGCCATCTCGCCGCAGACGCTCACGCCCTTGCCCTGGGCATTGCATTCGCGCGATGGTTTCGGCCACCAGCCGCAGCACTGCCGGGTGCAGCGGATCGTACAGGTGCGCCACCGACTCGTCGGCGCGGTCGATCGCCAGCGTGTACTGGATCAGGTCGTTGGTGCCGATCGACAGGAAGTCGAAGTACTTCAGGAAGATCTTCAGCGTGAGCGCCGCGGCGGGGATCTCGATCATGGCGCCGAGCTTGATCGGGCCGTAGGCGATGCCGCGGTTGTCCAGCTCGGCCCGCGCGAAATCGATCAGCGACACGGTCTGCCGGATTTCGCTGGCGTGCGCCAGCATGGGGATCAGCATGTTGACCTGGCCGTGCGCGGCGGCGCGCAGGATGGCGCGCAGCTGCGTGAGGAACATCGCCGGGTCGGCCAGGCTCCAGCGGATGGCGCGCAGGCCCAGGGCCGGGTTGAGGTGGGACTCCTCGCGCTGGGAATCGTCCAGCGGCTTGTCGGCCCCGACGTCCACGGTGCGAATCGTCACCGGCAGGCCTTCCATGCCTTCGACCGCGCGGCGGTAGGCAAGGTACTGCTCCTGCTCGTCCGGCAGGTCGCCGCGGCGGCCCATGAACAGGAATTCGCTGCGGAACAGGCCCACGCCCACGGCGCCGGCCTTGAGCGCAGCGGAGGCGTCCTCGGGCAACTCGATGTTGGCGAGCAGCTCGATCCTGCTAGCCGTCCAGGGTCACCGCCGGCGTGTGGCGCAGGCGCGAGAGCCGCCCGCGCTCGAGCTCGCCCTGGCGCTGCTTGAAGCCGTATTCGGCCAGGATGATGGGCGACGGATCGACGATCATCACGCCGGCGTCGCCGTCGATGATGACCCAGTCGTCCTGGCGCACCAGCTGGCTGGCGCTGCGCGCGCCGACCACGGCCGGGATGTCCATGCTGCGCGCGACGATCGCCGTGTGCGAGTTGCGCCCGCCCACGTCGGTCACGAAGCCGGCGAACACGCTCTGCTTGAACTGCAGCATGTCGGCCGGCGACAGGTCGTGCGCGATCATCACCAGCGGCACGTCGATGCTGTCGTCCAGCAGCAGGTCCTGCTGGGTCTTGCGCCGCGAGCTGGAGGGCGGCGCGACCGGCGACGCAACGCCCTTCATGTAGCGCAGGATGCGCTCGGCCACCTGCTCCAGGTCGGCCTTGCGCCCGCGCAGGTAGTCGTCCTCCATGTCGTCGAACTGGCGCGAAATCACCTCGAGCTGCGTGGTCAGCGCCCATTCGGCGTTGTAGAGCCGCTCGCTGATCCAGTGCTTGACGCCGCCGATCAGGTCCTCGTCCTGCAGCAGCATCAGGTGCACGTCGAGCAGCGCCGTCAGCTCGTGCGGCGCCTCCTTCGGCCCCATGGTCGCGATGGTCTGCTGCAAGCGGTGGATTTCGTCGACGACGGCGTTGCGCCCCGCCCGCACGCGCGCGATCTCGTCTTCGATCTGCCCGGCCTCGATGAAGTAGTGCGCGACGTCGACGCGGCTGGACGCCATCAGCACCGCGCGCCCGATGGCGATGCCACGGGCGACGGCGAGACCGTGGACGGAGAAGGTCATGGCTTTGCCGCGCCCACGTTGAGTTCGCCAGAATGAAAACCCTGGCCGATCCCGCTTCGCGGGCCCCTCGCCCTTCGTGTTTTCATTCGCCTTCCCCGAACTTGTCGGCGATGAGCGCGAGCATGGCATCCATGGCTTCCTGCTCCCGCTCGCCGTTGGTCTCGATCGTCACCTCGCTGCCGATGCCCGCGGCCAGCATCATGACGCCCATGATGCTCTTGGCATTGACGCGCCGGTCGCCCCGGCTGATCAAGATGTCGCACGGATAGCTGCCGGCCAGCTTGGTCAGCTTGGCCGAGGCGCGGGCGTGCAGGCCCAGCTTATTGTTGATGGTCGTGGTTGTCCGGATCATTGTTTCTTCGCGCCTGGTTCTGCGGCGCCGTGATGGCCACCTGCATCACGCCCTGGGTGCCGCCGACCACGGCGCGCGACACCAGGGCCTCGAGCGGCTCGTTGCGGTAGCTCACGCTGCGCAGCAGCATCGGCAGGTTCACGCCGGTGATCAGCCGCGACTTCACGCCGTCGACCAGTTTCTGCGCCACGTTGCTGGGCGTGGCGCCGAAGATGTCGGTGAGCACCAGCACGCCCTTGACCTGCGGCGCGCGGGTCAGCTGTTCCATCGCGATGCGCGCGGTGGCCAGCGTCTCCTCCGGCGGCAGGTTGGGCTGCACGTCGATCGCCGCCAGCTGGGCGCCGCAGTCCGGAAAGACATGCAGCGCGCACTGCCGCAGCGCATGCGCCAGCGGGGCGTGGGCGATGATCAGAATCGCGTTCATTGACGGGAATTATCCTTTGCAAGCATGAAGTACCCGTAGGACATAACGCTGCAGACCAGGAACACGGCCATGGCGAGCCCGAAAAGACGTTCACTTCGCCCAGTCCCGCGCGCCAGGAATCCGTCGATCAGCAGGCCGATGCCCCACTGCATCACGAACACGCCGGCGAAGATCACCAGGTTGTAGGCCGACAGCGCCCGCCCGGCCAGCGCCGGCGGGAAGGCCATGCCCACCGCCGGCTGGGCCAGCGAGACGAACGTGGACGAAATGCAGAACAAGGCCCAGGCCCAGGCCCCTGCGCCGGGCCCGCTATGATAATTGTAGCAAGCACGACAAAGCTCAGGGGCAGGCCGCGGGCGATCAGCCGGTCGGTGGTCAGCCCCTTGCGGGCCAGCCAGGGGGTGAGCATGCCCCAGCTCCAGAAGGTGCACAGCATGCTGAGGTTGATGACGAACAGGCCGCCGGCCGCCTCCAGGGGCGCGTAGCCCGACACGCGGACCAGCCACGGGCCGGCCCACAGCGTCTGCATGGCGATCATGCCGCCGTAGCTGAAGAAGCCGATCGGCGTCATGCGGCGGAAATAGGGATGCCGCCAGACTTCGCCGTAACCCTTGCGCGCCGCCGGCTCGCCCGCCGGGAGCGCGGAGTGCCAGGGCGGCACCTTCCAGGCGATCACGGCCATCGCCACGCCGAGCGCCAGCGCCAGCCCCCAGAACAGCGGCCGCCAGCCGACGACGGGCATCAGCCACTGCACCGGCAGCGTGGAGGCCAGCATGCCGAAAGAGCCGGTCATCAGCATCCAGGAGTTGGCGCGCAGCTGGGCCGTGGGCGTCAGCCAGCGCCGAAAACCCGTCAGCGGCGCCATCAGGCAGGCGCTCACGCCCGCGCCGCAGAGCACGCGCGCCGGCCAGCAGCCCGGTGAAGCTGGTTGCCAGCGAAAACGCCACGCAGCCGGCGACCGCGACCAGCAGGAAACTGAGGATCACGCGCTTCGGGCCCTAGCGGTCCAGCCAGGTTCCCAAGCGGCAGCTGCGTGGCCGCGAAGCCGAAGAAGTAGCCGCCGGCCAGCAGGCCCAGCTCGCGCGCATTGAGCGCGAACTCGCGCGTCAGCGTCGGCGACAGCGTGGCGGTGATGGCACGCAGCAGGGCCGAGAAGAAATAGGCGAACGCGAAGGCCAGGAACACCACGATGGCGGTGCGGCGCGCGAGCAGGGTCATTCGAACCTGAGTCCCGAAAAGAACGTCTCGGCCACTTCCGGCTGGAGCCGCCCGGCGTAGATGACGGCCTGGAACACCCGGGTGCCATGCGCGAAATAGGCGGCATGGCTCTCGACCGGGCTGCCATCGGCCCGCTGCCCGCTGGCCACGACTTGCAGCGACTGCGCCAGCGCCACGGCGCCCGGGCGGGCGGAACGGGGCTTCACGGGCGGCGGCGCTGCGCAGGTTGGCCAGCGTGGCCGCCTTCCACTGGCCCAGCGCCTCGCCCGCACGGCCGGCGTCGCCGATGTCGGCAAACAGCAGCGCGAAGGTGGCCCCCCCGGCATCGCAGCCCCATACCTGCAGGCTGACCTGGCGGCCCGCCATCGGCACGTCGCGCGCGGCCTTGTCGGGCTTGCAGGGCAGCATGGCGTTCAGCGGCGTCGGCTCCGCCCGGATGGCGCGCCAGTTGAAGGTGGGGTTGCAGGCGGCCAGGGCGCCCGCGCCCCCCAGGACCATGCCGGCCAGTGTTCGAAGCATGATGGGATTATCCTGTGGCGTTCACAATGCCGCCTCCATGACATCATTTGCCGGAATCCGCGTTCTCGACCTCTCCCGTGTGCTGGCCGGCCCCTGGTGCACGCAGACCCTGGCCGACCTGGGCGCCGACGTGATCAAGATCGAGCGCCCGGGCAACGGCGACGACACCCGCAGCTGGGGCCCGCCCTTCCTGAAGGACGCCGCCGGGCAGGACACCGCCGAGGCGGCCTACTACCTGGGCGCCAACCGCAACAAGCGCTCGGTGACCTGCGACATCGCGCAGCCCGCCGGCCAGGCGCTGATCCGCGACCTGGTGAAGCACTGCGACGTGTTCGTCGAGAACTTCAAGGTCGGCGACATGGCGCGCTACGGGCTGGACTATGCGTCGCTGCAGGCCCTGAACCCCCGGCTGGTCTACTGCAGCGTGACCGGCTTCGGCCAGACCGGGCCGTACCGCGAGCGCGCTGGCTACGACTATGCGATCCAGGGCATGGGCGGGCTCATGAGCATCACCGGCGAGCGGGACGACCTCGGCGGGGGCCCGCAGAAGGTGGGCGTCGCGGTGGCCGACCTGTTCACCGGCATGTACGCCACCGTCGCCATCCTGGCCGCGCTGCGCCACGCCGAACGCACCGGCTACGGCCAGCACATCGACATGGCGCTGCTGGACACGCAAGTGGCGATGCTGGCCAACCTGGGCGCCAACTACCTGGTCAGCGGCAAGGTGCCGGGCCGCGCCGGCAACGCGCACCAGAACATCGTGCCCTACCAGGTGTTCGAAGTGGCGCCGGCAGTTCCCGGGCACAAGGACCACCTGATCCTGGCGGTGGGCAACGACGGCCAGTACGCCAAGTTCTGCGAGGTGGCGGGGCGCCCCGAGCTGGCCGCCGATCCGCGGTTTTCGAAGAACCAGGACCGCGTGCGCAACCGCGCCGTGCTGGTGCCGATGCTGGAAACCGTCATGAAGACCCGCACCAAGGCCGAATGGCTGGCCGCGCTGGAAGCAGCGAAGGTGCCGTGCGGCGCGATCAACGACCTCGCCGAGGTGTTCGCCGACCCGCAGGTGAAGGAGCGGAGCATGGTGACGGGGTGGAACCACCCGCTGCAGCCGGACCTGCGCCTGGTGTCCAGCCCGATCAAGCTCAGCGAGACGCCGGTACGCGCCGACTTGCCGCCGCCGCTGCTGGGCCAGCACACCGACGAGGTGTTGCGCGAACTGCTCGACTGCAGCGATGATCGCCTGCTGCAACTGCGAAACGGCAAGGTGATCTGAATGGCCAATTTCGTCCTGGTTCATGGCGCGTGGCATGGCGGCTGGTGCTGGCGCCGGGTGGTCCGCGCCTTGTCGGCCGCCGGTCACCGGGCCCACGCCGTCACGCTGACCGGCGTCGGCGAGCGAATGCACCTCATGTCGCCGATCATCACGCTGGAGACGCACATCGCCGACGTGCGCAACGCGATCGAGATGGAAGAGATGGATGACGTGGTGCTGGCCGTGCACTCGTATGCCGGCATGATCGGCACCGCCATCGCCGACCGCATGCCGGGACGGCTGCGGCACCTGGTCTACGTCGACGCCGTGGTGCCCCGGCCCGGAGAAAGCTGGAGCAGCACGCATGCGAGCGCCACGCGGGAAGCGCGCGTCGCGGCTTCGCAGGCTTCGCCGGACTTCAGTTTCCCGCCTCCCGACCCGGCGATCTACGGCCTCGAAGGCGAGGATGCGCAGTGGGCCAGGCGGCGCCAGACACCGCATCCCGGCCACACCTACCAGGCAGTGCTGGAATTCGATCCGAAGCGGGTGGCCGCCGTGCCGCGCACTTTCGTGAGTTGCATCCAGCCGGCGCTCGCCACCATCGATGCGATCCGCCCGCGCATGACCGACACGCGGCTTTTGGGACGGCGCGTGGCAGGGCGGGGGCGGCGCCCGCGTGGTCGAGATCAAGACGGGCCACGACCCGATGATCAGCGCGCCCGAAGACCTGACGCGCATCCTGCTGGCGTGCGTGGCCTGAAGCGCCGCCGCTATTTCAGCGCACCGAACACTTTCTTGAGGATGGCGCTGCCGCTGCCCACCGGGTCGCGGCGGATCTTCTTTTCCTCCTCGCCGATGATGAAGTAGAGCCCGTCCAGCGACTTTCGGGTGACGTAGTGCTCGATGGTCGCGTCGTCCTTCTTCACCAGCCCCACGCCGGCGGCCTTGCCCGCCACGCGGTTGTATTTCTCGGCGAGGCCCACTTTCTCGGTCGCCTTGGTCACCACGGGCAGGAATCGCGCCGAGAGCGGCGTGCGCGTCTTGTCGGCGAAGAAGTTGGTCACCGAAGTCTCGCCGCCCGAGAGGATGTTCTTCGCATCGGTGACCGACATCGATTTCACGGCCTTCACCAGCAGTTCCCTGGCCAGCGGCACGGCGGCCTCCGCCGCACGGTTCATCGCGACTTCGAGTTCTTCCACCTGCTTGCCGCGGCCCATGGCCCGCAGGAACTTGGCCGCGTCGGCCAGGAACCCGGGCAGGGGAATGCGCACCTTCGGGTTTCCGAGGAACCCGTCGGGCCGGCCCAACAGGTCCACGGCCACCCCGGCGCCGCGCTCGAGCGCGGTCTTCAGGCCCTGCGACGCCTCGGCGTTGCTCAGGTCGCCCAGGCCGAGGGCGTGGGCCTGCTGCCAGGCTGCGAGGGTGGCGAATCCCAGTGCCGAAGCGGCCGAGGCATTGAAATGGCGGCGGTCCATGAAGCGCTCCCGGATGAACATGCCTCCCATGGTGCGCCACCACGGCTGGGCTGGCAACTGCCAGCGTCACTCCAGCGTCACTGGTTGGTGAAGCTGTCGTGGCAGGACTTGCAGGCGCTGGAGGTGGCGCGGTAGGCCGTCTTCAGCGCTTCGATGTCGCCGGTGCGGCTGGCGGCCTGCAGTTTCACCACTTCAGCCTGCATCTTTTCGCTCAGGTCCTTGAACTTGGCCTGCTCGGTCCAGATGGCCGGCTTGGCATCGGTCTTTCCGACGTTCGTCTCCGGGCCGAAGGCCACCCACGGCAGGCGGGACAGCGTGAGGACCACGTCGGCATTGTCGGCCGCGGCCTTTGCATCGAACGGGATCCTGCCGTTGGCCATGGCACCGAGGCGGGAGTAGAAGTGGTTTCCCATGGTGAACATCACGCTCTGGCGGTACTTGACGGCATCTTCGGGCTTGCGGAACTGCGCCAGGGCCGGGGCAGCCAGCGCCAGCGAGGTGGCAAGCAGAATGAGGGTGCGCGCGACTTTCATGGGATGTTTTCCATTGTTGTAGATCCAGCGGCAGAGTCGGGCTTTTCGGAAAAAGTTCTACAAGTCCGGCGGATTTTCGGGAAACTACCTACCCGGGGCGCTGGTCCATACGGCTTCAACGGGCTTGGAGGGGCATGCAATGGCGGTCGGGGATTTGCAGAAGGTCAGGGTCTGGGACTTGCCCACGCGGATGTTCCACTGGGCCCTCGTGCTGAGCGCGTTGGGCCTGCTGGTCACCGGCAAGATCGGCGGCGAAGCCATGATCTGGCACGCCCGGCTGGGGTACGGTGTCGGCAGCCTGCTGCTGTTCCGCCTGGCGTGGGGCTTTGTCGGAGGCCATTGGTCGCGCTTTGCCAGTTTCACCCACCCGCCGCGCGTCATCCTCGACCACCTGCGCGGCCGTGCCGATGCGCGGCTTGCCACCGGGCATTCGCCGCTGGGTGCGTTGTCCGTTTACGCGCTGCTCGCCTTTCTCCTGGCCCAGGTGGCCACGGGCCTGTTCAGCGACGACACGGCGGACTTCGCGGGGCCGCTCAACATCCTGGTGTCCAACCGCACGGCCCGGCTGCTGACGGGCTATCACAAGGACATCGGACAGGTCGTGTTGATCGCGCTCGCGCTGTTGCACGTGGGTGCAATCGCTTACTACCGCTGGCGCAAGGGGCAGCACCTCGTCGGCCCCATGGTCCATGGCGACAAGGCACTGCCTTTCGCCGCACCGGCTTCGCGTGATGACCTGGGCTCGCGCCTGCTGGCGCTGGTCGTGCTGGGTTTCTGCTCGGGCCTGGTGGCGTGGCTGGTCAGCCTCGGCGGCCAGTGACATGCCGCCGTGCACGCCGCGCAGCGAATCGCTAAACTGTCAGGCCCATCTGCTTCCACACACCGCGTGCTAACGCAACAGTTGCCCCAGGTACGGCTCGCCGCGCCGTCCACCCCCGAAGCGCTCGACACCGTGCGCGAGGTCTTTCGCGAATATGCCGAAGGACTGGGCGTGGACCTGTGCTTCCAGCAGTTCGACCAGGAATTGGCCAGCCTGCCGGGCGAGTACGCCGCGCCGCGTGGCGCGCTGTTGCTCGCCACGGTCGATGGCCAACCGGCGGGTTGCTGCGCGCTGCGCCCGCTGGACAACGCCGATTACCCCAACGCGGCGGAGATGAAGCGGCTGTACGTGCGCAAGGCTTTTCGCGGGCTGGGGCTGGGCCGGCAACTGGCGGAGGCGATGCTGGATGCCGCACGGCAGGCGGGCTACGCCTGCGTGCTGCTGGACACGCTGGACGACATGGAGGCGGCGCGCACCCTGTACCAGGAGCTGGGCTTCGAGGAAATCCCGCCCTACTATCACAACCCGATTCCGGGCGCGCACTACCTCAAAGCGGACCTTTAGCCCTTGGCTTGCGCCAGCATCGTGCCGGCGTCGCTCACTTCGAACTTGCCCGGCCCCTCGACGTTGAGCGAAGCGACCTTGCCGTCCTTGACCAGCATCGAATAGCGCGCGCTGCGCAGGCCCATGCCCTTGGCGGTGAGATCGAGCGTGAGCCCGGTCGCCTTGGCGAACTCGGCGCTGCCGTCACCCAGCATGCGGACCTTGCCGCCGGTCTTCTGGTCGCGCGCCCAGGCGCCCATGACGAAAGCGTCGTTCACGCTCACGCACCAGATCTCGTCGACGCCGGCCTTCTTCAGCTCGTCCGCCTTTTCCACATAGCCCGGCACGTGCTTGGCCGAGCAGGTAGGCGTGAAGGCGCCGGGCAGCGCGAACACCGCGATGGTCTTGCCGGCCGAAGCCTCGCGGACCTTGACCGGGTTCGGGCCGATGCTGCAGCCGTTGCCTTCGACTTCGGAAAATTCCTGCAGGGTGACGTCGGGAAGCGCGTCTCCAACCTTGATCATGGTGTGTGCCTTTCTATGTCGCCAAAAAAGGAAAACGACCCACATTGTGGGCCGTTTTCATTACGCTTGCAGTGCGTGCGGAATCAGATTTCCACGGCCTTCTCGACCAGGCGGGTGGCAACCCAGTTCTTGGTCTTGGAGATCGGGCGGCTCTCGGTGATCTCGATCACGTCGCCGGTGTGGTACTCGCCCTTTTCGTCATGGGCGTGGTACTTGCTCGACTTGGCAACGATCTTGCCGTAGAGCTCGTGCTTGACGCGGCGCTCCACCAGGACCGTCACGGTCTTGGCGCGCTTGGCGCTCACCACCTTGCCAATCAAGGTGCGCTTGAGGGATGTCTTGGCTTCCGTCATGGTGCTTCCTTACTTGGCAGTCTTCGCGGACTCAGCCTGCTTCTGGGCAAGGATGGTCTTGGCGCGGGCGATGTCGCGGCGCGTGATGCGCAGCGTGCCGGTGTTGGTCAACTGTTGCGTGGCCTTCTGCATGCGCAGGCCGAAATGGGCCTTTTGCAGGTCCTTGACTTCGGTCTGGAGGCCGGCGACGTCTTTCTTGCGCAGTTCAGCAGTTTTCATTTTTTCATCACTCCTGAATTACGCGCCGATCATGCGGCTGACGAACGTGGTGCGCAGCGGCAGCTTGGCGGCGGCCAGGCGGAACGCTTCGCGGGCGAGCTCTTCGCTCACGCCGACGATCTCGAACACGACCTTGCCGGGCTGGATTTCGGCCACGTAGTACTCGGGGTTGCCCTTGCCGTTACCCATCCGCACTTCAGCGGGCTTGTGGGAGATCGGCTTGTCGGGGAACACACGGATCCAGATGCGGCCGCCGCGCTTGACGTGGCGGGAAATCGCGCGGCGCGCGGCTTCGATCTGGCGGGCCGTCAGGCGGCCCCGGTCCGTGCACTTCAGGCCGAAGTCACCGAAGGCCACCGAGTTGCCCCGGGTGGCGATGCCGGTGTTACGGCCCTTCTGCTCTTTGCGGTATTTGCGGCGAGCGGGTTGCAGCATGTTTACTCTCCTTTACCGTCAGCAGCGGGTGCGGCTGGCGCGGCTGTCTTGCGGACGCGCTTAACGGTAGTTTTCGGTGCATCGGCACCTGTCGTTGCTTCTGCGGGCTTGTCGCTGCCGTCAGCCGGCGCGACATTGCCCGCGCCAGCTGCGGGGCGGCGGGGGGCGGGACCGCGGCGGTCACCGGCCGGGCGGTCGCCCGGGCGGCCATCGCGGCGCGGACCACGCGGGCGGCGCTCTTCCTCGGCGCGGGGCTCGACGATGGCCGGCAGGTCATTGCGGCCGAGCGTGTCGCCCTTGTAGACCCAGACCTTGACGCCGATGACGCCGTAGGTGGTCTTGGCTTCGGAGAACCCGTAGTCGATGTCTGCGCGCAGCGTGTGAAGCGGCACGCGGCCTTCGCGGTACCACTCGGTGCGCGCGATTTCGATGCCGTTCAGGCGGCCGGCGGACATGATCTTGATGCCCTGGGCGCCCAGGCGCATCGCGTTCTGCATGGCGCGCTTCATCGCGCGGCGGAACATGATGCGCTTTTCGAGCTGCTGGGTGATCGAGTCGGCGATCAGCTGGGCATCGATTTCGGGCTTGCGCACTTCTTCGATGTTCACCGCCACCGGCACGCCCAGGCGCTTGCCGAGCTCTTTCTTGAGCGCCTCGATGTCTTCGCCCTTCTTGCCGATCACCACGCCCGGACGCGCCGAGAAGATGGTGATGCGCGCGCTCTTGGCGGGACGCTCGATCAGGACGCGCGAAACCGCGGCGTTCTTGAGCTTGGCTTTCAGGTACTCGCGCACCTTGATGTCTTCGCCCAGCATGCCGGCGAAGTCACGGTTGCTGGCGTACCAGCGGCTGGCCCAGTTGCGGCTGACCGAAAGACGGAAGCCGGTAGGATGGATTTTTTGTCCCATGGTGTCCTGAGCCTTTAGTTGCCAACGGTCAAGTACACGTGGCACGTGGGCTTGACGATGCGGTTGCCGCGGCCTTTGGCGCGCGCGGTGAAACGCTTGAGCGAAGCGCCCTGCTCGACGTAGATGGTCTTGACCTTCAGCTCGTCGATGTCGGCGCCGTCGTTGTGTTCGGCGTTGGCAATGGCGGACTCCAGGACCTTCCTGACGATTCCCGCAGCTTTTTTCTGCGTGAAGTTCAGGATGTTGAGGGCCTGGTCGACCTTCTTGCCGCGGATCAGGTCGGCGACCAGGCGGCCCTTGTCGACCGAGAGGCGCACGCCGCGGAGGACTGCACGTGTTTCAGACATGGTTCACCTTCACTTCTTCTGGACTTTTTTGTCCGCCGGGTGACCCTTGAAGGTGCGCGTCAGGGCGAATTCGCCCAGCTTGTGGCCCACCATCTGGTCGGTGATATAGACCGGGACGTGCTGCTTGCCGTTGTGCACGGCGATCGTGAGCCCGATGAACTCGGGCAGGATCATGGAGCGGCGCGACCAGGTCTTGATCGGTTTCTTGTCCTTGGTGGTCACGGCCTTGTCGGCCTTGGCCACCAGGTGGTGGTCAACAAACGGACCCTTTTTGAGAGAGCGAGTCATTTTGCGAACCCCTTACTTTTTACGGCGCGCGACGATCATGACCTGCGTGCGCTTGTTGTTGCGGGTACGGTAACCCTTGGTCAGGTTGCCCCACGGATCGACGGGGTGACGGCCTTCGCCGGTCTTGCCCTCGCCGCCACCGTGCGGGTGGTCGACCGGGTTCATCACCACGCCGCGAACGGTCGGGCGGATACCCATGTGGCGCTTCACGCCGGCCTTGCCGAGCTGGCGCAGGCTGTGCTCTTCGTTGGCCACTTCGCCGATGGTCGCGCGGCACTCGATGTGGATCTTGCGAACCTCACCGGAGCGCATGCGGACCTGGGCGTAGGTGCCTTCGCGAGCCAGCAGCGTGGCGGACGTGCCGGCCGAGCGGGCGATCTGGGCGCCCTTGCCCGGCTGCAGTTCGATGCAGTGGATCGTCGAGCCGACCGGGATGTTGCGCACCGGCAGCGTGTTGCCGGCGCGGATCGGCGCTTCGGCGCCGCTCAGCAGGACCGAGCCGACTTCCAGGCCGCGCGGGGCGATGATGTAGCGGCGCTCGCCGTCGGCGTAGCACACCAGCGCCAGGTGGGCGGTGCGGTTCGGGTCGTACTCGATGCGCTCGACCTTGGCCGGGATGCCGTCCTTGTTGCGGACGAAGTCGACAACGCGGTAGTGGTGCTTGTGGCCACCGCCCTTGTGGCGGGTGGTGATGTGGCCGTTGTTGTTGCGGCCGGACTTCTGGAACTGGGGCTCCAGCAGCGGCGCGTAAGGCTCACCCTTGTAGAGGTGATCCCGCGAGATCTTCACCATGCCGCGATGGCCTGGCGAAGTCGGTTTCATCTTGATGACTGCCATGATTAAGCGGCCTCCCCTGCGAGGTTCAGCTCTTGACCGGGCTTGAGCGTCACGTAGGCCTTGCGAACGTTGTCGCGGCGGCCCACCGAGCGGCCGAAGCGCTTGGTCTTGCCCTTGGTGTTGACGACGGAGACGCCCTTGACCTCGACCTTGAACATCAGTTCAACGGCGGCCTTGATCTCCGGCTTGGTGGCGTCCTGCAGCACCTTGAAGGTGACGGCGTTGGTCTTGTCGGCCACGTGCGTCGCCTTCTCGGAGACGATCGGGGCGACCAGGACCTGCATCAACCGGCCTTCGTTGAAGGTGCGCTGCGCGGGAGTGGGATTGACGCGGCTCATGCGAACATCTCCTTGAGCTTGTCGATGGCACCCTTGGTGACGAGCACCTTCTTGTAGTGCACCAGCGACAGCGGATCGGCGTAACGCGGCTCGACGACGAGCACGTTCACCAGGTTGCGCGAGGCCAGGTACAGGTTCTCGTCCACTTCCTCGGCGATGACCAGCACCGACTCGAGGTTCATGGCCTTGAACCGGGCGGCCAGCTGCTTGGTCTTGGGCGAGTCCACCTTCATGGAGTCGACCACGGCCAGCCGGCCTTCGCGGGCCAGCTGCGAGAAGATGGACGCCATGCCGGCGCGGTACATCTTCTTGTTGATCTTCTGGGTGAAGTTCTCTTCCGGGCTGTTCGGGAAAATCCGGCCGCCCCCGCGCCACAGCGGCGAGGACGTCATGCCGGCGCGGGCGCGGCCCGTGCCCTTTTGCTTGAACGGCTTCTTGGTCGAGTGGTTGACCTGCTGGCGGTCCTTCTGGGCGCGCGTGCCCTGGCGGGCGTTGGCCTGGAAGGCGACGACGATCTGGTGCACCAGGTCTTCGTTGTATTCACGGCCGAACACGGTCTCGGGCGCGTCGTACTTGGACGCGGCCTGGCCCTGCTCGTTCAGGAGTTCGAGTTGCATTACTTCGCTCCCTTCGCACCCGCCGTGGGCTTGGCCTTCACGGCGGGGCGCACGGTGACGAAACCGCCCTTGGAGCCGGGAACGGCGCCGCGGATCAGCAGCAGGCCGCGGGCTTCGTCGATGCGGATGACGTCGAGGTTCTGGGTGGTGACGGTGTCGTCGCCCAGGTGGCCGGTCATGCGCTTGCCCGGGAACACGCGGCCCGGGTCCTGCGCCATGCCGATCGAGCCGGGCACGTTGTGCGAACGGCTGTTGCCGTGCGACGCGCGCTGCGACTTCATGTGGTGGCGCTTGATGGTGCCGGCGAAGCCCTTGCCGATGGTCGTGCCCTGCACGTCCACCTTCTGGCCGACCGCGAACACGTCGGCGGCGGGCACCGTGGCGCCCGCGGCGTACTTGGCTGCGGTGTCGGCGGTGACGACGGAATTCCTGGATGATTTCACCGGCTTCCACCCCTGCCTTGGCAAGGTGGCCGGCTTGCGGCTTGGTCACGCGCGAAGCTTTGCGCGAACCGAACGTGACCTGGAGGGACACGTAGCCGTCGTTCTCTTGGGTTTTCACCTGGGTCACGCGGTTGTTGGACACGTCCACCACCGTGACAGGAACTGCGTCCCCATCATCGGTGAACAGGCGCATCATGCCCACCTTGCGGCCCAGCAACCCGAGGGAGTTGCTCAGACTCATTTTTTGCTCCAAAACTTCCGCCGCAGCCGCTGCAATTGGCTTCTGCGTTTTACGCGTCCCAAAGGACGCGTCGAAAGAAGGTTGATAAATAACCTCGCCCGGTCATCCGGACGAAGCCGCAAATTATAACCCGCTCCCGGCATTTCTGCCAAGAGCGGGCGCTGACTTCTAGTTCTTGTGCTTTTCCGTGGGGCTTTTCGGCCCCGGCTGCCATTACTGCAGCTTGATTT